>CBDCJN010000044.1:0-534362 GCA_965217855.1 Actinoplanes sp. | reverse complement strand
AGTGCAGCAGCGCGATGCGCGACGTGCGGTTCGGGTCGTACTCGATGTGCGCGACCTTGGCCGGCACGCCGTCCTTGTCGACCCGCTTGAAGTCGATCAGCCGGTACTGCCGCTTGTGACCGCCGCCCTGGTGCCGCGTGGTGATGCGGCCGTGGACGTTGCGACCACCCTTTTTGGGCAGCGGAACCAGCAGAGACTTCTCCGGAGTGGACCGGGTGATCTCGGCGAAGTCGGCGACGCTCGAGCCGCGACGGCCCGGCGTGGTCGGCTTGTACTTACGGATAGCCATGATTTACAACCCCTTAGCTGACCGGGCCGCCGAAGGCCTCGATACGGTCACCGTCAGCCAGCTTCACCATCGCGCGCTTCGTCGCCTTGCGCTGACCGAAGCCGGTCCGGGTGCGCTTGCGCTTGCCCTCGCGGTTGGCGGTGTTCACCGTCAGCACGCGGACGTTGAAGATCTGCTGGATCGCGATCTTGATCTGGGTCTTGTTCGCGTCCGGGTGGACGAGGAACGTGTACCAGTTCTGGTCGAGAACGCTGTAGCTCTTCTCGGAGACAACCGGGCGGACGATGATGTCGCGCGGGTCGGCGATGGTGCTCACTTGTTCTCCCCCTCGGCGGTCGCCGGCGCGCCCAGGAACTCGTCGAGCGCGTCCTTGGTGAAGACCACCTCGTCGGCGACCAGCACGTCGTACGTGTTGAGCTGGCCCGCCTCGAGCAGGTGCACGGTCGCCTCGTTGCGCAGCGAGAGCCAGTTCAGCTCGTCGGTGCTGCTCAGCACGACCAAGACCTTGGTGGACTCGGTGGCCTTGCGCAGCGTGGCGATCGCGCCCTTGGTCGACGGCTTGTCGCCGCTGACGAACGCCTCGACCACGTGCACGCGGCCTTCGCGGGCCCGGTCGGAGAGGGCGCCACGCAGGGCGGCGGCCTTCATCTTCTTGGGGGTCCGCTGGCTGTAGTCGCGCGGCACGGGACCGTGCACGACGCCACCGCCGGTGAACTGAGGAGCGCGGATCGAGCCCTGACGGGCGCGACCGGTGCCCTTCTGCTTGTACGGCTTCCTGCCGCCACCGGCGACCTCACCGCGGGTCTTGGCCTTGGCCGTGCCCTGGCGAGCGGCCGCGAGCTGGGCCACGACGACCTGGTGCATCAGCGGGATGTTCGCCTGAACATCGAAGACCGAGTCCGGAAGGTCGACCGAGCCGGCCTTGTTGCCCTCGACGTTGATCACGTCAACCGAGCTCACTTGGCACCGCCCTTCTTCTTCGCCGCGGTACGGACGAGAACGAGCGCGCCCTTGGGGCCGGGCACCGCGCCCTTGACCAGGATCAGGTTGTTCTCGGTGTCCACCGCCTGCACGGTCAGGTTCTGCACGGTGAAGCGCTCGCTACCCATGCGACCGGCCATCCGCACGCCCTTGAAGACGCGACCAGGGGTCGCGCAGGCGCCGATCGAACCGGGCGAGCGGTGCTTGCGCTCGACACCGTGGCTGGCCTTGAGGCCGTGGAAGCCGTGCCGCTTGATGACACCGGCGTAGCCCTTACCGCGGGTCTTGCCGGTGACGTCGATCGGCGAACCGACCGGGAACGCGTCCACGGTGACCTCTTGGCCGAGCTCGTACTCGCCGGCGTCCGTCGTGCGGAGCTCGACAACATGCCGCCGCGGCGAAACGCCCGCCTTCGCGAAGTGACCGCCCTCGGGCTTGTTCACCTTGCGCGGGTCGATAGCGCCGAACGCCAGCTGGACGGCGGTGTAGCCGTCCTTCTCATCGGTGCGGACCTGGGTCACGACACAAGGGCCGGCCTGAACCACGGTCACCGGGACGACCTTGTTGTTGTCCCAGACCTGGGTCATGCCGAGCTTGGCGCCCAGGATCCCCTTTACTTGCCTGTCCATCAGTCCGGATCCCTACAGCTTGATCTCGATGTCGACGCCAGCCGGCAGGTCGAGGCGCATGAGCGAGTCGACCGTCTTAGGCGTCGGGTCGATGATGTCGATCAGCCGCTTGTGCGTGCGCATCTCGAAGTGCTCGCGCGAGTCCTTGTACTTGTGCGGCGAGCGGATGACGCAGAAACGGTTGATTTCCGTGGGCAGCGGCACCGGGCCAGCAACCTGCGCCCCGGTACGCGTCACCGTCTCGACGATCTTCCGCGCCGAGGAGTCCACGACCTCGTGGTCATAGGCCTTGAGCCGGATGCGGATCTTCTGTCCCGCCATGGTGGCTTCTGTTTCCTTCTCTCGATGCCGCTACGTGCGAAAGCGGTGGCTCTCGCATGCCCGCAGGACCGTTGATCCTGCGTTGTCCGACCCCCGCGGTCGGGCGTGTCGCGCTGACTCTTAGAAAACTGCGCAGAGCAGTGCCCTAGATCGCGGGGATCTTGAGGTGTCCGCGGGTGGCCCAAAAACACACCCAGACACCCGGCGAGGGTGGCCAGCTGCCAAGGCAGCTAACCACCCCGCTCGGACGCAACCTGACTAGTATGCCGGATACACGCCGGCAATGCTAATCGGGGTACCTGTTACTCAGACGTTGATCTTCGTGACCGTGCCGGCGCCGACGGTCCGGCCACCCTCACGGATCGCGAACTTCAGGCCCTGCTCCATGGCGATCGGCTGGATCAGCTTGACCGACATGCTGGTGGAGTCACCCGGCATGACCATCTCGGTGCCCTCGGGCAGCGTGACGACGCCGGTGACGTCCGTGGTGCGGAAGTAGAACTGCGGGCGGTAGTTCTGGAAGAACGGGGTGTGCCGGCCGCCCTCTTCCTTCGAGAGGATGTAGACCTGGCCCTCGAACTCCGTGTGCGGGGTGCTGGACCCCGGCTTCACGACGACCATGCCGCGCTCGACGTCCTCGCGCTTGATACCACGCAGCAGGAGGCCGACGTTCTCACCCGCGCGGGCCTCGTCGAGCAGCTTGCGGAACATCTCGATGCCGGTGCAGACGGTCTTGGTCGACTTCTCGCGGATGCCCACGATCTCGACCTCCTCGTTCGGCTTGAGGATGCCGCGCTCGGCCCGGCCGGTGACGACCGTTCCACGACCGGTGATCGTGAAGACGTCCTCGATCGGCATGAGGAACGGCTTCTCGACGTCGCGCTCGGGCTGCGGGATCGCGGTGTCGACCGCGTTCATCAGCTCGAGCAGCTTGGCGGTCCACTCGGCGTCGCCCTCGAGCGCCTTGAGTGCCGAGACGCGCACGACCGGAAGGTCGTCGCCCGGGAACTCGTAGGTGCTGAGCAGCTCGCGAACCTCGAGCTCGACGAGCTCCAGGAGCTCCTCGTCGTCCACCATGTCGCTCTTGTTCAGGGCGACGACGATGTACGGAACGCCGACCTGGCGGGCCAGGAGCACGTGCTCCTTGGTCTGCGGCATCGGGCCGTCGGTCGCGGCAACCACCAGGATCGCGCCGTCCATCTGCGCGGCACCGGTGATCATGTTCTTGATGTAGTCCGCGTGGCCGGGGCAGTCCACGTGCGCGTAGTGACGCGTCGCGGTCTGGTACTCGACGTGCGCGATCGAGATCGTGATGCCACGGGCCTTCTCTTCAGGCGCCTTGTCGATCTCGTCGAACGGGGTGTACGGGTTCAGGTCCGGGTACTCGTCGTGCAGGACCTTCGTGATGGCCGCAGTCAGCGTCGTCTTACCGTGGTCGATGTGACCAATGGTGCCGATGTTGACGTGCGGCTTAGTCCGCTCGAACTTAGCCTTCGCCACTGGTGTCCTCCTGTGGACTTGTCTTTACTTTCGCCCGGCACGCCCGATAAGGCGATGGGGACTCTGTCGACTGCTCGTGCGCGTGCGGCCCTCGACGGACCGCACGCGCCTCACCGCATCAGGCGCCGGTGGCCTTGGCGATGATCTCCTTCGCGACGCTCTGCGGAACCTCGGCGTAGGAGTCGAACTGCATGCTGTAGCTCGCCCGGCCGGCGGTCTTCGACCGAAGGTCGCCGACGTAGCCGAACATCTCGGAGAGCGGCACCAGAGCCTTGATGACGCGGGCGCCGGAGCGCTCCTCCATCGACTGGATGATGCCACGTCGCGAGTTGAGGTCGCCGATCACGTCGCCCATGTTGTCCTCGGGCGTGGTGACCTCAACCGACATCATCGGCTCCAGCAGCGCGGGGTCGGCCTTGCGGGCCGCTTCCTTCATCGCGATGGAGCCGGCGATCTTGAACGCCATCTCGGACGAGTCGACCTCGTGGTACTGACCGTCGACCAGCGTGAACTTCACGCCGACCAGCGGGTAACCGGCGAGGACGCCGTACTGCAGGGAGTCCTGCGCGCCCGCGTCCACCGAGGGGATGAACTCCTTGGGGATGCGGCCACCGGTGACGGCGTTGACGAACTCGTAGGTGGGGCCGTCGGCCTCGAGCGGCAGCGGCCCGACGGTCACGACGACCTTCGCGTACTGGCCCGAACCACCGGTCTGCTTCTTGTGGACGTACGTGAGCTTCTCCACGGTGCCGCGGATCGTCTCGCGGTACGCCACCTGCGGCTTACCGATGTTGGCCTCGACGTTGAACTCGCGGCGCATGCGGTCCACCAGGATGTCCAGGTGGAGCTCGCCCATGCCGGCGATGATCGTCTGGCCGGTCTCCTCGTCGTTGAAGACGCGGAAGGTCGGGTCCTCCTCGGCCAGGCGCTGGATCGCGGTGCCCAGCTTCTCCTGGTCCGACTTGGTCTTCGGCTCGATGGCGACCTGGATGACCGGCTCCGGGAACGTCATCGACTCGAGGATGACCGGGTGGGCCGGGTCGCTGAGCGTGTCGCCGGTGGTGGTCTGCTTGAGACCCTGCACGGCGATGATGTCGCCGGCCTGCGCCGTCGGCCGCTCTTCACGCTTGTTGGCGTGCATCTGGTAGATCTTGCCGATCCGCTCCTTGCGGTCCTTGGTGGAGTTGACCACCTGGGAACCGCTGTCGAGCGTGCCGGAGTAGACCCGGACGTAGGTGAGCTTGCCGAGGTGCTTGTCCGTCTGGATCTTGAACGCCAGGCCGGAGAACGGCTCGGTGTTCGACGGCTTGCGCAGCATCGGGGTCTCGCCGTCGGGGGCGGTGCCCTCGATGGCCGGGACGTCCAGCGGCGACGGCAGGAAGTCGATCACGGCGTCGAGCATGGGCTGAACGCCCTTGTTCTTGAACGCCGAACCGCACAGCACCGGGTTGGCCTTGCTGGCGATCGTGGAGCGCCGGATGGCGGCCTTGATCTCGTCCTGGGAGAGCTCCTCGCCCTCGAGGTACTTCAGCATGACCTCGTCGTCGACGTCGGCCAGCGTCTCGATCAGCTTCTCGCGCCACTCGTTCGCGGAGTCGACCAGGTCGGCCGGGATCTCCTCGACGGCGTAGTCGTCACCCTTCTGGGTCTCGCCACGCCAGGTCAGCGCGCGCATGCCGATCAGGTCGACGACACCGATGTGGTCACCCTCGAGCCCGATCGGGATCTGGAGGACCAGTGGGGTGGCGTTGAGCCGGTCGATCATCATCTGCACGCAACGGAAGAAGTCGGCACCGGTCCGGTCGAGCTTGTTGACGAAGCACATCCGGGGCACGTGGTACTTGTCCGCCTGCCGCCACACGTTCTCGGTCTGCGGCTCCACGCCGGCCACGCCGTCGTAGACCGCCACCGCACCGTCCAGCACACGCAACGACCGCTCGACCTCGACCGTGAAGTCGACGTGGCCGGGCGTGTCGATGATCTGGATCGTGTGGCCCTTCCACTCGCACTTGGTGGCGGCGGAAGTGATCGTGATACCGCGCTCCTGCTCCTGCTCCATCCAGTCCATGACGGCGGCGCCCTCGTGGACCTCACCGATCTTGTACGTGATGCCGGTGTAGAACAGGATTCGCTCGGTGGTCGTGGTCTTACCAGCATCGATGTGCGCCATGATGCCGATGTTGCGTACGTTGGCGAGCGCGTCTGCGGCGGCCACTTCAATCCCTACTTTTCTTCGTCGTCGTCTCGTGAACCGGTACGACTTGCGCTGTGGCCCGGCGAGTTGCCGGGCTCACAGCAGCCGGGTCTTACCAGCGGTAGTGCGCGAAGGCCTTGTTGGACTCCGCCATCTTGTGGGTGTCCTCGCGACGCTTGACAGCGGCGCCGAGGCCGTTGCTGGCGTCGAGCAGCTCGTTCTGGAGGCGCTCGATCATGGTCTTCTCGCGGCGGGCCTTGGAGTACTGGACCAGCCAGCGCAGACCGAGGGTGGTCTGACGCGGGGTGCGGACCTCGACCGGAACCTGGTAGGTCGCGCCACCGACACGGCGGCTGCGAACCTCGAGGGTCGGCTTGACGTTGTCCATCGCGCGCTTGAGAGTCACCACGGGGTCGGTGCCACTCTTCTCACGGGCACCCTCGAGGGCGCCGTACACGATGCGCTCAGCGAGCTGACGCTTGCCGCCGATCAGGATCTTGTTGATCAGCTGGGTGACCAGCGGCGAGTTGTAAACCGGATCCGCGACCACTGGGTGGCGCGGAGCGGGGCCCTTACGCGGCATGTCAGCTCTTCTCCTTCTTCGCGCCGTAACGGCTGCGGGCCTGCTTGCGGTTGCGGACACCCTGGGTGTCGAGCGAACCGCGGACGATCTTGTAGCGGACGCCCGGGAGGTCCTTCACACGACCGCCGCGCACGAGCACGATCGAGTGCTCCTGCAGGTTGTGGCCGACGCCCGGGATGTACGCCGTCACCTCGATCTGGCTGCTGAGCTTCACACGAGCGACCTTGCGCAGCGCAGAGTTCGGCTTCTTGGGGGTGGTGGTGTACACGCGCGTGCACACGCCGCGCCGCTGGGGACTTCCCTTCAGCGCCGGCGTCTTGGTCTTGCTCGTCTTCGCCTGGCGGCCCTTTCGGACCAGCTGCTGGATCGTGGGCACCGGGTTTCTCCGCTCCCTTCGGCCGCTTCCTAGGCGGCCGCACCGTCTTGGTTATTCCTAGTGCCGGTCACGCCCCCATGCCCGGGGATGTGTCCGGCACCCGCGGTCGGGCGTGTCGCTCGGCTCGCGGTCCCGCCGCGTGTTTGTCAACACGCACCGGTTTCTGTCTTTGTCGACGCCCCGATGGGGGCGCCGGCTCGGCGTATCGCCGCCTCGTCGCTGTCCTGCCGACTCGGGCGCACGCACGAGTTGCCCAGGCAAGCCCGGGCACGAGGGGAAAGACTACCCACCACGAGCACCCAGGTCAAAATGAACGCTGAGGCTGCACGACGGATATCTCCGATACAAGTGTACCGGGTGCTTCAGGGCGGCAACGCCGCGGTGCCGGTATCCAGGCTCAGACCGACAATTGCAACACCAGTGCCAACCCCAGGGACAGGAGAGCAATTCCCGCCCCGGCCGATCCGCCCACGATCCCTGACATGCCCAGGCCACTGCCGGTGAAACGAACCTGACCGGTCTGACCCGAGCGGCGGATCTGCCGGCGGGAGATCACGCCGATCGCGATCGCTCCCCCGCCCACCGCCACGGCCAGCAGAGTGAAGGCGCCGGAGACCCAGCCGCCCCAGCCGGCCGACGAGCCGACCAGGCCGAAGCAGAGCACGAGGAACGACACCAGGATCGAGCCGATGCCGGCGATCAGCGAGCCGATCGCCAGACCCGAGGTGATCGGCTCGACCCGCAGTTGGACCAGGCCGAACTCGGTGCCCGGCAGCGCGTCCACCCGTTCCGGCCGCCACCGGCCCGAGGGCGGCGGCGGCGGCACGACGACAGGGTGTTGAGCCTGCGGCGGGGGTGGAACGGTCATGAGAAGAGCATGTCACCCGTACGAGGCGCGGTGCACCCCGCCTAGTCGGTGCCCGGTGCGAAGTCGGGGCCGGCCGGGGTGGCCAGATGCAGCAGACCCGCGATCGAGGCGATGACGAGAGAGGTTAGCGCGAGCACGATGCCCGCCCAGGCCAGCCTGCGGCCCCGCCTGATCCACGCCGAGCCCGTCAGGTAGCCCTGCGACGCATAGGCCTGCCTGGCCGTCTGACGGGCCAGCAGGAGGGCGATGGTGGCCGGGATCACACCCCCGACGAAGGGGCCGGTCAGAAAGCTCACCAGCCCCAGCGCGAACACCGCCCGCGCCTTCGACGAGGACAGCGGATCCGGGTCCATCGGGTGGCGGGTCGACGCCGCGGCGGGAGTGGTCACCACCCCATCTTAGAAAGCCCTCGGGGGCGGCCGCGCATTGCGCGACCGCCCCCGAGAATCAGAACCCTTAGCGGTACGACCCGAAGTCGAAGTCGTCCAGCGGCACAGCCTGCCCGCTGGCCGGCCCGAAGCCGTAGTCGGTCTCCGGGTACCCGGTCATCGAGTAGACCTTGGCCTTGGCCTCCTCGGTCGGCTCGACCCGGATGTTGCGGTACTTGGAGATACCGGTACCGGCCGGGATGAGCTTTCCGATGATCACGTTCTCCTTGAGGCCGACCAGCGAGTCGCTGCGCGAGTTGATCGCCGCGTCGGTCAGCACTCGGGTCGTCTCCTGGAAGGAGGCGGCCGAGAGCCAGGAGTCGGTGGCCAGCGAGGCCTTGGTGATACCCATCAGCACCGGGCGACCGGCGGCGGGCTCGCCACCCTCGCCCACGATCCGGCGGTTCTCCGACTCGAAGAGCGCCCGGTCGACCAGGATGCCCGGAAGGAACTCCGCGGCGCCCGAGTCGATCACCGTCACCCGCTTGAGCATCTGGCGGATGATGATCTCGATGTGCTTGTCGTGGATGAGCACACCCTGCGAGCGGTAGACCTGCTGGACCTCGGCGGTCAGGTGAACCTGAACCGCGCGGGGGCCCATGATGCGCAGGAGCTCGTGCGGGTCGATCGTGCCCTCGGTCAGCTTCTCGCCGACGCCGACGTGGTCGCCGTCGTGGGCGCGCAGCTTGACGCGCTTCGAGATCTTGTCGTAGACGATCTCGTCACTGCCGTCGTCCGGCACCACGATGATCTTCCGCGAGCGCTCGCCGTCCTCGATGCGGATGCGTCCCGGGGTGTCGGCGATGGGCGCCTTGCCCTTGGGCACACGGGCCTCGAAGATCTCCTGCACACGCGGCAGACCCTGAGTGATGTCCTCACCCGCGACACCACCGGTGTGGAAGGTACGCATCGTCAGCTGGGTGCCGGGCTCACCGATGGACTGGGCCGCGATGATGCCGACCGCCTCACCGATGTCGACCGCCTTGCCGGTCGGCAGCGAACGGCCGTAGCAGGCCGCGCACACGCCGAGCTTCGACTCGCAGGTCAGTACCGAACGGACCCGGACGTTCTCGACGCCGGCCGCGACCAGCTTGTCGACCAGGATCGAGTTCAGGTCGTCGCCACGCGACACCACCCGGTTGCCTTGGGCGTCGTCGATGTCGTCGGCCAGCGTCCGGGCGTGCACACCGGTCTCGGCGTGCACGTGCACGACCAGCGTGCCGTCGGCCTCGCGGTCGCCCACCTGCATCGGGATCGCGCGGTCGGTGCCGCAGTCCTCCTCGCGGATGATGACGTCCTGCGAGACGTCCACCAGACGACGGGTCAGGTAACCCGAGTCGGCGGTACGCAGAGCGGTGTCGGCCAGACCCTTACGGGCACCGTGCGTGGAGATGAAGTACTCCAGCACGGTCAGACCCTCGCGGTACGACGAGGTGATCGGCCGCGGGATGATCTCACCCTTGGGGTTGGCCACCAGACCACGGATGGCGGCGATCTGCCGGAGCTGGAGGAGGTTACCGCGAGCGCCGGAGTTGATCATGACCCAGAGCGGGTTCTCCTGCGGCAGCGCGGACTCCATCTCCTTGGAGATCTCGTTCGTCGCCTTGGTCCAGATCTCGATGAGCTCGCCGCGACGTTCCTCGGCGGTCATCAGACCACGCTGGTACTGCTTGTCGATCCGGTCGGCCTCGGCCTGGTGCTTGGCCAGGATCTCCGGCTTGCGCGGCGGCGCGATGACGTCGCCCATACCGATCGTCACACCGGACCAGGTGGCCCAGTGGAAGCCGGCCTCCTTGAGCGCATCCAGGGTCGCCGCGAGGGCGACCTTGGGGAAGCGCTCGGCGAGGTCGTTGACGATCGCCGACAGCTGACCCTTGCGGATCTCGTAGTTCACGAAGCGGTAGCCCGGGGGCAGCGTCTCGTTGAACAGGACCCGGCCGAGCGTGGTCTCGACGAGCAGGTTCTCGCCCTCGACCCACTCCTCCGGAGCGACCCACGCCGCCGACTTGGCGCCGTTGTCGACCCCGATGACCTCGCGGAGACGGATCTTGACCGTCGCCTGCAGGTGCAGCTCGCCGTTGTCGAACGCCATCCGAGCTTCGGCGTCCGAGCTGAAGACCCGGCCCTCACCCTTGGCACCGACAGTCTGGTGCGTCAGGTAGTAGAGGCCGATAACCATGTCCTGGGTCGGCATGGTGACGGGCTTGCCGTCGGCCGGCTTCAGGATGTTGTTCGACGAGAGCATCAGGATCCGAGCCTCGGCCTGCGCCTCGGCCGACAGCGGCACGTGCACCGCCATCTGGTCACCGTCGAAGTCGGCGTTGAACGCCGTACAGACGAGCGGGTGGATCTGGATCGCCTTGCCCTCGACCAGCTGGGGCTCGAAGGCCTGGATGCCGAGACGGTGCAGGGTCGGTGCGCGGTTCAGCAGCACGGGGTGCTCGCTGATGACCTCTTCGAGGACGTCCCACACGACCGGCCGCTGACGCTCGACCATGCGCTTGGCCGACTTGATGTTCTGCGCGTGGTTCAGGTCGACCAGGCGCTTCATCACGAACGGCTTGAACAGCTCCAGCGCCATCTGCTTGGGCAGACCGCACTGGTGCAGCTTGAGGCGCGGGCCGACGACGATGACCGAACGGCCGGAGTAGTCGACGCGCTTGCCGAGCAGGTTCTGACGGAACCGGCCCTGCTTGCCCTTGAGCATGTCGGACAGCGACTTCAGCGGGCGGTTACCCGGACCGGTGACCGGCCGACCACGACGGCCGTTGTCGAACAGAGCGTCGACGGCCTCCTGGAGCATCCGCTTCTCGTTGTTCACGATGATCTCAGGCGCGCCCAGGTCGATGAGGCGCTTGAGGCGGTTGTTCCGGTTGATGACGCGGCGGTACAGGTCGTTCAGGTCGCTCGTCGCGAACCGGCCACCGTCGAGCTGCACCATCGGGCGCAGGTCCGGCGGGATGACCGGGACGCAGTCGAGCACCATGCCGAGCGGCGAGTTCCGGGTGTTCAGGAACGCGGCGACGACCTTGAGGCGCTTGAGCGCACGGATCTTGCGCTGGCCCTTGCCCGTGCGAATGATCTCGCGCAGGTTCTCGGCCTCGGCGTCCAGGTCCATGTTCTGCAGCAGCGCCTTGATCGCCTCGGCACCCATGCCACCGGTGAAGTACTCACCGAAGCGGTCGCGCAGCTCGCGGTAGAGCAGCTCGTCGGTGACCAGCTGCTTGGAGTCGAGCTTGCGGAAGGTGTCGAGCACCTCGTCGAGGCGGTCGATCTCGCGCTGGGCCTTGTCCCGGATCTGGCGCATCTCGCGCTCGCCGGCTTCCTTGACCTTGCGGCGCACGTCGGCCTTGGCACCCTCGGCTTCGAGCTCCGAGAGGTCCTGCTCGAGCTTGGCCGCGCGCTTCTCGATCTCCGAGTCGCGGCTGTTCTCGGACTGACGCTTCTCGGCGAAGATCTCGTTCTCGATCGTGGACAGGTCACGGTGACGCGACTCGGCGTCCACGCTCGTGATCACGTACGAGGCGAAGTAAATGATCTTCTCGAGATCCTTGGGCGCCAGGTCGAGCAGATAGCCCAGGCGGCTCGGCACACCCTTGAAGTACCAGATGTGCGTGACCGACGCGGCCAGCTCGATGTGACCCATGCGCTCACGGCGGACCTTGGACCGGGTCACCTCGACGCCGCAGCGCTCACAGATGATGCCCTTGAACCGGACCCGCTTGTACTTGCCGCAGTAGCACTCCCAGTCCCGCTGAGGACCGAAGATCTTCTCGCAGAAGAGTCCGTCCTTCTCGGGCTTGAGCGTGCGGTAGTTGATCGTCTCGGGCTTCTTGACCTCGCCGTGCGACCACTGCCGGATGTCGTCAGCGGTAGCAAGGCCGATGCGCAACTCGTCGAAGAAGTTGACGTCGAGCACTTGGACTATCCCTCGTGTTTCGTTGCTCGGGTGAATTCAAGGCCGGCGGGGGCGTCCCGGCCTGGGTTATCAAAACGGCTTCGCCGTACTGCGACGAAAACCTGATGAAGACCAGGGCCGGGACGCTTCCGTCAGATCTCTTCGACGCTGCTGACGCCCTCGTTCGGGCGCCGGGACAGGTCGATGCCGAGTTCTTCCGCGGCCCGGAAGACCTCGTCGTCCGTCTCGCGCATCTCCAGGGCCACACCGTCGCTGGAGAGCACCTCGACGTTCAGGCACAGCGACTGCAGTTCCTTGAGGAGCACCTTGAAGGACTCCGGGATTCCCGGCTCCGGGATGTTCTCGCCCTTGACGATGGCCTCGTAGACCTTGACTCGGCCGAGAACGTCGTCGGACTTGATGGTGAGCAGTTCCTGCAGCGCGTATGCGGCGCCGTAGGCCTGCATGGCCCAGCACTCCATCTCGCCGAACCGCTGGCCACCGAACTGCGCCTTACCACCCAGCGGCTGCTGCGTGATCATCGAGTACGGGCCGGTCGAGCGAGCGTGGATCTTGTCGTCGACCAGGTGGTTCAGCTTGAGGATGTAGACGTACCCGACCGAGATCGGGTCCGGCAGCGGCTCACCGGAGCGGCCGTCGAACAGCTGCGCCTTGCCGTCACCGTTGACCAGCCGCTTGCCGTCGCGGTTGAGCAGCGTCGACTCGAGGAGACCCTTGATCTCCTCTTCCTGCGCACCGTCGAAGACGGGGGTCGCGACGTTCGAGTCCTTGGGGGACTCGTGCGCCTCGATCGCGCGCAGCTGACGCTTCCACTCCGCGTCCTCGCCCTCGACCTCCCAGCCCGTCTTGGCGATCCACCCGAGGTGGGTCTCCAGGACCTGGCCGATGTTCATGCGCGAGGGGACACCGAGCGGGTTGAGCACGATGTCGACCGGAGTGCCGTCCTCGAGGAACGGCATGTCCTCGACGGGCAGGATCTTGGAGATGACGCCCTTGTTGCCGTGGCGGCCGGCGAGCTTGTCACCGTCCTGGATCTTGCGCTTCTGGGCCACGTAGACCCGGACCAGCTCGTTGACGCCCGGGGGCAGCTCGTCGCCGTCCTCGCGAGAGAACGTCCGGACGCCGATGACCGTGCCGGTCTCGCCGTGCGGCACCTTCAGCGAGGTGTCCCGGACTTCCCGGGCCTTCTCACCGAAGATCGCGCGGAGCAGCCGCTCCTCGGGGGTCAGCTCGGTCTCGCCCTTGGGCGTGACCTTTCCGACCAGGATGTCGCCGGGCACGACCTCGGCACCGATCCGGATGATGCCGCGCTCGTCCAGGTCGGCGAGCATTTCCTCGCTGACGTTGGGGATGTCGCGGGTGATCTCTTCCGGGCCGAGCTTGGTGTCGCGGGCGTCGACCTCGTGCTCCTCGATGTGGATCGAGGTGAGGACGTCCTGCTGGACGAGGCGCTGCGACAGGATGATCGCGTCCTCGTAGTTGTGACCCTCCCAGCACATGAACGCGACGAGCAGGTTGCGGCCGAGGGCCATCTCCCCCTCGTCGGTGCACGGACCGTCGGCGACGACCTGGCCTGCTTCGACCCGGTCACCCTCGAACACGACCGGCTTCTGGTTGACGCAGGAGCCGGCGTTGGAGCGACGGAACTTGTGCAGCAGGTACGTGCGACGGTGGCCGTCGTCCTGGTGCACCGTCACGTAGTCGGCGCACAGGTCCTCGACCACGCCACCGACCTCGGCGACGACAACGTCACCGGCGTCGACCGCGGCGCGGTACTCCATGCCGGTGCCGACCAGCGGCGCCTCGGCCTTGACCAGCGGCACGGCCTGACGCTGCATGTTGGCGCCCATGAGCGCGCGGTTCGCGTCGTCGTGCTCGAGGAACGGGATCATGGCCGTCGCGACCGAGGTCATCTGCCGCGGCGAGACGTCCATGTAGTCGACCTCCGTGCCAGGCACGTAGTCGACCTCACCGCCCTTCCGCCGGACCAGGACCCGGTCCTCGGCGAACGTGCCGTCGCTTCGCAGCACGGCGTTCGCCTGGGCCTTGATGTACCGGTCTTCCTCGTCCGCCGTGAGGTAGTGGACCTCGTCGGTGACGACGCCTTCCTCGACCTTCCGGTACGGCGTCTCGATGAAGCCGAACGGGTTGACCCGCGCGAACGTCGAGAGGGCGCCGATCAGGCCGATGTTCGGGCCTTCCGGCGTCTCGATCGGGCACATCCGGCCGTAGTGGGACGGGTGCACGTCACGGACCTCGAAGCCGGCCCGCTCACGCGAGAGGCCACCGGGGCCCAGCGCGGAGAGACGGCGCCGGTGGGTGAGGCCCGCCAGCGGGTTCGTCTGGTCCATGAACTGCGACAGCTGCGACGTACCGAAGAACTCCTTGATCGCCGCCACCACGGGACGGATGTTGATCAGGGTCTGCGGCGTGATCGCCTCGACGTCCTGGGTCGTCATGCGCTCGCGGACGACGCGCTCCATCCGGGACAGGCCCACGCGGACCTGGTTCTGGATGAGCTCGCCCACGGTGCGCAGACGACGGTTGCCGAAGTGGTCGATGTCGTCGGCCTCGTAGCCATCCTCACCGGCGTGCAGCCGGGCGAGGTAGTCCACGGTCTTGACGATGTCTTCCTCGGTCAACGTGCCCCGGACGATCGGGACGTCGATGTCGAGCTTCTTGTTGAACTTGTAACGGCCGACCTTGGCGACGTCGTACCTCTTCGGGTTGAAGAAGAGGTTGTCGAGCAGGGTCTGCGCGTTCTCCCGGGTCGGGGGCTCGCCAGGGCGGAGCTTGCGGTAGATGTCGAGCAGGGCCTCGTCCTGCCCGGCGATGTGGTCCTTCTCCAGGGTGGTCATGAGGAGCTCGGACCAGCCGAAGCGCTCGCGGATCTGGTCGGCCGACCAGCCGATCGCCTTGAGCAGGACGGTGACGGCCTGCCGGCGCTTGCGGTCGATCCGGACACCCACGGTGTCGCGCTTGTCGATGTCGAACTCGAGCCAGGCGCCCCGGCTCGGGATGACCTTGACGCTGCTGAGGTCACGGTCGGAGGTCTTGTCCGGCTCCTTGGTGAAGTACACGCCCGGCGACCGGACGAGCTGGCTCACCACGACGCGCTCGGTGCCGTTGATGACGAACGTCCCCTTGGGGGTCATCATCGGGAAGTCACCCATGAACACCGTCTGGCTCTTGATCTCGCCGGTGGTGTTGTTGGTGAATTCCGCGGTCACGAACAGCGGAGCGCAGTAAGTCAGGTCCTTCTCCTTGCACTCCTCGATCGAGGCTTTGACCTCGTCGAAGCGCGGCGCTGAGAAGGACAGCGACATGGTGCCGGAGAAGTCCTCAATGGGACTGATCTCTTCGAGGATCTCTGCGAGGCCCGAGTGGGCGTGCGGGTCGTCCGTCGACCGAGCTTGCCAAGCCTCGTTCCCGACCAGCCAGTCGAAGGACTCCGTCTGGAGGGCGAGGAGGTTGGGAACCTCAAGTTGCTCGGTGATCCTGCCGAAAGAGACACGGCGGGGTGCGTATGCGCTCGACGTACGGCTGGTCTTCGCAGGGCGGGAAGCTGCCAAGATGCGTCCTTCCGAGGACCGGTGCTGCTGATGCGGCTGCAGCTGCGGTATGCAACTGTCTGCGTGCACTCTGACGAGCCCCCAGGAAGTCATCCGAGTGGATGTCCTGGCAGGGCTCAAGACAGAAGGCAGCGCAAACTAGCAGTGTAGCCGCTCGGCTAACCGCTGTCCAGCCCACACCTGAGGAGGCCTGCGGAACGTGTCCCCGCGGCATCTGACCTGCGCCTCTAGGGCCAGGGCCTCGTGCGGGGCCGCTCGGAACGCGGCAACTCTCCCTCGGGTGCCTGTCCGCGGAGAGCCGGCAAAACCGGATCGCCCGCGGGTCGGCTGTCGCAAGCGCGGAAACTTGCTGCTGTCAGCGTGCCTGTCAGCGGACACACAGTCAAGGGCTGCGAGGCGGGTCAGCCCCGCGCCGCCTTCCGCCCGGCGCGTCCTAGCGACCATACTCCACGGCTTGCCCGGTTGGACCCGCTTTGTGCGTCGGTCGTCGGACAGCTGGAACCGGGGCCCACGACCAGCCAGAACACGCCGGATACAGCAATGGCGGGAACCCCGACCAGGGGTCCCCGCCATTCGCGAGAGAAAGCAGTGGAGCGTTAGATCACTTGAGAGTGACCTTGGCGCCTTCGCCCTCGAGCTTGGCCTTGGCGGCCTCGGCCTTCTCCTTGTTGACACCCTCGAGGATCGCCTTGGGGGCGGACTCGACGGCGTCCTTGGCCTCCTTGAGGCCCAGGCCGGTCAGCTCACGCACGACCTTGATGACCTGGATCTTCTTGCCACCGTCGCCCTCGAGGACAACGTCGAACGAGTCCTTCTCGGCCTCGGCCTCGGCGGCCGGGCCGGCAGCGGCCGGGCCGGCGACCGCGACGGGCGCGGCAGCCTTGACGTCGAAGACGTCCTCGAACGTCTTCACGAACTCGGACAGCTCGATGAGCGTCATTTCCTTGAACGCGTCGAGCAGCTCGTCGGTGCTGAGCTTCGCCATTATTGGCAACCTTTCCTAGCTTCTGATTGAAAACTGCGTGGTTCGCGAGGCCGTCAGGCGGCCTCGGCGGAACCGTCCTTCTCGCGCTCGGCACGCAGGGCGTCCACCAGGCGCACAGCCTGGGAAAGCGGAGCCTGGAACGTGGCCGCGGCCTTGCTCAGGTTGCCCTTCATGGCGCCGGCCAGCTTGGCCAGCAGCACCTCACGGGACTCGAGGTCGGCGAGCTTGTTGACCTCGTCAGCCGTGAGAGCCTTGCCCTCGAAAACACCGCCCTTGATGATCAGGACGGGGTTGGCCTTGGCGAAGGCCCGAAGACCCTTGGCCGCCTCGACCGGGTCGCCGCTGACGAAGGCGAGCGCGGTAGGACCGGTGAACAGCTTGTCGAGGCCCTCGATACCCGCGTCGCTCGCAGCGCGCTTCGCCAGGGTGTTCTTCGACACCGAATACTTGGTGTCGCCGCCCAGCGAACGGCGCAGCTCGGTGAGCTGCTTGACCGTGAGACCGCGGTACTCGGTCAGCACGGTGGCCGACGAGTTACGGAAGTGATCCGTCAACTCAGCGACGGCACTGGCCTTGTCGGCCCGGACCGGCTTGTCCGCCATGTCCCTCCTCTCTCAGTGCTCGAACCGCTGGCCGAAGCCGAAGGGTGAGCAAAATGAGAAACGCCCCGGCGCAGGGCGCACGGGGCGGACGAGGCACTTTGTCGGCGACCTGAATCGCCGGGGCCTGATCACGAACCGTTCTCCCCTGCGCGGGCCGCCCGCATCTGGCGGGGCCTTCGACCGGGGCAACCGTCTCGCAACGGCACCACCGGCGACCAACGGTCTATGGGTGGAACTTCAGCAGCAAATGTACTCGACCCGTCAGCCACCGCCAAATCGGCGGTCAGGAGCGGGCGCGACGGAGCCAGGCGTAACCGGTGAAGGCGGCCGCGCACCAGAGGACAGCCCATGCGGTGAGCAGGGCCACGGTGAAGGCGGGCGGTGGGGTGGCGTCGTTGAGGGCGCGGGCGGTGGCCATCACGGGCGGGACGAGCCAGGGGGCGAACGAGCTCTGCAGACCCAGGACGACGACCAGGACGGCCGCGGTGACCAGGACGGCCACGCCGTTACGGACCCCTCGGGTGACGGCTCGGCTGGCCAGGGCGCCGACGGCCACCGCGGCCGGGACGGCCAGCAGGTGGGCCAGGATGCCCAGGAGGATGCCGCTGAGCACGCCCTCTTTCGTCTCGATGCCGTTGAACAGCCAGGGCGCGGCCATTGCGAGAACGCAGACGCCGAGCGCGAGAGCAGTGGCGGCCAGCAGGCCGGACAGTGCCTCGGGACGGGCGCCGACGGTGACCCGGGCCAGGCGGCGCTGCCCGTCGGGCTCGGTGTCCAGCAGGAGCTTGGACTGCCAGGCCAGCACCGGGAAAAGAGCCGCCGCGGAATAGCCATAAGCGACCGAGGCCGGCGACGATCCCCCGCCGTAGATCACCCCCAGCACCACCAGCACGGCGATGGCCGGCGGCAGGATGCGGCCACCCCGCAGAAAACCGGCCAGCCGCATCCGGATCAACGCGCTCATACGGCACCGCCCGGGCCGTTCTGATGCCATGAGCCGGCGGCCGCCTCGGGGCCGTTCGGACCGCTCAGGCCGGGCGTGCTGTCGGGCCCGGGGCGGTCGTTCTGCGGTTGTGGGGGTGCCACGTCGCGTATCCCCAAGACACGGTGACCATCGGACCGCAGCCGGACCACAGTCTGGTTTGCCTCGGCCCGGGGGACGGCCACTTCGATGATCACCTCGTCGGGCCGGGCGGACGACGGGGCAGGGGTCACCGTGTTGCCCCCGACCGCCCAGTGGATCGCGTCCGGAATTCCCGCTATTTCGCCTCGGTGGTCGCTGACCAGGACCATGCCGCCGGTCGCGGTCACCTCGGCGACGATCTCGGGGATCAGGGTGCGGGCGACCGCGTCCAGGCCCTCCCACGGCTCGTCGAGGATGAGCAGGCCGGGGCGGGCGATCAACGCCTGGGCCAGGCCGACCTTTTGCGCGGTGCCCTTGGAGAGGTCGCTCAGCCGGGTGCCGGTGTGCTCGGTGAGCAGCAGGCGCTCTATCCACTCGTCGGCGGCGCCGGGCTCGAGGCCGCGGATCTCGGCCATGCGGTGCAGGTAGTCGCCCGCGGTGAACGGCTGGTCGGCCGGGAAACGCTCGGGCACCCAGCCGATCACCTCGGGGCGGCCCTGCACGGCGCCGCGCACGGGGCGCAGCACTCCAGCCGCGAGCTGGAGCAGGGTCGACTTTCCGGCGCCGTTGCGTCCTAGAACGACGATCGTCTGGCCGGGCTCGACGGCGGCCGTGACCGACTGCAGCGTCCAGGGGGCACGGCGGCCGTAGCGGAACCAGACGTCGTCGAAAAGCACGAGCGGAAGCCTGCCACAGAAAAGCCCCCGGGGTTGTCCCCGGGGGCCGTTCAGACAGTGCGGGTGGATCAGGCCTCGGCCTTGATCCCCTTGACCACGTTGGGGTCGATCGGGACGCCGGGGCCCATCGTGGTGGCCACGGTGACCTTCCGGAGGTACTTGCCCTTGGCGGCGGACGGCTTGGCCCGCAGCACCTCGTCGAGCACCGCGACGTAGTTGTCGATCAGCTGGTCCTCGGTGAACGAGGCCTTGCCGATGATCAGGTGCAGGTTGGAGTGCTTGTCGACGCGGAAGGTGATCTTTCCGCCCTTGATCTCGTTGATCGCCTTGGTCACGTCCATGGTGACCGTGCCGGTCTTCGGGTTGGGCATGAGACCACGCGGGCCGAGGATGCGGGCGATCCGGCCGATCTTGGCCATCTGGTCGGGCGTCGCGATGGCGGCGTCGAAGTCGAGCCAGCCACCCTGGATGCGGGCCACGAGCTCGTCGGTGCCGACCTCGTCGGCGCCGGCCGCGACGGCCTCTTCGGCCTTGGCGCCCTGCGCGAAGACGATCACGCGGGCCGTCTTGCCGGTGCCGTGCGGCAGGTTGACCGTGCCACGGACCATCTGGTCGGCCTTACGCGGGTCGACACCCAGCCGCATCGCGACCTCGACGGTCGCGTCGAACTTGGTGCCGCTTCCGCCCTTGGCGATCTTGATCGCCTCGGCCGGCTCGTAGAGCTTGCTGAGGTCGATCTGCTCGGCTGCCTTGCGGTAAATCTTGCTGCGCTGCATGGTTCTTGACTCCTGTGTGGTAGATGGCGGGCCCGCCGATTGGCACGGGCCCTCCCACTGACTACTGGTTTAGTTTCTTTCGGTTTTCCGCTGCGGTAAAGCTCGAGTCAGATCTTGGCGACCTGGTTGAAGTTGAGCTCCACCGGCGTCTCGCGACCGAAGATGGAGACCAGAACCTTCAACTTCTGCTGGTCGGCATTAATTTCACTGATCGAGGCCGGCAGCGAGGCGAACGCGCCGTCGGTCACCGTGACCGAGTCACCCACCTCGAAGTCGAGCACCTTGATCTCGGGCTTCGACTTCTTCTCCTCGGCCTCGACGGCCGGGGCGAGCCATTTCAGCACCTCGTCGAGCGAGAGCGGAGCAGGCCGGTCGACCCGGTCGGTCGCACCCACGAAGCCGGTCACACCAGGGGTGTTACGGACGCAGGAATACGACTCGGGGCTCAGATCCATCCGGACCAGGATGTAGCCGGGGAAGACCTTGTTGTTGACCTGGAGGCGCTTGCCGTTCTTGACCTCGACCTCTTCGCGGGTCGGGACCTCGACCTGGAAGATGAAATCCTCCATGTCGAGGCTGGTGATGCGGGTCTCGAGGTTGGTCTTGACCTTGTTCTCGTAGCCCGCGTAGGAGTGCACCACGTACCAGTCGCCGGGGGCGTAGCGCAGCTTCTGCCGCAGCTCCTGCACCGGGTCGAAGTCCTCGTCGGGTTCCGCGGCCACGGCCACGGCCTCCGTCTCGGCGGTCTCCGCCTCAGCGGTCTCGGCCGACTCGTCGTCGGGCTCGACCGTCTCGGACTCAGCGGCCTCGACCGACTCGTCAGTGTCCGCCGTGGCCACCGACGACTGCTCGTCGGTCGCCTTCGCGGTCTCGTCGTCGTACTCAGGCACGCTCGCTCACTTCCAGCTAAGTCTTTTCAACGCGGGGTGGGCCCGCCGGGGTCAGCCGCCGAACGCCCAGAGGATGGCCTTGCCCAGGCCGAGGTCCAGCAAGCCGACGATGGTGGTCATGATGACCACGAAGATGACCACGATCGTCGTGTAGGTCAGCAGCTCCTTGCGCGTAGGCCAGATGACCTTACGCAGCTCACTGACGACCTCACGGAAGAAACCACCGATACGACCGAAGATGCCCGACCGGCGGACCTCTTTCTGCGCTTTCGGCGACCGCTCGACCACTGCGGCGCCGCCTCGGCCGACCGGCTCGTCGTCGGCAGCGTCCTTGTCGTCGTCGACGGCGTCGTCAAACACCTCGTCGTCGGCCGGGTCGCCGGCGTCACCGGGTCGGTTCCTCTCGGCCATGGCGCCCTACTTCCGTCATCGGTGGGGATGGGCCCCCCGGGCGGCTCGCTGACGGTCGCGGGGGTCGTGCGGACCGCGCACCGGGCGGGCACGTCTAGGAGGGTTTGCGCAGGGGTGACAGGACTTGAACCTGCAGCCTGCGGTTTTGGAGACCGCTGCTCTGCCAATTGAGCTACACCCCTGTGCGAGGCGGCGGAAACCCCGGGCCTGACTGCTCAGCGCAGACGTGCCCGAGGGGTCACTGCCCCACGGCGCACCAGTGTACGGGTTCACATCGGGTTAGCCCAACCCGGGTTCCCGTCGGGCGCGCCTAGCTCTTGCGGATCACGGCCTGGGCCAGCGAGAGCACCTTTTCGCCCTGGCAGGTGGTAGTCAGGGTGAGCTTGGTGTGGCCCTCGTCGGTGGTGCCCTTCACCGCGGCCGTGACGACGACCTCGGTGCCCTCGTCAGTGTCGGGAACGGGCACCGGGCGGGCGAACCGCACGCTGAACTCGATCACCGCGTCGGGGGCGCCGGCCCAGGCAGTGACGGCCCGGCCGACCAGGGCCATGGTGAACATGCCGTGGGCGATCACCCCGGGCAGGCCCACGCCGGTGGCGGTGCGCTCGCTCCAGTGGATCGGGTTGAAGTCGCCCGAGGCGCCCGCATAACGCACGAGGTCGGCCCGGGTGATTCGAAAGGTCTGCGGCTCCATCACTCTGAGCCTTCCTGATCGCGCTCTCCTGGCCCTACGCCTGCTTCGCTCGCTCCGGTGCAGTCGATCACTCCGGCCCCCGCTGCACCAGCTTGGACCAAACCGTAACGACGGGCTCGCCGTCGACGGTGGTGACCTCGGTGCGGGTGGTGAGGAAGTCGTGCCCGCCGCGGGAGGTGATGTCGTCGACCGAGTTGACGCAGACCAGCGCGTCGCCGGCCACGACCGGGCGGCTGTACGCGAATTTCTGGTCACCGTGGACGACGCGGCTGTAGTCGAGGCCGAGCGCCGGGTCCTCGACGATCTGCCGGCTGGCCGACATCGTGATCACGACCGGGAACGTGGGCGGGGCCACGACGTCGGCGTAACCGAGGGCTCGGGCCGCCTCCGGATCGTGATGGGCGGCGTCGGCGGCACCGATCGCGCGGGCGAACTCGCGGATCTTCTCGCGGCCGACCACGTAGGGCTCGGTAGCCGGCCAGCTGCGGCCGACGAAGGACTGGTCGAGGGGCATGCCCCCAACCTACTTGCTCGGTAAACAGCACTGCGCCGCCCGGTCAGGACCGGACGGCGCAGGAAAGTCTGAGATCAGCGGGTCTCGCGGTGGATGGTGTGCTTGCCGTCGCGGGGGCAGAACTTCTTCAGCTCGATGCGGTCCGGGTCGTTACGCCGGTTCTTCCGAGTGATGTAGTTCCGCTCCTTGCACTCCGTACAAGCCAGGGTGATCTTCGGACGGACGTCGGTCGCCTTGGCCACGACGGGATGCCTTCCTGCTAACGGGGTTACTTAACGACACTCCAGCTTACGCACCAGAAGTGCCGACATGCAAAGTGGGACCCCGGGCGGGATCCCTCTTGCAACGTAGCGGTGGCCGGACTTGAACCGGCGACACAGCGATTATGAGCCGCTTGCTCTGCCATCTGAGCTACACCGCCGAAGCCAGGCTCTAGTCCAGCGCCTGCGGCGGGAACGAACCCGGTAGAGCCCCCTTACGGAATCGAACCGTAGACCTTCTCCTTACCATGGAGACGCTCTGCCGACTGAGCTAAGGGGGCTTGCGCGCGATCGCTCGCTTGGTGCGCAGGGGAAAGCTTACACGGCCCGCCCCGGCAGGTGAAATCGACTCCCTCGATCCCGCACATTTGCAGGTCAGGCCCCGGATCAGGGGTGCACGATCAGATGACCGCGCGGAGCCTGCGAACCTCGCCGGTGGGGGTGGTCGCGGGCTCGGTCTGGGCGTTGACCCAGGCCTCCAGGCGCTCGTAAGGCAGCGGCCGGCTGAACAGGTAGCCCTGGCCGTTCTCACAGCCCATCTCCTCGAGCAGCTCGAGGGTGAGCTCGCTCTCGACACCCTCGGCCACGACCGTCAGACCGAACTCGCGGGCCAGGCTGATCACGGCCCGGACGATCGCCAGGTCGCCGGTGTCGGTCGTCATGCCCTGCACGAAGCTGTCGTCGATCTTCACCTCGTGCACCGGCCACTGGCGCAGATAGGACAGTGACGAGGCGCCGGTGCCGAAGTCGTCGACGCTGAGCCGCACGCCGAGGTCGCGCAACCGGTAGAGCGTGGGCAGGACCCGCTCGATGTCGCCGAGCATGCCCGGCTCCGAGATCTCGAAGGTCACCTGGGCGGCGGCCACGCCGTACTGCTCGAGCAGCGCGGCGACCTGGTCGGGGAAGCGGGAGTCGAGCAGGGTGCGGACGGAGAGGTTGACCGCGATGGAGAGCGGGCGCTCCTTGTCGGACCATTCCCGGCAGCGGCGCAGCCCCTCGGTGAGCACCACGTCGGTCAGCCGGGAGAGCTGGCCGGTGTGCTCGGCGACCGCGATGAAGTCTTCCGGCGCCACCTCGCCCTGCGCCGGGTGCTGCCAGCGGGCCAGGCACTCCACGCCGACCAGATGGCGATCGGCCAGCGTCACCTTAGGCTGGAAGTAGACGTCGAGGGCGCCGTTGTCGAGCGCCGTCCGCAGGTCGGCCGCGATGCCCAGGCGGCGGACGGCGCGGGACTCGAGGGCCGGGTGGAAGAGCTGGACGCCGTACGGCAGGACCTTGGCCGCGTTGCCCGCGAGCTCGGCCCGCTGGAGCAGTGTCTCGGGGTCGGCGCCGTGATCGGGGTAGACCGCCACCCCGACCGCGGTGTCGACGTCGAGGGTGAGCGTGCCGACCGTCATCGAGCCGCGCAGTTGCTCGCGCATGTCGGTCGCCAGCTGGACGGTGGCGTCGGTGCTCTCGGCGCGCAGCGTCACCACGAACTCGTCGCCGCCGATGCGGCCGACCAGGGCGCCCGGCCCGGCGATGGCGCGCAGCCGGCCGGCCACCTCGGCGAGGAGTTTGTCGCCCGCGGCGTGGCCCATCGACTCGTTCACGTCGCGCTGGCCGTCGACGTCGAAGAGCAGGACGGCGACCACTTCGTCCTCGGCCCGCACCTTGACCGACTCGGCGAGCGCGTCGGTGATGCGGCGCCGGTTGGGCAGCGCGGTGAGACGGTCGTGATAAGCGTCGTAGCGCAGCCGGTCGACCAGGCGCGAGTTTTCCACCGCGGCGGCAGCGTGCGCGGCGATGGTCTCGAGCACCTGGATGTCGCCGGCCCGGAAGGAACGGGTGTCGCCGAGCCGGTTGACCACCTCGAGGGTGCCGATCGTGGTCTGCCCGGACCGCAGCGGCACGATGACGACATCTTTGATCTTGGCGGACCGGAGTTCCCGGCGCAGATCCTGGGTTTCCGCGAAGCTCGGCCCGACGGCCAGCGAGCCACCCTCGGCCAAGGCCCGCTCGCGGACCGAGGCCGGTGTCGGCGACAGGTCGAGCAGGCCCTTGTTCTCCACCCGGGCGGTGAGCAGCAGCTCGGGGTGCCTGTCCTGCGGGGCCAGCCAGAGCGTCGCGTACTCGGACCGCATCAAGGTCTGCACCCGGCCCAGGAGCACGTCGGGCAGACCCGCGTCGGCGCCGACCTCGCGAACCGCCTTCGTGAGCTCGTAGACCTCGGAAAGCGTGCGGTGCTGCCGGAAGAACTCGGCGAACGACCGCAGCATCAGAATGAGCGCGGTGACCAGCACGGCCAGCAGCACGATCGACCAGTGGGTGGCCTCGAGGGCGACCAGGAAGACCAGGCCGATCGCGACGTTCACGCCGGCGATGATCAGCGGCGGGCCATCGCCGCGCAGCACGTCCTGACCGGCCCGGAGACCTTGGACCACGCTCATCACGGCGGCCGTGCCGAGCAGATCGGCCACCGTGCAGACGACCAGGGCCGCGGTGAGGATGAGCCAGGTGGTCGGCCCGCCGCCGTCGAAGGGGGGCAGGGCCGCGATGACCAGCGAGGCCAGGGTGATGCTGGCCGAATTCTTGACGACGTTGAACCAGAGCTTGGTCGGCATGATCACGGTCGCCCGCAGCACCTGGGTGATCAGGGTGGCCGCGGCGAAGACGCAGATCACCATCGGCGCCGGCAGGTAATAGAGCGCCAGGACGATGGGGATCTCGGCCAGGACGATCGCGTAGGTGCTGCGCCGGATGACGACATGGAACACGCCGACGTAGACCAGGCAGATCCCGGCCAGCGCCACGAGACCGCCGAGCCAGGACGTGTACCAGTCGCGGTCAGCGACCCAGAAAGCGATGAAGCAGGCAATGGTGAAGGCGGCCAGAGGGCCGGTGAGCAACCATGCGTACTGCGGAGAGCGCGGCCGTTGACGCGGTCGCTCGGCCATTGCGCTCCTCGTCAGTCGAATGCGCTGGCGACGCTTAGCGTCGGCCAGGCGAAACCCTTAGTCCCACTCCGTGATCTTGTTCGTCGAGTAGCTGGAATCGGTGCTCTGAGTCGCGCCGGTATCGGCACTGGCCTCGTGCGCGGACGCGGCACCGATCCCGCCGAAGACGACGGAGAGCACGAAAACCAAGCCGGCGAGGCGGCCCAGCTTCCTTGCGAGCATGTTTGACTCCTGCACTTGTTACGCGCTCCGGGTGGGGGTCACATGATGGTGCCACACGCTTTGTGCGACCGGCAGCGTTCACCGGCGGGTCGAAACCGCACATTCCGAAATCCTGACCGAACGGTTGAGTCACCGTCCCCGCCATGGCGCGCAGAATTGACGACTTTATGTCTGAAATAATGTGAGAAGTGAGGGCAATTCGCGTGCCGCTCGTCAGGGAATCTTGACGTCAAGCGCGCCTGACGCCATGCTCGTGCGCCGTGACCGCCTCACCGGACGATCTCGAACGCCAGCACACGCTCTCCACGGCTACAACGCGCTACGACGAACTGAGGATGCGCGACGCCCTCGCCGCCATGGCCACCGAGCGGGCCGTCCCGCTGACCCGCGAGGAAACGCTGGAAATGCTGGCGCTCAGCGAGGTTGTCATTCGCAAGGCCGGCTATGCCCGCCAATCCATGGTGCGGGTGGCGCGCGGCGCCGGCGCCTCGTGGGCCCAAATCGGCACCGCCCTGGGCAACACCAAGCAGGCCGCCTGGGAGGCGCACAACCGCTGGGCCGAGGAACGACCGTCGTGACGCCGTCCGGCGCGGCGCGGCCGGGTCAGGCTCCGGTCGCGGCCGGCAGCTCGGTGGCGCTGTACTGCGACCACGAACCCGGGTAGAGGCGGCCCGGGGCGAACCCGGCGCGTTCCAGGGCGAGCAGGTTGTGGCACGCGGTGACGCCCGAGCCGCAATAGGAGACGACATCAGCCCCATCGGCCACGCCCGCCTCGACGAACCGCTCACGCAACACCTCGGCGGGCCGGAACCGGCCGGCGGCGTCGACGTTCTCGCGGCACGAGACGTTGCGGGCGCCCGGGATGTGACCGGCACGCGGGTCGATCGGCTCGGTCTCGCCCCGGAACCGCTCGGGCTGCCGAGCGTCGAGGACCATGAAATCGCCGCCGGTGGCATCGGCCAGGGTGGCCAGGCGCTCGGCCGGCCACGGACGCACGGTGAAGACCGCTCGGGGACGCTCCGGCGGGGCGGTCTCGCTGTCATCCCCGTACGCGTCGAGGCCGCCGTCGAGAAGGGCGGCGTCCTCCCCCAGCGCGCGCAGCATCCAGACCAGGCGGGCCGCCATCACGCCGCCCGCGTCGTCGTAGGCGATCACGGTGTCGCCGTCGCCCACGCCCAGGGCCGACATCCGCTCGGCGAAGTGCGCGGGATCGGGCAGCGGGTGCCGCCCGTCGGCCGCCGTGGGCGGGGCGGCCAGGTCAGCGTCCAGGTCGACGAAGACCGCGCCGGGCAGATGACCCCGGGCGTACGCCTCCCGGCCGGACCGCCCGTCGAGATACGCGCGCACGTCCGCCCGGATCACCCGGTCGTGGTTGACCTTCACCCACTCAGCATCGACGACCGGATCGATCACTGCGGCCCACCTTCTATCTGTTGACGGGTCTCTGCCGGCCGCGCGGGCGGAACCGGACCAGCGCCACCCCGGCCATCACGACCGCCAGCACGGTGATGGTGACGGTGACGACGCCGCTGTCGATGGCGGTCGCGATCACCACCAGGCCCAGGGCCGTCCCGAAGAGGAAATGGTAGAAACCGGCGTCCCGGACCGAGCGGAAGGTCTTGGCGGTCGGCGCCGGCGCTCGCCCGGTCGCGAGAATGACCAGTCCGAACAAAGCCAGCGCGGCTCCGGCCGCCCCACCGGCGACCATGGTCCACGAACTGGTGCTCATCGCTCCAGTCTGCGGGCCGCGCCGGGTCGATCAGCGGTAATTGGTGAACTGGAGCGCGACGCCGAAGTCCTCGGCCTTGAGCACGGCGATCACGGCCTGCAGATCGTCCCGCTTCTTGCCGGTGACGCGCAGCTGGTCGCCCTGGATCTGCGCCTGCACGCCCTTGGGGCCCTCGTCGCGGATCTTCTTGCTGATCGCCTTGGCCTTGTCGGTCTCGATGCCCTCGACGACCTTGCAGTCGATCTTGTAGGTCTTGCCGGACTGCCGCGGCTCGCCCGCATCCAGCGACTTCAGCGAGATGTTCCGCTTGACCAGCTTCTCCTTGAAGACGTCGAGCGCGGCGACGGCCCGCTCCTCGGTCTCGGAGGTGATGGTGATCCCGGAATCACCCGACTTGGCGACGCTGGTGCCGGTGCCCCGGAAGTCGAAGCGGGTGCCGAGCTCCTTTTCCGCCTGGTGGAACGCGTTGTCCACCTCCTGCTGGTCGACCTTGCTGACGATGTCGAAGGACGGGCTGGCTGCCATGGTCTGAGCTCCTGCGATGCTGGCGTTCGTCGATGTGGGTGGAGGCCCGCGAGCGGCCCCCGACATGCCGACCGTACCCGGTTGCAAAAGCGGTGCGCGGTACGGCTAAGCTGTTCTCCGCTGCCACGGGAAACCATGGTGGTGCTGTGCCCAGGCGGGTTGCCCGAGCGGCCAATGGGAGCGGACTGTAAATCCGTCGCGAAAGCTTCGAAGGTTCGAATCCTTCACCCGCCACAGGTGCACCGGAAGGCCTCTCTCCAGATGCGAAAGCGGAGAGGGGCCTTCTTCCGTTCGTCTCAGCCAACTCACAGCGCGGGCCGGATGAAAAGCCTGCTCAGCAACGTTCTTTGGATACGTGGCCCTACCGGGCCCGCATCCTGAAGGAGTTGCTTTGCACAGCCATCACAACGGCCTCAAGACGGCCGCTCTGCTGGGTCTGCTGACGGCCATGATCCTGGCCGTGGGGTATTGGCTCGGTGGCAGTGGCGGTCTCGTGTTCGCGGTCTTCCTCTCGCTGGCCATGAACGCCGGCTCCTATTTCTTCTCGGACAAGCTGGCCCTGCGGGCGATGCGCGCGCAGCCGGTCAGTGAGGCGGAGTTCCCCGCGCTCCACCAGATGGTGCGCGAGTTGTCGGCGGCCGCCCGGCAGCCGATGCCCCGCCTCTACGTCTCCCCGACCATGCAGCCGAACGCGTTCGCGACCGGCCGCAACCCGCAGCACGCGGCGGTCGCCGTGACCACCGGCATCACCCAGTTGCTGAGCCCGCGCGAGCTGCGGGCCGTGATCGGGCACGAGCTGTCGCACGTCTACAACCGCGACATTCTGATCTCGAGCGTGGCGGGCGCCCTGGCCGGCATCATCACGATGGCGGCCCAGCTGGCGATCTTCCTGCCGCTGGGCGGGTCGGACGACGACGACGGCCCCAACCCGGCCTCGCTGCTGCTGATGCTGATTCTCGGCCCGCTGGCCGCGTCGGTCATCCAGCTGGCGATCAGCCGCAACCGCGAGTTCCAGGCGGACGCCGACGGCGCGACGCTGACCGGTGACCCGCTGGCTCTGGCCAGTGCGCTGGAAAAGATCCACTATGGCGCGCAGCGGCTGCCCCTGCCGGCCGACAACCGGCTCACCAGCGCGGCGCACCTGATGATCGCCAACCCGTTCGCGGGCGGCGGCCTCGCGAAGCTGTTCTCGACGCACCCGCCGATGGAGCAGCGCGTCGCCCGTCTGCGTCAGCAGGCCGGCGCCATCCAGTACGTCCGCTGACCTAACCCCGTCCAGGGCCGCCCCGCGAAAGCAGGGCGGCCCTGTGCTGTGTTCCAGCCGAGGCGCTGCCGTGGATCTTCGTGGCCACGGCCGTCGCCGGCGCCACCTATCCGCCGCTGACCGCGGCCATCCGGCGCGCCTGGACCGACATGACCGAGATCGGCGGCGGACAGCACCACCTGCGGGGCGCCGCGATCGCGGCCGAGACGTCGCTCTTCGACTTCGTCTTCGTGCTCGGCCCGATGCTGGTCGCCGCGTTCGTGGTGCTCACCAGCCCGGCCGCGGCGCTGATCGGCGCGGCGGTGGCGACCTTCGCCGGCACGCTGTGGATCTCGCGACTGCCCGTGATGCGGCGCCATCGCAGGCACGATGCGAGCGAGACCCGCGGTCTGGGCCCGCTCACCGTCTCCGGCTTCCCGGCCCTGTTGATCTGCGTGATCGCGCTCGGCATCGGCTTCGGCGCGGCCGGCGTGATCGTCCCGGCCTACGCCAGCCAGCACCGCGGCGGGGACGGCCTGGGCGGCGTCCTGCTGGGCATCTGGGGGGTGGGCAGCGCGATCGGCGGCATCTGGTTCGGCACCCGCAAGCCCGCGATGGAGCTGCCGCGGCAGTTCGCCTGGCTGCTGGGCGCGGTCTCGCTGAGCTTCCTGGTGCTCGCCTTCATGCCGAGCCCGCTCTGGCTGGGTGCGGCACTCGTTCTGGGTGGCGCCACGATCGCCCCGGCGCTGACCGTCGAGAGCAACCTCGTCGGCCGGCTGGCCCCGGCGGCGATGCTGAACGAGGCGTACACCTGGGTCGTGACCGTCTCGGTGGCCGGCAGCGCCGCCGGGGGCGCGGTGGCCGGGGCGATCGTCGACCAGCCGGGCGGCCTGGGCTGGGCGTTCGCCTTCGCGGCGGCCGTGCTGATGGTGGCCGCGCTGGTGGCGGCCGTGCCGCACGGCTCGATCGCCCGCGCCGACCGTCGCGCCGAGGACCGCCACCGCGCGGCCCTGGCCGAGATCTAGAGAGCTTTCACCAACGTCATCGACTGGAACCGGATCCCGGCCCGGTTGTCGTAGAGCCGCATTCTCATGGTTTTCCCCCTGCCGATCGCTGGTGCCGCTCGGTTAGCCTGACCCGGTCGACGGGGGTGCGTAAAGGAGTGTCCGATGGCGAAAGAGGTCCGGACCGACATCGAGACGATGCGTGCCGCTGATGCGGATCGTCAAAAGGTGGCCGACCAGCTCAAGTCGGCGCTCGACGAGGGCCGACTGACCCTGCACGAGTACGACGAGCGCGTGGGACTGGCCTACGCGTCGAAGACGTACGAGGAGTTGCTCCGGCTGCTCACCGACCTGCCGCGCCCTGGGCTCACTGCGACCGAGGTGAACGCGCGACACGAGGCCGAGCGCCGCCGCGCCGCGCGCCGGCTGCCCACCGCGATGCTCGTGCTGTGGACGATCTGGGCCGCGCTGGCCACCGTCAACCTGGTGATTTACGTCCTGGTCGCGTTGAGCGCCGATTTCGACGTCTATCCGTGGCCGGTGTGGATGCTCGTGCCCGGCGCCGCGCTGGCGGCGGTGACCGTGGGTGTCCAGGTCATCCGCCACCAGCGGTAGCGCGTTTCCTAGCTCGCGGGGAAGAGCTCCCGGTCGAGCACCGGCGCGATCGCGTGGGCGTAGGCCAGCGTCATGTGGCTGTTGTCCTTGTAGACCAGGGTGTTGCCGACGACGATCGGGCATTTCGCGGCGCAGAACATCGGCGTCGGGTCGACCACCCGGATGCCGGCCGTGCGGGCCGCGTCGGCGACCAGGTCACGCCGGGCCTTCTCGGCGATCGCCCGGGACACCGGCCGGTCGCACTTCGCGAGCCGGCGCGCGTTGACCGCCGCGCACTCCGGGGCGTCCTCGATCGGCCACGGGGTGTCCTGCAGCAGCACCAGCGGGATGCCGCTGAGCTTGGCCCACGTCTTCTGCCAGGCCTGCACCCACAGCGGGTTGTCCTGCGGGCCCTCGCGCTCGACGATCTGGCCGTCGGCGCCGATGATGCCGCCGTTGTCCAGGTCGTTGGAGGCCATCACGACCAGGTCGGGTTTCTCGGCGGCGGCCCGCTGGATGATCTGGTCACGCCAGGTCACGCACTCGGTGTAGGGCCGCTTGAGGGCCTCGTTGAAGTTGAGCACCTCGGGCAGCTGGCAGGCCGCCTTGGTCAGCGCGACCAGTTTCCAGCTGTGCTTCTTGGCCACGTCCTCGACCGCGGGGAACCAGTGCGCCGCGTGCGAGTCGCCGATCAGATACATCGTCTTGGCGCCGTTCGGGTCGCCGTAGACGCACGCCTTGCTCTGCTTCACCTGCGTGTAGTTGAAGTGGCACTGGTCTTCGTAGATCTGCGGGCTCTGGTCGCCGGCCGCGGGCACCTTGGGGGTCAGGTTGCCGGGCAGGATCGTGCCGCCGAGCGAGTCGGTGATCAGCTGGGTGAGCCGGGCCCGCGGGTCGGGTGCGGCGGCGACCTCAGCCGCGGTGTCGGCGGCGGCCGGGCCGGCCGGCAGGGGCGGCGTGAACTGGCCGATGATCAGAGCGAAGATCGCGGCCGAGACGGAGAGGACCAGGCCCAGGGCCAGACCTCGGCGGGCCCGGTCGCGCAGCCACGGCCGCATCCGGACCGGGTTTTCGATCAGGTGGTAGGTGACCCAGGCCAGGCCGAGCGCGCCGGCCGCGAAGACCAGGTTGGCCTTGATGCTGGGGTCGCGCGAGAACGTGGACGGCCAGATCATCAGGACCGGCCAGTGCCACAGGTACCAGCCGTAGGAGAGCTTGCCGATGAACCGGAACGGGCCGGTGCCGATCAGCTTGCCGGCGCCCCACCCGCCCGCGCTGCTGCCGCCGGCGATCACCGCGGCGGTGCCCAGGACGGGCAGCAGGGCCACGTAGCCGGGGAAGGCGGTGGACTCGTCGAAGGTGACGGCCGCGATCACCACGGCCACGAGCCCGCCCCAGGTGAGCACGGCAGCCAAAGCCTTGGGCGTACGGCGGAGGAAGCCGGCCCCGACGGCGACGAGCGCGCCGATGCCGAGCTCCCAAGCGCGCGTGTGCGAGCCGAAATAGGCCCACGGAGCGGCGCTGTCGGTCTGCTGGATGCTGACCACGAGCGAGACCACGACCAGGGCGCTCAGCGCGATCAGGGCCCGCCGGTTGGCCCGGCGCCCGGCCCAGACGGCGAGCAGCAGCAGCGGCCAGATCAGATAGAACTGCTCCTCCACCGCAAGCGACCAGAGGTGCTGCAGCGGGGAGGGCGCGGCGGTCGCGTTGAGATAGTCGGTCCCCTCGTACGCGAGCCGCCAGTTGATTCCGTAGAACGTGCTGAACAGGGCGTCGAGCGAGATCGACTTGAACCGGGTGGCGGGCAGCCAGAGCCAGGCCGCGACGACGGTGGTGACCAGCACCACGGTCGAGACCGGAAGCAGCCGGATCGCGCGCCGGGCGTAGAAGCCGGGCAGCGAGATCGTGCCTGTCTTGCCCAGCTCCTTGAGCAGCAGCGTCGTGATCAGGAAGCCGGAGATCACGAAGAAGACGTCGACCCCGACGTAGCCACCGGCGAACGTGCTGATGCCCGCGTGGCTGAGCACGACGAGCACCACCGCGATGGCGCGGAGGCCTTCGATGTCGGGCCGGAACCCGATGTGGGGGCCGGTGGCCGGTGGGTTCGCCGGAGGAGCCGCTGAGCCCTGACCGTCCACGGGTGAGGACGGAGGCCGCTGGCCGACGATGGGGGTGTGAACTGAAGGATTCATGGTCGCCGCACAAAGATACTCATGAGCCTGGTTCAGGTCGACTCGAACCGGCCCGCGCTATGGTCGAAATGTGACCTTGACCGAACGTGTTCCACTGTCCGTTCTTGACCTGGCCACGGTCCGTGAGGGGCACTCCAGCGCCGACGCTCTGCAAGGCACGATCGCGACCGCGCGTACCGCCGACGAACTCGGCTACCGCAGGTTCTGGGTAGCGGAGCACCACAACATGCCCGCCGTCGCCTCGACCACTCCCCCCGTGCTGATCGCTTCGGTTGCTGCGCATACCAGAACGATTCGGGTCGGATCGGGTGGCGTGATGCTGCCCAACCACATGCCGTTCGTGGTGTCCGAACAGTTCGCTCTTCTCGAGGCGTTGCATCCTGGACGTATCGACCTCGGTATCGGCCGGGCCCCCGGCACCGACCAGGCAACCGCGGCCGCCCTGCGCGGCGTCTCGCCCTATCTGACGGTCGAGCAGTTCCCCGACCATCTGCGCACGGTGCTGGCACTTCTCGGCGACGACCGGATCGAGATGGCGCCGGCCGCCCGGCTCCGCGCCACCCCCGCCCCGGAGACTTTCCCCGAGGTATGGATGCTCGGTTCCTCGACCTACGGCGCTCAGGTCGCGGCGGCTCTCGGTCTGCCTTTCTGTTACGCGTATCACTTCGCTATGAGCTCCGACGTGGACAAGGCACTCGACCTCTATCGGGCGGGCTTCCAGCCGTCGCCCTGGTTCCCGGCGCCGCACGTGATGGTGAGCGCCTCGGTGATCGCGGCCGAGACGACCGAGGAGGCGCAATTCCTGGCCGGCCCGAGCCGGATCATGGCGCTGTCGCTGCGTACGGGCCGTCTGGGCGCGATCGTCTCGCCCGAGCAGGCGGCGACGGTCGAGCTGTCGGACCTCGATCGCAGCCGGCTCGAGTCGCTCCCCGGCACGCAATACGCGGGCACGGCGGACGAGGTGGTCGCCGCGCTCGACCAGCTGGTCGAGCGGACCGGAGCGCAGGAATTGATGCTGGCCGGCACGGTTTACGACCCTTCGACCAGACAGGACACACTCGCCCGGATAGCGAAGGTCTGGGGCCTGTAACGGGGTCGCGCGTAACGCTTGGCGACGACATGATCGCGCTATGAGCTGGCAGCTGACCGATGACGTCGAGACCTTCGCCGCCACCACGGGCGAGTTCCTGCAGTCACGCCCGATCGAGCACACCGTGCTGCTCACCCTGATCGACACGCTGCGGCGCCGCGGCTCTCATGCGTACGGGCCCGGCGATCCGGTCTTCGGCTGGTGGAGCACGCCCGGGGGCCGGGTCGCGGGTGTCCTGCTGCAGACCCCGCCACACCCGATGATCTTCAGTGCCCTGCCGCCTCGCGCCGTTCCCGCGGCGGTCCAGGCCTTGTCCGGCCGGTCGTTGCCCGGCGCGAACCTCACCGCGGACACGGTCGACGCGTTCACGGCCGGGTGGCGCAGCCGGGCCGGGGTGCGCGCTCAGGTCGTACGGCGCAATCGTCTTTACCGGCTCGCCTCGCTGATCCTGCCGCCCGTGGCCCCGTCCGGCCGGGCCCGATACGCCGGGCCGGCCGACCTCGAACTGCTGGTCGGCTGGCTGCTCGCCTTCCACGACGAGATCGGCGAACGGCGCCCGGACGACCCCGCTTCAGGCATAGAAGACCGTTTCCCGTACGGCGGTGTGGTTGTCTGGGAGGACGGCGGCCACCCCGTGTCGATGGCGCTCCGATCGCGCGCCGAGGCCGAAACGGTGCGCGTCCAGATGGTCTACACCCCGCCCGTGCAGCGCGGACGGGGCTACGCGGGAGGGGCCACCATCGCTTCCACCCAGTCGGCCCTCGAAGCCGGCGCGCGCGACGTCGTGCTCAACACCGACCTCGCCAACCCGACCAGCAACGCGCTTTACCAGCGACTGGGCTACCGCCCGGTCGAGGACCGAGTGATCGTGGAGTTCACGTCATGACAGACGGCAAGGTGCTCTCGGTGAACGTCGGCGTCGCCCGGCCCAACCCGGCCAAACGCTTCGGCGGCCTCACCGGCATCGACAAGCTGCCGGTCGACCAGGCGGTCGACGTGCGCGCCCCCGGCCCCAAGACGACGGGCCTGCACAGCGGCGTGGTCGGCGACCCGATCGGCGACGTCAAACACCACGGCGGCGACAACCAGGCCGTGTACGCCTACTCGCGCGAGGACTACGACTGGTGGGCGACCGAGCTCGGCCGTGACCTGGCCGCCGGCACCTTCGGCGAAAACATGACCACGGTCGGCCTCGACCTGAACGCGACCCAGATCGGCGAGATCTGGCGGGTCGGCGCCGTCCTCGAGCTGCAGCCCACGTTCGGCCGCATCCCGTGCTCGACGTTCCAAGCCAAAATGGGCGAGAAGCAGTGGCTCAAGCGCTTCGCGCGGGAGGCCCGCACCGGCACCTACCTGCGCGTGGTCACCCCCGGCCCGCTCCGGGCGGGCGATCCGATCGAGATCGTCCACCGCCCGGCCCGCAGCGTCGGCGTCTCGGAGGCCTTCGACATCTACATGCACCGTTCGGAGGAGCTGGCCCGGCTGCTCGACGCCGAGGGGCTGCCGGTCGACCTGCGGGCCGAGATCGAACAGCGGCTCGCCCGGGCGTGACCGTCCTGGTGCTGGGCGGGGCCGGGGTCGACCACGTGGCGTACGTGCCGTCGTTGCCCCTGCCCCTGGCCGACTCGATCCACGTCCCGTCGGTGCACACGCGGGCGGCCCAGACGGGCGACTTTGTGGCGCTGGGCCTGCACGCACTCGGCCTGCCGGTCTCGCACGTCGACGTGCTCGTACCACCGGGCTTATGCCGACGCCGCCGACATCGTCTTCTGCTCGGCCGTCAACCTGCCCGACGTCGAGGCCACGATGCGCTCGCTGCCCCGCCCGCATCGTGGTGGTCACCGACGGCGAGCGGGGCGGATGGGTGCTGGCCGAGGGTGAGTTCCGGGCCTACCCGCCGGCTTCTCCGCCGGCCCCGGTGGTCGACTCCAACGGCGCCGGCGACGCCTTCGCGGCCGGCTTCCTCGCCGGCCACCTGGCCGGCGAGCCGGTCGACCGCTGCCTGCTTTACGGCGCGTTCGCGGGCGCCCACGCTTGCACCGTTCCCGCCACCGAGGTGTCGCCGATAGACCGCGAGACCCTGCGACAACGAACTGACGGCGGCCCTGACGAATGTCATGCCGGACCCGTGACGCGGTCAGCGGGCGAAGTGAAGGTCGCTGAGCGCCAGGAGTCTGTAGGGCGTGGGTGAGGGCCGGCGTGTCCGTGACATCGGGCCAGGTCACCTCGAGCAGCCTGGCCTGCGGCGTGAACGTTCCCGGGCGGCGGACGAGCGCAACTGCCTCGTGCCCGCGCTCGAGAGCCTTGGACACCACGTGCCGTCCGGTGGCGCCCGATGCTCCCAGGATCATGACCGTCATCTTTTGCGATACAGGCTGTCTCACAACTCCAGCATGCCGGGCGACTCGACTATGAGTCAAGACGTCTCATAAGATGGGCCGGTGCCCGACCCCCGATTCCTGCGCAGCCGGGAGGCGATCCTCCACGCCGCGCGTGAGCTGCTGCTGGCCGGCGGCCCGACCGCGGTGACCCACGTCCAGGTCGCCGAGCGGGCCGGGGTGGGGCGCGCAACGGTCTATCGGCACTGGCCGCGAGCCGAGCTTCTACTCGTGGAGGCGATGGCCACCGTCCCGATGCCGTTCTTCGCCGAACCCACCATCCCGACCAGGGAGTGGCTGCGGCGAGAGCTGACCGCGATGGCCCGGCAGCTGGACCTCGACGACGTACGCGCCGTATCGACCACCTTGGCCGGCACCGCCCTGTGGGACGAGAACATGGACGCCCGGCGCGCCCAGTTCGCCGGCGTCCTCAGTGGCCGTCTCGCGGCCGCCCTAGACGACGCCCAGGCCCGCGGCGAGATCACCCTGGCCATGCCGAGCCAGAACGCCGCCGCCCTGGCCATCGGCCCGATGTACTACCGCAGCACGATCGAACGCGCCCCCACCTACCCCGCCCTCATCGAAGCCACCATCGCAGCCCTGGGCACCTGGTCCACCCCCTGAAGACGAGTCGACTCGTCACCGGACCAACGCCGAGGTGGCGAAGAAGACCGAGCCGGCTGTGGGTCTGGGGTTTGGCATCGTGGCCATCGTCATCAACGTCAACACAGCGCTGGGCTCAGCGGTCTCGAGCAGCAACGTCAACGCCACGGCCACCGTGCCGGCGGCCACGATCGGAGAGACAGGACACCATCCGATCGGCCCGGAGCTACATCGAGTTCACCGCGTTCTCGCGTAAGAGCCTGATCGAGCAACTGTCCTCGGACGCCGGCGCGGGAGTCTGACCAGCCTCAGGAGAGGGCGTCGAAGAGGAGTTGGGGGGCGAAGCCCAGGGCGACGGCCGCGGCGGCGGCGGTGATCAAGGCGGCGGCTACCGGTCGGGTCACCGGGAGGCGGGGGTGGGTGGCGGCCTCGAGGAGGTCAGGATCGACGGCCGGGATGCCGGCGCGGTCGGGGGTGGCGTAGAGGGTGGCAGCCACCCGGACGTAATAGGCCAGGGCGATCACGGCGTTGACGGCCACGAAGACGGCCAGCCAGGTGTGGCCGTGGTCGATCAGGGCGTCGACGATGGTGACCTTGGCGAACAGGCCGGCCAGGCCGGGAGGCAGACCGGCCAAGCCGGCCAGAGCCAGCACCAGCGCGGCGCCCAGCCAGGGGGAACGGCGGGCGGCGCCGCGGTAGGAGTTGAGGTCGCCGCCGTCGGCCCCGGGCGGGCGTAGGGCGACCACGACGCCGAAGGCGATGAATTCCAGGACTACGAAGAAGACCGCGTACGCGACGGCGGCGCGTACGCCGTCGGCGCCCAGGGCCAGCGGGGCCAGGATGTAGCCGGCCTGGGCGATCGAGGACCAGGCGAGCAGGCGGACCATGCGGGTCTGGCGGAGCGCCACCAGGTTGCCGATGGTCATGGTGAGGACGGCCAGCATCGCGGTCAGGGCGGCCGCGTCGAGGCGGGTGACGACGGCGGCCAGGGCCAGCACGCCGCCCAGCTTCGAGGCGGTGGACAGGTAGGCGGCCACCGGCAGCGGCGCGCCTTCATAGGTGGACGGGGCCCAGGCGTGCAGGGGGACGGCGGCGACCTTGAAGGCCAGGCCGATCACCAGCAGGGCGACCCCGACGTCGGCCACGGGGGCGGTCAGGCCGCTGCCCGCGATCAGGCGGTCGAAGTGCAGGGCGCCGGTGGCGGCGTAGTTGAGGGCCGCGCCCAGCAGGGCGATCGCGGTGGAGACGACGCTGATCAGGAAGAACGTCACCGAGGCGGAGGCGGACGCGGTGCTCTGCCGTTCGCCGGGGGCGTAGCGGCGCAGGCCGACCAGCAGGTAGAGCGGCAGCGTGAGCGTTTCCAGGCCGACGATCAGGGTGATCAGGTCGCCGGCGTAGCCGACCACCACACCGCCGGTCATCGAGGCGACCAGCAGGAAACAGAACTCCCCCACCGGAGCGGTGCCGGCCCGCAGCGAGGGCGTCGACAGGGCCAGGACACCCACGGTGAGACCGGCGAAGACCACGGCCGCGGTGGCCGCCAGGGGGCTCGGCACCCAGGAGCAGGCGCTGCCGTCGGGGGAGCAGAAGGTGCCGACCCGCGAGCCGGTGACGATGGCAGCGACCGCGGTGGCCAGGCCGCCGAGGGCCGCGGTGCCGATGGTCACGGCCCGGCGGGCGATCAGCAGGTCGGCCAGCAGCACCAGGACGACGGTGCCGGCCGCCGCATAGAGCGGGAGCAAGGAGATGTGGTCGACGGCCTGAGCCTTCATCGGAGTGCCTCCGTCAGGGCTCGTACGGGCGCGCTCGTGGCCGCCAGCACCAGGGTCGGCGCCAGACCGACGGCCAGGGTCAGGATCACCAGCGGCGCCCAGGCGAGCCATTCGGATCGGGAGATGGCCGAGGGCACGCCGATCACCGCGGGGCCGTGGGTGACCTTGCGCAGCAGGCGCAGGAAGTAGGCGGCGGTGAGCGCGCCACCGATCGCGGCCAGGACGGCCAGCGTCACCCACAGGCCGCCGCCGCGCTCCACCGCGGCCACGACGGCGAACGCCTCACCCCAGAAACCGGCCAGGCCGGGCAGCCCCAGGGACGCGATCGCGGCGAAGCCGAGCAGGCCGGCCAGCCGCGGCGCGGTCTCGCGCAGACCGCCCAGATCGGCCAGGTCGCCGGTGTGCGTCCTGTCCTTGATCGCGCCGGTCAGGAAGAACAGCAGGCCGGTGATCAGGCCGTGGGCCACGTTGCCGAGCAGGGCCGCCTGCAGACCGGTCACGCTGAGCGTCGCGATGCCGAGCAGCACGAAACCCATGTGGCCGACGCTCGAGTACGCGATCAGGCGCTTGAGTTCGGTCTGGCGCAGGCAGATCAGCGCGCCGGCCAGGATCGCGGCGGCGGCGAGGATGCCGAGCAGGGGTGCGGCCCACTGCGCGCCGAGCGGGGCGACCCCGACCCCGATGCGGATCAGGCCGTAGGTGCCCATCTTGAGGAGCACCCCGGCCAGGATCACCGAGCCGACCGTGGGGGCCTGGGTGTGGGCGTCGGGCAGCCACGTGTGCAGCGGCCAGAGCGGGGCCTTCACGGCGAAGGCGACGGCGAAGAGTGCGAACGCGGCGTACTGCGTGTTTCGGCTCAGGTCGGCGCCGCCGGCGAGTCGGCCGAGGTCGCCGGTGCCGGCGGCCACGGTCACGGTGACGACGCCGAGCAGCAGCAACACCGAGCCGAAGAGCGTGTAGAGGACGAACTTGCGCGCGGCCCGCCGCCGGTCGTCGCCGCCCCAGCCGATGATCACGGCGTACATCGGGAGCAGGACGACCTCGAAGAACAGGAAGAACAGGATCAGGTCGAGGGCCAGGAAGGTGCCGAGGATGCCGGCCTCGAGGACGAGGAGCAGGGCGATCAGGTTGCGGCCGGAGCCGCCGGCCGGGACCTTCCAGACCGTGTACGCGCAGCAGAGCGCGGTGAGCAGGCCGGTGAGCGCGACGAGCGGGTACGAGACGCCGTCGACGCCCAGGTGGAAGTCGAGATGCAGGGCCGGGACCCAGGAGACGTCGAGTTCGGCCCAGGGGCGTACGGCGAGGGGGTTGATCGAGGAGGCGCCGTCACGGGCGAACGGCAGGGCGATGATCGGGACGAGCGCCACGACCGCGAAAGCGGTGCCGGTGAGGCGGGCCGCCCGGTCGAGGCGAGCCGGGAAGAGCGCGATCACGCCCGCGCCCAGGGCCGGCAGGAGCAGGACGGCGATCAGAGCAGCACTCATGCGCCCGCTCCGAACAGGACGACGACGGTGCCGAGCAGCAGCGCGCCGGCCAGGACGGTGGCGGCGGCCGCGGGCAGAGGAATGCGGTGGGCGTACGCGAGAGCGGCCCCGACGCGCGAGGTGGTGGTGCCGGTGCCTTCGACGGCCGCGTCCACGACCTTTTCGTCGACCGTGGTCACCGCCCGGGCCAGTGCGCGAACCGGGCGTACGACCAACCGGTCTTGGACGTCGTCGAGCCGGAAACCGGCCGCGAACAGGGGACGCGCGCGGCCGAGGGCCATCGCGGGGTCGACGCCGGGCACGGCGCGCCACAGCCACCACGCCGCCCCGACGCCGGCGACCAGCAGCACGAGCGGCAGGATCACCGCCGCGCTCAGGTGCGGATCCTCGAGTTCGAGGGCGTGCCGGAAACCCGGCGCGTACGCGGCCAGGCCGAGCAGCACCGACGGGATGGCGAGCAGCAGGATCGGCCAGCGCATGGTGGCCGGCGGGTCGTGCGGCGCCGTCGGCTGGGTGTAACGGGCGTCGTCGAAGCCGACCTCCCAGTCGGGGCCGTCCGGGCCGTGCGCGCGCGAGGTGCCGAGGAACGCCCAGAGCAGCAGCCGGGTGGCGTACCAGGCGGTGATGCCGACCGCGAACAGCGCGACGATCCAGACCAGCCAGGCCACCCACACCGGCGCGCCCGCCCCGCCCTCGGTGGCGTGCGCGGCGGCGGTCAGCACGTTTTCCTTGGACCAGAAGCCGGCCAGCGGGGGCACGCCGGCGAGCGCGCCAAGACCGGCGACGAAGGACCAGAAGGTGACCGGCATGTGCTCGCGAAGAGCGCCCATCCGGGACAGATAGTTGGTGCCGACCGCGTGGATCACCGCGCCGGCCGCCAGGAAGAGCAGAGCCTTGAACGCGGCGTGAGTGAGCAGGTGGAACAGGGCGGCCGCGGGCGAGCCGACGGCCAGCGCGCCGGTCATGTAGCCGATCTGACTCACCGTCGACCAGGCGAGGACACGTTTCATGTCGTCCTGGGCCATCGCGCTGAGCGCGCCGAGCAGGATCGTGATCGCGGCCATCACGCCGAGGACGGCCAGGGCGGCCGGCGACTGCAGGTAGAGCGGGTAGAGCCGGAAGACCAGGTAGACGCCGGCGGCGACCATCGTGGCCGCGTGGATCAGGGCCGAGATCGGGGTGGGGCCGGCCATCGCGTCGGGCAGCCACGTGTGCAGCGGGAACTGGGCGCTCTTGCCGGCCACCCCGGCCAGGATCAGGATCAGCGCGGCGGTCAGGGTGCCGGTGCCGTAGTCGTGGGCGAGCACGTCGGCGATGCGGGACGTGCGGGCGTCGACGACCAGGATCGCCACGCCGAGCAGGAAGCCGACGTCGCCGACCCGGGTGACGAGGAAGGCCTTGACCGCGGCGGCGGGCGCCTCGGGAAGGCGGCGGTCGTGGCCGATCAGCAGGTAGGAGCAGGCGCCCATGACCTCCCAGCCGACCAGCACGCCGATCAGGTCGCCGGAGGTGACGACCAGCAGCATCGCGCCGGTGAAAAGGCTGATCTGAGCGGCGTACGGGCCGTAGCGCGGGTCGTCGTGCAGATAGGCGACCGAGTAGATCTGCACGAAGAGGGCGACCGTGGTGACGGCGAGCGCGATGTAGAGGGCGGGATATCCGGCTTCGATGCCCAGCGTGAGGTCGATGTCGCCGATGTTGACCCAGTGTGAGGAGAGCTCGACGGGCTTGGCGGCTGCGAGTAACACACCCAGGGTCACGAGCAGTGAGATGCCGGCGGCGGCAATACCGAGGGTGGCGGCTGGGCGTCGCCGGTCGTGGTCGTCGTCGGGCGGCATCAGGAGCCCGATCAGACCGGCGAGCAGCGGTACGCCGGGAATCAGCGCGGCGGCGATCACGAGGCCACCCGGGCGTCTCTTTCGTGGTCGTGCTCGTGGAGCTCGACCTCGTCGAGGACCACGGCGCGGCGCAGGCGGTAGTACTGAAGGACGATCGCGAGACCCACGCCGACCTCGGCCGCGGCCAGCACGATGACGAAGAGGGCGAAGATCGCGCCGGCGCGCGGCTCGACCGCTGGGTAGGCCCAGGCCTCGGGCTGGACGCCGGCCAGGGCCACCTTGATCGTCGAATCGGCGGCGACCAGGATCAGGTTGACCGCGTTGAGCATGAGCTCGACGGCCATCAGCACCAGGATGGCGTTGCGCCGGCGCAGAACCCCGTAGACACCCAGGGCGAAGAGCAGAGCGGCGATGACGTACGGGATGACCGCGTGCATCACTCCTCCTCCCCCTCTTTCTTCGGTGCGGGCAGGGCGGGTTGCTCCCGGGGGGCGCTGATCGTGCCCTCGATGAACCGCGGGCGCGGCTGCTCGATCTCGGGCTGGTCGGGCACACCCAGGGCCGGGCGGGCTTCCTGGGCGCGGAACACGACGTCGCGGACCTGATCCTTGAGCGGGTCGGGCTCGGGTCGCGGCCCCTCGGACTCGTCGACCAGCTCGCCCTCGGCCACGTCGAGCTCGGCCGCCCGCTGCGCCCGCACCCGGGCCTGGGCGGCGGCCTGACGGGCGGCGATCCGTTCCAGGCGGGCCACGACCTCGGCCGACTCGTCGGTCGGACCGGGGACGACCGGTTCTTCGACGGCGCCCGCATCAGGGTCGGGGCGGGCGCCGATGTCGGGCCTAGACAGCACGATCGCGCCGACCAGGGCGGCCAGCAGCAGGATCGAGAGCACCTCGAACGGCAGCACCCAGGCGCCGAAGATCTGCTCGCCGACGCGGCGGCCGGTGCCGGGCGGGGGCAGCTCGTACTCCGTCCAGCGGAAGGCGTCGAGCAGCAGGACGGTCAGGCCCAGGCCGACGCCGCCGCCGATCAGGACGGCCGGGGCGGCGGGGCGGTCGAGATCCTTGGACGGGCCGATCGGGGCCCGGGTCAGCATGACGGCGAAGAGCAGCAGGACGACCACGGCGCCGACATAGACCAGGATCTGCACCCAGGCGACGAACTCGGCGCCGAGCACCAGATAGAGGCCGGCGATCGCGCCCAGGCTGACCACCAGGTAGAAACCGGCGCGGACCAGGTGGTCGCTGGTGACGACGAGGGCGCCCGAACCGACCGCGATCGCGCCGAGAGCCAGCATCAGCACGTCCGCTACGGTCACCGGTCCGTCTCCGGGCTACGGCGTACGGCCGGCCTTGCGGTCTTGGCGGCCGTGGCCGCGCCCGGGCCCGCCGCCTTCCGGGTCGCCGTGGCCTCCTCCTTCGAAGGCTCGCCGAGCACGTCGTGGGCCGGCGGCGGAGGCACGGTGCGCATCCAGTCGCCCAGCCGGTTCTTGTCGTGCAGCAGGTCGAGGACGTCGGTCTCCGCGTACTCGAACTCGGGCGTCCAGTGCAGCGCGTCGAACGGGCAGACCTCGATGCAGATGCCGCAGTACATGCAGAGCGAGAAGTCGATGTCGAACCGGTCGAGCACGTTGCGCTGCCGAGAGCGCGCGGCGCCCGGGACGACGACCTCTTCCTTGTGCGAGTCGATGTAGATGCACCAGTCGGGACACTCGCGGGCGCAGAGCATGCAGACCGTGCAGTTTTCCTCGGAAAGCGCGATCACGCCCCGGCTGCGCGGCGGAAGCTCGGGCTCCACATCCGGGTACTGCTGGGTGGTCGACCGCTGGGTCATCGTCTTGAGCGTGACGGCAAGCCCCTGGACCAGCCCCTTACCGGCCGTGCCGCGCTCCCCGTCGTCACTCACAAACGCATATCCTGCCCCTTCGCCCCATTCGATGCGAGCACACCCCCGGCAGATCTTCCGGTAGTTTGGCCGGAGAGTGAGAGTGCCGGCGCCCGGGAGGCCTCACATGACCGCTGCCACCAGCGACATGCCCCCGAAGAACGAGGTCGCGGCGGCCGATGTCGTGCTGGCGGCCGAGATCGTCTCGCCCAGCACCAAGAGCATCGACCAGCTGACCAAGCCGGCGTTCTACGCGCAGGCCGGCATCCCGTTCTACTGGCTGATCGAGACGAGCGGCGATCTCGCCGTCACCGCCTACGAGTTGAACGCCGACGACAGAATCTACGAGCCGATCGACACCTTCAGCGGTGATGACACCATTCGCCTCGACCGCCCCCGGCCGATCGAGATCCCGCTGAACTCGGTCCGCCCCCGCAATCTCTGAGACCGCTCGGACAGGCTGGACCACCGATGATGCGGCAGCCAGCTACGCGCGCGCCACGCGAAGGCTGTTATAGCTGGTCAGAAGCTAATGTAAGACTGGATGACATTAAAAGTCTTTTATATTTAAGATCATCTGTTTGATGCCTCCGTGCCCGGTTACTGCCTGGGTGACCGCTTCACCCCAGCGAACGGAGACCATCGAATGACGAGCAGGACCGGACGTATGGCTTTTGCCCTCGTGGGATCGGCTGGACTGGTCGGTGCGCTTGCTGCGCCCGCGGCCGCGGCGGCGCCGGCGGCGCTGGCTGAGCCTTGCGTGCAGAAGGTGGCCGTCGTCAACAACGGCGGGTTCGTGATCAATTTCCAGCTCACCACGCGTGACGGGCAGCTGTCGGCGGCGACCGATGACTACCCGATCAACCAGTGGCGCATTGTCGACCTGGCCTCGACGCCGTTCGCCGAGGGCGTCGACGTGCGGCCTCTGGTGCACGCGCAGGCCGGCAACACCGTGCCGGGCAACGTCTTCGTGTCGTACTGCGCCAACGGGCAGACCGCGACCTACACCGCCAGCGGCACGACGCTGAACTACACGGTCACGCTGCTCACATGATCACCTTGATGGCTGCGGTCAGCACGAGCTGAGCCAGCGCCACCGGCACGAGGACCAGCCAGCAGAGCCTTTGCAGCTGGTCCTCGCGCAGCCGGGGGTAGGCGACGCGGAACCAGATGATCACGAACGACACGGCGAAGATCTTGACCAGGGTCCACAGCCAGCCGATCTGGTCGGCGAACGGGCCGTGCCAGCCGCCGAGGAACAGCACGGTGGTCAGGGCGGCGATCACGACGATGCCCACGTACTCGGCTAGCAGGAAGAAGGCGAAACGCAGGCCGGTGTATTCGGTCATGTAGCCGAAGACCAGCTCGGAATCGGCGATCGGCATGTCGAACGGCGGACGGCGGATCTCGGCCAGCCCGGCCACGAAGAAGACGATCGCCGCCGGGGCCTGCCAGAGCAGCCACCACGGGCGCCACGCCTCGACGATGCCGGGCAGGCTGAGCGTCCCGGCCGCCATGGCGACGCTGGCCGCGGCGAGCACCAGCGGAAGTTCGTAGCCGAGCAGCTGGGCCGCGCCGCGCAGACCGCCGAGCAGGCTGTATTTGTTGGCGGAGGCCCAGGCCGACATCAGCACGGCCAGCACCCCGACGCCGAGCACGGCAAGCACGAAGAACAAACCCACGTCCAGGGCCTGAGCGACAAGGCCGCCCGGCCCGAGCGGGATGACGAGCAGGACCAGCAGGTACGGGAAGAGGGCGACGATCGGGGCCAGCCGGAACACCCGCCGGTCAGCCTCCCCCGGCGCGATGTCCTCCTTCTGGACGAACTTCACACCGTCGGCGACCAGCTGCGCCCACCCGTGGAAAGCGCCCGCGTACATCGGGCCGAGCCGGCCCTGCATGTGCGCCATGACCTTGTGCTCGGCCTGCCCCACGAACAGCGGCAACACGAGGAACGCGGCCACGACGGCGACCACCCGCACGATGAGATCAAGCCAGAGCGGCATCAGTCGCCGTCCTCGGCATCGCGAGTGGCGGACCGGTCGGCGCCGGACTCCGGAGGCGTCACCGCCGGGGCAGATGGAGAAGCCGGGGCAGGTGGAGTGTCGGATTCGTCGGGGGCGACGGGACGTGGGCGCGCAGAAACCGCGCCGCGCTCGGCGGCAGCGTCACGCCCGGCCGCAGGTCCGCGACCGGCGGCCGGGCCGCGGCCTCGGGCGGGCGGGGCTGGAGCGGCCTGGCCGGCACGCGGGCCCCACTCGTTCGGGTCGGGGACGCCGGGCGGGCGCATGGGGGCGCGTTTCGCCGTACCGGCCTCGGACTCGCCGGGCTCTTTGGCACCGGGCCAGGCTTTTGCCACCCGGGACGCCAGGACGAACTCTTTGCGCAACGGGTTACCCTCGAAGCCGGGCGGCAGCAGCAGCGGCTGCAGGTCGGGGTGACGGGCGAAGGTGATGCCGAACATCTCGTACGTCTCGCGCTCGTGCCAGGCCGCCCCGGGGAACAGCTCGACCACCGACTCGACCACCGGGTTGTCGCGGGGCACGAGGGTGCGCAGCAGCAGGGCGTGCCGACGGCGGGTCGAGTAGAGGTGGGCCACCACCCGGAAGCCGTCGTCCAGCTCGTCGACGGCGGAGAGCCAGTCGAAGAAGTCGCAGCCGACGGCGCCGTTGTGTTTCGCCGTGCCCACCGTTTCCCACCAGCGGGCCACGGGGACGTCGACGACCGCCCGCGCATGGCCGGGCCCACCGCCCGAGAGGCCGGCGACGATCTCGCCCGGCGGCGCGTCCGCGGAGTCGTCCGTCAGGAGCGCGACCATGCGCTCGCCGACCTCTTCGGGCTTCATGGGGTCATCCTATGGGCCGGTCGGTGGCTCAGAGGCCGGGCAGGCGCCCGTTGCGGAAGACGTCGACGAAGTCCTGGTGGTCCTCGCGGGCCTGGTCGCCGTAGCGGTGGGCGAACTCGACCAGGTGCTGCACGAAGCCGGCCTCGTCCTTGTCGACGACCTCGACGATCGCCTCCTCGGTGGAGAAGTCGACCAGGTCGTGGCTGGACTCGTCGTCGGCGACCGAATGCATGCGGGCCACCGCGCGGCCCAGGTCGGCGATGACGCCCGTCAACTCCTCAGGCTCGTTGACGTCGGACCAGTCGAGGTCGGCTGCGTACGGCGAGACCTCGGCGACGAGCTGGCCGACACCCTCCAGCGTGGTGTAACCGACCCAGGGGTCGGCGTGGGCCTGCAACGCGTGCTGCGACTCGGCCGTCCGGTGGCCCTGGTGCTTGAAGTACGCCTGGACGCGCTCGTCGTCCACCCAGCGCGCGACGGCTGGCGCCTGGGCCTGCTTCATGTAGATGATGACGTCGTTCTCGAGCGCCTGGGTGTGACCCTCGAGCAGCAGGTTGTAGGAGGGCAGACCGGCCGAGCCGATCCCGACGCCCTTGCGCAGCTTGATGTCTTTGATGTTGGTCGCGACCGGCTTGGTCGCCGACGGCAGCGTGCCGAGGTATTGCTCGAACGCCGCCCGGACCTTTTCCCCGGTGGCCTCGTCGACCTCGAAGACGCCGTCGGCCAGGGCGAACCGCCGCTCGTAGTCGTCGATCGTGGTCTGCGACGAGAGCAGGTCGATGCGCGTGTTGAGCCGGGCCTCCTGGAGCACGTGGCGCAGCACGCCGTCCGCGTTCTCGAGGGTGATCGAGCCGATCGCGTCGTCGCCGCCGTGGGCGATGGCGCGTAGTTCGGTCAGGTAGGACCGGGCGAAGGTGGTGACGAGGGTGGTGATGTTGTCGTCGGAGAGGGCCTTCGAGTAGCCGATCAGGGCCAAGCTCGCCGAGAACCGCTTGAGATCCCAGGAGAACGGCCCGACGTACGCCTCGTCGAAGTCGTTGACGTTGAAGACGAGCTGCCCGGACGAGTTCATGTAGGTGCCGAAGTTTTCCGCGTGCAGGTCGCCGTGGATCCAGACCCGGCTGGTCCGGTCGTCGAGGAAGCTGCTGTCGGCATACGACCCGGACAGGTCGGCGTAGAAGAGTGAGGCGCTGCCGCGGTAGAAGGCGAAAGGCGATGCGGCCATCTTGCGGAACTTGCGCCGGAAAGCGGCCGGATCGACGGCGATCAACTCGCCGAATTCCCTGTTCAGGACGTCAATGATGAAGTCCGCGCGAGACTGATCAGTCATAACGCGGAGACTAGTGTCGCGTGATTCTGGTTGTGTTACTTCGCGTTGTTGTCGACAAGTTGCTTGACGCTGGTCTGGACCCAGCGGACCTTGGCCAGGATTTCGTCGGCGGTAGCGGTCCAGACGAACGGTTCCGCGGCGGTGTTCCAGTGCTCGGTGTAGGCGCGGATGCGGTGGATCAGGGCGTTGACCGAGGTGAACGTGCCCCGCCGGATGGCCTGTTTGGTGATGATCCCGAACCAGGTTTCGATCTGGTTGATCCATGACGATCCGATCGGGGTGAAGTGGAAACTCACGTTCGGGTTCGCGGCCAGCCAAGCCCTGACCTCAGGGGTGTCATGGGTGGACAGGTTGTCCAGCACGACGTGGATTTCCTTACCAGCGTGGGGTTTCACGGCCCGTTTGACGAAGGCGAGGAACTCGATCGCGGTGCGCCGGGGGTGGCAGTCCGCGAACACCTCACCGGTGCCGGTGTTCAACGCGGCGAACAAGTTCGTGGTGCCGTGCCGCTTGTAGTCGTGGGTGCGTTTCTCCGACATCCCGAAGTCGATCGGCAACAACGGCTGGGTCCGGTCCAACGCCTGGATCTGGGTCTTCTCGTCGATCGACAACACGACCGCACCGCCGGGCGGGTCCAGGTACAAGCCGATGACGTCGGCGACCTTTTCGGCGAACCGCGGGTCCTTCGACAGCTTGAAGGTCCCCTGCCGCGACGGCTGCAATCCGTTGTCCCGCCACAGATTCGCCACGTAATGCCAGGACACCGACACCCCTTCGATCCGCTTCACATACGCGGCCATCGCTCGGCTCGACCAGTGCGACAACCCCGTCTCAGCCGGCGGCGACATCCGGGTCAACGCCAGAATCCGCTCGCGTACCCGGCCCGGTACCTGCTCGCGCGGTGCGGCATGCGACTCATCCTGCAGAGCCGCCAGGCCATCCGCGGCGTACCGGGCCACCCACCGATCAACCGTCGGCAGCGACACCCCCGCAAGCACGGCCACATCCTTACGCCGGCGGCCCTCGGCCATCCACAACACGATCCGCGCGCGGGTCGCCACCACCGCCGGCACGTCTCGGCTGTTCAGCACCGCCCGCAACTCCGCGGCCCGCTCCTCGGTCAGCATCACACCAGGATCAACGAACCCGTCACATAACGCAACCAGCATCACGAGACACTAGTCCCCACTTGCGAGCGGCGGGGCCACGATGGGGGCAGTCAATGCGGCCGCGTTGCGGCCCGCGCTCAGCGGGTCGGGCCGGGGGACGCCGCCCGGGCCGGACTGCTCGGCGGCGATCTTTTCCTGCAGGCGCAGGATGCCGTGTAGCAGCGCCTCGGGGCGCGGCGGGCAGCCGGGCACGTAGACGTCGACCGGGATGATCTGGTCGACGCCCTTGGTCACCGAGTAGGAATCCCAGTAGGGGCCGCCGCAGTTGGCGCAGGAGCCGAACGAGATCACGTATTTCGGCTCGGGCATCTGGTCGTAGAGCCGCTTGATGGCCGGCGCCATCTTATCGGTGACCGTGCCCGAGACGACCATCAGGTCGGCCTGGCGCGGGCCGTGGGCGAACGGGATGACACCCATGCGCATGAAGTCGTGCCGGCTCATGCTCGACGCGATGAACTCGATCGCGCAGCACGCGAGCCCGAAGTTGAAAACCCAGAGGGAGTAGCGCCGTCCCCAGTTCAGCACGAACCGGATGGGTTCCCCGAGCACACCTGGCAGACCGGCCACGACGTCAACCTACTCCCCGGCCGGGGCGGGACGCTGCAGCAGGCTGAGGAAGCCGGTCAGCAGCGCCTCACGCAGGGCCGGGGGCGCCACGTCGAGCAACGAGTTGACCGCGGCCATCCGGGTGAAGTCGCCCCCGCCCAGCCCGAGGCCCTCGGCCAGGCCCCCGATCAGCTCGGGGGTGACCATCTCGGGGGTGAGGGCGGCGGCCGCCTCGAGCAGCGGGGCGGGCAGGTCGGCCGGACCGGCGGCCCGGGCGGCGGCCACGGCATCGGCCAGGTCGGGCCCGAACTCGGCGGCGGTCGCGGCCACCGCGGCGGTCACAGTCAGGTGGATGGTGGCGGGCATGTCGCCGTACGACATCTGGGGCTGGGTGTGCCAGCCGCGCGCGGCGAGCTCGTCGGCCAGCACGAAGAGGTCGACGCCGTCGGCCGCAAAACACACGACGGTGGTCTCGGGCGGAGCGAACAGCCGGAGACCGTCGGTTGCCGTCACCGCCTCGGCCAGCACGGACACCGCCGAGCGGGTGCGGTCGGCCAGCTCGAGATAGCCCGCGTCGCCGATGTGGCGCAGGGTGGCCAGCGCGGCGGCGATCGGCCCGCCGGAGCGGGTGGACGAGATGACTGGGTTGATCATCGTGTAGCCGGGCCAGCCCGCGTAGGCGAAGTATTGAGGAAGGCGCAGCGCCTCGTCGCGGTGCAGCAGGATCGAGACGCCCTTCGGCGCATAGGCGTATTTGTGCAGATCGACCGAGATGCTGGTGACCCCGGACACGGCGAGGTCGAACGCGGGCAGCTCGGCCCCGAGGCGGCGCAGGTAGGGCAGCACCCAGCCGCCGAAGCACGCGTCGACGTGGAAGCGGACGCCCCGCTCGGCCGCGGCGGCCGCGATCTCGGCGATCGGGTCGACCACGCCGTGGGCGTAGGAGGGGGCGGAGGCGGCCACCAGCACGGTGTCGGGGCCGATCGCGGCGGCCATCGCCTCGGGGTCGGCGCGCAGGTCGGCGCCGACCGGGACGACGTCGAGCGCGACCCGCAGATAGTGCGCGGCCTTGGCGAACGCGGCGTGGGCGGTCGACGGGATCACCAGGCGCGGGGTGGTCAGCTCGGGGAGGGAGTCGCGGGCCGCTTTCACCGCGAGGATCAGCGACTCGGTGCCACCGCTGGTGACGCTGCCGACCGTCTGATCGTCGCCCCCGAGCAGCCGCGCGGCTGCCCCGACCAGCGCATTTTCCATCGCGAGGAGCGACGGGAAGGCGGTCGGGTCGAGACCGTTGACGTGGGCCGAGATCGCGTAGGCGGCGCGGGCCAGGTCGTCGAGCCCGTCGAGCGCGGGGTCGTAGACGTAGGCGAACAGCCGGCCGCCGTGCGTCGGCAGATCGGCCGCTCGCAACCCCTGCAGCTCGGCCAGGACCTGGTCACCGGGAACGCCCTTGTCGGGCAAAGCCTCGAACATGCGATCACGCTAGTCGCAACGCCGCTCGGTTAGGGCGGGTGGCTGGTCAGCAAGGGTTTGTGATGATGTCTATAGCTATGGTGGCTTTGTAGCTGTGTCGGTCTATGTTGGGTCCGCGGGCCTGGTATTTGGAGTTCGAGCGTTTGATCATGCGGGTTTTCACCCGGATCCGGCGGTCAGGTAGTAGATGGGCCAGGACCGCGCGGCCGATGGCGCCGACCAGGTCGATGACGGTGTCGGCGATCACTCCGGCGGCGTTGGTGAGTTGGTCGCGGGCAGTGTTCAGGGCGGTGGTGAAGCTGGCCCGGTCGGGGTCGAGGCCGGGGATACTGTCGGTGGCGTCGGTCATGGCGGTGCGCAGGATCTGGTAGACGACCAGCAGGGCGTGGACTTCCTGGTCGATGCCGTCGGGGGTACGGGCGCGCAGGACCCGTCCGCCGAGGATGCTGGACTTGATCTCCAGGTAGGCGGTCTCCACTTCCCAGCGGCGGTGATACAGCTTGATCAGTTCACCGGCGGGATGGGCGTGCGGGTCGAGCAGGGTGGTGATCAGCCGGTAGCCGCTGGTGTGGGTGCCGTCGCTGGTTCTGACGCTGATCTGGGCGTCGATGATCCGGACCCGGACGGTGCCGATGACCGACAGCCAGGACCCGTCGTGGTAGCGGCTGATGACCGGTAGGCGGCGGCCGTTCTTGCAGCGGATCAGCAGGTCCGTGCCGGTGGCGGCGATGGTTTTGATCAGGTCGGCGGCGGCGTAGTTACGGTCGGCCAGCAGCAACATCCCCGGCCGCAGGCTGCGGGCCAGGGTGCGGGCGTGGTCGAGTTCGCCGGTGCTGGTCGGGCTGAACACGGCGTCGATGATCGAGCGGGTGCCGCCGGTGAGCAGGACACTGAGTCGTAGTGCCGGGTAGCCGGCCCCGCCGTTGTTGCCGCGTTGTTTGCGGTAACGGACCCGCACCTTTTCAGCGTCGGCGACCGACATGGTGGTCCCGTCGATCACGGTCACCAGCAGGTTCCGCCAGTACACGGCGTGTTTGGCGGTGGTCGCGGCCGGGCCGCGGAGCAGGTCGAACAGTGCCCGCAACGGTGCCGGCCCGAGTCGCTGCCGGGCGTCGTGCAGCGTGCCCGAGGACGGCTCGGTCAGGTCCAGCCCGTCCAGCCCGGCGGTCAGTTTCTGCCAGACCAGGGGATAGCCGAGTTCGGCGAACAGGCACCCGGCCAGGATCAAGTAGACCGTCACCCGGGCCGGGAGCAGCCGGATGCGCTGCTGGGTTCGGCGGGTCGCGGCGAGGACCTCGTCGACCATCTCGAAGGGTATGAACCGGGTCAGCTCACCCAGATAGCCCGGCGCGAACACGCCCGCGGCTACCCGCACCGTCCGGGTTATGGCAATCTGATCGACCAAAGCGGAGTTCCTGGTCTCGAGGCTGTCTTGGAGTGACTCACCTCAATACCGGAACTCCGCTTTCCTGTGCCCGACCGACACACCCACCCCTTGACGGCCACCACACCGCCTTAACCGAGCGGCGTTGACGCTAGTCGACCCGCGGCCGGCCCGAGGAGCGCCGAAAGTACTGGGTCGAGGCAGTACCGAAGTAGCTATCGGGCGACGTCCCGGTAGGCGCGTAATAGGACGACCGCGGCGCCGACCAGCACGGCCGGCAAAACGGTGAAACCGAGCAGCACACCAAGCCGCGCGGTGTCGTCCTGCGTGGCGGCCTCGCCAGTCGACGACGAGACATAGCCGAAAACCTGGAGGATCAATGCGTAGAGCCCGGGCCCGAGGGCCAGGCCGAAGGTCTCCCCCGCCGTCCACAGCCCGGTGAAGACGCCGGCCTGGCGGCGGCCGGTGCGCGCGGTGTCGTAAGCGATGCAGTCCGGCAGCATCGACATCGCGAAGACCTGTTGCCCCGCATAGCCCACGCCGACCACCGCGACGATCAGATAGACGGCCACCGGGGGCAGCGCCGGCGCGGTCAGCAGGGCCAGCGCGCCCGCGGCAAAGATCAGCGAGCCGGCGGCCAGCGAGCCGGGCTTGCCGAGGCGACGACCGGCCCGGCTCCACAGGGGCATGACCAGCAGGGCCGGCCCGACGAAGGCCGCGAAGAGGAAGGTGGCGCCCGATTCCCGCCCGACCACGTGGTCGGCGAAATACTGCACGCCCGCGAGCATCGTGCCGATGCCGACCGCTTGAATGATCCAGAGGAGCAGCAGTGCCCGGAACGGACGATTGGCCATCGCGATCCGCAGCTGGGTCCGCAGATCCGACTCCGCCGCCGGCGCGGCCCGGGACGGGGCTCCCCGCGTTCCGAAATAGACGCCGAGCGTGCCCACCACGATCAGGGCGCCGACGAAGAGGCCCGACCATCGGTGACCGGTGACGCCGCCGCCGGTCTGCTCGACGACCAGCGGGGCGAGCGCACCCGAGATCAGGATGGCCAGCGCCAGCACGGCGACCCGCCAGGTCATCAGGCGGGTGCGTTCGGTGTAGCCGTCGGTCAGCTCGGCCGGCATCGCGACATAGGGCACCTGGAAGAAGGCGTAGGCGGTGGCGGCAGCCAGGAAGGCGAGGGCGACGTAGGCGCCCGCACCGGCTCCGCTGCGCACCGGCCCGGCAAAGATCGCGGCGAAGAGCACGGCGAGCAGCAACCCGGCCCCGAGCAGGAAGGGCCGCCGGTCGCCGCGCCGGTCGGAGATCCGGCCCGCGACCGGGTTGACCAAGACGTCCCAGGCTTTCGGCAGCAGCACGAGGAGGCCCGCAACGCCAGCCGCCACTCCTAACGTATCGGTCAGGTAGGGCAGCAGCAGTAAGCCCGGCACCGTCCCAAAAGCCCCCGTGACCAGCGAACCCAGGGAATATCCCGCCAAAACACGACGAGGCAGGGCGGCCGCCTCGCGTACACCGGGAGTGGGATCAGCGGTCGTCATGACCGCGGATGGTAACCACGATCTTGTGATCCCGCCTACGCTTCGCCAGATGAAAAACGTTGCGGCCGGGGTCGCCGCCAGTCACCCGGCCACGACCGAGGCCGGACTGCGGATCCTGCGGGACGGAGGCACGGCGGCTGACGCCGCCGTCGCGGCGGTGCTGGCCTGCTGCGCCGCCGAGACGATCTACACCGGGCTGGGCGGCGGCGGGTTCGCCACCTACTTCGACGCGGCCACCGGCCAGGTCACCTGTCTCGACTTCTTCGTGTCTGTCCCGGGCACTGACGGTGACCGGAAACCCGGTCCGATGATCGCGGTCGACGTCTTCTTCGGAGGGATGCCGCAGGTCTATTCGATCGGCGGGGCGAGCGTCGCCGTCCCCGGCGTCCCGGCCGGCTGCGGCGAGGTGCACCGGCGCTGGGGCCGCCTGCCGTGGGCCGAGGTCGTGGCGCCGGCCGTCGAGCTGGCGACCGACGGCGTGCCGGTGCCGGAGGCGCACGCACAGACCCTCGATGCCTGCGCGCCGGCCCTGGCCTGGGGCGAGGGGGCCGCGGTCTACACGCCGAACGGTCACCGGCTGCAGGGCGGCGACCTGCTCTTCCACGAGGGGCTCGGCGCCGCGATGACCGGGCTGGCCGCGGCCGGTCCGGCCGTGTTCTACACCGGTGACTACGCGACTCTGATGATCGACACGGTCCGGGCCGCGGGCGGCAGCCTGGGCCCGCGCGACCTGGCCGACTACCGGGTGCTCGAGACCCCGGTCGATCACGCGACGCTGGCCGGCCACCGAGTGCTGGCGCGGCACGACCTCAACCGCACGGTGGACACGATCGCCGGGCTGCCGGCCGACCTGTCCCGTCCCGGCCGGGCCGTCGGGGTCGCCACCGCGCTGCGCGACCAGGGCCGGCAGAAGGTCGGCGACACCACCAACGTCTCGGTGGTGGACGGTGAGGGCAACGCCTGCGTGATCACCACGACGCTGGGCCTGGGTTCCGGGGTCTGGTTGCCCGGCCTGGGCATCAACCTGAACTCGATGCTCGGCGAGGGCGAGCTGCTCACCGACGATCTGGAACCGGGCAAGCGGATGTCGTCCAACATGTGCCCGCTGGTGGTGATCGATCCGGACGGCGGCCTCGCCGTGGCGGCCGGGTCGGCCGGCGCGAGCCGGATCCGCACCGCCCTGGTCGACACGCTGCTCGGGGTGCTGGTCGACGGGCTCGACATGACCGAGGCGATCGGGCGGCCACGCTTCCACGTCGTCGACGACACCGTGCACGCCGAGCCGGGCTGCCCGCGCGACGAGCTTGGCGCGCTGGCCGCGGCCGGCTGGCAGATCAATCAGTGGCCGGCGCTCAACCACTACTTCGGCGGGGTCACCGCGGTCGGCCAGGCCGGCGCGGCGGGCGATCCCCGCCGCGGCGGCGTCGGCCGGCAACTCTGAAAGCGTCGGCCTGCTTGTCTGACGGCCTGTGGATAACCCGTTTCGTCGCGGCCACAAAGGTTAGGGTCGTCACCGCCCCGGGCGGGCGGGGGAGGCGGTGGCGACCCCGACCAAAAACACTGTCGGCGGGGATCACATGCGCCGCTCAGCGATCGACTTGGCGTCGTCGACGGTCTCCTGGATGCCGACCTCGATGGGGGTGGGCTGCAGGCCGAAGGTGCGTTCGGTGAGCGAGCTGTCCAGGTGGAACGGCGCGTAGAACTGGTAGTCCATCTCGGCCAGTTCGCGGGCCATCGGCTGCACCAGCCCGGCGGTGCGCATCACGAAGCGCGGCATCTTGTGGATCGTCAGGTGCGGCTGGCCGGTGAGGTCGCAGAAGCGGTCGGCCAGCTCGCGGATGGTGATCGCGGGCGCGGTCGGCGCGTGCCAGGCCTTGCCCCAGGCGCGCTCGTCGCCGGCCAGCTGGATCATCGTGCGGGCCATGTCGCCGGTGTAGGTGAAACTGTGCGGCAGGTCGGGGTCGCCCGGCGCCCAGGCCGCGCGGCCCGCGTTGATGGCGGGCAGGATCACCGTGGAGAAGACGCCGACCGCGCCCGCGCCGAGGTAGTCGGACCCGCGCACCTCGACCGTGCGCACCCCGCTGGCCAGCGCGTCCCGCCACATCTTGATCCGCACCTGGCCCTTGCGGCCGACGGCGGCGAGCGGGCTGTTCTCGGTCATGTGGCCGCCGGGCTGCGGCCCGTACACGTACAGGTTGCCGGTGATCACGTAGACCGCGCCGGCCGCCTTGGCCGCGGCGATCATGGCGTCGTTGATCGGATACCAGAGCTTCGTCCACTCGGTGTAGGGCGGGTTGACGCAGTTGTAGAGAGTCTCTGCGCCCGCCGTGAGCTCGGTCAGCCGGCGCGCGTCGGAGGCGTCCGCAGCCACCAGTTCGATCAGTGGGTGCGAGGGACCGCCGCCGCTGCGGGTGACCACCCGGACGTGCTCGCCCCGCTCGGCGAGGAGACGGGCGATCGAGGAGCCGATGGGGCCGGAGCCGACAACCACGTGGTTCGACATTACTGTCCTCCTTTGCGAGCACTGCTCTCTGACAAGAACAACGATGCCACTGGTAGAAGGAAAAATCAAGAGCACTGCTCTCGCTATGGCACACTGGTCTTCATGAGCGCCTCAGGAGTGCGGGCCCGGGTGCGGGCCGAGATGACCGAAGAGATCAAGTCCGTGGCCCGCCGGCACCTCGCCACCGACGGGGCCAACCTGTCGCTGCGCGCGGTCGCCCGCGATCTGGGCATGGCCTCGTCCGCGGTCTACCGCTACTTCGCGAGCCGCGACGAGTTGCTGACCGCGCTCATCATCGACGCGTACAACTCGGTCGGTGAAGCGGCGGAGCAGGCGGCCGCCGGGGTGGCCGATCCACTCGCCCGATTCCTGGCCCTGACCTCGGCCGTCCGCGATTGGGCGCTCGCCGACCCGCATCAGTGGGCGCTCATCTACGGCAGCCCGGTCCCCGGCTATCAGGCGCCGCAGGACACCATCGGCCCGGCCACGCGGGTGATCCTGCTGATCGCCGGGGTCGTCCGGGACGCGTACGAGGGTGGAAAGATCGCCGACCGGCCGTCGATCACCGGGGTGTACGCCGACGAGCTGGCCACGGTCGCCGCCCAGTTCACCCCGGGCGCGCCACCCCGCCTGGTGGCCTCGGCGATGTCGGCCTTCGTCCACCTGGGCGGTGCGATCAGCGCCGAGCTGTTCGGGCAGCTCAACAAGTCGGTCGACCAGGACCGGGGCGGCTTCTTCGAGTTTCAGATGCGCGGGGCCGCGTACCTCATCGGCCTCACCGGAGAGCTCTGAGCACGTGCCCGCCCGGGGTGCCCGGGGGCACGTCGGGCCGGTCGAAGAACTTCGCCGCCAGCTCGGACGGCCCGAGATCCTCGATCGTGCCGAAGCCGAGCGCACCGAGCCGGCGCGCGATCTCGTCCGGTTCGAAATAGGTGAGCCAGGGCTCGCCCAGCTTGGCCACCCGCTCGGCCCGCGCCTCGAGCTGGGCGCGCCGCTCGTCAGACATGACCGAGGGCGACTGGGCGTAGTCGAAGACGACCTCGTTGCCCTCGCCCGCGGCCACGACGTGCAGCGTCTCCTCGAAGCCGGCCAGGGTCAGATAGGGCACGACGCCGAGCCAGAGGAAGAATGCCGGCCCGTCGAGGCGCAGCTGGTCGGGCAGCGACTCCCGCTCGAAGTCGACGCCGAGATAGGTCAGCGACGGCGGGATGGCGATGCCGGACTCGGCCAGCCGCGCCCGTTTCCAGCCCTGCGTGTCGGGGTGATCGACCTCGGTCACGCGCAGGCCGGGGTGCGGGTTGCGGTAGGCGAACGTGTCCAGGCCCGCGCCGAGCACGACCAGGTCGCGGACGCCTCGCTCCACCGCGACGGCCAGTGCGTCCTCGGCGAACCGGGTGCGTGCGGCGATGAACACGCGCATCGCCCGGCGCGGGGCGTCGGCGAGCAATTCCTGCTCAGGGAGGCCGAGGATGCGTACGGCGAGAGGGTCTTGGAAGATCTGGCCGTCCTCGAGAATCTGGTGCGCCGCCCGGTAGCGGGCCGCGCTCATCGCCGTACGGCTGGGCTGACCGCGCTCCATCAGGGCTGCCAGCTCGCTCGGGCCATGTCCACGTGTTCCCCCTTCAGCGGGACGCCCTCGGACAACAGCCGCTGACGCGCCTCCTGCTCGTGCCCCGGCGGCATGCGCCCCGAGCTGGTGACCACCCGGTGCCAGGGCACGCCGCCGCCGTGCCGCGCCATGATCGTGCCGACCTGCCGGGCGGAGTTGCGCCCGGTGGCGTCGGCCAGCACGTCGGCGATGGCACCGTACGACATGACATGGCCCTCGGGGATGCGCTCGACGAGGGAAAGCACCTCTTCGACGTACTCCTGCGGTGTCACTCGGGCCACGATATGGGATCTCGGCCCGGTTCTGTCGGCCCACCCGAGCACAATTGGCCGGTGCGTGAACTGGTGACCGGTGCACGCCGGATCGTGGTCAAGGTCGGTTCCTCGTCGCTGACCCTCGCGTCCGGCGGAATCGACGAGCAGCGCGTCGACGAGTTGGTCGACGCGCTGGGCAAGCTGGCCGCCGCCGGGCGCGAGGTGGTGCTGGTCTCGAGCGGCGCGATCGCGGCCGGGCTGGCCCCGCTCAAGCTGCGCCGCCGGCCGCGCGACCTGGCCACCCAGCAGGCGGCCGCCTCGGTCGGCCAGGGGCTGCTGATCGGGCGGTATGCGGCGGGTTTCGCGCGGCACGGGCTGACTGTCGGCCAGGTGCTGCTCACCGCCGACGACGTGACCCGCCGCTCGCACTATCGCAATGCGTACAGGACGCTGCGCAAACTGCTCGACCTGGGCGCCCTGCCAATCGTCAACGAAAATGACACGGTCGCCACCGACGAGATCCGCTTCGGCGACAACGACCGGCTGGCCGCGCTGGTGGCTGCTCTGGTCGACGCCGACCTGCTCGTGCTGCTCTCCGACGTGGACGCGCTCTACACGGGCAGCCCGTCCGACCCGTCGTCGCGTCGCATCAGTTATGTCGGCGACGAGTCCGACCTCGAGGGCATCAACATCGCCACGCCCGGCAAGTCCAAGGTCGGCACGGGCGGCATGGTGACCAAGGTCGAGGCGGCCCGCATCGCCACCGGCTTCGGCATTCCGGTCGTGCTGACCGCGGCTCCCCTGGCCGGCGCCGCGCTGACCGGCGACGAGGTCGGCACGCTGTTCCGTCCGGCCGCGAGCCGCCCGACCGCTCGACTCTTCTGGCTCGCCCACGCCACCTCGCCGCGCGGCCGCCTGCACCTCGACCCGGGCGCGGTCGTCGCCGTGGTGGCCCGCCGCAAGTCATTGCTGCCCGCCGGCATCACCGCGGTCGACGGCTCGTTCGCCGCCGGCGACCCGGTCGACCTGGTCGATGCCGGCTCCGGTGCGCCGGTCGCGCGCGGCCTGGTCAACTACGACGCGGTCGAGTTGCCCGCGTTGCTGGGACGCTCCACCCCCGAGTTGGCCGCCGCCCTCGGGCCGGGATATGAACGAGAAGTCGTCCACCGCGACGACCTGGTCCTGCTTTAACCATCGAGGGGTACGCCATGACGATCGTCCTGCAGCAGGCCACCGACGCGCGGGTGGCCGCCATCGACCTGGCCGCCGCCACCCGGGCCGAGAAAGATCGCGCGCTCCTGCTGATGGCCGACCGCCTGGTCGAGCGCTCGGCTGACATTGTCGCCGCCAACGAGGTCGACGTGGCCAGCGCGCGCTCGACCGGCCTGTCCGAGTCGATGATCGACCGGCTCACTCTCACCCCGGCACGGGTCGAGGCGATGGCCGACGGCCTGCGTGAGCTGGCCGCGCTGCCCGACCCCGTGGGTGACGTGGTGCGCGGCTCGACGCTGGCCAACGGTCTCGAGCTGCGCCAGGTGCGGGTGCCGTTCGGCGTCGTCGGCATCGTCTACGAGGGCCGGCCCAACGTGACGGCGGACGCGGCGGGCATCTGCCTCAAGTCGGGCAACGCGGCGCTGCTGCGCGGGTCGGGCTCGGCGTTCAGCTCGAACGCGGCGATCGTCTCGGTGCTGCGCAAGGCGGTCACCGACAGCGGGCTGCCGGCCGACACGATCCAGCTGCTCGACGCGACCACCCGCGACTCGGTGAAAGAGCTGATGCGGGCGCGCGGGCTGGTCGACGTGCTGATCCCGCGGGGCGGGGCCGAGCTGATCCGGGCGGTGGTCGAGGAGTCGACCGTGCCGGTGATCGAGACCGGCGTGGGCAACTGTCACGTCTATGTGGACGAGGCGGCCGACCTGGAAAAGGCGCTCGCGATCACGATCAACTCCAAGACGCAGCGGCTGTCCACCTGCAACACCGCCGAGTCGCTGCTGGTGCACGCGGCGATCGCCGACCGGTTCCTGCCGCTGGCGCTGGCCGAGTTGGCCGACGCCGGGGTCGCCGTGCACGGCGATCCTCAGGTGCTGGCGTACGACGAGAAGGTCGTGCCGGCCACCGACGCCGACTGGGGCACCGAATACCTCTCGGCCGACCTGTCGGTGGCGATCGTCGATTCGCTGGACGACGCGCTCGACCACATCCGCCGCTACGGCACGGGCCACACCGAGGCCATCGTGAGCGAGTCGGTGACGGCGACGCGGCGGTTCGCGGCGCGGGTCGACGCGGCCGCGGTGATGGTCAACGCGTCGACCCGGTTCACCGACGGGGGCGAGTTCGGCTTCGGCGCCGAGATCGGCATCAGCACGCAGAAACTGCACGCCCGGGGGCCGATGGGTCTGCCCGAGCTGACCTCGACGAAATACATCGTCACCGGCAACGGCCACACTCGACGGTAAGCCTCAGGACGCTTCCGGTGTCGCCTCGGCCGAAGACGGCGATTCCGACGGCGACGGCTCGCTCGTGGTGGAAGGCGCCGGCTCGACCGTCTTGGTCGGCGTGGAAGTGGTCGTGGGCGCCGGTTCCGGCGATCGGGTGGGCTCGGCGGACGGCGCCGGGCTCACGGACGGCGCCGGGCTCACGGTCGGTGCGGGCCGGGCCGGCAGCGGAGCCGGTTCGGGCTCCCCGACCGTGACCGGCGCGGCGACCCCCTCGGCCGAACGCCAGGCATCGCCGACGAGCGCGACCACGGCGTACTCCCAGCGACCGCCGGAAACGTGCCGTTCCACGCACCAGGCCTTGGTGATCGTGCCCGAGCAGCCACCATCGGCGGCCACGGTCTTCCCGGTCGCCAGGTCGGTTCGCGTGACCCGAAAGCCTCGCACCGACGGCCCCGAGGGCTTGGTCCAGCGCACCTTCACCGCGGAGCCGAGGGCCACCACGTCGGGCGCCGCCATGGGCGCCAGGGCGAGCGCCGCCGCGGAAGCCTCCGCGTCGCCGGCGGTCGCGTCCCAGCTCGCATAGGCGGCCACGGGGTTGAGAAGGAGACCAGCGATGGTCAGTGTGCAAGCAACAAGCGGCAGTCTCATCCCAGCCCCCGGAGAGAAAGGCCGGCGGCGAGTCACCTCGCCGCCGGGCCGGATCAACTAGGCAGCGCTCTCGCCGGACACCTTGACCGGGATGGTGAAGGTGTTGCCCTGGCAGGCGTTCTCCGAGTTGTTGATCATGCGGACGGTCTTGGCCAGGTCGAAGGTCGCGGTCCCGTTGGCCGGCACCATCAGCTTGTCGACGCCGGCGATCTCGGACAGCTTGGACCCGGTCAGGACCTCGCCCGCGCTCTGCGTACCCATGGTGAAGTCTCCCCAGTAGACGCCGGTGTTGTTGCAGGCGGCGCTGCTGGCCTTGATGCCGCCGTCCAGGCTGATCTTCGTGATCCACACCGGGTAGCTGTTCGGGTTCTCGACCGTGAGCGCCGAGTCGGCGGTGGCACCCGGGTAGAGCTTGACGCCGGCGGTGGCGCTGGTGACCACGAGCTCCTTGGCCGTGCCGGCCTCGGCGGCGGCCGTGCCGGTGCCGTTGGCGAGCCACGAGGCCCAGGCCGCGCCGGCCACACCGGTGACGGCGAGGGTGGAGACGATGACGATGGCGCGCTTGGCAGACTTACGCATAGTGGCGTCCTGTCGAAGTAGGCATGCTTCGAGGCGCCGGTTTCGCCACTGACTCCCCGCCGGACTGTGGCGACCAACTTCATCGCCCAGCGGATCTTCGCCTCGCCTGAGCCCTGGACCGGGCCTGGCATGAACTGTGCCTTACCGGTGAATCGCGCTCAACAGCCTAAGTAACAATGAGTAACGTCGGCCGGGTAGCCAGACCATATCCGAACGGCTTATTTAGGGTGCAAATCGGTTGCAGTCGTTGACTCTCTCACTCTCAGTGAGGGTCAGCGGCAGGCGCGGAGCACCGTCAGCGTTGTATTGACGTCGAAGTTCGGGCCCTCGGCGCTGTCCCAGCCGCCGTCGGTGCGCTGAGTCTCGCCCAGACGTTTGCGGGCACTCTGCAGCAGCCAGTCGTCGCCCAGGTTGACCCGGCGCAGCGCCGCCGCCATCGAGGCCAAATCGGCCGGCGACATGTCGGGCAGGCGGTCGCCGAGCACCAGCTGCACCCGCGCCGACTCGTAGAAGAACTGCTGACCGTGCAGCAGCCCGGCGGCGTGCCAGCCGGCGGCCAGAAAGGACGGCCAGGTGCCGTCCGGCCGGATCTGCTGCACCACCCAGCCGGCCGCGGCGGCCAGGGTCGGGCCGTGGCGGGCGGGCACGTCGAGATGGGGGTGCGCCTCGAGCTCGGCCAGGGTCATCCAGAAACCGGCGAGGGCGGTCAGATAGAGAGTGGCCTCGGGGTCACCCGGAAGAGCCCAGGCCGGCGCCTCGGCCGCGAGCTCCGCGGCCTCCTGCCAGGTGCCGTCCTGGCGTTGCCCGCCGGCCAGCCAGGCCAGGGCCCGGTCGACCGGCTCGCCCCGCAGGCCGCCGAGGTCGTCGAGCTCGTTGAGGCGAAAGCAGGTGGCGTCGATCGAGCCGATCGTGACGTCGGACGAGGCGGACCAGCCGCCGGCCTCGGTCTGCCCGGCCACGATGCGGTCGATGACCTGCTGATCGGGCCGCTGCCCGGTTCGTAGGTATGAGAGTCGCGCCCGTTCGACGGCGTCGCCGTGTGCGACCACGTAGCCCATCGCGGCATCGATATCTACCACGTCGGTGACGCTACAACCCGCGCCTGTGTATCGCTGTGCCGTCTAGCCATGTGTCCCTCAAGATCCGATCCGTCACTCGGCAATCACGCTGGGAAGTCACCGTAGCAACTCCCCAGCGTCATCACACGGTGGCGGAATCAGTAGGACGGCTGCGAGGGGTCGACGGTGTTGACCCACGAGACGATGCCGCCCTGGACGTGCACGGCGTCCTTGAAACCGGCGGCCTTGAGAGCAGCCAACGCCTCGGCCGAGCGCACGCCCGACTTGCAGTGCAGGACGATCTGACGGTCCTGCGGGAAGCGCGACAGCGCCTCACCCGAAAGGATCTCGCCCTTGGGGATCAGGGTCGCGCCCGGGATCCGGTTGATCTCCCACTCGGCCGGCTCGCGGACGTCGACCAGGAACAGGTCCTTGCCCGAGTCCTGCCAGTCCTTGAGCTCGCGAGCCGTGATGGTCGCGTCGAGGGTCGCCGCCTCGGCCTCCGGCGACACGGCGCCGCAGAAGTCCTCGTAGTCCTCGAGCAGGTCGGTGACGGTCGGGTTGTCCCCGCAGAGCGCGCAGTTCGGGTCCTTGCGGACCTTGATCTTGCGGTACTCCATCTCGAGGGCGTCGTAGACCATCAGACGGCCGACCAGCGGCTCACCGATGCCGGTCAGCAGCTTGATCGCCTCGTTGACCTGGATCGAGCCGATCGACGCGCACAGCACGCCGAGGACGCCGCCCTCGGCGCAGCTCGGGACCATGCCGGGCGGCGGCGGCTCGGGGTAGAGGCAGCGGTAGCAGGGACCGTGCTCCTCCCAGAAGACGGACGCCTGGCCGTCGAAGCGATAGATCGAGCCCCAGACGTACGGCTTTCCGAGCAGCACGGCGGCGTCGTTGACCATGTAACGCGTCGCGAAGTTGTCGGTGCCGTCGACGATCAGGTCGTACTGGCTGAAGATCTCTTTCACGTTGTCGACGTCCAGCGCGGTGTTGTGGATAACCACGTTCACCAGCGGATTGACCTCGCGAATGCTCGCCGCGGCGGACTCGGCCTTGGGCCGGCCGATGTCGGAGACGCCGTGGATGATCTGACGCTGGAGGTTGGACTCGTCGACAGTGTCGAAGTCGACGATGCCCAGCGTGCCGACGCCGGCCGCGGCCAGATAGAGCAGGGCCGGCGAACCGAGCCCACCCGCGCCGACGACCAGGACCTTGGCGTTCTTCAGCCGCTTCTGACCGTCCATCCCGACATCCGGGATGATCAGGTGCCGCGAGTAACGACGGATCTCATCGATCGACAGCTCTGCGGCCGGCTCGACGAGCGGGGGCAGTGCCACGTTAACTCCCCGGGTTGACGGTAAGGATCGGTCACCATTGTCACTCGCGACGGGCGCGAACGACCATGACGTTGCACACCGGCCCGACATGCGGGACACGGGAATTTCCTGCCCTGCTTACAACGACGGGCCGGTCAGATTCTTCCCGTCGAGGCGAGGCCACGCGTACGCCCGGCATCCGCGCAGCGTAAGAGTCTGCTGCACCATCACCGGCGCCGGCCGGCCCGCCCGGGGACACCCTTGATGATGATGGCCCAACTCGTGACCGACCTCGTGGTTGATCACATATTGCCGATAGATCGAGAGGGAGACCTTCGCGCTCACGTAGGTCGGCGCGGAGAGCCGCCAGCGGTCCAGGTTGATGATCGCTTTTCCGGTGGTGCGACAGGACGTGTACGGGCGTCCGTCGACCCGGATGTTCGTGCCGCCCCGCAGACACATCCTGCCCGCCGTCTCCCGGGTCGCGAGATAGACCGTGAAGTCGGCCGGATCCGAGCCGCTCACCATCTGCAGGCGCAGCTGACCGCCGCCGATCCAGCTGCGCTTATCACCCAACGTCCGGGCGACCTGCTCGGCGAACGCACCGGCGTCCTCCCGGCTGCCCTTCTCGACCGCCACCCGGAAGCGGCGCAGCTGGCCCTTGGTGCCCAGGACCGGGCCGCGCCGCGTCGCGTACGTGAACTGGCCGGACGCGCGGGTGGGAACCGCGCCGGTGAGCTGCGGCGCGCCGGAGGACAGCGCGTTCTGTTCGAGAGTCGTCCTCTCGGGAGTCGGTGACGTCGTCGCCGACGGCTTCACCGGGCTCGCGAGCGAGGGCGCCGGCGTGGACGGCACCGCCGAGGGGGTGGCCGCGACGGTCGGGAGCGCGGCCGGTGCGGCGTTGCTCTGCTCGATACGGCGGCCCACCGCGACGCCCCCGGCGATCACGATGAACAGCGCGAAAATGGCCAGCCACCACTTGCGCCACCGGTCGCGTACGGCCGGCGGCCGAGGTGCGGGCGGCACCGTGACTTCGTCGATCATCGTGGGTCAGCGTCGCATATCGAGCTGAGCCTCGCCGCCCCAACTGGATCTTGTGAGATCCGCGTCGCGCCGAGCAGTCCGTCCTACCCTCCGACGGGCGACCGGACGTCATCCAGAAGGCCGACCACCGCCCGGGCGACCAGGCGCGGCACCTCCATCTGGGCGACGTGACCGACGCCGGGCAGGATGAGCAGCCGCGAATCGGGAATCGCGCGGGCCACCTGCAGCGGCACCCGCGGATCGACCAGTTTGTCGTTGAGCCCGCCGACGACCAGCGTCGGCGCCTGCACCCGGGCGGCCAGCCGCCACTGCGAGTTCTCCCCCGGCAGATAGGCCCGCAGGAAGCTCGATACCAGGCCACGCAGGGTGCCGAGATAGGCCTTGGGGTAGTGCGCCACGGTGTAGCGCAGCTTGATCTCCTCCATCGCCTCGGCCCGGCGCTGCGGAGAGACCTTGCGGGTGTCGCCGAAACACGCCGCCAGCACCTGCTCGGCCATCTCCTCGGCGGTCAGGCGCGCGAAGGCCCACCCGAGCACCCGGTCGGCGCGGGGAAGAGCCAGCAAAGGCAAGGCCCGGGCTTGCGCCGTACGCCGGATGTCGAGGAACGGCATGGCCGGGGAGACCAGGGTCAGGGTGCGGACGAGGTCGGGCCGCAGACCGGCGACGCGCACGGCGATCGAGCCACCCAGCGAGTTGCCGACCAGATGAACCGGCCCTCGCCCCTCGTGCTCGAGAAAACCGATCAGTGTCGACGCGAACGCCGGAATCGAGTAACGCGGGCTCGGATCGCTGTAGCCGAAGCCCGGCAGGTCGACCGCCTGCGCCTCGAACCGGTCGGCGAGCAGGCCCGCCAGATCGGTGAAGTTCTGCGAGGACCCGCCCAGCCCGTGGACGTAGACGGCCGGTTCCGCGTCGGGCCGGGTGGCCGGCGTGTCGCGGACGTGGAGCATCGCCCCACCGATGGTGACCCGGCGTGCGGGCCACGGTGCTGGTGCTTCGCCCTCCGGCAGCAGCGCGCTGTCGGCGGAAAGAATGGCGCCCTTCATCGAGACAAGAGTGCCTCGAGCCGGCGGTTCACCGCGGCCAAAGTGGCGCGGACCATGGCGTGGCGGTCGTCGCTGGTCACCACAGCCGAGCCCGCGAGCTGCTCGACCCAGCCCCCGCACGAGAGCAGCAGCACGACCACGGCCACCTGGGCCGCTCCGAACGGGACGGCGGCGGCGTGCTCGACGAAGCAGCGAGCCGGGCCGTCCGGGTGATCGGACTCGGCCAGCAACTCGTCGACCGCGCCGGCCGTCGCCATCGCGCAGAGCCGCAGCAGATAGCCGTCGACGGCGGGGCCGCTGGCCACCCCGGACGCGGTACGGCTGCCGACGGCCAGCTTGACCTCGACGGTGGCGTCCGAGCCGAACGTGTTGACGTGCACGTTCTCGATCAGGATGCGCGGGCCGGGGTGCTCGCCCGGGTAGAGCGGACGGGGCGGTCCGCACTCCTCGGCGGTGGGCACGACCTCGGCCTGCTCCTCGACCTCGGGGATCAGCCGGGCTGCGGCGGCGTGCCGTTCGCGTGCCTCGCGCTCGCGGGTCTCACGGGCCTCGCGCGCTTGCAGCTCGGCGGACTCGCGTTCTTTGGTCCGGGTTTCCCTTTCGCGCGTCTCGCGGGCCTTGGCCTCCTGCTCGCGAGCCTCCCGGTCACGCACGTCGCGTTCGCGGATCTCTCGTTCGCGGGCCTCGCGCGCCTTGAGCTCCTGCTCACGAGCCTCCTGCTCGCGAGCCTGGCGCGCCTTGAGCTCCAGCTCGCGGGCCTCCTGCTCCCGAGCCTCGCGGGCCTTCGTTTCCTGCTCGCGAGCCTCGCGCGCCTTGGTCTCCTGCTCGCGCGCCTCGCGCTCCCGCTCGGGGTTGTAGAGGTCGGCCAGCGGGGTGTGGGTCAGCGCGCGCTCGGGGATCGGCGGGGCCGAGACCTGGGCCGCGTCGGGCGGGCGCACCCGCGGGACCAGCGCCGACGGGGAGACCGGGGCGGCGGCGGGCGGCGGCGGGGCCTCGCCGGGCATGGCCGCGTCCAGACCCATCCGGTCTTGCAGGAGGCGGGCCACCTGGCGGCTCACCTCGGCCGGGTCGGCCCCCTCGGCGAGGTCGAGCCGCAGGCTGTGGGCGCCGGTCTCGGTCGACCGCAACGAGGCGTCGCGCACGCCGTCGACCTCGCGCACCGCGGCCAGGATCGCCTGCACGTCAAACCCCTCCTGCCTGTCCTGCACCGGCCGGGTGTCACCGCGACGCAGGTGGGTGGCGATCCGGGCGAGCGCGGGAGTCTCGGCGGTGGCCTCCACCAGCGGCGGTTCTCCGACGCCCTTGGGCACGTCGGGCTGGGCCGGCACGCGCTGGGGCAACCCGCGATCGGGCGCACCCTGGGTGCCGATGCGCGCCGTGGTCTCGCCGAAACCCGAGTAGGGCGCCTGCTTGACCGGCGTCGTGGGCGGGCCCGAGGGCTCGTACGGCTGCGGTTCGTAGGCCCTCGGAGCCTCGTACGGCTTGGGGGCGTCGTAGTTCTTCTGCGGCTCGTACGGTTTCTGAGCCTCGTAGGGCTGTGCGGGCTCGTAAGGCTGTGCGGGCTCGTAAGGCTTGGCCGGCTCGTAGGGCTTCGCGGGCTCGTACTGTTTCGGCTGCTGCTCGTAGGGCGCGGGCGGCTCGTAGGAGAGACGGCGCGGAAAGCTCGACGGGTCGTAGGCCGGGCGGGCCGGACCGGCATTGTCGGAGGTCACGCGCGGGACACCCTGGATCGGGGTGCCGCCGCTCAGCGCGTGGCGGGCGTCCTCGTTGCCGCGGTCGGACCGGCGGCCACCGGGCGTGGCCGGGCGCACCAGCGGGACCGCGGCGGTGCGCTGCGGCACGATCGTCGGCGGCGGGGCCGGATCGTCGTCGAGGTCACCCTCGTAGGGGTAAGGCGGCGCGCTGTTCGGCGTCGGCACGTCGTAGGCGCGCAGCGAGGTGGCCCTCTCCCCGGTGCCCAGGCCGGGCTCGCGGGGCGCGGCGGGCAGCGAGGTGGGCGTGGGCGGCGTCGGGGGCTGCTCGGCCACGCGCGGAGTCGGCGGGCGGGCCGGCTCGGTCTGCGGCGCCAGCGGGCTCAACAGCTCGGAGAAACGCGACCTGTCCCACCGCGAGCCGCCCGGCAGGGTCTCGGACGGGGGAATCTCGCCGCTTTTCTGAGCGTCGACGAAGCCGGGCGGGGCCGGGGCGGGAGAGGGCGCCGGGATGCTCGAGGAGGGCTGAGCCGAGACGGGAACCGCCGATGACGGAAATGCCGGATTACGCGGAAACGAGCGTGTCTCGTTGCCCGGGCGCCGCCAGGCCGGCACGTCACCGTCGGTCTCGACCGTGGAGCCCGTATAAGACCAGGGACTATCTGAGGTCGCCCAGCCGTTCACCCGAGTGCGCTCACGCGAATCGGCACCGTTGCCGCTGTCCGCGGCTCCGGCGTCTCCGGAATGCCCTGATTCATCCACCGCGTGCTCCTCGCTCGCCCCCGCTGAGGCTACCGTGTGCATGCAGTGGCGATAAGTTGCAGCGTCGCGGCAATTAACCGCCCGAGGAGCAAGACGCGTCGATCCGGGCAATCCGCGCCGGCAGACGGGGAACCTGACCCTGGAGGTTCGAGAGACATGACCGCTGCGTCCGGCGGAGCTCAGACGGCCCGTCCTACCCGTCTGCCTCGCTCCGCGCGCCGCAAGCAGTTGCTGGCGGCCGCTCAGCAAGTCTTCGTCGCGCACGGCTACCACGCCGCCGCGATGGACGACATCGCCGAGCGCGCGGGGGTCTCCAAGCCCGTGCTCTATCAGCACTTCCCGGGCAAGCTGGAGCTCTACCTCGCGCTGCTCGACACGCATTGCGACGCGATAATCGCCAAGGTGCGCGACGCGATGCTGGCCACGGCCGACAACAAGGAACGGGTCAAGGGCGCCGTCCGGGCCTACTTCGACTTCATGGACCACGAGAGCGAGGCGTTCCGTCTCGTCTTCGAGAGCGACCTGCGCAACGACGCCCAGGTGCGCCAGCGGGTCGAGCGGGTCGAGGCGGGCTGCATCGCCGCCGTCACCGACACGATCATCTCGGACACCAACCTCAGCGGGGACAAGGCCGAGCTGCTCGCCTCGGGCCTCGTCGGAGCAGCCGGGCAGTCCGCCCAGTTCTGGCTGACGACCGGTCGTCGTACGCCTAAAGCTGAAGCCGAAGCGCTCGTAGCTGCACTGATCTGGCGCGGGATAGCCAGCTTCCCGCTGCAGGGTGGCGCATCCGGCGGTTCCACCGGCGAAATCGGATAACCTTTCCAACGGCAAGACCCGCGTAAAAGGAGGGCCCCGTGGAGGTCAAGATCGGCGTGCAACACACGCCGCGTGAGCTGGTGCTCGAAAGCGCACAGACCCCGGCGGAGGTCGAGCAGGCCGTGACCGAGGCGATGGCCAAGGACAGCGTTCTTTCGCTCACCGACGAGAAAGGCCGCAAGGTGATCATCCCGATCGCCAAGGTGGCATATGTGGAGATCGCCGACTCGAACACGCGTCCGTTCGGCTTCACCACCCGCTGAGTCAGTTCCATCCGCTGAGGGCGCCCCGGTCGGGGCGCCCTCAGCGTGTTTCAGACCCCTCACGGCCCGCGTGCTTTCGGCTTCGAAGTCCGCTCTGAGGTGCACGATCGTCAAGTCGGGTAGACTTGGTCCGTTGCCGTCGACGTCGATCCCTACCGATCGCCGCGGTGACCCGCGCGTGCGCCCGCTTTTGGAGCGTGTGGCCCGCGCCCTACCCACACCGCGCCCCAGTCTTCCAACGGGCGCACCACGAGAGGCACCCGTAAAACTTCATGACCGAGATCGAGATCACCGAACCCGCATTGGTACCAGTAACCAACCGCGCCCCGGTCCGGCCGGACAGCCCCACGTTCGCCGAGTTGGGCGTCCGCGCCGAGACCGTCGAGGCGCTGGCCAAGGCCGGCATCACGCACGCCTTCGCCATCCAGGAGTACGCGCTGCCGATCGCCATGCGCGGCACCGACCTGATCGGCCAGGCCCCCACCGGCACCGGCAAGACCCTCGGCTTCGGCCTGCCCATGCTCGAGCGGGTCACCGCCCCGTCCGAGGGCGCCGACGGCCGCCCGCAGGCGCTCATCGTGGTCCCCACCCGTGAGCTGGGCCTGCAGGTGGCGCGCGACCTCGCGGCGGCCGGCAGCACCCGTGGCATCCGCGTCCTGCCGATCTACGGCGGCGTGGCCTACGAGCCGCAGGTCGACGTGCTCAAGAAGGGCGTCGAGATCCTGGTCGGCACGCCCGGCCGCCTGCTCGACCTGGCCAAGCAGAAACACCTCAAGCTCGACACGGTACGCACGCTGGTGCTCGACGAGGCCGACCGGATGCTCGACCTGGGCTTCCTCGAGGACGTCGAGAAGATCCTGGCGATGATCCCCGAGGCGCGGCAGACGATGCTGTTCTCGGCCACCATGCCCGACCCGATCGTCGCGCTGTCCCGGCGCTTCCTGCGCACCCCGGTGACCATCCACGCCGGCCACACCGCCGACAGTGGCCCGTCGCCGCTGACGAAGCAGGTCGTCTACCGCACGCACCCGCTCAACAAGGTCGAGATGGTGGCGCGCATCCTGCAGGCCCGCGGCCGCGGCCTCACGATGATCTTCACCCGGACCAAGCGGGCCGCCGACCGGCTCGCCGAGGATCTCGACTTCCGCGGCTTCGCGGTGGCCGCGGTGCACGGCGACCTCAACCAGGGCGCCCGCGAGCGGGCCCTGCGCGCGTTCCGCAGCGGCAAGATCGACGTGCTGGTCGCCACCGACGTCGCGGCCCGCGGCCTCGACGTCTCCGGCGTCACCCACGTCATCAACTACGACTGCCCGGAAGACCCCGAGACCTACACGCACCGCATCGGCCGCACCGGCCGCGCGGGCGCGACCGGCGTCGCGGTGACCTTTGTCGACTGGGAAGACATGCCGCGCTGGGTCCTCATCGACAAGTCGATGGGCCTGAGCATGCCGCAGCCGCCCGAGACCTACCACACGAGCCCGGCGCTCTACAGCGACCTGGACATCCCGACCGACATCTCGGGCACGCTGCCGACCGCCGATCGCAGCCGCGTCGGCCTGTCGGCCGAGATCGAGGAAGACCTGGGTGGCCCGCGTCGCCGCCGGGAGGCGCCCAGCTCCCGTGGCGGTGGCGCTGGCGGACGCGGCGGACGGGCCCCGCGCAGCGGCTCCGCGCCGAGTTCGACCGGTGGTGGTGGCGAGACCGAGACGACCGAGCGGCCGAAGCGGCAGCGTCGTCGTCGCAAGGTCGACGAGGACGCAGTCGAGGGTGTCGCGGCCGCTGAGGGCGTTGTCGCCGAGGCGCCTGCGGTCACCGACGGCGAGGCTCCGGCGGGCACGACGCGTACGCGTTCTCGTCGCCTCGTCACCCCGACCTTCTCGGACGGCACCGACGCTCCGGCCGAGGCCTCCAGTGACGAGCTCTCGTCCAGTGACGAGCTTTCCTCCGGCGACGAGCTCTCGTCCGAGGAGGGTGACGAGTCGGGTGACCGGCCGCGTCGCCGTCGTCGCCGCGGGGGCCGGGGCAGCCGTGGCTCCGGTTCGACTTCGGAGTCGTCGGCAGACTCGTCTTCGGACTCGGGCCAGGCGGCGCCGACCGAGATGACCGGCGGATCGGAAGCCGGCGTGGGCACGACCGCCTGATCAAAGACGTACACCCGGTGCCCCTTGGTCCTTGATCGGACCTAGGGGCACCGTCGTTTCTAGTGGTCAGGCTCCAGGCCGAGGGCCGCGCAGGCGTCGCGATACATGCGGACGGCCTCGGCGCGCACCTGACGGCGCTCGGTGAGCCGCTCGGAGAACGGGACGCGCACCGGCACCTCGATGCCGTCGACCACCGCCTTGAACTCCATCGCGTCGGCATCCAGATCGGACATGCGAGCCGCCGTGGCCGTCGGGATCCCGCCCAGCGCTCGCACGATCAGCACGTTGTCGGCGGCGTGGTCGTCGTTCATGTGGCGGGCGATCTGGTCGACCACCTCAGGCGGGAACGGATCGGTCACTTCTCTGCCTCCTCCGTCATCCCCAGCGGCTCTGCAGCTCGCTGAGCATGCCGATGTTGAGTCGGTACGCCTCGGTGACCTCGGCGATGAACTCGTCCTGCTCGAGCCGGGACCAGGGCACCGAGTCGAGCAGGCTGCGGTAGTGATCCTTGAACGACATCGGGTCGACGCCGGAGAACACGAAGAAGCGGTGACCGTCGGCACCGGGCAGGCCGTAGGACCGGGCGATGGCCGGGCCCAGATATTGGCCGCCGGAGAGGTCGCCGATGTAGCGCGTGTATTGGTGAGCGACGAAACCGGTGGCCGCCCGGTGGGCCACGTCGCGCAGGCGCGTGCAGTAGACGGTGGTGGCGGGCAGCGCGAAGAGGTGGTCGGCCCACCTCGGCCCGTACAGGAAGCGCAGGTCGGCCTCGAGCGAGGGCAGGCGGCGCAGCTCGGGAAACAGGAAGGTGCCGACCACCGGGTCGTCGGCCATCGTGGTGGCGGCCGACTCGAGCGCCTCGTAGACGAACCAGTGCTGCGCGGTCAGATCGGCGTACGCCTCCCAGGGCAGCCGGCCGGCCGCCAGCGAGTCGAGAAAACCGCTGCGCTGGGCCGCGTCGTGCGCGCCGACAGTGTTCTTGCGCACACGGAGGGAAAGCCGGTCGGCCCCCGGCGGAACGGCCATCAACGACATCGGCAAGGCACCTCGCTCCCGGCCCATCAGCCTATCCATAGATCCACTCGGCCCCGCTCACGGGGCGTGGGCGCCGGGATCCTACGCCGAGTACGTTTCGGCGTTGCGCCCGGCGCGAGGGAGAATGAAACCATGCCACAACCGCTCGAAGACGCACTCGCCGAAGTTCGGGCGTTGCTGCTCGCCCCCGGGTTGACCCGGGCCGTCGCGGCCGGGCGCCGCCGAGGCCTCACCCCGTCGGCGACCAGGGCCGAGGTGCGCCCGGTGACCCTCAAGGGCGGCCCCCGGCTCCAGATCGTGACCGACGACGGGGCCCGGCCGTTCACCCGCAACGTCGCCCCCGGCGCCGAAGCCGAGGCGGCCGTCGACGAGCTGCTGGCCGAGCCGTTCGGCAACTGGCACGTCGAGACGGCGGCCGAGACCGTGCAACTGCGAGTAACCAAAAAGGGTGACGCTCAGCTGCATCGCGCTTCCAGCGTCGCTTCCCCGCCCACCGCCGCCGCCGACCATGATCGCCAGAAGCAGTGGCTGCTCGATCCGGGTGACCCGCTGTTCAAGGTGATCGGCGGAAATGCGGCCAAGCGGCGCCAGATCGACGCCTTCCTGCGCGCGCTGGCGGCCACCCTGCCGAGCGAGCTGCCGTCGACGCTGCGGGTGGTCGACCTGGGCTGCGGCAACGCCTACCTGACCTTCGCGGCCTACCGATACCTGGCCGGCCGGGTGGCCGAGGTCCAGGTCGTCGGGGTCGACGTCCGAGAGGACCAGCGCGTACGCAACACGGCCGTCGCCGCCGAGCTGGGCTACACCGACGACGTGACCTTCGTGGCCGGCACGATCGAGGACGCCACGCTGCCGTTCGAGCCCGACCTGGTACTGGCCCTGCACGCCTGCGACACCGCCACCGACCAGGCGCTGGCCCGCGCCGTGGGCTGGAAGGCGCAGTGGACACTGGCCGCGCCGTGCTGCCACCACGACATCGCCGCCCAGCTCAAGGGCCGTCCCGCCCCCGAGCCGTTCACCGAGCTGACCCGGCACGCCATCATGCGGGAGCGTTTCGCCGACGTGCTGACCGACTCGCTGCGCGCGTCGCTGCTGCGCCTGAACGGCTACAAGGTCGAGGTGGTCGAGTTCATCGACTCGGCCCACACCCCGCGCAACCTGCTGCTGCGCGCCCGTCGCACCGACACCCCCGCCACCGAGGCCCAGCAGGCCGAGTACGAGGCGCTGACCGCACAGTGGGGCGTCACGCCGGCCCTGGAAAAAATGCTCCCCTAGCGCCATGGCTCACCTCAGTCGCCTGAAGGCTCGGCGTGCTCCCCATCTCGGGTCCGAACTGCAGACCCAGCTCGCGTACCCGGGCTAAGCCCGTCTGCCCTTCAGTCGACCTTGAGCGTCCAGGCGGCGGTGTGAACCTTGCCGGCCACCTGGAAGTCGAAGAACATCCGGTAGCGGCCGCTGCTCGGGGCGGTGAGCCAAAACTTCACCTTGCCGTCGACCAGCGCGGCCTCGGGGTGGACGTGCACGTAGGCGAGGTCGCCCTCACGCATCACCACCAGGTGACCGAACGCCGCCAGGTAGGGCTCGAGCTTGGCGATCTTGCCGTCGGCGCCGGTCACGGTCATGAGCACCGGCTGCGTGGCCTTGGTGTCGGGCGTGCCCTCGTAGGAGACCGAGAAGCCGTCCGTACCGGCCGACCGCCCCGGCGCGGGCAGCGCCTGCGGCGCGTAGTTGCCCGCCACGGTCAGATCGCCGCCCAGCGTGGCGGCGATCTGCTGCCCCCCGACGATCGCGGTGAAGTCGGCGATCATGCGGTAGATGCCCGGCTCGGCCAGCGTGAGATCAATGCCCCAGGTGCCGTCGGCGGCCATGGTCGGATGCAGATGCTGGAAGCCGGTCAGATCCCGCCGCACGACGATGAGGTGCAGAGGCTTGTCGTGCACGACCGCGTAAGTCGTGACGGCCGCCCCGCCCGCCCCCGCAACCCGGAAGCTGAGCCGCTGAGACCGGCCGGCCGCAAAGCTGGTCGTCTCGGGAACCAAGGTGAGACCGCCGGAGCTGAGCGAAAGCCCGCCCACAGCCGCACCCATCGGCATGGCCACACCGGACTGGCTGACCGTGCCGTCGGTGTTGTGCGCATGCGGCTGGCTCTCATCCATGGTCATACCCGGCATGGCCGCCCCGGTCTGAGCCGCCCCAGTCTGAGTCGCGCCGTGCTGGCCGGCCCCGGTCTGGGTCGCCCCCACCGGAGGTGCCGAAGCCGCAGCCGTCGAGTTGTTGAGCCGCCCCAACCCATAGCCCGCAAAGAGCACGACGACAAGCACCGCCCCGAACGCAGCCAACCGAAACCCGGCCCGCTCCCCCACAGGAGTCTCGGCCCCGATCCCCACCAGCCCCACCCCGCCCGACGTCTCGCCATCGGCAGACTCCGCCCGGCCACCCACTGGCTCGTCGCCCGCAGTTGCCGCCGCCGCGTCGACCGCCGGCCCGTTGCCAGTCGGTGCCGCCGCTGTGTCGGCCGCCGGCTCGTTGCGGTCGGTGGGTGCAACAGAGTCGGCGTTGCCGGTGGGCTCAGCCGTGCGGTCGTCGGAGGGCGAGCCGTCAGGCATTCGCGAGCTCGTAGCCGGCCTCGTCCACCGCCGCGCGCACCGTCTCGTCGGCGAGCGGGGCCTCGCTGGTGACGGTGACCGCACCGGACGCGAGGTCGACCTGCACGTCGCCCACACCCGGCAGGGCTGAGAGTTCCCCGGTCACCGCCTGCACGCAGTGCCCGCAGGTCATGCCGGTAACGGTGTAGGTGCTGGTGACAGCCATGGCAAAAGCCTTTCAGGACGTGTCTGGCGAACTACTGGCCCTCGGGAACGGAGGACCGTCAGGAGCGGACAAGCCGAGCGATCGCATCCGACGCCTCTTTGACCTTGGCACTCGGATCCCCGGCCCGGGCCGCGTCGACGACGCAGTGAGCCAGGTGGTCTTCGAGCAGCCCGATGGCCACCGCCTGCAGGGCGCTCTTGGCGGCCGAGATCTGCGTCAGAACATCGATGCAGTACGTATCCTCGTCGACCATCCGCTGGAGCCCACGGATCTGGCCCTCGATGCGCCGGAGGCGCCCGAGCAGCGCCGCCTTGTCCCCCGAATACCCATGCGGACCATGCAGCGGCGTCGACTCATCGGACATGACCCGAGCATACCCCCTCCCCGTATACCCACCACGCCACCCCAACCAAACCGCCGAAGACGACGTCTATCGCTCCCGGCCGCACCAGACCAGCAGCGCCTCAACCCCGACGAACACAGCCACCAGCCAGCGTCTGCTGGGCCGTATGCCGCTCAGCAGTCTGACCACGGGCCCGAGGAGAGGCTCTCCCCTTCCAGCTCACACTCGGCGACTCCCCTCGCCAGCCCTCTCGGATCAGGGCGCCGTCGCTCTCCGGATCTCTTGGATCAGCCTGCCACCGCCAGCGACAGGGGCAGCACGCCGCCGGCACCGGCCTTGCGGAGGGCGCGGCCGGCCAGGGTCATCGTCCAGCCGGAGTCGACCAGGTCGTCGACGAGCAGGATCGGGCCGGACAGACCGGAAAGCTCGGCGGCCACCTCGGCCGGGACCGTGAACGCGTCGTGCAACGCCCGCACCCGCTGGGCGCTGTTGCCGCGCGCATCGGACTCGACGCCGGGCGCGGTCTCGACCGTTCCCAGCAGCGGCAAGCGCCCCACCTTGGCGATGTGCTCGGCCAGCGACTTGATCAGCTCGGGATGTCGGCTCGACGAGACCGCGACGACAGCAGCGGGGCGTTGAGACCAGGCGTCGTCGCCGTGCGCCCAGTCCTTGAGGATCTCGACCACTGCGCCGGCCAGGTCGTCGGGGATCGCGCCGTCGGAAGAGCCGGGACCGACCAGACCGCGCAGGCGGCTGCCCCAGCCCAGGTCGGAGAGCCTGCCCACCGCACGGCCGGGCTCGATCTGCTCGCCTACCGCGATCTTGCCCTTGAGCCCGATGCCCACGGCGGAGAGACCGGTCGGCCACATCTTTTTCGGCGCGATCACCACGCCCGGATGGCCCAGGAACGCGTCGGCGGCGGCGACCGCTGCGGCGGACACCTCGGCGTCGAACAGCGGCCCCGCGCAGTTGTCGCACCGCCCGCACGGTGTCGCTTCCGGATCGTCCAGGCACCGCCGCAGGAACTCCATCCGGCAGTCGCTCGTGGATGCGTACTCCAGCATGGTTCTCTGCTCTTCGGCGCGTGCCTCGGCCACCCGGCGCAGGCGAGCGGTGTCGTAGGTCCACGGCTCCCCCGTCGCGAGCCACCCCCCGCGCGCGCGGCGAACGGCACCGTCCACATCGAGCACCTTGAGCATCATCTCGAGCCGGTTGCGGCGCAGATCGACCAGAGGCTCGAGGGCCTGCGTCGACGTCGGGCGGTCGGGCCACAGATTGGCCAGCACGGAACGCACCTGATCCTCCGGCGGGAACGCCAGGGAGGCGAAGTAGCGCCAGATCGCCGCGTCCTCAGCGCCGGGCAGCAGGACGACCTCGGCGTGCTCGACGGCCCGGCCGGCCCGGCCGACCTGCTGGTAATAGGCGATCGGGGACGGCGGCGCGCCGAGGTGCACGACGAAGCCGAGGTCGGGCTTGTCGAACCCCATGCCGAGCGCGGAGGTCGCCACCAGCGCCTTGATCTTGTTGTCGAGCAGATCCTGCTCGGCGGCGCGGCGGTCGGCGTCCTCGACCTGGCCCGTGTAGGACGCCACGGGGAAGCCGCGCGACCGCAGGAAGTCGGCGGTCTCAGTGGCACCGGCGACGGTCAGCGTGTAGATGATGCCGGAGCCGGGCAGCGCCTCGAGATGATCGGCCAGCCAGGCCAGTCGATGGGACGGGTTGGGCAGGTCGAGCACGGCGAGGCGCAACGAGTCACGATCGAGCGGCCCGCGCAGGACCAGCGCGTCACCGAGCTGGTCGGCCACATCGGCGGTCACGCGGGCGTTGGCGGTGGCGGTGGTGGCAAGCACCGGTGTGCGCCCCGGAAGGCCCGCGAGGAACGTGCGCAGGCGCCGGTAGTCGGGCCGGAAGTCATGACCCCAGTCGGAGACACAGTGCGCCTCGTCGACCACGAGCAGGCCGGTCTCGGCGGCGAGGCCGGGCAGCACGTTGTCGCGGAAGTCGGGATTGTTGAGCCGCTCGGGGCTGATCAGCAGAACGTCGACCCCGCCGGCACGGATCTCCTCCTCGATCTCGGACCACTCGTCGAGGTTGGCCGAATTGATCGTGCGGGCCTTGATGCCGGCCCGGGCGGCGGCGTCGACCTGGTTGCGCATGAGGGCGAGCAGCGGGGACACGATGACGGTCGGCCCGGCCGGCGAGCCACCGCCCGCGTCGGCCGCACGCTCGCGCAGCAGGGCAGTGGCCACGAAGTAGACAGCGGACTTGCCCCACCCGGTACGTTGCACGCACAGCACCCGCCGGCGGTCGACGGTGAGCGCCTCGATCGCGCGCCATTGATCCTCGCGGAGCACCGCATGGTCACCGGCGAGCCGGCGCAGCACCGCCTCGGCCCGCTCGCGCACCGCGGCCCGGTCGGCCGTGGTGGCGCCGTCGGCAGGGGTGGCTCGCTCGGCTGGGTCGGCTGTCGCTCGCGTCGTCTCGGTCACCCGGCATGTCTATCAGCCTGGTCCGACAGAACCCGGAGTTATCCACAGCCGGACGGTTATCCACAGGCCGCGAGAAGGTCACGCGGCGCCCGGCCGGATCAGCTCAGAATCGGCCTCGCCCCTGCACCTCCGCCGAAGGAGCGCGCCATGCCACCTGAGCTCTCATCGCCCTGGTCAAAGCTTCAGCAACCGCTCCAGCAGGTCGCCGGCGCGGGTCGCACCGCCCGCCGCCGTGATCGCCGCGCCCAAATCCCGCGCGCGTTCCCGGAAACGCGGATCGGCCCGGATCTCGTCGACCGCACGAGCGACCTGCTCCGGCTTCGGCGAGCCGGTCCGCAGGTCGAGGCCCGCGCCCGACCAGGCGACCCGGCGCGCCACCTCCGGCTTGTCGAGCGACCGACCGGCGACGACGAGCGGGATGCCGGCCTGCACAGCGGCGAGCACGCCACCCCAGCCGCCGTTGGTGACCATGACATCCACCTGCGGCAGCAGCTGGTCGTGCGGGAGAAAGGCGGCCGCCCGGGCGTTCGGGGGCAGCGGGCCGAGCGTGGCCGGGTCGACGCCACCGGTCGTGGCGACCACGAGCACGTCCCGATCGGCGAGGGCCGCGATCGTGGGCTTGATCAGGTCGTTCGCCTCGACGTCGAGCGTGCCCTGCGTCACGTGCACGACCGTTCCGACCGCGGCCAGATCGGGCCACCAGGGCGGCAGTTCCGGGTTGGAGGAGGCCGCCACGGCCGGAGCAAGCCGTCCGACAAAGTGGACGTGCGCCGGCAGATCAGGGCGGGGATATTCCAGCCCGGGTACGCCCTGGGCCAGCACCAGATCGGTGGAGTGCACGCTGTCGAAGAGTCGGCCCGGCCGCACCGGCCCGAGCCCGACACCTGCGCGTAGGCGATTCAGTTGAGGATCGACCCCCGCGCGCGTCGCCAGACTCGTCAGCCCGCGAAGGACAGCATCGCGGGCGCGGCCGGCCGGGCCGGTCCCGGGCCTCCACGGCATGCTGGGAGGGGGCAGGTGGCGGCTGGTCAGCTCCAGCGGCGTGACCACCACGGTGGCCCAGGGGATGCCAAGCGATTCGGCGGCGACCGCCCCACCGAACGCGAGCTGGTCGGTGACGATCAGATCGAAAGGACCACGCGCGGCCGCACCGTCCTGCTCCGGTCGGCCACCGCCCTGCTCGATGCCACTCTGCTCGACGCCGCCCTGCTCGACGCCGCCCTGCTCGACGCCGCCCTGCTCGATACCGCTCTGGGGCGCGGCCGGGGCTGCCGCGGCAGCGAGGATGTCGGCGGCTTGGCCGGGGGCGGTGCCGAAGAGGATGTACTTGACGTTTGCCTGGTCGCCGCGCAGGCCGCGGGCTACGACGGCCGGAGGGAAGGTGGCAGCCAGGTCGGCGTCGTCGTAGTCGGTGGCTCTGGTCCAGGGCAGCCAGGTGGCGCCCAGGGAGGTGAAGCGGCGATGGTATTTCGCGCCGGTGTAGGCGGTGACCTCGTGGCCGCGGCGGATGAGTTCGGCCGCTATGGCGCTCGTCGGGCCTACGTGGCCGGCGAACGGCATGGAGACGACGAGGATCTTTGCCATGGGTTGCACCCTAAGGGAGTCCGGCGCAAGCGCGGCAAAGTCGTCTGCGGCCACGGGCGTGAGCGGTCGCGACCGGGGCACGTGGAGGGGGTTCGCGGCCTGCTGGGGCGTCCGGGATGGAGGGGACGCATGTCGTCCTGCGGGGTGTCGCGGATTCCTTGACAACTTTTATTGTCGGTGCCAGGCTCGAAGGATGTCGAAGACCATTGCGGAGAAGCTGCTGATCAAGCCGAACACCACGGTGTGGCTCTCGGACCCGGCGCATCTGGCGATCCTGACGCCCATGCCGGAGGGGGTTCGTGAGGCCGACATGATGGCCACGGCCAGCACGGCGGTGCTCTTTGCCGAGGACGCCGCCGGCGCGCGTAAGCAGCTCGAAGAGCATCGCGACGATCTGGCCAAGCCGGGGGTGTTCTGGGTCGCCTACCCGAAGGGCAACAAGGCAGACATCAATCGGGACTCGCTGTGGCCGATCGTCGCCGACTTCGACATGCGGCCGTGCGGGCAGGTCGCCATCGACGATCGCTGGTCGGGCCTGCGGTTCCGCCCCAACCGCGAGGGCGAGGGCCGCTTCACCGGCGGCAGCAAATAGACCCTGCCCCGTCCGACAGAGACCAGCCAAAGCAGGCGCGGGGGTCAGCGGCCTAGGACTGAGCCGCCGTTGACGTTGATGATTTGGGCGGTCACGTAGCGGCCGCCGGGGCCGGCCAGCCAGCGGACGGCCTCGGCGATGTCGTCGGGCTCGCCGGCCTGCTTGAGCAGGGTGGCGTTCACTCTGGTCTGGTGGCCCTCGGGGGTCATGCGGCCGGCGAAGAACTCGCTGTCGGTGATATAGCCGGGGGCGATGACGTTGGCGGTGATGCCCTCTTCGCCGAGCTCGGTGGCCAGGTCGAGGGCGTAGCCGTGCAGGGCGGCCTTGGCGGCGGAGTAGGGGCCACCGCCGCCGCGCTGCGCGGCGATCGAGCTGGTCAGGATGATGCGGCCGCCGGGGCGGCGCAGCGACGGCAACAGGGCCGTGGTCAGCAGGACGGCGGTGAGGACGTTCGAGTCGAACGTGGCCCGCCACTGGGTGGCCACGTCGTCGAGTTTGGAACCGCTGCTGGAGATGAACGCGCCGGCGTTGTTGACCAGCACGTCGAGGGGGCGGTTGCCGATCGCGGCCACCACGGAGGCGATCTGGGCCGGGTCGGACACGTTGGCGGTCACGGCGGACGCCTGGGGGCCGATCCAGGTAACCGCGTCGGCCAGCACCTCGGGGCGCCGGCCCACGATGATCACGTCGTAGCCCTCGCCGGCGAGCATGCCCGCCGTCGAGCGGCCGATTCCGGTACCGCCACCACTGACCACCGCAAGCCTTGACATGCCCCAACCTTATCGACGGCCCGGATCCGACACCGTCCGCAACGACCGAACCGCAGCGGCCTTGTCTCTCCGCTCGGATACCGGCCGCCCGTGACACGTCCGACTGCCGGTCACCGGCGGCATGGTACGGACCCGGCGCACCCGACCCACCGCCCCGATCACCGGCTCCGGCCCGCCGCCCGCGACCTTGCGCTCACAGCACCCGGACCGCGGCCACGCCGGTCAGGGGCGGGGCAGGACGCCCAGGAGGGCTGCGGTCAGGGTCAGCTTCAAGCCATCCTTGAGATCCAAGTGGAAGCGGGCCAACTCGGGCTCGGCCCGGTACGCCGCCTGCAGGCTCGGCGGGGGTGTGCTGTACGCGGACAGCGCGCCGGCCATGACCATGGTTTGCAGGCTGAACAGCGTCGCGTTCTCGCCCAGCTCGGGCAGGCCCTTCTGGATCAGAGCGGTCATGGTCGTCAAGCGTTCCAGCGAGGCGCGCTTGTAGCGCGCTACGACCTCGACGGAGACGTTGCGTTCCAGGACACTGCCCTGCGCGCCGAAGAGATCGCACAGCACCACCCGACCGGCGAGTGAGCGGCTGAGGATCTCGGCCGTCGCGGCCGCCCGCTCGGCCATGGGGAGATCGACGCCGACGCCGGCGGCCAGCTCGACGGCCAACTCCGCCAGCCACTCCTTCAGGAAGTGGTCCAGCAGTTCCAGCAGCACCGCCTCGCGGGACTCGAAGTAGCGCAGCACGTTCGGCTTGGCCAGGCCGACCCGGCGACTCAGCTCGTTCAGGGTGACCGCGGCCACCGGCATCTCGTCGAGCATCGCCGACGCCACATCGAGGATCGCCCGTCGGCGGATCTCCCGCTGCTCTTCGGTTCGCGCCCGCTGGAAAGTCACGATCACCAGCCTAACTTAGGTACCTGCGGTACGTTGACAACATACCGAGAGTACTTTAACGTCAAAGGCACAAGATACCTTCGGTACGATATCGGGGAGACCGACATGAGCGAGAAGTGGAAGACGGCCGACATTCCGGACCAGCGTGGGCGGGTGGCCGTGGTGACTGGGGCCAACACCGGTCTGGGGTACGAGACCGCTAAAGCACTCGCCGAGCGCGGAGCATCCGTGGTGCTCGCCGTGCGCAACGTCGAAAAGGGCGAGCAGGCCGCGGCCCGCATGAAGGGCGACGTGACCGTGCAGGCGCTCGACCTGACCTCGCTCGACTCCGTCCGGACCGCGGTGGCGGCCCTGCGGTCGCGGCGCGACCGGATCGACCTGCTGATCAACAACGCCGGCGTGATGTACACCCCGAAGCAGAACACCCGGGACGGCTTCGAGATGCAGTTCGGCACCAACCACCTCGGCCACTTCGCGCTCACCGGGCTGCTGATCGACCTGATGCTGCCGGTGCCCGGCTCGCGCGTGGTGACGGTCAGCAGCACCGGCCACCGCATCCGGGCCGCGATCCACTTCGACGACCTGCAGTGGGAGCAGTCGTACGGCCGGGCTGCCGCCTATGGCCAGTCCAAGCTGGCCAATTTGATGTTCACGTACGAGTTGCAGCGCCGGCTCGCCACGCACGGCACCACCGTCGCGGTGGCCGCGCACCCCGGCCTGTCCAGCACCGAACTCGCCCGCAACAGCCCGGCGGCCCTCCGTCTTCCGCTGACCTGGCTCGCGCCGCTGATCACCCAGACGCCCGCGATGGGCGCGCTGCCGACCCTGCGCGCCGCCACCGATCCCGCCGCGCTCGGCGGCCAGTATTACGGCCCCGGCGGACGCAACGAGGTCAAAGGCCACCCCCGGCTGGTCACCTCCAGCCCGGAGTCGTACGAGGTAGCCGTCCAGCAGCGACTGTGGGCGGTCTCCGAAGACCTCACCGGGGTCCGCTTCCCCGTCGTCAAGCCCACGCACTCGTCCCGCGCCGCCTCGACCATCACGAGGTAGCCCACACGGGATAGTCAGCCGCCACAATCCAGCCCGCGCCGACAGCCGACCCCCACTGTCTAGCTCACGCGGAAGCCGACCACCGCGATGCGGCACGCGTTGCCAGCCGGCTACCACGATCCAGCCCACGCGCGGAAGCCGGCCACCACTATGCGGCTCGCGCGTGGATGGCGCCACCCCGATGCGGCCCGCGTGGCAGCCGGCGCCGGTCGAACGGGCACGGGCGCCGCGAATACCAATCCACGGCGCCCGCGCTCGGTGCTAGGTCAGGTGGTGGGGGTTGTGGTCGGCTCCTCGGAAGGGGTGAGGGTGGCGGTGCTGAGAGGGCGCCAGGCGAACGCCGCCACTGCGGCCATGCCTGCGGCGGCTGTCCAGTACGTGGCGACCAAGCCGTAGACGGTGGCCAGGACGCCGCCGAGGAGGGAGCCGATGGCGGCCCCGCCCAAGTCCAGGAATGAGTAGACGCTGGTGGCCCGGCCGTACATGGCGGATGGGACGTCGCGCTGGCGGAGGGTGATGACCACGACGCCCCAGACTGTGGTGTGGATGCCGAAGATGACGATCATCGCGGCGGCGGCCCACGGCTCGCGGGTGAGAGCCAGGGTGACGTGCAGGGCTATCTCGATCAGGAGGCCGGCCCGGAGCAGGGTCGAGGCGCGTAGTCGGCGGATGAGGGTTGGGGCGATCAGGGTGCCCAGGAGGCCGCCGACCGCGAACGACACGAGCAGAAACCCGTAGCCGATCTCGGTCAATCCCAGTCGCTGCGAGGCGTAGAGGACGAAAACCGCGAAGGCGGCACAGAAGACCACGTTGCCGACGGCCATGGTGAAGGCCAGCGTGCGGAGCAGTCGATGGCCCAGCAACCATCGCACGCCCTCGGCGATCTCGGCCCACAGACGGCGCGGAGTGGGGGTGGGAGCAACGTCGCCCAAGGACGCCACCGCAGGGACCGGCGCGCCCGAAACAACCGGCGGAGCCGTGGAAGCAGGCTGCGCCGTAGAAGCAAGAAACCCCGTAGAAGCAGGCGGCGCCGTAGAAGCAGGCGACGCCGCGCAAGCAGTTGGGGCCGTGGGAGCAGGTGGCACCGCGGAAGCAGGCGGCACCGCGGAAGCAGGCGGCACCGCGGAAACGGACGGCACCGCGGAAACGGGTGGGGCGGTGGAAGCAGGTGGGGCTAATGGTGGGGAGACGGCTCGGATGGTGGCTATCAGGGCGGCGGCGACCGCGAACGTCAGGGCGTTGGCTGCGAACGGGACCGCGGCGGCCACGACGAACAGCCAACCGCCTAAGGGCTTCGCCGCGAACTGGTTGAGGACGTTGAAGGTGGCGTACATCAGCGAGTTTGCCTGGGGCCGCAACGGCTCGGGCACGATCGTGGGCACGAAGGCCGCCGAGGCGGTGTCGGCCAGGGTCTCGCCGGTGCCGAGCACGAAGAACACCGCCAGGATCAGCGGCACCGAGGCCAAGCCGGCCGCCACGAAGACGGCCAGCACAGCCAGGGCCGCCGCCCGCACGGCGTTGACCGAGACGACCAGCCGGCGACGGTCCAGGCGATCGGCCCACGCGCCGCTGATCAGGGCGAACAGCAGCCACGGCAGTTGCTGCGCGAAGACCGCGCCGGCGACGGCCGCGGGGCTCTCGGTGATCGAGGCGACGAGCAGGGGGCCCGCCACCATGGTGATGCCGTCGCCCAGGTTGGTGGCGGCGGACGAGGTCCAGAGTTTCCAGAAATCCGCACCCAGGGGTGCGGCGGAAAGGGCACGCAAAAGGAGCTCCTCGAGCGAAGGAAACGGTCGATAGCGACCGCCCCGAGGCGAGGAGTGACGTCGGCCGGCCGGCTAGCGGCGGGGGGAACGTCCTCGCGTCGAGGCGAAGACCGTCACCGAGGTGCGTTGCATGCGAACCCTCCAACCGGAAGAGGACAGGGCCAGAATCAGGCTAACGGATCTCAGGAATCCGGCAATCGGGCACGAGCGGCACGGGTTTCGGCGGACGGCATCGGGCAGCCCGTCCCTCGGGTCACAATCGGCACATGGGGCGGACGGAGCGAAACGGTCAGGTTGGCTCGCCTCGTATCGCCGGGCGCTATCGGCTCATCGAGAAGCTGGGCACCGGTGGCATGTCCGAGGTGTGGCGCGGCTACGACGAGACGCTGGGCCGGCCCGTCGCGGTCAAGGTGCTCTCGCCGCGGCTGGCCGACGACCAGACCTTCCGCGACCGGCTGCGGCAGGAGGCGCTCGCCGCCGCCCGCCTCTGCCATCCCCACATCACCGGCATCTTCGACTTCGGCCAGTCACCGCTCGACGAGCGACTGACGGTTCCGTACGTCGTGATGGAGCTGAACGACGGCGAGTCGGTCGCCGCCCGGATCACCCGCCAGGGCGCGCTGCCGTGGCGGGAGGCGGTCGCCATGGCTGTCGAGGTCTCCTCCGCGCTGGCCACGGCGCACGCCCGCGGCGTCGTGCACCGGGATGTCACCCCGGCCAACGTGATGCTCACCGGCGGCGGCGCCAAGGTCGTCGACTTCGGCATCTCGGCGATCGTCGGCCAGCGCGACGCCGCCCCGGACGGCAGCCTGCTCGGCACCCCGGCCTATCTGGCGCCGGAGCGGCTCGCCGGCTCGCCGGTGTCGGCCGCGTACGACGTCTATGCCCTGGGTCTGCTGCTCTATCGCGCCCTGGCCGGTCGCCTGCCCTGGCCGGCCGAGAACACGGCCGAAGCACTGCGCGCCCACCTGTACGCCGATCCGGAGCCGCTGCCGTCGATCGCGGACATGCCACCCGTCGTGGCCGACCTGTGCCTGCGCTGCCTGATCAAGGATCCGGCCGATCGTCCCGGCGCGGCCGAGGTCGCCCGTGATCTGGCCGCGGTCATCGGGCTCCAGCCGATCATCCCGCCCGTGACCGAGCGCGCCGACGATGCACCCGAGACGGCCCGCGGCGCCGCGCCCACGCAGCGGCTCGTTCCGCCGGGCCGGGATGGGCTAGGCCGCGCGATGCTCGCCTGGCTCGGCCTGCCGGGTGGCACTCCTGGGCCGCGTCCGGGGGTGCGGGTGTTGCGCCTGCGGGCCGGGTTGAAGGTCGGTGCGGCGCTGCGGCTCGGCGGGGCCCGGCCGCTCGGCGGGGGCCTGTTCGAGGGCGGCCGGGTTTCGCTGGGGTTTCTGCGGAGCCGGCACCGTCTGCAGGCTGGGGCGGTGACGCTGGCCGTGGTCGCGGTGGCCGGGTTGAGCTGGATCACCACCCGGGACACGCCGGACGTGCAGGAGGCGCAGGCGGCGGGCACGGCGGTGGCCGGGCCGAGCGACGACGCCCGATGCTCCGTCCGCTATCAGCTGCGGCGCGACTCGGGCCGGGATTACGAGGCCCAATTGACGGTCGCGACGACCGAGGAGCTGGCGCAGAGTTCGTGGCGGGTGCAGTTCTCCTATCCGGGCACGCAGCAGCTCAGCGGCTCGTCGAAGGCGGTCACGCAGCGCGGCAGCCGGGTGACCGCGAAGGGTCACGGCGCATTGAAGTCTTTCACTCTGCGTGGGAGCTACAGCGATTACAACCCGTTGCCGTTGGCGTTCGCGGTCGACGGCGTGAAGTGCCGGGCCGAGGTGATCGCCGGGGCCGGCGTTCCGGCCAGCCGCCGCGACGACCGCACCCGGGCGCCGCAACAGCGGCCGCAGGACGGGACCGGCACCGAAGAGATCAGCGAGGCCGCCGCGGAGAAGGGCACACCCCGCCGCAACGGCCCGTCGCACAAGAACGGCACGCCCCGGAAGAAGGTCGGCGACACCGAACCAACCCGGCGCCCGCCCGCCGCCGAGACGGCGAACCCGCCCACGGCCCGCAAGGGAACCGGCCTGTCCCTGGCGATGTGACAGGTCGACGTGACAGGGCAGCGACGTGACAGGGCGATCTAGCGGCGGCAGCGGGCGTCAGCCGGCCAGCAACTGGTCCACCGGCGCGTAATCGTCGGTCAGGACCCGGGCGCCCGAGATGAACGCGGTCAGGTCGTCGCCGGTCAGCATCGTACCGACCTCGGTGATCTTGGCCAGGCGACGCTTGATCTCGGGTTCCGGCAGCGGCCCGGCCGACGCCACGATGACGAAGTTGGCCCCCACCTCACCGGCCAGCGCCTGCTCGCTGCTGATCACCGCGACGTGCGGGAAGGCCGCCGCCACCGTGGCCAGCTCGGCCCGAATGAACCTGTCCGGCGGATAGTCGATCACGTTCTGCACGTAGACCCCGCCCGGCCGCAGCACCCGCGCGATGTCGGTGGCCATCTCCCGGGTCGCGAGGTGCCAGGGCACGGTCAGGTGACCGAACGCATCCCCCACCACGAAGTCGTAGGACGCCGACGGCTGAGCGGCCACGCCGACCCGCGCGTCCCCCACCCGTACGCGAAGGTCTGGTCCGGTCTTGAGCCCGAGTTTCTCGCGGTCGAGGTCGACCAGCCCGCCGTCGAGCTCGATCACCAGCTGGTCGCTCGCGGGCCGGGTCGCCTTCAGGTAGTCGGGCATCGTGAACCCGCCGCCCCCCAGGTGCAGCGCGTCGACCGGGCCGGCCGGCAGCACGTCGGCCACCGCGCCGATCCACTGCATGTACGCGAACTCCAGGTGCCGCGGGTCGTCGAGGTCGACGTAGGAGTGCCGGGCCGAGTTGAGCAGCAGCACCCGGCCCCCGGCCGTGGCCTCGTCGTCCTGCACGCGCGCGCAGTGGTAGGCCGTCTCGACGTCGCACGGGTTGGGTGACGCCACCCCGAGCCCGGCCCCGGCCAGCCCGACCGAGACCAGCACGGCCCGTGTGCGCGGCTTGCCCGGCAGCGGCGCGGCGCCCCCGGCCCGGCGCAACCACCAGCCCAGCGCCACACCGGCCACCGCGAGCAGCACCGCCAGCGAGATGATGATCCAGCTCGACGGCACCGCCGCCACGAAGATGAAGCCGGTCGCCAGCGTCGCTGTGATCGCGCCCAGGGTGCCGATGCTGGACAGCCGGCCGACCACCGCGCCCGTCCGGCTGAGATCGCTGAGCTGCAGTTTCACCACCATCGGGGTGACCGCCGAGAGGATGAAGGCGGGCAGGAAGACGGCCAGGGCGGCCAGCAGGAGCACCGCCGGGGCGGCCCCGCCGCGCAGCACCTCGCCGCCGAACCGCACCAGCGGCAGGGTCACCGCCGTGCCGATCGCGCCGAGCAGCAGCGCCGGCGCGAGCAGCGAGCGCGGGTCGAACCGGTCGGCCAGGCGGCCACCGAGCCACGTGCCGTACGCGATGGCGGCCAGCGAGATGCCGATCACCGAGCTGCTGACCTGCAGGGTCACGCCCACGTAGGGGCCCACGAGTCGGAGGGCGAGGATCTCGAGCACCAGAACGGCCCCGCTCGCCCCGAAGACCAGGGCCGTGGCGAGACCGGACGGCAGCGCGCGCGGCGGGTTTCCCATCCGCCGGATGGTAGTGCCCTCAACCTGGCAGTTAGCTGTCCGACCTCACAACATCGACACGTGGACGTGGTTGGTGTGCTCGGCCGAGGCTCCGCCGCTGCCGCTGTAGCTGCGCCACCCGTCGCCCGGCATCCAGATCTGCCGGAACCAGATCACGTACATCACGCCGAGCCGGCTGGCATTTTTCACGAAGTACGCCGCGAGGCTGTTGCCGTACGCCTTGTCGTCACCCGTCGCCGGGGAGGTCTTGTAGGTTGTCCGGTTGGACGACATGTCGCACGCCCGGCCCTTGGGATGCTCGCCGGAGTTTCGCTGGCTCCAGCACACCGTGTACCGCGTGAAGCCGTCCGATTTCGCCTCCTGGAAGGCGTGCAGCGTGCGCGGCGTCAGACAGCCCGAGCTGGTCGGGTCGTTGATCGTGCACGACTCGTCGGGCCAGGAGCCGTCGGAATTGCGCGGCGCCGGCTTGGCCAGCGGCGAGGTGGCCGAGACGAAACCGCCCGCGACCTGGCCGCCGCCGACACTGGCCAGGGCGCGCTGGGCCTCGTTCTTCTTCTTGGTCAGCGCGGCGACCTGCTTGGTCTGCTCGGCGATCTCTCGGGTGATGGCCGCCTTGGCCGCCTCGGCCCGGTCGAGCGAGGCCCGATATTGGGTGAGGATCTGACTGTCGAGCTGGGCCATCATGTCGAGGCGCTGGATGCGCTCGAGGAAGATGTCGGGCGAGCTCGAGTCGAGCAGCATCGTCATGGTGCTGGGCCGACCGAGCTGATAGGAGCGGGTCGCGATCTCGGCGACCTGGCTCTCCATCGCCTTGGCGCCGGCCTGCGCCTGCTTGACCGTGGCCTGCAGCTGCACGGCCCGCTTCTTGGAGGCGCTCAGTTTCTGGATCGCGACCGCCTGGCCCTTGGCCGCGGACTCGAGCGCATTGCGCAACGTCTTGCTGTCGCCCTCGTCCGGGTCGGCCTGGGCCACCCCCGCCGACGCTGCCAGCACCAGCGCACATGCCGCTATCAGCAACACGAGCACGGTGCTCAACCGGCGCTGGAAAACCGCCGCCACGGATACCTCCCCCATCGTCAGCGCGGGCAGACTCTACCGTGATACGCAGGGAAGCGGCAGATCGATCAACTGGCCGAGTAACCACCGTCGACGAAGAGTGTCTGGCCTGTCACAGCGACGGCAGCCGGGCCGGCCAGAAAGACCGCACAAGCGCCAAAATCGTCCGGTACGCCGTTTCTGCCGATCATGGTGCGGGCCGCGTGTTTGGCGACGGTCGCAGGGTCGGCGAAGACCGGCTCGGTCAGTGGCGTGTGGACGACGCCGGGCGCGATCACGTTGCAGCAGACGCCCCGGGCCGACCAGGCCTCGGCCTGTGAACGGGTGAGCGCGACCAGTCCGGCCTTGGAGACTCCGTAGGCGCCGCTGTTGCCGTACGCGCGGAAGGCCTGTTGCGACGCGACGTTGATGATCCGCCCCCAGCCGCGCTCGGCCATCCGCGACCCGAACGCCTGACCGAGCAGGAACGGGGCGGTCAGGTTGGCCGCCATCGTCACGTCCCAGTCGTCCTCGGTGAGCTCGTCGAGCGGCGGCCGGCGGTTGACCGCCGCACAGTTGACGAGCACGTCCGGGGCGCCGTACCGCTCGAGGGTCTGCTCGATGGCCGCCGTGACGGCCGGGCGGTCGGCGAGGTCGGCCGAGATCGCGTGTCCCTCGGCGCCGAAGCCGCGCAGCTCCTCGATCACCTCGGCCATCGGCTCAGGGCGCCGGGCCACCAGCACGACGCGCGCCCCGGCCCGGCCCAGCGAGACCGCCATGGCCCGGCCGATGCCCGAGCTGCCGCCGGTCACCATCGCCGTGCGGCCGCCCAGACCGAAGACACTTTCCAGGTACGCCGACATACGCGCTACAGAATCGACGTGTCCGGGAAGAGCGCGTCCCGGGTCGTGTGCCAGATGTCGTCGTTGGCCGCGACCAGCAGGCCGCGCTCGCTGTCGGCCGGGCGGTAAGGCGCGCCGTCCAGGTGCAGCACGGTGCCGCCCGCCTCTCGGATGATCAGCGAACCGGGCACGTGGTCCCACGGCAGGATCCGCCAGAAGAGCACGAACTGCTGCTCGTCCAGGGCCACGGCCGGATATTCGTACCCCGCGCAGTGATGCCCGTTGGTGACCTGACCGAGGGCCGGCGCGTTGGCCCGGGCCACCTCGCGCAGATGTTGCGGGAGGTAATGGGTGGCCACGACACCGCGCAGGGCGGCCGCGCCCGGGTCGTCGGTGCGGGTCTTGATGCGGTCGCCGTCGCGGTAGGCGCCGGCACCGGCCTCGGCCACCGTGAGGTGGTCGCCGACCGGGTCGAGGATCCACGACGCGGTCGGTTCGCCGTCGCGGACCAGGGCGACCATCAGGGCGAACGGGGTCTTGCCGGCGGCGAAGTTGTTGGTGCCGTCGACCGGGTCGACGATCCAGATCGCGCCGTCGCCGCGCATCCGCTCGAGGACCCGCGGGTCGGCCGCGACCGCTTCCTCGCCGACCACGGTCGAGCCGGGCAGCAGGGCGGTGAGACCGGCGGTCAGCGCCTGCTCGGATTCCTTGTCGGCGATGGTGACCAGGTCACCGGGGGCCTTCTGGACGATCTGGTCGGAGGAGAGGTGGCGGAAGCGCGGCAGCACGATGGTGGCCGCGACCTCCCGGATGAGATCGGCGACCTGATCAAGCACGCGGCGGCAGCTTCACGACGCTGACGAAGAACTCGTCGATCTGCCGGATCACGGTGATGAACCGCTCGAAGTCGACCGGCTTGGTCACGTACGCGTTCGCGTGCAGCTGGTAGCTGCGCAGGATGTCCTCGTCGGCGGCCGAGGTGGTCAGCACGACCACCGGGATGCGGCCCAGGTCGGCATCCTTCTTGATCTCTTCGAGCACCTCGCGCCCGTCCCGCTTGGGCAGGTTGAGGTCGAGCAGGATCAGGTCGGGGCGCACCGCGTTCGCGTACTCGCCCTCGCGTCGCAGGTAGGACAGCGCCTCGGCCCCGTCGGAGACGACGTTGAGCCGGTTGCGGACCTTGTGCTCCTCGAACGCCTCCTGGGTCATCAGCACGTCACCGGGGTCGTCCTCCACCAGCAGCACCTCGATGGGCGTGCCGTCGGCCCGCGTAGCAGCCGTCATGCTGTGACCTCTTTCCTCGTCTCCTGGGCCGGCACCTGGGGCTCCGGGTCGGGAGCACCCGGCAGCACCGGGAGGGTGAAGTAGATCGACGTGCCCACCTCGACCTCGAGGTCCAGCCAGATCCGCCCGCCATGGTATTCCACGATCTTCTTGACGATCGCCAGGCCGATGCCGGTGCCCTCGTACGCATCCCGCGCGTGCAGCCGCTGGAAGATCACGAAGACCTTGTCGGCGAACTCGGCCTCGATGCCGATGCCGTTGTCCCGCACGTTGATCCGCCACTCGCTGCCCTCGCGCTCGGCGCTGATCCGCACCACGGGCGGCACGTCGGGGCGCCGGAACTTCAGCGCGTTGCCGATCAGGTTGACGAAGAGCGTGGTGATCAGCGGCTCCTCCCCCTCGACCGCCGGCAGGTCGGCCCAGGTGATCTCGGCGTCGTCGCCCGCCCGGGCCTCGAGCTGCGAGGACACCTCGGTCAGGACCCGGTCGAGCGGCACCTCGGTGAAGCCCGCGGTGAGCCGGCCGATCCGCGAGAAGGCGAGCAGGTCGTTGATCAGCCGCTGCATGCGCTGGGCGCCGTCGACCGCGAACCCGATGTACTGGTCGGCCCGCTCGTCCATCTGCCCCTGGTAGCGGCGCTGCAGCAGCTGGCAGAAGCTGGCCACCTTGCGCAGCGGCTCCTGCAGGTCGTGCGAGGCGACATAGGCGAACTGCTCGAGGTCACGGTTGGAGCGGGTCAACTCCTCGGCCTGCGTCTTGAGCTGGTCGTTGACCCACTCTATGTGGGCCCGGGCCTCGCGCACCTCGGTCAGCTCGGCCGCGATCTTCTGGCGCATGCCGTCGACGTCCTGGGCCAGGCCGGCCAGCTCGGGCGAGCCGCTGGTGATGATGTGCTTGTCGTAGTCGCCGTCGGCCACCTCGCGGACCTGCTCGGCCAGGTCGACGACCGGCCGGCTGACCAGCCGGTCGAGCACCAGGAGCAGCACCACTCCGGCCAGGATGATGATCCCGGCCGCGGCGATCTGGATCGCCACCATGGTCTGGCTGCTGTGCTTGGCCTTGTCGGCGGCCGTCGTGCGCATCACCTGGATCTCGTCCTGCATGACCGCGATGGCCTCGCGCAGCGCGTTGAACTGCCCGGTCGAGGCCGCGTTGATCCTGTCCCGGCCGGCCGCGGCGCCGTCCGAGCGGATCACCGCGATCACCGGGTCGGCCAGCTCGCGGTGCCAGGTGTCGGCCCGCTGCTGCACGGTCTCGAGCTCGGCCCGGATGGCCGTGTCGGCCGGGTCAAGGAGCTCCTCGACCCGGCTGATCAGTCGTTTCTCGTCGGCCATGCCCTCCGTGTACGGCGCCAGGTTGACCTCTTTGCCACTGATCGCGAAGCCGCGGATGCCGGTCTCCTGATCGACGTACGCCGTGTTGAGCGCCTCACCGGCGGCCCGCATCGGGCTGGCCCGGTTGAGCACGTCGTCGAGCTGGCGGTTGTTCTGGGTGGCGGTGACCGCGGCGAAGATGCCCAGCCCGGACAGGATGACGCCGACGGTGACGCAGAGGGCGAGGATCCGACGGCGCAGGGTCCAGGTGCGGAGGTCGAAAAGGGTCACCGCCCGCTCCCCCGCGAGATCAGCAACATCGCCACGTCGTCGGCCAGCGGGCCGCCGTTGGCCTGCTCGGCCCGGCCGACCAGCCACGCGGGCAACGCGGGCAGCGGCACCGTGCGGGCGGCGGGCTCGTCCAGCACTCCGCACAGGCCGGCCACGTCGAGCCGTTCCTTCCCCACACCCGTGTGGCCCTCGATCAAACCATCCGTATACATCAGCAAAGACCAGTCATCTCCGGAGAATTCCACCTCGGTGGCGGGCGTCGGCCTGGGACGTACCCCGAGGACGATTCCGGTACGCGCTTCGACCGGACTGACCTGGCCCCCGCTGAGCAACACCGGGGGCGGGTGGCCGGCCAGGCGGACGACCGCTTTGTTGGCCTGGAGGTCGAGCACCACCGAGGCGACCGTGGCGAAGACCTCACGGGCCCGGCGCTCGCTCATCAGCAACTTTTCGAGGGCACCGAGGATGTAGTCGTCGGGCACGCCGGCCAGCACCAGCGCCCGCCAGGCGACCCGGAGCTCGACACCGAGGGCGGCCTCGTCGACACCGTGGCCGCAGACGTCGCCCACGATCACGTGGAGTTTGTCGTCGCCCACCTGGACGACGTCGAAGAAGTCGCCGCCGAGCAGGCCCAGCGCCCGGCCGGAGCGATAGAACGTGTGCACCGCCACGCGATCGGTCGACATCAGCGGCTGGGGCAGCAGGCCGCGCTCGAGGCGGGCCGACTCGGCCTGGCGCAGCTCGACCTCGCGCAGCCGCTGGGTGTTTTCGTCGGAGCGTTTGCGCTCGACCGCGTAGCGCAGCGCCCGGGTCAGCAGAACGCCGTCGACCTGACCCTTGACCAGGTAGTCCTGGGCGCCCTCGGCGACTGCGGCGACACCCAGGTGCTCGTCCGAGCGGCCGGTGAGCACGCACACCGCGGCGCTGCCGGCCACCGCGAGCAGCTTGCGCAGACCGTCGATGCCCTCGGCGTCGGGCAGGCCCAGGTCGAGCAGCACGCAGTGGATGCCCTGCAGCAGGCCGCGCGCCTCGCGCAGGCTGGTCGCCACCCGCAGGTCGAACGGCGCCTCGGCCTCGGCGAGCAGCTCGCGGACCAGGAAGGCGTCACCCTCGTCGTCCTCGACCAACAGGACGCGCAGCCGCTCCTGGTAGGCCGGGCCTGCGGCTCGGGCTCGAGGCGCGACCGAACGCTCAGTCATGCCGACACCCCACTCGTTGTTCCGCCTGGCCCTGACCCGCTGATCGTGTCGCACGGAAAGCGAGCGCACAACACCGAACAGGTCTCATGTGGCGTCCTCGGCCGCGACCCGGCGCGCGTGGTGCGCGATGACCTCACCGAGGATGCCGTGCAGCCGTCCGCACTCCTGGCAGTGCAGATTCTCGTCCAGGTGACGGCTGCCGCAGTCGACGCAGGAACCCCTGTCCTCGGGGTCGCGGTAGGCGGCCAGGGCCTTGCACATGGCGCGGATCACGTGGTCGCTGACCGCGAAGGTGCCCTCGCCCAGGGCGGTACGCACGCCGATCATGGCGACCGGGGCGGCCTCGGGCTGGGGATCGTAGGGCGCGACCGCGTCGATGAACGCGGCCACGACGGCGGCGGGGTCGAACGGCGTGCTCACCCCGGTAACGCTAGGGCACGCCGGAAACGATCTTCCGACTACCCGGTGTCGTACCCAACCGCTTAGATGTCACCCATGCGCGCTCCCTCGATCACCGACCCCGCGCACCGGGGTGCGGCCGCTCTTCTCGCCGTCGTGGTGCTGGCCCTGGCCGGCTTCGCGGGGTTGTGGTCGATCCGGCCGCCGGCCGCCGCGCCGACCTCGGCCGCGGCTGACAGCTTCAGTGCCGAGCGCGCGTTCCAGCAGGTCGAGGCGGTCGCGGCGCGGCCGCACCCGGTGGGCAGCGCGGCCAACGACGCCGTTCGCGAGCACCTGGTCACCACCCTGCGCGGCCTCGGCCTCTCGCCCGAGGTGCAAGACACGGTGTCCGTGCAGGGCGCCGGGCTGTCGTCCAGCGCGGGCGGCACCAGCCTGGCCCGGGTGCGCAACGTGGTCGCCACGATCCCGGGCACCGGCTCCACCGGCCGCATCTTCCTGGTCGCGCACTACGACTCGGCCCAGGTCGCCCCGGGTGGCAACGACGACGCCGCGGGCACCTCGGCGATCCTCGAGTCGGCCCGGGCCCTGCTGGCCGGCCCGCGGCTGCGCAACGACGTGGTGCTGGTGCTGACCGACGGCGAGGAGGCCTGCCTGTGCGGGGCCAAGGCCTTCGTCGACCAGCACCCGCTGGCCCGCGACAAGGGCGTGGCCCTCAACCTCGAGGCCCGCGGCAGCAGCGGCCCGGCGATCATGTTCGAGACCTCGACCGGCAACGGCGCCCTCGTCGAGGCGTACGGGCACGCCGTCAAGCCGGTCGGCACGTCGTTCGCCGTCGAGATCTATCGGCTGCTGCCCAACGACACCGACTTCACCGCCTTCCGCGAGGCGGGCTTCAGCGGGCTCAACGCGGCCTACATCGACGGCGCGGCGGTCTATCACGCGCCGACCGACGTCCCCGCCGCGATGGACCGCGCCAGCCTGCAGCATCACGGGGAAAACACCCTGGCCGTCATCCGCGAGCTGGGCGGGCGTGACCTGACCGCGCTGACGGGCACCGACGGCGGCGACGCCACCTACTTCCCGGCACCCGGCCTGCTGGTGCGTTATCCGGGCGGGCTGGTCTGGCCGATCGCGGTGCTGGCCCTGGTCGCGGTGGCGGCGCTGGCCGGGCTGGCCCGCCGTCGGGGGCTGCTCACGGTCAAGCGAGGCCTGGTGGCCGGCGCACTGACCCTGGTGCCGATCGTGCTGGCCCCGGTGCTGGCCCAGGTCCTGTGGTTCCTGCTGCAACTGATCCGGCCGGCGTACGCCGAGATGCCCATCGACCCCTACCGCCCGCAGATGTACCGGTCGGCCGTCATCCTGCTGGCCGCGGCCGTGGTCCTCGGCTGGTTCGCGCTGCTGCGCCGCCGGCTCGGCCCGGCCGCCCTGGCCGTCGCCGGCCTCGGCTGGCTCGCCGTGCTGGGCGTGGTGCTGGCCGCCTTCGTGCCCGGCGGCTCCTACCTGGCCGCCCTGCCCGCCCTGGCCGGGGCCCTGTTCGGCCTGGTCGCGGTGAGCACCCGGGGCTGGCTGCCGGTGATCGCGGTGACCCTCGGCGGCGCGGTGGCGACGATCATCCTGCTGCCCACCGTCGTCATGCTCTTTCCCGCGCTCGGCATGGGCCTGGGCGCGGCCGGCGCGTTCCTGACCGTGCTGCTCGGCCTGGCCCTGCTGCCGGTGATCGATCTGATCCACCCGGTGGCCGGCGGTCAGCGCGACGTCGAGGCCCTGCGCAGCCGCCGGTGGGGCGCGCTGCCCACCCTGGCCGCGGTGCTGGCCGTGATCGTCTGCACCGGCGCCGGTCTGATGATCGACCGGTTCGACGCGAAACACCCGGCCCCGACCCAACTGATGTACGCGATGGATGCCGACAACGGCACCGCCCGCTGGATCAGCGATGAGCCCGCCACCCAGAAATGGACCGGGCAGTACGTATCGGGCGACCTGCACCGGGTCGACGACACGCTGCCGACCTTCGGCGCCGAGCAGGTGCGCACCGGCGAGGCCCCGGCCGCCGACCTGCCCGCGCCGCAGCTCACCGTCGAGTCGGACACCCGGTCGAGCGACACCCGCACGCTCAATCTGAGGCTCCGGCCCCAGCGTCAGGTTCGCCTGGTCACCCTGCACACGGCGGCCGACGCCCCGGTCGTCACGGCGACCGTCGGCGGGCGCGACCTGCCGGTCGACCCGGCCACCGAGGGGCAGGCGTGGGGCTTCGGCTTCACGTTCCACGCCCCGCCGGCCGAGGGGGTCGAGGTCACGCTGACCGTGCGCGCGAGCGGCCCGGTCCGGTTCCGGGTGATGGACGGCAGCGACGGGCTGAGCGACCTGCCCGGGTTCCGGGCCCGCCCGACCGGCGTGGGGATCGTCGGCTCGCACACCAGCGAACTGCTGGCGGTGGCCAAGACCTACACCTTCTCTTAGCGGCGGCCTCGGCCCCGGCGGCCGGTCGACTCGTTGAAGCGGAAGTGGATGAAGAGCCGGCCCCAGTTGTCGCCGTCCTTCTCGACCCGGTGATAGAGCTGCTTGATCTCTTTCTGGTCGAGGAAGCGCAGCACCTTCTTCTTCAGCGCGCCGCTGCCCCTGCCCGGGATGATCTCGACCAGGGTGGCCTTCTTCTCCAAGGCCTCGTCGATGATGCCGCGCAGCGCACGGTCGATCTCGGTGCCCTTGTTGAAGATCTCGTGCAGGTCGAGCTTGAGTTTCACGTTCCCCAGCCTAAGCGTTCGCTGATTTGCCGAGCCACTCCTCGACCCGCTGGAGGGCCTCGGTGTATTCGGTCTGCTGTTTCATCGCCGCGGCCAGCCGCAGGTGGGGCAGGGCCTCGCGGAAGCGCCCGTCCCGTTCCAGGGTGCGCCCGAGCACGTGGTGCGCGTAGTGATCGGACGGGTCGTGGTCGACCAGGATCCGCCACTGCGCCTCGGCCCGGCCGAGCTGGGCCGAGTTGAAGTAGGCGCGCGCCAGCAACTGGCGTACGGCGGTGTTGTGGGGTTCGGCCTCGACTATCGGCTCGAGCAGTTTCGCGGCGCCGAGGGGATCCCCGGACTCGAAGAAGAAGGTTGCCCTGCGGTACTCCTCGAGAAGATCCACGTGCATGCTCCCCACGCTCGCGCCGCCACTCGCCGACAACGCGGCGGGGCACCCGGGGGCGGCCGGCCGCGTGCAGCGATCTCAACGCTGGCACAACATCGCGTCAACGGCGAGTGTTCCGATGATCCAAGCTTCCCGACAAATCGCCGCATACTGCAACTTTCACGTCAGACAATCCCTGCGTGGGGGACTTTCCGAGCCATCTCGTGACCGCGCCTGCCCGTCCACGATTCGGACGGGTGAAGGCCACCATGATCGGCGTGTTCACGCTCGGGCTGTGCCTGTTGCTCGCGGGCGGCACCGCCGCGCCCGCGCTGACCTCGCCGGCCTTCCTGATCGCCGGGATGCGCGAGATCCCGTCGCCGCCGCGGGGCACCTCGTGGGCGCCCGCGCCGCGCGAGGCCGACGGGCTGCGGATGATCGCCAGCTCGGACGGGCAGGATTTCGAGCTGCACACCGCCGGGGGCGACCGGACCTTCCTGCCCGGCGTCGACCTGGGCGACACCACCCCCGGCCATCTGCCCGGTGAGGGGGCTGTCTCGGCCGCGCAGTACCGGGCGTGGTTCGCGGCGATGAGCTGGCTGGGGCTGCGGGTGGTGCGGATCTACGACGTGCACCCACCGGCGTTCTACGAGCAGCTGGCCGCCTGGAACCAGGACAACCCCGAGCGGCCGCTCTATCTCGTGCAGGGCGTCGCGCTGCCCGGCGAGTCGTACATCGACCAGCGGAACCTGTTCGACAAGACCTTCACCACCGCCTTCCGCCAGGAACTCGAGGCGGCCGCGCAGGCGGTGAAGGGCGAATTCAGCCGTACGAGGATGCCCGGCCGGGTCGGCGGGGTCTGGGACGCGGACGTCACCCCGTGGCTGGCCGGCTGGATCGTCGGCTCCGAGATCGACCCGCGCGCGGCGGCCGCCTCGGACAAGCGCAACGCGTCGGTCGAGCGGTTCGCCGGGAAGTACTTCCGGAACACGCCCAAGTCGACACCGACCGAGCGCTGGCTGGCCGCGCGGATGAACGAGCTGGCCGGTTACGTCGCCGAGCACGGCGTCAGCCAGCCGATCGCCTTCGTCAACTGGCCCACGACCGACCCGCTGCGCCACCCGCAGGAGCCGCTCGAGCAGGAGGATCTGCTCCAGCTGGACGCGAACCACGTGCTGCCCACGGCGGACTGGCCGGCCGGCACGTTCGCCAGCTACCACGCGTACCCGTTCTATCCGGACTTTCTGCGACAGGAACCGGATCTGATCAATTACGAGTACGCGGGACGCACCGACCCGTACGCCGGATACCTGGCCGACCTGCGCAAACACCACTCCACGATGCCTACGCTGATCACCGAGTTCGGGGTGCCGTCGTCGATCGGCTCGGCCCACAACGCTCCGCTCGGCCGCTCGCAGGGCGACCACAGCGAGCAGGACGCGATGCGGACCGACGCCGACCTGCTGCGGATGATCCACGAGCAGGGTCTCGGCGGCGGCTTCGTGTTCAGCTGGGCCGACGAGTGGTACCGCTCCACCTGGAACACGGCCAACCACCAGGACCCCGGCCGCCGCCAGCTCTGGACCGACCCGCTCACCAACGAGCAGCATTTCGGGGTGCTCGCGATGGACGCCGACGGGCCGCCCGACACCGGCGACCAGCACCTGCTCGACACCGACGCCTGGCCCGCCCGCGAGGTCACGGCCCGTGTCGACGAGCAGTATCTGCACCTCGCGATCAAGCTGGCCGGGTCGGCGCCGGGCGCGCTGATGGCCGGGTTCGACGTGCTCCCGGGCGTGACCGGCACACCGATGCCCGGCAGCGCCGACCGGCGGCCGGACGCGGTGTTCGCGCTCAACCTGGTCGGGAAGAGCGGGCAGGCGTACGTCCGCAATCAGCTCGATCCGTTGAAGTTGGACCCGCCGCTGCCGGCCGGCTCACGGGGCCCCGCACCGGAAGGGTGGAAGGCGTTCGAGCTGGTGGTCAAGCGGGCGCAACCGGTGGAACTGCAGAATGCCGGGCAGCTGCGCCACGGCACCTGGGATCCGGAGGACGAGAAGGCGGACAGCCGGGCGCTGTGGCAGATCGACGGGGACGACCTGACGATCCGGGTGCCGTGGGCCATGCTCGGTTTCGCCGACCCGTCCGCCCACCGGGTGGCTGTGCCGAAGGGCGGCCAGCTCAGCACCCAGGTCAGCCCGGGCGTGACCGTGTCGTTCACCGCTTCGGGCACCGACCAGTCGGCCGGGCAGGTCACCTGGTCGAACTGGACCCGGCCGTACTACTCCGAGCGGCTCAAGCAGGGCGCCGGCAAGCTCAGGGACGTGGCGCTGTCGGTCGTGACCGAGTAGCCAGCACGAGGGTCACTCCCGCCCCGCGCCAGCCACCTCGGCCAGGACCGGGGTGGCCCTGATCGTGTCGGCCGCGGTCACCGTCGCGAAGCCGGCCACCTCGCTCGCGCCGAGTCGCGTGGTCCCGAGCTGGCCCGGCCCGAAGGACGCCGCCACCGCCAGGGCCGCCGCGAGGGCCACCATCCCGGTACGCCGCTGCCAGCCCGCCACCTGCTTAGTCATCGTCGTCATGGCCGGAACGATCCCGGCGTACCGTGTCAGTCGCCTGTGCGAATTCAAGGTCATTCCTGTGAGCCAGTTCCACAGGGCCGGCAGTAGTGATGCCCCTCCTGGCCCTACGATCGCTTCGCTGACTCCGGTGCAGTCGCTCGTCACAGCTGGTACACAGGAACCCGAAAGCCAAGGCATAGCCCGCCACCCGACAGTAGGGGCATGACGATGGCGAACGCAGATTCCAGCACCGAGCTCCGCCGCCCCGACGGCGGCCCCGTCCGCGTCCTCGTGGTCGACGACGAGCCGACGCTGGCCGAGCTCCTCTCCATGGCGCTTCGCTACGAGGGCTGGGACGTCAAGAGCGCGGGCGACGGGCAGACCGCCGTGCGCACCGCCCGCGACTTCCGCCCCGACGCCGTCGTCCTCGACATGATGCTGCCCGACATCGACGGGCTCGAGGTGCTGCGCCGGCTGCGCGGCGAATCGCCCGAGGTGCCGGTGCTGTTCCTTACCGCGAAGGACTCGGTCGAGGACCGGATCACCGGCCTCACCGCGGGCGGCGACGACTACGTCACCAAGCCGTTCAGCCTCGAAGAGGTGGTGGCCCGGCTGCGCGGCCTGATGCGCCGGATGGGGCACTCCCCGATGCGCACCGACTCGCAGCTGATCGTGGGCGACCTGTCGCTCGACGAGGACAGCCACGAGGTGCGCCGGGCGGGCGACCTGATCACGCTCACCGCCACCGAGTTCGAGCTGCTGCGCTACCTGATGCGCAACCCGCGCCGGGTGCTGAGCAAGAGCCAGATCCTCGACCGGGTGTGGAACTACGACTTCGGCGGTCAGGCCAACGTGGTCGAGCTCTACATCTCGTACCTGCGGAAGAAGATCGACGCGGGGCGTACGCCGATGATCCACACGATGCGCGGTGCGGGTTATGTCCTCAAGCCTGCCGACTAAGAGGGCCGCCCGCTGGCGCAGCCCGGCCGGCTGGCCGCTGCGCACCCGGATCGTGGCGATCATCATGATCCTGCTCACGGTGCTGGGCCTGGCCGTCGGCGGCACCGCCTACTTCTTCCTTCGTAACACCCTTTACACCCAGGTCGACGCCAAGCTCGACGCGACCGGCAAGCCCGGCCCGGGTGGCGGGCGGGCCCAGTTCCCGTTCGACGACGATCACCCGTGGCGCGGCTCCGAGCCGGGGTCGATCACGATCACCTACACCAGCGTGAGCGACATCCAGGGTGGGCTGATCGAGGCGTACACCAACACCCAGGGTTTCCCGGACACGCGCTATCAGGATCTCAGCGACGTGGCCGACGCGGAACTGCTGTCGGTGCCGGTCGACGGGATCAAGTCCGACATCAGCCTGGACGGCTACGGGTCGTACCGGGTCGTCGCCGAGACCACCACCGAGGGCACGATCCGGGTCACCGCGGTCTCGCTCAAGAACACCAACTACACGCTGCTACGGGTGGCCCTGGTCACCGGCGGCGCGGTGCTGATCGCGCTCGGCATCGCCGGGTGGGCCGGCGCGCTGATCGTGCGGCGCACCCTCGCCCCGCTCGACCGGGTCGCGGCCACCGCCACCCGGGTCTCCGAGCTGCGGCTCGACCGCGGCGAGGTGCGCCTGGCCCAGCGCGTGCCCGAACCGGACACCGACCCGCGGACCGAGGTCGGCCAGGTCGGCGCCGCGCTCAACCAGATGCTCGACCACGTCGGTAACGCCCTCGAGGCCCGGCACGCCAGCGAGATGCAGGTGCGCCAGTTCGTCGCGGACGCCAGCCACGAGCTGCGTACGCCACTGGCCGCCATCCGGGGCTACGCCGAGCTCAGCCGCCGCAGCCGGGCGCCGATCTCCGACGAGATCTCGCACGTGCTCAGCCGCGTCGAGTCCGAGGCCAAGCGGATGACCGTCCTGGTCGAAGACCTGCTGCTGCTGGCCCGGCTCGACTCCGGCCGCCCGCTGGCCCACGACCCGGTCGACCTCACCATGCTGGTCGTCGACACGGTCAGCGACGCCCACGCGGCCGGCCCGGGGCACTTCTGGCAGCTCGACCTGCCCGAGGAGCCGGTCATCGTGATCGGCGACGGCGCCCGCCTGCACCAGGTGCTGGCCAACCTGCTGGCCAACGCGCGCACGCACACCCCCGAGGGCACGGTGGTCACGGTCGGGGTCACCCAGACGCTCGACTCGGCCGTCCTGCATGTCACCGACGCCGGCCCCGGCATCCCGCAGAACCTGCAGCCGCACATCTTCGAGCGGTTCGCCCGCGGCGACAGCTCACGTTCCCGCGCGGCCGGCAGCACCGGTCTCGGCCTGTCGATCGTGCACGCGGTGGTCACCGCGCACGGCGGCCAGGTCTCGGTCGAGAGCAACCCCGGCCGTACGGCCTTCACGGTTGTGCTGCCGCTCGGCCTGGAGCCGGCCGCCGCCGTCCCACAGGCTGAGCAGTTCGCACAGATTGCTCCGCCCGCGAGCTGAGGCGTTATGCTGTCCGACGTGTCTCGTAGTTATTGGTGGTTTACAGAGCCGGCTCCCGCCGGTGTCTTAGCCATGATCTGAGACACTCAAGCCAGAGCCGGCCCGGGCAGCGACACGACGTCGCTGCCTTTTTGTTTGCCGGCTCTCACCGTGGGCGCCGGCGGAGGAGTTGAAACCACCGTGACTGCCCCCGAGGTCCAGCGCGTTCGTGACCAGCGCATCGAGGCCGTCGTCCCGCTGATGAGCCCGGCCCTGCTGCACCACGAGCTGCCGCTGACCACCGACCTGCACGACACCGTGCTGGAAGGCCGCCGCCAGGTCGAGGACGTGCTCAACGGCCGAGATCCGCGGCTGCTCGTCGTCGTCGGCCCCTGCTCGGTGCACGACCCGGTCGCCGCGGGCGAATACGCCTCGCTGCTGTCGTCGGCGGCCGAGCGGTTCACCGACGACCTGCTGGTCGTGATGCGGGTCTACTTCGAGAAGCCGCGCTCCACGGTCGGCTGGAAGGGCCTGATCAACGACCCGGCGCTGGACGGCACCGGCGACGTCGGCGCCGGCCTGCGGATCGCCCGCCGGCTGCTGCTCGAGATCGTCGGCCGGGGCCTGCCCACCGCCGTCGAGTTCCTCGACCCGATCACCCCGCAGTACATCGCCGACACCGTGGCCTGGGGCGCGATCGGCGCCCGGACGGTCGAGTCGCAGGTGCACCGCCAGCTCGCCTCCGGCCTGTCGATGCCGATCGGCATGAAGAACCGCCCCGACGGCAGCATCGCCACCGCCATCGAGGCCATCCAGGCCGCGGCCGCGACGCACGTCTTCCCCGGCATCGACTACTCCGGCACCCCGGCGATCCTGCACACCACCGGCAACCCGGACACCCACCTCGTGCTGCGCGGCGGCGGCGGCAAGCCGAACTACAGCGCCCAGGACGTGGCGGGCGCGCTCGAGCTGCTGCGCCAGGCGTCGTTGCCGGAGCGTCTGGTGATCGACTGCTCGCACGGCAACAGCGGCAAGGACCACCTGCGGCAGCCGCTCGTGGCCGACGACGTGGCCGAGCAGATGGAGGCGGGCCAGCAGGGCATCAGCGGGGTCATGCTGGAGAGCTTCCTCGTGCCCGGGCGGCAGAACCTCGGGGGCTCGCTGGTCTACGGCCAGTCGGTGACCGACGCCTGCATGGGCTGGGACCCGACGGTGGCGGTGCTGGAGCGGCTGGCCTCGGCGTCGGCCAAGCGCCGCACTCACAGCTGACACAAAGCAAGGGCATAACGGCAGGACAGGGGCAACGTCGAAAGTAGTCGAGGTATTGATCCGCCATGTCTGGGGAGAACCTCGATGACCACGACGTTGCCCGTCCCACCGGCGGTTACGCCTGACCTGCCGCCACCCCCGGCACGGCACCGCACCCGCCTGCAGTGGCTCTATCTGGGCCCGGCCGGCGACGCGCCCTGGGTGCGGCCCGCCCTGCTGGCGCTGCTGCTGCTCACCGGCGTGCTCTACGTCTGGGGCCTCGGCAAGAACGGCTGGGCGAACGCCTTCTACTCCGCGGCCGTGCAGGCAGGCTCGGAGAGCTGGAAGGCGTTCTTCTTCGGCTCGTCCGACGCGGCCAACTCGATCACGGTCGACAAGACGCCCGGCGCGCTGTGGCCGATGGCGCTCTCGGCCCGGATCTTCGGGGTCAACGCCTGGAGCATCCTGGTGCCGCAGGCGCTGATGGGTGTGGCCAGCGTCGGCCTGCTCTTCGCCACGGTGAAGCGCTGGTACGGCCCGGCCGCCGGACTGCTAGCGGGCGTGGTGCTCGCGCTCACCCCGATCGCCGTGCTGATGTTCCGCTTCAACAACCCGGACGCGCTGCTCGTGCTGCTGATGGTGGCCGGGGCGTACGCGACCGTGCGGGCCCTCGAGAACGGCTCGACCAAGTGGATCGTGCTGGCCGGTGTCTTCGTCGGCTTCGGATTCCTGGCCAAGATGCTGCAGGCGCTGCTGGTGGTGCCCGCCTTCGCGCTGGTCTACCTGATCGCGGGGCCGCCCAAGCTGGGCCGGCGCATCGGGCAGCTGCTGCTCTCGGGCCTGGCCGTGGTCGTCTCGGCCGGCTGGTACATCGCGATCGTCGAACTGGTGCCGGCATCGATGCGGCCCTACATCGGCGGCTCGCAGAACAACAGCATCCTCGAGCTCACCCTCGGCTACAACGGGCTGGGCCGGCTCAACGGCGACGAGACCGGCAGCGTCGGCGGCGGCGGCGGCGCGACCGGTGGCGGCATGTGGGGTTCGACCGGGTTCCTGCGCATGTTCGAGAGCGCGCAGGGCGGCCAGATCTCGTGGCTGCTCCCGGCGGCGCTGATCGCGCTGGTCGCGGGTCTGGTCATCACGGCTCGCCGGGCCCGCACCGACCGGCAGCGGGCCGGCCTCATCCTGTGGGGCGGCTGGCTGCTGATCACCGGGCTGGTGTTCAGCTTCATGCAGGGCATCTTCCACGCGTACTACACGGTGGCCCTGGCGCCGGCGATCGGCGCGGTGGTCGGCATGGGCGGGGTGCTGCTCTGGAAGAACCGGCGCCACGTGGCGGCCGCGGTGACGCTGGCGGCCGGGATCGCGGTCAGCGCCTGGTGGTCGTACCACCTGCTGGCGCGCAGTGCGGACTTCCTGCCGTGGCTGCGGTGGGTGGTGCTGATCGGCGGTCTGGTGGGGGCGCTCGCGGTGCTCGGGTCGCTGCGCCTGCCGGCTCGGGTGGCTGCGGTGGCGGCGGGGGTTTCGCTGGCTGCTGTGCTGGCGGGGCCGGCTGCGTACGCGGTGCAGACTGCCTCGGAGGCGCACACGGGCTCCATCCCGTCGGCCGGGCCGGCTACGTCGGGTGGCTTCGGCGGGGGGCCGGGTGGTCGTGGCGGCTTCGGTGGCAACCGCGGTAACCGTGGCACCGGCGGCTTCCCCGGCGGTGGCGGCCAAGGCGGCTTCCCGGGCTTCCCCGGTGGCGGCACTGCTCCTCAGGGCGGGACTGCTCAGGGTGGTGGCTTTACCGGCGGCGGGATGCGTGGCGGGGGTGGCGGCGCGGGTGGCCTGCTCGACGCCGCGACGGTCAGCGACGAGATGAAGGCGCTGCTCGAGGCGAACGCCGACCAGTACACCTGGGTGGCGGCCGCGGTCGGCTCGCAGAACGCGTCGGGCTACCAGCTCGCGACCGGCGACCCGGTGATGGCGGTCGGCGGCTTCAACGGCAGCGACCCGTCGCCCACGCTGGCTGAGTTCCAGCAGTACGTGGCCGAAGGAAAGATCCACTACTTCATCGGCGGGGGCGGCTTCGGTGGCCGCGGCGGCACCAGCTCGAGCGGCAGCAACTACAGCTCGCAGATCGCCACCTGGGTCTCCGAGAACTACACGGCTCAGACCGTCGGGAGCACCACTGTGTACGACCTGACGTCCTGACGCTATAGACAGCAGGCGGTTCCCGTACGGGGGCCGCCTGTTTTTTGTGCTTTGAGTCTCACAGGGTCGGCACAGGGCGGACATAAATCCCGCTCAGCGCCCGCGATCATCGTTGGGACATGAGCCTTTCGACGCAGCCGACGCACGCCGCGGCCCCGATCCGCTACGACGCCCCGGTGCTCGACGTCGTCGTCCCCGTCTACAACGAGGAGATCGACCTCGAGCCCTGTGTGCGGCGGCTGGAGGCGTACCTGCGGGCGTATTTCCCCTACCGCTTCCGGATCACCATCGCCGACAACGCGAGCACCGACTCGACACCCGAGGTGGCCTACCGCTTGGCCGGCGACCTGCAGGACGTCGAGTGGGTGCAGCTGCCCGAGAAAGGCCGGGGACGCGCGCTGAAGTACGCGTGGACCCACTCCGACGCGGCGGTGCTCGCCTACATGGACGTCGACCTGTCGACCGACCTGGGCGCGCTGTTGCCGCTGGTCGCCCCGCTGATCAGCGGCCACTCCGACCTGGCGATCGGCTCCCGCCTGGCCCGCGGCTCCCGGGTGGTGCGCGGGGCGAAGCGCGAGTTCATCTCACGCAGCTACAACCTGATCCTGCGCGGCGCCCTGGCGGCCCGGTTCACCGACGCGCAGTGCGGCTTCAAGGCCATCCGCTCGGACGTGGCGGCCCGGCTGCTGCCGATGGTCGAGGACACGGGCTGGTTCTTCGACACCGAGATGCTGGTCCTGGCCGAGCGGGCCGGCCTGCGGATTCATGAGGTGCCGGTCGACTGGGTGGACGACCCCGACAGCCGGGTCGACATCGTGTCGACGGCGACGGCCGACCTCAAGGGCATCGTGCGGTTGCTGCGCGCCTTCGGCTCGGGCCGCCTGCCGCTGGCCGCCCTGCGCGAACAGCTGGGCCGCAACCCGCTGCCGGTCGAGGGCGTGCCAGCCGGTCTGACCGGCCAGTTGCTCCGCTTCGCCGCCGTGGGAGTGGCCAGCACGCTGGCTTATCTGGCGCTTTACGCGCTGCTGCGGCTGGGCGCCGGCCCCCAGTGGGCCAACTTCATCGCGCTGCTCCTGACGGCGATCGCCAACACGGCAGCCAACCGACGACTGACCTTCGGCGTACGAGGCAACGACGGCGCGTGGCGGCATCAAGCTCAAGGACTGATCGTCTTCGGTATCGGATTGGCCCTGACCAGCGGGTCGCTCGCCCTGCTGGACGCGTGGAGCACCACCCCGGCCAAGCCGGTGGAACTGACCGTCCTGATCATCGCCAACCTGCTGGCCACCGCGGTCCGTTTCCTGATGCTGCGCATCTGGGTCTTCCGCTCCCGCCGCACAGCCAACGCCACAACCTGACCGCCTCGACATCCGGACCGGCCCCGCACGCAGCCTCGAGCCATCCCAAGATCGGGGGTCAGTGCTCCGGGGGGAGTTGGTCGGGGGTGATGCGGCGAGGGCGGCCCGGCGGGCGACGGAGCAAAGCTGCGCTGATCACAACCGTGGCGCAGAAGGCGGCGACGGCGGCGGCTATCCACCAGCCGAGAACGGCCAGGATCACGGCGGCCGTCCAGATGACGACCGCGGTGAGGATCAACGAGAGTGACGGGCGCTTGGGACGTGGCGGATCGAGGCGGCCGCTGGTCATGCGGGCGCAGAACTCGGGGTCATCACGTCGGAGCTGACGCTCCAGCTGCGCCAGCCGTCGGCTGTCTTCCCTGCTCAACATGTCGCCACCTCCGCAGGCCCGGCCACACCGATCGGACGGCACGCACTCCGATCAATGCCATTGTTACTCACACGTTGCCTTCCGGATACCTCCAGAATTCCAGACTGCCCACTGACCGGGATCCTGACACTCCCGACGACCCCAACCAGGCCTTCTCAATCCCATCTGATGGACGCACCCCGACCGACAGTCGAACCCACCATTGAATCCAGGCACGCCCGGCCTGACATCGGTGTCGTGACACACCGCAGGCGGCCCGTGACGGCAACGAACCCCTGGGCTTATTCGAAGGTGACCGTGGCGTCGGGGACCTCTCGGGCCCGGGCCACCTCGGCGGCTTCCTTCTCGATCTGTTTGCGGCGGGCGGCGGGCACGGTGGCGAACGGCGTGACGGTCAGGTCGACCCGCTTGCGGCCGGAGATCTTGGCTCGCCAGACGCCGGCGATCTCGCCGTCGAGCAGGAGCGCGCCCGGGTTGCCCAGGGTGCGCCAGACCTCCTTCTGCTGTTGACGATCGGGGACCAGCAGGTCGCGGTCGCGGGCCTGGAGCAACGCGTCCATCGGCGGGACGAAACGGACGCCGGACGGGGCGGACGCCATGGTCAGGGCGTCGACGGCGTCGGTCGGGAGCCAGGCCTTGCGACCCTCCACGGTGATCTCGGTCAGCTGGTCGGCGGGCCAGACGGATTTCATCTCGGCGGTCGAGCTGCCGAAGTATTTGCCCACCTCGAGCGGGCCGGCCGGGCCCAGGAAACGCAGGTAGGTCGCGATCAGATCGCCGACACCGTCGTTCTGTTTCGGGATCGGCGGAGCTTGGGGGATGGGGGCCAGCATCGCGTCGCGGCCGCGGGACTGGACCTCGACGCCGCCGGCCAGGCCGGAGTGTTGCCAGACGTTGCCGGCGATGTGCCGCGCGTTGCAGCCGCGGCAGTCATAGGTCAGCTCACGCGGCACCCGCTTGCTCACCTCGGTGCTCACCTCGCCGCGCGGCATCGGCTCGTGGACGACGTCGCGGAAAGCCTTGGCGGTGACCCGGAAAGCCTCCAGACCGAGTTTCATGCCCTCGGGGATCTGGCCGCTCTTGATGCGCGCCGAAGCGTCGGCGTCGCTGACCGGCCACAACCGTTTGACCAGGGCGGCCAGGTCTTGGCGGCGATGCCGGTGGGGCGCGCCACGGGCGGCCCAGACGGTGATCAGCCGGTCGTCGTCGAGAGCGGCGCTCGTGCGGGCGGCCAGCGCGACCTGGGCCGAGCCAGGCGTGTACTCCTGCACGCCGAGGTCGAGGACCGGCAGGTCGGCGGGGCGCGCGGAGCTGCGCTCGGCGAGACCCAGCGCGGCGACCCGGTAGGCCATTGCCTGTGCACGATCGACGGTGACCATGACAACCCCCTCGACACCGATCTAGGTGCGACGACCGTACCGCCGGGCTGCGACATTTCTCAGGCGTTCGCGGCGCGGGTCGGACTGGTTCTCGACCAGCTCCCACGTGTCCAGCCGGCTCGGGCCGTGCGGCCCTTCCTGCAGGATCGGCGCCTCGCCGGTGAGCCGATAACCACAGCGCCGGGCCACCGCCGTACTGCTGGCATTGCGCGAGTCGATGCGCAGGAGCAGCCGGCCGAGGTTGAGCGTGCTCTGGGCGTACGCCGAAAGAAGTGACAATGCGCCCGACGCGAGCCCGTGCCGGCGTTCCCGGACGTCGACCAGATAGCCCAGCTCGGCCTCTCTCAGGCCTTGATCGACGCCGAAGAGCAGGACCTCGCCGAGTGGCCGGGCCCCGTCGGCCGTGATCGCGAGCTGGATCCGCTGACCGCTGATCCGGCCTTGGTGACAGCGTTTGAGATAGGCGATGCCGGCCTCGTCGTCGAACGGCGACGGCATCGGCGTCCACCGGGCGATCTCGGGTTCGTCGAGCATGGACACCAGGTCGTCGAGGTCCTCGGAACGCCATTCGCGCAGGATGATGCCGTCTCCCGACAATGTGAGCGGGTAGGGCAGACGGCTGGCGGCCATGATTGAATCCTGCCCGTAAGGACCGGTTCCGGCCAGTAGCGCAGCATATGAAGGCCATGAGTGATTGGTCATGCCGCGAACGTCGGATAGGCGCTACCGTCCGCGAGCAAACCGCGAGATGATGCCGAGATCTCGTCAAGATCCGGTGATCAGTACATAAGCTTGGCCGTGACCGGCGAGCGTTACCCCCTTCATCCCGTACAGCTCGGATTGGCTGGCCTTTGCTCGCCTGGTCATCGCCGTCGCGTTCCGGGGTCCGTGGCGCGACCCGGTCCGCAACATCTGGGTGATCGAGTGGGGCATGATCTGGTGCCTCGCGATCATTTTGCTAGCCCTGATCACCGGCCCGATCCGCGAGTTGACGTGCCGATGGACCTTGATCGACGTCTCGTTCGGCGTCCTCGGCATCGTCTGCTGCTCATCGTGCGCCGCCTGATCAAGCAGCTCGAGGACAGCTGCGCCCGTTTGACCAATGTGGAGGCTTAGCTGGAGGGCCGATCGGGGCAGTCGTAGTGTTGTGGGAGTGGAAGACCAGACCACGGCAGCCCCCCGGCGAGGTGAGACCTACGCCGGCCGCTCCCGTGAGCAGCGGGCCAGCGAGCGGCGGGACCGCATCGTGGCGGCCGCCGTGCACCTTTTCGGCACGCGTGACTACGACGACGTCACGGTGGCCGACATCTGCACCAGCGCCAAGGTGTCCAAAAGATACTTTTACGAGCACTTCGAGGACCGGCCCGACCTGCTACTGAGGGTGAATCGCGAGCAGAACGAGTGGCTCCTCCGGGGTGTCGCAGCGGCGATTCCCGACAAACCGGAAAGCCTCGCCGACGTGTTCCGCCCCGCGCTGAGCACCCTGGTCGACATGCTGCGCCGCAACCCCGAGAGCGCCCGCGTGATCTACGTAAACGCTCCGCGCATGGAGACAAGACGCCGCGGGGTGCTGCGCGAGGACGCCAAGTTCGTGGCCGCGGTGCTCCACCGGGCCGTCGGCACCCCCAAGGACCAGGCCGGGTACGACCGGACGCTGCTGGCGCTCGTGGCCGGCCTCAGCGAGGTCCTCATCGACTGGATCTCCCGCGACATGACCGACGACCCGGACAAACTCGCCGAACACCTGACCAACATCGCCTTGGCCCTGTCCACCACCGCAGCCACCAAGTACTAGCCGCCCGCGCTCCACTCTCTCCGACGGCCCTTCACTCACCGCTCAGCGTCGTGCCAGAGGCAATAGGCCGCGTTCCCGCGACGGCCCTTCGCGCCACCGCAGAGCGTCGTCTCAGAGGGGGCGGGCGGTGATCTCCACTCCGGCGGCTCGAAGGCGGGTGACCAGGGCGTCGCCCAGGGCGGTGGCGGGGGTGAGGACGCCACCGCCGGATTTGGGCAGGGTGTTGCCGTCGTGGGCCAGGGCCAGGGCCGACTCGCCGAGCATGACGGCGGTGGCGGCGTAGCCGGGGTCGCCCTTGGCACGGAAACGTGCCGTGTAACGGGCGCCGGTCGTCGTCGTGGTGAAGAAATCCAGGGTGAAGTGGCCGCCACGCTGGGAACTCTCGCTCGGGCCGCTGCCGGGTTTGGGGAGCAGCCGGTCGAGCAAGAAACGGGTCGGCGGCAGCATCAGGCCCGCGGCCAGGGCGCCGAAGCCCAGCTTGACGCCGTTGGCGACCAGCGGCGAGAGCGGGGACGCGCCGACGCTCATCAGCTCGCGGTAGCGGAAACGCCGACCGTAGCTCCAATTGAGCAGGGCGTTGCTGCGCCGGACGACCCGGGTGTTGTAGGAGGCCATGAAGAAGGGCGCGAGTGTGCCTCGGAGGCTCGGGTCGACGTCCGCGCCACGCACAGTGGCCATGTCGCCCTGACGGCCGAGGTCGGGTTCGCCGGCGCGGTCGGGGCTCAGCGAATACGGGCTGGCGGCGACCCGGCGCAGGTTGCGATCGTTTTTGACCACGTCGAGCTGGCTGCGCATCGAGTCGACCGTGCCGCCGCTGACGCCGCCTTTCATGCTGGTGACGACCATGCTCGTGTCGGTGAGTTCGCCCGCGCCGTCGGCCGCGACCTGCTGGGCGAGCACGTGCACCCCGAGGTCGGACGGGATCGAGTCGAAGCCGCAGGAGTGCACGATGCGGGCGCCGGTGCGGACGGCCGCTTCGTGGTTGCTGTCGATGCTGTCACGGGCGAAGAGGACCTCACCGGTCAGGTCGACGTAGTCGGTGCCGCCCTCGGCGCAAGCCCGGGCCAGCCCTTTGCCGTATTTCAGGTAGGGACCGACAGTGGTCAGCACGACCCGCGTCGAACGGGCCAGCCCGGAGAGCGCGACCTCGTCGGCGGCATCGGCCACCACGATCGGCCAGTCGACGCCAAGCTTGTCGCGCACCGCGGCCAGGCGGGGCTCGGAGCGGCCGGCCAGGGCGATGCGCGTGCCGGCCGGGGCGTGCTCGGCGAGGTAACGCGCGGTTACCACGCCCACGAAACCGGAGGCGCCGAAGACGACGATGTCGTACTCGCGAACTTGGTCGGTCATGGTTGTGGATTCTGCATCAGCACCCCGGAACTCGCTCGGCGGGTTAGTCTCGATCCGTTTTGTTCCTATTCACATTCGGTCGGTGATGGGCTTTTCAAGGCCTGGCCGGCCCGGTCTGCGAATCGCGGACCCCCGCGGGCGGAACGCCGAGTCCTGCCGCCGCCCGTCGGGTCAGACACTCACGGCATGGAGCGGGGGACCCACGTTCCTCGGCGCGTCCGCGCGCCTCGGGGTGAAGCCGCCACATAGTGCGGCCGGGCACCTCAGCCCGAACCCGACAGCTGACCTCGCAGGCGTGGAGGGTTCGCTGTCATGGCACGAGTCTGCAATCCCACGCACGTCGCACTAGTCCTCGCCACCGCGGGCGTCACCGGCACCGCCGCCCTCGTCGGACCAGCCACCGAAGCACCGGCCACCGCCGCACCTTCCCGTGCCGCCGACGTCAACTGGGACGCCATCGCCCACTGCGAGTCGGGCGGCGACTGGGACATCAACACCGGCAACGGCTATTACGGCGGCCTCCAGTTCAGCCGAGGCACCTGGCGCGCCTACGGCGGATCGCGTTACGCCAGCACCGCCGACCAGGCCAGCCGCGAAGAACAGATCCAGATCGCCGAACGGGTCCGTGACGGCCAAGGCCTGGGCGCCTGGCCCACTTGCGGCCGCAGAGCCAGTTCCACCAAGCAGTACCGCGCAGCACGCGAGGCAGCCCGCCCAGCCGCCACCGCGAATCCCAGCACCACCACCTCCACAACGACCCAGACCCAGCCGAACACACCGACAACAGGGGCCGGCCCAACAGGCCGGTCGTACGTCGTGCGCTCCGGCGACACTCTCGCCTTGATCGCTGAACGCACCAACTTCCCTGGCGGCTGGCAAGCCCTTTACGAGCTGAACCGCGACCAACTGAACAGCCCTCACCGCATCTACGCAGGCCAGCGCCTCACCGTCTAACGACACCCGCAAACGGCAAACTCCACCAATCTCCGCCTGATCCACTCAAGCGCCACGGGACCGCGATCCCGCACGCCACACGCTTCACGGCCCAAGGGCCCACAGCCCGGCACCCACGGCACCCACGGCACCCACGGCACCCACGGCACCCACGGCACCCACGGCACCGAGGGATCGTGGATGCCCGCGGTGCTCGTGGATGCCCGCGGTGCTCGTGGCGCTCGCGGCCTCGTCGAGCCCGCAGATTTGCGGGCTCGATGGGCGGGGTTAGTCGGGCTTCGGGGTGGTGAACTCGGGCTGGTCGAGGACGCGTAGCCACGTGCCGTCGGGCTGGCGGCGCACCACCTGGGCCCGGGCGCCGGCGCCGTCGCTCGGCGGCGTCGACGTCAGGGCCAGGTCACCGCTGATCAGCGTGGGCAACGGCTCTTCGGGCGTGAAGGACGGCATGTGCTGCAACGCCTCCTCCCAGAGTTTCTGGATCGCGGCGCGGCCCACCGTCTGGCTGCCGGGCGGGTAGGCCATCACGGCATCCTCCTCATAGAGCAGGGCCAGACCCTCGGCGTCTTTGGCGTTGGCGCGCTCGACGAAGAGACGGGTCAGATCTTCGGGGCGTTGGGCCTTCTCGCGTTCGGTCATAGCTCCACCCTGCCCTCCCGCCAATGAGAAGTCCAACAGCTAGTTCTAATGAGAACTAGAATCCACAGTTATGGAATTACGCCAGCTCGAGTACTTCGTGACGGTTGCCGAGGAGGCCAACTTCACGCGGGCCGCCGAGCGCGTCAGAATCAGTCAGTCCGGCGTGAGCTCGCAGGTCAAGGCCCTGGAACACGAGGTCGGCGCGCCGCTCTTCGACCGCTCGGGACGGACAGCCCGGCTCACCGAGGCGGGCACGGCCGCCCTGCCGTACGCGCAAGCCGCCTTGGACGCTGCCGCCGACCTGCGGCAGGCGGTCGACGAGGTCCGGGGGCTGGTTCGCGGGCAGCTCACCGTCGGCATGGTGACCGGTTGCGAGGTCAAGCCGCTCTTCGCCGCCTTGGCCGCCTTCCGCAAGGACCACCCCGCGATCGACCTCGACCTGAGCGAAGACAACTCCGACCAGCTGATCGCCGGCGTTCGCGTCAACACAGTGGACATCGCCCTGGTCGGCGTGGCCGGCCACCCTCCCGAACACTTGAATTCCCACGTCATCGTCAGCGAGGGCCTGGTCGCGCTGGCTCCACCTGACTCCGAAGCCGCCGACCTCGACCGAATCACCCTCACCGACCTCATCGCACACCCCTTGGTCACCCTCCCCGAAGGCACCGGCATCCGCGCCGTCCTCGACGACGCCTGCCTCCTGGCCGAGGGCTTGATCCCCGACATCGCCCTGGTCGCCTCGGCCCCCGGAGCCGTGGCCGAACTGGCAACCCGAGGCGTGGGCTTGGCCGTCCTGAGCGAGTCCATGGCCACCGCCTACCCCCACTTGAAGTCCATCCCCATCGACGGAATCCACATCCCCGCCCTATTGGCCCTCGTCTGGCGCCCCCGCGCGAGCCCAGCCGTAGCAGCCCTGCTCCCCCACCTGCACAAGGCCTTCACCCCACCCAAAACTGCAAACCCCAACCCACCCCACTAGCCAAGCGGAATCCCCGGCGATGCTCCGTCGCCCCCAGCGCGGCACAGGCCAGAGCAACAGCGCACAAGAAGAAAAGAGAGAAGAACGCACAACGCCGAAGGCAGGAGAAGTCGCACCAAGAGGTAGCCAGACAGCGAGTTCCAGCCAGATCAGCAGGAGACCTAGGCATCCCGGGAAGCCAAATCCCGGGCTGCCGGGATCCCGGCATCCCGGGACGCCGGAGTCGTGGCGGTGGGAATCCGGGACGGCTAGACGCGAGAACCCGGAAGCCCGGGACGGCGAGACGGCGGAAACCCGCGAGCCCGGGAAGCTGGCACAGCAGGAGCCCGGGAAGCTGGGACGGGGGGACGGCGGGAGCCCGCGAAGCCGCGAACCCGGGACGGCGGGAGCCCGGGACGGCGGGACGGCGGGAGCCCGTGAGCGCGAGAAGCGGGGCTGCGCGGAAGAGGAAATTCGGAAGCATGGGGCCGGGGCGGTCGATAGCTTCTACGCATGACGGATGCACCACTGCGGGACAGGCTTCGGAAGGCTCTGCCGACGGCCATGAAGGCCAAGGATCGGCCGGCTGTATCGGCTTTGCGGGCCACGATCGCAGCGATTGACAACGCCGAGGCAGTAGCGCCGACAACGGAGCAGCGCGGCCAGGCCATTGAGGAAGTTTCGATCGGCGCCGGCTCGACCGAGGTCGCCCGCCTGGTCCTCACTGAGGAAGACGTGATCCGCATCGTCCAGGCCGAAGCGGACGAGCGCGAAACGGCCGCAGCCGAATACCACCAACTGGGCCGTGCAGACCGCGCCGACCAGCTGACCGCCGAAGCCGCCGTGCTGCGCGCTCACTTGGCAGCGGAATAGCGGATACCGCGACGCAGGCGAGCCCACCACAAGATCCGGACTCTTTTAGACAGCGACGAACCGCCCGACCGTAAGGTGCTGAGCGCAACCGGCACGGTTCGAGCGCGCAACCCACCACTCAGGCGGCCCGGGTGAGAAAGCCGCCCGGAAAGCCACAATCGCGGCAGCACAGACCACCACCCGCACCGGGGCCCCGCCCACCCCGACCAGGCAAGCAGCCCGCGCGCACCCCGAACCCGACCCGCCACGGACTCCCATGCAAGGTGAGGGGCCGGGGTGACCAAGCACGGCATAAATGCTCCACAGCCAAGCTTGGTCACCCCGGCCCCTCACCGTCAAAGCGCAAGAAAGCCCCACCCACAGACCTCGCAGCGACCCACCGGCCGAAAGCAGACGGGTGACGGCCGGAAGCAGTGGCCCGCACCCAAAGACCAGCGGATCGCCCGGAAGACACCCGTCAGCTGTGCAGCGACGAAAGCTCGACCGACGGATCAGCCAGTGCCTTGAGATCCACCACGGCACGGGAGCGAATCAGCGCACTGATCTGATCCGCCACGTCCCAGATGTTGACGTTCATCCCCGCCGTGACCCGCCCCTCGGACAGCCAGAACGCGATGAACTCCCGCCCCGCCAGGTCGCCTCGAATCACCACTTCGGAGTCTGCCGCGGCCGTCCCCGTGTATTCCATGCCCAGGTCGTACTGGTCGGTGAAGAAATACGGCAAGCGGTCGTACGCGACCTCCTGCCCGAGCATCGCCCGCCCCGCCGCCTCCCCCGTGTGGATCGCCACGTCCCAGTGTTCGACCCGCACCCTCCGCTGGAGGAACGCGTGCTCCACGTTCGCGATGTCTCCCGCCGCGAAGATCGACGGGTCGCTGGTCGCCAGGCTCGATGAAACCAGGACGCCGTCGTCCACCGCCAGCCCCGCGTCGGCCGCCAGCGCCACGTTCGGGGTCACACCCACGCCTGCGATCACCACGTCGGCCGGCAGCCGGGTGCCGTCGTCCAGCACGACCTCGGTCTGGGTCACCTCGGTCACGTGCGCTCCCATGCGCAACTCCGTGCCTCTTTCGCGGTGCAGGTCGGCGAAGACCTCCGCCACCACGTCGCCCAGGATTTTCTGCAACGGGAGTGCCGAAGTGCCGATCACCGTCACCTGCGCTCCTCGGCTTCGGGCCGCGGCCGCCACCTCGAGGCCGATCCAGGCCGCCCCCACCACCACGACGCGGCTGCTCGCCGTCACCGCCGCCGAGATGCGGTGCGAGTCGGCCAGCGTACGCAGCAGGAGGGCCCTTTCTCCCCCGGGCACCGGCAGCGGGCGCGGCGTCGACCCGGTCGCGAGCAGCAGGCGCTCGTACGGCACTTCGTCGCCCGCGGCCAGCCGCACGACCTTGGCGTTCCGGTCGATCTCGGTCACCGTCACGCCGAGCCGCAGGTCGATGGTGTGCTCGGCATACCACTCGAGGGTGTGCACGAACACGCTGTCGGGTTCGTCCGTGCCGAGCAGCAGCCCCTTGGAGAGCGGCGGACGCTCGTACGGCCGGTCGGTCTCGGTCCCGATCAGCGTGATCGGCCCGTCGTAGCCCTCACTGCGCAGGGCTTCCACCGCTTTGGCACCGGCCAGGCCGCCGCCCACCACTACATACGTCATCGCTTCATCCTCGGGGGTCGATGTGCATCTTGGGTGCTGATCCGCGCCGCCGTCCGGCGAGCACGTCGGCGGCGTCGTCCAGCCCGACCGTCTCGGCGACCAGTGGTCGTGGGTCAACTGCCCCCGAGGCGTAGGTCTCGATGGTCTCCCCGAGGCCGCCCGAGGCGCTCAGGATGCCCACCACGGTGAGGTCTTTGATCACGGCCCGGCGCGTGTCCACCAGGGACGGTTCGCCCGCGATGCCGATGCAGACCACCCGCCCGCCCGGCTCGACCCGGTCGACCGCGAAGGCCGGCAGGTCGCGGGCGTTGGTGGCGTCGATGATCGCGTCGAACGGCACGGTCGGCAGGTCGTCGCGGGTCCAGGCGTCGGTGAAGCCGAGCGAGCGGGCGAAGGCCAGCGATTCGGCCGTGGCCCCGAGCACGTGCACCGTCGCGCCTCGGGCCCGGGCGAACATCGCCGCGAGTAGCCCGATCGTGCCGGGGCCCATGACCAGTACGGTCTTGCCCGGTGCGGCGTCCGCGCCCTGCGCCGCGCGCAGGGCGTTGCCGCCTGGTTCGACCAGCGCGCCGAGGGTCGGGTCGACCGTGTCGGGCAGGGCGAACAGGGCTTTCGCCGGGACGGGCAGTTGTTCGGCGAGGGCGCCGGGCCAGCCATGCCGGATGCCGATCTCGTAGCGGTCGGCGCAGAGATGCTGGCGGCCGCTGATGCAGCGCGCGCAGTGGCCGCAGCCGAGCATGGTGTCACCGGTGACCCGGCGGCCGAGCCAGGCCGGGTCGGTGCCGTCGCCGACGGCGGTGACGACGCCGCACCATTCGTGGCCGATCCGCACCGGGTAGGTCGCGTCGCCGCTGGCCAGGTAGACCATGTCGCCGCTGAGGAATTCCATGTCGGTGCCGCACACGCCGACGCGTTCCACGTCGACCACGACCTCACCGGTGCCGGCTTTCGGCGGCTCGACCTCGACGACCTCGGAGCGTCCCGGCCCGGTGATCACGAATGCGCGCATGAGTTCAGTCTGCCGTCTCAGACGACCGCACGACCGTGATGCCGATCATGCGAGAAAGAAGGCGGCGTAAGGGCCGTGAGCTCGTGAACCATGCGGGCCATCTCGCCCGGGGAGTGCGGGAAGTCGGCCCGAACCCACCAGCCGAGCACCCCGACGAGCGCGCTGGCGTGGTATTCGGCGGCGACCTCGACGGGCAGCCGCAACTCGTCGTGGGTGCACAGGTGCTCGGTCATCACCTCGACGATCATGCGGTGCAGGTGGGTGGTGCCGACCGCGCGATAGACCTGCTGGTGCCGGTGGGCATGTTCGAAGATCACGCTGAGCGGCCCCGTGGGGTCGCCGGGCCGGTCGCCGCCGCGGCCGCCCTCGAGCACTCGCAGCTCGCGCTGCAACTCGTCGCGCAGGTCTTCGAAGCAGGACGCGAACAGGGCGTCCTTGTCGCGGTAGTGGGCATAGAACGTGGACCGGCCGATGTCGGCCCGGTCGAGCACGTCGCGCACGGTGATCCGGTCGTAGCCGCGTTCGACGATCAGCTCGACCAGCGCTTCCCGGAGAGCGGCCCGCGTACGCCGTACCCGTCGATCCTCGTTCGTCATTTCCGGCCACTTCCCCGGGTTGTGTTCCGTTGTGAACAGGTGCGGGATACCGCCCGTTGACCCTCCTCACCGTAACCGAACACGATGTTCGAAAGCGAACACGATGTTCAGGAGTGGATCATGCAGAACACCTTCACCCACGCCGACCGGTACGACCGTCATGCCGGGCGCCTGGCGGGAAAGCTCTACGACCGGGTGGTGGCCGACGCCCACGCGACCGGCCTGCCCACCGGCACCCGGGTGCTGGACGTCGGCACCGGGCCCGGCCGGGTCCCTCGGGCGCTGGCCGAGGCCGAACCGACCTGGGTCGTCGACGGCACCGACCTCTCCCCCCAGATGATCGAGTTTGCCCGCCGGCAGGACCCGGGCGGCCGGGTCACCTTCACGGTCGGCGACGTGGCCGCGCTCCCCTACCCGGACGCGTACTTCGACCTGATCGTCTCATCGCTGAGCCAGCACCACTGGTCGGATGTGGCGGGCGGGCTCCGCGATCTGCGCCGGGTGCTCGCCCCCGGCGGCCGGCTCTGGATCTATGACGTGCGGTGGAGCCTGCGCCGGGCCCGGCGAGCAGCGGAGCGTTTGTTTCCCGACGTGCGCCGCGAGCCGGTGAAGTTTACGAGCTGGCCGTTTCCGCTGATCAACCGCCTGACCGCGCGAGCGCTCTAGGTTTTCGCCGGACGGTCGCGAGCCGGGGCTCGGCCAGGACGGCCAGCACGGCGACCATCGAGAGCACCGCGCCCGCCAGCGCCGTGCTGCGGACCCCGGCCCCGGTGAGCAAGGCGCTGCCGAGCAGGGCGCCCGCGGTGATGCCGACGTTGAAGGCGGTGGAGGTGCCGGCGGCGGCCATGTCGGTGCTGCCGGGGGCGACCTCGAGGACCCGCGCGCCGAGCACGGAGGCCATGCCCGAGAGCGCGAAGCCGGCCACCGCCGTGGTGACGATCGCGGTGATCTGGTCGGTGCCGAAGGCGAACTGCGACCCGAGCGCTACGGCCTGGATCACCGTCACGGCCAGCAGGCTGGGCCAGCCCCAGCGGCCCACGACGAGGCCGGCCACGACCACGCCGACCAGACCGGCGAAGCCGCGCAGCAGCAGGATCGGGCCCAGCGCCGAGTCGTCGAAGCCGCTGACCCGGGTGAGGAAAGGATCGATGTAGGTGAACGAGGCGAATGCGCCGGACACGCTGATCGCGACGGCCACCACGAGCACCCGGTAACGGCCTCTGTCGGGGGCCGTGCCCCGGTCGGCGTCGCTCTCGCCGCGGGGTGTCTCCGGGAGCAGGGTGAGCACGACCACCAAGACGGCCAAACCGAGGCAGCCCAGGGCGAAGAAAGGCAGCCGCCAGCCGCCCTGCTGACCCAGCCAGGTGCCGAGCGGGACACCGACCAGCGGCGCGGTCGAACTGCCGGCATAGATCATGGAGAGGGCCCGGCCACGGAGGTGTTGCGAGAAGAGGCCGGCCGCGGCGGGCGTGACGACAGCCCAGAAGACCGACTGGCTCAGGGCGATGACCACCCGGGCCCCGAGCAGGGCGGGGTAAGTGCTCGCGAGGGCCGACAGCGCGGTGGCGACGGCGAAGACGCCGAGCAGGATCACCAGCAGGCGGCGCCGTGGCCAGGCCGCGGTCAGCCGGGTCAGCGGCAGGGTGGCGACCACGACGACGAAACCGTAGGCCGTGACGAGCAGGCCGACCGACGACTCGCTGACGCCGAGGTCGCCGGCCATCGCCGCGAGCAGGCCGATCGGCAACGTCTCGACGGTGACGTAGAGGAAGGCGCCGAGGGCCAGCGCGGCCAGAGCGATCCAGGCGCGGGTGCGACTCGTAGCCATGCCCCTGAAGTTACCGAGGGGGTATGACACTGCGGCCCGTTCGTATGATCAGCCCGCGTCGCCCCTCGCCATACGATGCCCGGGCATCTATTCGGTGGGGGTTCTTGTGTCGTATCGGATCGTCCGGGCAGGTTTGTCGGCCGCTCTCGTCGCCGGCTCGACCGCGCTCGTTCTGAGCGGCGCCGCCCCGGCTTCGGCCGTCGATCTGGTGAGCCCTTTGGAGATCGGCTCGTTCGGCGACATCGCCGTGGCCGGCTCGACCAAGCGGATCTTCCTCAGCGACCCGACCGGCGGCAAGGTGCTCGTCACCGACTACACCGGCAAAAAGGTCTTCTCGTACGACAGGCTGCCGGGCGTCCACGGGCTGGTGCTCGCCAAGAACGGTGACGTCTACGCCGCCGTGCCCGGCATGAAGGCGATCGTGGCCTTCGACTCGGCCGGCAAGAAGCTGAACACCTACTCCGCCTCCGGCGACGTGAAGCCGATCGCCGTGGCCGAGGCGGGCGGCGCGATCTGGTTCGGTGAGGCGCTGGGCCGGCTGGGACGGCTCGAACTCGAGGATGTCGACGAGCCCGACCTCGTTCCGGTGACCACCCCCGAGACCTTTGTCGGCACCTCGGCCCTCGCCGCCGCGGGCAACCAGGTGGCCGCGCTCGACACCGTGGGCACGCCGGGCGCCCTGACCGTCCTCAACGTCGCGACGACGCCACCCGGAAACGTGGCCGCGACCGTCGGCGCGGTGCAGGACATGGCGTTCACCGCGGACGGCAGCCGCCTGATCGCGACGGGCGACGGGCTGGCCCGCGCGATGAAACCGGCCGATCTCAGCACGATCGTCAACTACAACGCGACCGGCGCCGGCACCGCGGTCGCCGTCAATTCGGACGGCACCGTCGCGATCGGGGTGGCCGGCCAAAGCAGCAACGCCGTCTCGCTCTTCGCGGCCGGGTCGGCCACCGCGACCAAGAAGTTCGCCCTGAAGGAGGCGGCCACGCTCCGGCGCGGCGGCCTGGCCTGGCAGCCGGGCGGCCCGCGCCTCTTCGGCGTCTCCTCCGACGCGAGCGGGAGCAGCTACCAGCTGCAGACCTTCGGCGACCCGGCCCAGCTGGTGTCCACGGTGGAGCTGGCCGTGCCGGCCCGGCTCGAGCTGGGAAAGACGGCCACGATCAGCGGCAAGTTCGGCAACCCGATCCCGGCCGGGCTGCCCGTCGTGGTCACCCGCAAGGACGCGGCCGGCAGCCGCCGGGTCAACCCGCAGACCGTGCCCGCAAACGGCCAGTTCACGATCACCGACAAGCCGACGGCGAGCGGGACGGTGACCTACTCGGTCGCGCTGGCCGGCAACGGTGACTTCTCGCCGGTGAACGTCACGAAGTCGTTCGCGGTCGGCAAGCCCACGACCACGACGCTGTCGCTCGACCGCAACGGCGGCATCTACACGTACGGGTCGACGGTCACCTTCACGGCGCGGCTGGGCAAGACCTACTCCAGCCGTACGGTCGAGATCTGGGCCGATCCGTTCGGCACCGACCAGGGGAACAGGCTGGTCGAGAAGGCCACAGTGAGCAGCAGTGGCCTGGTCACGGCGTCGTTCAAGCTGACCCGCAACACGACCCTCTCGGCGGTCTTCCGCGGGGACGCCTTCACCACCGCGCGGACGGCCAAGTCGACCGTCTACACCAAGGCCAGCGTGGCCACCGCGATCACCCGGCACTACAAGCTCGCCAAGATCGGCACAGTGCCTTACCACCACTTGCGCACGACGGTGCATCCGTACTTCACCACCGCGATCCCGCCCTATCCGAACCGGCACGCGTACCTGATGATCGAGGTCTTCACCGGCACGGAATGGAAGCTCTGGCAGGCAGCTTTCGTCCCGCTCAACTCGACCGGCAAGGGTTATGCCGAGCTCAAAGGCACGCACGTCGCCGGGGTCAAGTACCGGGTGCGGGCGGCCTATCTCTGGACCAAGTCGGGCGACGCGGTGAACTACACCAATTACGGCGCCTACAAATACTTCACTTTCACGAAGTAAGCCGGGAGGTCGTAGATTTCCGGTGTGACGACGAGGCAGCCCCGCTTGGAGATCGAGTACTGCACGCAGTGCCGCTGGCTGATGCGAGCCGCGTGGACGGCCCAGGAGCTGCTCACCACGTTCCAGAAAGAGCTCGGTGAGGTGGCCCTGGTGCCGGGCATCGGCGGAGTGTTCGAGATCCGCCTGGGCGACGAGCTCTTGTGGTCGCGCAAGGAGCAGGGCGGTTTCCCGGAGCTGCCCGAGCTGAAGCGGCTGGTGCGCGATCGGATAGCGCCCGGCCGCTCGCTCGGTCACACCGACCGGGTGGGCAATTCGGTTGAGGCCACCGAGCCGACCCCTTAGCGTCGGCCCGTGGCCTATCAGCTTCCGCTCCACTATCTGCTCGGCGTCGAGGGTCTGGCCCTGCTGCGGGCCTACGGCGGGGAGCACGATCGCGCCTTCGCCGAGGAGAGGGTGGCCGAGATCCGCCGGCTGCTGGACGACCCAGCGCTGGCGGCCGACGGGGTCGAGGCGGCCGCGGTCGACACGGTCGCCGGTTACCGCGAGTGGTCCAAGACCTACGACGAACCGGGCAACGGCCTCTTCGCGTACGAGGAACCGTTCGTCCACGGGGTGATCGAGGGGCTCGCGCCGGGCATCGCGGTCGACGCGGCCTGTGGCACCGGTCGTCACTCGGCCTATCTGGCGTCGCGGGGCCACCGGGTGATCGGGGTGGACAGCTCGCCCGACATGCTGGCTCATGCCCGCGCCCGCGTACCGGAAGCCGTTTTCCACGAGGGCCGCCTCGATCGCCTGCCACTGCCCGACGAGCACGCCGACCTCGTCGTCTGTGCGCTCGCCCTGGCCCATCTGCCCGATCTGCGACCGACGCTGGCCGAGCTTGCGCGGGTGCTCAAACCGGGCGGGCACCTGGTGATCACCGACATCCACCACGAGCGCGTGCTGCTCGGTTCGGTGCCGCACGTGCGCAACGACCAGGGCGAACCGCAGCTGATCCCGTCCTACCCGCATCGGGCCAGCGACTACCTGATCGCTGCCCTCCCGCACGGCCTCACCGTGCGGGCCTGCGCCGAGCCCCGCGACGAGGGCGTGGTCGGTCCGCGGTTCCCGATCAGCGAGTGGGACACGTGGCCGTGGAGCCTGCTCGGCCAGGCGCCCGAGGCCTATCAGGCCGCCTCGGCGACCTCACCGGTGATGATCTTCTGGCACTTCCAGCTGGAGGAGGTCGCGCTCGGCATATAGCCGGTGCTGCCATTCCTCGTTCAAGACCGTCAACAGGCATTCCCGTACTGGATAAGCCTGCGGCCACGGCCATCCGGGGCCCTCGACCGGCACCGTGTCGGCCGCCAGCGTTTCCTCGGTGAGCCCGTCGACCACCTGACGCACGGTGGCCATCCGGTCGAGTCGCAGCTCGAGCACCTCGTCGAGCGACGGTCGCACGGCCCGGTCGCGCGGCACCCCCGGAGTGTCCGGCATGCCGTCCCAGGGCAGGTCGAGCGGGTGCCACGGGGACGGGTCGCCCAGCATCGCGCGCCGCACCCAGGCGTCGGTGGCGAACGGCAGGTGACGCAGCGTCTCGATGAACGACCACTCGCTGTCGACCGACTCGTGCAACTTTTCGGGCGGCAGCTTGCGGGCACGCTCGACCGTGCCCTGCCACAGCTCCTCGACGATGTCCCACGCCTCGCGGAAGCCGGCCGGGTCGGCCGGCCGCATCTTGGCCCGGTTCGGGTCGCGCCGATCGAGCTCGGCCTCGATCAGCGGCGCCACGTCGACCCCGTTGATCACCAGGTTGGTGACCTCGCCGTCGATCGTCACGTCGCCCAGGTAGACACCCCGCATGACCGAGCCGAAGAAGTCGGTGTCCCGGAAGACGCTGCGGCGAAGGTCGACGAAGCTGAACCGGGATCCGCTCAGATCGTCGTGCTCGAAGTCAGCCATGCCGGCAGGCTATTAGCTATTCCGGACGATCGGCGTCCTGATGCCCGACCCTGTGCCGGCCGATCGGGACGATCATCGGGGTGTTCGAGATCGGGTCGTCGACGAGCCGGCAGCGCATGCCGAAGACGTCGCCGATGACCTCCTCGGTCAGCACCTCGCCCGGCACGCCCGCGGTCACCACCGCGCCGTCCTTCATCACGACGAGATGGTCGGCGTAGCGGAAGGCCAGGTTGAGCTCGTGCAACACGATCACCACCGTGGTGCCCTCGGCCTCGTTGAGGTCGGTCAGCAGGTCGAGCACCTCGACCTGGTGGCTGATGTCGAGGTAGGTGGTCGGCTCGTCGAGCAGCAGGATGCCGGTGCGCTGGGCCAGCGCCATCGCGATCCAGACCCGCTGCCGCTGCCCGCCGGAGAGCTCGTCGACCGGCCGCGCCGCGAGCGCCAGAGTGCCGGTCGCGGTGAGGGCGGCGGTGACCGCGTCGTCGTCATCGCCGCTCCACCGGCGGAACCAGCCCTGGTGCACGTGCCGGCCCCGGCTGACCAGGTCGGTGACCGTGATGCCGTCCGGCGCGATCGGGCCCTGCGGGAGGATGCCGAGCTTGAGCGCGACCTCCCGGCTGGGCATGCTGTGGATCGACTTGCCGTCCAGCAGCACGGCGCCGGACGTGGCCGGCAGCAGCCGGGCCAGGCCGCGCAGGAAGGTCGACTTCCCGCAGGCGTTCGGGCCCACGATGATCGTGACCTTGCCGGTGGGCAGCGTGATGTTCATGTCCCGGACGACGGCCCGGTCGCCGTATCCGAGCGACAGGCCTTCGGCCTCCAGCGTGGACGGTGCGGGCACGGTCATCCTCCTCGGCCGGAGCGGTTGGCCGTGGCGAGCAGCCACAGCAGGTAGGGGCCCCCGATGACGCCGGTGACGACACCGACCGGGAACTGACGGGAGCCGAGCAGGTGCGACCCGATGAAGTCGGAGACGAGCACCAGCAGCGCTCCGACCAGGGCGGCCTGGATCAGCACGGGGCGGCCGCCGCCGACCAGGCGGACGGCGATCGGGCCGGACATGAAGGCCACGAAGGCGATCGGGCCGGCGGCCGAGGTCGCCATGCCGGCCAGGCCGACGCCGGTCAGCAGCAGCGCGAAACGGCTCAGCTCGACGCGTACGCCGAAGGCCTTGGCCAGGTCGTCGCCGAGCTGCAGGCCCGACAGCGCCCGCCCGAGCACGAGCGCCAGCGGCACCAGGATGACCACCGCGACGGCCAGCGGGACGATCTGGGCCCAGGTGCGGCCGTTGACGCTGCCGGTGAGCCAGATCAGCGCCTCGGCCGCGACCTTCACGTCCGAGCGGGTCAGGATGTACGAGGTGACGCTGGTCAGCGCCGTGCCGATGCCGATGCCGACCAGGATCAGGCGGTAACCACCGACGCCCTTGCGCCACGACAGCGCGTAGATGGCGATGGCGGTCAGCACCGCACCGGCCAGACCGGCCGCCGCCACGACGCCGCCGTCCAGGCCGAAGACCAGCACGGTGACGACCGCCGCGGTGGTCGCGCCCTGGCTGACGCCGATCACGTCGGGGCTGGCCAGCGGGTTGCGCAGCAGCTGCTGGAAGATCGCGCCGGCCAGGCCGAAGGCGAGCCCGGCCAGGGTCGCGACCGAGGCCCGGGGCAGGCGCAGGTCGTGCATGATGTAGTCGACGCCGGGCGGCGTGGCCTGCCCGAGCAGCGATTTCACCACGTCGACGAGCGAGATCTGGAAGTCGCCGTAGGACAGGGTGAGCGCGAACATCGCGACCACCAGCGCCAGCAGGACGACCGAGACGCTGCGAGCCCGGACATTTTCAGCGCGGCGGGTCTTGGCCACCACGGAGATGCTCATAGCTCGGCCAGCCTTTCCCGCCGGGCCAGGATCACGAAGATCGGCGCACCGATGATCGCGGTGACGATGCCGACCTGCACCTCGCCGGGCCGGGCGATGACCCGGCCGAGCACGTCGGCCAGGATCACCAGCAGCGGCGCCAGCAGCATCGAATAGGGCAGCAGCCAGCGGTGGTCCGGGCCGGTGATGGCCCGGGCCAGGTGCGGGATCACCAGGCCGACGAAGACGAGCGGGCCCGCCATCGAGGTCGCCGTGCCGCACAGCAGCACCACGGCCGCGGCCGCGATGAGCCGGGCGACCAGGACGTTCTGCCCGAACGAGGTGGCCACGTCGTCGCCCAGGGCGAGCGCGTTGAGTGCGCGGGCCGAGGCGAAGGCGAGCAGCACCCCGGCGGCCAGGAAGGGCAGCGACTGCACGGCGATGTCGGTGCCCCGGCCGGCCAGCGAACCCACCTGCCAGAACCGGAACTGGTCGTACGCGTCGACGTCGGTGATCAGCACGGCGGTGGTGAACGAGGTCAGCGCGGCGGTCACCGCGGCGCCGGCCAGGGCCAGCTTGACCGGGGTGGCGCCGCCGCGGCCGATCGAGCCGACCGTGTAGACCAGCACCGAGGTGATGGCCGCGCCGAGGAAGCCGAACCACACGTACCCGGTCAGGTTGGTGATGCCCAGGAAGCTGATCGCGATGACGATGAAGAGCCCGGCGCCGGCGTTGACACCGAGGATGCCGGGATCGGCCAGGGGGTTTCGGGTGACGCCCTGGATCACCGCGCCGGCCAGCCCGAACGCCGCGCCGGCGAGCAGGCCGACGATGGTCCGCGGGATGCGGGACTGGGTGATGATCAGGTCGTCGGTCGAGTTCGGGTCGGCGTTCACGAGGGCGTGCAGCACCGTGCCGAAGGGAATGTCGCGGGCGCCGACGGCGAGGCTCAGCAGAGCGGCGCCGGCGAGGGCCGCCGCGATCACCACCAACCCGGTGGAGAGCGTGGCGGCCCGGCGGTGACGGGTGTCCGGCACCTGTCGTCAGCCGATGGCGGTGGCCAGCAGCGGGGTGACCTTGTCCACGGCGTAGGACAGGCCCGCGACCGAACTGCTCGAGAACGCGTTCGAGATGTCCTTGTCGTCCATGTAGGCCACGTGACCGGCCTTGACCGACGGCACGGCCTGGAAGAGCTTGTCGTCCTTGGCCTGCGCGAGGGTCGCCTGGATCAGGAACACCACGGTGACGTCGGCGTCGGCCAGGTCGAGCTGCTCGTTGGAGAGCGTGATGTAGAACGAGTCCTTCTTCAGGGCCTCGATCGCCGGGGCGTTCTTGAAGCCCAGCTTGGTCAGGAAGTCGACGCGGCCGTCGCCGGTCACGTAGGCGCCCCAGCCCTCACCGGTGCGGGCGACCGCGGACACGGTCTTGTCCTTGAAGCCCGGGTTGGCCGCGGCGGCCGCGGTGAACTTCGCGTCCAGATCGGTCTTGAGCTTCGCGGCCTCGGTCTGCTTGCCGAGCGCCTTTCCGATCATGTCGAGCTGCTGCTCCCACGACGTCAGGTACATCTCCCCGCCCTTGGGCGGGTCGATCACCGGGACGCCGAGCGCGGCGAGCTGGTCGTGGCGGGCCTTGTCGCCGCTCGACCGGGTGTCCAGGATCAGGTCGGGCTTGAGCGCCGCCACCTTTTCCATGTCGATCTCGAGCGTGCCCAGGATCTGGGGCGCGGTCGTGTATTTGCCGGCGTTCCACGGGCCCTGGCCGTCGCCGCCGAAGGCCAGCCAGTCGGATGCGCCGACGGGCTGGGCACCGAGCGAGAGTGCGACGTCGGCGTCGCTCCAACCCAGAGCGACGACGCGCTCGGGCTGCTTGCTGACGGTGACGTCGCCGAAGGCGGTGGTGACGGTGACCGGGAAGGCTGAGCCGGCCGACGACGCGGCGCCGGGGGCGGCGTTGTCGTCCTCCGTGCCGCTCGTCGAGCAGCCGGTGAGGGCAACTGCGGCGCTCAGGATGGCCACGGGCACCAGCCGGCGGGCCCGGGAAAACGGCAGAATCATGAAGGCTCCAGAAATCTTCAAAGGTGAGCCTAACCTAACGACCAACACCATATCCGCAAGCCAGAGCCATGAAGGTCACATTTGTCAACGTCCCGCCAAGTGGGCCGCGGCCGCGATGGTCGCCGCGTACTGCACGCCGACGAGACGACGGATCTCGATCGGTTCCAGTTCGGCCACTCGGGCGTCCTCGGCCAGCCATTCGGCGTACCGCTGCTCCACCTCGGCCAGTGCCGACCGGACAGATCCCCGCACATTGCCCACGGCGGCCTCGCCCCGCAGCGCCCGCACCAGAATTCCGCCGTACCGTAACCGCCACTCGTGCACGTTCAGCGCCAGCGAGTTGGCTTCGGCCACGGTGGCCGGACGATCCGAGGCCGCATCCTTGCTCCGCGCCAGCCGCGCCGGCCCGGCCGATTCGAGGAAGGTCGCGTAGAAGCGGGCTGCCCGCCAGTACGGCGAGGTCGGCGCGAACAGGCAACCGTCGACGGCGGCCAGCGAACGCGTCAGCAGCTCGGCCAGATCGGTGATGGCGACGGCGTTGGCGGCCAGCGCCTCGGCGTAACCGACCCCGGCCGGCGACGTGTCCCCGGCGCGCGGGTCGAGCCAGTAGGGCAGCTCGCTGACCAGGATGAGCGCGCCCCACCGGTTCGCGTACCAGGTGGTGCTGCCGCCCTCGAAGAGCCACGGCTCGTTACGGGCCATCGTGCGCTCGTAGAGGGTGGGCAGCGGGGTCGCCTCGTAGATCGCGTCGTCCAGCAGCACGAGGTCGGGCGCCTCGGGCTCACCCCGGTCGAGCGGGATGCCGAGATGCTGGGGCACCTGCTGGAGGATCGGGTGCAGGGCGGGCTCGGCCCGGCTGAGCCAGTAGTAGGCGCCGCCCAGCTCGCTGTTGTGCAGCGAGGCGACCAGGGCCGGCCGGTGCGCGTCGATCAGCCGCATCAGCGCCTGCGTCTCGGGGATCGGCTCGTCGAAGTAGGCGCCCTCGTGGTCGACCGGGAACGTCCACTCGACCTGGTCGCGACCGGCCGGGCGATAGAAGTGCTGTGCGTAGTGGGCCCGGGTGAACGGCCCGCGCAGCCAGCCCTCGTTGAGCCGCAGCCCGTCCGGGTCGACGCAGTCCACGATCCGCCACCGGTGGCCGAGCCGCTCGCGCAGCTCACGGTCGGCGCAGAGACGCTCGGCCAGGTGCAGCGCGGTGAGCCCGCCGATCGGCTCGTTGGGATGGGGCAGGCCGAACGCGAGCGCCTCGGGGGCGTCGTCGTGCTCGGGTTCGATGGTCAGGCACCACAGCGGGTTGCCCTGACGCGAACTGCCGCACCGGCGCAACGAGGCGACGCCGGGGTGACGTTCCGCGATCTGCCGGAGACCGGCGTGCAGTTCGTCGACCCCGGCGAAAGCCTCGTACGCCGGCACGGTGTTCATCTCGGCCAGAAGCCATCCGGGCAGCTTGTCCATCCGGCCATATTGCCCGCTATTCCTTGGTGCCGGCTGCGCGGACGGCCGGAACTCTCAGCAACCGCCCGACCGGCAGGATCGTGGTGACCAGGGCCAGCACGGTCGTCCCGCCGAGCACGAACACCCAGCCCATCGGCGGGATGTAGGGGATCAGCGTGCCGGTCAGCGCGTGCACCACGGCGACCAGCGTCATCCCGGCGATCACGGCGCCGACCGTGAGCGCCGCCCCGAGCAGGCCCACCTGCTCCGCGTTGACCATCCGCCGTACCTGCCGCTTGGTGACCCCGGCCAGCCGCAGCAGAGCCAGTTCCCGGCTGCGGGCCAGCGCCGCCATCACCATCGTGTTGCCCGCGGCCAGCGCCGCGTAGCCGACCATCACGCTGATCAGCAGCTTGTTGAGCCAGGCACTGATGGCCAGGTCGCGCCCGAGCTCACCGGTGAGGTCGGCGGCCGAGACCGTACCGTCGATCCGGGCCTGGCCGTTGGTCCGGATCAGGATCTCGTCCGGGTTCTGGGTGGCGTCCCGGGCCAGCAGGACGTCGCCGAAGCCGAGCCCGCGGTCGTAGACGGCGACCACCTTCAGCTTGACCGGGGTGCCGTCGGCCAGCCACAGGTCGGCCTGGTCGCCGACCTTCCAGCCGGACGACGAGGCTTGCAGGGCCGACACCGCGATGCCGCCGTCGGCCAGGCCGTCCAGGCCGCCCTCGCGGACGCCCAGGTCCATCGTGGAGGTGACGGTGGCCGGGTCGACCGCGCGGGCCACCACCGGCTCGGCACCGTCGAAGATCCGGACCACCACCGACGTACGCTGCACGCCCGTCACCGCCTCGACCCCTGGAACGCGCCGCACCTCGTCGACCGCGGCCGCCTTGAGCTCCGGCCCGACCAGCGCCCGGTCGGCCAGCATGCCGTCACGGCTCTGGGTGATCGTCTGGCGCTGCAGGTTTTCCTGGAGGAACCAGACCGAGCCGCCGAAACCGACCGACAGCACGAGGGCACTCAGCACGGCCGCCATGCCGCGGGCGTTGGCCCGCAGGTTGGCCACGGCCAGGTCCCCCGCGACACCCCACACGGTACGCAGGACCGGGGCGAGCAGCCGGGCGGCGAACCCATTGACCCACGGCGCGAGCAACGCGACCGCGAGCACGAAGAGGTAGAGCATCCCGATCGCGGCGGCCAGCGCGGCCGTGCCCGAGCCGCCGGCCGCGAAGAGGGTCGAAGCGCCCGCCCCGGCCAGCACGATCAGCCCACTGGCGAGCCGGATCCGGCCGCCCCGGCCCGGCTCGACGGCGATCTCGCCCAGCGCCTCGACCGGCCGGATCTTGGCGATCCGGCGGGCCGCGATCCGGGCCGCGAGCACCGCGATCAGCATCGTGGTGGCGGTGGCGAGGACGGCGGCGATCCCGGGGTTGACGACCGGGAAGTCGGCCGGGAGGAAGCCACGGGCGACCAGCTCGCGGTGCACCCAGCCGGTGGCCCACAGACCCGCGGGCACGCCGAGCACGGCCGAGGCCAGGCCCACCACGGCCGCCTCGGCGACGACCAGACGGCGTACCTGGGCCGGGGTGGCCGCCACGGCGCGCAGCAGAGCCAGGTCGCGGCGGCGGTGCCGGACGGAGAGACCGACCGTGCCGGCCAGCACGAAGACGATCAGCAGGACCACGTATCCGCCGAAGGCCGTACCCGCCTCGAGCAGCAGCGAACGGGCCTCGATCGAGGTCGACCACTCGGCCCAGCCGCGCTCCTTCCCGGCGTACGACTCGACGCCCGCCTCTCGCGCGAGCCGGTCGATCTGTTTCTGGGCTTCCGGGGCCGGCGCCTTGATCGCGATGGCGCTGCGCCCGACGACCTGCACGTCGGTCACCCCGGGCACCGCGCGGATCCGGTCGGCCAGCCCGGCCGGCACTGTGCCTTCAGGCAGCGGCACCTCGGTCACACTGACCTCGCCGTCGAACTCCTTTGTGGAGACATCAAGGTGCCGGTGCGCGACCACGACGTCGGCCGCGGCGAACTGCCGGGGCTCGGGCGTGAACCGCAGACCCGACTCGACGAAGACGGCCAGGGTCATCAGGATCATGACGCCGCCGGCCAGGGCGATCAGGGTGGCGATCGAGGTGCCGGGGCGCTGCCGCAGCAGGCGCATCGCAAGCTTCAGCATGGTCTCAGCCCTTCGTCCGGGTCGCGAGCAGCTCGGCGATCTTCTGCGCGCCGACCTGCGGCAGGTCGCGCACGATGCGGCCGTCGCCCAGCACCAGCACGCGATCGGCGTAGGAGGCGGCCACCGGGTCGTGGGTCACCATCACCACGGTCTGGCCGTACTCGTCGACCATCAAGCGCAGCAGTGCCAAGACCTCGGCCGCGGTCTCGGTGTCGAGGGCGCCGGTCGGTTCGTCGGCGAAGACCACCTCGGGGCGTACGGCGAGGGCGCGGGCGATCGCGACCCGCTGCTGCTGGCCGCCGGAGAGCTGGGCCGGGCGGTGCGACAGCCGCTGGGTCAGACCGACCCGCTCGACCACCCCGGCCAGCCACCGCGGGTCGGGCTGCTCCCCCGACAGCCGCGACGGCAACAGGATGTTCTCCTCGACGGTGAGCGCGCCGATCAGGTTGAACGCCTGGAAGACGAACCCGATGCGATCGCGCCGCAGCTCGGTCAGCTTGGTCTCGGACAGCTTCGACAACTCGACGTCGCCGATCCAGACCTGCCCCGAGGTGGGGCGGTCGAGACCGGCGGCGGTCTGCAACAGCGTGCTCTTGCCGGAACCGGACGGGCCCATCACCGCGGTGAACGTGCCGCGGGCGAAGCCGGCATCCACCCCGGCCAGGGCCACGACCGGCTGCCCGTCAGTGGCGTACGTCCGGGTGAGTCCCTCGACCCGGACCGCGAGCATTTCGTTCATCACTGCGCCTCTCGGTGTGTTTCTTCGACACCGAGAACGCTATTTTTCATGGCCGCCGTGATCGATGAAGCTGACTGGCCTCTTCGCAGTACAGCCTGCTGTACTGCTACGGCCTGTCTTATTGCCTCAAGTAGCGCAGCACCGCGGTGACCCGGCGGTCGGCGCTGTCGTCCGGGGCCAGGTCGAGCTTGGCGAAGATGCTGCGGATGTGCTTGTGCACGGCGCCCTCGGTGACCACTAGCCGCTCGGCGATGGCGGTGTTGCCCAGCCCCTCGGCCATCAGCGCCAGCACGTCGCGTTCGCGCGGGCTGAGCCGTTCGAGCGCGTCGTCGGGCCGGCTGCGGGCGAGCAGCAGCCCGATCACCTCGGGGTCGACCGCCGTGCCACCCCCGGCCACCCGGTGCAGCGCCTCGAGGAACTGCTCGACCCGGCCCACCCGCTCCTTGAGCAGATAGCCGAGCCCCGCGGCGCCCCCGGCCAGCAGATCGGTGGCAAAGGCCTGCTCCACGTACGCCGAGAGCACGAGCACGGCCAGACCGGGCAACCGCCGGCGCGCCTCGACCGCGGCGACGATCCCCTCGTCGCTGTGCGTCGGCGGCATCCGGACGTCGACGATCGCCACGTCCGGCTTGTGCTCGTCGACCGCGGCCAGAAACGAGGCCGGATCCTCGGCCGTCGCCACCACGTCGAGACCCTCGGCCCGCAACAACAGGGCCAGGCCCTCCCGCAGCAGGGCATCGTCCTCGGCGATCACGATCCGCACGGCAGCTCCACCCGCATCCTCGTCGGCCCACCGGCCGGGCTGACCAAAGACAGACTTCCGTCGTACGCCTCGACCCGGCGCCGAATGCCGGTGATCCCCGAGCCGTTGCTCTCCTCGGCACCGCCCCGGCCGTCGTCCTCGACCTCCAGGATCAACCGGCCGGCGTCCAGACGGGCCCGAACCGTGGCTCTTCTCGCGCCGCTGTGCTTGGTGACGTTGGTGAGCGCCTCGGCCACCACGAAGTACGCGGTCGCCTCGACCGAGGCCGCGCACCGCCGTGGCAGGTCGACCTCGAGGCGGCAGGGCACACCGCAGTCGGCGGCCAGACCGGCGAGCGCGCCGTCGAGACCACGCCCGTCGAGCACCGGCGGGAGGATGCCGCGCACGACCGTACGCAGCTCGGCCAGGGCCGTCTCGGCCGCGTCCTGAGCCCGGTCGAGCATCTCGCCCGCGGCGGCCGGATCACGGGCCACCGCCCGGCGTGCGGCACCGAGCAAAACGCTGACCGCGACCAGCCTGTTCTGCGCGCCGTCGTGCAGCGAGCGCTCGATCCGGCGGAGCTCGGCCGCGTGCGCGTCGAGGGCGGCGGCCCGGGTCGCGGTCAGCTCGACGATGCGCAGCGAGAGGTCGGTGCCGGGCGGCGGGGAGAGCAGAAACCGGCCGGGCCAGGCCTGCGCGCGGGCCAGCACGGGCCCGAAGAAGACGCCGAGCACGAGCCAGGCCAGCCCGTACAGCGCGACGGCGAGCGCGTCGAGCTGGTTGTGCACCGACCAGAAGACCAGCCCCGGCGCCGAATCCGGCGGGACCAGCCACCACCAGAACGGATAGGTCAGATCCTGCACCGCGGAGAGCGGAATGGTCATGGCGAAGATGCTGATCACGAAGCCGAGGGTGGCGTGCTCGACCAGCCAGGCCAGCTCACGCCAGAGCGCCGGGTCACGCCACGCCCGCAGCCCCGGCGGCAACGGCTCCGGCCCGATGATCTCGGGCCCCCACCGAGACAGCCGCGCACGCTCCCGATCGGCGACGGCCCGGAGCCCCCGCGCGGTCACCGGCGCCGCCACCAGCCCGACACCGACCAGGCTCGAGGCCGCGACGGCGAACACCCCGAGCAGCATGGCCAGGGCGAGAATCCCCGTACCCAGCCCGCCGACCAGCCGTTCCAGGGCGTCGACGGCCGCATGCGCCCGCCGTCGCAGCCCGTCACCCGTCATGGCCGTCACCCTAGGCGGTTACGGTGCAACGATGGCAAATTTCGTGCTGGTCGCCGGGGCCCGTCTCGGGGCGTGGGCGTGGGCGGACGTGGTGCCCCATCTCCGCCACGATGCCTACCCGGTGACGCTCTCCGGGCTGGCCGACAAGCGGGGAGTGCCGGCCGGGCAGCAGACCCACGTGCGAGACATCGTCGCCGAGGTCGAGAGCCGGGATCTGCACGACGTCATCCTGGTCGGTCACAGCTACGCGGGCATCCCGGTCGGCCAGGCTTCCCCACCCGACAGCCCGCTTGTTCAGCAGCACGCCGAGTTCCACAGCGTCTCCGTTCAGCAGCGTCCGCTCAGCAACCCGCCCACTCAGCCCGCCTGCTCAGCAGAACGTCCGCTCGGCCCGTCCGGCACAGCAGCCCGCCAGTCTGCCGGAGCCGGCGGCAACGTCCGCGAGGTTTCAGCAGCCCGCCGTTCAACAGACCGCCCGTTCAACGCGCCCGCGTTCAGCTGTGCGCCCGGGTTCGGCCCGGGCGGCCAGGACGTCGTAGGACGCGCCCGCCAGGTAGCTGCCGACGACCAACCACAACGACCAGCCGACGGCCGCGGGGGTGTGCCAGGCCGCGAACCTGCGGTACGGAACGCCGTTCATGCCGGCCAGCCGGGGCACCAGCGTCCGGGCGCCGACGGCGGCGATCCAGACGCCGATCAGCTGGACGCTCTGGCCGACGGCGACGGTCGCGCCGCGTTCCCCCGCGATGTTGTCGAAGCCGCTGCCGCTGATCAGGAAACCGACGGTGATGAACGCGCCGAGGAGCACCGCGGTGGCCGGGGCCCAGCGCCACGGGGCGAAGGCCACGAAGAGCGCGCCGGCCAGCAGGATGAGGATGCCGGGCGGGACGGCCACCGGGAATTCGACGCCGCCCGCCCAGAGCAGGGAGATCCCGGCCGCGCCCAGCACCAGGCCGCCGATGGTGAGCGCGCGCAGAGTCCGTACAGAAGTCATGGTGCTGAGGTTTCTCGCTTTTGCCTGGCTGGTCGTCGGGCGAGAAGCGGCCTCGGCTGTACGCGGATCCGCGTACGCCGGGAACTAGGCCGGATCCTGGAGCGACCAACCCGGCGTGAAGATGATGAAGCTCCTGCCCGTGGTCGCTCTGTTCTCGTTGGGCCTGGCCGGGTGCGCCGACGACACTGAGACGGCTGCCGCGACGGCTTCGCCCGCGCCCTCGGCCAGTGCCGCCTCGACGCTGACGGTGAAGGACCCGTGGGTCAAGGCGGCCGACGCCGGGATGACGGCGGCGTTCGGCACGCTGGTCAACGACACCGACGCCGACATCACCGTGCTCGGGGCGACCTCACCGGTCTCGCCGCTCGAGCTGCACACCATGGTGATGAAGGACGGCGCCATGGTGATGCAGCCCAAGGAGGGCGGCTTCGTGGTCGAGGCGCACGGCAAGCACGAGCTCTCGCCGGGCGGCGACCACCTGATGCTGATGAAGCCGTCGGCGGCCGTGAAGGCGGGCGACGAGCTGACGTTCACGCTCAACCTGCAGGGCGGGGCCACGGTCGCCTTCTCCGCCGTGGCCAAGCCGTTCGCGGGCGCGCAGGAGAGCTACGACCCGGGGATGTCGCACTCGTGAGTGTGCGGCGCCGGGCGGTTCTGGCCGGGGGCGCGGTGGCCGCCGCGGGTCTGGGCGCGGCCGCCCTCGCGGTCTCGCCCGCCCCTTCGCCGATGCCGGTGCTGGCTGATCCGGACCAGCCGGGCGACGAGACCGTGCCCTTCCACGGGGCGCGGCAGGCCGGGGTCACGAACGAGCCGCCGGCGCACGCGTCGTTCGTGGCGTTCACGCTGCCGGCCGGCACCGATCGGCGGGCCCTGGGCCGGATGATGCGCCTGCTCACCGACGACGCCCGGCGCCTGACCAGCGGCGAGCCGGCGCTGGGGGACACGGACGCGGAACTCGCCGCGCTGCCGTCCCGGCTCACCGTCACGTACGGCTTCGGTCCGGGTCTCTATCGCGCGGCCGGCCTGACCCCGCCGGTGAAGGACCTGCCCAAGTTCCGCATCGACCGGCTCGATGCGCGCTGGTCGGACGGCGACCTGCTGCTGCAGATCTGCGCCGAGGACGCGCTCACGGTCACCCACGCCCAGCGCATGCTGATCAAGGACGCGCGCCCGTTCGCGTCGGTTCGCTGGGTGCAGCGCGGCTTCCGCCGCAGCCCGGGCGTCCAGCCTCACGGTTTCACCCAGCGCAACGTGCTCGGCCAGCTCGACGGCACCGCCAACCCGCGGGACGCCGAGATGGAGACCGCGGTGTGGGCGCCCGACGGCAGCACCACCCTGGTCGTCCGGCGGATCCGCGCCGAGATCGAGAAATGGGATCTGCTCAGCGTGGCCGACAAGGAGAACGCCGTCGGCCGCCGTCTTTCCTCCGGGGCGCCCCTGACCGGGGCGCAGGAGCGTGACGAGCCCGACTTCGCCGCGCGAAACGAGGCCGGATTGGCCGTGATGCCCGACTATTCACATGTCACCCGTGCGCATACGACCGATCCGGCAACCAAAATCCTGCGCCGTCCGTACAACTACGATGACGCCCCGAACGCCGCCGGCCACCCGGACAGCGGCCTGATCTTCGCCTCGTACCAGGCGAACATCGACCGCCAGTATCTGCCCATCCAACGCCGGCTCGCAGAGAAGGACCTGTTGAACGAATGGATAACACCGATCGGCTCCGCGGTCTTCGCCGTACCACCGGGCTGTTCTCCGGACGGCTGGATCGGCGAGGCCCTGCTCGCCTAGTTCTGGCCCTGGCCGCGATGCTGGCCGTGCTGCTGCCGGGCGCGCCGGCCTTGGCGCACAACGCGCTGACCGAGGCGACCCCGGCCAAGGGCTCGACCGTCAAGAAGGCCCCGACCAGCGTCAAGCTGAAGTTCCTGCAGGCGCTGAACCCGGACTACACCACGATCACGGTCACCGGCGACGCCGCCGTCGAGGTCTCGAAGCCGAAGGTCGACGGCGTGACCGGCTCGATCACCTTCGACCCGCTGGCCAACGGCGCCTACACCGTGGCGTACCGGGTGGTCTCGAAGGACGGCCACACCGTGCAGGGCTCCTACAAGTTCACCGTGGCCGACCCGACCACGAAGACCACCGAGCCCACCCCCGCCGCCGACGAGTCGCTGGTGCCGATCGCCCCGACGACCAGCAGCGCCGCCGCGGCTCCAGTGACCACCGATCTGGCGTCCGCGGAGGGTTCCAGCAACACCGGGCTCTATCTCATCCTCGGCGCCGCCGGTCTGGTGCTGATCGGGGTGGGTGGCTTCCTCGTCGCCCGGCGCCGCCGGACCACGTAGGGCTTATGCTCCATCGATGGGTGACCTGGGCGTCGCGGTGGTCGGTTTCGGCTGGATGGGCCGGGTGCACGCCCAGGCGTACGCCCGGGTTCCGCATCATTTTCCCGAGGTGAGCCGGGTCCGGCTGGTCGCCATCGCCGACGACGTGCCGGGGCGGGCCGCCGAGGCCGCCGGGCAGTACGGCTTCGACGAGTCGACCGTGGACTGGCGAAAGCTCGTCGGCGACCCCCGGGTGCAGGCCGTCAGCATCACCGCGCCCAACTTCCTGCACCGCGAGATGGGCAGCGCCTTCGCGGCGGCCGGCCAGCACATCTGGATCGAGAAACCGGTCGGGCTGACCGCGGCCGACGCGCGGGCGATCGTCGGCGACGTGCAGGTCACCGTGGGCTTCAACTACCGCAACGCGCCGGCCGTCGAAAAGGCCCGGGCGCTGATCGCGGACGGCGAGATCGGTGCCGTCACGCATGCCCGGTTCCGGTTCCTGAGCGACTACGCGGCCGCCCCGGACGGAGCTCTGAGCTGGCGGTTCGAGCGGGCCCGGGGTGGCAACGGGGTGCTCGGCGACCTGGGCGCGCACGGCGTCGACCTGGTGCGCTACCTGCTCGGCGAGATCGACTCGCTGGTGGCCGACACGGCGATCTTCATACCGACCCGGCCGCGGCCGACCGGTGCCACGGCCGGGCACGAGCGGGGCAGCGGCGAGCCCGGGCCGGTCGAGAACGACGACTACTTCGGCAGCCTGCTGCGGATGGCGTCGGGCGCGCGGGTGATGCTCGACTGCAGCCGGGTCGCGGTGGGCGAGCAGAACAGCTACGGCTTCGAGATCCACGGGACGCGCGGCGCCCTGTTCTGGGATTTCCGCCGGATGGGCGAGCTAGGGGTCGGCACCGGCTCGTCCTACCAGGACGAACCGGTGCGTACCCTCTTCGTCAGCCGCCACGACGGAGACTTCGGGGCATTCCAGCCGGGGGCCGGCATACCGATGGGCTACGACGATCTCAAGGTGATCGAGGCGGCGCGCTTTCTGCGATCAATTGCGGACAATCAGCCATACGGGCCGACGCTGGCCGACGCGATCCGGGCGGCCGACGCGCTGGACGCGCTGGCCGAGTCGTCCGAGACGCGGGCCTGGGTCACGCTTCCCCGGTAGCGGGCTCGATCACCTTGCCGACCTGCAGCGGGAGCACGAAGGCGCCCCGCTCGGGCCCGGAGCCGACGACCGAGACGCAGACCAGGTCGTCGTTGGCGATCGCCCCGGAGAACAGGTCGTCGTGCAGCATCTTGGCCGTGCTCGCGCTGACCAGGTTGCCGAACCGGCGGGCGTTGGTGGGCGCCTTGCCCGGCGGCAGATCGACCAGCTTGGCGAAGGTCTGCACCAGCGCGGGACTGGCCTGGTGGGTGTAGATGCGGCGGACCTTGTCGACATAGCCGGGCAGGGCCGAGTTCAGCGCCGAGTGGTTGAGCATCATGCCCTGCGTGTAATAGCGCTTCACCTGCGGCCCGTTCATCCCGTAACAGGCGAGTTCGGCGGCCTCCGGAGTGCCGTACGGATGGGCCGAGCCGCCGCCGAAGTGATGGATCAGCGGGTCGGCGAAGCCGGGCTCGTCACCGAAGCTCTGCGAGTCGCGCGAGTAGAGGACGAGCCCTTCGCTGGCGCTGTCGCGGCTGAGCACCATTGCGGCCGCGCCGTCCGAGAAGATGCCGGCCGACGCCCACAGGCTCCGGCCGAGCGGGTGGGTGTCGTTGTTCAGATAGATCGGGTTCACCCCGCCGTTGAGGTCCCCGGTGATCCGGCTCGGCGCGTTGTAGGTGATCACCAGCGCATTCTGCGAGCTCATCCGGGAGGCCAGCGCGGCCGCCCGGGCCAGCCCCGCGCACCCCGCGCCGATCTGGATCGGCACCACCTCGTTGGGCAACTCCAGCTCGCGGGCCAGGCGGAACGCGTCCTGATCGAGCATGATCTCGTACGGCGAGCAGGTCACCACGATCATCGCGTCGATCTCGCGCGGCTCCAGATCGGCCGACAGCAGCGCGTCCCGGGCGATCTCGGCGATCCGGCCCAGGTCGGCGAACGTCCACGGATCCCAGCTCTTGCCCTCGATGCCGAGGATCCGCTCGACCAGCTCACCGGTCATCACGCCACCGCTGCGGGCGGGGATGCGCGCGGCGTCGGCCCACTCCTCGATCGTGATCACGCGTCCGATGAGCGTGCCGAGCCCCGTGATCGAGTAGGGCAGCGGGCGGGCACTGTCGACAGTCATGAGATCGGAGTGTGTCGGACACCGGTCGGTGGATACACCAGGGAGATCCCCAGTACTTAGGCTCCAGGGGTGTCCATCGATCTTGAGGCGGACCGGCTGGCCGCCTCGGGCGACCCCCGCCTCGTCTTCCAGGCTTTCCTCCTGCTGACCCGCAACGCCGGTGCCCCTGACCTGCAGCCCTTGGTCACGCAGATGGCTTCCCACGCCGACCGCGAGCCGTTCCTGTGCGAGGTCGTGACCGGGGTGGCGCTCGCCCGCTCCGGCTCCCCGGCCGGCGCGGCTCATCTCGAGAAGGCGCTCGCCCTGTTCACGTCGCTCGAGCTGCACGGCGACCCTCTGTATCTGGAATGCGCTATCTTCGTGACGCTCACCCTGATCCGGCCCCACGAGGTCAGGGCCAAGTTCCTGCCGTACGTCGTTCCGCTGGAAGACCCGGTGAGCCACGCGCGCCTGCTGGCCATGATCGGTCTGGCCGACGCGTGGGCGGGCAACCTGGTCCGCGGTCAGGCCGAGATGCGCGAGGCCCGGGTCCTGGCCGAGCAGGCCGGGCGGCGGGACGTGCAGGCCGAGGTCACCTCTTGGCTGATCAAATGTGAAGCGCTTCGCGGCGAGCTGGCGTCCTCGGCCGAGCACCTGGCCGAGGCACGGGCCCTGGCCGGCCGCAACGGGTCGGAGTGGGTGGCCGGGCACATCCTGGAAGGGTCGGCCGCGCTGCACTTCGCGCTGGGCGACACGGAGGCCTGGGTCGGGCTGCTCGAGCTGATGGTGGCCACGGGGCGCGGGGTCGACTCCGGGCTCGTCTTCGAATATCGGTGGGAGCTGGCGACTCATCACGCGCTGGCCGGGGATGCGGCCGCGGCGGCGGCGCTGCTGGAAGGCGTACCGCCGGCTCCGGTTCACCTGCCGGGCGGGCCGGCGATGGCGGCCTGGCGGGCCTGGATCGGCAACCCCCTGGGCGTACGCGAGCTGGAAGCCTTCGAGGCGGCACTGGCCCGGCTGACGACGCCGGCCGAACGGCTGCCGCGGGCGCGAATGTCCTGGTTGCTCGGAGTGGCGCACGGTCGGGCCGGGCGACGGGCGACCGCGGTCCGGCTGTTGGAGTCGGCGTGCGCGGGCTACGCGACGGTGGGGGCGGCGGGGATGCTGGCGCTGGTCGAGGCCGATCTGCGCGATGCGTCATCCAGCCGGGTCACCGCTCCCCCGCCTCGCGCTGCCGCCCCCGCGCTCGACGGGGTGCTGACCGGGGCCGAGCTGCGGGTCGCGGCGGCGGTCGCGAACGGGCTGAGCAACAAGGAGGCGGCCGACCGGCTCTTCGTCTCAGTGAAGACGGTCGAGTTCCACCTCGGCAACATCTTCCGCAAACTCGACGTCCGCAACCGCACCGAGCTGGCCGGTCGGCGCTCCCAGTTCATCGGAGATGGCGGCTGAACCACTCCACGGCCATCCGGTCGACCTCTCGGGCGTGCGCGGTCTGCGGTGCGGCCTCGGTGCCGGGCTCCTCGGCCAGGGCGTGCGCCATGTCGCGTACGACCTGGTGGTCGACGGTGTTGCCGCGCGCCCGAAGCTCGGCGACCACCTGCTCCACGGGCGCGATGATGCCGTCCCGGAGGTCGTCGGCGCCGGTGATGTAGCGGATCGCGATGCCGTCGAGGTCGGCCGCCCGGGCCACGAAGTCGATCCGCTCGGCCACCCGCTCCGACTGCGGTGACCAGGTGTATTGCATGCCGTGGGTGGCGGCGATCGCGTTGATCGCGTCGCGCAGGCGTACGACCGGATTGACCAGCACGGCGGTGCGTACAGGGAGATCGGTCTCGGCCATGATCAGCTGGGCCGCGGCGCCGCCCATCGAGCCGCCCAGCACGCCGACCGGGACGTCGTCGTTGATGCCGAGGCGGGTGCGGACCTCCGCGTACACCCGGGGGAACTCGTCGAGGGCGCCGAACGCGACGTGTTGATGGACGTTGAGGACGGCGTCGCCGACGAGGAGTTGCCACAGGTCTTGCTTCGGCGCGCGGGAGCCGCTCATCGGGAGGCCGAAGTAGAGACGCCAGGCGTCGAGGCCGTCGAGCGGCAGCGCGGCGGCGAAGGCGATCTCGGTCCGGGGCGCGTCGAGCAGGTGATACGCGACGACCACGGGGGCGTCGGGGCGCTCCCCGCCGACCGGCGGCGTTACCACGAACGGCACGCCCGCAGCGGTTCCCCACAGGCGCGGGTCAGCCTGTGGATAACTCCGTACGGCCGCTTGCGCCGGCGTAACGTCGCCACCCGGAGCCGACGTCCCTGGGTGGGCGGGGGAGGACGGTGGCTGAACAGGATGATCTTGATTCGATTCGGACATAAGACATTCGTACGCCATCGTGGGGGTAAGGCCAGGCCATGGCGGTGATTCTGATGACCGGCTCGGCCGGGCGGATAGGCCAGATGCTGCACATCCGCTTGGCCCACCACACCCTGCGCCGCACCGACCTGCGACCCGCCCCGGGCATCGCGGCGCTCGACGTCCGTGACGCGGCAGCGGTCGCCCGGGCCGCCGAGGGCGTCGACGCGATCGTCCACCTGGGCGGCCTCGCCGGCGGCGGCTCGTTCGAGGAGGTGCTCGAGGTCAACGTGCAAGGCACCGAAAATGTGCTCCGGGCCGGCGCCCCGCGGGTGATCCTGGCCTCCAGCAACCACGCCACCGGCTATTCGTCCCGCGACGACACCGGCCCGGACGGCCTCCCCGACGACGCGCCCCCACGCCCCGACTCGTATTACGGCTGGAGCAAGGCCGCGATCGAGTCACTGGGCCGGCTCCACCACGACCGCGACGGCACGCACGTCATCTGCCTGCGTATCGGCGCCTGCTTCGACCGTCCTCGCGTACCGCGGGATCTGGCCCTCTGGCTCTCCCCCGACGACGCGGCCCGGCTGGTCGAGGCCGCGCTGACCGCCACCGGCTGGCATCTGGTCTGGGGCATCTCGGCCAACCCGAAACACCGCTGGTTCTCCACCGCCGGCGCCCGGGCGATCGGCTATCACCCCCGCGACGACGCCGCAGACTGGCCGATCCCCGACCCCGACCTCACGCTGCCCGGAAATCACCTGGTCGGCGGGACGATGCCGGGGCGCGCCCAGTGACTTCCGTCCTCGTCATCGGGCTCGGCGGCACGATCGCCATGGCCGCCACGGGTGCCGCCGGCGGGGTCACCCCCAGCCTGTCCGCGCAGCAACTGCTCGACGCCGTGCCCGGCCTGGCCGCCACCGGCATCGAGGTCGACGCGCTGACCTTCCGCTCCCGCCCCGGCGCGTCCCTGACCATCGACGACCTCACCGAGCTGACCGCTCTCATCGCGCGCACCGACGCCAACGGCATCGTGGTCACCCAGGGAACAGACACGATCGAGGAGACCGCGTACGCGCTGGATCTGCTCCACCGTGGCCCGCGGCCACTGGTCGTGACCGGCGCCATGCGCAACCCGACGCTGGCCGGCGCCGACGGCCCGGCCAACCTGCTGGCCGCTGTTCTGGTCGCCGCCAGCCCCGCCGCCCGCGATCTCGGCTGCCTCGTCGTCCTGGCCGACGAGATCCACGCCGCGCGCCGAGTCACCAAGACCCACTCGACCAGCACTGCCGCGTTCACCTCCCCCAACGGCGGCCCGCTGGGCTATGTGGTGGAGGGCCAACCCCAGATCATCAACCACACCACCCGCCCGTACGTCCTCCCGCCGCCGATCACGACTCCGGAAGTGGCCCTCTACACGGCCACCCTGGGCGACGACGGCCGAGCACTCGAGTCCCTGCTCGGCCACGTCGACGGTCTCGTGCTCGCGGGTTTCGGGGCCGGGCACGTCCCCGAGTGGTGGCTGCCCGCGCTGACCGAGGCGGCCGCCCGCATCCCGATCGTCCTGGCCTCGCGTACCGGGGCCGGCCCGGTCCTCGCCACGACGTACGGCTTCCCCGGCTCCGAAAGGGATCTGCTCGGCCGTGGGTTGATCTCCGCCGGCCGGCTGCACCCCTACAAAGCACGCCTCCTGCTGCACCTGGCCCTCGCCTCGGGCGCTGATGTCGCGGCCGCCTTCGCGTGACCATGACGCCCGCCGGGTAGGGGGTGCGCCATGAAACTAGGTCCAGGAGAGCCCGCGGCCGGCCCGTGGCAGGTCGAGCCGTTCGACGCGTTCGCCCGGTCGCTGCACGGGCGCGTGATCGCCGTCAACGGGCGCGGCGGCAGCGGCAAGACCACGCTGGCGGCCCGCCTGCACAAGGCGATCCCCGGTACGGCCGTCGTGCACACCGACGACATCGCGTGGTGGCATTCGCGCTTCGGCTGGGACGACCTGATGATCGACGGCGTCCTGACCCCGCTGCGACAGGATCGGGCCGTCCGCTATCAGCCGCCGGCCTGGAAGACGCGCGACCGCACCGGCTTCATCGAGGTTCCCGCCGGCGCCCGCCTCATTGTCGAGGGCGTGGGCGCCTCCCGCCGCGAACTGGCCCACCTGATCGACGTGGCGATCTGGGTGCAGTCCGACTACGAGGAAGCCAAGATCCGCGGCCTGCGCCGGGACATGGTGGAGGACGGTCGCGATGAAGCCGATGCGGTCCGCAACTGGGACGAGTGGGAGGCCGAGGAGGTCCCGTTCCTGCTCGAGGACCGCCCGTGGGAACGAGCCGACTACGTCGTCCGGTCAGGCGTGCTTGATGACCAGACTGTAGAACTTCACCTTGGCCCCGTTGGAGGTGCTGCTCGATGACGACTGGTTGTACGAGCCGGCCTTGAAATACTGCTTGTACGGGTTGAACGACGACGGAATCGTGTAGCTCGTCTTCGACCCGTTCACGGTCAGGTTGATCTTGTTACCAGTCACGTTGATGACGTACGTCCATTTGGTGCCGAGCCCGACGTTGCCCACCTTGTGCAGCGTCTGACCACCGGCCGGCGAGTTCTCCGTACCGATGTAGATGTCGCCGTTGGGCCGGTAGTAGAGCTCGAGCAGCGGCTTGGTCGACGACCCGCCCGAGCCCAGGTGCACCTGCCCGACCGCGACGTTCTTGGTCACCGACACGATGCGCAGCTCGGCGCTCAACGTGTGGTTCCCGGTCAGCGGCCAATCCGCCGCGCTGCCGTTCGAGTTCATCTCGCGCAGCTCGGAGCGGGCATAGTTCGAGTTGGGCGTGGTCACGCCCTTCTCCGGCGCCCAGAAGGTCATCGAGCCGTCGTTCTTGTCCGTCCAGAAGTAGGACGGGTTGCTGTAGCCGCTGGCCCCCTTGAGCTGGGCCGGCTGGATGGTGTCAGGTTTGCCGGGCGACCCGATCGGCAGCTGCAACTGCCAGACCGCCAGGTTGAAGTTGCCGCCCGGAGCGACGGAGGGGTCGAGGGTGGCGGCCGACGCGTTGGTGATGCCCAGAACACCGAGCGCACCGACCACGACCGCGGGGACGACGAAGGCAAGGAGCTTCCGCATTGGGGGATCCTTCGGTTGCCGTGGAGGGGATTGGCAAGATGGTTAACAATAGAGCAGCTCATCGATGTCCCGTCAATGGAAACCCCAGCTCAGATTCTTAAACAACCTTAAATCGGCGCCGTCTGAGATCATGATCCATGCCCACGGACCGCTTCACGGACACCGCACACATCCCCTCCCCACCGGCTAGCGTGTACGCCCACCTGATGGACCCGCAGAGCTACATAGGACTGTCCCCGCTGCTGATCACGGTCCGCGACATCCACCCGGTCGTCGACGCCCAAGGCCGAGAAGCCACCGCGTACGTCACCGTCGAGCGCTTCCGCTTCGGCCCGTTCCACTGGGACAACCCCATCAAGGTAACCCTGACCGGCGCCGGCCCCGACCGCCGCCTGATCAGCGCAGTCATCAGCCCCGCCGCGGTCCGCCTGACCTCAACGGTCGACCTGACCCCCACCGAGACCGGCACCACGCTCACCGAGCAGATCGAGGTCCGCTCCCCCACCCTGCTACGCAGTTTCGTCACCAAGCAGGCCCGCAGCGTCCAGGTGGCCCGCTTGGCCGAACTGACCCGCAGATTACCCAAGGCGCAGCTTAACCAGGCAAACGTGTGGTGCCCCCGGCAGGAATCGAACCTGCGACACACGGTTTAGGAAACCGATGCTCTATCCCCTGAGCTACGAGGGCGCGAGTGCTCAGCCTACCTGCCAGCGGGTGTCTACGAGTACCAGGGCGTACCAACCGCTGCCAACGTGTGTGACCAGCCGTCACGCCGACCCATGGAGCAAAAAGGGAGCACACCGACCACCGCGCGATCTGCCCGTACCAACCGGTGCCAGACGCTGCACACGGCTGCCGGTCAGTACCAACATCTCACCGAGCAAATGCCGAGCAACGCCCTTGGGGCCAACGTTGCTTGGACCGACGCTTCAAACACGTGGGCGCTGCTGGAGGCGATGGGCCTCAGGGCCTTGCACCACCAGAGGAACTACTGCGTGGAGAGAGGCCTACGTGAGCATGAGCTGATAAACCGCCCGGTCCTTGCGTGGCGCCTGCACCGCAGAATTCGTCAAGGGCGGACCAGGTCGGTGCGGGAGGTCTGGCCGTCCGGCACGGCGTACGATACGAGGCCTTGATCGCGTTTGGAAGGTGACCTGCCTTGATCACCGCAGTGTTTTTCGACGTCGGAGAGACGATCGTTGACGAGTCCAGGGAGTACGGGACTTGGGCGGACTGGCTCGGCGTTCCCCGGCACACGTTCTCTGCCGTGTTCGGCGCGGTCATCGCCCGTGGCCTTGACTACCGCGAGACGTTCCAGACCTTCCGGCCTGGTTTCGATCTGGCGGTCGAGCGGGAGGCCCGCGCAGCGGCTGGTCAGCCTGAGTTCTTCAGCGAAGAGGATCTGTATTCAGATACCCGGCCGTGTTTGAGTACCCTGCGCGAGCAGGGCCTCATGGTCGGACTCGCCGGCAACCAGACCGCACGGGCCGAAACGATTCTGCGCGCGCTCGAGTTACCGGTCGATGTGATCGGGACGTCGGACGGCTGGGGCGTGGAGAAGCCCTCGACGGCCTTCTTCGATCGGGTCATCGCTGAGGCCGGTGGCGATCCGGCGTCAGTGCTCTATGTCGGCGACCGCCTCGACAACGACGTACGGCCAGCACAGGTCGCAGGCGTGCACACCGCGCTGATCCGGCGTGGCCCATGGGGATACGTCCTCGTGGACCCCGCAGTGTCGACACAGTGCCTCTTTCAGATCGACTCGTTGGCCGAGCTTCCCGCACTGGTTGCCAAGTACAACGCGGAACAGGCCTAACCGGAGATCGCCGGCCGGCCGCTGCTGACCAGCGCAGCGATGCGTTGGTCGAGCTCAGCACCGTGTCGGCTGTCGCCCAGAAGGCTCCGAGTGCTGCGGGCACGGTCCAGGCCGGTGCTGTACCAGTGCTGTTCTACGGCGTCGAGTGCCTGGCCGAGATAGTTCGCGGCGCGATCGGGGTCGTCGCGGTGAGCATCGGCAAGATCGGCCAAGACCACGCTGCGCTGCTTGGCATCGCGGGTACTCAACGAGTCCAGACTGAGGCGTAGCCGCTCGGCAGCGTCGGCGGTGGCATCGTCTGCCAGCGCGGCGTAGCCGGCGAAGGCGTGCAGCCGACTGGCGCTGTAGTAGTCCATCCAATCGGGCATCGACGGGTCTTGCCCGAAGGCCGTCTCGGCTAGCGTGATCTGGTGGCGGGCTGCGGAGGGGGCGCCGGCGCGCGATTCGATCTCGGAGGCGACGCAGTGCAGCCAGGACCGTACGGCCGGTTGGACGCCGTGCCAGGTGTGTTGGCGAGCAGCCGTCAGCAGGTCACGGGCTCCTTGCGGGTCGTGACCGAATCCGGGGATGAAGGCCATGTGTCCGAGCACCGCTGCAGCCAAGCCGTGGTCGCCGGCTTCTCGGGAGGCGGTGAGGGCGACGTCGTAACAGCGGTGGGTCAGTGCGGGCTGGTTGAGGTCGAAGAAGGCCAGTCGACCCGCCAACAGGGCCGTTTCCGCCAAGGCGGTGGCGATGGTGGCGCGCGATTCTTCACCGGAGGCGCGCATCATCGAGACGCCGAGCTGTGCATGGGTGTAGACCGGTTCGAAAAGCGTCCGGGGCGAGCAGGACCAGTACAACGCTCGATGCTGGCGCGTCACCTGGAGGTATGCGTCGGCGCCGCCACCAGCGCCTCGATCAGGCTCGGTGTCGGACAGCGACAGCAACGGCGCCATGCCGGGCAGCGCCGCCATCCCCAGTAGTCCGCGCAGAACGGTCGCTCGGTCGATGCCGCCGCCTCTGGTAGCCATGTCGAGTAACCTCCTGAACTCACCCGCGATGTCGGTGTCGGGCCTCTGCAGCAATTCGTCTGGCGTCAGCAACCCTAGTTCGCTCGCCGGCCGGGCGAAGAGCTGGACGAGGTGCTTTCGGTAGCGCGGTTCGGGCCACCGCTCGCCGGTTTCCCACCGCCGGACGGTGTTCGCTGACAGGCCGGTGTCAAGTTCGCCGACGCGGCTCATCGACAGTCGGATCTGGTTGCCGAGCTCCTCGTAGGACCATCCCCGTTGGAGCCGCTCCCAGGCGAGAAGGCGGTTCGGAAGACGCTGTCTGCCGTTGCTCACCTCAGCCCCTCCACATGTGTCGTTCGGTCCGCGGCCACCGTAGCCACGAGGATGACTATTCGTCACCGGGTGGTTACGAGCGGACGTGATGTGGACGGTACCGCGCTGCCCGTTGGACCGGTTGGCTGAGCGATGTCCATAAACGCGTTGCCGCGACGGACGGTGTCGCTTACCTGGCGGTGTGCTGAGAGAGCTCCGCGCCGCTGGGAGGACGAGCGGGTGCGCCATACAAGACCCGAATGCAGGTCGCAGGGTCTCTGGCGGCGCACCCGCTCAAAATACCGAACCCGACTCGCGTCGGCGCTGACATAGAGGAGAGCGCAATGCGAACACAATCGCGGCCGTACTTGGGGACCAATGCCGCGGTCACGAATACCGGTCGCTACTACCGTCCCGAACTGCGGCGGACCCTGGGCTTCGGCGCGTTGTTGGTGTACGGGCTGATCTACATGGTGCCGATCGCGCCGATGGGAATCTTCGGGTCGGTGTACGCCAGCTCCGGCGGCATGCCGGCGATGGCGTACCTCGTCGGCATGGTTGCGCTGGCGTTCACCGCGGCTTCGTACGCGCAGATGGTGAAGGCGTTCCCGCTCGCCGGGTCGGTCTACAACTACGCAGGACGTGGAATCGGCCCGCCCGTCGGTTTCCTCGCCGGATGGCTGATCCTGCTCGACTACCTACTCGTACCGAGCCTGCTCTACCTCGTAGCGGCGGTCGCGATGCACTCCACGGTGCCAGCCATCCCGGTATGGCTCTGGCTGATCGGGTTCGTGCTGCTCAACACACTCGTCAACCACCGCGGGATGAGAATGACGGCGCGCTTCACGACCGTGATGCTGGTCGGCGAACTCATCGTCCTGGCCATCTTCGTCGCCGTCGCGGTCTACGCCCTGGCGAACGGCCGCGGTCAGGGATTCTCTTGGTCACCGTTGTTCAACGCGGACACGTTCTCCTCGTCGCAGGTTTTCGCGGCGGTTTCGGTCGCAGTGCTGTCCTTCATCGGCTTCGACGGGATCAGCATGCTCGCCGAGGAGAACACCGGCGGCTCCGGCCAGATCGGCCGGGCCATGGCCGCCGCCCTCGGCCTCGCCGGCCTGCTCTTCATCGCCCAGACCTGGCTAGCCTCGCTGCTGGTGGCCGACCCCGCCGGGTTGCTCGCGAACGGTGACCCGGAAGGCACCGCGTTCTACGATGCGGCGCGGCTCGCCAGCGGCCCCTGGCTGGCGACGTTGTGCGCGGTGGCGACCGCCATCGCCTGGGGCGTGGCGAACTCGATGGTCGCGCAGGTCGCCACGTCCCGGCTGCTCTACGCGATGGCCCGCGACCGGCAGCTACCGAAATTCCTGGCCAAGGTGTCCGCCAAGCACAGCGTCCCGATGAACGCGCTCTCGCTGACCGCGTTCTTGTCGCTGGCGATCGGCCTGTACATGAACTGGCGTACCGACGGGATTGCGTTGCTGTCCAGCCTGATCAACTTCGGTGCGCTGACCGCGTTCATGGTCCTGCACCTTGCCGTGATCTGGCACTACCTCGTTCGCAAGCGCAGCCGGAACCTGTTCACGCACCTGCTGATCCCGGCTACGGGATTCACGATCCTGGCCTACGTCGTGATCAACGCGAACGTCGCGGCGCAAAAGCTGGCCTTCGTGTGGCTGGGCGTCGGCATCGTCGTCCTGGCGGCGCTCTATGCCGCCGGCCGCCGCCCTGAGCTGTCGGGTCTCGCTGTCAAGGAGGCAGCGTGATCCGCATCGAAGCCCCCGAGGAATCACTTAGGTATACCTTCGGACAGCACCCGCCGCTTGCTGTTCTCCACCCGGGCGACGTAGTGAGGACCAGCACCGAGGACTGCTTCGGCGGCGCAGTCCGTTCGGTCGACGATTTGCCGTCGCGGGTGTGCGACAGGTTCAACCCGGTCACCGGCCCGTTCTTCGTCGAGGGTGCGGAGCCCGGTGACACGCTCGCCCTGCATTTCGCCGAGATCAACCCGGCACGGGATTGGGGGATGTCAGCGACGTTCCCGCACTTCGGCGCACTGACGACCACCCACGCCACGGCGATGCTGCACCCGCCACTCGAAGAGCGGGTCTGGCGCTACGACATCGACACGACCGCCGGGATCGTCCGATACCATGCCCGCCGTAGTGCCGTAACCGTCGATCTGCCGCTCGATCCAATGCTGGGCACCGTCGGCGTCGCCCCAGCCGCCGGCGAAGTCCGAGCCACGATCGTCCCGGACGCCCACGGCGGAAACCTCGACGTTCCCGAGTTACGGCCTGGGACGACGGTCTATCTCGGAGTCAACGTCCCCGGAGCACTGTTCGCCTTCGGGGACGGCCACGCCCGCCAAGGTCAGGGCGAGGCGTGTGGGGTCGCAGTGGAAACAGCCATGAACGTCACCGTCGCCGTCGGCCTGATCAAGAACACACCCACGCCCTGGCCGCGCTTCGAGACCGACGAACGGCTGCTGTCGATCGGGGCGGCCCGGCCGCTCGAGGACGCCTACCGCATCAGCCAGCACGACCTCATCACCTGGGTCTCGAAACTGAGCGGCTTGGAACTGCTCGACGCTTACCAACTCGTCTCCCAGGCCGGTCAGTCGGCGCCCGGCAACGTGTGCGACCCGAACTACACGATGCACGCCGCCATCGCCAAGAACCTGCTCCCCGGCCTCACCCCGTACGGCGGCATCCATCAGCGCTTGCGCGCTCTTGCGGCAGAGCCGCGGTGACCGTCATGCGACACGCAGCCGCTGAACCGCACTCGACCCGGCACCCGCTCTGGGCCGACCTCTGGATCATCACCCATGCCGAAGACGGCGAACCCCTCGCGCATGTGCCATCGCTGTCTCTCGGCCTGGCCGGCGCCCTGCTCACCCACCTCGTCCTACCTACCGACTGGGACCGTGAACGGCAAGGCTTCTCCACCAGCCGCGCGCTGATCGTGGGCGACGCCGTCATCGTCACCGACCCGATGCCGACCGGAAAGCCTCTGGTCGATTGGGCTACGGCCCACCTACACGCCGCTGCCCGCACGTCGGTCCGCGACGCGCTCAACGATCTCGCGCCGTTCGCCTACGACAAAGTCCAAGCGGCACTCTTCGCCGCCGACATGATCCGTCCGGTCGAGCGGCGACGCCTCCTCGCCAGGAAAACGACCTACCCGCTGTCGGACTCCCGCGCCATCTACCAGGTCCGCGGAAGGTTGTGCCACGTCGTCCAGACCTTCGTACGCATCGACCCCGAAACCGACGCCCTCGGCGGTCTCTTTCGCGCCCTCAACCTCGAACCGCAGCTCTACCTCGACCTGCCCGACATCAGCGACCGCCTCGGCGCCATGACCCGCAGACTCGGGCGCACCTCCCGGGCGGCTGAGCACGTCATCCACACGACTCAGGACCTGATCGGCGAGGCGGCAACGGCGGTCTACCGATGATCCGCCATCCGTTTGACCAGGCAGCCGAGGGTTTCCGACCTTCCCCGTTCGCCCTGCATCGATGGTCACCCACCGAGCCTGGAACTACGGAGATCGTGGCATGGGGCATGACCCTGCCCGACGGCAGCGCCATCTTCGCTTCGGCGACAAGCCCGATGGCTCTCGGTGTGTGCAGCAATGCGGACCGGGCGGCCTGGATCCACGGAGCCACCTTGTCCTGGCTTAAACCTGAGCGAGAAGAACCTGACTGATCACCCTGTCGCGTGTCGACATCCACCTTCGAGGGCGGCGTCTATCTGGGCCGCCGCGTCTCCGGGCAAGACTCCCCGGAAAGCGCCCTTTCCGGCGCCGTAACTTCTGTGACTTTTAGATGACGACCAGTGCGTGAGGGATGGAATGCGGACTGCGGTCACCCGACCGTCCCGCGAATCGCCAGTAACTGTTTCGGCGGGTCCCGGTCACACGCTCTGGCTCAACGCAGCTCGCGGGCTCCCTGCGATGGGAGCAACCAGTGGGCGCCAGTTCTGGAGGCAGGCCAAGATGCAGATTGCAGCCCCTACCACCGTGCTCGGCTACGACGAGGTCCTTCGGTTGGCTAGGCGTTATGACGTACCGGTCGAAGACGCGCTGCTGATCGCGCTGAACCTTTACGGCATCTCGTCCGATCAGCAAACGCATCGCGCCCGGGTCTCCGTACAGATCACCTCCGCACCGCACGTGCCATGGATGGTGATCGTGCCGTTGAACGCGCTCCAATCGCCGTTCAGGCTTGTAGGCCGTGACCTGTACTTGAAAGAAGACCTTGTCGGCAGCGTTCAGCGGGTCGACGCTGACGAGGCAGTCGGTGGCTACTTCCGTGACAACGGCCGCGCCGCGACGTTGAATCCGAACGCCCGTAGTCGTTGTGTTGGCTGCGCCTTCTGCCCGAACACCCTTGAGGCCGCCGCCGATCCTCGATTGGCCGAGGAGCGGGAGCTCACCGAGTTGTTGGCGGCGATGGTCGAGCAGCACCCGCGACGGGATCTGACCGAGCTTCGGGAGGTCACCGTTTCGACCGGGTGCTTCGAGCGGGAGGACGCCGCCGTGGCGCACCTGCTCGGACTTCGGACGGTACTCAGTGAGCATGGCATTCGAGCCCGGATCGGGTTCCTGACCTCGGTGATCGAATCGGACACGGCGTTCGCCGAGTTGGCCGAAGGGGTCGCCCCGTTCGTCCTGCGCCTGACGGCCGAGTGTTTCACTCGGCGGGACCTGCTGCTGAAGGCGAGCAAGGCCCAGCTTCGACGCGCTGAGATGCCCGACCTTCTTCGTCGCGCTCGTGACGCCGGGTTGGATACCTCATTCACCTACATCGTGGGTCTTGATCCGCTTGATGAGTTGCGCGCGGGTGTGGCCGCCCTCGGCGCGCACGTGACCGAGTTCCCCAACTTCCAGGTCTACCAGGCACATAACTCGATCATGGCTGGGTTCCGGACTCCCGTGGCCGAGCAGTTGGAGTTCTACCTGCAGGCCAGAGCGACGATCGAGCAGCTCCTGGGCGGACGTGGGCTGCGACCCCAGGCCTGGGAGTGTTACCGGCCGTTGTGGTACTTCACGTTCGCTGGTGAGTCACTGACCGGTAGCTTGCGATGACGGTGGGTCTCGCCAGCGAGGCTGACGCGCTTTGGCGGGCGATCACGTATCTCTCGGTGACGCAGCTGCATCTGCGGTCGAACCCACTTGCCGTCCAACCGCTCAGTGCGCCCGATATGAAGGCCCGGCCGTCGGGTCATTGGGGAACCGTGCCCGGAACGGCTTGGGTGCTGGCCCATCTCGGTCTCACCGCCGGGTGCAATGGCGACGTGGAGGTCGTGCCCGTGATTGGCGCCGGCCATGCCGGCGTGGTCCAACGGGCGCTGGCCTGGCTCACCGGCGACCTGGCCAAGGCAAACCCGCGGTTCGGCCAGGACGTCGACGGCCTGGCTGCGTTGGCGGCGTCGTTCCCCGACATCGACAGGTTGGGCTCCGAGGTCCATCCGGCGCTGCCGGCCGGTGCCTACCTGGGTGGTGCGCTCGGCGGCGCGCTTGCCTTCGCTCAAGGGATGGCACTGGACGCGCCGAGTCGTGTCGTTGTCCCGATCTTGGGCGACGGTGAATGTGAGACGCCGACTACGACGGCGTCATGGTTGGCCCACCAGGTGCTTGGTGGCGCTCAGGTACTCCCGGTGGTCCACCTGAACGGACAAAGGATGGGCGGCCCGTCGCTGCTGGGCGCCATGAGCGACCTGCAGGTGAGCGCCTACGCCCGAGGACTGGGCTGGGAGCCAGTTGTCATCCATCTTGGTGTCAGCAACAGCTTGTCCGAGCATGCTGCGTTCCAAGAGGCCCTCGCGAATGGCATCGACACGATCCAGCGCGGAACGCGCACAGTGCTCTTCTTGCGTTGTGAAAAGGGCTGGTCCGGACCAATCGGCGCGCACAAGACACCGCTGACAAACCTCGGCGATGATCCACGCCAGCGGGCGGAGCTGCGCACGTGGATGTCGTCCTACAGGCCGGATGAGCTATTCGATCGAGACTCGCAGCCGACAGGCGAGCTCGCATCCGCCCTGGCCAACGTACGGTTCGATAATCCGAAACTGCCCGCGTCGCTTTCCCCTGTGGCGGCATCTCCCGGCGGGCAAGGCTTCGCTGTCGAAATTTCCGCCGTGCTGCGGGCACACGCGGCGACCGGCGACCTGAAGGTATTCAGCCCGGACGAACTGCAATCGAATCGCCTCGGGGACCTGGTGGACGAATCGTGGGTACATGAGGTGCTCGCCGAGGAAGTGCTGCTCGGCTGGCTGGCCGGATGGACCGCTAGTGGGCGCCGCGGCGTACTCATCTCGTACGAGGCGTTTGCGCCGCTCCTGCTGACGGGGTTGGTCGGGCTGCTTAAGCAGCGGCGACTCGTCGACCACGCTCTGCCGAGTATCAACGTGCTGCTGACCTCGTACGGATGGCACAACGTGTACAGCCACGGTGACCCGTCGCTGGTCACCGCCTTGCTGGGAACCGCCGACCCGGCCGTCCATGTGTTCATGCCGGCTGACGCGGACAGGACCGCCCTGGTCCTCGATGAAGCGCTTCGATCAACCGGGCGAGTCAACGTCATCGTCGCTGGCAAGCACTCCTCACCTGTACACACACGCGAGACGTTCGACGCGGAACGGCGCCAGGGCCTGGCAATCTGGAACCACCTGAGCGACTCCGGCGACCCGGACCTGACGCTGGTATGTGCGGGCGATCTCGCCGCGACCGTCGTCACGGAAGCCGTCGTCAACATCCGCCGGACTCTCGGTTGCCGTGTCCGAGTCGTGAATATCCACGACCTGACGGCGCTCGCAGATCCGTCTCTAGATCATCATTTCGGTGAACACGCCGCCGTTCTCATCGTGACCCTCGGCCACCCCGCCGCAATCTGGGGCTTGCTCGGCGGGCGGTTACACCGACAGGTCGAGGTAGTGGGGTGGCGTGAAGCTCCGCATCCCATGCCGCAAGACGATCTGGCCGCGTGGGCTGGACTCAATGTCTCTGGCCTCACGTCGGCGGCCGGAAAGCTGCTGACGCTGCGGTGTCGCTCATGACGGCCGTCATCGACGATGTCCAAGTCGTTGTAACCGACACCGCGCCGGGCGAGGACTCTCGGTTCGTGGCCCTCCACGCAGGCGGAACCACCGGCTGGTACGGGCCGATTGCCGCAGAGATCGGCCAGTTCGTGGAGACGGTCCTCACTGACTCGTTAATAGGCGCTTCGGCCGACGACCACATCGGCCTTCACGCTGCACTTCGCCACACCACCGCGGCGAACTATGGCTCGGTAGCGTCTTGGGCGGTCGGCGCCGTGGACTGCGCCGCCTGGGATCTGCATGCCCAACTCGCCGAGGCTCCGGTCGCCGAATTGCTGGGGATGTCGCTGCGATGGCAGGTGCCGCTCTACGCATCCTGGTTGAGCCTTGACCTCTCCCGCCCGGCATGTCTGGCCACCGTCGAGCACGTTGGCCGCGCCGGATGGCAGTTCACAAAGTGGGGCCTGCGCAGAAGCTCCGATGCCAGCGACCTCGCCGCAGAGGCCACGCGCCTTGCGGCAACGGCGCATGCGGTGGCACAAGCTCTCGGGCGGCCCGGAGCATTCGACGCCGTCTTCACCTGGAATCCCGCGCTCGCCGGGTTGCTCATCAACCAATGGGATCCGGCGGTCGCGATCTGGCTGGAGGACCCCCTACCAGAACACGACCTCGGTGCGTATCGGCCGCTGGCAGCGAAGGTGCCGTTAGCAGTCGGCGAGCGATTGCACCTGCATGCCGACGCCCAGGAGATGTTCGATCTTGCGCCACGGGCGTTCACCCTCGACGTCGTCGCCTGCGGCGGCCTCACCCGTGCGGTCGAGTTGGTGAACGCAGCCTACGCACTCGGTGTGCCGGTCTACCCCCACGGCCGCTCAATCGTCCCGGCAATCCACCTGGCCGCCGCCTTCCCCGACGCGATCCCAGCAGTGGAATACCGATTGCAATGGGAGCCGACACGGCAACAGGGATATGCCCATCCCTGGGAGCCGACAGACGGAATGATCACCGTTCCCAGGTCGCCGGGCCTCGGCGCCACGCCAAGGAGAGGCTGATGCCAGAGACTACCCAAAGCCTGCCCGTCACCGGCACCGTTGCGGCCGGCTCGAACGGAATGCTGCTCATGCTCACCGAACGCCTCGACGGGCACGACACCTTCCTGACCGGCCGGCTGCAACTCGCCGACACTCCACCCGTGGCGGTGCGGATCCTGACCTTCGACGACGTCACCGTCCTGCGTCTGATCGACCAGCCGTCGACGACCCGAACTGGATCGTGGACGGGCACCCTGCATCTGTCACATGGCTGGCGCTCCCGTGCGGTCCCAACAGACCTGGCCACCGCGGCCGACTCCGCCCGGCGCGACCTCGCCGCACTCGACGACGCGGAGCGCCGCTACGCACTCACCTTCCTCGCCGAGGCGAGCACCCCTTCGATTCGCGAGGCCAGGATCGAGGCCATCGTCACGGCGCTGCCCACATTGGGAAGCAACGCATGACGCGCCTGCTGGTCAGCATCGACGTCGGAGGCACCCTCGGCCACGTCCCTGGACCGAGTCTGGCGGCAACGCTCGTGACAGCCTCGCCGCTTGACCGGGCCGAGGCGCGCGACATCATCCGCAAAAGGCTGTATCCCCGGAGCTCGATCGACGCTGCGGTCATCGCGGACGTCTGCGACGCCCTGAGGCTGCCGACCAGTGCTTTCCCGGTCATCGCTGGCAGCACTGCGCTGCGGCTCGTGCCGGGTGCACGTGCCGCGTTGTCCTCGATGAGCCGGCACGCCAGGCTGGTCACGTTGTCCAACGTGACCAGCGTCGAAGCAGACACCGGCCACCTGCTCAGCCTGCTCCACCCGTGGGTGCTCGATCATTTCCCTTCGTGCCGGATCGGGTACGCCAAACCGGATCCGGCTGCCTTCCAGCGCGTGGCCGACGAGTGCGGCACCAACCCGACGCATATGGTGCACATCGGCGACGATTGGACCTGTGACGTCGTCGGTGCCCGGTCAGCCGGCGTGACCGCCATCTGGGTGTCGCACGGTCGACCAGCGCCCCAGCCCGAGCTGCTTACCGACGTCGGCCTGCTCGTGGCCGCCGATCTCGCCGCCGCCAGCAAGCACGTAGCCGACCTTGCCAACTGGAGAAGATCATGAGTGTGTTCCGCGGAACCGCAAACTTCTATCGGCAGTATCGTCCCGGTATCCCGGAAAACGTGGCCGATGTCCTGGACGCGGCGGCCCCTAACGGAACGCCCCGACGGCTTCTCGACGTGGGCACAGGCACCGGCCTGGTGGTGGAAGCACTCCTCGGTCGGTTCAACGACGTCATCGCCACCGACAACGACGCCGACATGCTCGCCGCCGCCGAGACCGCACTACGTCCCCTGCTGCCCGACGGCACAGAACTGCAGCTGCAAGAGGTCACGGCTGAGGAATTCACGCCGCCCGCTGGGTGGCGCGCCGACCTGGTGACGATCTGCCGAGCGTTCCACTGGCTCGACCAAGCAGCGGTCCTAGCCCGCCTGGACACGCAGGTCAGCCCCAACGGTGCCGTCGCGATCTTCGGTGACAACAGTTTCTGGGTGGCCACCAGCCCTTGGAAGGCCGCGGTCCGTTCCGTCATTCAGGACTTCCTCGGTGAGCAACGTCGCGCCGGCCAAAGCACGTTCCAGCACCACAACCGGCCCTACAGCGACATCATGCGCGAGTCGCCGTTCAACCAGGTCGAGGAGTTCACCGTCCCGGTCACTCGGACCTGGACCGCCGCCAGCATTCTGGGCTATCTGTACTCGACGTCGTTTGCCGCGCCGCACCTGTTCGGCGAACGACTCGACGAGTTCGATCGCACCGTCCGTGCCACCCTCGCCCCGTTCAGCGACTCCGACACCTTCGACGAAGACAACGAGTTCCTCATCCGCATCGGTCGGCGAGCCGGGGAATGAAGCGCTGGTACGGGTCACTGCCCGCGCCCGAGATCGCCACGCGGTTGAGCGAAACATCGATTCTCTGCCTGCCGATCGGCTCCTACGAGCAGCACGGCCCGCACCTGCCCCTACACACCGACACAGTCATCGCCGAACAGTTCACACGTCGCCTCATCGACCGCTACGGCGACCGCCACGACCTGTGGGCACTGCCCACGATGCCGTTCGGATTGTCACTGGAACACACCTGGTCGCCTGGCACGATTTCGCTGCGGATGGGCGCCCTCACGACCTTGCTCGACATGATTGTCGGCGAACTGGTCCGCGCGACCGCCGCACGCAGGCTGCTCATCGTCAACGGGCACGGTGGGAACCGGGGAATTCTCGAGGCGGCGAGCTACGAATTACAGGCCGCACACCAAATGCGGATCTGCACCGTACACCCCAGCTCGCTCTCGACCATCCGCGCCGAATCGCCGCTGCCAGAAATCCACGCCGGCCTCCAGGAGACCAGCGTGATGCTCGCCCTCGCACCCAGAGATGTTCACCTGGACCAGCTGACGGAGACGTTCGTAGTCGACCCCGCTCACCAGGACGAGATCCAGCGGCTCGTCCTCGACCGGGGTACGACATGGCCGTGGAGCTCAGGCGACGACCGCATCGCCACCAGCGGCGTCATCGGCGGCGACCCCCGAGACGCCTCCGCCGAACTTGGTGAATCCATCATCGCCAGCGCGTTGGACGCCTGCTCCGCAGTCCTTCACCAGTTGTGAATCCGCCGACCTGATGGGAGACAACGATGGACCTGACCACGGACGAGCTGACCACATTCACAACCGACGGCATGATCATCAAGCCGGGGTTCATTCCGGCTGACTTGATCGACCGTGCAACGGCCCCCGTCACCGACTGGTACCGCACCGACATGGACCAACGCCAGCTCGTCGACTACACACAGCGCACCTTCGCTCCCGAGCTCAGCGACCATCCCGACCTGCTCGCGCTGTTCGCCAACCCCGGAGTGAGCGGTCTCGTCGGCCAACTCCTCGGCGACATCGCTCCGGTCACCACCACGCAGATCCAGATCCGCATCCCGGATGACGAACTCGGCCAGACACAGCCGGCCAAGGCCATGCACGTCGACGGCGTTGCCTGCCCACACCTCGACCCCGCCGAACTTCGGACCTTCTCCCTCCTCGTGGGCGTCGTCCTCTCCGACATCACTGATCCGGCCGGCGGCGCCTTGCGCTACGTGCCCGGGGGACATTTGCAGATGGCGGACTGGTTCCGCACGCGGTGGTCTTTGGGTATCACCGCCCAGACGCCACCGCACATCGATACCGAGCAGGGCACTGCCTTGCTCGGCAAACCCGGCGACGTGCTGCTGATGCACCACCTGGTTCCACACGCGGTCGGTCTCAACCACACGACCCAGCCACGGATCATGGCTTACTTCCGGGTCTCCCACGCTAACCACGCGAGCCACCGACTCCAGGCCCTCCGCGACCCATGGCTGGACTTCCCGTCACTGACCGCTCGATCGCAGTAGCCGATCACCTGCGGGCGCCACCGCCGACCGCTCCACGAGATGAAAGGACGACTGGCACATGAAACTGATCGCTCCCGAGGAAATCGGCCTCGCTGTCCAGGCCATCGCAGCCGGTGAACTCGTCGTCCTACCGACCCGCCGCTGGTACATGATCTGCGCAAACGCCCGTGACCATGACGCCTGCGCGCGAATCTACTCAGGCAAGAGCCGGCCACGGGCCAAATCGCTGGCCTACATCCTGCCGTCCATCTCCTCTGCGCACGACCTGTTCGTCATGACTCCGGCCGCAGTCCAACTCGCCTCGGCCTTCTGGCCCGGCGACCTCGCCATGATTCTGCGCTGGCGCGACCTCGCCGTAGGAGAGCAACACGAACCAGTCGGCGTACCCGACGCCCTGGTGACGTTCGACCCGGGACTGCTCGGGCAATTGGCCCTGCTGAGCCAGGTACCCATCGCCGCCACGACGGCGAACATCTCCGACCCGACCAACAGAACGGGACCAGCCATCACCGCGAAGGAGGTCCAGCACTTCGTCGACGAGTCCGGCATCGACGTCACGTATTGCGTCGACGGAGGCATCAGCCCGCTGGCCCACCACCTCACCATTGCGGACTGCACCGACGCGACGGAGGCCAAGGTGATCAGGTCCGGCGTTGTTCACGAGCGGGCTATCAGCGCTGCCCTGACAGCGTTCGCTACGGATCAGTTGCCGGCGGATGATGGCGTCCGCTACGCGCAGTAGCCGATGATCATGATCGCTACTCGCGGTCAGCATTGAATACAACAGCGAGTCCCGCCGGGCGCCGCAGGTTAAGACGAGGTCTCTTAAGACGGCCGACATCCAGCAAGCATCAGCCCACATTGCCCGAGCCCATCGACCGTCAGTGCGAGGCATCGCCGCCGGACGCCCAGGCGTTGAGAAAGTTCCATCTGGCGGACGACCAGGACAATGACGGCCTCCGACGACCGAGGCCTCGCTGATCGCCCGGTCAATTTTCCTGCCCAGCGCCTGGTCGTCGGCTTCATGCGCTACGCCGGGGGTGTTTGCTGCTTTTGATGGTTTGGGCGACCGCGTCGGCGGCCTCGTGGTGCAGGCGTTTGACGACGCTCTGGTACGTGTCGCGGGTGAGGGTGGTGGTGGAGTGGCCAAGTTGTTCCGAGACGACTTTGATGTCGACTCCGGCGTCGAGTGCCACGGTCGCGGAGACGTGCCGCAGGTCGTGCAGCCGGATCGGTGGCAGCCCGGAGCGGGCGACGAGGCGCCGGAACTGCTGCGACACGGTGTTGGGGTTCCAAGCCGTGCCGTCGCGACGGACGAAGAACAGGCCAGTGTCGGCCCATGTGGAACCGGCTTTGAGCTGCCAGGCGGCGCGACGGGCCTTGTAGGCGGCGAGCACCGCGGCGGTGTCGGTGTCGAGGATGACGTCCCGGGCTCCGGACTCACTCTTGGGCGCCTTGTGCACAAGGGTCTGGCCATGGGCGGCGATCTGGTTGACGATCGACACCTCATTCCTGCTGAGCCGGACCTCGGCATCGAGCAGACCGCACGCCTCGCCGCGGCGGGGACCGCGATAGGCCATGAAGTGCAGCATCGGATGAAGATCGGGGGCGTGTTCGGCGGCGTAATCGAGGAACTCACCGACCAGTTCCGCGGTCCACACCATGACCGGGCTGGGGATCTCGCCGGTGGCTCTCCAGCGGGCGACGCGTTCAGGTTCCCATACCACGGGCTTGGCCCGTGGGTTCGGGGTCTTGACCAGCGCGGCCGGGTTCGGCACCCCGGTGATGATCTCCTTGGTGAGCGCGTCATTGAACGCCTTCCGCAAGGTGGCCCGGACGCGGGCGATAGTTGCCGGTCCCGTCGGCCGCACGCCACGGACGGTGGCCCTCACCAGCGGGTCGTCGCTGGTCTTCGCGGCGCGGATCTCGGTGTTGCGGGCTTCGATCTGCTCGATGAGGTGATCGAGGTGATGCGGGCGCAGTTTGTCCAGCACGACGTCGCCGAGGTGCGGGATGAGATGCATCCGCAGGTGCGACTCGTAGGTCCGTACCGTGTTCGGATCCACTTTGATCTTCGTGATCCAGGTGGTGAGCCACTCGCCGACGGTCGGGATCCCGGCCAGCGGGTTACCGGTGCGCAGCCGGCGGCGCAGTTCGTCGAGGTCGGGCAAGGGCAGGTCACGGCGGACGGCGTGCTGTAGCAGGTCGGCGACCTCGGTGCGGGCTCGGCGGTCGCGTCCGGCAAGGTCCAGGGCTCGGCGAGAGTGGTCGAGTTCGTCGCGGGCGGCGGAATGCTCGGGTATGCCGGTGCGGCGTAGTTGCCGTCGGCGGCCTTCCGCGCTGGGTGGTAGTTCGAGTTGGTAGGCCCAGGCGCCGTGCTCAGGGCTCCAGGATCGGTTGGCCCGGCGCAGCTTCGGGCAGGTGTTGCCCAAGGGTTTGCGGGTGCGCTCGTCGCGGCAGCCGCAGCGTTTGTAGATCGTTCCGTCAGCCATGGGATGCGTGGTTCTCCTCGATCAAGGGGTGGGTCGTGGGCGGTGCGGGTTTTGTTGATCGACATGGACGCTCGAACGCCCGCGACGGTCAAGTCGTCGCGGGCGTTCGGCGGTCCGGGTTCGGGACAGGTTGTGGTTTAGGGCGGCACATCGCCGGTGCGGGTGCCGGGTGTGGCCGGTTGCAGTACCGCGAGGAGGGCAGCGACCGCGACTCGGTACTGCCGGCCGGCTCTGATCACCGGTACGGGGAAGGTGCCGCGCCGGGCGTGGGCGTAGGCGGTGTTACGTGACATGCCGAGGACCTGCCCGGCGGTGACCACATCGGTCGTGGCGCCCAGTGCGGTGATCTCCGGCAACGTCCACCGGCGGGCTTCGATCGATGGCGGGCGGTGTGGGGTGCGGGAACGACGACGGTCAGACACGGGGGTGCCCCTTCAGGATGGCGATGACATGACGACGGGCCCGCGCTGGGCCGGGTGAGCGCCCGGTAAGCGGCAAGATCGCCTGCCTGGGCCGGTGCGGAAGACGACCCGGCACGTCCTCGAGCACGGCCGCCACCGCGGTGCCTCCCATGCCCCGGGAGATATCGCCCGGCGGTGACCGGTCCGGCTGGCAACCACGGGAGCAGCAAACTCCGGACCGGACGCTCGGCTGTCAGGTGCCGACGTATACCAAACGCGTTGTGTCATCGCTGACGAACGACCCCCACCGATGACACCGGCGCCCAAAGCGATGACACCGCAGGTCAGACCCTGGTCTCTAGATTCTGCTGTCGCTCGCCTCGCAGCAGGGCGACACCGACACCGAGCTCTCAAGGCCGGACGGATGGCACCAGCCGAAGATCACGGACCGACCCACCGGTCGGCGGCTATGGCACTTTCCGTGGTCAGCCTCCCGTCGCGATGAGGACCACTTACCGCCAAGGCTCAACACTCCCACTGAACAGAATCGCGTCCAGGAACGACGGTGGACGGCCACAGGACATGGCCGGACTCGCTCTTTGGCCGTGACTACGGCCAACGGCCAACGGCCAACGGCCAACGGCGGCCACGGCGGCCACGGCGGCCACGGCGGCCACGGCGGCCACGGCGGCCACGGCGGCCACGGCGGCCACGGCGGCCACGGCGGCCACGGCGGCCAACGACAGGGAGGCCGCCACGAGGGCCATGATCACGATGGCCAAAAGGTCAGGTGGGCTTGATCGTGATGGCGATGACCACATCGGCCATGCCTCGGCTCACTCTGTCACGAGACGACGGCCGGGGACTCGCATCGGTGACAACGCCCAGGTTGGCGGCCGGGTTCGACTGGCCACCACCGGTCCTGTTAACAGCTGGTCCGCGGGCCTCGTGTCCCGACCTCGGCGGCTGGCCGGATCGGTGTCAGAGGGTCCCGCGCGACTGCAAGCCGGTGTCAGCAGGATGGCGTGTACGGCGCGGACCCTGCCGCCAAGTCCTATCGACGCCTGATGACACCGCAGGTCAGCACCTGTTTCAGCGGCTTACACGGTGTTCGAGTAGCCGCCAAGTGCCTTGTCCCCGGCGATGACACCAACCGGCGGTGTGATCGGGCCTGCCGGCGCCATCTGGGGTGTGACCTGCGGTGTCACAGCAGTGTCAGAACGCTGTGGCCCACTGCCGGTACCACCACTGTGGCCACGGTCGTCGCCGGTCATGCGGACGCGGTGGCCACGCCCATCTGATGTCCCCGTCTGGAGCTTCCACCATGACCGTGTCCACCTCTACACCCCGGCACACCTCGCACCTGCAGGCCGCGGACACCGCGTTCGCCGTGCTGACGTGCGGGCCCGACCCGCTGAGTCTCGACTGCGACGCGTTGGCCAAGGCCGCCGGCGTTGACAGTGCCCTTCCGCCCGACACGGTGCCGCTGACCAGGCTGCGGGACTGGTTGCTGGCCAACCCGGACAACTACCTCGCCCGTGACATCGTCTGGCGCGAACTGGTGACCCTGGCCCGCACCGGCGCACCGCACTGGATCATCGCCGCCGTGGGGATGGCCATGCCCGCCTTGATCCGCATCGCAGGACAGCTCACCGCCCGGCACCGCGGCGACGCGGCGGACATCGACAACGAGGTCCTCACCGGCTTCCTTGAGGCTCTGCGCAACACCCTGGACCCCGACAGGCCGGCCGTGTACGCGTCGTTGGTCTACGCCGGGTTCCGCGCCGGCCGGCAGGCCCGCATCGAATTCGCCGCCTACGTACCGGCGGAAGATATCGAACACGCGGTGCCCAGTTCGAGAACGCCGCGGATACCGTACAGTCACCCCGACCTGCTGGTCGAACGGGCGGCCGTCCTCGGGTTGATCGACGCCGAAGACGTACAACCGTGGATCGACACCCGGCTCGGGCGCCACAGCGTGCCCCGGATCGCCAATGACCTCGGCCTACCGTCTGACCTGCTACGGATGCGGCTGTCGCGCGCCGACACCCGCATCGCCGGCGCGGTGACAGCCGGCCTGCTCAGCGGCACAGTGTCACCCGACACCGCCACTCAACTCAGCCACAAGGCAGCCAGGCGGGGCAAGGTCCGCGCGGCGAAGGCCGCCGCACAGCTTCGTGACCCCGCAACGTCGGCGGCCTGACTGATCACTGTTCGAGTGACTCGCGGCCCGGCACCGGTCCACGGAGCCGGGCCGCCGTGCGTTCGCGACCAGGCGAAGACGACAGCATGCCGGGCCGCGACGGTGAAACGGCGAGGATCGTCCCCGTGTCAGACCCGGCCGCTGCATCGCTCCGGCGTCGCCCCGGAATGCGCCTTTCGCCGGATACGCCGCTATCCGGCTACTCAGTCAGCTCACAGATCTGTTGAGACACGCCCGCCGATGCACCGCAACCGAAACACCTGGTCAACGCGGTGTCGGAGGTTGGTGTCATCGCGGTGTCAGAGCAGGAGGCGTTCGTCAGCTCTGACACTTCGCGTTTGGTAGGTGCAGGACCAAGGGCCGTCGCCCGTTCCACGAGCACTACCGGTGAAACCGCTACTGCCGCTGCCGGCAGAAGACACCATGATCGCGCGCCCGGTGACGGGCTGCCGTACCCGACGTGTGGGTCAGCGGCCACGACCGGACCGGTCACGGGCCACAACGGTTCGGCGATCCCCGACAACGCCGAAACGCACCGGACGGCGAAGGCGTCACCGCTGCCCCATGGTCGCGATACGGCCCCGCCGTCTCGTCTTGGGGTCAGTGCGGGTGCCCGTGTGCGGGTCAGTTGCCGGGTCCGTCTTCAGACGGACCCGCGAACGGACACCGTTGGGCCCTGTGTTCGCAGCACAGCCGCCTGCTGACAGAACCCGGCGCAGCTCAGGAACACCAACTCGGTGTTCCCACCGCCCTACCTTCGGAAGGAATCTCCCGTGTCTGACCGTGTCCTTCGTATCCAAGCAGCCCTCAGCTCCCGCGACCACCTGCTCCTGCAGTGGCTATGTGACCACGGGGTGTTGACCACCCCGCAGATCGCCCACGCCCTGTTCCCGTCGCTGGACTTCGCCCAACGCCGTCTGCAACGCCTCATCGCCCACGAGGTCGTCGAACGGTTCCGGCCGCTACGGCAAGGCGGCGGCTCCTACCCCTACCACTACGTCATCGACCAACTGGGCGCCGAAGTCGTCGCCGCGCAACGCGAGCAACCCAACCCACGCCCCGGCTACGCCCGCGACAACCGCCGGCGGTGGACCTCCGCCCGGATCCTGCCGCACCGCCTGGGCGTCAACCAGTTCTTCACCGACCTCGCCGGACACGCCCGCACCCACCCCGACCACCACCTGCTGCGCTGGTGGCCGGAAACCCGAAGCAGTAAGACCGGGGCCTTCACCCGGCCCGGCGAAACCATCTCCGCCCAAGCGTTCAAAACCCCGATTCGGCCCGACGGCCACGGCATCTGGGCCCACCACGACCGGCAGGTGCCGTTCTTCTTCGAGTACGACACCGGAGGCCTCGGAGGCGAACCCCTCACCGAACTGCTCCGCAAACTCGCCGGCTACGAACGCCTCACCATCCACGGCGGACCCCGCTGGCCCATCCTGTTCCGCCTGCACTCCACCGAACGCCAAACCAACCTGCACAACCTGCTCGCCGACACCACCACCCAGATGCCCATCGCCACCGCCGTCCTCACCACCGACACCGGCATTGCCGGCCCGGCCGGACGGTCCTGGCGACTGCACCGACACCCCGACCTGCTCACCCTCGCCGAATTCGCCGACGTCATCCCCGACCTCGACACCCCTCTCCACCCTCGCGACTAATCCACGACTCAGCGGCGCGCACCCGAACACCGAGCCTTGTGTTCGGGTGCGCGCTACGCGCTCGTTGTGACCGTCGGGCGGTGGGTGGTGACACGAGTCTTCGGCACCTCGGCCAGGAAGGGGCTGAACTCGGCGAGGAGGTCCAAACCGCGACCGCCGTTTTGCTATAAAGCTTTCAGCGCTCGACCACGGGGGCGAGCAGAGGGCTCGGCGTCCCGTGCCAGCTGATAGCGAGGACGTCCCGGGCTCGGGTGGCGGCGACGAACAGCAGCGACCGGGCTTTGCGCTGCTCGTGCTCGTACCGTTGCGGGTCAGACCGGCGATAGCGTTCGATGTAGGGGCGTGGGATCGCGCCGTTGCGCATGCCGACGATCGCCAACCGTTGGTACTCGAGGCCCTTGAACCGGTGCATCGTCCCCACGTGGATCTCGCCGTCGCCGCGTGGGCCGTCCTTGGTGAGTTCGGCGCAGGTCAGGCCGCCGTGGGTTTCCAAGTACTCGATGACCTGGGTCAGCTGTTCGTTGTCGGCGACTGCGACGGCGACGTGGCCAGCTGGGTCTTGGCGGAGGCCGTCATCATTTTCGTTGGAGAGTTCGTCGCGCCATCCGCGTAGCAGTGTGCCAACGCCAGCCAGTTCGTCCGGCCAGTTTTGGTATCCGGTGAAGGTCGGCGTGGGGCCGTTCAGGACGGACCGGTATCCGGAGAGGTTGTCGACGCCGTCGTCGAGGTCGTCGTAGACGGTCTTGTCGCCTTCGGCGATCCGGAGGGCGTGTTCCAGGATCTCCCGGGTGGTGCGGTAGCTGAGGGTCAGCCGCCGTGAGCGGCCTCGGATGTTGATGCCTAGAGCACCCAGGGAGACCTGGTGGTCATAGATCCGCTGGTGGGTGTCGCCGGCGATGAAGAGGTCGTTCGGGCCCGGCTGGACCATGGCGCGCAGCATTTTCCAGTGAGCGGCACGGAGGTCCTGGGCTTCGTCGACGACGACGTGCTTGTACCGGTATGGGGCGGGCCGTGAGCCGGAACTGTCGTCGATGGTGGGAGGCGATGGCTGGTAACGCTCCGCTGTGGCAGCACGTTCGATCTCGAAGCGGGCGGCGCGTTCAGCGGCCTGGCCCCAGGTCTCGACGCCGAGCTTGTCCAGGCGGGCGGCGAATTGCTCGATGAGCTTCCAGACCTGGCTGCGTTCCGGCCGGGTGAGTGCGCGGCCTCGCCCGCCGCGCCGGGCGCTGAAGTAGTCGGACCGGCTCCGTAGCGCCTGGCCGAGGATGACTTGCTCCCACTCGTCGAGTAGGAAGTCTGCCTCCCAGCGCTGTTCGTCGAGTTCGCCTAGCAGTTGCCGCATCTCGGTCGTGGCCGCCTGATCACTGATCCGCTTTCGGCGGTTGCGCTGGTCGGTGTTCTCGCCAATGACACGGGCGGCGAGCTGGTCGATGTGCAGGACGTCGACCCGGGCCAGCAGTTTCTGATCGCTGATCAGGGAGGTGAGGCGGAGCCGCAAATCGGCGGCGAGGTTGGCGGTGAAGGTGGTGAGCAGGATCTGCACACCACCGTCGGTCAGCTGCTCGGCGAGGTGTTTGACGTGGTGCAGCGCGACGACGGTCTTGCCGGTGCCGGGACCACCGGAGACCCGGACCGGGCCCGTGTAGTCGCGCCGGGCGATGTTGTCCTGGGTCGGGTGCAGGTAGAGCTTCCAGGTGCGGAAGCTTCCCTCGGCGAGGGCGGCCTGCACATCGTCGTCGACCGACGAGACGTTGGTACGGCTGACTGCGGTGGAGATGTCGGTGAGGTCCGGCTCGGTGGGCAGCTTTACTGGGCGGGTCACCTCTTCGAGCACCGAGTCGAGGCTCATTCCGGCGGCGAGCCCGTAAAGCACGTCTTTGGACAGCAGTGGTGCGCCGGAGACGAGCCTGTCGAGTTCCTCGTCGGTGGTGACGGCCAAGGCCAAGTCGATGAGCTGATCGGCGACGCCGAGTTCGCGGAGCTGGTCGGACGTGTAGGTACCGAGCAGAGGCGGACGGACCGGCTCCGGCTCGACCGATGGCGCTGTGGCCGGCGCAGGCGTGGTGTCGGGCTCGGCCGGTGTGAGTGTGATTCCGGCACGCCGTAGGGAGCTGTCGCCCATCACCGCGAGGTCGACGAACTCCAGCTCTCCGGTGACCCGGTTGACGGCGACCTGGAGTTCGTCGTACACGTCCTTGCGGTGCCGGACCGCGATGATCAGCCAGTGCTGGCGGCCCGGGTCGTCGGTCTCTACCGGGATCAGCAGCGCCCGGTATGACTGATTGATCTTGGCCCGGTGGATGCGGGAGTCGCCCTTGAGCTTCTTCAAGTCCAGACCGGGCTGGTCCGGATTCTTCCGGAAGCGGTGGCAGAAGTCGTAGAACAGACCCTTGACCGTCCGGTCGAGCTTATAAAGCTCTTCCTCGGCCTTGTAGTGCAGGCTGAGTCGCGCGGTCATGATTCGGAGTCTTCCATTTCGGGCAGCAGGTCTTCGAGTTCGTCGAGATGTTGTAGCCATTCAGCCGCGGTTCGCATCGTCCAGCCTTCCTTGGCGTAGGCCTCGTCCCGGTGGCGTGCGTCGGTGTCGTCACCGTGCATGGCCACTACTGCGATCTTGAAATTCGGCCGGACCCAGGCGAAGTCCACCTGCCAGCGGCCGGTGCCGAGTTCGTAGCCGAACACGGGTGCGCGTTTGCCCCGGTCGGCCAGGCTGCGAGCGAGGACACCGAGGACACCGCCGCGTTCCGGCTCGTCGTCGAGGATCTCCAGGATCTCGTCGTCCCACTGCTGGTCCCGCGGCCCGGATGTCGCCGCAGCGGTTTCGTCGACGCTGATTGGTGGCTTCGGCGCCGGCGGGCCGGTTAGCGAGTCGAGTTCACCGACGCCGCCGCACACGACGAGGGTGTCTAGGTCGAGGTCGGCGGCGGTGCTGTAGGCGAGCTGAACTCCGTCGCCGCCGGCGTGCGCGAGGAACTGGGTGAGGTTCGTCCAGTAGAGCCACGAGCGCCAGCGCTGCCAGTGGGCATCGTCGGTGAGCGCGGCGTCACGGTCGTCGAGGGCCGCGAGCACCGTCCAGCGCGGGTGGTCCGGATCATCGGCGTCGAGGGTACCGATGATCGGTAGCCCGGACTGATCGTGCGCCCGGAAGACGTGCAGCGTGGCCTCCGGGTCTCCGGCGGGCGGGGACTGTTCGGGCTGGTCAGCGGTGAGCCCGGTAAGTTCTGCACGAAGCGTACGGACCAGTTCCCGACGATCGGTCGTCGCCGTGAGTAGAGCGGTTCCTGGCTCTGCCAGCAGCCCGGTTACCATGGCGCCCGTCGCTGAGGCCCACCGCCGTTCGTCAGGGTCTCGCAGGTAGGAGATCAGAGAGTTCACCGGGTTGGCGTAGACCATGCCGGTCAGCTGAGCCCGGTTGCCGTCGAACTCCTCGTAAGCGTCTTTGGCCTGCTCTTGCGCCGTTCCCGAGTACGGCGGCCAGACCGGCCGGGCGGAGGTCGGCCGCTGCTCGAACAGCTCGATGTCGGACCAGGTGACCTGGAAGACGCGGTGGCCCTCGGCGCGCAAAGCGGTCCGCTGTCGAGAATCCCGCGCGATGCGGTTGTGCTCAGGGGTGGCGTGGAACCGGAAGCCCTCCAGGTAGACGGTGACGCTCTGGCTGGGACCGTCTATTCGGGTGAAGGTGAAGTCGGTCCTGGTCCGGCGTAGCTGCTGCTGGGCGGTCATCCGCCAGTGGACCAAGTCGGTGCCACGGGCGAAGCGCAGGTGCCCGCTGGCGTGGCCGTCCTCGTCGAGCGAGACGTCGTCGGTCACCGACACCCAGTTGCGCATGAGGTCGAGGAAGCGTTGTTCGAGGTCGGATTCGAGCTGGCCGTCTAGTCCAATCCTCCGGGTGTTGGCGACCGGTTCGGTCGCCCACCCGTCGTCGTCGAACAGCAGCGAGCTGATCATCCGGATCGCAGTGTTGCGGGAGACGAGGTCCTGCTGCGCCTCCGGGGTGTACCGGTGCAGGCAGCGATGGCAGGCCCGGCGCTGCTCGTCCTTGCACTTGCAGTCGAGCAGCGCGGTGTGCGCCTTCAGGAGCACCTTCTGGAAATCCTCGGCCTCGGTGAGCCGGTCCAGGTAACCGGTGCCGCCGGGAAGACGGTCGTAGAGAACCAGGAACCAGCGGCGTTCCCCGCTCGCCTGATCCGGCATCGAGGCGATCGTGGTGTCCAGGTGTTGCGGGTCGCCGCCGAAGTGCAGGTCCACGCCCATCCGCAGCGCGGCTCGGAAGGAGTGCACCCGGGTGTCGACGTCGGCAGCCGCGGCGGGGAGCAGGATGCGCAGCGCTTCGGTCCGCAGCTGGTGGGCGAGCAGGACCGGCTCCTGCGTGATGTTGTCCGGCTTGCCGCGGCGTAGCGGGCACCACGGCCGGTGATTCTTCAGCTGCGGGTTGCGCGTCTGGGAGGAGGTGAGCGCATCCGGTTCGACTTTGAAGACCGGCTGGCCGTCCGCACTGGTCGCCCCGCATCCGGTGCAGACATGGAACGGGTTGATGCGTACGGTGTGCCCGGCGAAGTCGTCCCTCGGCGGGGCGTCGTAGCGGGCCGGCCCGACGTTGATGCGTCGGATCATCGCGCGCCGGCAGTAGTCGACGCCGAAGGTCTGGTGCGCGTGCCGCCACGACCCGGGGGCGATCTCGTCGTCGGGGAAGTCGACCGCGTCGACGACCGTGTAGAAGCGGCGGTCGCGTTCGTCCTTGTCGTCCCGGATTCGGGCATCTTCCCGCAGGTCGCGCGAGGTCACGGTCGACGGTTCGACGATCTGGAAGAGGCAGCCGTCGTCGGCGATGTAGGTGCTGTCGCAGCGGGGGCAGGCAGACCGGTCGTGCACGGCGTCTTCGGTACGGATGTATCCGCAGCCTGGGCAGACGCGCCAATGATGCCACTCGGGCCGGCCGGACGTGATGATGTCGATGCCGGTGATCTGGTGGCGGTAGCCGTTGACGTAGAAGGTGTTGCCTGGGGCGAACTCCTCCAGGGCGTATCGGCGGGGCCGCTGGTAGCTCACTGGTTTCGACTTGTATCGGGGCGTCTTGCCGTCCTTGGGGTTCACCCCATCTGGGCCGTACAGCGTGGCGTTGAGTGTCGTAACGGTGTCGACCAAGGCGTAGTTGGGCAGCAGGCCCAGATCGCACAACGCGCCCTGCGCCGTCGTGTTGCCGAGGTCCATCAACCGTTTGCCGAGCGCCCGCCGCTCGGCATCCAGCATCGCCTTCTCATCCGCCTCGTCAGGGTCGGAGTCATGCAGCTCGTCGTAGGCCTCGCTGATCCTCCGGATCCGGCCCCGCAACCCTTCGTCCTGGCGTCGCCACTCCCGCTCGGCCTCTTCCAGCGCCGCCCGCAGGCCGTGTGTGGCGTACTCGATGAGATCGCTTCGCGCATCGTCGGTGACACCGCGTGGCAACAGGTCGGCGCCGTCGTCGCGGGGAAACAGCCGGAGGAAAACCTCCACGAGTTCGGCAGCTTGGGTGACGGCGACCTCGATCAGGTCGACGAGATACCCGGACGGCCCGAACAGCGCGTTCACCCGGTCTGGCAGCGCCCGTAAAACGACGCCGTCGGGACGGGTCAAACGGCCAGCCGAGGCCAGGTCCAGAAGGTGCGCGAGGTACTGTCGGCGCAGGATCTCTACCGCGGACAAATAGCAGCCGGGCGGCACGATCGTCCCGGCGATGAGTTCCTTCGGCTGGTCCAGGAAGTAAAGGTCACGCCGGGAACGGTCGGCGATGGTCAGCAGGAACGCGTTGCCGGTACGCCGCCCGGCGCGTCCGGTCTGCTGGGCGTAGCCCGCTGGTCGGCGAGGCAGCGCGGCGAGCACAACCGCGGAGAGGTCTCCGATGTCGATGCCCATCTCCAGCGTTGGCGTGCAGGACAGGACGTTCGGGTTCTTGAACGCCACCACACCCGTCGTGTCCGGCTTGCGGCCCTGCTTGAATGCCTGCTCGACCCGTTCCCGCTGCTGGCGGGTGAGCATCCCGGTGTGCTCGGCGGTGTTCACCTGATACGTGCCCGCCTGCCGGTAGAGCCGGCGGTAGTAGTCCTGGGTGTAGTCACGGTCGCGTTGGTGGCGTCCGAGCTCCACCGGCCGGTTCCCGGCGATCAGGCGACCGCTGCGGCACCGATAGGCCGGGCACCGCTGGCCGTGCCACTGTTCAAGCAGCGACGGATGCACCGTCTGCTCCCAGAAACAGACCGGGCAGCGTACGAAAGCCTCCCGCACCTGGCTGTCGTCGAGCAGCAGAGCTTCGACATTGCCCGGCTGTAGGCCGTAGATGCGGGCGGAGGAATCATTTGGAGTACGGACGGACAGCAGCCCGGCCGAGGTCAGCTCGGGCAGCAGCCGGTACCAGAAATCGGGAATGATCTCCCGTGACAGCCCGAGGGTGCGTCCCGCCCACCGTTCGTACCAGGACAGCCGGCCGGAGGCCACGTCGAAGTCGCTGCCGCTCTTCGGCGCTGCGAGCAGGAACTTCGGCGCCGCGACCCGGTTCGGGAAGGCTCGCATGCCCTGCGGGCGCTGTCCCCAGATGAAGTACCGGCTGGTGCCGGACTCGTCGATGTATTTGCTCAGCCACTTGTGCGAGACCGCGCCGCGGCTGCGGAGCCGTTCCAGGAAGACCCGGACGAACCCCAGGTAGGTGGCGTCTTCGACCTCCATGGTCGGCAGGCCGTCCCGACCCAGATCGAGGTGGATCTCCTTGACCATCGCCGTGATGGCTGCCGGATCAGCGATGCGGACATGCGCCGCCGCGGTGCGGGTGAGCTCCAGGGTGCGGCCTCTCCGAGAGCGGAACCCGAATTCCATCAGTGTCTCGAACGTCAGCCGCTGCCCGATCAGCTGCCAGGTGGCCAGGTCACCGCTTCGCCCGCGCCCGGACAGCAACCGGTCGACACCGAGCAGACCGTGCAGATCCGGAGGTACGACCGCGGCCAGGGTCTGCGGATCGGTCGTCGCCGACACCACATCGGCGATCAGGTCGTGCAGCGCGGTACCGGACTCCTGCCGTAGGTGCGCGGCGAGCAACGCCCGCAGCGAGAACGTGTACGACCGGTTCGCCACGAACCCGGCCCGGTGCGCCGCGTCCTGGACCGAGTCGTTGAACATGAGGGTCTTGTCCTCGAACGCCCCCTTGTCCAGCTCGCCGGCGGTGAACAGTTGCGTGATCGCCGCTGCAGCCAGAGCGGCCGCACCGGTGCCGAGGAAGCGGATGGCGTTGCGCTCACCGCACGCCGGGCACCAGTCCTCCGCCGCAGCCGTGTTCGCCGTCGAACCAAGGTTGACCAGCAGGAAAGTCGAATCCCGCGCGGTCAGAGCAGGCTGCCCGTCCCCGTTGAAGTCGGAGGCCGGATCTGGTGGCCGCAGCCGCTGCCGGACGGCATCCAGCACCATCAGCGTCCCACCAGAACCCTGTGCCGCCGACGGAGCTCCGACACGTTGGCCGGCGTCCTGCATGGTGTTGCGGCCGGCGCCCTCGGCGGCCTCCCGGTCGGTGGCCGCAATCAGATAGCGGACCCGGACCTTGTCCTGCCCGGTCGAGGCCCGACGGATCTTGTAACTGTCGAACTGGACGTCCCAGTCGTCGCTCTCCGGCGAGAAGACCGCCCACCCGGAACGACCACAGTCCCGGCAGTAAACCGCCGGCAGGAACAGGTTTGCGGTCTGCCCGGCGGTAGCGGTGGTCACGGGCACGGTCACCACGCCCGGATCGGTGCCGAGATCCCGGGTGCCGGCGACGTCCCACCGGAACTCCGCCTTCGGCCACGGCAACACCCCGCGCAACAGCCGGGTCACCGCCCGAGCCCACTGGTGCACCTCCACGTGCACGAACGGCCGGAGCTCACCAGGCGAAGAATCAGGATCACGGGCGTACGAGAGCAGCGCCACGAACCTGGCGAGCGCGGCAGCAGCTTTCTCAGGCTGCCGGGTGATTGCCGACGACCAGCTCTGCGCACCAGCACGCCACATCAGCCGCAGCACATCCGGGCCGCTCTTCACATCGCCCTCGAGAGCCAGAAGCAGCGCCTTGGTGAACAAGTGCCGTTTGAGTCGCCTTCCAAGCTCGATCTGATCCAGATCCTCGACACCGGTCACCGCATGCGCCAGCAACAGGAGCGCCTCGTCGCCACTGGTCGGGTCCGGCAGAGCGAGCAGCTCGTCCGGCGTCGGGGTCGGCAGGATCACGCCCTCGTCCGGCAGCTCCCCGATATCGCGGAGCGGGATGAACTCGTCGATGCTGAGCCTGTCCTCGCCGACGATCGCCTCAGCGGTGAACTCGGTGCCGAACACCGCGGTCGCGACCTTCAGCAGGTCCTTGGTGCCACGCTCGTCGGACGCCGAGGCGAGCGTCGCCGAGGTAGCCACCGGGCAAATCCGGCCCAGCGGGCTACCCTCCTCGCCGGCACCCACGACTGAGGCGAGCCGGCGCAGCAGCATCGCGACGTCGGTACCCTGCGCTCCGTCGTAGGTGTGGAACTCATCCACCACCACGTACCGAAGGTCGGCGTCCTGCCACAGCGGGGCGTCGTCGACCCTCTGGAGCAGCAGGTCGAGCATCTTGTAGTTGGTGATCAGAATGTCTGGCGGAGTCAGCTGCATGTCCTGCCGACGGGTGTAAACCCGCTCGTACTGGATCGCGGCCCGATCGCCGATGTAGAGGCCGGCCGTCAGGGTTCCCAGCTCTTCGCGGTGCCCGAGAAGCAGCTCGTTGATCCGCTGTGCCTGGTCGGTGGCCAGCGCGTTCATCGGATACAGCAGCAGCGCCTTCACCCCGGACCGCCCGGCCTCCCTCTCCCGGCGACAGTGATCGAGGATCGGGTAGAGGAACGACTCCGTCTTACCGGAGCCCGTCCCCGTGGTGACCAGCGTCGGCTCTGGCACATGCCCGTTCGCCGAGCTCAACCGGGCGAAAGCCCGAGCCTGATGGGCGTACGGGGTCCAGCCCTCCCGACGCCATTCCAGGTGCTGCTCCCAACCCGGGGCGGCGGTGGTGAACGGCGTCCTGATCCGGAGGAACGGGCCGCGAAACATGCCCGCCGTCTCGTTGCCGAGAAAGCGGTGCAGCGCCTCACGGGTACCCTCATCCGCCAGCGCGTACGTAGTCGACAGGTACTGAAGCAGGCTCTCCTTCAGCCCGCGCGCCTCCAGGGTCGGCCTCACTGCGTTGCCGCCTTCCGAGTAACCGGGTCCCACTCACCACGAGCAATCGCCGTATCCAGCCGAGCCTGGAATACCTTGTGTGCCGCTTCCATCTCGGCTATCCGGTCCGCCTTGTAGAACGGCGGGGTGAAGCCCTCCGGCGGTGCGACAGTCTTCGGCACGGCGTTGTCATTCTGGTACGCCTCGAACTGCGCCCAGGTCGCCTTCGTCTGTCGTTGGCCGATCGTCCGGGCGTTGCCAGCGAGCTTCCATCCGTCAGCGTCAAACCAGGTCACCGCTTCGTACTTCTGGAGCACCGGGAAACGACCCCGGTAGGCGGCGACAAGCGCGTCGGCGCTCATACCCAGCCAGACGGCCACAAGGGCATCGATCTCGACCAGAGCCGCCCGTCGCGCACGCTCGCTTCGTAGCGGCGTCTCAGGTTGCCATCCCCGACCGACGTCGGACAACCCGGGTAGTCCCGGCCATTCGCAGGCCCAAATCTCTGCCGAGCGCCACTGCGTATCGAAGAGCTCAGACCAAAGGTCGGAGTACACAGAGGTGAGGCAGTTGAGCCTTAGAGTGCGAAGTAGAAGTGCTGCGGTGAGCGGATGATCATCATCTGGCGTTGGCAGTGCTCGGGCAACCGAAACATGGAGGTGTCCATTCCCGGTTGCTCGGAGCAAATAGTCAAGCGGTAGGGAAGCCCAGAAACCAGCGACCAGTGCGGTACTGCGATTACATGCCACCGTCATGCTCTGCACGTTGTCGACATGCGTTGGGCCCGGCGGAACCAACGCAGCGTAGAGAGCGCGCTCGGTGTTCGGAGCTACCTGGCGTCTCCAGACCAGCCGGTGGAACTCGACGTAAGGTCGACGGGCCCTCTGGATCAAGATGGCGTCGATCTTCTCCGGGTCGACGTCCGACTCTGGGACGTTCTCCACCTCGGCGATCAGTGCCCGTGCGTCACCGACCGCCTCCGTGTCCGAGCGAAGCCGCGTCAACTCGACGTGATCGATCCACCGGTCGTGGGCTTCACGATATGCCTTCTTGCGACCTGGAACGACGACGTATGCAGTGTCCGGAACGAAGTCCGACGGCAGTCCGACCAAGTCTGCGCCGTAAGGGTCGTTGCTGTTCGCATCGTGCCGCTTGAATACGGGAGTGGCTACGCTCAGCTGCGTTCCCTTCAGGACGATCTCGCTCCAATCAGCTGGCTGGTATTCCTTCCCTGTGTTCGGGTCCGGCCGGTTGTAGTCGATCAGATTCGCCCTTTTAGCTCCGGACTCGTGGAGGCCGGACGAAATCTGTGGGCTGTTGAAGCCGAGCCGGTGAGGGTAAGTGGCGAGGGCTTCGATCGCCGATGCCTCGGCGGTACTCACCGGGAACAGCAGACGCGCCTGGCTGAGTGGTCGATGTTCCTCGTCGACGAGCCTTCGCCAGACGGCAAGGACCTCCTCGTCCACGGTCACGACCCGGCTCCGGTGAGGTCGCTCGTCGAACTCGCGATTCATGAAACGGATGCCAGGAACGTCCCCGGAACCGTCGTGATCGCCGGAGAGCCGTAGGGCGTCGGCCGACACCAGCCACGACAGGTGGTCGAACTCGATTGGCTTAGTGTGTCCGTAGATGTGGACGCCGAAGTGGGCGGTGTGGCCAACCGGCTCGGGGAAGAAGCGCTGACCGGCGTTGACGAAGTCGCCGTGGATGCGAAGCCTGTGATACGCGGCGGCTCGCAGAGGCCCTTCCTTCTCTCCGGCGAAGTGAGTGTCCGGATGCAGCATGCCGGCGGTGCCCCGCTGAGACGTGTGCGCCCAGACTTGGCACATGAACGCCCGGTAGAGATCCGGCTGAGTACCGGTAAGCAGCGGGTACATCTGGGGTGCCCCGAGGAGCGCCACCATCGCGCTGTTGTTGGTCAATTCGTCGAGAACGAATGCCTTGATGTCCGGCTTCGTGAGTAGATCGCGGCGCCGGCGTTCCTTGTCGGACTCGGATGGCCGGTCAGCGAGTTCGAACCAGGGCTCGTACTCGGCCATCACCGCATCGAAGTCCCAGCGGGGTCGAACCCAGGGCGGGTTGCCGACCTGGAGGTCGAAGCCACTTCGTTTGGCGAAGACGAGCGCGAACTCCAGCTCCCAGTGGAGGAAGCCCTGCCGGTCGGCGATGTCCCGGACGACCCGCAGCCACGGGAACCGATCTTCTGGCGGTTTGGTGTCCATGCCCATGAACTGGGGCAGGAGTTCCTCGAACTTCTTCAGCTCGTCGAGATCTTCGTATGCGTCAAGGAAGCTGTCCTGCGGGATGTCGGCGGTGCCGAGGACCGCTTCGAGGAAGTCCAGCCAATCGTCGAGGTTTTTCAGGGGGATGACACGGCGCAGCGACGGTGCCGAGGACTTCGGGACCTTCTTCGCTGCCTTCTTCGATGGTTGTTGCGGCACTGGTGCCGACTCGGGTTCCAGTCCCCATCCGAGGTCGTCGAAGGCCGTCTGATCGCCGTGCATCGCGAAGAGCGTCATCGGCCGCGCGATCATGGGCCGGGCAGTCGGCACCGAGGGCTGCATCGTAGGGTTCGTTTCCTGCTGCAGCAGATCGGCGGATGGTTCGGTGCCCGGAACTGTGGTGTCGATCAAGCTGGCGAGGCTGTTGTGGGTGATGCTGCCGCTGACCTCATACTCCTCGTCGCTGCCGTTTAGAATCCCGGCCTGATCGGCCGGCCAATACCAGAGAGCGCACCACGCATCCATGACAAGCTTCAGCCGCCAGTACGGGGTGTCGACCGCCTCGAAGAGGTCTTGGAGCACCTTCTCCTTGGAGGTAGAGCGTTCTGGCAGGTGCAGGAAGCCGTACTCGGATTCTTCCCGCCCGGCACCCCAGATCGGAATCCGCCTGGCGATGTTGCGCTCTGACATGTCCATCCGCTTGACGACCGCGGCCCAGAGGAACTCTGCGCGTCGGGCGGCGTCGCGCAGCCGGGTGAACTGGGAGGGCTTCTCCAGTTGGGGCTGTTGGGTGCGGGCGACGAGCTTCGGGGTGCCGTCCGCCTTGAGATGGGAGGTGTTCCTCGTCGGCCGTTGGAGGATGCCCTTCTTCCAGTCGGCGAGCTTCTTGTTCTGGTCGGTGGACAGTTGCTTCGCCTCGGTGTTGCCGGCGACGGCCGCCCAGCCTGGGGTGGGAAGCAGGAACTGGTGCACGGCGTCTGCTGGTAGGGGCTGAGAGTTGCCGTCCTCGTCGCGCATTGGCAGCGGCGTCGGGGCCAGGGTTCCCTTGGCCTTGAGCCATTCCTTGGCGGTGGAGCAGACGTCTTCGGCGGCGTAGACCGCGCGGCGGGCGCCGATGAGCGAGTTGCCGCGCCGCAGGTGCAAGCCGAACCAGGGCGCGAGCATGCCGGGGTGCATGGTGTTGAGCCAGAGCGACACCTCGGCCAGTTCGACGCCGGTCGGGTTGAGGTCAACGCCGTACGCGTTGTGCAGGGCGATGTAGGCCTTGACCCGCTGTTTTTCGGTGAGAACTTGCCCGGACGGGATGGAGCGCCCCAGCTCGTCTTGCCGGCGGCGAAGGTATTCCTCGGCGACCTGGTTGATGGCCTCGTTCAGGAACGCGCCGGAGCCGAGCGCCGGCTCGCAGAGCCGGTAGGACAACAGCTCTGCTGCCCGGGTTTTGATTGGGTTGCCGTCGGCGTTGCGTTCCTGGTCGAGGCGTTCTTTGAGCGCCAGCTCGACGGTGACCTTCGTCAGTGATTCCGGCGTGTAGTACGAAGCGGAGGTCTCACGCTCGCGGCCAGACAGCCGATAGACGAACGATCCCTTCGGGTACTTCTTGACGCCGCGCAGACCGCGCCGCGCGTCGGCCTCGTCGTAGCGCACCAGCGTCTCGTCCGGGTAGTCCTGCTGGCGGTGGGCGGGCACCAGCCACGAACCCTCTTCCGGGTTGCCCTCGCGGGCGACCTCGCAGAGCTCCTCGTCGGCGATCACACCGGCGTACGACATCAAACCCTCGTAGACGGCACCGAGCTGGTTGATGCCGAGGTTGCGGTAGGAGACGAAGCCACCACGCTCGCCCTTCTTACCCTGCTTCATGGTGAGCAGGCGCAACACCTCGTGCAGGGCAGCATTGCGGGGCCGCAGGTCCAGCCAGCGCGGGTCCTCGTCCTCGTCGCTGCGCGGGTCGAGGGTGCGTGTGCCGATCAGTCGGATGGCGCCGGGTTCCAGCAGGGTGCTGCGAAGCGCTTCGAAACGCAGCCCGTGATCCTCACTGCGCCGTTCAGCTTTCTCCCGGCGGGTCTCCTCATCGTCGCCGGGAAGGTCGTCGTCGGGCTCCGTACCGTAGATCCGATGCCCGAAGTTGACCTTGTTGAACAGCAGGTCGAGGGACGCGTACAGATGGAAGCCGTTCCTCGACTCCTCCTCGACGAGTTCCTCGTCGAGCGCGCACAGCTCCCGCAGCCGGGCCATCGAGTAGCCGCTCTCGTAGCTGCCGTCGTCGGTCGGCAGGATGCCTAGCTCGGGCCGGGCCTCGGCGTAGAGCAGGAAGAGGACCCGATAGAGGTAGCGCAGGCACTCGCGGGTCAGTTCCCGGGCGAACGGCAGCTTCGGGCTTTCGATGTCCTCCGGGCGTACGTTGTTGGCCGGCTCCGCCATACGGTGCAGGACCTCGTTGGCGAGGATCTCGACCGAGCGTTGAAGGCCGTGCCGCAGCTCCTTGGAGACGCCCACGGCGTTTGTGCTGGAGTTCTTCAGCAGGACGTCGATCCGGCGGGTCGGATCGTTCTCGCCGGGGCGCAGCATGTCCCGGCTGAACAGGGCGGCGATGGTTGCCAGTTCGCCGGTCTGGGTCCGGTCGTAACGTTCCAATGCGGTGTCGAGGTTCGCGGCGAGGTAGCGTCCCTCGGCCCAGGTGCCGCGGTCGGCGAGGATGATCACGCCACCGTGCAGCAGCAGGACGAACCGCGGGTGGGTGCCGCCGGGGCCGCCGATCTCACTCTGGAACAGCCATGATGCGAGCGCGGCACCGCTTTCGTACTTCTCGGATCCGCTGACGTGCAGAGGATGCAGCAGGCGGCCGGCGCCGTTCGGGTCGAGGGCCGCGTCGGCGTTGCCGGTCCAGCCACAGTCCAGCGCGATGATCCCGTCGGTGTGCAGCGCAACGGCGACGGTGTGGTCGCGGCCAGCCCGGTGCGCGACCAGTTCGACCGGTGCGGGCTCGAAGCCGAGCGCCCGCAGCACCTCCTGGTGCCACTCGGTCAGGCGCTTGCGCCACTCCGGGTTGTCGTAGGTGGCCAAGCGGATCGGGCCGTCGCCGTCGGTCTCGACCGCGCCGGCGAAGTAGAGCCGGCCGTCCTCGCCGAGGTAGCTGCCACGCAGGCCACGGATCAACTCGCGCGGCGTACGCCGGTGGTCGTTCTCGTCGCCTTCGCGACCGGTCCAGACCGCGAAGATCCCTTTCCGCAGGTCGGCGTCCAGGTCCTCGGCCATGTAGTGCGCGGAGAGGTATTCGCCCCGGTTGGTGAGTGAGTCGTAGTCGCGGCTCATCGGTGTGTTCCCTTCACCCCGTCAGCGAGCGGTTCCAGCACTGCCAGCAAGCGCAGCATCGGCGCCCCGACCGATTCCAGCGACGCCACCAGCTGCATCAGGCGTTCAGCTGTGCTGTCGACATGCCGGTGATCCGGGCGCGAACCGGCGAACAGCGCTTCCTGCTTCCACCTGCTGACCTTGTCCCGGTACGGCTCCAGGGTCCGCTTGATACCGGCGCGGTAGCCGCCCTCGATCTCGCCGAAGTAGCGGCGGGCCTCCTCGATCGCGTCCGGCACCAGCTTCGTCAGCCCGTCCAGATCGCTCGGTACCGCGCGGGCCGGCATCCGCGGCCCGAGACCGTACTCGGCCAGCAGCTCAGGAGTCAGTTCCTTGGTCTCGGGGTCGTCGGGCAGGCCGGTGACCGCCATCCACTTGACGATCGTCGGCCGGCCGAGCCGGTTCGACGCGATGCCCTGCACAAGGAGGACCGGTTCGGCCACGGCCGCGGCCAGGACCGGCGCCTCGTGCCGGCCGACCTCGACGAGCACCTTGTCGGTGAGCCAGTCCAGCACCGGATGTACGTCGGTCACGTAGGAGACCGTCGGCCACTGCGAGTCCGAACTCTCCCGCGCCGCCGTCAACCGGGTGTCGGCGAGATCCTTGGAGAAGGTGATCCGTAGCCGGCCGGGTGAGTCCGGCCCCGGCAGGATCTGCTGCTCCTTCAGGTACGACCGAGGAAGCGACCGCAACCGGTACAGCAGATCAGCCGGCGGCTCGAACGCGATGGTCCCGTTGTCGTCGCGGTACAGCGACAGCTGATCCTCGGGATTGGGGCGGCAGATCTGCCGCAGCCCTTCGTCGAAGTAGTCCGCGGTCGAGGAGAAGAGCGTCAGCACCTTCGCTTTGAGGACTTCCTTGCGCTCCGGGACCGCGCCGACTTGGCCGACGAGCTTGGCGAGGAAACCGGCCCGGCCGGCCCGGGACTTCTTAATCGACTGCTCGACGGTCCGGCCGGCGACCAGGTCCTTGATCAGCCGGTCCTCTTCCTCCTGCGCCCGGTACAGCCCGGTCACGGCCTCCGCGGAGCCCTCGATCTTGTGGGCCTCGGCCTCACGCGCGAGCAGCTTCTCACCGACCAGGCGGTCGTCCAGGGTGCGTGCCGCGCCGGACTCCGGGTCGGTACGCCACGGCAGGTCGCTGGTGAGCACCAGGGCTCGGAACTGCGGCGAGTGCTTCTGCCCGTACCGGTCGATGCGGCCGTTGCGCTGCTCGATCCGGATCAGCGACCACGGCAGGTCGTAGTGGATCAGGATGTGGCACTGCTGGTGGAGGTTGACGCCCTCGGAGGCGATATCGCCGGTGAACAGCATCCGGACCGGAGCATCATGCAGGCCGAACATTTCAACGATGCGCTGCTGCTCCTCATCTGAGGAAGACTCGCCGTGCATGACCTGCACGGCGCCGCCGAATACCGTCCACGGCTTGCGATCGGACGCCTCAGCGGTCATCGGAAATCCCAGCGCTGCCGGAACAGCCTCGGCCAGCCAGGTCAGCGTCGGAATACGTTCCGAGAAGATCACGACCCGGGTGTCCGAGCCCGGCCCTACGCCGAGTTCGCGCAGTTGAGACACCAGCGCGGTCAATTTCGATACGTCGTCGTCCCGGATTCGCTTCGTCAGCTCCTGCAGGGTCGCGAGCGCTTTCCGCTCCGCGAGACGCGCCTGGTCACCAGGTTTCTCGGCCAGCGAGGTGTCGATGGTTTTCAACCGGGTCCGGACGGTCGCCAGCAGCGCGCGATGCGAGGAAAGAAACGACTTGAGCAGCTGATACGGCACCAACTGGGCGGTGCTGACCGAAGTGCCGCCCTCGATCGGAATCCATCGCTTGATCAGTTCCGCGAAGACCGCGGTCTCGGTCGCACCGGCCGGGACATGCACCGGTGTTGACGGCCCCCGGTCCGGCCAGGAACCGGTCAGTGAGTCCCGTACCTCCGGTGAGGTCTTCGTCCTTCGGATGTAGAGGTGTTCGAGCTTCTCGACTTCGTAGTTGGTCGGGTCGGCGATCGCGGCCTCGTCGAGCATGCGGATCAGCTCGGCGAACGACTCCGCCCGCCCGTTGTGCGGCGTGGCCGAAGCGAGGATCAGCGCGTCGGTCTTACGGGCGAGCAGCCGGGCCAGCTCGTTGTTCTGGGTGCCCCGGTTGACCAGGTTGTGCGACTCGTCGATCACGACGGCGTCCCAGTCGGTCTGCTCCAGGTGATGGGCATAGACGGCGCTCTTCAACGTGTCCACCGAGATGATCGCCCGCTTGAAGTACGCGAACGGGTTCCGGCCCGCCGGGATCTCCCGCTGCACCCGCTGGATACCGGTCGAGTCCAGCCTAACCAGGGGAATCGCGAACCGGGTCCAGATCTCCCGCTGGAACTGCTCCAGGATGTGCTGCGGCGTCACCACAAGGATCCGCTCGCCACGACCCCGGCGGATCAGCTCGGCCAGCAAGATGCCGATCTCCAGGGTCTTGCCCAGGCCGACCACGTCCGCGATCAGAACCCGCGGCTGCGGGTTCTTCATCGACAGCGCCAGCTCAGCCGGCCGCAGCTGGTGCACCTGCGGGTGCATCAGAAATCCGTCCGCGAGTGCGAGCCCGTGCTCGGTCTGCGGCAGCGCGGTCTTGCGCAACACCGCCTCCAGGAACAGCCGGGCCCGCCGATGATTTGCCGAGTCGTCCGCCACCAGCTTGGTCTCGCGCGGGTCAAGGATTTGGATGTCGTCGAGGCTCTGGTAGAAGACGGCCTCCACCCCGCGGACGAACGGTGACACCCCGGTGACCTCGATCATCCATTTGTCGCGGCGGGTGAACGTGCTCTTGCGGACGAGCCACTGCTCATCGCGTACGAGGACCTGCGACCCCGGCGGAAAACCGGCCGGCACCTGCCCATCGCCGGTCATGGTCTCGGCCTCGACACTCACCCTTTGCCCCGCTCCTCGATCTGCTCTTCGACCGCCCTACACCCTGCTACAGAGTCGCTTGGGCCGCGTAGGCGGCTCGCAACTCTGCCGCCACCCGACTGGACGCGGGCCGTCGCACCGGACGTTCCCGAGGCCGAACTGGCGGCTCAGATGCTGCCGGTTCCGCGCTCTCCTGCGGGGCCTCCGCCTCCACGGGCTCGGGAGTCGCCGGCGGCACATCGAGTGGCCCGTCCGCCTCCGCGTCGCCCTGAGCACCGAACTCGTCGAGCTTCGCCTCGATCGACGGCGGCGGCACCTGACCTACACGCAGATCCGGATGGCGGCCCGCGGTCCGGCTGATGAGCGCCAACCGCGCATCAGCCGGGCTGATCGAGGCATCCGCCAGCAGCTCGGCACAGGCGGCGGCAACCTCAGCGATCGTCGGACGTTCCTCGGCCTCGAAAGCCAGCATCTTTCGCAGGAGCGGGAGCAAACGGGTGGGGACACCGGTCAGGTCCGGTTCGATCTTCGGGTTTGTGATCTGCCAGATGATCGCCTGCCAGGTCGGCCCGTCGTATGGGTAGTGCTCGGTCGCGGCGTAGAGAAGAACCGTGCTTAGCGCGTAGACGTCGGCCGCCGCGGTGACCCGGGGGTTCCCGCCAGCCTGCTCAGGTGGCATGCAGTGCACCGAGCCGATGACCATCCCGCTTGTCGATAAGGAGTCATGCGACGACGAGGCGTCGACGAACGCCGCCAAGCCGAAGTCGATGATCATTGGACCGTCGACGCCGAGAATAACGTTCTGCGGCTTCAGATCCCGGTGCAGCAGGCCGGAGCTGTGCACCGCTTCCAGGCCTTCTACGACAAGCGCGCCTAGGCTGGCCACCAGAGGGACCGGCAGGACTTCGTGCTCCTGGATATACTCTTTGAGGGTGTAACCCGGGACGTACTCCATCGCCAGCCAGGGGCGGTCCGCATATGGGTCCGCTTCCAGGAACCGGGCGATGCGATTGGTGCCGATCACCGTGCGGGCGATCGCGGCCTCACGCTCGAACCGTGCCCGTGTCACCGGATCCAACCGGTCGCTGCGGATCACCTTCACCGCCACCGGTGAACCCGCCGACGAGTAGGCGAGGAACACCTCACCCATACCGCCCCTGCCGAGCTTCCGACTGACGGCGTACCGGCCGATGCGCGACGGGAGCTCACTCATTCGACGTTCTGCCCTCTTCCGCCCATCCTGCACCCAGATCCACTCCGGTCACAGTGTGCCGAAACGGCACACAGACCGCGAGCACCGGCGCGCTACGTGACCGAATGGTGACGGCACTGTGACCGAACGGCCGGATCTTCGGACAGCAGCCCTGTAAGCCCTGTTCTCCGTCCTTCGTGCCCGCGAAGCGCCTACGCCATGGCCTGCCCTTACCGCATTACCTGCTCCTCCTCTTGGCGTCGCCGTTCCACCGCCGGGCCTCCGCCTCCCGCTCGGCCACAATGCAGCGCTGCTCACGGGTGCGTGTAGCGCCCACCACCGCGCCCGTGACCCCGACCATTGATCAGCCATGGGTCCGGGTCCGTAACGCAAACGGACCCATACCGGCATACCCCGTGGTGCCGGAGAGGGCTCATTGCATGTTCGACCGCGTGGATAGTTCGGTTCACCCTGAGCCTTGCCGGTGGTCACGGCTGATCAAGTTCCCCAATGGCATCCCTGCCGTCGACACTCATGAGGAGCAGTTAGAGGTACTCGTCAGCAAGGCCGCAAAGGTGCAGAACGCTGGGGTATCGGGTGTCCTGAACTGTGTGAGCGTGCGCGCGACGGAGTCGGGCGGCCAGGGCGGCGATGGTTTCGGGGTCGTCCTCGGGCTGCTTGAAGGCCACGCACAGCTCTAGGGGAACCGGGTTGGCCGCGTTCACAGTGAGGTTGCCATGCAGATCCGGATCAAGCTTAGTGATGGACAATGGGGTCTGCATCTGATCGGACCGTGGGTTGATTGAGTAAGAAACACGTTCACCGAAGCGGAAATGTCCGCTGATCCGTTCGGCATAAATATCGGAGTCGGCGGCGAAACCACGGGCGACTTCCATGGTGCTACTGCGGTCGCGGATGCGTACGACTCGTAGCCCTTTGCAATCCTTGGGAGTGAGCGGGCTTGGCGTAGCCGCTTCCTTGGCGAGGTCAACGCCGGGTCGGATAAGCGCGTCGGGCGTGATGTGTTTGTCCTGGAGCCAGTCCCAGCCCCAGTTGCGGAAGCCGGCGGCGCGTACGAAGGCGACTCTGTCGTGGGTGTCGGGTGCGTCGCCGATACCGAGGACGTTGATGAGGAACTGGGCGACAAGCGCCTTCTGCCGGTCGCCTGCTGCGATGCGGCCTTTGCCGGTCGCGAGGGCATAGGGAAGGTCGCGGTAGAGGATCTCACCGCTGCCGCCGTTGGGCGCGCTGGCGAGGACGGCGGTCGGTTGCCGTCCAGGGCGGTGCCTCACGACGACGGGGATGCAGGCGTTCCCGTCGTGGTGTAGCCAGATCCCGATGTGTTCCATGTCGGGGAGCCCGGCGGGGATCTCGTATTCGCCGAGTCGTCCGAGTTGGCGGAGTGCGTCATCGATGGCCGCCGCGCATCGGTGGATGGTGCTTCGGCCATAGTTGGTGCCGGGGAAGGGCGTGGGAGGTGGCCGACGGGACTTCCACGTCTGGGGAGGCTTAAAAAGTTTCGCCGGCCGTAGGCATTGCAGGCGGCGCCCGGAGCGGGCGAATGCCTTCTTCAGCGACTTTTTCGGGTCGATGCGGCGGGCACGTGCGAAGTGGCGGTCGTCCTCGAGTTCGAGGATGGCGGCTATCGGCTCGGTGCAGTCTCCGAGCTGACGAACGATTTGGTTGACGAAAACTCCCCGCAGTGTCGACTCGGGTCGTTTGTCCTCGGTCTTGCGTTGGATCCCGGTGGCGAGGTCGGTTCCGTCCATGAACCGGATGGTGATGTCGAACGCGCCTGAGTAGCGCGCCGTGGCCGGATCAGAGCTGTCGTCGGTGCGGTCAAGTTGATAGTGGTGTTCGAGGGTCGCCACGATCGCGTCGCGGGTCAGCGCGTTGTGCGTCCATACTTCAAGGATGTAATGGGCGTCGGCGTCGAACGTGAGTTTGATTCTCCGGGCCGCCCGCGAGCCGATGCGTGCCTGCTTGCCGGTCGGCGTGATCCCGAGAGGCTCGACGAGCTCGGCGACCCGCTCATGGACTTCGAGATGGTCTCTGGGAACAAATCCGTTCTTGGCGGCGTGTAGGAGCGACTTGGCCTTTTGTGTTGCTCCCGCATTGTCCGTGGGGTCGTCGGTATCCGCTGCCTGGCTCTTGGTGCCTTCGCTGTAGAGGACGAGGGCCCTGATCTCACCTTCGTCCGCGGCGGTCGCCGGCTGGGCCAGCACCTTGTCTGGTGCGGGGAACGGGAGATGGGTGAGGTGGGCCAGCGCCCGGCCGAGGCCGGGTTTCCACTGCCATTGTGTGCCTTCACCACGTTTCCAGACCTGTCGGATCGGCGCAGCGAGCAGGGTGTGCGGTTCGTGTTCACGCAGGAATCCCTGCGGGGCGTGCAGCCACAGAGTCGCGCCGGGTGGGCCGTCGCCGCGAGCGGGAACGTAGGTGACGGGTGAGAGAGGGAATCGACTCATGCTGAGGTCGGCGTGGACGTGCAACTGTGGGTGGTTGGGCACGGTCTCGACGTGGATGGTGATCTTCGCAGTGGCGAGGCACGGCCCGGTCTCGTCGGTGTCGAGCTTCACGGGCGGCCAGAGGATGACGTCGCGCCGGTTGTCGCGTTGTGGCGGACCGAGGATCAGTTGCCGTGGTGTCCCGAGCAGGGTGAGTCCGGTGTCGGCGATGTGTTTGGCCAGGAAGGTGGGCAGCATCTGGAAGACGTGGGGTGCTGCGGCGGCCGTGCCGTTCGGTCGGGTGGTGTGCTCGAGAACATTGAAACGTCGTTCGGTGAACGTCAGGAGCCGATGATCGAGTTCATCGAACCAGTCGACCTCAGCCGTGATCTCGGTGGTGGCCCACGCGGCGATCGCCGCGGTGAGGACCTGGGTGTCGACGCCGGCGAACGCGACGAGGAACGTCTCGGAGGTCATGTCCCAGTGCACGTTGATAATCGCCGGGTCGACCCCGCTGAGCAGCTCAGTCAGCCCCCGCGTCGGTAGCGACCATCCCACTCGGACGTGGGGTTGTTTGCGGTATTCCTGATCGAAACGGTCGACCCACTTGCTCGGCATCGAGGCGACAAGGCATTCCTGATGCCACTCGGTCCCGGCGCTGACCGTGAACGCGGTCAAGATCATGTTGTCACCGACGGGTTTACGCGGGGCTTTCGGCTTTTCGTCGTCAGGAGCCGGGTCGGTCATCGTCTGCCTTCCGTAGGGAGCCGAGAGGGTCGTTCGTTCGGATGAGGTGCCCCATGAGGCCCCACACGGCCATGTTGATGGCATGCAGCCGGCGTGTATCACCGCTGGCGCGCGAGCCGGGCGGGGCGAGCAGCTTGGTGAGGAACGTATCGGTGGCGAGGACGATACTGGTCACGTTGGTGTCTTTGGCAGGGTCTTCGCGTGCCAGACGTGGCGCGTACGCAGCGTCGCGCAGCTGCACGATGGTGGGCTGGTTCCCGCGGATCGTTCGCCCGATGGTCTGGCTCATGGGTACCAGGAAGTTGCCGACGAAGGCGGGCACGTATGCCGGGTCGAGGCCACGGAACTGGACCGGGCGGCCGATGACGTCGAACCACATGTTGCGGGCCTCGGCCCTCAGTTGGTAGACGAGGACGCCGACATATCCGACGACGGACAGGTCGGCTCTCGGTGGGTTCTGCAGGTGTGTCATGGCGAGTTGGCTGATGAGCGACAGTGGGAATGCCAGGTCGAACGGCGGTGGGTGGGACCGTGTGAGGTACACGACCGCGCCGAGTGCGGCGGTGTCAGCGGAGTTGAGGATGTTGTAGCCGCGTTGGATCGACATCTCGGCGGCGACGAGGATGTCGTCGGTCCCTTTGCCGAAGGACCCCACCATGCGGCGCAGGATGCCATCGCGACCGGGTTCGGCGGCGTCGGGGACGACGACTCTGGCGCGGAATTGGGTGCGGTTGTTGACGTGGTCGCCGACGGTCCGCGCTTCGGCTCCCGACAGAACGACGAAGAGTATTTGTTGGCGGCCTAACGGGAGCTGAGCGCGCAGTTCGTCCATGATGCTGCGATGGCGTCCGCCGACCGGCTGGCACAACGCCGTGGTCATCTGCCGCAGCGCATCGTGGCGTTCCGTGCTCTGCCGCCCGGACACGAAGATGGGGTCCGTGCCGATCTTGGGGTTGCGGACGGTCATGCTCGAGGTCATCAACGCTTCGCGGTCATCGTCGGGTTGCAGCAGGACCGCGGTCGGCAGGATGGGGATGTGATAGAAGGAGGAGCCGGGCGCCCAACTCGTCGCCGACGTCAAGATGACGTGGGGACCGTCGACGCCGTCCGCCGCGAGCAGGTCGTGGGCGTGGTGCAGGAGCCATCGTCCGACGCCATGCACCCAGAGCAGTTGTAGCGACGCCCCGCCGTTGCGGCTGGCCGCCCACCGCAGGGCAAGGATGTTGCCCATCGGGGCTTCCGGCACCAGCGGCCGGTAGTCACGTGGCGGTTGGTCAGCCCAGAACGTCTCCTCGTCGGGCAGGTCGAGCTTTTCCCGAATGGCCGGGTACTGCGTCGCCATCTCGAAGAAGGTGGCAGAGATGTGACCGGCCCAGATCGCCGCTTCGAGCACCAAGCACAGCAGCGGCCGATCCCGTTCGAGCCGTTTTGGATCCACGTGCTCGGCAGACACATGGTTGTCGATCCAGGAATTCAGAGCCACGGCTACTGCATCGTCGCGGCGGGTGTGCGCGGTCAGGGTCGTAAGGAGGGGCTGCAACGGCTCCGGCACCGCGTCGAAGGGATTCTCGGCGAAGTCTTGAAGGTGTTGGCGGTAGAAGTCATCGGCGAGGTCTTCACGTGGCTTGTCGCCTTCGCCGCGCTTGGGGAGCCCGTGGAGGGCCCGAGCGACCCGCCGCCAGAGGGAATGAGCGGTGAACGGGGCGTCCCCGAGCAGGTCCTTGAGCTGCTGCCCCAATGGTGACAGGGCCAATCCGTTGAGGTTGAAGACGGCTTGCTCATGGATCTGGAGTTGCTCGTTCCAGCGTCGCACTTCGGGGTCGGCGGCCGGCGCCATGTTCTGCCGGGCCAGTCCGTCGTTGGTGCGTTCGACCATGCGGTGCGACCAGCCCTTGGCGGCGCCGCCGACGAGGTGTTCGGTCTGCACGAATCGCGCGTCGAAGACCTGCTGGACGGCATCGGCCTCGTCGACGATGAGAAGGTCGAGATGCCATTGGGCGGCTTCGAACCAGCGTGCTGCTGCAGTGGAGGGTTCGGCGCGGCTCGCGAGTAGGCATTGCGGCGTCGTGACCCATACTTGGGCCTCCCCGATGTCGCGGTAGGCCTTCTGCGCTGGGCACACCGACAGCAGCGGGCAGTCATGCCGTCGGTTGCCTTTGGTAGAGCGCAACTTTCCCCGGCAGGGTGCGTTCTCGGGAGTCAGCGGTGTCCAGCCGGGCCGGTTGTGGCTGCGCAACGGCTCGAGGAGGCAGGTCACGTTTGTGTAGTCGGCGGCGGCATCGACCTCGGTGACATCGTCCGGGATGAGGGTCGCGCTCTCCTCGACCAATGTCCGCCAGTATCGGCCCATGTGTTCAGAGCGGGAACTGCTCCCGATCAGCGGCACCGCGTTGATGCCGAGGGTGCGCAGGAACGACACCTTGGCCAGGACGTCACCGACGGAGCTGACGACCATGCCGACGCGTGCGCCGTGGTTCTTGACGCGGTCGATGGCGATGAGATCCGTGAGGGTCGTCTTGCCGGAGTTCATCAGGCCGACGATGTGCGCGACGCCGTCGATGCTGAAACTGTCCGGTCGGTCGACAAGCGTCGGGGACTGCAGGTCGACCGCGTTGAAACGAATGTTCTCCGTGAGCCGCTTCTGCCAGTTGCGGTTCGAGATGTCCGGACGGTCGACCAACCGCTCGTCGATCCACTTCGCGGTGTGCTCGAGGTCCTTCGTGAAGGAGATGCCCCACGGGGCGCGAGTTCGCGTGCTCACCGGCGTCAGGGCGCGGATCGGTTGAGGTCTCGGAAGTCTCGCCGGGAACTGAATGTAGTCGATGTGGTCGGCTGTGACCTCGAACCAGTACCTTTCGCCGGCCTCGGCCGGCGGGAACGCCCGGGTGGGTCGGTAGTCAAGCGGCTGTGTCAGCGCAGCGTCGTAGTCGTCGGTGCGCTCGGGGCAGTGCACGCTGCGCTTAACGCCGAAGATCGTCTTGTCGGTGACCCGGTGCGTCGGGTCACCGAGACGGTCGAAGTACCGCCATTCCGCAGGCAGGCGCATGTACTGGTTGAGCAGCCTGCGCCAGTACCCGCGCCGGCTCACATCGCCCATGCGGTGCCGCACTCGACGTATCACCGGGCCGAGGTCGTCGGCGAGCTCGACGTATCCCGACAACACCGCCTGCAGGGCGCCGACTTGTTCCCCCGGGGCATAGCGGGTGAGGAAGTGCAGACCCAACTCCAGGGCGCAGAAGACCTCGCCGTCCATGATCTGCTCGGGGTAACCCGCACCGCGGAGATCCTGTACGAGCATGGCGCGCCACGATGAACTGTCTCTCACGAGTGCAACTCCTTCGCCCGTGCCCGGACGAGCTTGATCAGACGATCCTCATCGATGACTCGCACTTCCTTGACGCGACCGTCGAGTTCGAACTTGAGGTCGTCGACGTATCCGGGCTGAGCGGCGCGGTGTGTCGGCAACGCTAGGTACCGCCGGTCACAGGGCAACGCCTTCGGCCAAGTGAAACCACGCCCCAGGAGGTGGGCACTGACCTGGTCTTTCGCGTCCACACCCCATGTTTCGACGGTTGCGGGGTCCGAGGCGTCGCCGGCGAGGAACTCGATCAGGACGTCGAGCAGATCGACGCCGGGGTACGGCGTTATCCGCACCTTCCCGGCGAGATCATCGGTGCTCAACGCGTCAATGATCCGAGCCTCCACCAGACCCGGGTCATGTATGTAGAGCCGGGTCGCCCGATGCTGTTCAAAAACCGCCGCTAGAGGAGCCAGTTCGATCGCACCAGGCTCGCCGCCTGGGCAACCAGGTGTGCCGCACCGTGTTACCGCTGACGCGACGACGTTGCTGCAACCGGGGCAGAGATAGTAGCGCTGCGGATTGGACGCAGGCCGAGATCGATATGCGGTCTCGATAAGCCGGCGAACATGAGTTCGACCGGAGCTGTCCGCCGCCTTGAACCGGCGTTCCAGCTTCCGGATGTCGTGATCGGCGATGACCGAGCGGTCGATCATGTAGCGCCGCAGGTAGGCGTAAGTCGCTTCGACCTCCCGCTCGGTCGCCCCATTGGACGAGGCCGCCGACCTCAGGGCCTCATGGATGCGATTCTCGACCCACTCTGCTTCGACGTCGCCGCGGGCCAGACGGGCACCTTGTTCCGCCAACTCTGACAGTCGTCCGTCGACTAGCAGCGGATGCTGCAGGTCCGGCTCGGACAGATGCAACTCGACGGGCCAGGTGATAAGCGGCTGCGAACAGAGCGCGAGCAGAGCAAGGTCGTTGCTGACCGGCACCGCATCTTCGTCGAGACAACGCCACCACAGTCGGGCGAACCCGACCCTCCAGGCCGGAGGGAGGATCCCCTCCGCGTTCCGCTCTCCTAGCTCCGCGCGCTTGCGACGCTGCAGAATCTGCGCCAACCCGGCTGACAGGAGGGTCACCGTGAGGTAGTCGTCCTCCACTGGACGTTGCTCGTCGAGTAACTCCGCCACCGCGTCGCGGTCCTCGGTTCCAGGTTGTGCCGATGTGTCCATGCCTTCTAGTCCTCCGCGACGACGATGTCGAGACGTCAGGAGTGAACATCACCCCTATGACAAGAGCCGTTCGTGCCTGGCCGAGGTGGCCCTGTCGGTGCCAAGAGGGGCCGTCCCCTTCCGGGCAATTCCTCTGACATTGCCTGCCACACATCGCCGATCTGTCGGATCGGCGTGCTGCAGAAATCCACGAACAGGTGTATCCGGATGCGCGTGCGGTCCGGTCGCGCACAAGTGCGCGAGCAGGCGGGGGTACGCATCTGCGGCGGCGTCAGCTCAGCTAGCTGGCAACACATGACTCCCGTTCATCATGCGCACCTGACGAAACCCGGGTTGCTGTACCCGACGCTGACCTCGTTGGCGACGGCCTCGATTTGGTCTGGGCTGGCCAGCGAGACGGAGACGATCTCGTTCGCGGGCACACCATCGGCCGTACCGCCGTACAGTGCCCGCATGACATCGGCAATGGCAATGCAGGCTGCTGCTGCGCCGACGAAGGACGCCGCTGCCGACCGGCTGGCGAGTTGCACAACGCCACAGCGGGCGTCTGCTTCTGCCACGCCGTTACGGACCTCGGCCTCGTGGATCTGCTCGTAGGCGGAATTCAGCGGGGGTGGAGGCGCTGCCTGGGGGGATACGGGCCATGCGTCAGGCGGGGCGGTACTGCCCGGAAACGTGTGGATGAGGATGTCGAGATATGCCCGCGGTCCGGTGCCGAGACCGATGTCGACAACCCTGCTATAGCCGGCCGTTTCGGCAAGGTGGCGGCGGGGCTCAACCTGGTCGAATCCGGCAACCGCCCACGAGGGTTCGTCGTTGGCCCGACGGGTGTTGGTGTTGACATGGCTCTCGATGATCGCGGTGGCGATCCCGAGGCTCTCCATCCGTTCTGCGACGACGCGAGTCTTGCGCACGCCGATGTCCGCGGGAAGGGTTAGTAAGCCGGTGCTGACGTTGGCCTTGACGATCCTGTCGAAGTCTTGGAGCAGGAGGTCAACGTCCTGGGGGTGGGCGTACGGGAGAAGGCCCAGCGCCCAACATACGGCCTGCCCGATGTGTCCGAGTCCCATGATGGTGAGCCGTTTCGGCAGGAGCGGGCGCGACGGGCCAGCGTTTGCGCTGTCACGCCAGCTGACGCCGGGGTTCCAGAGCGACAGTCCGACATCCCGGTAGCCCGTGCGGGTGCTGCCGCGTGCGTACTGGAACATCTCGGACACCCCTAGTGCCGCGGCGAGGATCCCGGCGAGAGTCAGATCGCCACCGCCCGGGAGCCGATCTGCCGGGTTGACCACCGCGGCGCCGACCCAACGGTGGTTCGTCAGGTACAGCACGGGCTGGCCGACCGGGTTGTGGGCGTCGCCGACCACGAGGGTTGGGCGCTGGTTTGACAACTCGGCGGTCACGGTACCGCCGTAATGTTCGACGGCCGCCCGCAGCCGGCGGCCAGCCGCCCATCCGGTCGTGAGCTCGGGGTCGGTGCCGCAGCGTACGTGGACACCGCCGGCGAATGCGCGGGCCCCGGTGTTGACTGCGGTCAGGAGCATCGCCTGCAGGACCGCGTCGTCGCCGATGCCGTCGCCGACGTCGACCTGCAGGACGTAGTTGGAGGCGATGCGCAGGGCGTCTTCGATGGATCCTGCCCTGCCCTCGTCGAGTTCCAGCTTGAGGGTGCGGTTTAGCTGGTCGGGGTCGATGCTCATGCCCACCTCCCGACGTAGAGCTTCTTCTTCGCGTCTCGGCCGAGGTGTGCGCGCCAGCCTTCATCACCGAGGTACTCGTGGACGCCGACGCGAGCTGACGGGCCGCCGCGCTGGGCGTAGCCGGGGACGATAACGGCGACGTGACCCCTGCGGGCGATCATTGGGTTGGCCTGGTCGGTGCGGCTCTGCTGCACCCACTTTCCGGGGTGCGTGTGGACATCACCGATGACTCGCAGACCCTCGCGGTCGCATAGGTCCCAGAGTAGGGGGAATGCAGCACCGGCCATGGTGATGCCGCCGGTGAGGCAGTGCGGGTCGAGGTCGTCGAAGTAGACGGCCCGGGTCACGGTGCGCCCGTCAGAATCCGCGGCGGCGAGTAGGAACGCCCCGGATTCCCGGGCGTCCTGGCCACGGTGGGCGAGTTCGGCGAGTGTCGCACGCCAGAGACTGCGGGAGACGCGGAGCCGGGCGTGGCGCCCGAAGAGGCGGCGCATCACCGGGCGGACCCCCGGTAGTCGTCAGTGTTGAGCAGTTGCCAGACCCGCGTCAGCACGAACGTAATGTCGCACGAGTTCTTCCACGCATCGGCTGGGTGCGCCGCCGGCCAATCCGGATGCCCCGAGAGCGCGGTTCGGTCGTACGGCGCGTACAGGGCTTGGCCGCCGTTCCAGTCGTGCCGGAAGACGTGCGCGACGATCTCCCCCTGCGGGCGCCGGTCCGCGGCCAGCACAGTGCCGGACACGGGCTGCCACGGAGTGACCGTGGGCGCCTGCTCCGGGTAACCGTCCAGGCCGAGCCGGAGGAAGTACTCCGTCGGGGAGTTCGGTCGCTCGGCGGCCGTCACCGCGATGACCGCGTAGGGCCAGTCGAGGCTCACCAGCCGCCACCGCCTCCGATCGACGCCGACCTGGTACGGCATGCCGTCGAGATGGGCACGGAAGATACGTTCGTCCGGATCCAACAGCACCGGCTCCTTGGTGGTTGTCATCCGGCGTACCGCTCCTTCGGCGCCAGGTCGAACGACATAGCCCGGTGGTCGGTGTCCAACGACCCGAGGTGTGCGTCCCGATCGGCCTCGACCTGCGTTCCGCCGAGGTAGAGCGTGTGGGTGGCGCGCTGGTCGCTCGGCAGGTTGAACGCCTTGTCGCCGGTCGCCCACTTGAACACGCGCTCGACCCTCGCGGACGGTGCGAACTTGTGTTCCCTACTCTCCCCGTTGGAACGGACCGCTGCGGTGATGCGCCGGTTCCGGCCGCGGTGGACGTGGCCGCGGTCCTGCAGTCCTGCGGCTGTGAGCGTGACGGTCGGGCTCAGCGGATCGTCGGCGTCCTCGGCCCAGACCGCCTCGGCGCCGTCCAGCAACTCCTCGACCCGCCCATCCGGGCTGACGGTCAGAACATCGACGTGGTCGGTGCCCTGGGTGTGCAGGTACAGCTTCATGGTGTTGCCCTTCGTTCGCGGTAGGCCCGGCCGGCAGCCGTGCCCGTTCGTGCAGTAGATCCGTTCGGCGTTCCCTGGCGACCCCCGCCGGGTTACATTCACTACATGCAGTTCATCTGGACTTACAGCTGGTAGATCCGCACGGAGTTCACTTTACTTTGCCACCACAATTTCGCAAAGTCTTTCACCCGAATGAGTGAAGGAGTGCGTGATCGCCGGGTCAAGCCGGGTCGCCTGACGCGACGGGCAGCAGAGCTGAAAGGATCCGACCTGCGATCTGGAGAAAGGGGACACCATGGCCGAGCCGAGCTTCGTGCCCGACCGGCTCCGTGTCGCGCGCGAGCTGAAGATGTGGAACCAGAACGAACTGGCACGTCAGGTGTCAATGACTCCGGCCGCCGTGGGCCAGTTCGAGTCCGGCTCTACACGGCCGGCTCCCGACACGATCGTGAAGTTGGCTGAGGCTCTCGACGTCCCGCGCGGGTTCCTGACCGCGGACATCCTCGAGACGCATGAGGGGTTCTTCCGATCCACCCGACGGACCCCGGTGAAGCAACGCCGTCGCGCGAGGGCCCTGGCGCACATCGTCCATGACCTCGCCCGGTCGTGTGACCGCGACGCGATGCCGCTGGTGAATCTCCCTGAGTACACACCGGACATCGCCGCCGGGCGCGACGAGATGGAGCGGATCGCCGCCGAGGTCCGAAAGGAATGGGGCGTACTGCCGGGCCCGGTCGACAATGTCGTCGATCTGATGGAGCGGCACGGCATCGTCGTCACCCGGCTGCCACTCGACACCGGCGACGTCGATGCCTTCTCATTGCCGTTCCTCGACAGGCCCGTCGCGGTCCTCGGCGCCGACAAGAACGATCGAGCGCGGTCACGCTTCGACGCCGCCCATGAACTTGGCCACCTGGTCGCACACAAAGAACGGGTCTGGGGTCTCAAGGCCGTCGAAGTCCAAGCACACTGGTTCGCTGCAGCGTTCCTCATGCCCCGCGAAGACATCATCGACGACCTACCGGCCAAAGCCGACTGGCAGACCCTGTTCACGCTGAAACAACACTGGCAGGTCTCCCTCGCCGCACTACTCATGCGTGCGAAAGAACTCGGCAAGATGGATCCCGCCAGCTATCTCACCGCCGTCAAGGCGTCATCCGCCCAAGGTTGGCGACGTCGGGAACCGGTACCACTAGGCGCACCCGAGGAGCCCCAACTCCTACGCCGAATCATCGTCGACGACCGCCGCACCCGCGCCTGCCAGGACCTCCCAGAGTCGGTCGTCAACGACATCCTGCGAGCAAACGCAGCCTGATTCTGACGGCCATCACTGGCCCCACTCGGACCGGCTTAGGTTCTGACGGTCGTCGCAACATCTAACCCGTTCAGGAGTTGCTGTGCCCAAGTCTCGTCGTCCGCGTGAGCCACCAGGTGCCGGTCCGGAGCAAGCGGAAACGTGATCACTGCCTTCGCCTCATGGCGCAGGGCACGAAACTCAGCAGCCGTCCGTGAAGTCGGGATCAACCGTCGCACCGGCGCCCGCTGGCGAAACGGCCGGACCGTCACCACCACGGACGGCGAATCCAAGATCCACCCTCCGATCGCTGCGCCGCAGCGGGCTCTCTCGGCCCGCTGCCTGTCCGAGTACGAGCGCGTCACCATCGCCGATGAGTACCCGGGCTGGCAGCTCAATCCGGACGATCTCCGTACTGCTGGACCGGGCGTCGTCCACGATCAGCCGAGAGTTTAACCGCAACAAGGACCCGGTAACCGGCGTCTAACACCCTTTCGCCGCCTACCAGCGTGCGGTGGCGTCGGCGACCTGCATCCAGCGCCGCCCAGGTGCTCGTAGGTTAGAATCCGTGCGCCGACGAGGGAGGCACATGTCGCTGGACAAGGGTACAGCCCTCCTGCGAGGACGCTACGAGCTAGGTACGCGCAGGTCAGCCGCCGGAGACGCCGAAGCGTGGACCGCTTACGACGAGGACGGCCTGCAATACCTTGCCCGAACGTGGGCCTACGACGGCGACGAGCCCGACCCAGTCCAGCGGGCACTCTGGGACGCCGAGTTACGCACTCTCTACAAGGTCGGGAGCAGCCCTGGCGCCGACGACACCCTGGCCGTCCTCAAGGACGCCGGTCTCGACCGCGACGCGAAGTCCTTCGTCATGGTCCTGCAGGCGGCCGGCTACGACAGCGTCGCGGAAGCCCTCGCTGCTCGGGCCGAGCACGCCTGGCTCTCCTCCCGCGACCCCGCCGATCGGCGAGAGCTGTGGCGAGCGGCTGGCCGTGTCGCCGCTGGTCTGGCCGTGCTGCACTCCCAGGACGTCCTGCACCGCGACGTCGGTGCGGGAGCCCTGCTGTACCTGCCCGACGAGCCCACCGAGTCCATCCGGCTCGGCGGCTTCGAGTGGTCGGTCCGGCTCGGCCGCCCGCTGGACGCCGACCCGCCCGTCAGCTGGTCCTCGCCGCCCGAGCGGCTCGGTGGCGACACCGCGGCTTGGCGCCCCGACGACGACTGGTTTGGCTTCGGCATGCTGTGCGCGCGCCTGGTGCTCAACCTCGAGCGGTACGCAAGCAACGCTCCGGCCGAGCGGTATGCCCGTGTGGTCAAGGCCATCGAGGCCGCCAAGACCACGCTCACCGAGCCCGAACGGGCGCTGCTTCTCCGCCTGATCGATCCGGACCCGCTCGAGCGGATGACCCGCCCGCACGACGTCCAGCTCTCCGTTCGTGGGATCGTCGCGCTGCTTGCGGCCCCACCGGCAGCCCGCGCGGACGATCGGCCTTTCACGCTCATCGTCGATCCGAAGCAGGCGGGGCTCTACGACTACCTGCTTGAGCGAGGGCTGCGGGAGCACCTGGGCCTAGACGACGGCCAGCCCTACGACCCGCGTGACGTCGCCCATACCGACGGCTTGGCGGTGTTTCTGCGCCGCGACCTTGACGGCGGGTCCCTATACGCCGTGCCGAAACAGGATACCGTTTTGCTGGTCGGCCGGCGCACCGTGGTCCGGCTTCGCAAGTACGCCGATCGTGGCGAGGCACCCACATGGCAGATCGCTTTCTGTATAGGCCCAGCCCAGCTCACGAACAGTGAGGGAGGGTCGGCCCGCGTGCGGCTGCCGGCTGGCCGCCTCGCGGTCCGTTCGACGAGGGCCGCGCACAACGACCGTGGCCTGGCCTTGGCGTCCGCGACATGGGAGACGGTGCTACCCCGCATTGATCGCGGCGCCGACATGGCGCGCGACCTCGCGCAATTCCACCAGTTCGTCCGCGCCACTCACCAGATCGAGCTGCTCATGCTCGACGCGACGATCTTCCCCATCGAACTGGTCGTCGGGCCGTACCCAGCCGATGATCCCGGCTACGAGACAATTACCGTTCGTGAGCGGCTACGCTCTGAGAACAGGCAGGTCGTCGCGTTCCTGCACAACGACGACCTCGCCGGTTTCCTGCAGCGCGAACTCGAAGCCGGCAAGCCTGACAGCGGCAGCGTGATCTTGTCCGGCGAGCACGGGGACGCCCTGGCGCTGCCCGCGGGTGGCAAAGACAACCAGTGGCGCGTTTACGCCGTGGACGACGCCGCACGGATTGCGACACTCAGGCGCTCGACTTTTGATCCCGACCGTCCGCCGCCGCCCGACCGCGGATACCTGCGCGGTGCGGGCATGCCTGGTCAACTCAAGCTCATCCGACGTCGCAAGCAGGCCATCGACGCCCTCGGCCGCCACAGCTATCTGCTGCGCAGCTTGGCCGCGCCCGGCCAGGTGTACATCGACACCGGCGCGGCCGACCTACCTGTCCGGCTCGCTCCGGAGACCGTCGACGACGCTAAACGCCGCGCGATCGAGGACATCCTGCGGGTCCGGCCCATCTACGCCCTGCAGGGCCCGCCCGGCACTGGGAAGACCACGCTGGTCGCCTGGCTTCTGCGCGAAATCCTCCACGACGACCCGGTTGCGCAGGTCCTGGTCACGGCCCAGGCACACGGCGCCGTCGACGTCCTCCGGGCACGGGTAACTGAGGCATTCGAAGGCGTCGCATTGGAGCGCAGGCCCCTCGCGGTCAGGCTCGGATCCCGCAGGGACGACGACACGGCCCATGACACCGTCGAGGACGTCGCCCTACAGGTCCTGCGCGACAGCAGCAGCACCCTCGCTGGACTGGCTGACCGCACGCCCGCCCAGCAGGGCTGGCTCGACCACGCCACGGCGATGGCCGAGGAGCTCGCCAGCCACGAGGCGCGAGGGACCGGCGCCGCCGACTTCGTCGAACTGGTCAAGCGCGGCGCGAACCTGACTTACTGCACAACCAGCGCCGGCGAGCTTGAGGCCATTGCCGGAGACCAGTCCTTCGACTGGTCCATCGTTGAGGAAGCCGGGAAGGCGCACGGCTTCGACCTCGCGTTACCCCTGCAGGCGGGCCACCGGTGGCTGCTGATCGGCGACCACAACCAGCTCCCGCCGTATAGATACGATGACTACCTGCGCGGCGTCGACGCCCTCGATGCGGTCGTTGAGGCACTGCAAGCGCTGCCCGATACCGGGCCTGGCGTCCTGGACTGGGAGTGGGTCTCGTCCTGGAAGGACAAGACCACCGAGGAACGCGCCGCCTTCCAAGGCTACGCCAAGGAATGGCTCAAGACTTTCAAGCGCACGTTCGAGCACTGCCAGGTCGCCGTCGGCCAAGGCGACGCCGGGCAGCGCTTGACCGACGACTCAGTGGGCGGCGCCGCGGCGGGCGTGCTCATCGAGCAGCACCGCATGCACCCCGACATCGGCGAGCTGATCTCGCGTGCGTACTACGGCGATCGGCTCGTAAACAGGACTGTCCAAGACGGTAAACCCGTTACCCGCGTGTTGCACGGCTTCGCCGAGCCGCTCGATATCCGCGGGAAAGCGATCGTCTGGCTCGACGTCCCGTGGTGCCGCGACGACCCCCGGACCGCCGAGACAGGGCCAGCCCAGGGCCGACCGCGCTTCACCAATGACGCCGAGGCCACGGCCCTGGCAAATTTCCTGGCGTCGCTGCGGCGAGAGGCGCCGGGCGCCGCGGAGCTCGCCGTCCTGTCGCCGTACAACCAGCAGGCCTCTCTGCTGCGACGCCGGATGAGGAAGGCCACCCTCCCTGAGGGGATTGAGCTCAAGCCCACCCTCAACGCCCGCCCTGGCGCTCCCGGCGGCACCAGCGGCGTCCACACCGTCGATTCCTTTCAAGGTAACCAGGCCGATGTCATCGCAGTGAGCCTGGTGCGCAACAACCTTCACGACCCGGGACACGGCCTGGGTTTCTTGGATGAAGCGAACCGGCTCAATGTGCTGCTATCCCGTGCCGAGCGGCTGCTCGTGCTCGTCGGCTCCTGGGACTTTTTTCAGGAGCAGGTCCGCACCGTCGAGCTCGACGACACCGCGAACCCCCTGTGGCACCTCAAGCGGATCGTCACCGACCTAAGCGATTGGTTCGCCTCTGGCCGTGCCGTTCGGCTGGGCGCCGACCTTGGAGGCATGTCGTGATCGTCCTGTTGCCAGTGAGCCGGTTCCGCGTTCCGTACGACCTCGCCCGCGGCAAGCCGTACAGCCGGCTTGAACACATGGTGCTCAACGCCGTCGCCGACGGCGGCGCAACCCTGCGATCGCTGGCCGAGGCATTCCGTGTGCACGACAGGCTTCTCGTTCAGGCCGTCGTAACGCTCGTCAACGCTGGCTGGGTTGCCGTCCAAGGAGGGCCACAAGCGTCGTTCGTGCTTACCGGGGCTGGGCACGAGGCCGTCAGCGGGAACCGCGAGCCCGTGTCGGTGCTTGTCGAGGGCGCACGTCCCGGCATTGTGGTGATGGAGCGTCACTCCGGTCAGGTCGCTCGGCAATCCGAGGCTCGGTCCCACCGCCGGGACGACCTGACCGAGGTCTGGGACACCGCCCCCAGGATTGGTACGAGGGTCGTGCGTGATTCTGTGGACGAGGCACAGGTCCAGAAGCTCCTGCACCGCGAAGCCGGTGAATGGGTGCGCCGGATCGGCCGGATCGAGGAGATAAGCCGCGACGCGCACTGGCTCCCTCTCGACGTTGACATTGACGCTAAGCAGGTGCTCGGCCTGCCGCCGCCCTGGCGCCACGCCCTGACAGCCCCGGCCCTGGCCGCGGCCACCGCAGCGGTCGGCAGTTCCCCCCGCACGCTTGCAACGTCTCGCGGGGCGGCCCGTCCCGCACGGCGCCGCTTCCTGGGCGTGACCGACAAAGGCCAGGTACACCGGCGCGGCACCACCATGCTGCTCGCCGCCGACGACGTACTGCGCGACGAGCAGGCGCACACCTCCGCTCTGGCCCAGGCGCTCCAGTCGGCGCGGACCAGCGTCGCTTTGGCCATTCCCCGTCTCGACGGGGCGGACGTGTTCGAGACCTTGGCCGTTGGCTGCGCCGATGCCGTGAAACGGGGCGTCCGTGTGGACCTGCTGGTCGGCTCCACTGACGGGGACGTTGCCGCTCTGACCGCCGTCGCAAACCGCATCGGTTACGGCGCCGACACCCGCCGCGGCCGGGAGTTGCTTCGGACCCGCGTCACGGGCAGCGGTGCCAGCCTGCTGTTGTGGGACAGGGAGCCCGGACAGCTCGTCGGCGTCGTCACCGGCCACGGGTGGGTCGGCGCGACGGCAGAAAGCCCCCATGCTGCTGGCGTAAGGGTCCTTTCGCCAGCACTATGTGCCGACCTCGCCCGCGCCGTCGCCTCACTGTGGACTGGCCGTAGCGGCGATGATTTCGCGGGCGAGCCCATTAGATGGCGGCACCTTGCCGACGGCGTCGAAGAGGAGGCCGCTCGCTCGTTGGACGACGCCGTGGACGGTACGGCCACCACAGCCGAGCTGCTCGTCGACGAGGAGTGCCTGGCCGTGGACGACGTCCTGGCCGTCGACGCCGCCGTCGGCCTGTACGTCCCGGACCCAACGGGCGGCGATGCCGGGCGCAGAGGCATCCAGCTGATCGTGCGTGGCCCCGGCGCCCAGCTCGTCCGAGCAGCTCCGGACCTGCCCGGATAACGCCCGTCAGCGAGACTCCGACCGCCAGATCCCAGATGAGCACACCCCTTGGCGGTCATCCAACGACGGTACGCACCGGCAGCCGCCGAGCGTCAGGCCATGAGCTGGCGGCCGCAGACGTCCACTCATGGCCGACGAGAGTGCACGCAGGCCGCGGGCCGTGCGGCACTCTGGGGGTACCGGCGCGTGCCGTGGACGCGTCGACTGGGTTGAGCGGCTGCGGCTTATCTTTGGAGGCCTACTCGCGGATGGGCTCGAGCCCCACTTTCACGGGCGAACCGCCAGAAGAGCCAGACCGCTCGGGACGCGGGTCGTACGATCTGCTCGTCCCGACGAACGGCCCGAGGGCCGGATCGATTCGGGATCTGACAGCACTCACCCCGTTCAACGGCGGGACTACCCGTCCTCCAGTTGCGCCCGAAGACGTTCCGCTTCGGCCTCTACCTTGCGCAACCGCCGCTTGATGGCGGCCTTCGACGGCTGCGTCGGTCTCGGTTTCGGTTTTGAGTCGGCTGGCAGAAACAGGCTACGGAGCAGTTCCGGAAGCATCGCGCTCCACTGCTCACCGGTGAAGTCCGGTATCGCGTGCTTCCCGCCCCACCGGTGGCCGATCTGATATGCCGTGCAGGCTGAACATCTGTCCCACCAGCCGGGCATCAGCTGGTTCAGGGTCTCGGCTCTTGAACCGGGTGCGGGCCGCGGGTGGAACAGCCGTAGCGAAATGTCGTACTCGTGCCACTGCGCCGGAGCCTCGCACTCCGAGCACATGGCGGACGGGTCGGGCATCGGCATCTTCAGAAGCGCGTTGAACCGCCGCTTGTTCGTCGTCGCCCACTCCCGGAGCATCCGATGCCGGAAGTAACGCATGTGTGCATCCAGGTTCATTGCCCGACGCTCAGCCGGCAGGTACCCCTTCTTGTCGATCACCCGCTCTGGATCGCCGAGTTGCAGCCGCATCTCCTCAGCTGCGGACCGGGCCCCGGCAAGGCGGCGTTCGGCGTCCTCCCGCTGCCCGGCATTAGCCGGCTTCTCCAGAACGTGGCCGAAGAAAGCGGCGTCGGACTCCGTCCGCAACAAGCGCAGACGCTGTCAAGGGTCACGACGAAGTCGTGTCCGATGGCCTTTGATCTTCTTGGTGGGCGGACAGCAGAATTCCATGCCGGTGGTCAGGTGATCTCCGGGTTGGGGGTTAGGTCAAGGTTTTCACCCCCTTGCCGGCGAGGGCTTGTTGCAGCCGGTGGGAGTCGCCTTCGGTGGTGATCAGGTGGGCGTGGTGCAGCAGCCGGTCGACCGTCGCGGTCGCGAGGGTTTTGGGCATGATGCCGTCGAAGCCGGACGGGTGGATGTTGCTGGTCACGGCGATCGATCGTCGCTCATAGGCGGCATCCACGATCCGGTAGAACGCTTCGGCGGCGTCCTGACCGGCGGGCAGCATCCCGATATCGTCGACCACGATCAGATCGCTGCGGCAGATCCGGGTGATGGTCCGGGCGGTCGAGCCGTCGGCTTTGGCCCGGCCGATCGTGGCGGTCAACGTTTCCAGGGTGAACCAGGCCACGCGCAGGTCAGCCTCGATGGCTTTCTGAGCGAGGGCTTCGACGAAGTGACTTTTGCCGGTGCCGGACGGGCCGGACACGGCCAGGTTCTCGGCCCGGCCGATCCATTCCAGGGTGGACAACCCTTGTTGGGTGGCGGCGGGGATGGACGATTCGTCGGGCCGCCAGGTGGCCAGGGTTTTGCCGGTGGGGAAGTTCGCGGTCTTGCGGCGCATCCGCCGGGTCGCGGCGTCGCGGCCGATGACCTCTTCGTTGATGAGGACCCGCAGCACTTCGGCGGGGTCCCAGCGTTGAGCTTTCGCGGTGGCGATCACGTCGGGGGCGGCGGCGCGGAGGTAGGGCAGCCGCATCCGGCGTAACAGCCGGTCGAGGTCGTCGGGCAAGGCCGGCGCCGATCGGGGCGGGGCTGCTCGGGTCGCGGCGGGGGCTGCTGCTCGGGTCACGGGTTGGCCTTTCTGAGCCGGCGGTGCAGGGCGACCGAAGTGTGTCCAAGGGTGGTGATCAGGCCGGCTGCGGCGAGGTGGCCGTGGCCGGAGCCGTCGAGGAAGCCGGCCAGGTCGGCTTGAGCGTCGTCGTCGGTGTGCAGAAGCCAGTCCTCGATCAGATCGAGCAGGCGGGCCAGGTCGGCGGCCTCGTCGAGGTCGAGGACCACACCGTTGACCGGTGCCGGGCTGGTCGGGGTGGGGGTTGGTGTGGTCATCGGCCGAACCTTTCCCAGGAGGCGGTGCCGGGCTGCGCGGAGTGGGTTTCGTCGGCGACCACCAGGTCACCGGGTTCGCCTCGGGTGGCGAGGTGGTCCAGGATCGAGCCGAGATCCGTGTCGTCGAACCGGCCGGCCGCCGCGGCCAGGCCGAGGGCCTGGTCGACTTTCGCGGGGCCGAGGATAGTGGCGAACTCGACCGCGCGGGTCATCTTCGCCCGCACCCGGCTGGCGCCGGTCGCGGCGGCCTCGACCAGCCACGCATAAGCGCCGTCGCCGATGGCCAGGAAATCGGCCTCGGCTTGGCTGCGGGCCCGTGGCCGCGGTGGGCGGGGGTGATTCCCGCCCGGGTGGTGCGGATAGTGCTCGTCGAGGACGCGCGGGTTACCCGGGGTGGACAGCTGGTGCCGGGCGATCTCCGCGGTGCCGGTCAGGGTCATGGCCACGATCGCCAGTTCCTCACCGACGGTTCGGCACCACACCCTGGTCCCGACGTGTCCTGGCGGTGTCGAGTAGCGCACGGAACCGACCCGGACCGTCTGATCCTCGTTGACCAGTCGTTCCTCACCCAACCCGGCGGTGTGCGGATCAGCCGGCAGGACATGCAGGTGACCACGTTCGACCGCGAGCCGATCCACCGGGGCGACACCGGTCTCGCGGTGGATACGAGCGTTGATGTGCTCGCACCACGCCTGGCAAGCGGCGACCAGCTCCGCGAACGTGTCGTAGGCGCCGCGCAGGTTGGTCTCGGTGGGCACCAGATCAGCCTTCGCGACCCGGACGGTCGCCTCGACCCCGCCCTTGGATTCGGGGTCGAACGGCTCACAGGAATGCACCGTCGCCCCGTAGTGCCGGCCGGCGGCGACGACCGTGGGATGCCTGATCGCGACACCGGCGACGTGTTCGACGGTGACGGTCTTCGCGTTGTCGCTCAACAGAAACGCCGGCACACCCCCGACCTGCCGCAACGTGGCATCCAGACAGGCGATCAGCGAACCCATCGTCTGGTCCCACACCGGGATCACGACCCGGAACCTCGACCAGGCCAGCCACGCGCAGAACAGATACGTCTTACGCCCGCCGATCCGCGGCCCGTCGCCCCAGTCGAACTGCAACCACAGGCCCGGCTCGCTCACCCACGGCCGATACGTGCGCCGCCGCCCAGCCCGCCAGGCAATCTTCGCCTCCCGCACCGCCCGCCGGGTCGTGCGTTCCGTGCCGGTGAACCCCATCGCCACCAGGCGTTCGTGGACCTTGTCCGCGCGGATCTTCGCCTTCGACCGATCGACGAGTTCTTCCACCTTCGGCAGGAACGCGTCGATCAGCTTCGGCCGCGGCGCGGCCGCCCGCACCAGCGGGTCCCCGCCACCGGCGTCGCGCAACGCCACATACCGGTTCACTGTCTTCGCGTCACACCCGGCCAGCTGCGCCGCGGAATGCGCGCAGCGGGTCAGGTCGTATGACTCCAAGATTTCCATGATCTCCCTGGCAGACTTGGTCACGGTCTCTCCGGCTCTGGTCGGTTGCAAAGGTCAGCAACCAGCAATCGAACCGGCCGGAGAGATCCACTTTCACGTGGCCGAGACGGAGATCACCTGACCGCCCAGCAGGAATTCTGCTGTCCGCGAGCAGGGACTCAACTGTCCGTCAACAAGGATTTTTCACTGTCCGCTAGCAGACGCAGGTTCTCCCGGTCCTCGTCGTACGACTGAGTCACGAGCTCCGCTCGACGTCGATTCTCCTCCTCCCGCCTCGCATCGAACTTCCTGGTGAACTCGGCTTCGAACTCTTCGATGGGGCGTTCGGGCGCGTTGTTGTCCCACTGCTCGCACACCTTCATCACCCGGTCGTGTTCTTGTTTTTCGCGGTCCTCCTGCCACCAATTCCACACGACCGACGTGTCATAAATTGTGCCCAGTTCTTCCAGCGCGTTGAGGAACTCCGGCCCGGTGGATGTACATCCGGGCTGACGGGTCCAGACCACGCCATTGGGTGCGGTGACGCGGACCGCATCGGGCTGCTGCCTGGTCATCGGCAAGCTCCCTTCAGATCATCTGACACCATGATCAACTCGAACGGAGGAGACTGTTCGGAAGTGCCGCTATCAACCGTAACGACGCCGAAGCTGGCAAGGTAGCGAGCCGGTTCAGTAGAGCAACCGGTCCTCAAAGGTCGGGGAACGCGCGTACGGGACTCCGATTCAGACCGCCCTCCTCCGCGAGTAAGCCCAGACAGGCAGCCCGACAGGCCGTTGGTTCAGGCACCGTGCTGTGTAGGGAATGGCGCAGCGCCCAGAATTACCACCAACGGCGACGTCCGACCATGCCGTGGTGCCACGTTCTGACCCGTTCCCGGTCTCGGGCGACCGTCTTTTCATCGCTGTCCGACCGCTTCTCTCGTACAGGCTCGTGTGGACTCCAATCGCCGAGATGCGGTCGCAGGTCTCTCGGACGAGGTTCCGGGTCGAAGCTGATACCGGCCATCGGCGAAGCACCGACCGTGGGATCGAGCTCGTCCGCCGTCGCTCGAGCCCAGGCCAGCCATCGGCTCAGCTCAGGATCAACCCCGACCCCCTTGGCAGTGGCCTGCTCGAGGGCGGCACTGAACTCGCGGACCTCGGCTGCGGCCCGCCACGACAGATACGCCTCCTGGAACGACGTGCGGCGTAACGTCTCGACCGCCTCGACGCGAGCCTGGGCCATGGCCAGCTCCCACTGCGCTACCTGCTCCTGCTCACGGCGGCGCCGTTCCACAGCCGCGGCTTCAGCCGCCCGCTCGGCCGCGGCGCGGCGCTCCTCCTGGGCTCGTGCGAGGGCCACCCGTATTTGCTCCTCGGCCTTGGTGGTGGCCACCACCTGCTTGACGATCTGCACGACTTGTTGCTCCAACGGCTTACCAGCCTTGTCGGTCCACCTGCCGCGCTGCGACGATTGATACTGCCCGACCTCCACACGCAGCCGGCCGGAACGGACCTGGTCGAACTCGCGGATGACAATCCAGGGTCTCCGCTTCATCGCCCGCTGCTCCTGCGGCGTCGGGACATACGGCACCTTGTCGTACTCCTCGAAGACGTCAAGCGCACGACGTGCCGCGCCGACCTTCACGAAAACCCTCGGATGCTTCGTCGCGGTGTTCACCCCGATCTGGCAACCTCGGGCCGCTCCCTCGTCCGCGAGGGCGCGCAGCAAGCTGATGACCCGCGGGACCGACTCGATGGCCACGTCGAGGTTCGTCGGATCCGCCTCCAAGGCGGCATAGTCCGCCTTCGGCGTGGTCCGCGCGTCGCCGTGCCCCAGCCGCAGTCGATTCCAGTCCGTGTCGTAGGACGTCGCGGTCGAGTACAGACAAACCACGATGTCACCCGTGCTGCGGCCCGTGTGTCGCAGCACGTGGCCCTCCGGGACGAGCCCGTCCTGCTTCGCCGCATGGATAGCTCTGCGGTAACGCGCCCGCGTCTCACTATCCGGGTCGTCGATGCGCAGCTCACCGCCCTCGCTCTGCAGCCTGCGGATGAGCGCCGCCGCCTCGCTGACAGTCGGTTCCAATGGCGCCGCTTGGCGGGCCGGTACGGATTTCGGAGCCGTCGCGGACTGGGGTTCGATGGCGGTAGACGTAGTGCTGGGTGCTGGGCGCGGGACCGACACCGTCGTGGCGTGATCGGGATGACGCCCGTTCTTCAGGTAGAACTCACCCTGGCTGGTGAGGGTGGCGGACCACACCCCGTGTCGCTTCGACACGGCGACCAGCCTTCGCCCCTGCAACGCCACAGCGGTGGTCTTGTACGTGTGGCCGGCCATGACGCCGTCCGGGCAGCCATCACCGATCCAGCGCAGCACCTCAAGTTGACGCTTGTTCAATGACCCCGTGACATCGACCATCGATCAGTTATATATCGACCGATCAGGCTCACGCCCCCTGATTCGGCGGCGTGCCGCCGCTCGGTGTGAGCTACGCGCCGACACACCTCCGTGTACTGATGTTGGTGCGAGTTGTCCGTTAGGCTGCCGCCGTGGGTCAGCTCAGCCGTGCCGCGCTTGATGAATTGGTGGCCGAGGCGGTGGTGGATGCTTATGGCGATGATGAGCAGCTCATCGCCCTGTACACGATGATCGACGACAATCTGGCCCTGCCGTTCGACACGACGGTCCTCGGTGTTGAAGTGACCGTGCGGCGGGTCGACCTGCGCGCTGACAGGATCGTGGCGTTCTGTCATCGGGGCCGAGATCGGCAGGCGATCGGCATTCTGGATCTTCCTCTGCCCGATCCTGCGCCCGAGGGCGCTCAGTGGATTGCCGCCTATCGGCGGTGGGCCGGTCGATGAGTGAGTATCAGTTTTACGAGTTCGTGGCGATCGATCGGCCGTTGACCTCGAAGCAGCAGGATGACCTGCGGGCGGTGTCGACGCGGGGGCGCATCTCGTCATCGAGCTTCGTCAACGACTACCAGTGGGGCGACCTGAAGGGCGACCCGCGGGTGTGGATGGAGCGTTACTTCGACGCCCACCTGTATCTGGCGAACTGGGGTACACACCGGATCGCGTTGCGGTTACCGCGAGCGACGCTCGATCCGGCGACTGCGGACCGCTACTGCGTGGGTGAAGCGGCCAGTTCGTGGGCCACGCGTACCCATGTGATCGTGGATCTGCACAGCGAGGACGACGAGGGCGTCGAGGATTGGGTTGATCCGAACGGCCGACTGGCGGCGATCGTCCCGGCCCGCACCGAACTGGCCGCAGGTGATCTGCGGCCGCTGTATCTGGCGTGGCTGCTGGCCGTGCAGGGCCGGGAGTTGGCGGAGGACGAGCTCGAGCCGCCGGTCCCGGCGGGGCTGGGTCAGCTGTCCGGTCCGCAGCGGGCCTTGGCCGACTTCCTGCGGCTGGATCCTGACCTGTTGGCGGCGGCGGCCGAGGCGAGCGATCCGTTGACGGTGGCGGTGCCGACGGCCGCGGTGCTCGGCCGGTGGCTGAAGGGTCTGCCTGCGGCGGACAAGGATGCGTTGCTGCTGCGGGTGCTGCGCGGCGACGGCGCCCTGCTGCGTTCGGAGATGTTGCGCCGCTTCCACGGCAGTGACGCCGGTCCGCCGCCCGATGGCGGGCGGACCGTCGGGGAACTGCTGGCAGCGAGCGAGAAGACGTTCGCCAGACGGCAGGAGGCGACCCGCAGGCAGGAGGCGGCGGAGCGCCGCCGGCGGGAACAGGAAGCGGCTGCAGCGAAGGCGGAACGTCTGGTCGTGCTGGCGCGTCATCCGGCGCAAGCGTGGAAGCAGGTGGACACGCTGATTGGGGCGAAGCGGGCGAAGGAGTACGACGCCGCTGTCACGCTCCTGGAGGATCTGCATGCGCTGGCCGCGCACGACGATGACCTCATAGGCTTCGCCGCACGGATGGGCCGGTTGCGGGAGCAGAACACCCGCAGGCCGAGCCTGATCGACCGCTTCGACCGCGCCCAGCTCCCCTGACTCCGGTGGAAGACGAGCTGGTCCAGGCCCGCCGCGAGCTCGAACGGGTACGGGCGGAGAACGTACGTTTGGCGCGGCTGCTTGATCTCCGTGGTCAGGACACGGCGCCGGCGCCCGAACAGCTCGCCGCCGCGCAGCCGGTCGTGATGTCCTCCTCGGTCGGCGACAAGCTCGCCCTGTATTCGGACCTGTTCCGGGCCAGAACCGACGTCTATGCGTTGCGGTGGGAGAACAAACGGACGGGAGCGAGCGGTTGGATGCCCGCGGTGTCCGGCGGCTGGCGGAAGGGCACGGACCGGCGCGGGGCCACCTACCTGCCCCTCACGGCCGAGGTCGTCGCCGCTCACCTGCGCGGCGACGTGTTCATCGGGTTGTATCCACTGTTGACCACGAACAGGTGTCACTTCTTGGCGGCGGATTTCGACGGTCCGACGGCGATGCTCGACGCTCTCGCCTACTGCAAGGCGGCCCGGGCCAGTGGTGTCCCAGCGGCGGTGGAGATTTCGCAGTCGGGCCGGGGCGCACATGTGTGGGTGTTCTTCGCCGGCGCGGTTCCGGCCGTCGTGGCACGTTCCGTCGGCACCGTGTTGGTGCACGAGGCCATGGTGCTCCGAGGGTCGATGGACCTGCGCTCCTACGATCGTCTGTTCCCGAATCAGGACGTGCTGCCCGATGGAGGCTTCGGCAACCTGATCGCGGCCCCGTTGCAGGGCAGCCGACGCCGCAACGGCCTGACCGCCTTTCTCGACCTGGCGACGCTGGAGCCGTACGAGGATCAGTGGGCGTTCCTGTCGACCCTTGACCGGTTCAGCCCCGGTGACGCCGAGCGGGTCGCACGACGTGCGAAGAGCACCGCGGTGGGCACGGAGGTCGCTGCCCTGAGCGCATCGGCCGCGACCAAGGTGAACCCTCCTCTACAGGCGATCGTTCAGGCAGAGCTCGGCGCCGATCTTAGGCTGCCCGCGGCGCAGCTGACCCCGGCCGCGCTCGCTACCTTCAAGCACGCGGCCTCGATCGCCAATCCGAAGTTCTACGAGCTTCAACGGCTCCGCAAGTCGACCTGGGACACACCGCGATTCGTTCGAGGCTACGACGTCACCGTCGACGATCGTCTGGTGCTCCCACGCGGGCTGCGACACGCGATCACCGCGATAGTCGAGCGCGCCGGATCCCGGCTGGACGTCACCGACGTACGCAATCCTGGTCATGAGATCGAGGTCTCGTTCACGGCGGAACTCACCACCCAGCAGACGGGCGCGGTCAGCACCATGCTCGCGCACGACGACGGCGTGCTCGTGGCACCGCCCGGATCCGGCAAGACGGTCATGGCCTGCGCCGTGATCGCCGAACGCTGCACCTCGACGCTCGTGCTCGTCGACCGGAAAGCTTTGGCCGACCAGTGGCGCTCACGGATCGAACAGTTCCTGGACATCCGCCCCGGGCAGGTCGGCGGCGGCCGGCGCAAGCTCACCGGAGTAGTGGACGTCGCGATGCTGCCGTCGCTGGTCCGCCGCGACGACGTCGCCGAACTCACCAGCGGCTACGGGCAGGTCGTCGTCGACGAGTGCCACCACCTCGCGGCCGGCGCCTACGAGCATTCGGTCAAGCGGGTCGGAGCCCAGTTCTGGCTGGGGCTGACAGCCACACCGACACGCCGGGACGGTCTCGGCGAGATCGTCACGTGGCAGCTCGGACCCATCCGGCACACCATGACGCAGGACGATCAAGGTCTACTCACGGTTGACTGGGCGAAGGATTCAGGACCACAGAGACTGTTGTACGTCCACGAGACGGATTTCCAATGCGCCGACGTTCCGGACCTCGCGTCGGTGCACCGGGCGCTGGCCGCGGACGAAACGCGTAACGCCCAGATCGTCGATGATGTGGTGGCCGCGCTCGGCCGAGGACGCAACTGTCTCGTCCTTACCCGGCGGGTCGCACACCTGGACTCCCTCGCGGCACTGCTGGGCAAACGTGGGCACCCGGCGCTCGTGCTACAGGGTGGGATGTCGGTCGCGGAACGGCGGACAACGGTCAACCGCGTTGCCGAGGCCAAAGCCGGCGACGGCGTCCTGGTCATCGGAACAACGCCGTTCATCGGCGAGGGCTTCGACGCCCCGGCACTCGACACGCTGTTCCTGGCCGGCCCGATCTCCTTCGACGGGCTGTTGATCCAATGCGCCGGGCGGGTGGTGCGGGCAGCGCCGGGCAAGAACGTGGCCGAGGTACATGACTACCACGACCGGGCGGTGCCGATCATCGCCGCTTCGTTGCCGCGCCGGATGCCCGGATACCGCGCACTCGGGTTCGTCCAGAAGTGACCAGACCGCGTACTTGTGCGATCAACGCGCATCTGCCCGAGATCGAGAATTGGAAGCCATTCAGCGGCACCACCGGATGACCGACCCACCGAACGGGTCGAGCCCCGGTGCCGAAGGCTGTGGGTTCAGCGACGGGCGGATGCTGCCAGAAGAAGCTCCGAGACCAGGTCGAGGTCGTCCGGTGCGATGTCGTTGCCCCCGACGGAGTGGATCCAGCGGAGCGCCTGAGCGCGATTGCGTACGAACCAGAGATTCACGTGAAGTGCGATATCGCTCGCGATCGACGGATCGACGTGGCCGATCTGATCGAGCGCGACGGGTCCGGTTGCCCCGTCGAGGGTGAGTCTCGTGATGTCGAGCAGGTCGGTCCCCTGTTTGTCGACCGAGCGGTTCATGACCGCCTGAAGCTTCATCGCCACCAAAGGCCCGGGCTCGGCCACTGGCGTCATCACTTCAACGCGCTCGCCGTTGGCTCGGATGACCTCAAGCGTGATGTCGGTGGCGGTGTCGTTGGCCCACGCGTGGGCCGAGGCGTGCAATCGATCACCGGGATCGTCGCTGGGCATGTCCAGCTCGGCCTGGCGCACCTCGAGGACATCGACTTTCACCATGCCGTAGGCAGTAGAGAGGAGGACGGCTGCAGGCTGGACCGGCTCGGCGCCATCGGCCGCGCGCAGGACTTCAAGGTGAGGTACCTCGCCGCGCAGTCGGTCGACCACATCGAGGTCAACTGTGGCGCGATACGGGTTCGACAGCCGGGACAGAACGGCGACGCCTCCGACAACCACCGGAGGCTGACCGATGAGTCTTCGGACCTCGATCACGCCCTGTACGACGGGCACCATCGCATCGCCCATGAAGGTGACACGGTTACCAGACACGAGTCCACCGTTCATCCGGCGTCCAAGCGTCGAGAATTTCTCGCCCGCGGCCAACGTCCTGAGCAAGATCGAGAGCGACGAACAGTGGGTGCGCCAGCGGCCACCCCATCGGGTTCATGTCGAGGTCGACGCGACGCTGCACAACAGCGGGCACCGGTGCGATCCTGACAGTCGCACGAGCTTGTGATGGTGTGCCGGCAGCGCCGAGCAACGTCGTGGCGCGATGACGAACCGCCTGATCAGGGACATAGAAATCAAGAACCTGTCCCGATCGAAACGCCAGCGGCGCACCGTATGCGGCCGCGGCAGCCGAGTCCGTAAGCGCCCAGCCGGTTTCACGCTCGACATCTACCAAGCCAAGACGCAGTGCATCGGTCAGGGGCGTTTCACCGTGGGAGGGCAGTCGAGCGAGATGCGTGCGAGGGGTGTCCCAGTGGTCGGCGACCTGCCAAAACAGGCGGGAATCGGTGACGGCATTCTTTGCGTCCACCAATCCCTCACGGCGAAGCACGGAAAGGACTTCGGAGACCGTGCTGGCTGAACGTCCCAGTTGGCGGGCAAGCTCACGCACAGCGGTTCCCCGTTCAGGCTGCATCAGAGCAGCGCAAGCGATCTCCAGCCCAGCCTTGCCCCCCAGCGCGCTCGTTCGCTGAGATCGCTCTCGGAGCGGCTCGACCTCCGCATCGATCACGATGCCTTCCGCGCGTAGCGCGATCCGACCGCGCAAGTCGTAGTAGCCGGCCCCTCGCGTGGTCAGGATCTTGCGTGCCGTCTCGGTCACCCGATCGGCGATGATCAGTAACGCGACGGCCGACCGCGGGTGCACCCGGAGAGCCTGCTCCGCGACGGCATCAGTGACAAGTGCGCGTCGTTTCACCTGAACGGCAAGGTGCACGCCGCTAGCGTCGAGCACGAGGTCGGTGCCGACGTCCTGCACACCAGTAGGCGCGTGGGCGTCAATCCCCAACTGAGCGAAGGCGTCAGACACAAGCGCCTCATAATCCATGTAAGCCATGGTCGCCCCTGTTCGCTGTTCGGTCAATACCGAACAGCGAACGCCAGGCTATGTCCTGTTCCGACCCAAGGGTCCTGTTTAACGTCGCCCCGCAGAAGTGCCCACGAGCAGCGCCAGGCAGGCCGCACGAACACCGGCATGGCGTAAAACGATACTCGGAGGGTCGTATGCCCCAGGCGCATCATGGAGTACGCCACCAGAGCACCAAACGATCGCTAACTGATCTTGGTACGGCCGAGCAATCAACGGCCATATGCGACCCGGGAAACACCCCCGCCGCGCACAGAACAGCAGTTCAGCGGCCTGCATCAAGATCAAGAGCAACGGGTTAGGAAACCGTTGCTCTATCCCCTGAGCTACGAGGGCCTACGGCCCATATCGTACCTAGCAGGCGATACTCGCGAGTGCCCGGGCGTCCCGTCGGGGGCCCACTGGGGCCATCTGGTCTACCGGTGGGGGTTCCGTCGCTGGTCGGAGCGCATCCGGAGCAAATCCCGCGCACACGCGTCCCGGCGTACCCGGCGGTGACCGAGGGTGCCCAACGCTGGTGTCGGGTGCTATTCGCTCACCGAGCACGTCCGGAGCACTCGGGCGACCTCTGAGCTGGAGAAACGTCTTGGCGGACGACTTGATGTCGCGCGGGGTCACGCGATTGTTCATGCCACCGGTACCGCGGGGTGCGCCTCCTGCGGCAGCGTCGCCGGGCACCTCGCGCACGAGGTGCCCGGCGCGTGGCTTCCGGGGTCGCGGTCGCGCCGCGCCCCTTCCGGCCGTTGCTGTGCTGGACGGATTTGACGTCGGCATCTACCTTCACAATGCGTAGAGCTACCGCATGGCTACGTCACGTCCTTCGCGGCGGACGGGGGAGGTGCGCGTGCCGAGGATTGATCCGGCCTGGTGGACTGCGGGATCGCACCGCGGCCGGCCGCTCCCAGAGATCCTGGCCGCTCGTGACTTCGGTGCCGTATTCGCGTTCTTACGCTCGCGAGGCTGGAGTGTCGGGGCGCTGTCGGCCGCCACGCAACTCGACGAGTATCCCATTCGAGAGATCATGAAAGGGCGCCGCGAGGTCACCAAATACGAGGTGATTGAACGAATCGCACGGGGCCTCGGGATCGATCGCCACATGTGCGGCATCGGCGTCAGCCCGGCCGCGCCGATCGACGAGGGGCCGTCCGTGATGGCTCTGACACATTGGCTGGATCGAGCGGGGGCCTTGGACGAAACTGGCTTCAGGCTGCTCGAGGAAGAGAACGATCGCCTCCGTCGTGTCGACCGTCTCCTCGGTGCCAGCGCGGCGGATCGGCAACTAGCAGGGCATCTGGAGACGCTTACCTCTTTGCACGACTTCAGTCTTGGACCAGAGGGCCGCGAGCGGCTGTCAGATCTGATCTGCGACGCGGCGGCGTTGGCCGGATGGGTGGCGCTTGATCTCGGCGACGCCGAACGAGCGTGGCGATATCACGAGACAGCGAAGGTCGCCGGCCACGAGACAGGGTCGGTCGCGACTCTGGCTCATGCGCTGGCCCAGCAGGCTTACGTACTCGTCGAGATCGGCCGTATCGAGGACGCGCGCGCCTTAGCGGAACATGCGATCCGCGTCGCTGGCCAGAGTGTGCCGCCGGTGTTGGTGTCCTGGCTCTCCGCGGTAGCCGGTGAGTTGGCCGCGATCGATGGAGACGCGGGCGCCAGTTGCGCTCGGTTTGAATACGCGGCACGGCAGCTACCGCCCGATCCAGCAGATCCGACGGTGCCTTACATCATGCTCGACGAGTTTCACCTTGCCCGCTGGCAGGGCACTGCGGCAGCTCGGCTTGGCGACTCGGAGGCTATCGGTACTTTGGAATATGCACTGGCGGGAATGGATGGCACCTTTATCCGTGCCCGTGCGCAACTGCTCGTGGAGCTGTCTTACTCGCTGGTTGCGGCGGGCCGGCGCCACGATGCCGCTGATCAGCTCCTGGTTGCCCGGGAGTTGGCCGGTCGCGCAGGTTCGTTGCGGCAGCGTCGCCGAGTGCAGCAACTCAAGTCAGTGCTTGCCCGCGACACTTAGCAGGGCCAGCAGCCCGACCAGCGATCCCGAGCCGAGAATCTCGCCGGCGGCAACCATCTTGGGTACGTCGGCGAGCGGGATCCACTCGACGCGGCCGGCTTCCTCGCGATCGGTCGGCTCGCCAATCTGAATGGCTCCATGGACGACGAAGACCTCGTGCGGCGTGTCCACCATGCCGGGCATCGGCTGGAAACGGGCGACGAGTGACGGCTGCCCGGTGGGCCGCCAGCCGGTCTCTTCCTCGGTTTCTCGTACGGCGGCTTCAGCAGCAGTCTCGTCTGATCCGACGATCCCGCCGGGGAGCTCCCATCCGATCTCGTCCGTGGCGAACCGGTGCCGTAACAGCATGAGGACCCGCTGATCGTCGTCGACGACAGCCGCCGCGGCAACCGTCTGCAGTCTGACCACGTGGTGCCAGAAACGGTGGCCGTCAGGCGGTTCGACATCTACCTGGACCAACCGCACCCACGGATTGTCGTAGATCGTGCGCTCTCCGAAGACCTGCCAGCGTGAAACGTCTTGGGTGTCATCGACCATGAAGCCGAGGGTACGCGCGACAACAGAGCCTGTTATCCGCGTACCGGGGCTCATCACGGGCGCTCACGACGAGTCTCCCGTGCGAGTGACGACGCGGCGACAGTGTCAATCATGGAGAGGACACGGATAGTCGCTCTGAGCGGGCCTGACAATGTGGGTAAGTCGACGCAGCTTCGCATCTTGGACCGCCGGCTGGGCGCGGCCGCAACCAATGCAGGCGTGTTGCATGACTACGACGCGAGATGGGCGGAGATTCGCAACGGCGGCTTGGCGTCCTGGTGGTTCGAGAACTCCTCGATCGAGGATTTCGTCCACGTCCTCGTCCGCTCATACCTGGCACGCCTCGAACGAGCGAGGGAACTCACCGAGCCGCTCGTTCTGGTCGATCGGGGCTTGCCGATGCTGGAAGCCACGATTGCCGCGACGTTAGCCACCCGGCTCGTCATCGACGACGATGATGCAGCGGACATGACCACCAAGCTGCTACTTCCTCATCGCGACGACTTGGACCGGGCTGAGGCTGTAGAGACTGGCATTATTCTGCTGCCCGCGACCGACCCACCCGCCATCGCAGCGGCCAGTCTTGCCCGAGGGCCGGAAGCGAATGAGGTCTACCGGCACTACCAAGCGCACCTGGCCTGTCAGCTCATACGCTTGGTGGCCGAGGGCCGATTTGCGCATAAGATCATCACCGGCGACCGGCCCATCATGGCGATCCAGGCTGAGGTCCGGTCAGTAATTGCCGATCTGTGGCGGGTTCCTTTCTGCCGGCTGCCGGAGGTCGCGACCATCGCGCTCGGCGGGATGTCGGAGTCGGGCAAGAGCACGGTCGGGGAAATGCTGCACCGCCGGTTCGGAGTCGCCCGTCTGAAGATCGGTTACCTGATCGAGGAGGCGGCAGCACGTCACGCGATCGCCGACCCGTACGTGCTCGACGAGATGACGCAGGCTGAGCTGGTTGTTGACAGCCTTGACCGCTACACCGCCGGGAACAGGTTCGTCGATCGCATAAGCATCGAGTCACTCCATCGGTTTGAAGCCACTCGTGCCTTGAAGACGCTCCTCGGCCAAAGCCTGACCGTCGCCTACGTCGATACTCGCGATGACCTGCGGCGGCGGCGAAGCGAGACGGATCTGCTCGATCTCGCCGAACGCGACAACGCCAAGATGGCCCGGGGAGCCAAGCGCATTCGGTCGATCGCTGACATCGTGATTGACAACAACCGAACCCTCCTTCACCTGCGTCGTCAGGTTGAGGCGATGGTCGGCCCGGACATGCAGTCACCGCGCCGCATGGCCACCAACACGCTCGATCTCCCGGCCGGCCTATGCGACGCGGTGACGACGTTCGTTGCGAGTCTCGCCGGCACGCCAGGAGTGGATCTCGTCGCTGTCACGGGCAGCGGCGGCCGCGGCAAGTACCAGCACGACTGGAGCGATATCGACGTCCTCGTGCTGGCCGAGACCTACGCGCTCGACGGAGTACAGATCGCGGCGGTTCACCTGCGCGAGGCGGCTGCACCGGTCAAGGTCGGCCTCACGGTGGCGACCGCGATGGAGGCCCGAGTCGGTGCGCTGACGCCGCGCCTCGTTCACATACTGCGTGAACTCGGCACCGGAGCGCTGGCCGCCCAATTCGTACGGTCCAGCCTGCGGCTACCGGTTCCTTCGGCTTCCGCCGACGCAGAGACGAGCCTGGCCGACGGCTCCCTCGCCGCGATTGAGGTCCGCCGCCAACTCCTCGCCGGTGTTCCCGAGGTGCGCGCTCTGTACAAGCTCGCGGCGCTCCTGGCGAAGATCATGCTGCGCTATTGCGGGCGACCGGCCGCGGAGGATCGCGCCGCGCTGATAGCGCTGCGCGCCGGCGAGTCGGACCTAATTGATGCCGCGCGCTGCGATTCGGTTGCGTGTGCGCGCTTGGCCACTGCTGTGCTAGCGGATTGGCTCGAAACGATGCCGGCCACACAATGAACCACTTCTACAAGACCATGCCGTCAGATAGAGCCAAGGCTGAGATCAAGGGCTGGCGCAGCGCGGGCACCATGCTGACCGCACCCGCCCTCCACGGCTGGCGTAGCTCGGGCGAACACACAGTCATTTCGTACGAGGACATATTCGCCAACGGCCGTTGCTCGCATCTGCTTGGCGACCGCATCAGCCTCGCCGACCATGACCTCGCTGGACCTGAGTCGGTCGCCGAGTTGATCGACGGCATCTGCGACGACCTCTTCGCGTCGACTGCACGGACGGGACGGCGGTCCCGCCTCGACACCACCGTTCCCTCGCTGTATGGCGAGCGTCTGCAAGTCGGGGGCCGAATCGACACCTGGTGCGCGAGCCAACAGCAATTGATGCTCCGGAACCAACCGGTGACCATCGGGGACCTCGCGGACTACGAACTGACGATCAACGACGTGAAGCTTCGACTCGACCTACCAGCTCTCATCGACGACACCCGCACGACGTTACGACCGTCATCACGCTGGGTGACAGCGCTGACCCAGGGCGATCCGACCGAGCCCAACATCGCCTACCCCAGGTTGTGGCTCGACTTCGAGCACGGCGGCCGGAACACCGTCGCCGGCGACATCGCCATTCTCTTCTGGTACCTGCTCGGCATGGGCGGCTGGCTTGTCCCTCGCTACCAGCCCGACACCTACCGGCGCACGTTGCGACTGGCGCTCCCGCCGGTCACCACGCCCTCCGTCAGGTCCATTGAGTTCGACAGCCACCGGCATATCCACCTGCGGACCGAGTGGTCGGTGGGTATCGGACGGGCAACCGCGATCAAACACCTCGTCCATGCCATCGAGAACAAACTCGAACCAATCCTTACCGACGGCAGCCGAACGATCATGGACGCTCTTCGCCCGTTCTTGACCTGCCGCATTCTCGGAGTACTGCCCATCACCACCTTGCGCGGTGACGACGCTGCTCTCTGCCTTGCCAAACTCGCCCAACTTCAAGCCCGTGACCTCGATCTGCACGATCTGATCGCCGATCTCACCGTCCCAGAAACGGGGAGATGATCATCCGCGGCGCGGTCGGCGTTGTCATCCGGCAGCCACCTCGCCGGACCGCGGCAGTAATCTGCACTCGCGGGAATGGCGTCGTTCGTCGTCGACCAGTCGTTACACGTGGGCGGCGGCTGGCTTACATCCGAACTCGGGAGACTAAATGAACGAACGCGTACGGGCCGTCCTGATCACCCCGCAGGACGAACTGCTCACCATCCGACGCGATCGTCCGGGTTCGCCGACCTACCGCGTCCTTCCCGGCGGCCATGTCGAGCCCACGGACGCAAGCCTCGAAGATGCCCTCATCCGCGAAATCCGTGAAGAGCTCGCCGGAGAACCGTCCATCCGCAGCCTGCTCCGCGTTCTGGACAGCGAAGGCGACCGGCAATATTTCTACCTCGCCACGATCGAGTCCTGGGCATTCGATCAGCGCACCGGGCCGGAGTTCGACGACCCGGGCCGTGGCCAATACGCCGTTGACCTGATCCCGCTCACCGAAGGCGACATTGCCCGCAGCAACCTCAAGCCGGATGCGATCGCAGATTTCCTGAGCCAGTCGCTGAGTGGAGGGGGATTGTTCGACCTGTCCGACCAACGCGCCCACCACCGCCGAGCCTGACAGAAATGATGGTGCCGTCGCCGACCACGGGGCCTGCAGCAGGGGCGAGTCTGTCGCTGCATTGAGCCCTGACCGGACCGGCCCAGCCACCGCGGCCATCTCTGAGCTGGGGAGACATCACCCGACTTGATGTTCGCGTGGGGTCACGCGATGGTTCGTGTCACCGGTACCGCGGGGTGCGCCTCCTGCGGCAGCGGCGCCGGGCACCTCGCGCACAAGGTGCCCGGCGCGTGGCTTCCACGGGGGGATCAACCACCGGAAACCGAAGGCGTCCAGCTCTGTCCGGCGTCGCGGCCGTCGAGGGTCCGACGCAATACCCACGGCCGCGACTGCGCGCTGTCAGAGTTCCGGACCGCCTCGCCGAACGCCTTCCCGGCCTCTTCCTCGCTGTGGTGAAGGCTGGTGATTGGCCTTCCTTCTCGTATGACGACAAAGACATAGATCGCTTCCGTCAGTTCGGCGCATAGTAGACGAGCGCGTGCCGCGACACTGCCTCCCGGTGTGGCGCCAAGCCGACCGACAATCTTGCCGATATCCGCGGCCAGGCCGAGTTGGATCAACCGGTGCACGATCGCCGGCTCGGAGACCTGCAGTCTCAGGACGAGCTCCGGCAAAGCCGTGCCACGGTCCCAGCCGTCGCGCAGGAACTGTTCCTCTGTCTCGCTCCACAACCGGTAAGGCGCGTTCGCCCGAGAGTTGAGGACGGCTTGCCAGTCATATTCGGGGTCCGCCGCCAAGCGACGTCGGAGCCAGTCCATGCGTGCTCGAGGGGTTTTGGCGATCTCTGCATCGTCCGGCACCAGCCGAGTGAGCTGCGCCCTTATGGCGCCTTGCGTGCGCATCAGCTCGATGGCGATCTGTTCCACGGTCAGGCCGTTGAACACGTTTTGCAGGAGCAGTTCGTAGTCGGTCCAGGTCCAGGTCTCGCCGTGCCGTAGTGGTCGGGCAGGCGGGTTGGAGTTCATCTCTGACATGGGTGGTCCTCTCGCGCGGTGAGGCCGACGCCTGCTTCGGGCACGACGTCGGATGGGGCCGCGAGACGAGCGATCCATCAAGGCTTCTAGGCCAGGTGAGATTTAAGGTGCCGCGCGCGAGATTCAGCCCTTGGCACTCGTGGCCGTAAGTGGGCTCCGACAACAATGCGGCGAGTCATTTATACGGGATGCAGGCGGATCGCTGTCCCGACACGGCCACATTACGACGCGGAGGCGAGCCGCACAATATCGAAGGGCTTCAGCGGCCGTGAATGAACCACACCACGCATCGGTTCAGGGCTTCCACCCGCGGCGGTAGTGGTTCCAGCTCTCGGCGGCATCGGCGAGAGAGCCGAGATGGTTTGACGGAAGGTCGCTGCGGTTGCCGGTCGCGGCTCAACGCGGCAACACCGGCGATGAGGGCCTGCGACCCCTGACATTTACCGCTGAGGCCAGTCAGGTCGGGTCTGCCAGCAGTTGATCACGTCAGGGCAGATTCAGGCAGTGGAAGCATTTGCCTCGACGAGTTCGGCGAATATCTCGGAGGGCTTCTTCCAATCATGGATCTTACGGGGTCGGTCGTTGATATCGGCAGCCACCCCCGCCAGATAAGTGGGGTCCGATGAGATCGGTACGCCTTTCGGGAAGTACTCCCGCACGATCCGGTTCAGGTTTTCGTTGCTACCGCGTTCCCACGGGCTGTGCGGATGGGCGAAGAACACGGGCAGGCCGGTCGCGGTGATCTTCGCGTGCCGCGCCATCTCCGCGCCGCAGTCCCAGGTCAACGACCGGCGGATCTGCGGTGGCAGGCCACCGGTCGCGGCGATCACGGCGTCGCCGACGGTCAGCGAGTCACGGCCGGTCAACGGCACCAGAATCAGAAACCGGGAGGTGCGTTCGACCAGCGTCGCCACGGCGGTCTTGCCGCCCTTGCCGATGACCAGGTCCCCTTCCCAGTGCCCCGGCACCTGCCGGCCTTCGACGTCAGCAGGACGTTCGTCGAGGTAGCGGGGCTCGCGGATCCGCGGCGCCGGCTCCGGGCGTGGCCCGGACCGGCGGGCCGGCCGGCCCGTCCGTAAGCGGATCAGCTCGCGGGCCAGCGTCGACACCGGCTGGGCGTAGATCCACTGGTAGATCGCTTCGTGGGACACCCGCAAAGCATGATCGGCGCGGTAGTCGCCCGGCAACCGTCCCGCGATCGACGCCGGTGACCAGCCGTCGCGTAGCAGCCCGGTCACCACCGCCCGTAGCGCCGGCGACCGTTTGACCGCGAACTGCTTCGGCCGTTCCCGGCCAAGCCCGAGCCGCCGTGTCCGCGGCCGCAGCCCGATACCCGACACGGCCACCATGCCGGCCAACCTCACGCGAGATGATCGATGGATCGCGGCCGACCCGGACTCCGATTTCCTTATACAGCAACCCTTCCGCGAGGCCGCGGGAGATTTCCTCACGGTCGGGCAAAGTCAACATCATGCGCACGGCGGGCATCCTGTCCCACCGAACCAACAAGATCAAATGCTACGACCGCCTGAACTCGCCCAGTTCTCGAACGTTTCCGCATGGCGGCGATGTGGTCGGGGTGGCGTCGTAGGCGGCGAAGCGTCGATCTGGGTAGCGCTGCAGCATGGTCAGTAGGTCGGCGAAGATCCGGCGGTCGAACCAGCGTCAGCCTGCTCGGCAAGTTTGAGTAACCGCTCACGGCTGTAATAGCCGATCGTTACGGCGGCGTCGACGTCAAGGAAGTCGCGTGGCTCCGCGCGTGTGAAGAGGGCAAGGCATTTTGCCGGCGACAACGTCGTCCATATGTAGCACCGGGCCGATGCCCATCATCACGGGAGCCAGAGAACGCCAGTTCGCGGCCAACTCAACTTTGTAAGGCCGGTCCGGTGCGGCGGGGTCGGCTACTGCGAGCTGGGCGAAGGTTTCGGACTGTCGGGTGACCTCGACGGTGTATCCAGCTGCCGGTAACCGTCGATGACTGCTTCCACTGCTGCTGCGAAGTCTCCGCGACGTTCCCAGGCAGTGAACAGGTCAACGTCTTCGCTTGGCCGTTCAAGGATGCCGTGCGCTTGAACGGCGTACCCGCCGCCTGCGAGCGCGAAGCCGTAACGCCCGGCCACTCGGAGCCCGATCTCCGCGAGCCGCAGATGGCTGGGATCCATGATTAGCTAGCTGGCGAGCGCCTGCGGCGGTGCGGCCAGCTCCGAAAACCGGGCCTGCCACAGTGCCCGCAATCGGGCCGGAAGCCATAGAAGCGGCCATACCCGGCGTAGGTCCTCGGGGTTGAGCCAGCGGCTCAGATCGTCGGCGGTGGCCGCCTGATTCAACACCGTTTGGTACATCACCTGGAGGTCGCCGGGATCATCCAGGTCGTAAGTGCTATCGCTCGACCAATCCAATGAGCCATTCCGCGCAACGGTGCGGTTGCAGGCTGTAACAGATTGGTGTCCGGAAGGTCCGAGAAGCGCCTGATGGGCCTCAAGACGTAGAAAAGGCGCAGAACCCCGGTATGAAGGTGGTCCTCCTACAGATCAACTTCACAAAGGGTCCTGCGCCGACGATGAGTGTCACATATTCCGCCGTACTGCCGGCGGGCGAGCACACCGTGGACCTCCTGACCAGGCTGTTGTCCGCCGAGCGGACCCGCCGGGGCACCCGGGCCGGCACCCGCGCCATACCCGCCCGCGACCAGGCGATCCTGGTGTTGCGCTGGTTCCTCGACGACACCCGGATGCGGCAACTCGCCACCGACAACCAGATCAGCATCTCGACCGGCTACGACTACCTCAACGAAGCCATCGACGTACTCGCCGCCCGTGCACCCAGCCTGCACGGCGCGCTGCTCGCGGCGAAAGCCGCCGGCTACGACTACGTGAACATCGACGGCACCCTGATCGAGACCGACCGGTGCCGCACCCCCGGCCCGACCGAAGGCGTCGACCTGTGGTGGTCGGGAAAACACGACCAGCACGGCGGCAATATCCAGGTCGTCACCGCACCGGACGGCTGGCCGATCTGGACCTCCGAGGTACGCCCCGGCCGCGAACACGACACCACCGCCACCCGCGCCCACACCGAGATCCTGCCCGCCCTCACCGACGCCGGCACCGACCTGCGCACCCTCGGCGACCTGGGCTACCAAGGCCTCGCCGACACCGTCACCGTCGCGTTCAAAAGACCGAAGAACGGCGGGCTGCTCCTCGTCCAACAGCAATTCAACAAAGCCCACAACAGCCTGCGCGCGATCGGCGAACGCGGCAACTCCCTGCTCAAGATGAGCTTCCGAGCACTGCGCAACATCAGCCTCAACCCGTGGCGGATCGGGAAGATCGTCGCAGCAGCGCTGGTCATCCTCCACATCGAACACCAACGCACTACATGACCTTCAGTAGTCAGTTCCTTGCTCGGACAACCTCAATGACCGGTCGAGCGTCACGTGGCCGCCAGCTGGGCCCTGCAAATCGGCAAGGCTCTCAGGCACGACGTAGTGCAGCTGGTCCGCATACCGCGAACCGCGGGCCGGGCCGTCGATCGCCGCCATCTGCTCCACCTCCTGAGCCGATAATAAGGCCAGGTGCTCGTTGGCGGGTCGCCTAGGCTTGGCCGTATTGGCAATGTCGTACCTCTGTTTCGTCATCCCGGAGCGGCCCAGAAATCGCCGCAGCCTTGGCCGCTCAGCAAGCCCCTGTCTCTCTCGTCGAGAGAGAACTGAGCCAGATGCGTGATTGCCGGTTTGCTCCGACCGCCAACCGCAGCGTCGTCGGCGTCATGACGGATTTTCCTCCCTTGCGGACGTCTACCGGCATACCGACCCTGACCTCAACCTGCTGGAGCTGGCCAAGAAACTGGCCACGGCGCCTTGCAGCCCGCTTTATCGTCGCCACACCAGCCCGGACGGAGAGCTTCAGGCGTTCCTGCCTGTATGGGAGCATGGCAGGCGTGTGAACGGTAGCCTTTAACGTGCTTCTGCGGTAGCTTTGCAGCATGCTGCCATATCAGCTGCGGGCCGTCGATCAAGAGCTGGATGAGCTGCTCGGCGGCCTGCCTGCCATCAGCCTCGACGGGCCGAAGGGCGTCGGGAAGACCGCGACGGCCCAGCGGCGCGCCGCCACCGTCTTCGCCATGGACGACGCGACACAGCGGGAGCTGCTCACCGCCGATCCGCAGCGCCTCGACCGAGCCCCGGCGCCGGTCCTCATCGACGAGTGGCAGCGCGAACCGGCAGTCTGGGACTTTGTGCGGCGCAGCGTCGACCGTAATCCCGCACCGGCCCGGTTCCTGTTGACCGGCAGCGCCACCCCCACGTCTGCGCCGACACATTCCGGAGCCGGGCGCATCGTCCAGCTCCGGATGCGACCGATGAGCCTTGCCGAGCGGGCCCTGGCGAAGCCGACGGTCAGCCTTGGGGAGTTGCTTACCGGACGGCGGCCGGCCCTGGGCGGAGGCACTGCGCTGAGCCTGGTCGACTACGCCGAGGAGATCGTGCGCTCCGGATTCCCCGCCATCCGTCAACTGCCGCCGCGCGCTCGCAGGGCACAGCTCGACGGCTACCTGAACCGTATCGTCGAACGAGACTTCCCCGAGCAAGGCCACCTGGTACGCCGCCCCGACACCCTGCGCGGGTGGCTGGCCGCGTACGCCGCCGCGACGGCAACCACCAGTTCCTACAACGCCATCCTGGACGCGGCCACACCCGGCGAGACCAACAAGCCCGCCAAAACGACAACGACCGTGTACCGCGACGTGCTGTCGCAACTGTGGCTGCTCGATCCCGTGCCCGGCTGGCTGCCCAGCCGCAGCGCCTTCAGCAGACTCGGCGCCGCACCGAAACACCAACTCGCCGACCCGGCACTCGCCGCCCGACTCCTCGGCGTCGACGTACCCGCCCTGCTCGACGATTCAGCACCGGACAAGCCCGTACGCCGGCCCGGTCCCCTGCTGGGCGCCTTGTTCGAGTCGCTGGTGACGCTCAGCGTTCGGGTCTACGCACAGGCAGCCGAAGCCACAGTTCATCACCTACGCACCTGGGACAGTCGACACGAGGTTGATCTCATCATCCAACGCGCCGATCAACGCATCGTGGCGCTCGAGGTCAAACTGTCTCCGTCGGTGAGCGATGACGATGTCCGTAACCTCACCTGGCTGCGCGGACAACTCGGCGACGATCTACTCGATGCAGCGGTCATTACCACCGGGTCTGAGGCGTACCGTCGTGCTGACGGCATCGCGGTGATCCCGCTCTGCCTGCTCGAACCCTGACAACCGGCCCATGGAACCAGCGACCTTCCGGCCTCCGACATCGCCGTCTGTTTGAAAGCGACCGGCATCTGGATCCGTCAGCACGGACCTGGACCTGGACCTGGAATGGCCCTACCGCCCAGGTCGTGACCTTGGTACGAAAACGGCAAATCCGACATCACTTCCTGCCACTCCACGGGTTACTGCCCGAAATAGGTTTTAAGTTACTTCCAAGCATGGGCTGTTGCTGATTCTCAGATCTAGGTGTTCGCGGGAGCTGACAAAGCCGGTTGTGAGGGTGAGGGAAGCAAGCGGTGGCATCGGAGAACTGCCTCAGCGGCCCGGCCGTGGTGCGCCCCCGGCGGCAGCGTCGCCGGGCTTCGCGCACGAGGTGCCCGGGGCGTGGCTTTCCGCCACGACGGCGTGCCGTGTCGACCTCGGCTAAGACTGGAGCGTCCGTCGCACTATTGGTACGAATGCTCCATGTTGAGATTAACTGCGCCGCTGGCCGCAGTGGACGAGCGTGAGGTGAACCAATCCGTCCAACGGGTGGCGTACCGCTGACCCGCTCGCTCCGTCGGCAGCGGAATGGCCACTAATCCGAACGTTGAGACAACCTGCGCTTGCACCCCACAGGGCAGGACGCTCACGGTCGAGCGGAACAGCCGCATGGATAGATGACTTGTCATTCAAAACTGACAAGTCATGGATTCTATCCATGAGAGAGCTGTCGGGACTCCCGTCGACCTTCACGACGGGGCAGGCGCGGGCTGCGGGTGTGCACCCGCGTGATCTGTACGCGGCTCGAGACGGCGGCGAGCTCGTCGAGTTGTCGACGGGGGGGGGGGTGTTTCGTCGCGCGGATGCGCCGGCGTACCCAGATCTGCTGGCAATTTCGCTACGGGCTCCGCGGGCGGTGGTGTGTCTGCTATCGGCGGCCGCGGTGCACGACCTGACCGACGAGATCCGGTGGCGGTGCAGATCGCCGTGCCGCGTCGGACGTGGCCGCCGAACCTCGACCACCCGCCGGTCGAGGTATTCGTCTGGGACCCGGCGACCTTCGAGCTGGGGTTGGACTCCACCGAAGTTGCGCCGGGAGAGCGGGCGAGGATCTACTCGCCAGCCCGGACCGCCGTCGACCTGATGCGCATGCGGCACAAGCTCGGAGAGCCAGTCGCGCACGTCGCCCTGCGCCGTTACCTGGCCCGGCGTGACGCTCGGGTCGTTGACCTCTTCGCGTACGCGAAGGCACTGGATGTGCTCGGGCCGGTCCGAGCCGTGGTTGACGTCCTGGCTGCGTCATGAAGGGGATGTCGTGACCCGCCCTACCCGCGTCGACGCAGGTGGCCGCGCCGCGCCTATCTGGACTTGCAGAATCTGGCCCGCCGTCGGGGTCCGCCAGACCCAGACGGCGATGGTCATCTACGTTCTCGAGCGGTTCCTCGTCCGCCTGGAGGTCAGCGGGTACGCGGACCGGTTCGTCCTCAAGGGCGGAATGCTGCTGCTGGCCGCCTGGGACGCCCGTCGCGCCACTGTCGACGCTGACTTCCTCGCCAGCGACCTGAACCTCGACGAGGAATCGGTCCTGCGGCGGGTCGTCGAGATCGCCGCATTGCCTGCGCCGGTCGAGGACGGCGTGGAGTTCCGCACCGGCACCGCCAAGGCGAGCACCAACCGCGACGGCGACCTCTACCCGCTCGCCGGGTACCTCAAGAGCAGTCACGATGTCTCTTGAGCTGGGAAAACGTCTTCTGTCGTCGACTTGACCTTCGTGAGAGGTCACGCGACTGTTCGTGCACCGGTACCGCGGGGTGCGCCTCCTGCGGCAGCGTTGCCGGGGCGCCTCACGCACGGGGTGCCCCGGCGCGTGGCTTCTCGGCGCAGCGGTAGCGGCTCCAGCGCGCGGCGGTAGCGGCTCCAGCGCGCGGCGGCTTCGGCGAGGGGGCCGAGGTGGGTCGCGGATGGCCGTTGCTGCTGCCGGTCACGGCTCAGCGCGGCGACGCCTACGGCGAACGCGTCGACCGCCTCAGGCCGGGCGGTCGACCACACCGGTATCTGGCCGGCCCAAGCTTCTGACTGCTCCGGGGAATGTCCGGCGCGAATCAACCGGACCACCATGAGTGCGGTGTCGATCCAGGCCGCTCCCCGGCAGGGCATCGACCAGTCGACAACGGTCACACCGCCACGGTGGATGAGGAAGTTGTGCGGCGTGACGTCGGTGTGCACCAGCGTTTGGCCGTCGACCACCTCGGGCGCGACACGGTTTGCCCATCGGACGGTGGCGGCCTGCACTTTCGGTATCGGGCATGGCGTGAGCGCCACGGCCATCGCGCTGAGGGTGGCGGCCACCGCGGGCAGATCCGGCGAGTCCGGACTCAGATCGGGATGCCGACCCTCGACGCACTCAAAACCCAGCATGAGCCAGCCGTCGGCTTCGATCTGCCAATGCAATCGCGGCATCGGAGCCGGCAGATACGGATTGATCCGGGCCTCGTTGCGATGCATCCAGCCCATCGGGTTGCCGGCGACCGCACCCTTGCAGAAGTACCGGCCGCCGCGGGTCTCCAGTACCGCCGCGAAGTCGGAGATCGACCCGGCTTCAACGAGCGTCGCCCGCAGAATCGGGCCCGTATGACTCTCGACTCCAGCTCGGACAGCAGGTGGCAGCTCGTGCCATTGGCTGCGGGGCAAGGTTGCGGACTCCTGACATTCGCGGCTGGGACAGGTTATGTCCCTATCCGCGAGCCACGTACTCGGCTGCGAGTGTCGTCAGGTGCTCGCGAGCCGTGAGGCCGCCAGAGCATTCAGGGATACGCCCTGCTCTGCGGCGCGGATGGCGAGGCGGCGATGGACTTCTTCGGGGACGCGGACCTGGAACTTGCCGGAGTAGTGCTTGTCCGCGATGGCGACGGGTGGCTCGTCGCCGGACGCCACCATCTCCGCGACGATTTCCTCGACGATCCGCTGGACGCCGATGAATGCTTCCATGCGGTCCTCGGCGAGCCATGACACTGATGGCAGTTCGGCCACGGTGCCGACGTACTCCTCGTCTTCTGCCGACCAGTGCACTCGATAGGTGTAGTGATCCGCCACGCTCACGAGCGCTCCTCCAACTTCTTGATCGCGGTCAGTACCTGCTTAACCTGGTACGGCTTCGCCTTGCCGCCTTTGTCCTGGATGTTGACTCTCGGGTCGCCGGGCCACGGCATCTTGAAGACGTAGTGTGATGTGCCCTGTGACCGTGGTTCGCCGAAGAAGTGCCGGCACACGAACAGCAGGTCGGCGAACCGGACGTTGTTGGGGTTCCGGCGCATCTCCGCCAAGATCTTCGCCAGCTTATCGGTCACGTCGCCCATGGTACCTCGCGTAGTATCGCCCGTGATACTACTAAGCTGGAACGACCTAAGGGGGATCGCCCAGCGTGAGGCCTTAACGCCGGCCAGTGAGTTGCAGCCGTCGCCCGGTCCGGCCCGTGACGGCGGGACTCGTCTAGGGCCCCGGGATGTGCAGGCGGCCTCCGGTTTGTCCCGGGCTCCACCATGCGTAAGCCGTTGCTATGCACCTGCGGTCAGTGCGTCAAGATGTTGCTTGAACAGGCCGACCAGGCTGTTGAGCGCCAACCGGCCCTTGTCCGCGGTTCCCTCCGACGCCGCGCCGATCACCCCGATACGGCAGCAATGTCACGCGCCCATCGTTACGGCACTGACAAGTGGCCCCGAACCCGCCGCCTGAGCACATGTAAGTATAGTTATAGTAACTACGCTTACATGGGGAGGGTCGTGGAAAAGCCGGACGAGATCTTCGACCGGGACGACGAGTGGAACGAACTGGTCCGCTTCGCTCGCCTGCCGCAGGACGGAGCGACCCTGGGTGTCGTTTCCGGTCGTCGACGTCAGGGCAAGACGTTCCTGCTCGACGCATTGGTCCAGGCGGGTGGCGGGTTCATGTTCACCGCCACCGAGTCGTCCGAGGCCGATGCGCTGCGGCAGTATGGGCAGGCGCTCGGCGACCACCTCGGTGAGGCGACACCACTGCGGTTCGTCAACTGGGACGAAGCGATCATGCGGACGATGACGATGGCCCGGCGCGGACCGATGCCGGTGGTGATCGATGAGTTTCCGTTCCTGGCCCGTGCCAGTCCAGCACTTCCGTCGATCATTCAGCGTGCGCTCGATCCGGCCGGACAGCGCTCGAACACGCAGGTACGGCTGCTGTTGTGTGGTTCGGCGCTGTCGTTCATGGGCGGGTTGTTGTCCGGGACCGCGCCGCTGCGGGGACGAGCCGGTCTGGAATTGGTGGTCCGGACGCTGGACTACCGGGCAGCGGCCCGGTTCTGGGACATCGATGACCCACGCACCGCCTTGCTCGTCAACGCGATCGTCGGCGGCACGCCTGCGTATCGGCACGAGTTCACCCAGGACGATTCTCCGGCCGGGCCGGGCGACTTCGACGACTGGGTCGTCCGTGCCGTGCTGAACCCGGCGCGCCCGTTGTTCCGGGAGGCCCGCTATCTGCTCGCGGAGGAACCTGACATCCGCGATCCCGCCCTGTACCACTCGGTCCTGGCCGCGATCGCCGATGGCCGTACCCGCCGTGGCGAGATCGCCACCTTCCTGGGCCGGCAACCGTCCGACCTGGCCCATGCGTTGGGGGTACTGGAGGACGCGGGACTGGTCGTGCGCGAGGAGGACGCGTTCAAGAGCAACAGGGGCGTCTACCGGACTGCTGAGCCGCTCCTGACCTTCTACCACGCCGTCATGCGCCCGGCGTGGGGTGACCTCGAACGAACCGGTCGCGCCCGGCAGGTCTGGCCCCGCCTGCAGCGCACCTTCCTCAGCAAGGTCGTCGGCCCACATTTCGAGGCGATCTGCCGGAACTGGGCCCGCTGGGAAGCCGACCCGGCCCTGCTCGGCGGCTATCCGACCAGGGTCGCGGCCGGCATCGTCAACGACCCCGCCGCCCGAACCCAGCACGAAGTGGACGTGGCCGTCTTCGGCCGCGACGACCAGGACCGCGAGGAAATTCTCGCGATCGGCGAGGCCAAGTGGAACGAGACCGTCGGAACAGGCCACCTGCAGCGGCTGGCCCACATCCGCACCCTGCTCAACGCCCGGAACTACATCCGCGCGGACCGGTGCCGGCTGCTGCTGTTCAGCGGCGGCGGCTTCACCGACGACCTTCTCGCGATGGCTGCTGCCGATCCCGGCATCCAACTCATCGACCTTCGCCGGCTGTACACGTGAACTGATTCCCGACCTGCTCGGCGAACCGAGCGCCGGGTCTTCCGCCGCGGTCGCTGGATCCGGGAGGACGCCCGGACCCTCCGGTCTGGGTCTCTCCCCCGGGAGCGACGCCATGGTTAGGTCGCTGCGGTATGTCGATCCCGTCCTGCGCGTGCAGTCCCAGATCACCGACCGGGATTGCGCCCTGCTCGACTGGCTCGCCGAGCATGGCGTGCTGAGGCCAGTTAGGTCGGGTCTGCTAGCAGTTGATCACGCCAGTTCTCAAAACGTTTCCGCATGGCGGCGATGTGGTCGGGGGTGGCGTCGTAGGCGGCGAAGCGTCGATCTGGGTAGCGCTGCAGCATGGTCAGCAGGTCGGCGAAGATCCGGCGGTAAAACCAGCGTCAGCCTGCTCGGCAAGTTCGAGTAACCGCTCACGGCTGTAGTAGCCGATCGTTACGGCGGCGTCGACGTCAAGGAAGTCGCGCTTGAACGGCGTACCCGCCTGCGAGCGCGAAACCGTAACGCCCCGCCACTCGGAGCACGATCGCCGCGAGCCGCAGATGGCTTGGATCCATGATTAGCTGGCGAGCGCCGTCGGAGGTGCGGCCAGTGCCGAAAAGCGGGCCTGCCACAGTGCCCGCAATAGGGCAGGAAGCCACAGACGCGGCCATACCCGGCGTAGGGTCTCGGGGTTGAGCCAGCGGCTCAGATCGTCGGCGGTGGCCGCCTGGTTCAACATCGTTTGGTACATCACCTGGAGGTCGCCGGGATCATCCAGGTCGTAAGTGCTGTCGCCCGACCAATCCAATGACCGGTCGAGCGTCACCTGGCTGCCGGCCGGGCCGTGCAGATCGGCGAGGCTCTCAGGCACGACGTAGTGACGCTGGTCCGCATACCGCGAACCGCGCGCCGCGCCGTCGATCGCTGCCACCCCGGCCCTACCTCCTGAGCCGACAATACGGCCACGTGCGCGTTGGCGGGTCGCCTACGCCTGGCCGTATTGGCATGGCATCGCAGCAGATCAGCGCGGCCCGGTGCTCGCTTGCAGCTGATCAACCTCGTACCGAACTCGTCGCGCCGTTCCTCGTCGCGAACAGGGTTCCGTACTCCTGACATTCGCGGGGTGGGGACAGGTTACGTTCCCAGCCGCGAGCCGTCCGGTTACCTGGCCGGGCTATCGATGCACCCGGCGTGGCGCTGGGTGCGGTCGATTGCCGCGTTCATGGACCAGCGCGGGACGTCAACGCGATTCCCCGCCCGGCGCATCGCGGCGACCGTCGCGGGATTCGACATCGGCACCCCGGCCGTAACCGGGCCCGTCTCTTAGTGGACAGGTTTCGATATGGTCGCGGTTCGGGCAAGACTGCCCGCGCGAGGAGGTTGGGGATGACCAGCCCGATCGACCCGTCCGGCCTGGGCGGCACGCTTGCCGACGTGGCGGCCGCGCTCGGCCGTGCACAGACGCCCTCCGGCGAACAGGAAGAGCAGGAACCGCCCATCGGTACGGGCGAGGCCGCCGACGGCCGAGTCCGCGTCCGGGCGGTGTGGCCCGGACGAATCGAGAACCTCGAGTTGGAGCCCTCGTTGCTGCGGCTGAGCGGCGGGGAGCTGGCGCGGGAGATCGAGTCGGCCGTCAACGCGGCGCTCGCCGACCTGCAGGGCCGGGCCGTGTCTGCGGCAGGCGCGGCCGACCTCGGCGCGCTCACCGACCAGCTCAAGGACGTCCAGTTCAACGCCCAGCGCCAGTTCGCGAAGCTGACTGCGTCGCTGGTCGAAGCGCAAGAGCAGCTCACCCGCCGGGCCGGTGAACGATGACCGGCTTCATGATCGATCCCGAGCGGCTCTCGGCGTCCGGGTCGGCCCTGCAGAGCGTCGCTTCGAGGCTCTCCTCGGAGCTCGCGTCGTTCCAGTCCGAGCTGGCCGGTTTCGGCGCGCCCTGGGGGAGTGACGACATCGGCTCGCTGATCGGCGCCGCCCATGACGAGGTGTCGTCGTGGGCGTTCGAGTGCTATCAGGACGCCCTGGACGAGATGGCCTCGGCGGGTGCCGACGTGGTGGACATCAGCGCGCAGCACATGGAGGTGGACGAGAACGTCAGCCGCCGGTTCCGTGGGCTGCTGACCGGGCCGGGGCACTGACGCGTGGGCATGGAGATCCCGGGTGAGCTCCGGTCGCTGCTCGGCAGCCTCGGTTATAACTGGCCGGAGGCCGACGAGACCGCGCTGGTCGAGATGGGCCGGGCGTGGATGTCGTTCTCCGACCGGCTTGAGGCGATCGTGTCGGACGCGACGTCGACCGCCAGCGAGGTGTGGACCGAGCACGAGGGCGAGGCCGTCGCCGCCTTCCAGGACTGGTGGGCCAGGGAGGACAGCCCGGCCGGGGCCCCTCCTGGACGGCGCGAACGCGGCCACGCTGACCGGCACCGGCCTGATGATCTGCGGCGGGATCGTGCTCGCCCTCAAGGTGGCGGTCATCGCCCAGCTCGCCATCCTGGCGGTGCAGATCGCTCAGGCGGTGGCCACGGCGGTCCCTACGTTCGGCGCGAGCCTGCTCGAGATCCCGATCTTCCAGCAGCTGACCCGGACGATCGTCGGGAACCTCGTGCAGGACGCCATCCTCCAACTGCTGGACGGCTGACCGGACATGGCGGAGGGCTCCGGACGGCTCATGCGGGCCGCGCTGCGATACCTCCGCAAGACGCGCAAGCGCGCCCGCCCGGACCGAATGAATCCGCATTTCACGACCCACACCATCGGTGGCGGCCACGTGCGGCCAGGACAGCCCAAAGGCTCCGGTTATCACTACCGCCCGGGCGGTGAGGACTTTCCCGACCGCCGGCTCGTGCCCGGCTCGGAGGTCACCTACCCGAACGGCGTGTACAAGGCGGAACCCGAGTTCTTTGACGCGACCCTGAACCCGCCGGCCGGCGCCTGGAAGCCGAAGGCCGGCAACAGCGGCGTCAGCACGTTCTTCCCCGACGACTGGACGCCGGCACAGGTGGACAACGCGGTGTCCGCCCAGCCGGAGCGGCCCGCCGTCCGGGAGCACCGCCCCGACCTCCCGGAATGGCAGGCCGACCTGCTGCGGTGGGAGGAGAAGTGGGGCCGGACCCACCCGTACCGGGGGCGGCTCTTCTGACTCAGGCGGCCTCGGCGACGGACGCGGGGCAAACTCCTGACGTCAAGGTTTGGCCGCCTCACTTGCGGCACCGATCCGCGACCGCCTCGATCGAGAATAGGCTCAAGGGGATTCTGCACCCGTGCCCAGGACCGAGCCGCCGCGACCGCCGACCCGGTCGAGTTCGTCGACGCCGCTGTGGGCGCTCTCACCGCTTTCGGTTCTGGCACAGATTTCGTGATCGGGTGACCCGGTGTGAGGGGCGGCCGTGCTGAGCGGTTTGTGTTCTGGGTCGCGGTAGGGTGTCGCGTGCCGTTGGGTGAGTTGCTGACCACTGCCGATCTTGATGAGATCGGCCATGCCGCGTTCGGTGTTGACGAGCCGTTGGTGCTGGCTGGAGAGCTGGTCGCGGCGGTTGAGCAGGGTCGGGTGGCCGAGAAGCCGGATGTTGGTTTCGCGCTGATTTTGGCTGCTGAGATCACCGAACGTGAAGGTGATCTTGGCGGCGCGTTGGGGCTGGCGGAGCGCGCTGTCGAGGCGTACCGGCGGTGGGGCGACGCGCAGTACGGGTTCCCGCGGGCGTTCCGGGCGGAGTTGCTGCTGCGGGTGGGCCGCGAGGACGAGGCGATGGCCGAGTTCGCCGCGTTACGGCCGTTGATGGGCCAGGATCCGGACGCGGTGTCGTACGTCAGCGAGGCCCTCGGAGCCGGCGATCGGGCCGAAATCGCTGAGCAGTGGTTGTCCGAGGACTTGTCGGCGGCGTTGCGCCGGCGGGAAGCCCTGGATGGTCGGCGTAGTGAGGAGTATGCCCAGGCCGCGGTGGTGGCGTATGCCTTGGCGCAGCAGCGGTACCGGCTACGCCGTGATCTGGACCTGCCGCTTGACGAGCACGACCGTCTGGCCGGCAACCTACGGGAGACGTTGCAGGAGAGCCTCGCCGACAGGCCCGCCGGCCGGGAGTTGGTTCCGGCGGTGCTGTTCTGGCCGAAGGCCGAGTTCGACGCCGTGGTCCTGCGGTGGCCGGTGCTGGCCGGCGTGTACGGGCGCACCTGGGACGAGCACCGGGCACAGTTGCAGAAAGGGCTGGAGTTGATGGCGGCCTCGGGTGACAGCGGGTTGGCCGTGTTCGCCGGGTCGGCCGAGCAGTTGGCCGGTTACGCCACTCGTCAGGGCGGTGACCCCACGGATCCGGACATCCGTGCTGGGTACGCGCAGCATCTGCTCCACCATCCACGGGAGACCCCGTGGCCGCCCGGCCGTAACGATGCGTGTTGGTGCGGGTCGCAGGTCAAGTACAAGAAGTGCTGCCTGCCCCGCTCGCGCGTCTGACGGAACATCGACGGGGCGTCGGTGCGCCGTGCTGGCCTGTCCGATCTTGGCACCGCATGATCTCGCCTCGTGTCCACATCGGATCTTTCTGTATTGCTGCCGCAGTTGGCGAATGTGCATGTCGAGGCGATACGTAACGAGGGCCGGGCCGCTGCTGATTCGGGCCCGCACACGGCAGGCCGACGACGGGCCTGCCCGGGCTGCGGCGGCGTCTCACCCACCAGCGGCTTTGCACCCAGTTCACTCCTTGCCCGCCATCCCGGCTTGCCGTCCGCTCGGATCCGGCGCTTGTCGTCTCCGATCTCGCATCGCTGAGCGACGCCGTCGGCTTCCAGATTCACCGTCCGGTCGCAAAGGCACGCCGGGGTCTGGCGGGTGAGCGTGCCGGCCCACAACGTGACGGTTTCCGGTGGCCGGATGGAAGGTAGTGGCTGGCGGCCGCGATGCCGGCTCGTGCCGCGCCATAGCGATCCGCGCTCCACGCCGTTCGTGAGCGAAGACGGCGCGGCGCCGCTCGGCCCGGGCGACGCCGGGAGGGCACGACGAGCTCGCCTGACCCGCACCCATCAATCACCCTTTGGAGTTTCCGTGTCCACACCCGTGCCCACATCGGGCATTCCCCTCGAATCGTCCCTCACCGACTGCCCTGAGTTGCCGTCCACCCGGATCCGGTGGTTGCCCTCCCTGTTGACCTCCGTTGGGAAACGGACCCGTGAACAGCTCTTACAGTGCAGCACAGCGCGCCTGTCAGGCGCCGTGCTCGTCTTGCGACAGACCCTCCGGTCTGGGTCTCTCCCCCGGGAGCGACGCCATGGTTAGGCCGCTGGGGTACGTCGATCCCGTCCTGCGCGTGCAGTCCCAGATCACCGACCGGGACTGCGCCGTTCAAGCCGAATCGTCCCGAGGTTACGCAGCTCGTAGAGCAGCCCGCGGACGGTCGCGGGCTCGAACCCGGGGCCTAGTCGGTTTCGCCGACCTCCAGGTCGGGGTTCTCGCGATAGTCGCTGGCCACCTCGATCGCTTCGGTCTCCGGCCGGTATCCCGGGTCGAGTCGTACCAGATCCCACTCGTTGATCCAGGCTCGCACGTACTGCCGCATGCGGGTAGCGCCCAACCGCTCCAGACCCGTCACGTCGGGTGGCTGCCATGCGAACGCCTGTCCGTGCAGGTCTCGCAGCCGCGCGTACACCTGCTTGAGCTCCGTGTCGTCCGGCGGAGTGAGCAGGTGCGTCTCGCGGTCGATGATCCGCATGCCGAGCTCGGCGGCCGTCGCGAGCTCGGCCGATTCCGGGGTTCCCTTGGCCCGCAGCTTCTCCGGCACGACATGCCGGTCGTTACGGCCGGTGATGACGGCCGCCTCGTAGTCGTCGGTCATCGCGAGCACTGTGGCCATCGGGACGCCTCTGCCGTTTTCGCCGCGCATCCATCGGGCCAGTTCCGCGTAGGACTTGGCACGTTGGAGCAACGAGTACCGGCCGATCAGCTCGACCTCGTCGAAGAGGACGAGCCACCCGGGCGAGCCCGCCGCGGCGAGCAGCCGGGCCGCGAACCTCAGGCGTTGCCGAGCCAGGTCCGCCGCTGCGATCGGGGAAAGAACGGGGCGCTGCTCGCCGATCTCCCGCATCCGCTTTCGCAGTTCGGGGACCGCGATCGGGTCGCCTGACCAGAATCGCAGGATCGTCTCGGCGTATGACGGATCCCGTTCACGCAGGTGCCCGAGTAGGGAAAGGGTCGCCGGGAAACGCTCGTTCAGCTCCGATCCGCTCGACGAAGCCCAGCGCAGCAGCTCGGCGTAGGACCGCCCGTCGAGGTCGAGCCCGGCGGCGGCCTCGATGATCGCGGGCCGGGCTTGCCCGGCCCGCACAGCCGAATCGGCGGCTGCCCGGAAGACCTTGGCCGGGTCGTGGAGCGGTGTCTCCTTGCTGACCACGACGCGGCTGACGGTCCAGCCGGCGTTCAGCGCCAGCCGGGCCAGATGCTCGAGCAGGTGACTCTTGCCCGTACCGAAGCCGCCGCCGATCAGCATGCTGCCGGGAGAGCCGGACGTCACCGAGCCGCACATCGCCTCGAAGCGATCCTCGATCGCCGACTGTCCGCTTCCGAGCGCCGCGACCGCCTCCCGGCTGGGCACTCCCGCACGCAGCGCCTCGATCGCACGCCGGGCCACGATGTCGACCGTCATCAGGAAACCTCCGCTGAGTCGGAACCCAGCCGCACCAGCGCGGCGTATGGGTTCTGGCGGCGCCGGTCGCGGACCTCGTCGGCCACCCGCAACTGCAATGCCGTGTAGGCGGGGAGGCCGCGAGCCTCGTCGTGGACCAGGGCCGGCGGCATCTGAACGGCCACGAACAACCCCTCGATCTCGTCGATCGCGTCGATCAGCTGGCGGATCAGCTCGTACGCGTCCAGGGTCGTGGCCTTCGTGTAATAGAAGCCGTCACGCAGACCCGCCGGCGGGCGGCGAGCCACCGCGATCCGGTCCAGGTCCAGCCGCAGCACCAGGCCGGACCGGCCGGCTATCCGAAGCCACCGGGTCAGCGACAGCAGCAGTGGCCGAGCGTTGTAGCGGTTCACCTTCGAGTTGAGGCCCACCCGGCGTAGATCCGCGGCCGGCAACCGCTCACCGTGTAGCCAGCCGATCACCGTTTCCCGCTCGTCGGGAGTGACGTCGCCTCGGCCGAGGCGTTCCTGGCACAGCCGGAGCATCGCCACCCGGAACTCGTGGCTCATCTCCGTGTCTCGCAACACCAGCTGCTCGACGGCACGGCGGGTGCTGCGGTACAGCTCGGCGGCGTCCACATCGTGATGACGAGCGATCGTGCCGAGATCGACACCGTCCATCTCGGCGGGCGCGGGAAACCCCGAGTGGTCAAGGGCCGCCCGCACGACCGAACCGGCCAGGCCGACCCAGTCGAGCTGCCGCGCGACGGCGGCGAACACCTGGTCGATCAGGTGGATGCGGGTGGTGGCGGCATCGACCTCGGCGTACGCGAAGCCGTCACCGATCTCCGGGAGTCCCGCGGACAGCCTGGTCCGGACGGTGTCGTCCGCCGGGCACAGCAGCTTGACCGAGGCGCCGCCGCCCGTGATGTAGCCGGACAGGTACTCGCGCTCGACGAATTCGAGGTAGACGTCGACGTCGATCTCGGCGGTGCTCATGACTGCCCCGGCTCCGTGTCGCCGACGGTGAAGGACACCCCCCAGTACCGCTGCTCCTGACCGTTGCGAGCCACCGTGGTGAGCACGCCAGAACCCTTGGTGCCGGTGCTGGCCGACCAACGCAGGGTCCGCGGGCTCCGGTCGGTGCGGGTGACGCCACTCTGGTCCAGCAGATAGAGGTCGCGGGCGAACTCCTGCCGCGAGTACTGGGTGCGTTGACCCGGCATCATCGTCAGCACCGTCCAGATGTCCACGAGCCGGACCACGGTGTCGTCACGCTTGCCGTCCGCGGCCACGCGCAGTTCGTAGGCCGACCGGAGGCTGTCGAGAAACTGCTCGGCCCTGAAGCGCACGCCCTTTTCCTGCGCACGGGCCAACGCCGTCACGAGCACCGAGGGGCGCAGCCGCCGGTCCCGTACCTTGTCTATCTCGATTGCTGCGTCCCCGGGGACGATGCGCAGCAGCGACGGGTAGCACAGCAGCCGGTCGTCGTCACCCTCGACGATCACCAGTCCGCGCGCCGCCGCCTCGGCCAGCAACTCCTTCACGTAACCACCGGAGGCCAGGTGGGCCCGCTCATCGAAGTCGAACGTGTCGCCGAGCGAACGTGTGTCCACGGCCAGTACGCCGGCTGCCGTCTGCGCGGCAGCCAGGGCCTTTCGCAGGTCTCGGATCTGACCGGTGTGGGCGGCGCCGAGGGCCCGCTTCAGCTCCCGTACTGTTGCGTTCGCATCGCGTAGGGCACCGTCCAACGCTCGCTCGATGGTGGCGAGCGCGGTTTCGATGCCCTCGGCCGGCTCAGCGAGGTTCGGGGCTGACATCTCAGCGAGGTTCGGGTCTGACACGAATGGGATCCATCCTGCGGAGAGTAGCGGCTGCCTCAGACTCGCGACATCACCCGCTGGATACAGTGTGACGCGTGGTCACTACGCTGCAGTCCGCCGCGGGGCGATGGGTTCCGTCCGGGGAGCCGGTGGCGGTCGCTGGCCATGTTATCCCCGGCGGTTTGATCTATGTCGGCCAGCGTCTGCCCGCCGCGACCAGCTCGGTCGACTCGTCTCTGATCAATCCCGACCTGCCGGTTGCCTCGTCTCCTGGTCAATGCGTCGTGCCGGGTGGTGGCCCGGAGTTGGCATACCGTCGCCTCTCACCGGTCACCCGAATGGCGTACCTGGACTGGCTCGCCGGCGGTCGGCGGACGGATGTCCCGCCGGGCCTCGTTCTGCTCTTCGGCTTCGGACTTGAACGGCGGATCCTGTTCGACGGGGATGCCGATCCCGCGGTCCAGAGGGAGCTGCCGGTGCTGACGGCTGAGGTTCGCCGGCTAAGGACCAGATACGGCGACGGCACGCCCATGCTGCGAACGGCGTTGGACGGCCTTCTCGACTTGCTGGATCTGATGACCGCCGGCCGCGACGCACCCGCGAACACGCCCGACCGAGAGACACCGACCGCGGTGCGGGTCGGACTGGCCCGGTTCGCCGTGTCCTCGGCTCCGGTTCCCGCCGCCTGGGCGCGCGCTTGGATACGACATCACTCGGCGTTCGCCCCGCGCCGAAGCGAAAGCGACTGCCCAGCGGAGTTCGAGCGGTTGTTCACACTCCGATACCGGGACCGGTACGGCCGCGGGGTCACCACCTCCGGCGGCGGGCCTGGCATCCGGCTGCGCTACCACCCGTCCAATCCGGACCTGGCCACCACCCTCGTCTGGCGGGCGGACCTGCCCGACCTGTTGTCCGAATCAAGCCCGGTCCGTCCACTCGTCGCGCTGCGCGACGAGGTGGCCGCGGCGCTGGACCCGTACCGCCGGTGGCTGGCCCGATTCCCGCAGGGACGGGATTCGCTCGCTGCCGTGCCGTTGCTGCCCGCTGAGTTGGTCGACGCCAGATACGGACGGCTCGGCGCGGTGCGGGTCTGGGCCGAGCGGCGACTCGACGGGCAACCGCGAGCGCTGATCGACGCCGGCGAGCTCTGGGGTTTCTGGGCGGCCGCGGACCCGGAGCGGATGGTCACCGACGAGGCCGCCGCGCTTCTGGACGTGCTGGCCAGACTCGGCCTCGGAGTGGAGCCCGATGTGCGATTCGGTGCGCCACCACTGGCACGAGGTCCGGCCGTCCTGTTCCGCCTCGGCAGCCCGGCGGCCGATCGACCCGGGCCTCGCTTCGCCGGTGCCGTGGCCATCGCCCGGTGCGCCGCCGCGGTGGCCTCCGCGGCCGGGCCGGCCGGCCCGGAAAGCCCGGCCGGAGCCGCGCTGCTCGCCACCGTCGCCGATCTGGCCGCCGCTCTCGAACTGGAGCCCGGCGAGGATCTGCGGCTCGCCGCGCGGCTGGGCTGGCTCCTGGCCACGCGGGCGGAGGTCGACCGGCTCGGCCGGCACACCAGCAGAATGACGCCGGCCGAACGGGAGATCGCCGGACACTACCTGGTCACGGCGGCGGTCACGGCTGATCCCACGATCGGCCCGGCCACGGTCGCCGCGGCGACGAGGGTGTACCGGATCCTCGGGTTGGCAGTGGACCTCGTCTTCCAGCGACTCCACGATCGGAGCACGGGCGGCCGGGGGATTCTGCCCCGAATCGCCCGGGCCGGGGGCCCGCCGATTCGGGCTCGCCGCGCAGTCTCCGAGGCGGTTGCCGGCGGGCCGGACGAACCAGTCGTGATACAGGCGGCCGGCGGTCAGCCGAACGGATTCGTCCTGCCTTGGGCGGCGTCCGCGGACGCCTCACCGCCTGGTTTCCGGCTCGACGACTCCCTGATCCGGCAGAAGGTGGCCGAGAGCGGTACCGCCGCGGCCCTCCTGGGCGCGATCTTCGACGCCGAGGAGGAGCACCATGAACCGGCGTCCCGGGTTCCGGGCCTCGACCAGGCACACGACGCGTTGTTACACGTTCTCGGCGAGCGTCCGACCTGGACCCGCCAGGAGTTCGAGTCGCTCGCGGCAGCCCACGGCGTGCTGCCGGACGGGGCCCTCGACCTGCTCAACGAGGTGGCGATCGACAACGTCGGAGCCCCGGTCGTCGAGGGCGACACCATCCTCACCGTGGCCGATGACGTACTCCTGGAGTTGCTCGCATGACAGATCCCGGCACCCCGCCCGCTACCGGACGGATCCGGCCCCGCGAGCGCGACGCGATCGTCGCCTCGCTGCGGGCCGGCATGGTCCCCCGCGTCGGGCAGCAGCACATCCAGGTCGGCCGGGCGGACGAGGTCCAGGCGGCGGTGCGCGACATCGAACGGATCGCCGACGGTGGCGCCGCATGCCGGTTCGTCGTCGGCGAGTACGGGTCGGGAAAGACGTTCCTGCTGAATCTCGTCCGCGCGATCGCCCTGGAGAAGCGGCTGGTCACCGTGCACGCGGATCTGTCGCCGGACAGGCGCCTGCACGGTACGTCGGGGCAGGTGCGCGGTCTGTATGCCGAGCTGATGGGCAACCTGGCCACGCGGGCGCGACCTGACGGAGCGGCTCTGGCGACCGTCGTGGAACGCTTCGTCACTTCAGCGCTGGCCGAGGCTGCCGACGCGGGCGCCGACCCGGCCGGGACGATCCGATCGCGACTGGCCTCGTTGACGGAGATGCCTGGCGGATACGACTTCGCGGCTGTGGTCGGCGCCTATTGGCGGGGCTACGACGACGGTGACGAGCGGCTGCGCGCCGACGCGGTCCGCTGGCTGCGCGGCGAGTTCACCAGCCGGGTGGACGCCCGGGCCGCGCTGGGCGTGCGGACCATCGTCGACGACGGCAGCTTCTACGACCACCTTCGGCTGATGGCCCGCTTCGTCCGCCTGGCCGGCTTCAACGGCCTGCTGGTCTGCCTGGACGAGATGGTCAACCTTTACAAGATCATCGGGTCCGCTCCGCGCAACGCCAACTACGAGCAGCTACTGCGCGTCGTCAACGACACGGCCCAGGGCAGCACCGCCCATCTGGGCTTCCTGTTCGGCGGAACGCCCGAGTTCCTGCTCGACCCGCGGCGTGGCCTGTTCTCGTACCCCGCTCTCGCCTCCCGGCTCGCGCCGAACCGGTTCGCCGGATCCGACCGGACCGACCACTCCGGTCCGGTGATGCGGTTGGGCAACCTCACCCCGGAGGACGTCTTCGTCCTGTTGACCAAGCTCCGGCATGTGTACGCCGCGGGCGACCCGAGCCGGTACCTGGTTCCGGACGACGCGCTCACCGCTTACATGGCCTATTGCTCCGTACGGCTGGGGGACGCCTACTTCCGTACGCCTCGGGAGACCATCCGCGGCTTCCTCGATCTGCTCGCCCTCCTGGAGCAACACCCCGACCTGCGCTGGTCCGACATGATCGGCAAACTCGACCTCGGCGCGGCGGGCACCGGGGACGACGAACTCACGTCCTTCCAGTTGTGACTCGATGACCGAGAATCCTCCGTCGCAGGCGTACGCCCGCTACCACCCGACCATCCAGCGGTGGATCTATCACCAAGGCTGGGACCGGTTGCGCGATGTTCAGGAACGCGCCGCCGCGTTGATCGACGCCGGGCAACGCGACGTGATCGTCGCCTCGGCCACCGCCAGCGGAAAGACCGAGGCCGCGTTGCTGCCGATCTGCTCGGTCCTCGCCAGCGAGCGGGAAGAGGGCCTCGGCGCGGGCGTCGCGGCGGTCGTGGTGAGCCCGCTGAAGGCCCTGATCAACGACCAGTACGACCGGATCTCCGGCCTCACCGATCCGCTCGGCCTACGCCTGCACCGATGGCACGGCGACGCGCCGGCCTCCGGCAAGGCTAAGGTGTTGCGTGCACCGGAGGGCCTGCTGCTGATCACGCCGGAGTCGTTGGAGGCGCTCTTCGTCCGGCACGGTGACCGGGTACGCCGGATCTTCGGCGGGTTGCGCTACCTCGTCATCGACGAGTTGCACTCGTTCATCGGCACCGAACGAGGCGCCCAACTCCAGGCGCTGCTCCATCGAGTGGAGACGGCCGCCGGGCGGCGAGTGCCCCGGATAGCGCTCTCCGCGACGCTCGGAGACTTCTCCGGGGCGGCGGAGTTTCTCCGGCCCGGCGACGGCGCGGAGGTCGCGGTCGTGTCCTCCGCCGAGCCCGGCGGCGAGATCCAGCTCCAGGTCCGCGGTTACGTCAACTCCGCCACACCGCCCGGTCCGGGCCAGGAACCAGCTGATCGCGCCGCGATCGCCGACCATCTGTTCCGGACCCTGCGAGGCACCGACAACCTGGTCTTCGCGAACTCGCGCGCGGCCGTCGAGGTGTATGCCGACATGCTCACCCAGCGGGCCAGCCGGGCCCAGTCGCCGGCCCGCTTCCTCGCCCACCACGGCAGCCTGTCCAAAGAGGTACGCGAGCACGTCGAGGAACGGCTCAAGGATCCCGCCACGCCGGTGACCGCGATCTGCACCTCCACCCTCGAACTCGGCATCGACATCGGCTCGGTGGACTCGGTCGCCCAGATCGGCGCCCCGCCGACGGTCTCCGGCCTGAGGCAGCGGCTCGGGCGTTCCGGACGCCGGCGGGGACAGCCGGCCGTACTACGCGTGTACGTGGCCGAGCCGGAACTCACCGCGGGGATCAGCCCGGCCGACGTGCTGCGCCCCGAACTGGCCCAGACCGTCGCCATGATCGAGCTGTTGACCGAGGCATGGTACGAGCCCCCGGACGACGCGGGCCTGCACCTCTCCGCGCTGATCCAGCAGGTTTTGTCGATCAGCGCGCAGTCCGGCGGCGCGACAGCCAATCAGCTTTTCGCGACACTCTGCGACCAGGGACCGTTCCGTCGTGTCGACCGGTCCCTCTTCGCCCGTCTCCTACGGGACATGGGCCGATGCCGCCTCCTGGAGCAACAGGCCGACGGCACGCTGCTCCCGGGGCAGGAAGGCGAACGGCTGCTGAATCACTACAGCTTCTACGCCTCCTTCCACACCTCGCTGGATTACCGTCTGGTCGCCGACGGATACACCCTGGGCTCCCTCCCGGTGGACCGTCCGATCCTGCCCGGCACGCTGCTCATCTTCAGCGGAGCGAGGTGGCGGGTCCTCTCCGTGGACACCGCGCAACGAGTGATCGAACTGACGGCGGCCGAGGCGGGCAAGCCGCCCGTGTTCCCCGGCACCGGCGGTGAGATCGCCGACCAGGTACGGCGTCGGATGTTCCAGCTGTACCGGTCGGCCGACGTCCCCCGATACCTTGACGCCACCGCACGAACGTTGCTGGCCGAGGGGAGGGCCGCCTTTCACGCGTACGGGCATGGGACGCGGCGCGTCTTCGCCCGGGACACCGAGACCCTGCTGTTTCCCTGGCGTGGAGACCGCATCATGAACACGCTCACCGCGATCCTCGGGATGAACGGCCTGCACGTGGGGCAGGACGGCCTGACGATCACCGTGGGCGGCTGCACACCCGCTCACCTCCTCGACACGATCACAAGCCTGGCAACCGGTCAACCGCCGGACCCGGTCGCCATCGCGGCCACGGTGCGGGCCAAGCAGCACGACAAGTACGACCGCTACCTGAGCGAGGACCTGCTCAACGCCGGGTACGCGGCTCGTGCACTCGACGTACCCGGCGCCTGGGCGTTCCTGACCGGGCTCGCGGGTGGGCCGGACGAGCCTGAAGCCAGATCAGGATGCCGGCGCGGTGCCGCAGATCGAATTTCTTCATGCCGCAAATCGAACATGAAGCAGCCGCGAATGTAAACTCCGCTGGTCGCAAAGTGAAAGCTTCAGCTACTATGACGTGTGCCTACACCACGCCTCGTTCCTCGCCGAGTCGCTGCTCAGCTCGACGCCGCCCTGGCCGACACCCGCGTCGTCCTGGTCATCGGCGCACGCCAGGCGGGTAAGAGCACCTTGGTCCGGGTCGTCGCCGGCGACCGTCTCGCCGAACGCCGAGATCTCGACCGACCTCAGGAGCGAGCCGCCGCCATTGCCGATCCCGTGGGCTTCGTCGACACGACCGAACTGCTGGCCATCGACGAGATCCAGCGCGCGCCGGAGCTGCTCCTGGCGATCAAGAGCGCCGTCGACGAGGACCCGCGCCCGGGCCGGTTCCTGTTGACCGGCTCTTCCCGGCTGTTCGGCATGATCGCCGCACCTGACGCACTGCCCGGGCGAATGGAGACAGTCGAACTCTGGCCGTTCTCCCAAGGTGAACTCGACGGCCAACCAGACGGCTTCATCGACGCCATCTTCGCCCTCGGTCCCGACCTGCACCACGACTCAGAAGTCACCCGTGCCGATTACGCCGCTCGGATCATTCGTGGCGGTCTTCCCGAGGCCACCGCCCGCGAAGACCCGCGCCGTCGCAGCCGGTTCCACGACGCGTACGTCCAAGCGCTGATCGATCGCGACGTCCGGCAGCTTTCCGACATCCAGCACAAAGGCCAGTTGCGCACCTTGGTGCGCCTGCTGGCGGGTAGGTCGGCGACCATTGTCGGCGCCAACTCCTTGGAATCTGCGCTCGGTCTCAGCCGGCCGACCATCGTCCGTTACCTGCAGGCCCTGGAAGAAATCTTCCTCATCAAACGAATTCCGGGCTGGTCCCGCAACCTCGGCACCCGGGCCACCGCCGCGCCAAAAATGATCTTCGTCGACTCGGGAATCGCCGCCAACGAGACCGCCACGGACGCCCGGGCACTTCTGCGCCCCGGAGCACCGTTCGGCCCGCTGCTCGAGTCGTTCGTTCTGTCAGAGCTGTCCCGTCAGCTCACCTGGTCCCAGCAGCAGGCCGATCTGAGCCACTACCGCGACCACAGCAAGTTCGAGGTCGATGCCGTACTGGAAAATCGCGCCGGCCGCGTCGTCGGTATCGAAGTCAAGGCGGCCTCTACCGTTGGGCCGGACGACTTCCGCGGCCTGCGCCGCCTCGCCGACCGTCTCGGCGACGACCTCGTCGCCGGCGTCGTCCTCTACACCGGAACGTCCACGCTCCCGTTCGGCGACAGACTCCGTGCGATGCCGGTCAGCGCCTTGTGGCAGGTCCCGGCGCCGGCATGATTCTCGGCCGGGCCGTCCGCGAAAGCGCGGCCGGGGATCAGTGCTCTTGCTTGATGACGAAGTAGGAGCCTCGGATGGTGCCGGCCAGTTTTGACTTCTGGCGGGCGAATTTGAACGTCCCTAGCTCTTCGGGGACGTCCATGCCGTCCGACAGCTTGAAGCCGACGGCGCGTTTGCCGCCGTCCTCGATCGTGTACATGACGTTGATGGACAGGCCGTTCTCGTAGAAGACGTAGGCCATCCGGATGCCGTCGACCTCGAAGGCGTTCGCCTCGAGGGGCGGGGACGAGATGACCAGGCCGCGCTCCTCCTTCAGGAGGCGGCTCACCCAGGCGATCGTCGGCTCGGCGTCGGCCGCCGCCTCGACGGTGAAGACGTGGTCGTACTTGTTCTTGAAGTAGCGGGCCTCGTTCGCCCGCAGGCCGGCGAGGGCGGGGGCGACCGGCGACGACTCCAGGCCGACGGTCGATACGGTGGTGAAGTCCACGGCGTAGGGCATGTCAGTTCCTCCAGATCGCGGGACGTGTTCACCACTCTGACGGACTACGCCTCTGATGTGTGACGAACCAGCTTCGCCGTGATGGGCTCGAGGTTGGCGATCAGTTCGGCGAGCTCGGCGGGGGTCAGGGCGTCGTACGGCGGGGCGGCGAGCTCGTCGGTCAGGGCCTCGATGCGCTGCTGGAGTTCGCGGCCGGCGTCGGTGAAGCGGCCGTCGGCGTCGATCAGCCCGCGCTCGCGCAAGCCCGCCATGACCGCGGCCAGGCGCTGCTTGGGCAGGTGGTGGATGCGCCCGAAGGACTCCGCGGGGTAGATGCCCATGGCCAGCGCGCTGATCACGTGGGCCTCGGTGCCGCCGATGCCCGCGCCGACCAGGGCGGCGATGTGACCGTCGCCGCGGTGCTCGCGCAGCATGGTCGCGGAGTGCCAGAGCCGGGCCACCGGGTCGCTCGGCACGGTGACGGTACGCATCCCGGCGTACATCATCCGGCCTGCTGTGGGCGCGCTGGTCGCGGCCTTGGTGATCAGGTCGGCCGCGCGGGCCAGGCCGGGCGAGCCGGCCATCTCGTCGCCGAGGATCCGGCGTACGGAGGCCGCACTGCCCCGTTCCCGGGCGGCGACGGATTCCTCGGGCGGGATCTTCTCCCATGCGCTCGGGATGTGCCGCGCGGCCTCCCCGTCGGCGAAGCTGTAGAACGCCGCGTGGACGACCTCGGCCGGCACCCGGCCCAGCGGGGCGGCCCGGCTGGCGAAGTAGCCGTCCCAGTAGGTGGGGTGGCCGAGCGCCGCCAGCTCCTCGTTGCACTCGTCGGCGAAGAAGGTGACCAGGCAGATCGGCTCGAGCAGGTCGAACATGCGACGGGCCAGGGCTGGGCGGGTCGTGGTCATGTGCTGTTCCATACCCCGTCCACGATCGGGCCGGGCCGGATCCGACAGGGCCGCCCGAAAGGATTTCAGTCGGTGAGGAACTGGTCCAGGAGGCCGGGGACGGCGGTGCGGGCCACGCGGAGCGCCTCGGGATTGTCGACGTCGGGGACCGAGTAGCGCTGGCGGCCGCCGGCCGTAGTGGCGATCAAGGTGGTCAGGCCGACCCGGCGCTGGAACAACGAGGTGGTCATGTTCCAGCCGATCACGGCGTCGGTCCGAAGGACGTAGCGCCGGCGCACCAGGCTGCCCTGACGGCTGACCAGCCAGTCGTCGGTGAGGGCATGGCCCAGGTTGGCCGCCCTGTCCGCGGCCAGCAGGACACCGGCCGGCAGGAGCGCCACCGCCGTCCAGAACGCCCACCAGGGGGCTCCGGCCAGCAGCACGAACGCCAGGACGATCAGGATCACGATCGTGCTGACGGTGACGGCCCGGGTGAAACGGCGCACGGTGGCGCGGGAGCCGTGCCGGGTCAGGGCCACGGTCAGCGGGTCGACGTCGTTGATGACGGTGCCGGCCACGTCGACCGCGACGGCGCGGGGCGCGGGCGGGAGCAGGACCGAGCCGCCGCGCTCGGCGCCCCGGCCGACTCGCAGGCCGGTGGCGATGGCCAGCACGCGAGCACCCCGTACGGCCCGGAGGAGCACGGGTTCACTCAGCTCGACTCCGCGGAGCCGGCGTTCCTCGATGGTGGTGCTGCGGGTGGTCAGCAAGCCCCGCCGTACGTGCAGGGTGCCGCTCTGATGGCGGCTCAGCCGGAAGTTCCAGAACGCCAGGACGTAGCCGATGGTCGACGCGACCGCGGTGAAGACGATCACTACGGCTGCCACCACGAGGATCGCCACTGGCAGCGACGTGTTCTGCAGGTAGTCGAGGAAGTCGTGGATGATGCCGATCTCGGTGAGGTCGACGTGGCTCTCGTTCACCAGGCGGGAGCCGAGGCCGAACAGCACACCGATGGTGACCAGGCCGGACAGCGTGAACGGGCCGTATCTGACCCAGGCCGGGTTCAGCGCGGCCAGGACGGCCTCGGGCGACGGCTCCGCGGCTTGCGCTGAAGACGACCGTACGACCGGGCGGTGCAGCAGTTCGCGGTGCAGGTTCTCGGCCTCGGCGGCGCTCAGCCCGTCCAGCTGGACCCCGTCGTTCTTCTTGTCGGTGCGGCCGGTGCCCACGGTGACCCGGGCCAGGCCGAAAACGCGGTGCAGCACGTTCGACGTCACGTCGACCGTGCGGATCCGGTCGCGGGGCACGGTCAGCGTCCGGCGGCGGATCAGGCCCCGGCGTACCTGCACGTGGGTCGGGGTGATCCGGAACGAGGTGGTGAAGTAGCGCAGGAAGCCGAGCGCGATGCCGATGCCGCCGATGCCCAGCGCCCACCAGCCGCCGTCGTCGCCGTTGCCGCTCTGCACGCCGATCACGACGGCGATCAGCGGGAAGATCAGCCGCCGCAGCTCCATCACCGGGTGCACGGCCAGCATCCGGGGGCTCAGTCGCCGCCAGCCGTCGGCGACCGTCTCCTCGGCCGGTTCCACGACGGTGGTCACGTCGCGTCCCCGGTGGTGTGGCCGACCCGGGTGGTCAGATCGGCCACCAGCTGGTCGCCGTCCTCGACGGCCAAGCCCTCGATCTTGATCGGGCCGGCCGCGGAGGCGGTCGTCACGGTCACGTTGGCCAGCTTGAACAGCCGCTCGATCGGCCCGCGCTCGCTGTCCACAGTCTGCACCCGCGAGATCGGCGCGATGCGACGTTCCTGGCTGAGCCAGCCGGCCTGGGTGTAGACCGCGGTTTCGGTGGCTTCCCAGCGATGGACCCGGTAGCGCCACTGCGGCATCACCAGCAGGTGCGCGGCCGCCAGCACCAGCCAGGCCACGCCCACGATCAGGTGGGGCAGACGCCCGCCGTCGTCCGCGATCCACCAGATCACCTGGGGCACGAGCAGCACGATCCACAGCACCGCGGCCCGGAGCGTCCAATACCAGAGCGCGCGCGGGCTGACCCGGTGCTTCGGGGGCCGCAGCCGCACCACATCCGCCGTCGTAGTCACGCCTTACACCATCACACTTCGGGCCCCGTCTTCGTCGGCCCGTTCGTCGTGCGAGGGGCACGACAAATGTCACGGGCTCGATGCCCACGGGGTCGATCCCCCTTGCGGCGCAAGGTACTATGCGTAAGTGAGTGAAGAGTCGTCCACGACAGCGCTGCTTCGCGGCACGCTCGAGTACTGCGTGCTCGCACTGCTGGCCAAGCAAGAGATGTACAGCGTGGAGCTGGTCCGCGAGGTCAGCCAGGAACTGCGGTTGACCACCAGCGAGGGGGCGATGTATCCGTTGCTCTCCCGCCTGCGCCGGTCGGGACGGATCAGCAGCGGCTGGCGCGAGTCGCTGAGCGGTCCACCCCGGCGCTACTACAACCTGACCCCCGAGGGTGAGCAGGCGCTCGAGCAGTTTCGTACACAGTGGACAACCTTCCGCTCGGGGGTTGACCGGATCTTGGGAACGGAGCACAGATGAACGAGCGCAACGATCAGCTCGTCGAGGACTACCTGTCGCACGTGTCGCGTGCGACGGTCGGTCTGCCGCCCGCGCAGCGGGACGAGCTGATCAGTGACCTCCGCGAGCACATCGAGACCGGCCGGGCCGAGTTCGATCCCGAGACCGAGGCACAGGTCAGAGAGCTCCTCGAGCGGCTCGGCGACCCCACCTTCATCGCGCAGGCGGCCGCCGAGGATTCCGGCCCCGCGCCGGCCGGCGCCACCGCGCCCCAGAGAAGCGGCCGCCGGCGCGTGGCGATCATCGTGGCCGTCGTCGCGGTGGTTCTGCTTCTCGCCCTTTGTGCGGGCTTCCTGTTCTTCGCACAAAGCTCGGACGGCGGCTCGGCAATGTAAATGACATTGTTAATGGGCGCCGGCCGGGCTGATTCGAAGTTCATTCAAGAACTTGACGGGCGATTACGATCACCTATACGTTGGCTCTGCTCACGGGGGGCAACCATTTGACCGACGCAGATCTGCGTCGGCCCCCTCGTGCGCTTTTGCAACGGGGAGGAAATCGTATGAAGAAGCAGCTCGCTGCGACCTTCGCTCTGTCCATCGCCGCCACCGGGCTCGTCGTCGGTGGCACCACCCTGGCCGCGCAGGCGGCCGTGCCGACCTGTGTCGCGACGTCGGCGTGGAGCAACTTCCCGAAGACGTACGCCAAGGCCACCAACAATTGCACCAGCTCACAGCGGCTTTACTTCCGCTGGGACCGGGCCGTCGACGGTGACTGCACGACGATCGGGGCCCGTGGTGGATGGCGCCAGGAGACCCGCGCGTACCAGGCCCGCTTCGCCGGTCTGACCAACTGCTGATAAAGCGGCACCGCTCCGTCCGGCCCGTTTTCGAGCCGGGCGGGGGCACCCGCCGCATTCTTACGAGAATTTGGCGGAAAAATGACAGCACCCATTCTTGAGGTCCATTCTCTCGACGTGCGGTACGGGAATCGCCACGCCATTCGGCAGGTCTCTTTCCGCCTCGATCGAGGAGTGACCGGACTGCTCGGCCCGAATGGCGCCGGGAAATCAAGTCTGCTGCGATCGGTGGCCACCGCGCAGCGCCCGAACGCCGGTTCCGTGCTCATCGGCGGCGTCGAGGCGACCGAGTCACGGCATCACCGGGCCGTCCGCCGGCGGATCGGCTACCTGCCGCAGACCCCGGGCTTCTACCCGGGCTTCACGGTGCAGAAGTTCGCGCTGCACATCGCCATCCTCAAGGAGATCGCCGGCCACCAGGTCCGGCTGGACGAGGTCGACCGGGTGCTCACCGCGGTCGAGCTGGCCGACCGCCGCTCCGACAAGGTGCGTTCGCTCTCCGGTGGCATGCGGCAGCGGCTCGCGCTGGCCTGCGCCATGCTCGCCGACCCCGCGCTGCTCATCCTCGACGAACCCACGGTGGGCCTCGACCCCGAGCAGCGCCTGCGCTTCCGCGGCCTGATCGCCGACCTCGGCCGCGAGCGGGCCGTGCTGCTCTCCACCCACCAGACCGACGACGTCGCGTCCCTGTGCAACCGGGTGATCGTGCTCAACTCCGGCACCGTACGACTCGACGACACCCCGCACGCCGTGGCCGAAGTGGCCCGCGGCCGGGTCTGGCAGAGCGACGAACGCGCCGACGACGTCCTGGCCTCGTGGTCGACCGGCGCCGGGCGACACCGCAACATCGGTGACCCGCCGGCCGGGGCCGAGCTGACGGAACCGACGCTGGACGACGGCTACCTGGTGCTCATGCATTCCTCCCGGGGCGCCGTCACGGCGGGCGGTGGCCGATGAGTGCCGCGCTCGACACCCCGACCCGACCCGGCGTACGGTCCTCGGCGCCCCGGCTCGGGCCGGCTCTCGCGCTGGCCGAGACCCGGCGGCTGCTGCTCCATCCCGCGGTGCTGACCTCCCTGGTCGCCGTACTCCTGCTCTGGCTCGTGCCGTTGATCGCCAACCCGGCCGGCTTCGACTTCTCCTATCTCACGGCCGCGTCGGTCGACGTTCAGCTGCCGCTGCTGCTGCTCGCCGGGGGCGCCTTCGCCGGCGCCAACCTGATCGCGATGTACCCGTACCGGTTCGGCACCCTCGAGTTCGAGTCGGTGCTGAGCCTGCCCCGCGGGCAGCGCACCTCGGCCCTCGCCGTCGCCACGCTCGGCCCGGCCGTGGCGGGGTTGCTCGTCGCGACGGCCCAGCTGCTGGTGCAGCTGGCCGCGCCGGGAGCCGCGGGACGCGTACGCGTCGGGGAAGTTCTCGCCGTGCCGGCCGTGATCGTCCTGTCCGGACTCCTCGGCATCCTGGTGGCCGAGGCCACGCGCAACACCGCCGCCGGGTTCGTGTCGCTCGTCGTCTTCGGCATCGTGGCGTTCTTCGGGATCGCCTCGGAGAGCCCGGCCCGCTGGCTGACTTTCGTGGCCGGGCACAACCCGTTCTCCGAGCCGCCGATGCCGGCCGACCTGATCGACCGCCCCGAGTGGTGGCACCTCGTCTGGCTGGGCGGGCTGGCCGCGGTCGTGGTTTCGGCGACGCTGTGGCTGACCAGCCGTCGCCGCCCGGCCCTGCTCGCGATCACCGCGGTGCTGGTCGCCGTGCCGGTGCTGGCCGGGTTCATGCAGCTGCGGCCGACCTCGACCGAGCTTTCCCAGCGGCTGACGCAGGCCCACCAGGCGCCCGCCGCCCAGCAGGAGTGCGTCGCCCGCGGCCCGGTCACCTATTGCGCCTTCCCCGAGTTCAGCAGCCGCATCGACTCCTGGGCCGAGATCGTGGACGCCCAGCTCGCGGTGGTTCCGCCCGGCGCGGCGCCGGCCAAGCTCGCCGTACGCCAGCACCTGCCGATCGACACCGGCGACCAGGGCGTCGGGTTGCCGCTCCCGCTCGACGCCTGGGCCGCCGACGACGCCGCGGCCGGCACCCCCGACGCCGTCCCGGTCTCCACGCGCTGGGCGACCGGTGGCGCCGACTCGTTCGACGAGACCGACGTGATCGGCTTCTCCGGCTGGCTGGCCGGCGTGCTGACCACGGGCGCACCGCTCGACGCGAACGGCACCGAGATGTGCGGCGGCCGCGGTGCCGTGGCGCTGTGGCTGGCCGCGAGCGCCACCCCGGAAACCCGCAAGGCGCTGGCCACAGTGGATTCGCACACGTCCGGCGGGCTCGGGGTGGTCGGCCTGACCTCGCTCAACTCGATGTCCGGCGTCACCTTCGGGGAACGAGAGGCCGAGCTGGCCGGCGCGCTGCTCGAGGGCGACCCGGCCGAGGTGCGCGCCGCGGTGACCGCCCACTGGGCCGAACTGACCGACCCGAAGACCGACGTGATGCGGGCGGCCCAGGTGCTCGGCCTGTCGGCCCAGGGATCGGCGCCGCTGGAAACGGCGGTCTGCTCATGACCACCGACATCCTCGGCGCGGTCATCCGTACCACCCGGTTCGGGCCGCTCACCTGCTCGGCCGCGCTCAGCGTGCTGGTCCTGCTGGTGCCCCTCCTGATGGGGGCCGACCTCGACTTCCTGGACGCCACGCTCACCCTGCACCTGGCCATGGTGGCGATGCTGCTGGGCGCGGCCTTCGTCCTCGACGACTCGGCCCGGCCCCTGACCGAGGTGCTCCCCGTCTCGGCCAAGCGGGTCACCGTGATCCGCATGGCCGTGACCCTGGTGCCGATCACAGCGTGCTGGGCCGTCTTGCTCTGGCTCGCCCCTCTGACCGTGGCCAGCGTGGCCGCCTACCCGCGGGCGGGCCTGATCCTGGAGCCGTACGCGCTGCTGGCCTGGGTCTGGGCTCTCGCGGTGACCACCGCCGCCCGTCGCGGCGGCCGCGCCAGCACGATGGCCGCCCCCGCCCTGCTGATCGTCAGCGTGGTCCTGGCCCTGATGCCCGAGGCCGCCTCGTTCTACGTCTCCCCTGGCGCCCCGACCTTCCCCGGCTCCCGGGTCCGCTGGGCCGCCCTGCTGGCCGTCGGCGTAATCGCGCTCGGCACAACACTGACCGATCGGCGCCCGCTGACCCCTCGCCGTCGGCTCACCCGAGGAGCCTGAGCGAGGCCACGTCGACCGTGCGGTCGACCTGGATGCTCTGTGCCAGCGAGCGGTCGTGGGTGACCAGCAGGACGGTGCCGCCGAACTCGGCCAGCGCCGCCTCCACCTGCTCGACCGCCTCGATGTCGAGGTGGTTGGTCGGCTCGTCGAGGACCACGCAGTTGACCGCCCGGGCCTGCAGCACGGCCAGCCCGGCCCGGGTCCGTTCACCCTCGGTGAGCCTGTCCGCGGCGCGCAACGCGGTGTCGCCGCCCAGGCGGAACTTGGCCAGCAGCGTCCGGGCGTCGGTGGGGGTGAGGTCGGTGGCCGCGCCGACGATGTCGGTGGCGCTGCGGTCGCCGGTGAACAGGCCGCGCGTCTGGTCGGTCTCGCCGACGATCAGGCCGGGGGCCGCCGTCCGCACGCCCTCGTCCAGGGTCAGGCGGCCGAGGAGCGCGTTCAGCAGGGTGGTCTTGCCGACGCCGTTCGGGCCGGTGAACCGGATCCGCTCGCCGCCGAGCACGGTCAGGGTGAGCGGGCCGAGGCGTACGGCACCGCGGCTGATCACGGCGTCGCGCAGCTCGAGGGCGACTCGTCCGGCCGCCGGCGCCTCGGCGATGCTCAACCGGAGTTTCCACGGCTCCCGGACCACCGGGGGCGCCGCGTCCTCGAGCCGGGACAGCTTGCGCTGGACGGTGGACGCCGCGGCCCCGGTGTTCTGCGCGCTCGCGACGTTCGACGCCTTGCGGAACTTGTCGCCGTCAGGTTGCCGGCGCGGGTTGAGCGCCTTCTGCTCGCCCTGACGGGCCCACTCGCGCTTGGCCCGGGCGGTGTCGGTCAGCCGCCGGTGCTCGTCGGCATAGTCCTCCTGCGCGCGGATCGCCGAGGCCCGGCGCGCGGCCCGTTCGGCGACATAGCTGTCCCAGCCGCCGTGGTACTCCTGCGCGGTGCGGGTGAACTCGTCCAGCTCGACGACCCGGTCGACGGTGGCGGCGAGGAACGCGCGGTCGTGGCTGACCAGCCGATCCCGGCCGGCGACTCGGTGACGTATTTCTCGAGCCGCTGCAACCCGTCCGTGTCGAGGTCGTTGGTCGGCTCGTCGAGCAGCAGGATCTCGGGCTGCGCGAGCAGGACGGAGGCCAGCGCGAGCCGCCCGAGTTGCCCGCCGGAGAGACGATCCGCCGGTTGCTCGGGGTCGTGGATGCCCAGCTCGGCCATCAGCGGCCCGATCCGGTCGTCGAAGTCCGCCGCCCGAAGGCCAGCCACCGGTCGAACGTCTCGGAGTAGAGATCGGTCGAGGACGGTGGTGCCGCCATAGAGGACGGTCGCGTCGACGCAATTGATGCCGGCCATCGGGCTCCTAACCGACCAGCGCCACACCGGTGATCGGTCACAGATTACTTTTCAAGCCCCGTTGCTGGTGACCCCTACCAGCCGCCGACGCCGGCCAGGACCCGCTCCACCGGGACGGGCTTGCCCAGGTAGAAGCCCTGGCCGAAGGGCACGCCGCAGGCCACGAGGGCGTCGCGCTGGGCGGCGGTCTCGATGCCCTCGGCGATGACGGTGCAGCCGTGCTGCTCGGCGAACTCGACCAGGGCCCGGATGGCGGCCTGGCGGGCGGTCTGGGTCTCGACGCCCTGCAGCGAAGCCATGCCCAGCTTGAGGAAGGTCGGGCGCAGCGACTCGATGCGGGACAGGGTTTCGTAGCCGGCGCCGATGTCGTCGACGGCCAGCCGGACCCGACCGGTCAGCTGGGTCAGCTCGGCCGGGGCGGCCTCGCCGATCTCGAGCACCAACGGGCGCGTCGACGCGGTGAGCAGCTGCAGGACGTCGTGCGGGCGGCTCAGCAGGTCGGGGGTGATGTTGACCGACAGCCAGGTGCCGTTGGGCAGGGACGTCGAGGAGGCGATAGCCGCCTGGATCAGCGCGGCGTCCAGGGCGATGTGCACCCCGCGGGCGGCGGCCGACGACAGGGCCTCGCGCGGGCTGCTGCCGTCGGCGAAACGGGTCAGCGCCTCGTAGCCGACGACGTGGCCGGTCGTCATGTTGACGATGGGCTGGAAGACGGTGAAGAAGCTGAACTCCTCGAACGCGTGCGCCTGGGACGACGTGGACGACGACGAGGACGGCTTCCAGTCGCCGGCGCCGGTGCGCTGCAGCCGTACGGTGGTCTGGCCCGCGGTGGCGCCGTGCTCGTGGCGGTAGTTGAGCACCTGTGCCCAGTCGCCGACCACAGCCGGCGGGGCGGCGACCTTTTTCTTGACGACGCGGCGCTTGCGAGACCGCTTCGGCACGACCGGGCGGACCAGCCAGTCGCGCAGGTGGGTCAGCAGGTCGACCACGGTGTTGCCCAGGCCGACGAACGCGATCATCGCGTACAGCGAAAGGGTCAGGTTGAGGACGGCGAACACCATGTTGTTCCACAGCTGGTGCTCGATGTCGACCCAGATCGTGTAGACGCAGAGCGCGATCAGCGCGAGCGGCAGGATCAGATAGCTGGTCGCCGCGGTCGTGCGGTCACGGACCTTGGGCGTCCGTTTGAACGCGCTCTTCTCCCCGGTCAGCAGCTGCAGCAGCGAGGCGATGCTGCCCGACAGGTTGACCGGCAACAGGATCAGGTTGAAACCGTAGATGCGCAGCATGTCCGACCGCTTGTAGCCCAGGTGCTTGAGGTCGGCCGCCATCATGAAGAAGTACGGCACCGAGACCAGCAGCAGGATCGGGTTGAGCAGCTCCTGGTTGAACGGGTAGGCCAGCATCACGACCAGGCAGACCGAGCTCCAGAAGATGGACGCCATGTAGTTGACCCGCAGGAAGTATTCGCCGAAGCGGTTCTTGTCCTCGCGCTTGATCTTCGCCCGGAACTGGTCCTTCAGGCGCGACAGGATCAGCAGGCCGCCGTTGGCCCAGCGCTGCCGCTGGATGCAGAGCGAGCCGAAATCGGGCGGGGTCGCGCTGTAGGCCAGCCGCTCGGGGTAGTTGTGCAGCAGCCAGCCGCGTACGCCGAGGTCGATCGTCGATTCGGTGTCCTCGATGACCGTACGGTCCTGGATGTAGCGCTTGATCTCCCAATCGCCCTCGTACGAGACCTCGCAGATCTCGTCGAGCGCCTTCTTGCGCAGCACCGCGTTGGCGCCGACCCAGAACGTGGCGCCGTAGTGGGTCATGCCCTGGTGGACGATGTACTGAATGTCGGTGGTGGCGCCGGAAATCCGCTCGATGCGGGTCGCCGAGCCCGGGTAGGCGCTGTACGGCGTCTGCGCGACCGCATGCTTCTCGTAGGCGCCCTGTTCGAGCAGGTGGACCAGGCGCAGCGCGTACTCGGGCAGGAGAACGCTGTCCGCGTCGAGGGTCAGCACGTAATCCGGGTTGGGAACGACCAGGTCAGCCCGGTTGGGGCCGGCCGTCACCAGCGCGGTGCCCAGCGGCGTGCTGACCTCCTGATAGGCGCCGCCCATCAGCCCGATGTAGCTGTTGAGGTTCATCGCCTTGTTCGGCTCGTGCGACAGCGACACGTACTTCTTGCGTTCGAAGCTGGTGACCTGCGCGTCGAAGATCGCCAGCAGCCGCCGGTAGAGCTGGTTCATCCGCGCCACCGGCAGCGCGACCTGCTCGTTGGCACCCTGCTGGAGGGCGCCCGAGATCTGGCCGAGCTCGACGGCCAGCGGCTGCAGGATGTTCTCGACGAAGAACGTGTCGGTGTGGTCGACGATCTCCTGCCGGGCCCCCAGGTCGTAGAGCCAGTCCGAGGCGAACCGGTATTCGTCGGCCAGCCGGCGCATGTCCTCGACCACGACCAGGTAGCCGCCGCGCAGCCGCACCTGCTGGTCGAAATAGGCGTACGTGTTCGAGACCCGCTGGAACGGGACCTTGAGCTCGGCCTCGATCTGGCCCGGCAGCGCGCGGGCGGCCAGCAGCATGTCCCGCGCGGCCCGGGTCTTGGGCGCCCGCGGGTCGTCGATCAGCAGCGTCACCCGCAGGCCGTGGTACTCCTGCAGCGCGGCCGAGAGAAGCGTCGTGCGGTTGGTGCGCTCGTCCTCCTGGTACGACGGCACCAGCACCGTGAGCGACGGCGTCTTCCCGCCGATGAACTCGTCGAGCATGATCCGCGGCGTCCGCTGGTGGCCGCGAGCCCGGTAGAAGTAGCCGATCCGCGTGATCAGGTAGGCGATCGCGGACGCGGCCAGGCCGGTGACGACGAGCATGTACACGATCGCCTCGATCGCCAGCCGCACGCTGGAGGCGTGACCCGCGATGAACTGCTGGATGATCGTGTAGGTGATGTAGCACGCCCAGACCGTGATGGTCACCACGATCGCGAGCCGGCCCCGGGTGATCCGGCCTTCGGAGGCCGGCGGCGCGACGATCGGGTGAGGCTCGGTCCTCCGGTCGGCTCCCCATTGGCGCGAGGCGGTCGGCTTGCGCTGGTCGGCCGGTGTGCGTGGCATGCGTTTTGGGACCCTTCGGTACGGATTTGCGGCAGCACCGCACGGCGGTGCCCGGCGGAATTGTCGTTTCCCGATCACGATTTGGCGCTCCGGCGTCCGGATAGGAGACCGGCTCCCACGTCCCCTTGTTCCCGTCCTTTCGCCCGATCGCGCAAGCCGTTGCGGTACGCCAGCGTGTGGCGACTCGAAAAACGGAAGGGCTTACATGACGGACCGCGCCACACACGTAGCCGTGCGGCCCGAGTACGACCCGCGCACCGACCCCCTGGCCCACCCGAACTGGCAGGAACCGGACCAACCGCGCAGCCGGTTGTCCTGGACGCGGCTGATCACCCTGGTGGTCGTGCTGGGCCTGGCCGGCGTCGGCGGGTTCTACGGGGTGCGCCATCTGCGGGACACGTCCGGCCCGACCGCCAAATCCTGGGCGGTGCCCTACGTCGACGTGACGCTGACCCCTACGTTCCAGTTCCAGGACCCGACCGCGAACCCGGCCAACGACGTCGCGCTCGGCTTCGTCGTCGCCGACCCCAAGAACGCCTGCTCGCCGAGCTGGGGTGGCGCCTACACGCTGGACGGCGCGGCCAACCTGCTCGAGCTCGACCGCCGCATCGACCAGCTCCGGCAGGCCGGCGGCGACATCACGCTCAGCCTCGGCGGCCTCAACAACCAAGAGCTCGCCGTCGCCTGCACGGATCAGGAGCGCCTGACCTCGGCGTACCGCCAATTGGTTGATCGGTACGACGTGAACACGCTCGACCTCGACATCGAGGGAACTGCCATGGCCGACCAGGCTTCCCTGCAGCGGCGGGTCGCGGCCGTGGCCGCCGTCCAGCAGGAGCACAAGTCGCTGGCCGTCTGGCTGACCCTGCCGGTGTCGCCGAGCGGGCTCACCGATGACGGGGTCGCCGTCGTGCGCGGCATGCTCGAAGGCGGCGTCAACCTGCGCGGCGTCAACGTCATGACGATGGACTACAACAACGGCGAGGCCCGGCCGGACATGCTGGCCCTGAGCCTGAGCGCGCTCAACGGCACCCACAAGCAGCTGACCGACCTCTACCTGCGCCTCGGGCAGAAGCTCACCTCGCCGCAGATCTGGTCGCGAATCGGCGCCACCCCGATGATCGGCCAGAACGACATCGACACCGAACGCTTCACCCTCGAGAACGCCGAGGGTCTGGCCCGGTTCGCCGTCGACAACGGCCTGGGCCGGGTCTCGATGTGGTCGATCAACCGGGACGCGCCCTGCCGCGGCACCTTCGCCAACGTCGTCGTGCACTCCAACACGTGCAGCGGCGTCGACCAGGACGCGCTGGCCTTCTCCAAGGTCTTCGCCGGGCTGCCCGGCCAGGCTCCCGGCAGCGACAACCGCGACGCGGTGGAGATTCCCGACCGGGCCACCACCGTCGACGACCCGAAGACCAGCCCGTACCCGATCTGGCGGCTCACCGCGATGTACGTCGGCGGTTACAAGGTCGTCTGGCACGGCGTCGTCTACCAGGCCAAATGGGCCAACTCCGGGGTCGATCCGTCGGCCGCGCCGGCCGCCGGCGCGCAGACCGCGTGGTCGGTGATCGGCCCGGTCAGCCCGGTCGAGAAGGCCCCCAGGCCCGTCCCGGCGGTCACCGGCGTCACCCAGATCTGGACGGCCGAGGCCATCTATCAGCGCGGCAGCCGGGTGCTGCTCAACGGCCTGCCCTACCAGGCGAAGTGGAACACCAAGGGCGAATCGCCGTCGACCGAGTTCCCGACCGACGCCGACGACCCGTGGCAGCCGCTCTTCCGCGTCCCGGGCGAGCCGGCCACCAACTGATCAAATGAGCCCGTGTTCCCGGCCGGCGGCGACCGCCTCCGGCCGGGAGCCGAAACCGAGCTTGCGACGCGCGAGGCAAGCCGGGTTGTTAGTCTCCCGACGTGTGGATCATCGTTCCCCTCGCGGCCACGGCTGACGGACCATGACGCCGAACCTGCGTCGCGCCGCCCGGGCGATCGTGCTCGACGAGGACGACCGCATCCTGCTGTGCCGGTTCGTCTTCCCTCACCCGGCGGTGCCGGTCGGGGCGAAAGGCGTGTGGTCGGCACCGGGCGGCGGCATCGAGCCCGGCGAGGATGTGTTGACCGCCCTGCGCCGCGAACTTCGCGAGGAAACCGGCCTGACGATCACCGTCGACCCACCCCACGTGTGGCACCAGGAAGTCGTCACGGCCGCCAACGGCATCGTCAACGACTACTTCCTCGTCCGCACGACCCATTTCCAGCCCCGCGGCGACTTCACCGACGACCACCTCGCCGCCGCCGAAAACCTTGACGCGTTCCGTTGGTGGCAGCTTTCGGAAATCGCCGGCTACGCCGGCCCCGAGCTCTTCTCCCCCCGCGACCTGGCCACCCCCTTGACGGCCCTCATCACCACAGCCCTACCGCCCCACCCCATCCACCTCGGCCTCTAGCAACCTGAGAGCAATGGCCCGCTTCGCTGTCGGAGACAAACCGAGATGAGCTGACGTACGTCCGCCGCCAACGCTCCGGTTGCCGGCCGACGGCGGATTGGCCCAATCGGATGGGCCCGGATTGGCGTGCTGGAGGGGCCGCCCACTCCGTACTGTTCAAGGCGTGACGAAAGTTGACTTCTACTTCGACCCCGCCTGCCCGTTCGCCTGGATCAGCTCGCGCTGGATCCTCGAGGTCGAGAAACAGCGTGAGCTCGATCTGCGCTTCCGGGTGATGAGCCTCTACGTCCTGAACGAGAAGCGCGACCTTCCCGAGTGGTATCGCGACCTGGTCGACCGGTCGCTCGGCACGGTCCGCGTGGTCACCGCGGCCGCCCAGCAGCACGGCGAGGGGGTCCTGCGCGACCTCTACACCGCCTTGGGCACCCGCATCCACAACCAGGGAAACAAGGACTTCGACGCCGTCGTGCAGGAGGCGCTGGCCGAGGTCGGCCTGCCCCCCACCTTGGCCGAGGCCGCCACCAGCCCCGACTACGACGAGGCGCTCCGCAAGAGCCACCACGAGGGCATGGACCCGGTCGGCGAGGACGTCGGAACCCCCACCATCCACATCGACGGCGTCGCCTTCTTCGGCCCCGTCCTCAACAGCATCCCCCGAGGCGACCAGGCCGCCAAGATCTTCGACGGCGCCGTGGCCCTGGCCAGCTACCCCGACTTCTTCGAACTGAAGCGAACCCGAACCGGCGACCTCAACTTCAACTGATGCGGGGCGGCGACGCCGGGTCGACGGCGAAGGAGTGGACGTAACTCAGGGCGGCGTTCATCGCCGCCCTGAGGGGGCGGGTGCTTCGCATGGTCTGGGTCAGCATGGTGCCGCCCTGGAGGGCTGTCAGCAGGGCGAAGGCCAGGTCGTCGAGGTCGGCGTCGGGGCGCAGGTCGCCGCGGTCGCGCATGGCGCGTAGGCCGTCGTGCAGGAGGGTTTGCCAGCGTAGGAAGCCGTTGCTCAGGTTTTGCCGGGAGTCGTCGTCGGTGACGCTGAGCTCGCCGGCCAGGGAGCCGAGCGGCCTACGGCGCGTCGAAGGCCGCGGTCGAGCTGCTCACCCGCTCCTGGGCGACGGAGTTCGGCGACCGCGGCGTCCGGGTCAACGGCGTCTCCCCCGGTCCGATCAGGACGGCCGGCACCGAGCGGATGCTGGGCGACAACATCGACATGCTGGGCCAGGCCAACATCCGCGGCCGGGTCGGCGAGCCCGAGGAGATCGCCGAGATCGTCCTCTTCCTGGTCGACGACCGCAGCAGCTACATGAACGGCACCGTCGTCCTGGCCAACGGCGGCGAAAAGAGCGCGCTGCCCGGCTAGGGGCGGATGGAGTTGGCGAGGGTGCGGGTCAGCAGGTCGAGCACGTGGTGGCGCGAGGCTGAAGGGCGTTCGCCCAGGTAGGCCCAGGCCGCGTAGAGCTGGGACCACATCAGGTTGAGGACCCAGTCGGGCGGGAGCATCGGGTCGATCGAGCCGTCCCGGTGGCCCCCGCGTGACGACGCTGGTTCGCCCCGGAAGAGCTGCCCCCGGTGTGTTCCACTACGAACCATGCAGATTCTGCTGCGCCTTCTCCGTCCACACCTACCCGTGCTCGCCCTCGGGCTGCTGCTCGGGCTGATCTCCAACGCCGCCAACCTCGCGGCGCCGCTGGCCACCAAGCGGATCATCGACACGCTGGGCACCGGCGACGCGCTGGCCGGGCCGATCTCGCTGCTGCTCGTGCTCGTGGTGATCGGCTCGGTCATCGGCCTCTGGCAGTGGATGTTGATGGGCACGCTGGCCGAGCAGGTCGTTCTCGACGCGCGCCTGTCGGTGATCCAGCGTTACTTCCGGGCGCGGCTCAGCGAGCTGACCGGCCGCCCCACCGGCGAGCTGGTCACCCGGGTCACCGCCGATCCGGGGCTGCTGCATCAGGCCTCGTCCAGCATCGTCGGGCTGATCAACGCGAGCCTGGCCTTCATCGCGACGCTGGTGCTGATGGGCACGCTCGACCTCGTCCTGCTGGGCTGCACCCTGGCCGCGGTCGTGATCGTCGGCGCCGTCATGGCGGTGCTGCTGCCGACGATCAGCAAGTCGCAGAAGGCGGCCCAGGACGCGGTGGGCGCGCTGGGCGGCGAGCTCGAGGGCACGCTGCGGGCGATGCGGACGGTGAAGGCGAGCCGGGCCGAGGACAGGCAGGGCGCGCGCATCGAGGAGCAGGCGCGCATCGCCGCGGCGTACAACGTGAAGGCCGCGCGCCGGGCGGCCTGGGTCTGGACGGTCTCGTGGAGCGGCGTCTCGCTGGCGATCATCGCGGTGCTGGGCGTGGGCGCCTGGCGCGCCGACGCCGGGTTGCTCGAGGTCAGCAGCCTGATCGCCTTCCTGCTGTACGCGTTCCAGCTGATGGGCCCGATCGGCGAGCTCACCCAGAACGTCACCGCCCTGCAGTCCGGCATCGCCGCCGCCCGCCGGATCAGCGAGGTCTACGCGATGCGGGAGGAGAAGTCCGATCCGCAGCCGGGCGCGCGCGTGCCGGAAGCCCCGGTCCTCGCCATCCGTGATGTGACCCTTCGCTACGGAGAGACGACGGCGCTCAACGGCGTCACTCTGGAGATCCCCTCGCGCGGTCACACGGCGATCGTCGGCCCCTCGGGTGCGGGCAAAACATCACTGTTCTCGCTGCTCCTACGCTTCCTCGACCCGGACAGCGGCGAGATCTCGCTGTACGGCCGGCCCTACCAATCGCTCACGCACAGCGAGATCCGCGAGCAACTGGCGTACGTCGAGCAGGAGGCCCCGGTCGTGCCGGGCACCATCCGCGAGAACCTGCTCTTCAGCGACCCGTCCGCGTCCGAGGAGGCCCTGCAGACTGTCCTGCACCGCGTGCACCTGCACGACAAGGTGTCGTCGCTGCCGCTGGGTTTGGACACTCCCCTGTCGGGGGCCGAGCTCTCAGGCGGCGAACGCCAGCGGATCGCCCTGGCTCGAGCCCTCGTGCGCTCGCCCGCGGTGTTGCTGCTCGACGAGGCCACGGCCCAGGTCGACGCGCTGACCGAGGCGGCCCTGCAGGATTGCGTACGCGAGAAGGCCGAGACCGCCGCCGTCGTGACCATCGCCCACCGCCTGTCCACGGTGATCGACGCCGACCGCATCATCGTGCTCGACGGCGGCCGGGTCCGGGCCGTCGGCACCCACGACGCCCTCCTCGAGTCGGACGACCTCTACCGCGGCCTGGTCGAGGCGCTGCGGATCGCCGTGCCGGTGGCCCGCTGAGCGAGGGACGGGAGGAGCCCGAACCAGGGCAGCACGTTGCTCTCGAAACGGGTCAGCGCACTGATCCGGTCGCCGTCGAGGGCGAGCACGTAGAGGCCGACGGCGTCGCCGGTGGAGCGCAGGTAGGCGCCGAACGCCGGCTGTCCGTTGGCGCTGGTCGGCACGAGATCGAACCGGCGGCCCGCCCCGAAGAGACCGGCGCAGAAGGACGCCACGAGGTCGCGACCGACGTACTCGAAGGGCATCGGCGGCATCGACATGAAGACGTCGTCGGTGAGCAGGGCGACCAGCGCCTCGACGTCGGCCGCCTCCCACGCCCGGACGAACGCGGCAACGGTCTCCGGGGCCGCCACCGACGAGGGCCGCCGATCAAGCTGCAGCGTGGCCCGGGCCCGTTTCAAGGCGCTCTTGACCGACTCGACACTCGTGTCCAGCATCGTGGCCACCTCGCTCGCCGGGAACGCGAGCACGTCCCGCAGGATCAGCACGGCGACCTGACGCGGCGGCAGCGCCTGCAACGCGGTCACGAAGGCCAGCGAGATGGCTTCGGTCTGCTCGTAGCGGGCCTCGGGATCGGGGAACGGTTCGAGCCAGACGATCTCGCCCAGCCGGTTCGGTTCGAGCAGGTCGACGCCGGGCACGTCCCACTCCTTCGGGGGCCGGCGCGCGGCCGACCGGCGGGCGTTGAGGCAGCGGTTGGTGGCGATGCGATAGAGCCACGTGCGTACGGTGGACCGCTCCTCGAAGGTCTCGAGACCGCGCCACGCGGCCAGCATCGTCTCCTGCAGGACGTCCTCGGCGTCCTGGAACGAACCGAGCATCCGGTAGCAATGCACGAGCAGTTCCTGACGGTACGGCTCGGTCAACTCTCGGAAGTCGGGCACGGCCGCCCCCTTTCCCATCGGCGTGGTGTCTACCCCGGTGACTGGATCCGAGGGAAGGAACGCCGTGGGAAGAATCGTCGTCAGTGAAAACATCACGCTTGACGGAGTAATGCAAGACCCGGTCGGCAGCGAGGGCTTCGCGTTCGGCGGGTGGTTCGACCGGATGAGCGACACCGACCGCAAGGAATGGGCCGAGGTCGGGATCGGCGAGGCGCACGCCGTCGACGCGATGCTGCTCGGCCGGCGCAGCTACGAGTGGTTCGCGCCGAGGTGGGCGACCCGCGAGGGCGCCTGGGCCGATCGACTGCGCAGCCTGCCGAAATACGTCGTGTCCTCGACCCTGCGGGATCTCCCCTGGGCCAACACGACCGTCGTGACGATGGACGACGTGGCCGCGCTCAAGCAGAGCGTGGCCGGGGACATCGTCGTCAACGCCAGCGGGCAGCTCGCCCAGACGTTGATGGCGAACGGGCTCGTCGACGAGCTCAAGCTCATCCTCTTCCCGTTCGTCCTCGGCGCCGGTGATCGCCTCTTCCGCACCACCGACCTGGCCCTGCGCCTGGTCGAGACGCGCGCCGTCGGCGAAAATCTGGTCGTGCTCACCTACCGTCCGGCCTGATTTTCTCAGGTTGCCGCCGCCCGGGCCGATCCCCGCCCGTATGGGTCGTCCCGAGTTGTCAGCGCCGTGAGATACGTCGATCGTGTCCGCGGCAACCTGACGTCGGGCGACCCGCGGGCGGTCAGCGGCGCCACCGCCGGGCTGCGCTTCACGCTGATCCTGACCGCGCCGCAGGGCCTTCGTTTGTACGCGGTCAGGGGGGTTGCCTCGCCGGGGTTGCCGCCTAGGCGCTGAAGTTCGCGCGGAACAGGTTGGCCGGATCGCAGTGGGACTTGACGGCGCGCAGCCGCTCGAGGGTGGCCGGGCTCAGCGCGTCGGCCAGGAACTCCTCCGGATTGAGAAAGGTCACCGGCTTACGCCCGCTCACCGGCAGGGCCTCGGCCAGCGAGCGCTGCCGAGCGGCGACCGCGGCCGACGGCAACCCGAAGAAATAGGCCAGATAAGGCTCGGTCAGCGGCCCGTGCGGACTGTCGCTCGGCCCGGCCAGCGCGCCGCCGAGATGGCGCACCTGCACGGCCATCAGCGGCGCGATCGGCTCGGCGAGCAGCGTGTCCAGGGCGTCGTCGACCGAGGTCAGCAGCTCGGCCCGGGACAGCCCCGGGCTCGGGTCGGTCGGCTCGGCGGTGATGGCGCCCAGCTCGGAGACCGCCATCGGGCGTCGCGAGTCGGCCATCGGCGCCGGCAGCCCGTCGAGCAGTTTCCGATACGTCCCGTGCTCGCCCAGGTAGGTCGAGTCGAGCGCCACCATCGGCTCCGCGCCCGGGAAGTGCACCAGCTCCAGCCACACCGTCAGCTCGTCCGGCGCGTCCGCGGTGATCGTCCGGAAGCCGTCGGCCACCGCTCGCGCGTGCGAGGCGTCCCACAGCATGCGCCCGCCGGAGAGAGCCGGCGCCTCGTGCAGCTGCATCTCGAGACCCGTCACGATCGCGTAGTCGCCGCCACCGCCGCGCAGCGCCCAGAACAGGTCGGCGTCCGTCTCGGCCGTCACCCGCCGGGCCGCCCCGGTGGCGTCGACGACGTCGAAGGCGACGACGCTGTCGGCGACCCAGCCGTACGCCCGGCCGAACCAGCTCAACCCGCCACCGAGCGCCATCCCGGTCACGCTGACCACGGGCGAGCTGCCGGGCAGCCCGGTCAGCCCGAGCTCGGCCGCTGCGGCCTGCAACGGCCCGGATCGCACGCCGGCCCCGATCCGGGCCCGCCCGGTGGCCGCGTCGATCTCGACACCGCCGAGCCGGCCGGTCCGCAACAACACCGATCCGGCCGTACGCCCGCTCGCCCCGTGCCCGCTGGGCTGGGTGGCGATGCTCAGGCCGGCCTCGCCCGCGGCCCGCACCAGGGCGGCCACATCGGCGGCGTCGGCGGCCTCGACCACCGCGGCGACCGGCTGCTCGACGGCCAGGTTCCACGGACGGCGTACGGCATCGAAGTCCTCGTGGCCCGGAAGCCAGACGCGTCCGCGCAGGGTGTGGGTGTTCAACATGATCAACCTCGCTCTGGGTAGCTTGGGTTCCGATCAGTTCGACGGGGAGGTCGGCCAAAACGTGACGGGCAACCTGGCAGCCGAGTTCATGCGACAGCGGCGAAGGCTGCGCGGCATCGCCTACCGGATTCTCGGCTCGCACCACGACGCCGAGGATGTCGTGCAGGAGGCATGGCTGCGGTTGCAGCGGGCCGACGCCACCCAGATCGACAATCTCGAGGCGTGGCTCACCGTCGTGGTCTCCCGGCTGAGCCTCGACCAGGCCCGCAGCGCCGCGTCCCGGCACGAGGACGTGAATGCGGAACTGCCCGAGCACGGCGACACCGACGAGCCCGGCGCCGACCCCGAAGAGCTGGGCGCGGCGATGCTGGTGGTGCTCGACGCGCTGAGCCCGCTCGAACGGCTCGCCTTCGTGCTGCACGACGTCTTCGGGCTGTCGTTCGACCGGGTCGCCCCGATCGTCGAGCGCACCCCCGCGGTCGCCCGCCAGCTCGCCTCCCGGGCCCGGCGCCGGGTGCGCGAGGTCGATGTCAACGCCGAACGCGCCCGCCGGCGCGACGCGGTCGAGGCGTTCCTGCGGGCCGCCCGTGAGGGCGACTTCAGCACCCTGCTCCAGCTGCTCGACCCCGAGGTCGAACTGCGCGCGGACGCCGAGGTGATCGCGGCCGCCGCCCCGCACGCCGACCACGGAGCGCCGCTGCTGACCGCACAGGCCTCCGGCGCCGACGCCGTGGCCCGCATCTTCGCCGGCCGCGCCCGCGAGACGATCTGGGCCGAGATCGACGGCCTGATCGGCGCCGCCTACGCCCCCGACGGCACCGTCCAGGCGCTCTTCTCGATCCAGCTCCGGGCCGGCCGCATCACCCGCATCGACGCGATCGCCGCCCCCGACCACCTGGCCGACCTGCCCGTCACGCTCCCCTGAAGCCCTGGCCGGCCATCACCTCGGTCAGCAGACCGGCGACGCGGGCGGCGGCGGTGCCGTCCGGGTCCAGGTCGGGTCGGAAGTCGGCGACGCTGACGCCGATGAGGGCAGGTGCGCTGAGCATCGGGCGGAGGAGCTGCGACAGCTGGGGGAAGTCGGGGCCGCCGGGCTGGGGGTAGGTGACGGCCGGCAGGGCCGATGGGTCCAAGATGTCCAGATCGACGTGCAACCACATGGGCGTACGCCGGTGGGCCGCCCACTCCGCGGCGCGGTGGCCCGCGGCGGCGGGGTCTCGGAGCAGCGCGGTGGCGGGGATGGTGACCATCTCGGGGGCAGGCGGGCCACCTCAGCCGCCGTGTCGGGGTCGAGGTCTTCGGTGCGGTGGCCGATCGGGGCGACGTTGTCGACGGCCAGCCGGGGTGTAGGGCCGCTGGTCAGCAGGGCCAGTTCCATGTCGGCCGTTTCGCAGCGCGGCGGGGGCCAGTTCTTCGCTCGCGGCCGGCGCCGGAGCTGTCCCAGGGGGCGCCGAGCAGGACCCAATCAGTCACCCGTCGATGATGGCGGGCCGACCACCGCGCGGGCCAGCGCCATCGCTATCGGGGAGCGGGTGGTCCGCCATACGTGGTGGTGCTCGTAGGGCCAGGCGTAGACCGGGTAGTCGTCGCGGCACAGCTCGGCGATGCGGGGCTGCCGTCCTGCGCGGCCAGCACCCCGCAGCGGATCTGCCACTTCATGAAGGCGACTTCGGCCCGGCGGTACGCCCGGATGCTGCGCCCGCCGATGCGCTGGTCGTAGAAGCCGGTCGCGAGCCGCAGGCGCTCGGCGGGGTCATCGCGGACGGCGGCGGTCAGCTCCTGGGCGCGTACGGCGGCCGGCTCTTGACCCTCAGGGTCGGGGCGCAGCCCGGGCGCATGCTTGGTCACCACCAACAATCTAGTGAAAAACCGGACGGCCTGTTGCCACCGCCGAACGTCAGGCTCCAGGGTGGACGTTGAGCCGACAGCCACCGCCGGGCCGCGCCGGTAACGTCCACCGGATGCGGCTCATCCGAGGCACAGTTGTCCTGTTGGTGGCCGCGGTCGCCGCGACCGCCGCCGTCGCCACCGCCCTGCCGCTCCTAGCGGACGACAAGCCCGCGACCCCGCCGGCTCTGGCCCCGCCGGTCGCGACCGCCGAGAAGGCATGGCAGCTCGTCTGGTCGGACGACTTCGACGGCAACCGGCTCGATGCGGCCAAGTGGCAGGCCAAGGACGACACCCGGGTCGACTACGACCTGGCCTGTGTCACCGGCGACAGCGACAACGTCGTGGTCAGGAACGGCCTGCTCACCCTGCGGGCCCGCAAGGAGAAGGCGACCTGCGGTAAGGCGACGCGCGACTACACGACCGCCTACCTGACGACCCAGGAGCGCCGATCCTTCACGTACGGCCGGTTCGAGGTGCGGGCCAAGTCGCCGACCGGGCCGGGCAACTCGACCGGGCTCTGGCCGGCCTTCTGGATGCGGCCCGACGACGGCGGCGACGGCGAGATCGACGTCGTCGAGCTGCCCGGTGGCGACCAGTACTACCGGGCGGCCACGCAGGCCATCTTCCTCAACTACCAGCCGGTGAAGCAGGACAACCGCTTTGCGTTCCCCAGTGGACATCCGGCGGACGGCTTCCACACCTACACCACCGAGTGGGAGCCAGGGGCGCTGCGCTGGTACGTCGACGGAAAGCTGGTCTGGCAACGCGATCGCACCACCACGCCGTGGTTCGATCAGGCGTTCAGCCGTCCGTTCCACTTGCGACTCAACCTGCAGGTCGGCGGCTGGCTCGGCAACCCGAACGCGGCCACCCGGTTCCCCGCGGACTTCCAGGTCGACTACGTCCGCGTCTGGAAAAGTAGCTGAACGTCCAGTGACCCCCGAGTAACCGGTGGTTATACACTCCTGAGTGTCCAGAGTGGCTTGGCGGCCTCCTTTGGCGGCATAACGACCGGGCGTGACACCCGGTCAGTTGTGCTACCCAGTGAAAGGGCGCCAGCAGACCATGACCCACTCGCCCCTCTCCGCGCTCACGCCTGCGCCGGTCCTGCCGGTGAGTTCCGCACGTCCGGCGTGGCAGCGGCGTTATCTTCACGCCCTCGTGCTCACCGACACCGCGGTCGCCCTCCTGGCGGCGCTGCTCGCCATGCAGATGCGGTTCGGCGGCGACCTGGCCATCGAAGACTGGTCCTACGCGCTGATCAGCTGCGCGCTGCCCCTGGCCTGGCTGGCCGCACTGATGCTCAATCACGCGTACGACGCCCGCTTCCTCTACATAGGAAACGAGGAGTATCAGCGGGTGCTGCGGGCCGCGCTCGCGCTGACCGCCACCATCGCCTTCCTGGCCTACGCGTCCGACAGCGATCTCGCCCGCGGCTACGTCACCATCACCATCCCGCTCACCGCCGCCCTGGGCCTGCTGAGCCGCCACATCAACCGGCGCATCCTGCACCACGAGTGGGCGCGCGGCCGCTGCCTGCGACGCGTCCTGGTGGTCGGGCACGCCGCCTCGGTGGCCGGCCTGACCGGTCAGCTGCGGCACGAGCGCTACCACGGGCTCGAGGTGGTGGCCGCCTGCCTGCCCCGGCTCGACACCTTGCCGCCGCAGCTGCGCACCGTTCCGGTGGTGGAGGGGCTGGAGCTGGCGGCCGACACCGCCCACCGGGTCGGCGCCGACACGGTAATGGTGCTGGCCTGCCCCGAGCTGGACGGTCCGCACCTGCGCCGGCTGGCCTGGCAGCTCGAGCGGCAGGAGATCGAACTCGTGGTGGCCAGCGCCCTGGTCGAGGTGGCCGGCGTGCGGACGACGATCCGGCCCATCGACGGCCTGCCGATGCTGCACATGGAGCACCCGCGGCTGACCGGGCCGCGCTGGCTGGTCAAGGCGCTCTTCGACCGGCTCGGCGCGGCGCTGGCGATCCTGGTGCTGGCACCCGTGCTGGCCGCCTGCGCGCTGGCCATCAAGCTCGACCGGCAGTCGCCCGGGCCGGTGCTGTTCCGCCAGATCCGGGTGGGGCGACACGGGAAGCCGTTCGCCATCTACAAGTTCCGCACCATGCGCTGCGACGCCGAGGATCTGCTGGCCGAGTTGCAGGCGCTCAACGAGCACGACGGCGTGCTGTTCAAGGTCCGGCGGGATCCGCGGGTCGGACGGGTCGGGCGGGTGCTGCGCCGCTACTCGCTGGACGAGTTGCCTCAGCTGCTCAACGTGCTGCGCGGCGAGATGTCGCTGGTCGGGCCGCGGCCGCCGCTGCCGGCCGAGGTCGAGGAATACCCGGCCGACATGCGCCGGCGGCTGGTGGTCAAGCCCGGGCTGACCGGTCTGTGGCAGGTCTCGGGGCGGGCCGACCTGTCGTGGGACGAGGCCATGCGGCTCGATCTGCGGTACGTGGAGAACTGGACGCTGACCTTGGATCTGATCATCCTGATGCGCACCGGTTCGGCGGTGCTGCGGGGCAGCGGCGCCTACTGACCAAAGCAAGAAGGGCCGGCCCCGAAAGGGGCCGGCCCTTCAGATTCCTCGGCCTCTTTTGTGCAAGGTTCGAACCACGGTGTCGGGCCGGACGAGCCGGCTCGCGACCGCCATGGCCAGATAGGCGCGCGGCTCACGGCGGTTGCCGGCCAGGGTGCGCCGGGCCCAGTGGGCCGCCGACCGCGAGTGGCCCTGGGCCGCCTCGGCGAACGCGATCTGCCCGGCCACCCGGGCCAGGCCGGCCGGTTCGCTCGCGAACTCGGGGTAGCGGTCGAGCAGCCAGCGCAGCGCCTCCGAGATCATCTGCCAGCGCTGCGAGAAGTACGAGCTGCGGTGCCAGCGGACCAGCGTGCCGGGCTCGCGCACGTTGACCAGCGGGGCGTGCCGGGCGGCGCGCAGCAGGAACTCGTAATCCTCGGCGTAGCTGCCGGGGATCTCCTCGTCGACCAGGCCGATGCTGTCGCGCAAGGTGGTCGCGCGGATCAGGAAGGTCGACGGGTGCAGCTCGGTCATCCGGTCGCGCAGCAGCGCGGAGAGGGTCACCGAGTCGAGGTCGAGAACCCGGTCGAACTCGGTCTCCTCGTAGACGACCCGGATGCCGCAGCAGGCGAAGTCGGCGCCTGCCTTCTCCAGCGCCGCGACCTGGGCCGCCAGCTTGCCGGGAAGCCACTCGTCGTCGTCGTCGCAGAAGCCGATCAGGTCGCCCGCGGCGGCCCGGATGCCGGTGTTGCGCGCGCCGGCCAGGCCGGGACTGCGATCGTTGCGGATCACCCGGACGGTGCGGGCCGGGTCTGTGCGGGCCGGATCTGTGCGGGCCGGGTCTGTGCGGTTCAGCGACTCGTCGGGCTCGGAGCGGTCGTAGACCACGACCACCTCGATCGGGCCGTCGTGCTCCTGGGCCAGCACCGCGTCGATCGCCCGGCGCAACAGCTCCGGGCGATCGCGGGTGGGGATGACCGCGGTGACGGCGTTCATCCGCGCCACCGGACGCGGCCGCGCTTGGCCGCCACCAGACCGTCGACTATGCGGCCGACCTCGGCCACCGCGGCCGCACGAGCACTCGCCCCGTCGTGGCCGCCGCGCCGCACGGTGTCGTCGAGCCCGTCGCGCAACGCCGCGGACAGCTCGTCGGCGGTGGCGCAGAGCCGGATCAGGCCGAGGCCGGCCATCCGGGCCGCGAACAGCATCTGGTGATCGTCGACATGCTCGGCGTACGCCGGGTCGCGAGCCACCACCACCGGCACATGACCGTGGCGGCGGGCCTCGGTGATGCTGGCCGGACCGCCGTGGGTGACCACCACACGGGCGCCGGCCATCGCCGCGTCCAGCTCGTCGTGGCCGAGAAAGGGGACGGCGCCCGGAATGGCGGGCGCTCGGCTGCGGCCGTGCTGCACGAGCACGGTGGGCGGCTCGGGGCAGCCGGCGTGCCAGCTTTCCAGCCAGCCCATCAGCCGGTCGAAGCGGTGCACGTCGGTGCCGACCGAGACCAGGACCGGCGCGGTCATATGAGCTGCCCCACGACGGTGGCCTCGGGGTAGAAGCGCCGCTGCTCCTCCCACTGCACGAGCATCGCCGACAGCAGGGGCCGGCAGAGCCGTGCGGTGAGGGTGGGGGTGTCGATCCGGTCGTAGACCTCGATGTAGACGGTCGGGATGCGCAGCAGCCAGGCCATCAGCACGAACGGCAGGGCGACACCGGCCCCGGTCGTCACGAGCGCGCCGGAGCGGCGGCGCCGCACCAGACGGGCGGCGAGCAGGAGGTTGCGGAGCAGATTGAGCACGTTTCGGGTGGTCGGGTGGTGAGCCCAGGTGACCGGCTCGCCGCGCAGCAGCGAGACGGCGTCGGGGGTGTCGAAGCAGACCCAGTGCCGTGCCCGTTCCCTGTACCAGGGTTCGAGCGCCAGCAACTGGGCCAGGTGCCCGCCGCTTGATGCGACGAAAAGCAACGGCGGCGGGTCAACCACGCGACTCCTCCACAAAATATTGGCGGCCTGCAATTCAACGGCAACGACAATCTATAACCCGGACGTTTCCGTTAACGCTCACCGCCGCGATCCCTATTCTCAGATATCGCTAGATGGGGTATCTGCCATATTGACCAACGTTGCCCTTTGGCGTTCTTTAGCACATCCACTAGAGATGACGTCCTCACAGCTCAAATCCCCCTCTTCAGCGACCAAAGATACGGGAGAGATAGGAATTGGTGCACGGGAATAGAAGCTGCTCGTCGGGAGCCAATGAATTAACCGGCCACTCGGTCCGCAATTTCCCCGTCAGTTCGCCGCGCTATTCAGCACCTCCAGCAGGGCCGGATGCAGATCGGTGTTCCAGCCTGCTCCGCCGGCCGCCATCCGACGCGTGCGCAACCACATTTCCGCGAGATAGGCATCCCGGACGACCTCGGCCGCACCGGGTGACAGACCGAGCTCGTCGCCGTGCCGGCGCAATGCCACGCCGGCCACCTCCGCCGCCTCGGCCGCACTCCGCCCCCCGACCACCAGGGCCGTGTTGAAGGCCTGATGGGCCAGGTCGAAACCGACCGGCACCTCGGAACCGGCGTGCTCGAAATCCCACGCCACCAGCCGGTCGCCGGCCAACTCCCCGAGATTCCACGGCACCCAGTCGCCGTGCCAGTGGCCGAACTCCATCGTGACGGATCCGGCCCGGGCGGCCAGGCCGTCGACCGCCGTGCGGAGGGCCGCCTCGGACTCGGCCTCGGACCGCAACCGCCGCAGGTAGGGCGACTCGTCGAACGGCCGGCGTTCGGCCGGGCCGCCGCCGGCGCGCGCGACCGCCAGCATCGCCGGGACGCGCGGACGGTCCGGATCGGACAGTCGCCGGGTCGCGGCGGGCAAAGGGTCGGTCACCCCGATCTCGCGGTCACCCCATTTGCCCTGGTAGGACGAGCGCGGGGTGATCGGATAGGCCGCCCCCGGTGAGGCCGGCAACGATCGCAGGGCGGCCGACTCGGCGCGGACCAGCTCGCGGGTGGCCTCGTTCCAGCCGATCTTCGCGTACCCCCGTGGCCGTCCCCGGCCGTCGAAGAGCTGAAGGGTGGGCTTGCGGTTGGGGTCCGGGGGCCGCACCCCGATCGCCGCGATCAGCGACGGCTCGTTCAGCGCGGCGGCCAGGTGGTCGATCGGGGTCAGCTCGGCATCACCCGGCGGCCCGCTCACCGAAAGGACCGGGAACGGCAGCATCTCGGTGGCGCCGACCCGAGCGAGCGCGCCCAGCACGGCCCGCACGGCTCGGGTCGGGCCCGAGCGAAGCCCGTTGTACGCCAGCATCGAGGCCGCGGCCGCACGCCGGTTGCCCAGCGGCACCAGGAACCGGGCCCGTTCCACCGACGGCACGATCGCCCAGCACCGTTCGCCCGGCCCACGACGGTGGCCGACCGTGACCCGGAGCCGCGGGTCGGCGAAGAGCGCCCGGGTCACCCAGCCCAGGCCGTCGGTGCGCTCGCGCGGATCGGCGGCGTCGAGCGTGCCCACGTTATCGGCGGTGCGGCTCATCCGGCGCCGGCCCAGTCGAAGGTCATCCCCAGCCGCCGGGCCAGAGCCTCGTTGTGCGGCCGGTAATACTCGGTCAGCTCGGCCCGGACGGCCTCGTCCATGGGTGACGACTTGCGGTCGTTGAAGACCTCGTAGCGGCTCAGCTCGTGCGGCGGCAGACCGAGGAAGCGCAACACCTCGGCGTACGTGCCGGGTGGATCGCGATAGAGCGACTCGCTCGGCAGGATCAGCATCTGCTCGCGCGGGAAGAGCTCGAGCCACGGCTCCAGGTGCTCGAGGTAGCGGCCGCGGGCCCGATAGGTGTGCCAGTCGTACGCCTCGCTGAACAGGTCGGGGTCGGCGATCAGCCGTTCCCGCTCCCCCGCCGTGCGCTCCTCCTCCGCGGCCAGCGCCTCGGCGAAACCGAGCGGCTCCTTGCCCTCGGTGCGGCGCTCCTTCCAGTGCGAGAAGGCGCGCTCGACCGGATCCCGCAGCAGGGTGATCAACCGGACCTGGGGCATCAGCTCGTGGACCCGGCCTGCGGCGAGCGGATGGAACATGTAGAGCGGCGCCGCCTCGCCCACCCGGGGCGGGGCGCCGTGCCGGCGTTCGAGACCCTGCCGTCGCCGGTCGGTCGGGAAGTGCGAGCGGTACCACTGCTCGCCCCGGTGCCAGTTCTCCTCGAAGTAGTGCGAGGTCTTGGTGTTCCAGGCCGGAAAGAGCCGGGGCACCAGCGGGTGCTGGATCAGGTAGTTCCACAGGGAGGTGGTGCCGCCGCGCTTGGTCCCGGTGATCAGGAAGTCCGGCAACGCCCGCCGGTCGCTGGTGCGTTCGCCGTACCGCACCAGACCTTCCTTCGCCCTCGCCCGCCATTCGTGCGGCGCGAGCCGGTTGGCCCGGTCCCGGAGTGTCGTCACGCGGTCTCCTCCTTGGGTTTGATGCGTAACAGGGCCGCGCGCGCACGGAGCAGCGCACGGACCCGGCGATCGGTCAGGGCCGCCGCCACGGCCACCGCCAACAGCGCCAGAGCAAGAATCAGGCCGGTCAGACCCCGCCCGGCCAGCAGGATCGCGACCGTCCCGGCCACGCCGACGACGACGACCGTCCCGGCGGCGGTGAGCAACGCCGAGCGGCTCAGCACGGCCGCCCCGATCACCTCGCGGGCCGCCAGCGCGCACAGCACGTTCTCGACCACGATCCCGACCGCCCAGGCCGAGGCGGCGCCGACCACCCCGCCGAGCGGGATCCACCAGAAGCCCAGCCCGACCGTGCAGGCCAGCCCGGCCGACGTGGCCATCAGGTGCCGGCCGCTGCGGCCGCTCATCAGCAGCACGGTCTGCACGGTGCCGAGCCCGACGTTGACCAGCATGGCCGCGGCCAGAATGGCCATCGCGGTGGCGCCGGCCACGAACTCGCCCCCGAACAGCCCGAGGAGCGCCGGGGCGAACAGGCCGAGCAGCAGATAGACCGGCCAGGAGAGGGCGATCGCCAGCACCGTCGTCTGGCGGTGCACGGCCGCCGCCTCACCGGTGCGCCCGGCGCCGAGCAGTCGCGACAGTTGCGGGGCGATCGCCACCCGCAGGCCCTGCAACGCGAGCTGCCCGGCCAGCACGTAACGGCCGACGCCGCCGAAGACGCCCGCGTCGGCCTGGGTGGCCAGCGCCGCGGTGAGCAGCACGCCGACCCACATGCCGCCGCTGTCGATCGCGGCCGACACCGCCCGGGGAAGGGAGTAGGACCAGAACAGCGGCCAGTCGCCGGGGGACGGCCGCCAGCCGGCGACCCGCCTCAGGCCGAGCGGGCGGCGCACGGCGAACAGGCAGGCCAGGACCGCTACCAGCACCGGCAGCACCCAGCCGGCCATCGCCAGGACGACACCGGCCGAGGCCAGCGCGACCGCACCGACGAGCAGCGGCCGCCCGACCGGCAGCAGGACGAACTGGATGGCCGCGTACCAGCCGATCGGCCGGGCCGACCGCACCGCCGAGAGCAGGATCGTCATCAGGACGACGGCCGGCACCGCGACCAGCCCGACCGTCAGCAACCGGGCGCCGTCGGCGCCGGCCTCGGGCAGCAGCACCCCGGCCAGGGCGGCCGCCGCGATCAGGCCCACCCCGGCCACGACCACCGACGCGGAGAGGGCCGGGACGAGCGCCACGCTGAGCAGACCGCCGGGACGCGAGTCCGGCGACCGGCGGGGCAGTGCCCAGACCAGCCCGGTGTCGGCGCCCAGGCAGCAGACCGCGCTGACCACGGTGAGCAGCCCGATGGCGGTGAAGATCGCCCCGGAGCCGGCCGGGCCGAAACCGCGGGCCAGGACGACCGCGAGCAGGAAGCCGAACAGGCCGCTGCAGGCCGCACCGGCGAGGCCGATCACTCCGCTTCGGGCGCCCTGCCGGCGTTCGGCGGTGGTGGAGGAGCTCATCGGGCCGCCCCCACGAGCGGCCGGGATGGACGCCGGACGGGGCTGTCGACCGCGGCCATGGCCAGGCCGGCCCCGTAACAGAGCACCGAGAGGTTGTGGAAGGTCAGCCCGTAGAACGGCAGTTGCACCAGGCCGATCACCGGGACCGTGGCCAGCCACTGCCCGGCCGCCGACGAGGCCCGGCCGAGACGGCGGGCCACCACGAAGAACCAGGCACAGAAGACGATCAGGGCCGGGATGCCGTGAGCGATCAGGATCTGCCAGAACTGGCCCTGCGTGCCGACCGGCGCGTCGGCCGTCGTCGTGTCGACCGTGACCGGCCCTCCGTAGCCGAGCAGCGGAGCCTGCTGGGCCAGCACCAGCGCTTGGTCGTAGAGGCCGAGCCTGTCCATCGTGGTGTCGCTGCGACTCGTCCGGGCCTCGATCAGCTGGCCGACCGGGATGAAGATCATGGTGATGCCGACCATCGCCACCACGGCGGCCAGGGTGGCGACGACCTTGAACTGCCGCCGGGCCACCCCGCGCAGGGCGAGCACCAGGATGCCCGCGCCCAGGCTGACGAACATGCCCCGGTTGAGCGTGAGAAAGGCCGGAGGCAGCGAGACGGCCAGGGAGACGAGCAGCACCAGACGTAGCCGGCCGACCGGAACAGACGACACGTACGCCACGACGCACGGCACCAGGAGCGCCCAGGTGCTCCCCCAGGTGTTGGTGTAGGCGAACGGCGCGGCCGGACGGTAGACCGGAGTCAGCGAACCGGCATTGAACTCGGCCGTACGCAGGTGCACGAGGTCGTTGATGAACGGGTTGCCGGCCAGGCCGCCGGGGAGCAGGGCCTCGAGCGGGCTCACCGCGCTCAGCCTCGGCGCGACGACACCGAGCCAGCCCAGCGCGACCAGGCCCAGCCAGAACAGGCACAGCGGCCGGAAGACCCGTTCCCACGGCTGGCCCTCGCGCAGCGCGGTGTAGACGTACAAGCCGACGGCGAACGCGGTCACATAGAACGCCAGCCGCAGCCCGGCCACCACCACTTCGCCGCCCGCCGAGAGCCGGCTCATCGAGAGCGCGGCCAGGGCGCAGAAGACCAGGGCGAGCCCCGTCCCGGCGGGCACCTGGAGCCGGCCGCCCCGGGCCAGCAGCAGCGCGACGAGGGCCAGACCGAGCAGCGGCCACGCGAGATAGAATCCGCCGGCCAGCCAGAGCAGCGGGGCGGCGCCGAAGAAGGCGACCAGCGGCCATCGAGGCAGGCTCGGCGGCGGCAGCAGGTCAGTCATGCCCGCTCACCAGCACCACGCCCAGGGCCCGGACGCCGGTCAGCCGGAGCACACCGGTCAGCCGGTTCAGCTCCGACACCCGGATGCGGTCGCGGCGGACGAGAAGCACGGCCACCGCCTCGAGCGCCTCCCGGACCCCTCGGTCGTCGCGCTCGGCGGCACCGGCCCGGACCACAGTGACCATGGTCTCCAGCGGCTCCGGCGGCGCGTCGAGCCAGATGCGACCCGCGGCGGCCGGCGCTGTCCCGTTCACCGTCCGCTCACCGGTCAGGACCGGCGCAGGGAGGGGTTCCTCGTCGCCCTTGCGGCCGGCCGCCGGGGCCGGGGGCGCCGGGTCGGCCGTCGACGCAGCCGGCTCACCGGTCACGTCCAGGATCGCGGCCCGGGCGGCGGGAGCGTCGGCGGTCAGGTCTTCCCACCGAACGGTGTTGCCCTGCTCGGCGAGCGTCAAGGCCAACTGAACGGCCACCTGTCCCGTACGGTCGCCGGGTTTGACGCTGAGCAGCACGATGCGCCGATGCGGCACCGGGCCGAGCTGACCGATGATGGCGAGCGCCAGATAGCGCAGGTCGGCCGCCCGCCGCTCACGGTCGGCGCGGAACCGGCGGCCGCGCAACTCGGCGAGCACCGGCAGCCGGGTCACCGCGGCCGCGTCCGGGCCCGAGCGCACCCGGCGGTCGAGCGCTTCCAGCCCGAAGGCCGCGACCGCACCGAACAACGCCCCGCCGAGCAGCCCGGCCAACGGGAGAAGCAGACCCATGTCGCGATCGGAGGCGACCGGCAGCGCCGCCACCCGGGTCACCGTTCCCGGGGTGACGTCGACCGCCGCCGCCACCGCGCGCCGGCTGGTCAGGTCGCTGAGCCGGTCGTCGAGGCCGCGCAGGCGATCGAGCTGCGCGGTGACCGCGGCCGAGTTGCCGCCGGTCTCCGAGATCTTGGTCGGCAGCGTCTTGCGGATCGCGTCGCGCTCGGTGGCCAGCCCCTTGAGGCCGGTGTCGTAGGAGGCGACGATCGCGTCGCGCTGCCGCTGATAGATGCTCTTGCGCACGGTGAGGTAGGTGTCCGAGGCGGCGTTGGCCCCGGCGATCGCGGCGGCCGGAGACGGTGCCCGGTAACGGAACCGCAGCACCTGGGAACCGGACGGCATCTCGACGGTGAGCCCGGCGCGGGCCGTGGTCGCGCTCTGACCGCTCGCCTTGGCTACAGCCCCGATCACGTCGGTGCCGGTGGCCAGGCCGTTCTCGACGGTCATGTTGACCACCCGGTCGGCGCCCGGGCCGGGATAGCTGAACGGGTCGGTGACGACCGGCCGCACCGCCACCACCGCGACGGCCTCGTAACTGGCCGGCAGCAACAGATAGCCGATGCCGGCCACCAGCCCGAGCAACGCTCCGGCGACGGGGAGCACCCATCGCCGGAGCGGAACCCGGAGCATGTCGGCCAGCGTCACGGAACGGCCGGGCGCCACATCGGTGGCGTCCAGCTCGGCACGGTCATTCATCGAACATCTTGACGATCTGCTGCGGGTTGCCGATCACCACGGCCCGATCCGGCACATCGGCGCGAACCACCGTGGCCGCGCCGACGACCGAGTCACGACCGATGGTGACGCCCTTCAGCACCAGCGCCCCGGCGCCTATCCAGGCATTTTCCCCGACCGTGATCGGGGCCCGCGTGCCGGGCCCCGGCGGGTCGTGCCGCCGGGCCGGGTCGAGATTATGGAACGTGTTGTCGACCATCTCGCAGTCGGAGAGCAGGCTGCCGGCCCCGATCGTCACCGTCGTCCAGCACCCGATCCACGAGCCGTTGAGCAACGTGTCGGGCCCGACCGTGACGTGACCGGGGCCGGCGAACCGGACCAGCTTGTTCAGCCGGCACCGGTCGCCGATCGTGACGGTGACGCCCCGGCGCAGCCGCAGCCGACCCCGGATCTGCACGTCCCGCCCGAGCGTGAGCCGCGGGTAACGCAGCCTGTACCACGCCCGCTTGAGACGGAAGACCTCGCGGACGAGGAGCCCGGACGGTGCCGGCCGGCCCGGATGGTGGACCGCCGGAACACCGGAAATCGTCTCCGTCACGACTGCGAGCCTCCCGTTGATTCTTTGGTACCCGGCGCTGTGTTACCGGCGCTGTCTTTACCCGGCGCTCAGGAGCCGGCGAAGTAGAGCGTCCGGCTGGTCCAGGACGGGCCGGGGTCGAGCTGGGTCGCCGCGGCGCCGTCCACCGCGACGCTCGTGGCGCCCGGATCGAACGGCACGGTCCGCAGCACACCGTCCGTCGAGCCGTACACGATCGAGCCGTTCACCCAGGTCAGGCCGCGCACCGTCGACCAGGTGACCCCGGTCGTGGGCAGGCCGAACTCGGTGGCGCCGACGATGTAGCCGTCCGGCTCGAGATAGCGGTAGTAGAGCGTGTTGCTGTTGCCGCGGGTGTAATACATCCGGCCGCCGAGATAGAACGCCCCGGTCATCACCGACGAGTCGAACCAGTCGTTGTAGCCGATGTACCAAGGCGCGCCGACCGTGCCGGCTCCGGTGACGCTCGAGATGCCGAAGTTGCCGGCGACGTCCCAGTAGAGCTTGTCGGCCGCCCGCATGGCCGCGCCCGCCCCGGTGAGGTTGGGCTGGCTGACGACCGTGGCCGCCCCCAACGCCGTACCGGAGAAGGTGGTTCGGGTCAGTTGACCGGCCGTGCCGCCGGAGTAGAGGTAACCCGAGGCGTTGGTGGGCGCCTCGACGACCGGGATGTTGCGCCCGCTCGAGATCGGGAACATGGCGAACCGACCGTGATACTCGTTGCCGAGCCCGTCCGAGTTTTGTCCGATGTAGATGCCGTCGGTGCCGCGCCAGATCACCGGCACGGCGGAACCCCACGACGTGGTGCCGGCCGGGGCGCCGCTGCGACGCGGGTTCCAGTTGATCGGCAGGCCGTTGCTGGGGTCGGTGGCGCCGACGCCCAGCCGGTCGACCGCGCCGGGACCGTTGCTGTCACTGGCGTTCGGGTTGTTGAGCCAGCGGAAGTGCCCGCCGGTGTAGATGACGTTGTCGGCCGCCTCGACCGAGGTGATGGTGTCGTTGCCGGTGAAATCGACCCAGGTCGCGTCGAGCCCGGTGCCGCGGGTGCTGGTCTCGAAACGCACCAGCGCGTCGCAGTAGGCGCTCGGCCAGCCGCCACCACCGTTGCTGCCGACGATGAAATAGCTGCCGTCGTCGGAGAAGTCGACGTCCTGGACGTAGTGCGTGAACGTGCCCGGCGAGGCGCAGGGCGAGACGTACCGCGTGGTCTGCCAGTCAGCCAGGGTGGGCACCCCGCTCGCGTCCAGCTCGACCACCGCGATCTGGTTGCGGGACACGCCGTCGACGACGGTGAAGTTGCCGCCGACCACCAGTGTCCGCCCGTTGGGGGCCACATCGAGCGTCCACACGTACGGGGTGACGCCGTTGCGGCCGCCGGTGGCATCCATCACGAACGCGGTGTCGATCGCCCCGCTGACCGCGTTGATCCGGGCCAGGCCGTGCCGTTCCACCCCGTTCAGCCAGTTGAACGCGCCACCGACGTACAGGCTGCTGCCGGAAACCTTCATGCTCCGCACCGCGCCGCCGTCGGAGCGACCCACGAACGCTCCGACGGTCGCGCCGGTCGACGCGTTGAGCGCGACCAGATTGCGCCGCTCGACGCCGTTGACGTTGCGGAACGTGCCGCCCACGATCAGCTGGCCCGCGGAGTTGACCGCCAGCGCGTTGACCGCACCGTCCAGCACCGGCACGAAACTGCTGCTCAGGGCGCCGGTGTTGCGGTCGTAGGCGAACAGGTAGGACGTGTTGAGCCAGGCGCTGTTGGCCGCCGTCCGGATCTGGGTGAACGTGCCACCGACGTAGACGGTGTCGCCGACCTGGGCGAACGCCCGGACCTCGCCGTTACGGGCGTGCGGAGTCAGGTCGTTGGGATTGGCCGAGGCCACCCGGCCCGCGACCGGCTCGGGGATGAACGCGGCCTGCGCGGGACTGGGCACCGTGAGAAGGAAGACTGCCGTGAGGACACCGGCGAACAGCGTGCACGCTCCACGCCACAACCATTTCGGATCGGAGGTAGACAATGGTCACTCGCCTTTCCCGACAAGGGAATCAATCGTTTCGGCAGGCGGAGCCGAGGCTCGGCCATGCGCCTTTCTGCGGCATCATGTGCCTCCGGCAAAGGCGTGACCATCCGGCAGTTCGTCGCCAGAATATCGACGGACGGCTACCTGCGCTACCGGCCGGTGTTGTGCCTTGTTTCCCCGCTGTTAACCAGGGAAGGACTGGCCGGGATGAATGTCCACCTTGTCAGTTGACTTAGGGACGATCGGTCCCCGACCGCCCCTGGCAAGCTAGTTCGCTCTGTCCTATTTGCACGCATGCGGCCCTCCGGGCTCCGGCCCGACTGTGTCCGAATTGGACTTTAAGGATTCATTAAGTCCAATTGATGAAAGTGTGTCGTTCATCGGACACTCCGCTGTGGAGGCCGATTGCCAGCCAGTTTTACGAACCGGCGCGGATTGGTCGGTTAACCGGCCAAGCCTGCGGCAATGCGGATCGTCCGGCACCGTTGGGACAGACAACAGCCCGCGACCGAGAATCTCGGTCGCGGGCTGTCTCCGGGCGGGGGCGCCCGGCGGGCGGGGCTACGGGTCAGCCGACGCCCTGCTGAGCACCCTTGAGGACGTGGATGCCGGCGCCCAGCTCGACGATCTGGTCCTGGGTCAGGCCCACGCCCTGCCAGACCTGGACGATCAGCCAGATGCCGGACGGCTGCTCGAGCCACAGCTCCCAGCCGGTGTCGTCGCCGGGTGCGGCCGCGACCTTGCCGTCGGGGGTCTCGCCCTGGAGGCTCTTGAGCAGCACACCCTCCTGCTCGCCGACCTTCACGGCCTTGCCCTCGCGGCTCGGGCCGCTCTGGTCCTTCGACTCGAGCATGATAGTGATCTTGTCTTCGAACGACTCGGGGTTGGCCAGCGGCTCGGTCGACGGGTTGACGTCCGGCCCCAGCTTCTTGGCCTTCTCCGGGGCGAGCACCAGATAGCCGAGCTGGCTGTTCTGGATGAACCAGCCGTCCGGCACCTTGTCGACGGTGAAGCCCTTGGGCTGTTCGCCCTTGTAGGCGACGAGCTTGACGGTGGTGGCGCCCGCGACGACCTGGTCGTTGGGCGTCGTGGCCGGCGCGCCGCCGGTGGTGGCGGCGACAGCGACCGCGGCGGCCAAAGCAGCGACGCCGAAAGCGGAACCGGCGACGGCCTGCACGGTGCGGCGGCGGCGCAGGGCGCGGCGGCCCCGGGTCAGGTCGGCCTCGGCCTGCTGCGAAGTGGTGGCGGACAACGGCCCGGCGATTTCGTGGAAGTGGTCACGCAGGTCGGTCATGGGGTGGCTCCCTGGCTGAGAAAAGTGGGGTGCGCACGGTCGGGATGCACACCGTGCAGTGCGGCTCGGAGACGATCCAGACCTCGCGAGGTCTGGCTCTTGACGTTGCCCTCCGAGCAGCTGAGCGCGTCCGCCGTCGCTGCCACATCGAGGTCGTAGAAGTAGCGGAACACCACGGCCGCCCGCATCCGGGGCGGCAGTTCGCGAAGCGCCTGCTTGATCGCCTCACCCGCCTGGCCACTGCCGGCCGCCGGCATTCCGGCGACGTCGGGGAGCTCAGCCATGGTCTGCTCCCGGCGCCGCCAGATCCGCCGCTTCTCGTCGATCAACGCATTCACCAGCACGCGCCGGACGTACCCGTCCGGGTTGTCCGCGCGCTGGAAGGACGGCCAGGCGACGTACAGCTTGGTGAGCGATGCCTGGACGAGATCCTCGGCCAGGTGGGTGTCGCCCGCGGTCAGCAAGGTCGCCGTGTGCAGAAGCCGAGGTCGCCGGCTGACCACGAAATCGTGGAACTGCTCGTCTCGCTCGGTTCGGCCCGAGCCTCTGTCTCGTCTCACACCCCGATGACGATCGCGGCCCCACCCCGGTTGCATCGCCCCATCATCAATGCGGAATGCAAGCTCAGACGGTGGCGGGGGCCGGGTCGGGGTGGGTGGACGGGTGGCGGCCGGAGCGCCGGCCGGTGGCCCAGACGGCCAGGCCGGCCAGGGCGAAGGCGGCGCCCAGGACGCAGGCTCCGGTCCAGCCGTAGCGGTGGTGCAGGGCGCCGGTCAGGGCTGAGGCGACGGCGCCGCCGGTGAAGACGGTGGTCATGAAGACGGTGTTGAGGCGAGCCCGGGCGTCGGCTCGCAGGGCGTAGACCTCGTGCTGGCTCATCACCTGATGGCTCTGCACGGCGAAGTCGAGCAGGACGCCGGCCAGGGCCAGCACGATGACGCTGCGGTGGCCCAGGCCGGCCGCGACCAGGGTCAGTGCGGCCAGCGCGATGGCGGCGCCGCTCGCGGGCCGGCCCCAGCCCCGGTCGGCGATCTTGCCGGCGATCGGGGCTCCGGCGGCGCCGCCCGCGCCGATCAGGGCGAAGACGGCGATCTGGGTCTGGCTGAAGCCGTGGTCGTCGATCAGCTCGTAGCCGATCGCCGTCCAGAACGCGGTGAACGCGCCGAACAGGGTGGCCTGGGAAAGCGCCCGCCGCCGCAGCGCGGGCTCCTGACGGGCCAGGGCGGCCACCGAGCGCAGCAGTGAGCCGTAGCCGGCGGTGTGGTCGGGCGCGCGGACGGGCAGCATGCGGTGCAGCACAACGGACAGGACGAGCATCAGCGCCGCCGAGATGAAGTAGATCGCGCGCCAGCCCCACAGGTCGGCGACCAGGCTCGACACCGTGCGGGCGAGCAGGATGCCCAGCAGCAGGCCGCTCATCACCTGGCCGACCAGCGCGCCCCGCTGCTCGGGCGGGGCCAGGTGGGCCGCGAGCGGCAGGAGGATCTGCGCGACCACCGAGGTCACGCCGACCAGGACCGAGACGACCAGGAACATGGTGTACGCCGGGGAGAGCGCCGCCAGCAGCAGGGCGGCCGCGGTCCCGATCAGCAGGCGGGTGGTCAGCTTGCGGTTCTCGATCAGATCACCGAGTGGGAGCAGGAAGAGCAGGCCCGCCGCGTACCCGGCCTGGGTCAGGGTGACCACGATCGTCGCGGCCCCCTGGCTCACGCCGAACGTGTCGGCGACCAGGTCGAGCAGGGGCTGCGAGTAATACAGGTTGGCCACGGTCAGCCCGCAGGCCACCGCCAGCACGAAAGTCAGGGCTCGGCGCACTCGCGCCAGTCAACCCGCCGCCCGTTACGCCCGCTGACCTGGGCGACGAAGAGTGACGGAGCCCTCAGCTGAAAAATGACGGAGCCCTCAGCTGAAAAATGACGGAGCCCTCAGCGGGGGTGCGCGGCCACGAAGTCGGCGATGTAGGCGTCGAGGCGCCGGGTCGGGGCCCAGCCCAGCTCGCCGGCCTTGGTGGTGTCGGCCTGGCCGCGGGTGCGCTCGCCGCGCAGGGCGGGGGTCAGCTCGTAGGGCACGCCGAACATCTTGGCCACCTCGAGGATCGGCCACTCGTGACCGGCGCCGAGCAGGTAGCCGTCGCCGCTGCCCTTCTGCGCGACCAGCAGGATGCCCCGGACGATGTCGTCGATGTGGGTGAAGTCGCGGGTCTGGGTGCCGGGCGAGACGATCGGGAGGGGCTCGCCGCTCAGGTATTTGTCCTCGAAGATGCCGATGACCGTGGCGTACTTGCCGCTGGTGATCTGGCCCGGGCCGTACACGTTGTAGAAGTACGTGATGGCGTAGTCGAGGCCGTACCAGTTCGCGTAGTTCCGGATGTACTCGATGTTCTTGGCCTTGGTCCACGCGTAGGGGTTCAGGTTCTCGTCCTGGCCGTCGTTGCCGAACTTCGAGCTCGAGCCCGCGTAGATCAGCTTGGACCCGTTGGCCGACGCGAACTTGACCACCTCTTTGGTCCCGAGGAGGTTGAAATCCCAAGTCAGGTCGTGATCCTCGAACGAGGTGACGATCCGCGAGTATTCACCCAGGTGGAAAACGATCTCGGGGCTGCCGAGGCCCTGGTCGGCCCAGATCTTGGCCAGGTCGACCGTCGAGCCGTCGAGGTAGGTCACCCGGGGGTCGTTGACGTGGTTTTCCGGGACGCCGGTGAAGTAGTTGTCGAGCGACACCACCGCCGCGGCCGGGTAGTCCGCGAGCAAGGTCTTGATCAGGGCGGAACCGACAAAACCGGCACCACCGGTGACCAGCAGCGTTTGACTCAACGTACTTCTCCCGACTGAAGAACTCCCGGTCGAGAAGGCTACCAAGCCGGGGCCGCCCCGCCCCAATCCCGGCGAACGGGGCGGCCCGGCCCGGCTACCAGGGGGAAGGCGCCGGGGGAGCGACGACCGGGGGACGGTCGTCGCAGGTGATGGTGTTGGGGAGCAGCCACGGCGCGAGCCAGCCGCCGTCGTTGCCGCCACGGTCGGTCACGGTGAACTCCGAGCCGGCCGGGGTGAAGTTGAACGATCCGCAGTTGTTGATGCCGACCGCACCCACGTTGCGGGCGTCGACATTCTCGAACGAGGCGCCGCCGGCCACCCGGGCGCTGAGCACGCTCGTACCGGTGCCGTCGACCTTGATGTCCTTGAAGTGGACGTTGGTCACCGAGACCTGGTCCTTCACCGGCCAGTCGGAGACCATCATGATCGCGTTGTAGGTGCTGTCGAGGTAGTGGTCGCCGGTGACCTCGATGGCCGCGTCGATGCTGCGGTCCAGCGCGTAGATCCAGATCGCGCCGAGACCGATGTTCCAGTTCAGCTCGTACGTGCCCGCCCGCACCGTCGTGTTGCCGGTGATCCGCAGCGCGCCCGTGAACGGCTCGGCGCCGAACCGGGAGCCGGCGTGGATGGCGCTGCCCTCCCGGATCGGGTCGGCGATCAGGTTGTTCGAGACGGTGTTGTCCTTACCGCCGTAGATCGCGATGCCGTTGGCCAGCACCGGCGTCTGCACCGTGTTGTGGTCGAACGTGTTGCCGGCGTTCGTCGTCTTCTCGGCCCACATGGCCAGGCCGTCGTCCCCGCTGTTGCGGACGAAGTTGTTGCGCACCAGCGAGCCGGTGACCCCGGTGTGGAAGTTGAGCGCGTCGGCGATCTGGTCGACCACGATGTTGTTCTCGACCTTGGTGTTGCTCAACGGGCCGTCGAACCACAGGCCGACCTTGGTGTGCTGGATGTAGAGGCCCCGGATCGTCGAGTCGCTCATCGCGCCGCCGACCCCGTTGACCTGGTCGGTGTCGATCCGCTCGCGGACGTCGCCCTGGATGGCGAAGCCCGAGAGGTGCACGTTGCGGCTGCCGCCGTCGGCCGCGTCCTTGCCGTAGAAGCCGACTCCGGTGTGCACCGAGCCGTCCGGCGCGGGCGTCGGGAGCGCGACCTCACGGCCCTTGATGATCGTGTACCAGTTGCCGGCGCCCTCGATCGTCACGTCGTCGACGATGATGTGTCGGCTGACCTGGAAGACGCCCGGGGGCACGTACACCTTGAGCTTGGTCTTCTTGGCGAAGGCGATGGCCTTGTCGAACGCCGGGGCCGAGTCACGCCGGCCGGTCGGGTCGGCGCCGAAGGCGAGCACGTTGGCCGCCAGCAGGTTGACGTGCGGCAGCCCGACCAGCTCGGAATCGAGCAGGTCGATGACCGTCCACGGCACGGCGGACGACGCGGTCAGGCGGACCTTGTCGCCGGTCTTGACCGTGCGACCGAGCAGCAGGCGCTGCTCGTCGTAGAGGTGGAACGGCCGGAACGGCTTGGTGATGACCGGCGGCGGCGTGGTCGCGGCGGGCACGCAGGCGCACTCGGTGATCCACCAGTCCGGGTGCAGCAGGTCCGCGTTCGGGTCGTTGGTGAACGGATATTGGTTGTAGAGGTACGAGTACTGCGAGGTCAGCGTCATCGTGCGGGAGGTGCCGCCGGCCTTGACAGCCAGGGGGGCGGTGAGACCGCCGCCGTTGGGCGCATCCGGGATGCTGTAGCGCACGGTGATCGCGTTGGCCGCCTTGGGCAGCGTGAACTCGACGTACTGACCCGGGGTGAGCCGCACGGCGGAGCGGCCGGAAGCCTCGGCGGGCAGGGTGTAGGCGGCGCGGCCGGGGCCGATGACGGTGCCGGTGTGGGTGACCCGCTCGGCCTCCTGCTCGGCGAACGCGACGGTGGCGCCGCGGCCGGCGGTCAGGGCGGGGTCGAGGCCGGCGCGGGTGACGACGGGGGCGGCGGTGGACGCGGGCGCCGCGTAGGCCGCGGTGCCACCGGAGACGACGGTGGTCAGCGCGACCGCGGCAACTATGACCGAGCGCGGTCTCAGTTCGAGGAACATCGACGAACTCATTTCTTCAGGTCTCGCAAGGGGAGCGTGGCCCGAGGGCGGGACGGGCGCCGACGGGTCACGTGACCATAGAATTGCTGTGACGCAGTCCACAAGGTTCTGTCCACAGTTTTCGGCAGATTGCTCGGTGCTTACGTGAGGCGATCGTTTTCTTGCGGTTCAGTTGCGCTGCTGATCGCCGTCACGCTCACGGCTTGCAGCAAGGACGACCACGACCTGGCGTGGACGAAAATCGATCTCCCGGCCGACGGGACGCCCGTGCTGCGCGACTTGGCCGACTGCGACGGCCAGTGGTGGGCCGTCGGCGGCATCCAGGCGGCCGACGGCACGATCCGCCCAGCCGCTTGGACGGGTTCACCCTGGCAGGCAGTCCCGTTCGTTCCGCCGGCCACGAGCTACTACGGCCCCCGACAGTTGATCCGGAGCGTGGCCTGCGCCGGCGGACGGGTGGCGATGGTCGGAGCCTGGCCGGGAGGCGCGCACGGCAACCCCCGAGTGAGCACGTGGCGGCGGCTGGCCCACGGCTCGATGACCGAGAACCAGGCGCCTTTCGAGACGTACGGTGGTGACACCGCAGTCAATGTGGGTCCGATCGCGGCCGGACCGGCGGGCTTTGCGATCGCCGGCAACCGGTCGAGCGGCGCGGCGGCCTGGTTCTCCCCCGACGGCGCCGAGTTCACCCTGACCGAGTCTCGACGGCCCGGGTCGTTCGCCGACGATGTGCAGGCACAGCCGGACGGACGGTGGTTGATCGTCGGCAGCGTCGGCGATCAACCCGCGGCCTGGACCACCGACGCCGGAGCGGCCTGGACACCGGCCGATCCCCCGCCGCCGAAGGACTACGTCATCGCCGGGGACCAGCTCCTGGTCGCCGATCGGCCCCGCACCACCCCGGCCAGGCCGGTCGCCGTGGCCGCTCGCGGCGACACTCTGCTGCTGGCCACGGACGACCACCTCTGGCAGACCACCGTTCACCTCTGAGACATCCATAGCTGTCGCTGCCTTGCGATGCTCGGACGCATGACCGCTCACTCGCACGGCCATCTCGACCGCCGCTCTCTACTCGCCGCGTCCGGCGGCCTCCTGGTCCTCGCGGCCACTCCCGGAACCGCGCACGCCGCCACCACCGGCGTCGCCGTCGACGGCACCCCCCAGCGGGCCACCGGCGCCTCGCGCGCCTCGCGGATCAGCCAGGGCACCACGCTAGTCCACGCCGACCTGCACAACCACACCCTGATGTCGGACGGTGACGGCGACCCGGCCAACGCCTTCGCCTCGATGCGCTCGGCCGGACTGGACGTGGCCGCGCTGACCGACCACACCACGCTCTTCTCGATCAACGGGCTCTCGTCGTCGGAGTGGAAGCGCACCGGTCAGCTCGCCGACGCCGCCAACGACCCCGGTGTCTACACCGCGATCCGCGGGTTCGAGTGGTCCCACCCGCTGCTCGGGCACGTCAACGTCTGGTACTCGGGCAACTACACCGATCTGGGCGGCTCGTCGAGCATGGGCAAGCTCTACGACTGGATCAACGGCACCGGCGCGATCAGCGGCTTCAATCACCCGGGGCGCGAGCTGCTGAGGTTCAACGACTTCTCGTACGACGCGAGCATGCGCGACCAGATGGTCGGCCTGGAGATGTTCAACCGCAGCGACGACTACCTGTTCGACGGCTGGTCCAGCGGCCAGAGCTCGCCGCTGAACGCGTGCCTCAACGCTGGCTGGCGCACCGGGCTGACCGGCGTGACCGACGAGCACGGCACCGACTGGGGCTTTCCCGAGGGCAAGGGGCGTACGGGTCTCTGGGTCGCCGAGAACACCCGCAACGGGGTGCTGGAGGCCATGCGGGCCCGCCGGTTCTTCGCGACCCGGGTGAGCGGCCTGCGGCTGGACGCGACGGCCGCCGGCGTACGGATGGGAGGCAGCCTGCCGATCGCCCGGGGCGACGTCCGTTTCGTCGTCGACCTCGACCGCGGCCCGGAATGGGCCGGCAAGCCGCTGAACCTGCAGGTGCTGCGGCCCGGCACGCGCGCCCCCGAGGTGGTCGACGTGATCGCGGCGACGGCCGGGACGACCACCGAGTTCACCGTGCCGCTCGACATCGCCGACGGCACCTGGATCGTCCTCCGCGTGTCCGACCCTTCGCAGGCAAACGCCTCCCCCGGCCCGTCGGGGCACCTCGGCAACGAGTGGGGCGTGGCCTATTCGAGCCCCTGGTGGCTGACCGCCTGATCGGGCGACCTCCAACGGACCAATCCGGAGCGGCGGATCCGCGATTCCCCGGATCCTCGGGTTCACCCTTGACATGCTCCACAGGTGACCCCGCAGCCCCACCATGACCATCTTCACCGCGATCGAGTCAGTCGCCGGGCCCTGCTGGCCGGAGCCGGCGGTCTGCTGGCGCTGGCCGCGACCCCGGGCCGCGCCCAGGCCGCCCGGGCCGGCCGCTTCTCGAAGATCACGCACGGCACCACCCTCGTGCACGCCGACCTGCACAACCACACGTTGCTGTCGGACGGGATGGGCGAACCGGAGCTGGCCTTCGGGTCGATGCGCACGGCCGGCCTGGACGTGGCCGCGCTGACCGACCACGCCACCGACTCGGGCGAGATGGGCATCACCCCGCACAAGTGGCACAAGCTCGGCAAGCTGGCCGACCAGGCCGACCAACCCGGCGACTACACGGCGATGCGCGGCTTCGAGTGGTCGCACTCGCACCTGGGCCACGTCAGCATCTGGTTCACCGACGAGTTCGTCGACCTGAACAGCGCCCCCGACATGGCGCACCTCTACCAGTGGCTGGCCGGCACCTCGGCGCTGGCCGGCTTCAACCATCCGGGACGGCAGCGCGAGCAGTTCGACCAGTTCGCGTATGATGCCCGGCTGGCCGACCAGATGGTCGCGCTGGAGATGTTCAACAACGGCGACGACTACCTGTTCGGCGGCTGGCCCAAGCACCCGTCACCGCTCACGGCCTGCCTGAACGCCGGGTGGCGGACCGGGCTGAGCGGGGTTCCCGACGAGCACGGCACCGACTGGGGTCTGGACGAGGGCAAGGGGCGTACGGGGCTCTGGGTCACCGAGAACACCCGGGCCGGGGTGCGGGCCGCCATGCGGGCGCGCCGGTTCTTCGCGAGCCGGTTCAGCGGCCTGCGGCTGGACGCGACGGCCGACGGCGTACGGATGGGGGGCCGGTTGCCGCTGGCCAAGGGTGACGTGACTTTCAAGCTCGACCTGGACCGCGGCTCCGCGTGGGCCGACCAGCCGCTCAGCCTCCAGGTGCTGCGACCGGGCACCACCCATCCCGAGGTGGTCGGGATGCGCGAGGTGAAAGCCGGCGAGGTCACCCGGCTCACCGTGCCGATGGACGTCGACGACGGCGACTGGGTCGTGCTGCGGATCTCCGACCCACGCCGGGAGAGCCTGACGCCCGGCCCCAAGGGTCACGCCTGTAACGATTTCGGCCTGGCCTATTCGAGCCCGTGGTGGCTGACCGGCGGATCGCGTTCCGGTAAGCATTCAACTCGGCACCCATCCGGCCGATAGGCAGCGCGTGAAACCATCGAAGGCCGAGGACGGCACCAAGCTCGTGCACGTGGGGCGCCAACCCATCTTCGATGCGCAGGGCGACGTGGTGGCCTACGAGTTGCTCTTCCGCGGCAGCATGGAGGCCGTCGCGGCCGGGCGGCAGGACACGTACGCCACCAGCACCGTCATGATCAATGCGTTCACCGAGTTCGGCATCCGTGAGGTCGCCGGTGACCGGCTCTGCTTCATCAACCTGACCCGCGAGTTCCTCACCGGCGAGCTGCCGCTGCCGTTCGGCCCCACCCAGGTGGTGCTGGAGGTGCTGGAGACGGTGGTGATCGACGACGAGATGGTCGCCGGGATCACCGCGCTGGCCGAGGCCGGCTATCGGATCGCGCTGGACGACTTCGTCTGGGGCTCCGGTCACGAGCGCCTGTTCGGCATCGCCTCGTTCGTCAAGCTGGACCTGCTTGACGGCGACCTGAGCAACCTCGACGAGATCGTCGCCGCCTGCCGCGAGTTCCCGAACATCCAGATCGTCGCCGAACGGCTCGAGACCGACGAGCAGCTCGCGCTGGCCGACCGGTACGGCATGGAACTCCGCCAGGGGTACGCGTTGAGCCACCCCCAGGTGCTGACCGTGGCCAGCCTCTCCCCCTCCCGCCTGCGCCGCCTCGAACTGGTCACCGCGCTCAGCGCCCCCGACGCCGACATGCCCAAGATCGTCTCGATCATCGCGAGCGACCCGGCCCTCTCGCTGCGCGTGCTGCGGGCCAGCAACTCGGTCGCCGCGGGCCACGCCAACCGGGTCTCGTCCGTGCGCCAGGCCATCGTCATGGTCGGCCTCAAACACATCCGGCAGTGGGCGATGCTCATGGTGCTGGACGACGTCGGCGGGGCCACCGAGGAACACATGCTCGAGGTGCTGACCCGGGCCCGGCTGTGCGAGAACGTCGCACACTGGTTCGGCGCGGCGCCCGATGCGGCGTTCATGGCCGGGGTGATCAGCGGCGTGGCCGGCCTGCTGGGTATGCCGCCGGCCGCGATGACCGACCAGTTCCCCCTCGCGCCGGCCGTCGTGGCCGCGCTGATCAGCGGGAGCGGGCGGCTCGGACAGGTGTTGCGGGCGGTCGACTCGTACGAGAAGGGTGAGCTCGGCAACTTCGACCTGGCCCCGCAGTACATGGACGCCGTGCGCTGGTCGACCCGGGCCCTGGACGCCTCCAACCGCCTGGCCGCCGCTTGACTCGCGCTGCGGGCTCGGCCCGGCTGTCCTAGCGTCGGAGTATGGACGTTGCCGTAGTGACCGGAGCCGGCTCCGGGCTGGGCCGCCTTCTCGCCGAAGGGCTGGCCCGTTCCGGCGCGCACGTGCTCGCCGCCGACCGGGACGGCGACGCCGCCCAGGAAACCGCCCGGATGATCGGCGGCAGCGCGGTTACCTGTGACGTCACCGACCCCGAGGACGCACAACGACTGGTCGAACAAGCCGTCGCCGCGGGCGGCCCGCACGTGCTGATCAACAACGCGGGCGGCTGGACCCCGGGTGAGCAGTTCCCCGAGGCCAAGCCCGAGGCCTGGGCGCACACGCTCGACCTCAACCTGCAGGCCCCGATGCGGCTCACCCAGCTCGCGCTGGAGCCGATGGCCCTGCTCGGCGGGGGCGCGATCCTCAACATCGCGTCCTCCGCGGGGGCCGAGGAGACGCCGTACGGGTCGCCCGAGTACGGCGCGGCCAAGGCCGGACTGATCCGCTTCACGACCGCGATGGGCGACTCCGACCGGATCGGCGGCACCCGGGTGACCTGCTTGGTGCCCAACTGGATCGGTCTCGACCGGGCGCACGCCGAACTGGCCGCCATGCCGCCCCGCCAGCGGGCCCGGATGGCGCCGCTGATCCCGCCCGAGAAGGTCGTCGCGGCCGCCCTCGGACTGCTGCGGGCCGGCACGTCCGGCACGGTGCTAGAGCTCTGAGGCTCGTTTGAGCAGGGCCCGCTGCTCGGGACCGTCAGGTGTCGCCGCCGCGGCCGCCCGGAACAGGGCCGCGGCCCGATCCCGGTCGCCGGCCCGCGCGGTCAGGTCGGCCTCCACCGCGATCGCCATCGGATAGGAGTCGAGCTCGCCGCCCGCCCGCGCCCGAGCCAGCAGGGTCAGACCGGCGGACGGCCCGAACGCGTACCCGTGGGCTACCGCCCGATTCAGCTCGACCACCGCGGTCGGTTGCACCCGGGCCAGCTCGTCGTACCAGAGCGCCATCGACTGCCAGTCCGTTTCCTCGCTCGAATGACAGGCCGCAATGCGCGCCTGCAGGGCGTACGGGCCCTCGATCGGGGTCTTCAACAAGATCTGCAGCGCCTCGGCGATCGCGGCCCTGTCCCAGCGCGAACGGTCCTGCCGCTCCAGCGTGACCAGCTCGCCGGTCGCGTCCCGGCGCGCATCCCGCCGCGAATGCTGCAGCAGGAACAACGCCAGTAACGAGGCCACCTCAGACTCGGCCGGCATCAGCGAATCGAGCAGCCGGGCCAGCCGGATCGCCTCCTCCGCGAAGACCGGCTCCCCGTCGTACCCCCGATTGAAAAGCAGGTAAAGCACCGCCAGTACGCCCGACAGACGCTCACCCAGAGCCTCCCCCGACGGCACACGGTACGGGATCCGAGCCGCCGCGATCTTCGACTTCGCCCTGGTCAACCGCCGGGCCATCGACGACTCGGTGACCAGGAAGGCGCGCGCGATGTCGACAGTGGAAACCCCGGCCACGGTACGCAGGGTGAGCGCCACCCGCGCTTCCAGAGCGAGCGCGGGATGACAGCAGGTGAAGATCAGCCGGAGCCGATCATCCTCGATCTCGTCGGCCGGCTCGGGGGTCCAGGTCATCGCCACCTCCTGGAGCTTGCGGTCCTCGACGGCGGAGCGCCGCAGCACATCGAGGGCCCGGTTCCGGGCGACGGTCATCAACCAGCCGCCCGGATTAGCCGGAACCCCGTCCCGCGGCCACCGCTCGAGAGCGGTGGCCAGCGCGTCCTGCGCGCAGTCCTCGGCCAGCGTCCAGTCGCCGGTCACCCGGATCAGGGTGGCGACGATCCGCCCCCACGCCTGCTGCCCGGCGACGGCCACGGCCTCGGCTGCGTCAGTCACTGTCTTTCCCAGATCCTTTTCAGAACTCGACGTACGGCCGGAGTTCGATCCGCCCGCCGAAGGCCATCGGGTGGGCGGCCGCCACCGCGATCGCCTCGTCCAGGTCGGCGCACTCGAGGATGTCGAAGCCCACGATCACCTCTTTGGTCTCGGCGAACGGCCCGTCGGTCAGCATCACCTCGCCACCCCGCACCCGCACGGTCGTCGCCGCCGACGGCGCCGCCAGCTGGTTCCCCGCGAGCCGGCGGCCGGCCGCGTCGTTCTCGTTCACCCAGACATCGATGTCCGGCACGAGCGACTCGTCGGTCTCGGGCTCGGTGTCGGTGCAGACGAACATCATGTACTTCATCGCTGTCTCCCTCGTCGATCGGATCATTCACGAAGGTGACGAACGGCCGACACCCGATCCGGACAGCCCGCCCAGAATTTTTCCAACCAGTTTTCCGGGCCGTCCTCGTTTCCGGGGCGTCCTCGTTTCCGGGGCGTCCTCGTTTCCGGGGCGTCCTCGTTTCCGGGGCGTCCTCGTTTCCGGGGCGTCCTCGTTTCCGGGGCGTCCTCAGGCGGGCGGCAGGTTCAGCGGGGTGATCACTCGGGCCGCGGAGGGCGCCGTCCGGAGCGGGCCGGGCAGCGCGCCGAGCGCCTGCAGGATCGCGATGCAGGCCAGCCGCAGGTCGGCGCGCAGGTCGTGGTGCAAAACGGCCGAGAGCCGGCCCGCGCGCAGCAACTCGGCGTTCTCGTCGTCGAGGTCGTGCGCCACAAAGACGTCATAGTTCCGCCGCTCGGCGGCGAAGTCACCGACCACAGCCGCCGTGCCCCCGCCCGCGGTGTAGACGGCGCGCACCGAAGGATTTGCCGTCAGCGCCCGACGCACCTGGCTCGGCTCGACGACCAGAATCCGCCGGTTCGGCGCCCGGGATCGCAACTCGGCCCGAAACCCCGCGACGCGCCCCTCAGCGAGGCCCGAGGCCACGACCAGCACGTCCCCCGCCCGGTCGGCCAGCCACTGCTCGACCAGATAGGCGGCGGTCGCCCCGGCCTCGGCCTGATCGAGACCGACGTACGCGATCCGCTTGCTCGCCGGAAGGTCGGCGCCGAGGGCGACCACCGGAATCTCGAGCCGCCCGACCGCCTCGAGCAGCTGCGGGGTCTCGGCCGCCTCGAGAATCAGACCCTGCGAGCGCGACCGGGCGACCCTGGCCAGGGCGGCGAGGTCGCCGCCGTCCTGTTCGGCTTTTGGATCGGTCGCCGGGTGCAGTCGCGGGCGGATGACGGCCGGCCGCAGAGCGGGCAGCTCGGCGCGCAGGGCCGCTTCAACGCGCGCCGGGTCGCGCACAACCAGGTCGATCGAGACCGCCGGAGCACTCAGCGAAGGCTGGGACTGCCGGTGGTCGAGGGCCGCAATGGCCTGGTGAACGTCACGGACAGTGCTTTCCCGCACGCCCCCACGGTTGTGCAGCACCCGGTCGACGGTGGCCAGGCTGAGCCCGGCCTGCGCAGCGATCTCCCGAATCCGATACGGCTGCCTCACCCCGCCGCCCCTCCTCAACAGCCCCGATCGCCGGCTTAAGCCTCAAGATCGCCTTCGCGGAGCAGCCATCCCTAACCCCCACCCGCCTCGGGGAAGGGATCGATGGTGGAAAGCTACGCCTTGTCAAGCCTGGGGCCGTGAGTTGTCCACAGGCTTTGAGCGGCGGTCGGCGGTTGTCCACAGGCGGTTGCGTGCGGCGCTCGGGTACAGGATGAGGGGTTTCTGAGGTTCCATGGAAGGTCGCTGATGTTCCGTCAGCCCATCGCGTGACTGGTCACGCGTCACCCTCCAGCAAAGCGACCATGCGGCGGTGGTCGTCGGCCATGACGGCCAGGATGAGGTGGCGCTGGGTGGCGGGCATCTCGGGGTTGTCGAGCAGTTGGTCGAGCTGGGCGCCTAGGTCGGCCAGGCTGGGACGCAGGTCGGCGGCCGGACGGGTGGCCGGCTCCGGCTCATAAGCCGGCTCGACGGCCGGTGCCGGCTCGACGGCCTGCGCGGGCCCGGCGGCGGTTGAGAGCCCAGCAGCGACCGAGGACTCAGCGGCGGCCGAGCCAGCGGCGGCCGAGCCAGCGGCGGCGGAGCCAGCGGAGTCAGCGGCGGACGAAACGCCGGCTGCGGAAGACGCGGACGCCACGCCCGACGCCGGCTCACCGGCCGATGCGGGCCCGGACGCAGACTCGCCGGCCGGCCCGAACGCCCGGATCTCGACCGTCGGCTCAGACACGGCGGCCGAGGCCGGCTCACGGTCAGCCGGCGCGGACGAGTCGCCGACATCCGATGCCGAATCAGCCTCTGAAGAACCAGTGGAGCCAGAAGACAAACCGGATTCTGAGGAGAAACCCGGCTCGGAACGGGCACGATCCAGCAGTTCGTTGACCGCGACCGTAAGCTCCGCGACCTCCCGCGGGCTGGTCACCTCGGGCAACCGCTGCTCCGGATCGGCCGGGTCGAGCTCTCGGGCAGCCGTCAGCAAGCGCTGGAACGGCCGCAGCACCAGACCGGTCGCGAACCAGACTCCGGCCGCGCTCAGTACGGCGGCGAGCAGCACCAGCAGATCCACGATCAGCACGTTATCGGTGTGCTGTTCCTTCAGGTCGTCCAGGCTGACCAGAATTTGCACCTGGGCGCCGGTCACCAGCGTCTCGGCCAGCGAACGCCAGTCGTCGTCGCCGCCGCTGACCGTCGAGTAGCCGTCCTTGACCGGCATGGGGAAGCCGGCCGACGAGCCCACCTGCTTGAGCAGGTCGCCGCCGTTGATCAGGCGGATGACGTACGTGCCGTCGGTCGGCAGCGAGCCGTTCTTCGCCGCAGCCGCCCGCACCTGCTCGGCGTGGCTGGCCAGGACGCGGTCGAGTTCGTCGCGGTCCTTGTGGTCGATGCGCACCACGATGAGCAGGCCAGCCAGCGCGACCACCAGGGCGACGAGCGCCGTGACGGTGAGCGTGAGCTGCGTACGAAGGCTCATGGAGGTGGCTGGATCCTCGGATCGGGGCGGTGCTGGTGGCGGGGAGGGGAGCGGAGAGGGGGACTTCTCCAGAGCGGGGGCGGACACGCACACACCATGCCAGTCTCATCACACCAAAGAAATGAGCCGGTCGGTCTCGGGTTAAGCTGTAATCTGCCCGGCTCGAGAGGCGCTGCGACGGAACCGGTCACTCCGGTCTCCGCCACGCTCGACCCGGGTTTGTGAAGTCAAGGGCGCCTCCTGATGAGGGAGGAGCCCTCGTGAGTACTGATCTTGCCAAAAACCGCCTGACCTCTGTCAACGGGGTCGAGTTCGCGGTGGCCGACCTGTCGTTGGCCGAAGCCGGCCGGCACCAGCTGCGGCTCGCCGAGCACGAGATGCCCGGCCTGATGTCGCTGCGCAAGGAGTTCGGCACGTCGAAGCCGCTGCGCGGCGCTCGCATCGCCGGCTCGCTGCACATGACCGTGCAGACCGCCGTGCTGATCGAGACGCTGATCGAGCTCGGCGCCGACGTCCGCTGGGTGTCCTGCAACATCTTCTCGACGCAGGACGAGGCGGCCGCGGCCACCGTCGTCGGCCCCACCGGCACGGTCGACGCCCCCGCGGGCGTCCCGGTGTTCGCCTGGAAGGGCGAGACGCTGGAGGAGTACTGGTGGGCCACCATGCGGCTGTTCGACTTCGGCGACGGCCAGGGCCCCAACATGATCCTCGACGACGGCGGTGACGCCACCCTGCTCGTGCACAAGGGTGTCGAGTTCGAGGCGGCCGGCGCGGTTCCGCAGGCCACCGAGGACGACAACCACGAATACCGGATCATCCTCGAGACGCTGCGGGCCAGCCTGAAGGAGGACCCGCAGCGGTTCACCCGCATCGCGGGCGAGATCCGCGGTGTCACCGAGGAGACGACCACCGGTGTGGCCCGGCTTTACAAGCTGGCCAAGGAGGGCACGCTGCTCTTCCCGGCGATCAACGTCAACGACGCGGTCACCAAGAGCAAGTTCGACAACAAGTACGGCATCCGGCACTCGCTGGTCGACGGCCTCAACCGGGCCACCGACGTGATGCTGGGCGGCAAGCTGGCCGTGGTCTGCGGTTACGGCGACGTCGGCAAGGGTTCCGCCGAGACGCTGCGGGGCCAGGGCGCCCGGGTCGTGGTCACCGAGATCGACCCGATCTGCGCGCTGCAGGCGGCCATGGACGGCATGCAGGTGGTCCGGCTCGAGGACGTGATCTCAGAGGCCGACATCTTCATCACCACGACCGGCGGCACCGACATCATCACGGCGGCCGATCTGGCCAAGATGAAGCACAACGCGATCGTCGGCAACGTCGGTCACTTCGACGACGAGATCGACATGGCCGGTCTGGCCAAGGTGCCCGGCATCGAAAAGGTCGAGATCAAGCCGCAGGTGCACGAGTGGCGCTTCGCGGACGGTCACTCGGTGATCGTGTTGTCCGAGGGTCGCCTGATGAACCTGGGCAACGCGACCGGTCACCCCAGCTTCGTGATGTCGAACTCCTTCACCAACCAGGTGATGGCGCAGATCGAGCTGTGGACCAAGCCGGGTGAGTACGTCAAGCAGGTGTTCGTTCTCCCGAAACACTTGGATGAGAAGGTTGCGCGTCTGCACCTCGACGCCTTGGGCGTACGCCTGACCACGCTGTCCAAGAAGCAGGCGGAATACCTCGGCGTCGACATCGAGGGCCCGTTCAAGCCCGAGCACTACCGCTACTGAGATAACTGCTTTCCCCGCCCGGCCCCTTCGGCGGGGCAGGGCGGGGAAAGATGGATCACGTGCACGTCGACGAAACCCTGCTCTTCGTCCTGGCCGCCGTCGCGGTAATCGTGGTGATGCGATGGATCTCGGAGAAAACAGGGCTCCCTGCCGCCGCGCTTCTCACCATCGCGGGCATCACGTACGCCGTCCTGCCCGGACCGAACGTCGAGCTCGAACCCGAGCTGGTCATGACGTACGTGATCCCGCCGTTGCTCTACAGTGCGGCGCTCGACTCGTCCCTGCTCGACATTCGCCGGCATCTGCGCACCGTGATCAGCCTGTCGGTGCTGCTGGTGCTGGCCACGGCCCTGCTCATCGGGGTCGGCATCAATCTGTGGGTGGGCGGGGCGACTCTCGCGGCGGGCATCGCGCTCGGTGCCGCCGTGGCACCGCCCGACCCGGTGGCCGCGCTGGCCGTGGGCCGCCGCGCCGGGCTCCCGCCCAAACTCATCACCCTGATCCAGGGTGAGGGTCTGCTCAACGACGCGACCGCGCTGACCATCCTGACCGTGGCGATCGCGGCGGCCGACGGCGACGGTTTCTCGTTCCCGGCCGCGACCGCGCAGTTCTTCATGTCGGCCATCGGCGGTGTGATCGCCGGTGTGGTCGTCGCCTACGTCATCCGCTACCTGCGCCCGCTGCGGCAGGATCCGCTGACCTCCAACGCGATCTCGCTGGCCGTCCCGCTCGCGGCGTACGTGCTGGCCGAGTCGGTGCACGTCTCGGGTGTGCTGGCCGTGGTGATCGCCGGCCTGATCATCGGGCACGACTCGTCGCGGCACAGCTATGCCGCCAGCCGGCTGCAGACCACCGCGGTCTGGCGACTGGTCGACTTCCTTCTCGAGGGCGTGGTCTTCCTCCTCATCGGTCAGCAACTGCCGGCCGTGATCGACGAGCTGGCCAACTACGAGACCTCGACCATCGTCATCGCGGTGGCGGTGACGGTCGGGGTGACGCTGCTCCTGCGGCCGTTGTGGCTGATCCTCACCCAGCTGTTGCCGCGCTCGCTGCACCTGCGGCTGGGCGGCGAGGCCGACGTTCCGGCCGACTCGACCGACCCGGTGATCCTGGCCCGGCGGGAGAAGGCGCTCACCGGCAAGGAGGTGACGGCGCTGAGCTGGGCCGGCACCCGCGGGGTGATCAGCCTGGCCGCCATCTTCACGCTGCCGGAGTCGGTGCCGAACCGCGACCTGCTGCACTTCTGCGCCTTCGTGGTGGTGCTGGTGACGCTGCTCGGCCAGGGCCTGAGCTTCGCCCCGCTGGTGCACCGGCTGGGTCTGCGGGCCAACAAGGCCGACGAGGCCCGCGAACGCAACGAGGCCCGGTCGGCCTCGGTGCAGGCGGCCATCGACCGGCTCGACGACATCCGGGCCGAGAAGCACGACAACGTCGAGGACCAGGCTATCGAGAGCATGCACAAGCAGCTCGAGGTGCGGCTCGAGCGGTATAGGCGGCGGCTGGACCTGCTCGAGAAGTCCGACTCGGACCAGGTGCCGACCTCACCGCAGTACGAGGCGGCGCTGATGGTGCGCCGTGAGGTGATCGACGCCCAGCGCGAGGAACTGCTGCGCTGGCGCGACATCGGCAACCTGAACGACGAGGGTCTGCGGATCCTCGAGCGCGAGCTGGACCACGAGGAAAGGCTCCTGCCCGACCGGTCCTGACGTAACTCTTACAAACGGCTCGCACTCCCCTGACCGGCGACCGGGACGCTCAGCGGCATGAGACGAATTCTTGCTCCGCTGCTGCTGACCGGTGTCCTGCTCGCCGGCGGGGCGTGCGCCGCCACGCCCGCCCCGACGCTCGCAGCCGTCGACACCCTGCTGGTCTCGGCCGACCAGCAGCTGGGTGACCAGGTCAAGCCGGCCGACCTGGCCGACGACCTGCGCGCCGAGGCGACGAAGCTGTCAACAAAAGAGCGCGTGGACAAGCGTCTGGCCGCCCTGAAGCGATTCGGCGAGACGATCGACAAGGCGAAGCAGCTGACGCCGGCGCACAAGGAGGCGCTGACCGCCCTCCTCGCCGAGCAGACCAAGGGCCTGACCGCCCTGCGCGACCAAACCGGCCGGGACGCCGCCCGCAGCGTGGTGGTCGACTTCCGGGTCTTCGTGCTGACCGGCCCCAAGGTGCGCCTGGCCGTCGCCATCGACACCGAGCTGGCCGCCGTGGCCAAGCTGCGCGACAAGGGCGACAAGGCCGAGCTCGACGCGGTCGAGAAGTCGCTGAGTGGCCAGGTCGCCGCGCTGCTGGCCCTGAAGCCCGGCCCCGACGCCAAGGCCATCCGCGCCGATCTCGACCCGATTCGCACGGCCGCCAAGCAGGCCCGTACCTCTCTCAAAGCCCTTCGCTAACAACTTGGCACGCGTTCTTCTCGCTGCTGGGCCCGGCCGTGGCGCTGGCCGCCGAGGGCCTGGTGGCCGGTCTGTCCTACCCCGAGGGCAACACCGGCGCGATACTGGCCGGCACGCTCGTGCAGCTGCTCGCGGTCTGGGTGGTGGCCTCCCTCGCGATCCTCCTGTTCGGTCTGTTGCCCAGGCTGTCCGCGGTGGCCTGGGCGGTTCCCGCGCTCTGCCTGCTGATCCTGCTGGTCGGCCAGACCCTCCAGTTCGACCAGTGGTTCCTCGACATCTCCCCGTTCACCCACATCCCGCACCTGCCCGGCGGCACCGTCTCGGCCACCCCGCTGGTGACGCTCACGGTCCTGGCCGCGCTGGTGACCGCCGCGGGCCTCGTCGGCCTGCGCCGACGTAACATCCCCGAATGATTCCGGAGTTCGTCGTCGCCCTGCGGGCCAAGATCGGCCATGACCCGCTGCCGTTGCCCGGAGTGATCGCGGTCGTGCTCGACGACCGCGACCGGGTGCTGATGGTGCGGCGCTCCGACACGGCCGAGTGGGCGCTGGTCACCGGCTGCCTCGACCCGGGTGAGCAGCCCGCGGCGGGCGCGGTCCGTGAGGTGCACGAGGAGGCCGGCGTCACGGTCACGGTGGAGCGCCTGCTCACGGTCGAGGCCCTCGACCTGTCGGTCGCCCCGAACGGCGACCAGATCCACTGGCTGTGCGTCGGGCTGCTCTGCCGCCACACCGCCGGCCAGGCCCACGTCAACGACGACGAGTCGACCGCGGTCGCCTGGTTCGACCCGGCCGACGTGCCACCCTTGCCACCCCACCAGGCCCGCTGTCTGGCGCTGGCGCTGAAGGACGAGCCGGCCTGGTTCAGTTCACGGTGAGCCTGACGGCCGAGGTGAAGCCGTAGGCGTTGGTCACGCCGCCGCCGGTGGCCACCACCCGCAGGTTCCAGGTGCCCTTGGCGAAGGCGCGGGCGATCGAATAGGTGCCGCCGGCCGTGACCGCGGCGCTCTGGATCGTGACCCACTCGCCGTCGGTGGTGTAGCGCTGCAGGCTCGCGGTCACGGCGCCGCCCGCCGGGCGGACGGTGCCGGTGAAGGTGACGGCGCGGTTCGCGGTGGTCGTCATCGCGCTCGGGGTCACCGTGACGGCGTACCGCACGGTGATCGTCGACAGCGCCGAGACGGCCGGCCACATGCCGTACGAGCCGGGGTGGTTGATCCGGTAGGCCGTGTTGACCTGCGGCTTCACCGTGTATCGCCACGCTCCGGCCGTGTCGGTCTTGATCGAGGCGACCCGGCTCCACTGGGTGGTGCCGGCCGGCCGCTGCTCGAGGAACGCCACGTCGCCCAGGACCGGGCCGCTGCCGACGCGGACGATCTGGCCGCTCAGGGCCACGGACGCGCCGACCACGGTGATCAGCGACGCGGGTGACACCGGCAGCGAGGTCGGCGCCAGCGTCACCACCTTTTCGGCGCCGTCGCCCTTGGCGTTGATCGCGCTGACCCCGACGGTGTACGCCTTCGTGGTGTCGAGCCCGGTCAGCGTCACCGATCGCGCCGCGGCGGGCAGGGTCTGCGTCGTGCCGGGCGCACCCGCACCTTGTATCTGCTGATCAGGGTGCCCGCGGCCGGGTCCTCCCACTCGACGAGCGCGGTGCCGGCACCGCCGGTCACGGTCACCCCACCGGGCTCGGCGGGCGCGTCGGCCTCGGTCACCGTCCAGGGCACGGTGACGGAGGCGGTGTCGCCGTCGGGGTCGGTCGCGGTGACGACCATCGTGCCGCTTCCCGCCGTGACCGGAACGCCCAGGACGGTCACGTTGACGTTGCCGGAGGCACCGCCGACCGAGGTCACCACGGTGAGCCCCTCGGGCACGCCGGTGGCCTTCGCCGTCATCTGGGCCGCCCCGTCGGCGACCGTGTCGAAATCGTCGGTGAAGCTCACCGCCACGACGGCCCGCACGCCGACGAACAATGCCTGCGCGGCGGGCGACGACCCGGAGACCTTCGGCGGGCCCTTGACGAACCACGCGCTGGACGCCTTGGCGCTGTTGCCGTCCGGGTCGGTCACGACGACCTCGAAGGGGTGCAGGCCCTTGACCGTCGGCACCCCGGTGATCAGGCCGGTGGTGCTGATCGCGAGGCCCGGCGGCATCTTCGGGGACGAGAAAGTGAGGGTCTGCTGCTGCGGGTCGGCCGCGACGACCTGGAGACTCACCGGCTGCCCGACCCGGGCGTACTCCGGGGTGGGCAGGGTGATGACGGGTGCGGCCGGGACGGGGTCGGAGCCGTCCACCCCGACGGCGAGCCAGGCGGCGGTCACGGCGGCCCGTTCGGGGCTGTCCGCGCCGTAAAGGTCGGTCGCCGCGGTCAGGGTGGCCTCGCGCGCGCCGGAGTAGTTGGTGCTCGACACCATGTACGCGGTCAGCGCCCGATACCAGATGGCGGCGGCCGCGTCGTTGCCGATGCCGGTGACCGGGGCCGCGTTTCCGCACGGGGTGCTCGTGCCCCACCGCGTCGTGCCGCTGCCCACCGCCAGCGTGTAGAAGAACTTGTTGCCGATGCCGGACGAGTCGTGGACGTCGAGGTTCTTGACCTCCGGGTTCCAGCAGGACGCCGAGGACCCGTCCCGGTTCGGCTCGTCCATCCAGCGCAGCGGAGTGGAGCCGGTCTTCTCCCCGATCAGGTAGTCGGGCTCGTCGGCCGGATTACCCGCCGCGAACTCGACCAGCGTGCCGACGATGTCGCTGGTGGCCTCGCTGAGACCGCCCGACTCGGCGAGATAGGTCAGGCCCGCGGTGTGGCTGGTCAGCCCGTGCGCGAACTCGTGCGCGACGATGTCGAGCGACGTGAACGGCTGCCCGGTGGCGGAGCCGTCACCGAAGTACATGCAGTCGCAGGCGGCGTTCCAGGAGGCGTTGCTGCGGTTGACGTCGTGGTGGGCGTACGCCGTCACACCCTTGCCGTCCCCGCCGACTCCGGCCCGGCCGAACGTGGTGAGCAGGTAGTCCCAGCTCTGCGCCATGCCGTAGTGCACGTCGACGGCGGCCGTGGCCCGGTGGCGTCGACGACCACGACGAGACGATCGGCCACCGTTACCTCCCAGGCCAGGGCGGGCCGGCCGTCGAACGCGTCGACCACCAGACGGGCCCGGGCGTCGCCGGCGAGCTGCTGGCGGGCGATCGTGAGGGCCAGCCTCTGGGTGACGGCCGGCTTGCGCGGGACGTCGATGGCGGCCTGCTGGGCCACGGTGGCTCCGGTGAAGGCGCCCCGGCCGGTGCTGTGCACGACGAAGTCGCCGCCCAGCACGGCCAAGCCCTGCCAGGTGCGGTCGAAGCGGACGTGCCGGTCGCCGTCCGGGTCGACCACGACGTCTCGGGCCTGGTAGGCCTCACCGGCGGCCGCGTGGATCGTGGTGGCCTGGCGCTCGGCCACCTTGCGGGCCGAGTCGACCAGGGCCGGGCGCTTGGCCGGGGGTGTGGACCGGCCGGCTCGGGCCGGCGGTGTCGCGGGGGTCGACGACGACGGTGCCGGCGGCGGCTCGACCAGGGCCAGCGTGCCGGTGGAGCCGGGCCGCCCGGACACGGCGGTGACCGCACCCGCACACAAGAGTGCCGACGCGACCGCTGTGGCGACGATCCCGCGGACATGGCTACGCCAGACCGGCATACCGATATCCCCCGTAAATATTGATGACCGGGGATACCGTACCGTCTGCCGCTTTGATCAGGTGGCCGTCGCGGCGTTGATCGTGCTGGCCGGCAGCGCGCCGTCGGAGATGCCCCAGCGCTGGAGCAACTCGGCGTAGACACCGGTGCTGATCAGCCCGCCGAGGGCGGCGTGCACGGCATCGCGCAGCGCGGTGTCTTCCTTGGCGAAGGCCATGCCGAACAGCCCGGGCTCGAACTGTTCGGTCGTGGCCAGCTCGTAATAGGCCTTGGTGCGGCTGTCCGAGGCGAGGTGCGCCGCGGGCGGGTAGTCGTTGAGCACGGCCGCCGCCCGCCCGGTCCGCAGCTCGACCAGGGCGTCCGCATTGGTCTTGAACAGCTTGATCGTCATGGGCCGGCTACCGCAGCTGCTCTGCGCACGCCGGAGCAGGTCGGCCTGCACGGTGCTGCGCTCGGTGGCCACCACCGTGCCGCACAGGGCCGGAAATCCGGTGATGCCCTTGGGGTTGCCACGCTGCACGATGATCGCCGTACCGGCCTCGAAGTAGCTGACGAAGTCGGCCTTCTTCTCCCGGTCGGCCGTGTCGTTCATCGAGGAGAGGATGCCGTCGTACTCCCCCGCGCTCAGGTCGTCGAGGGCCGTGTGGAAGTCGCCCTGCACCATCTCGGTCCGGACGCCCAGCACCGAGCCGATCGCGCTGGCCAGGTCGGGCGAGAAGCCGATGATCGTACGACCGTCGGCCGCGAACTGTTCCATCGGCGCGTAGCTGGCGTCGGTCATGAAGCGGATCGTGCCGCGCGACCGGATGCTCTCGGGCAACTGATCGTGCAGCTTCTGGTCGACGGCGACGCCACCGTCCCCCGAGGAGACCGTTTCGGCCGGAGCCGAGCAGCCGGCCGTGGCGACCACGAGGACGGCCGCGAGCAGGACACGCTTCATCGGGTGGGACCTCCGGTGATCTCGTACAGGTGGGATTCCGTCGGCACCTGGGGCCAGGGCACCGGGCGTGAGTAGAGGTATCCCTGCGCCTCGTCGCAGCCGGCCTCGCGCAGCCAGGTCGCCACCTCGGGCGCCTCCAGCCCTTCGGCCGTGACCCGGCTGCCGAGGCCGTGGGCGAGCGCGATCACCGCGCGGACGATGGCCTGGCTCTGCGGCGCCTCGAGGACGTCCTGGACGAACATCCGGTCGATCTTGACTTCGGCGATCGGCAGGCCGCGCAGCTGCGACATGCTGGTGTAGCCGGTGCCGAAGTCGTCGACCGAGACGCCGATGCCCCGGGCGGTCAGGTCGAGCACCGCCTGGTCGGCCCGCTCGGTGTCGGCTGCCAGCGCGGTCTCGGTGACCTCGAGCAGCAGCCGGCCGGGGGTGCCGCCGTGCTCGACGACCAGGCCGGCCACGAAATCGGCGAAACCTGGCTTCTCGAGGTTGCGGGCCGAGACGTTCACCGACACGGCCCACTCGCGGCCGGTCGCCGTCCAGCCGGCCTGGTCGGCCAGCGCGCGGCGCAGCACCCACGAGGTCAGCGGCTCGATCAGGCCGGACTGCTCGGCGGCGGGCAGGAACTCCGAGGGCGGCAGCAGACCGCGCTCCGGGTGCTGCCAGCGCACCAGTGCCTCGACCGCGACGACCTGGCCCGTACGGAGGTCGATCTTGGGTTGGTAGTGCAGCACCAGCTCGTCGCGGGCCAGTGCCCGCCGCAGCTCGGCCTGCACCATGAGCCACTGGGTGGGGTGCGACATGTCCTCGCCGGCGTAGACGACGATGTCGGCCGCGCCCCGCTTGCCGTGATACATCGCGGCGTCGGCCCGGCGGAGCAGGTCCTCGACCTCGTGGCCGTGTTCGGGATAGAGCGCGACGCCGAAGCTGGCCTCCATGCTCAGCGGTACCCCCTCGAGCACCACCTCGGAGGCGAGCGCGGCGCTCAGCCCGTCGAGCAGCCCCCGCACCGCGGCAGTGTCGCTGCGCGGCAGGATCAGCGCGAACTCGTCGCCGCCGAGCCGGGCCAGGGTGTCGCCCGGGCGCAGGCCGGCCCGCAGCCGGTCGGCCACGACGGCCAGCAGCTGGTCGCCCGCGTGGTGGCCGAGGGTGTCGTTGACCTCCTTGAAGCGGTCGAGGTCGACCAGCACGATCGCGCCCGGTTCGCCGCACTGCGCGACGGCGTCGCGGGCTCGTTCGCGGAACGCGGCCCGGTTGGGCAGGCCGGTGAGACCGTCGTGCAGCGCCTCGTGTGCCTGGCGCAGGGCGTAGCGGCGCAGCGAGCGGGTGGTCGACCACGAGATCAGACCGAGCATGAGGTAGAGCGCACCCAGGCCGAGGCCGAGCCGCCAGTAGGTGACGGTCTGCTGTTCGTGCATGCGAGCCGCGATCTGGTCGTACGGCAGATAGAGCTCGAGCACCCCCATGGCCTGACCGCTCGCGCTGGCCACGACGGGTTGCAGCACCCGGATCACCAGGCCGCCCGGTGCGCCGGGGACGGAGAGCAGGGTGACCGCGGTCTGCCCCTCCGAGGCGGAGCTGAACGCGGGGTCGTTGATCGAGACGCCGCCGGCCGTGGCGCCGTCGTCCGAGAAGACCACCTGGCCGCCGAAGCCGCGCACCCGCAGGCGCAGCACGGAGTCGTTGTAGATGGCCAGGTCGGTGGCGCGCTGGAGCCGGTCGCGCTGCTCGGCGGTCAGGCCCTGGTCGAGGTCGGCGTCCTCCAGCGCGGGCGCGACGGCCATCTCGGCGATCACGGCGGCCTGCGCCTTCCCCTGGTCCTGACCCCACCGGGCGGCGTCCTCGCTGAGACCGTGCACCATCACCGCGCCGAGCACCCCGATCGGGACCAGGCTGGCCACGGCATACGCAGCGAACAGGCGCGCACTCGACCGCGCACCTGTCCTACCTCCACCGAGACGCCACACGGGTGCTCTGATCGACGGCGCGCCCGGCGGCATGAGGGTTCTCGGCCGCCGCGATCGTCGCCGAAATGTGGCGCATCTTTCCGGCGCGCCGCGCGTTGACCGGGCGTGCGTATCTCTCAGCATGTCCGGCGCGCCGCCGTGGCCGGGGCCGCGGCGCTCGCGGTGTGCGCCGCCGCTCAGCCCGCCTACGCCGTCGTCGACTCGGCCGCCGCCCGGCCGGCCCCGTCCTTCAACGGCTCGGTGTACGCGATCGCCTACCGTGGCGACACGGTCTATATGGGCGGGTCCTTCACCCGGGCGACCGCGGGCAACCGGAGCGTGACCCGCAACCGCCTGGCCGCCTTCAACGCCCGGACCGGTTCGCTGCTCGACTGGGCGCCGTCGGCCGACGACACCGTCCGGGCGCTGGCCGTCTCCGGCTCCTCGGTCTACGCCGGCGGCGACTTCGACGAGGTCGACGGCGAGGACCGTGGCTCGATCGTCCGGCTCGACGCCGAAAGCGGCGACGTCGGCTCGTTCCAGCACGACATCGAGGGCGGGGTGCACGCGCTCGCGACCGGCAACGGCCGGCTCTACGCGGCCGGGACGATCAGTGAGGTGGACGGGGACGACCGGGGCCACGCGGCCGCGTTCTCGCTGGCCGACGACGACCTCGACGAGGACTGGACGCCGGAGACCGACGGGATGGTCAACGCGCTCGCGGTTCGCGGATCGCGGGTCTATCTGGGCGGCAGCTTCCACCGGACCGACGGGGTGACCTCGGCCCGCCGGCTGGCCGCGGTCGGCGCGACCGACGGCGAGGTGGATCGGGGCTTCCGGGCCTCGGCGCCGGCTCTGGTGCACGCCCTCGCGGTGGACGGCGACGGCGTCTACGCGGCGATGGGTGGCGCGGGCGGACGGGCGGCGGCCTTCACGTCGACCGGGCGCAACCGCTGGACGAGGGTCTTCGACGGCGATGCGCAGGCGATCGCGGTGCTTGACGGGGTCGCGTACGTGGGTGGGCACTTCGATCGGGCCTGTGCGAACGGCGACGACGCCGACAACGGCGAGTGCGACGCCGGTTCGGTCTCCCGGGTCAAGCTGGCCGCGGTCGGGCGCGACGGCTCGCTCAACGGCTGGGCGCCGCAGGCCAACGGGGTGGTCGGCGTTCGCACGCTCGCGGTGGACCGCGCCCGGGGCATGGTGGCGGCGGGTGGCGACTTCACCACGATCGGCGGCCAGGCCCAGAGGCGCTACGCGTCGTTCGGGTGATCCGGTGATCGCCCGGGTCACCCTCAGCCTGCTGATGCTCGCGGCCGGCACCGCCCCATCGGCCTCGGCCGCACCACCGGCACCGGCGAGCAAGCTCGCGGTCCGCTACACCTTCGACGGGCCGGCGACGCTGGCCGACGTCTCCGGGCACGGGCACGACCTGAGCCCGGTCAGCCGGTACGGCGGGGCGTTCGGCACCGTGGCCCGTGACGGGGGGAAGGCGCTGGTCTTCCCGCCGCCCTGCCGCAAAGAGCCGTGCCCGCGGATCGCGCTGCGGGCGGCGACCACGAACGAGCTCAACCCCGGGCGCAAACCCTTGCGGTACGGCGCCTCGGTGCGGCTCGCCCCCGACCAGACCACCAAGGGCGAGAACGTGCTGCAGAAGGGCTACTCCATCCGGGGCAGCCAGTACAAGCTGCAGATCGACGGGCTGGCCGGCCACCCGAGTTGCGTCCTGGTCGACGACGGCCGCACCCGCATCCACGCCGCGATCAGCACGGTCGGTGTCGCCGACGACCGTTGGCACACGCTGGAGTGCCGGCGCCGCGGCAGCAGCCTGACCCTGCTGGTCGACGGGGTGACGCGCGGCCGGGCCGTCCTTCCGGCCACGCTGTCGGTCAGCAACCGGATCCCGTTCAGCATCGGCGGCAAGGGTTCGTTCGCCGACAACGACCAGTTCCAGGGCATGCTGGACGACGTCTGGGTCGAGATCGGCTGAGCCCCCGCGGGCCGGTTACGCCGGCGGCAGCGTGTAGGGCCGGGAGACGACCTCGACGTTGCTGAACCACGTCGTCACGTGCACCCGGATCTCGGGGGTGCCGGCCACCCGCGGCACCGGGGCCAGGTGCAGGTGGCGGTTCGAGAAGGCGACCGTGCCGCCCAGGTCGACCTCGACCCCCTCGGGAACGATGATCTTGAGCTCGGCGAACGTGCAGCTCCCGACGATCTCGATCACCGACTGGTCGGTCAGCACCTCGCGCAGGTCGAGCTCGGTCGAGGCGAAGACCGTCCGCAGGGTGAGCCGGGGCCCGCGCAGCCGCCACCGGCCGCGGCGTTTGCTGTCGCTGAAGACGGTGATGATCTTTTCGACCGAGCTGGCCGAGCCGACGATGGGTGTCTCATTGAGACCGTCGGTCGCCTTGGCCAGCTCGTCGGCGGTCTCGGCGGCCCAGACCGCGCCGACCCGCACGCTGAACTGCTCGAGGGTCAGCCGGCCCTCACCGCAGGCGCGCTGCAACAGCTCGGCCGCACGCTCACGCTCGGGCTCGGACGGTGGCACCTGCATCGGGGTAGTCACGGCCGCGATCCTAGGGCTTACGGGCGACAAGGCCGTAGACCGCGACCTCGCCCGGCGCGGGACGGGCGTGCACCAGCACCATGGGGTCGTAGTCAACGTAGACGATGCGGGCCTCCGGGTTCACCGCCTGCGCCACCTCGTGCGTGTTGTTCGTGGTCGGCAGACCCGCACCGATGTCGAGGAACTGGCCGACGCCGGCCTCGCCGGCGAGATAGCGGACCGCCCGGTTGAGCACGGCGCGGTCGCCTTGGGCGATGTCCACGATGATCGGGTACTGCGCGGCGATCTGGTCGCCGAGGTCGCGGTCGACCTGGTAGTTGTCCTTTCCGCCGAGCCAGTAGTTCCACACCCGGGCCGTCTGCGGGACGCTGTTGTCGATCTTCGCCTCATCGGTCATAGCTACGGCCTTCGGCCGAGTGTCCATGATGGAAGGTTGCTAGGTTACCGCTCCGAGATCGGTGATGATCCGGTCCACGATGTGCACGGTTTCGTTCAGCGGCGCGGCCTCGGCGAAGAGGCGGTTCACCGCGTCGAAGTAGAAATCCACGTCCTCGCGGCTGTCCAGATAGAGGGCGCTGGTGAGCTGCTCCAGGTAGACCACATCGGGCAGCTCCCGATGCGGAAAACGCAGAATGGTGAACGAGCCGCCGGCCGCGGCGTGCCCGCCGGTCGCCGTCGCCTCCAGGCCCAGATAACGCTGGAACCACCGGCCTCAGCCCTTGGTCAGCCCCTGACGCTCACGAAGCCGACGAAGGTGAGCGCCCATCAGGATCCGCACGGCGGTAGGCCCGTCGCCGGTCCCATCACGGTGTGATGATTCACCCATCGCGCACCTCCGGGCTCCACCCGCCGCCAAGCATGCCACCGACCCATGACTGAGCCATCGGCAAGCCCGGCAAACTACCCGATGTCCATCGAGATAGTCCAGAAGGTCAGGCGCCGTTCAGGGATTGTCGGACGTGTTGACGGGCTCGGTGGACCTGAGACTTCGCGGTGCCCGCCGGGATGGCCAGCTGTTCCGCGATCTCGTCGTAGTCGAGCTGGCACAGGTCACGCAGGACCAGGGTGGTCACCAGGTGGGGGCGATGGGCCTCCAGGCGTTCCAGGGCGTCCAGCAGGTCCAGCCGGGAGCCGGCGATCACGCTGGTGGTTCGCGGGTCAGGGAGATTGACCGGCAGGTCGGCGTCCGTACGCTCGGCCGCGCGCCGCTTCAGCGACCGGTACGTCTGCCGGGCGCAGTTGGCCACCACGACGTGCAGCCAGGTCGAGAATTTTGACCGGCCCTCGAACCCGGTGATGTGCTGCGCCACCTTCAGCAGCGCGTCCTGGCAGGCCTCCTCCGCGTCCTGAAGGCAGGGCAGAATGCGTCCACATTGGCGCAGCACCTCCGGCCCGATAAGCGCCAGCAACGCGTTGAGCGCCACCGCGTCACCGGCCGCGGCCTTTTGCGCAAGTGTCTCACTCTCCGGATTCTGAGCCATTGAGTGTCCATTCTCTGAACGTGCGGTCACCGATGCGGACAAATGGCCGGCCGGTTTATAGTACGGCGGTGTCAGTGCCCGAACGGATCGGTCGTTATCGGGTTCGTCGGCGTCTCGGATCGGGTGCGTTCGCCACTGTGTGGCTGGCCGACGACGAGGAACTGCAGACCTCGGTCGCCGTGAAGGTCCTGGCGGACAACTGGACCCACCACCTCGATGTCCGGGCCCGGTTCACCGAAGAGGCGCGCATCATGCGTCGTGCGGAGTCCGAGCGGCTCATCCGGGTTCTCGACGTGGGTGAGCTGGCCGATGGGCGGCCTTACCTGGTGATGACCTACGCGCCGGGCGGGACGCTCGCGGAGCGGCTGGAAGCCGGGCCGCTGCCGGTGCGGGAGGCGTTGCGTATCACCGCCGACCTCGCGCGGGGTGTCGCCGTTCTGCACGACCTCGGCATCATCCACCGGGACCTGAAGCCGTCCAATGTGCTCTTCACCGGCCGGCGGGTGCTGGTCGGTGATCTGGGCCTGGCGAAGACGCTCGCGCACGGTTCCGGATTCACCATCATCGCCGGTTCGCCTGGTTACATGGCGCCGGAACAGGCCAGCCTCGGTGCCGGTCTCGACGCGCGCGCCGACGTCTACGCACTCGGGGCGCTGGCCTACCACATGCTCACCGGCCGGCCTCCCAGTCTTCCCGGCTCGGTCCAGGCGGTCGCGACTGCCGCTGCGTTGCCCGTGGTACGCCCGTCGAAGCTTCGGCCGGGCGTCCCGTCGTCCGTCGATGGTGTGGTGCTGCGTGCCCTGAATGCCAGCCCGGGACGGCGGTGGCCGTCCGCGGCGGCGTTCGCCGACGCGGTGGACGCCGCCTCCGTGACGCGGCCTGTCCGGCGGTCCGTAGGCATCCTGCGCCGGGCGGCCGTGTCGGTCCTGACCGTCGCGGCCGTCCTCGCCGGCGCGACGACGGACGCCGGGCCGCTTCCGAAACCCCGATGGATCCGGGTGGCCGACGCGTCCGGCGGGCTCTCGGTGGCGGTGCCGGCCGTCTGGGCCGGGCAGGTGCGTGACTCCGGCTGGAATCCGCAGTCGATCCGCCTGCCGTTCGGTCGCGCGCCCGGCCTGGTTGTCGGCACCGACCTGACCGCGTGGTCCGATCCGGCCACTGCCGTGCCGGGCGTGTTCGCCGGGGCGAGCAGGGCGTTGCGTGGCGGCACGCAGGCCCTGCCCGACCACTCGACGTGTGTCAGGGAACCCGACCGGCGATACAGCTCGGGCGCCGGGGCCGCGGCCGTGCAACGGTGGACGGCCTGCGGCGGCACGACTATCTCCTTTGCCGAGGCGGTGATGACACCGTCGGGCGTCGACTACGGCATCTACCTCCAGATCCGGCAGATCGACAGCATCGATCGCACCGAGGAGATCCTGCGCGGGGTGCGGACGAGCGACTCGCTGGCGCCGGCGTTCTAGATGCGTTCCCAGGTGTTGCCGCCGCCGAACCGGTAGCGGCGCGTCTCGGTGCTGCCGTCGGTCTTCCTGACGGTGGTCACGATCACCTGCCCCTCGACGGTGTACGAGGTGAAAGTCATCCGGTTGCTCGGCCCGGTGGGCCGGTCGGCCCGGATGAACCCGAGCGTCTCGCGGGTCTTGAGGTCGAAGCCGAGCTTGACCGGGACGAGCGCCTGATCCATGCCGTCACTGCCGCACTCGATGAGGATGAGCGCGTCCTCGGTGACCGGGCTGTTCGCCGGTTCCTCGGTGAGGTACTCGGCGTATGCGGGTTTGGCACCGCCGGGCAACATGGTGCAGTTGTTGGCACCGGAGGACGCCTTGCCGTTACGGAACGTCGTGTCCCCGAAGCCCATGAAGCCCAGGTTCCCCAGGGTCACGTTGGCCCAGTCAGTTTTGCGGATCACGCTGGTCGGCGTCCGGGTCGGGGTCGGGGTGGACTTGACGGGGCGGATGGTGTCGCTCGGAGCGGGTGTCGACGCGGCCGGCGAAGTCGAAACGGAGGCGGCAGGACTGCTGGTGACGGTGGCGCCGGCGGTTTGCGACGGGGCGCCCGCCGGGCCCGCTTCGCCCGCGACGTTCTGCGGCGAAGACGCGCAGCCGGTCAGGATCGAGGCGCTGAGAGCAGTGATCAACAGAGGCAGGGCACGCACGAGGGTGTTCCTTCCGTAGGGAACTTTCGGTGTCCTGCTGTGTGATGCCGGCTTCCGCGATTCCGTTCACGGAAACCGCGAAGAATTTCTGTGGCGGCAGGAAACCCCCTCAGCGAACTACGCGCTGTACGGGCCGTTGTCGACGAGGGCGAAGGTGGTTTTCAGCGGGGCGTCGCCCAGTTCCTCGGCGATCAGGCCGCTTCGCTCGAAGACCTGCAGCGGCTGAAGGTACTCGGCGTACAGCTCGCGATCGACAACTTCGCCGCCGGCGGCTCAAGCCTCGCCCATCTGCGGCGGCTCCCCGTCGACAGCCTCAAGATCGATCGCGCCTTTATCGACGCCGCCACCGCCTCATCCGGATCCGCCGAGCTCATCCACACCCTGGCCCAGTTCGGCGAACATCTCGGGCTCAGGACACTCCCGTCGTCGGCGACCCTCGGGCGGTTGAGCTGGTCGGTGAGCTCGCAGTGCACAGCGTCGAATTCCGTACGCTCTGGGGCCGCCACGACATCGAGGAGACCACCTGCGGCCGTATGCGCATCGTGCACCCGTTCGCTATCGGCTGGTGTGCAGTCTGGTGGCGAGCCCGGCCATGCCCGGTCGGCGAGCTCGGCAAGCACGGTGATCGTTCGTGTGTGCACAACCCGACTTGCTATGGTCGTTGTCGACGTAGACGATCCGCGCGTCGGGCGTGATGCCCTGGGCGACCTGGTGGGTGTTGTCGGCCGTGGGCAGGCCGGTGCCGATGTCGAGGAACTGGCGGATGCCCGCCTCGGCCGCGAAAAAGGTGACGGCGCGGCGCAGGAAACCCCGGTTCTCCACGGCGGTGGTGCGGATCGTGGGGAAGGCGGCGGCGATCTGGTCGCCCGACTCCCGATCGACGGCGAAATGGTCTTTGCCCCCGAGCCAGTAGTTGTAGCGCCGCGCGGAGTGCACTCGCGTCTCGTCGACCATGCGGCGCAGTTCAGTCCAGTGTGGATCAATCCGGGACCCCCTCAAACCTGCCGGAACTCGATGCCGAGCAGGCTCGCCGCGGCCTTGTAGTCGGCGGCGCGATGCCCCAGTGAGAGCGACCAGTGGTGACCCACGCCCGAGGCGCTCCAGTCGTCGACCCACTCGCCGGGGTCGCGGCCGAAGTCGACCCGGCTGGTGGTGTTGCCGATCGCGAGCAGCGGCCCGTCGACCACCGTGCCCTCCCCCGCGATGAAAGTCAGCGAGCCGTCCCGATCCTGGCCCAGCCCGAGCAGTGTGACCGGCCCGGGGCGTACGTCGAACTCGACCGAGACGCCCCAGCCGCGTTTGCCGTGGTAGACGCCGAGACCGCGCAGCAGCGGCTGCCGGGAGCTGACCGCCAGGTGGGCCGGCCCGTCGTGACCCATCTCGACCACGTTGTCCTCGAAGTTGAGCGCCTGGATCTCGCAGAACGACCCGCCCGCGCCGGCGACCTGGGTGGCCAGCTGGGCCACGGTGGTGCGCAGCTCGTACTCGCCGGTGGTTGGAATGCCGCGCGCGGTCAGCAGCGAGGCGCCCAGGATCATGCCGGCGCCGAGGCGTTCGTGCTGTTCGCCGTTCAGCCCGCGGTGGTAGTAGGCGAGGCTGTCCAGGTCGAAGTCGTCGGCCAGCCGGTCGAGCCCGACCGAGACGCGGGCGCCCCAGGCGAAGTCGTCCTCGTTGACCGAGTCGTCCAGCACGAAGATCTTGCGGGCCAGCTCCATCCGCTCGGCCACCTCGTCGTCGGTGACGGCCAGGGTGCGTTCGCGCAGGTCGTCGAACTCGAGCACCTCGACGTGCGAGCCGAACGTGGTCGGCAGCAGCGTGAGGTCGGTCGAGACGTCGAGCATGCCGGGATAGAGGTGGCCCATCAGCCCGTGCCGGGCGTTGCGCAGCGCGGCGCGGACCCGGGCCGCGGTGATCCACTGCGAGATGCGGGCCCAGGCTGATTCCTGCCGCAGCCAGCCGGTGACCGACCGGAACGGGATGCCGGCCCGGCGGAACAGGTTGCCCACCTCGGGCACCGGGCACTGCCCGCAGTAGGCCAGCCACGACCCGGTGTCGAAGGTGGCGTGGTCCATCTTCTCGGTCGGCTGCAGGTCGATCACCAGGACGGGCGTGTTGGCCCGCTGCGCGATCGGCAGCACCATCGACGAGGTCAGATAGGTGGTCAGGAAGAGCACGATCAGGTCGCAGTCGGCCTGGCGCAGCTTCTCGGCGGCGGCCACGCCCTCCTGCGCGTCCGAGATGAACCCGACGTCGGTGACCTCGGCGTCCATCTCCTGAAAGCGTTCGGAGACGTAGCGGGCCGATTCCTCCAGCTGGGGCAGCAGGTGCGGGAACTGCGGCCAGTACGTGCCGAGGCCGCCGGCCACCAGCCCGATGCGGGTCTTCCGGCGCGGCTTGGGGGTAAGGATCATGAAATCTCCCAGAGGACGACGTGCAGGTTGCGGGGGCCGTGCACCCCCTCGACACGGTTGAGCTCGATGTCGCTGGTGGCCGACGGGCCACTGATCCAGGTGAGCGGGCGGCCGGGGGTGAGCCGGGCGACGGCCTCGGGCACCGACGCCACCACCAGATCGGGCCGGAGCACGCAGATGTGCAGGTCGGGCAGGAGCGAGAGGATGCGCCGGCCCTGGTCGGGCGACGCGTCGAGCACGATGGTGCCGGTCTCGACGACGGCCACGGCGGCCGCGGTCACCACGCCGTCGGCCGCGGCGATCTCGGCCGCGGACAAGCCGTCGTCCCGTTGGACCCGAACGCCTGGGGGCAGCCAGTCCTGGTCCAGACCGGGCGGCACGACGAGGGCCCCGGACCCGACGACGTCGGCGATGGCGCCGGAAACGTCCGCCGTCCGGTGCACCACGGCCTTGTAGTCGACGAGCCGCTCGACCAGCAGATCGAGGTCGACGGGCGCGGGGCCGCGCCGATAGTCACGCGGCACCTCGGGAGCGACGGGGTCGCTGCCGAGGGCCTCCCGTACCCGGCCCAGGATCAGCTCTTTGCTGCTCACCGCCCTCGCCACCAATCCCGGAACGTCTCCTCGGGCGGCGTCGGCAGATCACGGCTGGCCGCCCACCCGGTAAGCGGCGGTGGCAGCCCTCGGCCGCGCTTGCCGAGCAGCCGGGAGAGCCGGGCGGCCTTCTGCGCGCGGGCATAGAGGCGCGGACGGTCCATCGTGTACGCCGCCGCGGCCATCGCTGCCCGCTCGGCGCGCGGGTGCGGGGCCTGATTGCGCAGGTGCACCAGGATCGACGGAATGTCGATCTTCACCGGGCAGGCGTCGAAGCAGGCGCCGCAGAGCGACGACGCGTACGGCAGGGAGGCGTTGTCCTCGATGCCGGTGAGCTGCGGCGACAGGATCGCGCCGATCGGGCCGGGGTAGACCGAGCCGTACGCGTGCCCGCCCGTCCGCTCGTAGACCGGGCACACGTTGAGGCAGGCCGAGCAGCGGATGCAGTGCAGCGCCTGCCGTCCCACCTCGTCGGCCAGCACGGCCGTGCGCCCGTTGTCGAGCAGCACGAGGTGAAAACTCTGCGGCCCGTCGCCGGGGGTCACCCCGGTCCACATCGACGTGTACGGGTTCATCCGCTCACCGGTCGACGCGCGCGGCAGCAACTGCAGGAAGACCTCGAGATCCTGCCAGCTCGGCACCAGCTTCTCGATGCCCATCACGGTGATCAGCGTGTCCGGCAGGGTCAGGCACATCCGCCCGTTGCCCTCGGACTCGACCACGGCCAGTGTCCCGGTCTCGGCGATCCCGAAGTTGGCCCCCGACACGGCGACCTTCGTGTTCAGGAACGTCTCGCGCAGGTAGCGCCGGGCCGCCGCGGCCAGCACCGGCGGATCGTCGGTCAGCGCCGGATCGACCCCCGGCATCTCCCGGAGGAAGATCTCGCGGATCTCCGAGCGGTTGCGGTGGATGGCCGGCACCAGGATGTGCGACGGCTTGTCGTGACCGAGCTGCACGATGAGCTCGGCCAGGTCGGTCTCGACCGGCGTGATCCCGGCGTCCTCCAGCGCCTCGTTGAGCGCGATCTCCTGGGTGGCCATCGACTTGACCTTGATGACCCGTTTCTCACCGGTGGCCTGCACCAGCTCGGTGACGATCCGGTTGGCCTCATTCGCGTCGGCCGCCCAGTGCACGACCCCGCCCGCCGCGGTCACGTTTTCCTCGAGCTGCTCGAGGAGCCGGGGCAGATTCGCCATGGTGTACGCCTTCAGCGCCGACCCGGCCGAGCGGAGCTCCTGCCAGTCGGGCAACTCGGCGATCACCCGGCCGGACTTGCCGCGGATCGTGGTGGTGGCGTGCTGCAGGTTGCGGCGCAGCTGCGGGTTGGCCAGCGCCACCTTGGCCGCCGCCGGGAAGGACTGGTCGCCGCGCAGGTGCCCGACGCCCTGGGGTGCGTGGGTGCTCATACCGTCGCCTCCGCTTCCGTCGCGGCCAGGATCTCGGCCAGGTGCACCGTTTTCACGCCGGTCTGCAGCCGGGACAGGCCGCCGCCGATGTGCATGAGGCAGGAGGCGTCGCCCGCCGTGCAGACGTCGGCGCCGGTGTCGAGCACGTGCCGCATCTTGTCGGCCAGCATGGCGGTCGACGTGTCGGCGTTCTTCACCGAGAACGTGCCGCCGAACCCGCAGCACTGCTCGGCCGCGGGCAGCTCGACCAGATCGAGCCCGCGCACCTGACGCAGCAGCCGCAGCGGCTTGTCGCCGACGCGCAGCACCCGCAGCGAGTGGCAGGTCGGGTGATAGGTGACCCGGTGCGGGTAGTAGGCGCCCACGTCCTCGACCTCGAGCACGTCGATGAGCAGCTCGGACAGCTCGTAGGTGCGGCTCGCCACGGCCTCGGCCCGGGACGCCAGCCCGGGCTCGCCGGCCTGCGACGCGACCATCGCGTGCTGGTGCCGGATCGAGCCGACGCAACTGCCCGACGGGGCCACGATCACGTCACACGACTCGAAGGTGCGCACGTAGCGGCGTACGAGGGGAAGTGCCTCTTTTTGGTAGCCGGTGTTGACGTGCATCTGCCCGCAGCAGGTCTGCTCGGGCGGGAAGACCACCTCGTGCCCGAGCCGTTCGAGCAGCAGGACGGTCGCCTTGGCCGCGGCGGGAAACATCGTGTCGGCCAGGCAGGTGGCGAACAAAGCGATCCGCACTGTTACCTCCCTCGGGGGTCGTACCGAACCACCTGCTGAGTGTCGCGCAGAACTGAGCGGAGCGCGGCGAGGTCGCCCTCGATCACTCCGGCCGCGCGCGCCTGCACCAGCAGGTTACCGAGCGCGGTGGCCTCGACCGGACCAGCCAGCACCGGCAGCCCACAGGCGTCCGCCGTGAGCTGGCAGAGCAGCTCGTTGCGGGCGCCACCGCCGACGATGTGCACCGCGTCGACGTGTCGTCCGGACAGCTCCTGAGCCTGCTCGACCGCCCGCCGGTGGGCCAGGGCCAGACTGTCCACGATGCACCTGGTCAGCACGGCCGGGCTCGCGTCCGCCGGCAAGCCCGCCGCCTTGGTCAGCCGCCGGGTCATGTCGCCCGGCGGGAGGAAGATCGGGTCGTCGAGATCGACGATCACCGGCTTCTCCGCGGCGGCCTGGCGCAGCAGCCCGGCAATGTCGGTCGTGCCCCACTCGCGCATGCACTCCTGCAACGGCCAGAGCCCCATCACATTGCGCAGATAGCGGATCGTGCCGTCCACCCCGCCCTCGTTGGTGAAGTTGGCCTGGCGGGACTCGGCGGTGAGCACCGGCCCGGGCAGTTCCAGACCGACCAACGACCAGGTGCCGCAGGAGATGTACGCGAAATGCTCGCCCGCGGCCGGCACCCCCACGACCGCCGACGCCGTGTCGTGCGATCCGACGGCCACGACCTTGGTGCCACGGTGTTCGCCGATGACCGAGCCCGGGTGCCGGACGGGCGGCAGCAGCGAGGGCCGCAATCCCAGCTCCGCGATCAAGGGCGACGACCATTCCCGCGTACGCACGTCGAGCAGACCCGTCGTGGACGCGTTGGTGTATTCGGCGCCCGGCTCCCCGGTCAGCCAGTAGGCCAGCAGATCGGGGATGAGCAGCATCTGCTGGGCCACCTCGAACTGCGGTGTGCCTTGCGCGGCGGCGAGCTGATAGATCGTGTTGAACGGCAGCTTCTGCAGCCCGGTGATCTCGTAGAGCTCCTCGTCGCCGAGACCCACGCGCACGTTGTCGGTGCGGCCGTCGCGGTAGTGCACGGGGTTGCCGAGCAGCGCGCCGGTCGCGTCGAGCAGTCCGTAGTCGACGGCCCACGAGTCGATGCCGATGCTCTCGACCGGGCCGGCCCGGCGCAGGCCCTCGAGCATCCCGCGGTGCAGGGCGAGGATGTCCCAGTGCAGGGTGCCGCCCACCCGCACCGGCTCGTTGGCGAACCGGTGCACCTCGGTGAGCTCGATGCCCCGGTCCTCGAAACGGCCGACCATCACCCGCCCGCTGGACGCGCCCAGGTCGACCGCCGCGAAACCGGTCATCTCAGGAAGGCCGCGGCCACCCCGGCGTCCACCGGGATGTGCAGGCCGGTCGTGTGGGTCAGGTCGCCGCCGGCCAGCGCGAACACCGCGTTCGCGACATGCTCGGGCAGCACCTCGCGCTTGAGCAGGGTGCGCTGCGCGTAGTACTCGCCCAGCTTCTCCTCGGGTACGCCGTAGACGGCGGCTCGCTTGGCGCCCCAGCCGCCGGCGAAGATGCCGGAGCCGCGTACGACGCCGTCGGGGTTGATGCCGTTGACCCGGATGCCGTGGGCGCCCAGCTCGGCGGCGAGGAGGCGTACCTGATGGGCCTGGTCGGCCTTGGTGGCGCCGTAGGCGACGTTGTTCGGGCCCGCGAACAGCGAATTCTTGCTGGAGATGTAGACGATGTCGCCCCCCATGCCCTGCGCGATCAGAATGCGGGCGGTCTCGCGCGACACCAGGAACGAGCCCTTGGCCATCACGTCGTGCTGTAGATCCCAATCCTGCTCGGTGGTTTCGAGCAGCGGCTTCGAGATCGACAGGCCGGCGTTGTTGACCACCAGATCGACCCCGCCGAACCGTCGGGTGGCTTCCTGCAGAGACGCGACGATCGAGGCGGCATCGGTGACGTCAGCCGTCACGGCCAAGGCGACGTCGCTGCCACCGATCTCGTCCGCCGTCCGTTTCGCCGCCTCCGCGTCGCGGTCGGCCACGATCACGCACGCGCCCTCGGCGGCCAGCCGTAGCGCGATCGCGCGGCCGATGCCCGAGCCGCCGCCGGTCACATAGGCGATGCGGGTCGCGAGCGGCTTGGGCTTGGGCATCCGCTGGAGCTTGGCCTCCTCGAGCGCCCAATACTCGATCCGGAACTTCTCGGCCTCGTCGATCGGGGCGTACGTCGAGACGGACTCGGCGCCGCGCATCACGTTGATGGCGTTGACGTAGAACTCGCCGGCGACCCGGGCGGTCTGCTTGTTGGCGCCGAACGAGAACATGCCGACGCCGGGCACCAGCACGATGGCCGGGTCGGCGCCGCGCAGGGCCGGGCTGTCCGCCGTCGCGTGCCGCTCGTAATAGCCGCGGTAGTCGTCGCGGTAGGCCTCGTGCAGCTCCTTGGCCCGGGCCGCGACCTCGTCGAGCGGGGCATCCGGCGCGGTGTCGAGCACCATCGGCTTGACCTTGGTCCGCAGGAAGTGGTCGGGGCAGCTCGTGCCCTTGGCCGCCAGCTCGCCCAGCCGCTCGCTGTTGACGAAGTCGAGGACGACGTCGCTGTCGGTGTAGTGGCCGACCTGGGCGCGGTCGGTGGAGGCCAGGCCGCGCAGGATCGGGAAGAGGACGGCGGCCCGTACGTTTCTGTCGTCGACTGGCAGCGTCTCGTGGATCTTGGCGCCGAACGGGTCCTTACGACCCTTCTCGTCCAGGTAGGTCGCCGCGGCCTGGATGATCTCGCGGGAGTTGGCCTCGCACTCCTCGCTGGTCGCGCCCCAGGCGGTGATGCCGTGCCCGCCCAGCACGACGCCGATGGCCTGGGGGTTGGCCTTCTGCACGGCGGCGATGTCGAGCCCGAGCTGGAAGCCCGGCCGGCGCCACGGCACCCAGAGCACCCGGTCGCCGAAGATCTCTTTGGTCAGCGCCGGGCCGTCGGCCGCGGTGGCGATCGCGATGCCCGAGTCGGGGTGCAGGTGGTCGACGTGCGCGACCTCGACCAAACCGTGCATGGCGGTGTCGATCGACGGCGCGGCGCCGCCCCGGCCATGCAGGCAGTAGTCGAACGCGGCGACCATCTCGTCCTCGCGCTCGACACCGGGGTAGGTGCGGGTGAGCGAGCGCAGCCGGTCGAGGCGGAGCACGGCCAGGCCCTTCTCGGTCAGCGTGCCGAGGTCGCCGCCGGAGCCCTTGACCCACAGCAGATCGGCCGACTCGCCGGTGACCGGGTCGGTCTCGGTGCCCTTGGCCGAGGTGTTGCCCCCGGCGTAGTTGGTGTTGCGCGGGTCGGCGCCGAGCCGATTGCTGCGCTCCAGAAGCTCACGCACTGCGGGGTTCGTCATGGTGTCCTTCGCTGTTTTCCCATGGCGGCGCTGTTTCGCCGTGCCGGTTTCACTGGCTGGTTCGCTGCTGGTTCACTGGCTGGTGAAACGTTTCAGACGTTGCCGACAGATTACGGCCCCGTGCCATCGACGGTCAAGACGCGTTCGTCAATGAAACGTTGTGCCTGCTCCGCTTCTGTCGATCACGATGCATCGTGTCCATCCGACAAACCGGCCGCATCCGAGACGTTCGGCCGACCCCGAAGGGGTCAACGGCTCAGTGGCCGACGATCTTCGGTCTGACCTGCAGTGATATGCCCATCGTTCAGTGCTCTCCCGATGATTTGCGTGCCACTGTTGGGCCCCGACAGCCCACACGGGTCCGCTGCTCGTGACCGAAAGTGACGAGTAAGCCGGAACTCGACGAGGAGGACATACGTGGCGAACATCGAGACTTCGCTGAAAGAGGCCATGACCATCGAGGGCGCCATCGGCGTGGCGCTCGTCGACTACACGAGCGGTCTTACGCTCGGTGTCATGGGTGGCGGCCTGAACATGGACATGAACATCGCCGCCGCCGGCAACACCGACGTGGTCCGGGCCAAGGTCCGCACGCTCGAGATGCTGGGCCTGGGCGACTCGATCGAGGACATCCTGATCACCCTCGACTCGCAGTACCACCTGATCCGCCTGCTCCAGGGCCGCGGCAACGAGGCGTTCTTCCTCTACCTCGCCCTGAACAAGAGCCGGGCCAACCTCGGCCTCGCCCGTCACCAGCTGCGCAAGATCGAAGCGGAGCTCGACGTATGACGGCCGTCGACGAGACCGGACTCGGCATCCGGAGCACGACCCAGCTGATCGGCGACGTCGTCAAGCACTTCCGCGCCCAGGTGCCCGAGTGCATCGGCGCCGGCCTGGTCGACATGTCGACCGGCATGCTGCTCGCCGCCGACACCCTCGACGAGCACCCGGGCGAGGTCCTCGACCTGCTCGCCGCGGCCACGTTCGACCTGTTCCAGGGGCGCAACGTCGTGATGATCGAAGAGATCTTCAAGGCCCGGTACGGCGTCCTCGACGACCGGCACTACTTCCAGGAGTTCCTGGCCACGAGCGACTCGCACGTCCAGGTCTTCCTGCGCAGCGCCAACCAGGACATCGTCGGGGTCGTGGTCTGCCGCAAGACGGCGAACACGGGCATGGTGCTCACCCAGTCCCGCCTCGTCATGAAGCAGCTGGACGCCGGCCTCAGCTGATGACCGTGCCGCCGCTGACGGAGGCGCTGGGCATACCCGGCGCCCACGCGGTGTCCCTGCTCGACCCCGACGGTCCCAGGGTGCTGTGGTGGGCGGGTGAGGCCCCGCCGACCGAGCAGGAAGCCGCCGCCGCCGTCACGCTGGCCGCTGCGGCGGCCGGTCTCGTGCTGCTCGGGCCCCACGACGACGAGCTCAGCGACATCCTGCTGACCAGCGCGGATTCCTTTCACGTGGTGCGGCTGGTCGACGACGAGGCCCCCCTCGTCGCCCACCTGACGCTGCGCCGGGCCGGCGCCAACCTGGCGATGGCCCGGCGCGAGTTCGGCTCGATGATCGCTTCGTACACCCGCCAGGTAGCGCCTTACCGAGCAACCCGGAACCCGTCACCGGCCCTCGGCAGGGCGGCCGCCGACGGTGCCCCCGGCGGGTTCGCGTCGTCGCCCGAGCACGGCGCTGCCTCGTTCGGCGACGACTCGTTCGGCAACGACTCGTTCGACCTCGGCATCCTCCCGCGCGACCTCGGCGGAACGAGGGAGCTCGGCGGTTCCGTGACAACCGCCGACGCCGAGTTGCCCCGGCGCAAGCACGTCGACCCCACCGAGACGGACGAGTCCTCCGACCTGCTCAGCCTGCTGGGCCGCCCCTATGTCACCGACGACGAAGTCCTCGACCGCGTACTGGTAGCCCTCCGCCAGCTCTGACCCCTCCCCCGTCTTGCTCCCCCTCGATCCCGCCCCGGCTCCCACCCCTGGAGAAAGACGTGCAACCCTCCGACCCGTATCAGGCCATCCGTGCCGAGCTGGCCCTCCTGCGTCACCAGGTCACGGGGGTCCGCGGCTGCGTCATCGCCGGCGTCGACGGCCTCCTCGTCCTGCACGACACGGTGTCCGGCCCCGAGCCGCACGACATCGCCGCCCTGGCCGCCGGCGCGCACGGCATCAGCCGAACCTGCGGGGCGGCCCTCCAGCAGGGCGGCTTCCAGGAGGTCACGATCCGCAACGAGGGCGGCTACCTCTCGGTCTACGCCATCGGCGACCTGGCCCTGATGGCCGTGATCGGCGACAGCGGCCTGAACATCGCCCGCCTGCACCTGGAGGCCCGCCCGGTGACGGCCCGCCTGGCCAAGCTCCTGAACATCCAGACCGTCGACCACGGCTCCTACTTCCGCTGACCGACGCTCGGCCGAACAGAAGACAGCCCCTGCACCTTCGAGGTGCGGGGGCTGGGTGCGTTGCTCAGTGGGAACGGGTGCGGTTCACGGTGGAGGCTCGGGCCACCAGTTCGGGGGTGAACTGGAGCTGCTGGTGGGTGTGGTCGGGGTTGGTGGCCTCGTCGAGCACCAGCTGCGCGGCGGCTCGGCCCAGCTCCTGGCGGGGCTGGCGCACCGAGGTGAGGGGGACGGCGGCCGCGGCGGCGAACTCGATGTCGTCGAAGCCGACGATGGCCAGGTCCTCGGGGACGCGCAGGCCGGCGCCGATGCTCTGTTGCAGCAGGCCCAGGGCGAGCAGGTCGTTGGCGCAGAACGCCGCGGTCGGGCGTCGCCGGGTGGGCAGCCCGGCCAGGCGCTCGCCGGCCGACCGGCCCTCCGACACGGTCAGGGCTTCCGTCGGCAGATAGACCAGATCCTCGGGGTCGCGGCCCAATGACTCCCACAGCTCGCGAGCACCCTGCAGGCGTTCGCGGACCTGACCGATCGAGTCGGGGCCGCCGATGAAGGCCACCCGGTCGTGGCCCTGCTCGGCCAGGTGTTCGACCGCGATGCGGCCGCCGAGGACGTCGTCGACGGCGACCGAGCAGCAGCTGTCGTTGCTGCGGACGCGGTCGACGATGACCATCGGGACGCCGCGGCGGGACATCTCGTCGAGGTGTGGCGCGGCCGGGTCGACCGGGGTGATCAGGATGCCCTGCACCCGCTGCTGGAGCAGGCGGTCGAGGTGGACCTCCTCGCGGGCGGAGCGGCTGTTGCTGTTGCAGATGAACAGCGACAGATCCGCGTCCTCGGCGGCGAGCTCGATGCCTTGGGCGACGTCGTGGAAGAACGGGTTGGTGCCGTCGAGCATCACGTAGGCCAGGGTGCGGCTGGTGCCGGCGCGGAGCTGGCGGGCCGACTCGTTGCGGACGAAGCCGAGATCGTGCATGGCTCGCTCGACCCGCTCGCGGGTGCGGGTGCTGACCACTTCGGGCCGGTTCATCACGTTGGAGACAGTGCCCAGCGAGACGCCGGCGGCCGCTGCCACGTCCTTGACGGACGGCGTCCTGCCGTTGAGCACCCTAGGCCTCCTGCTAGAACACGTTGAAACGTTGAAGCCGCATCCTACGGCACTCGACTTCGACGGGGCGGTCGTGTTTCCACAACGTTTCTGGGCAACGCTTGACAGGTGTGATCGGGGCCACCTACGTTGCTCGTACGTTCACTGAAACATTTCAAACTCCGCTGATTATTTCCAGCACAGAAGACGTGGAGGTGGCCCGTGGCGGAGGCAAACGCTCGGCCCGAGACCCGGCCCGCGCGGCTCGAGGTCCGCGACGTCACGAAGTCGTTCGGCGCGGTCGCCGCCGTCCAGGGGGTCAGCTTCCCGCTCTATCCCGGCGAGGCGCACGCGCTCGTCGGTGAGAACGGGGCCGGCAAGTCCACCATCGTGAAAATGCTGGCCGGGGTCCACCGGCCGGACACCGGCACGCTGCGGGTCGACGGCGTCGACGTCGACTTCGCCGGCCCCGGCGACGCCAAGGCAGCCGGCATCGCCGTCATTTATCAGGAACCGACACTGTTCCCCGACCTCTCCGTCGCCGAGAACATCGCGATGGGCAACCAGCCGCTGACCCGGACCCGGCAGATCGACCGCAAAGTCATGAACGCGAACGCCGAGCGGCTCTTCCGCCGCCTGGGCGTGCCGCTCGACCCGACCCGCCCGGCCAGCGGCCTCTCGATCGCCGACCAGCAACTGGTCGAGATCGCCAAGGCGCTCTCGTCCGAGGCCCGGGTCCTGGTCATGGACGAGCCCACCGCCGCGCTCTCGGCCGTCGAGGTCGAGCGGCTGTTCTCGGTGGTGCGGTCGCTGCGCGACGAGGGCGCGGCGATCATGTTCATCTCGCACCGGTTCGAAGAGATCACCGCGCTGTGCCAGCGGGTCACGATCATGCGGGACGGCAAGCACGTGGCCACCGAGATGGTCGCCGACCTCAGCGTCGACGACATGATCCGCCGGATGGTCGGCCGCGATCTGAGCGCGCTCTTCCCCAAGCAGGACGTCGAGCCGGGCGAGGTGGTGCTCGAGGTCGAGGGCCTGTCCCGCGAGGGCGTCTTCCGGGACATCACCTTCTCGGTACGGGCGGGCGAGATCGTCGCACTGGCCGGTCTGGTCGGGGCCGGACGCTCCGAGGTCATGCAGGCGGTGTTCGGCGTCGATCCGTACGACAAAGGCTCGGTCAAAATGCACGGCCGGCGCCTCAAGAAGGAAAACCCGCGCGCCGCGATGGCCGCCGGGATGGCGCTGGTCCCGGAAGACCGGCGCCAGCAGGGCCTGGTGATGGACCTGTCGATCGAACGCAACGTGACCCTGCCGCGGGCCCGCAAGCTGGCCCGGCTGGGTCTGCTCTTCGGCGGCTCCGAGCGCGAGGCGGCCGAGACCTGGACGGCCAAGCTGCAGACCAAGCTGGGCCGGCTCAGCGACGCGGTGGGCACGCTCTCGGGCGGCAACCAGCAGAAGGTCGTGCTGGCCAAGTGGCTGGCCACCAGCCCGAAACTGCTGATCGTGGACGAGCCCACCCGTGGCATCGACGTCGGCACCAAGGCCGAGGTGCACCGGCTGATGTCGTCACTGGCGGCGGACGGCTTGGCGGTCGTCATGGTCTCGTCCGAGCTGCCCGAGGTGCTGGGCATGGCCGATCGGGTCGTGGTGCTGCGCGAGGGCCGCATCGCCGCCCAGCTCACCCGCGAAGAAGCAACCGAGGAGTCCGTCATGTACGCAGCCATGGGCCAGGAGGTCGCGGCATGACCGACTGCACCGGAGTCAGCGAAGCGCCCGTAGGGCCAGGAGGGCATGCCCCAGGAGGCTCAGCATGACGACGCTCTCGATCAGTAGTGCCCCCGCAAGGCTCTTCAAGACGCGTGAGCTGGGCATCGTGCTCGCCCTGGCGCTCCTGGTGGCGTACACGACGATCGACAACCCCCGATTCCTCTCCGGTCAGAGCATCCGGGACAACCTGCTCAACACGGCGATCCTCGCGGTCATGGCCACCGGCCAGGCCGTCGTGGTGATCACCCGGAACATCGACCTGAGCGTCGGCTCGGTGCTCGGCCTGAGCGCCTTCACCGTGGCCACGATGATGAGCGCCCACCCGGGCCTGCCGATGATCGTGGCGCTGCTGGTCGGCCTGCTCGTCGGGGCGGTCGCCGGCCTGGTCAACGGCGTGCTGGTGCGGTTCGGCAAGGTGCCCGCCCTGGTCGTCACGCTGGGCACGCTCTACATCTATCGCGGCATCACGTACTCGTGGGCCGGGGGTTCGCAGGTCAACGCGGACGAGCTGCCCCGGCACTTCCTGACGTTCGCCAACGACACCCTGCTCGGCATCCCCTGGCTGGTGCTGATTGCGCTGGCCGTGGTGGCCGCCGGGTCGGTGATGATGCGCAACTACCGGGTCGGCCGCGAGCTGTACGCGATGGGTTCGAGCCCCGCCGCGGCCGAGCTGGCCGGCATCAAGGTCGCCCGCAACCTGCTCGGCGCGTTCGTGCTGAGCGGCGCGCTGGCCGGCCTGGCCGGTGTCCTCTACGCGGCCCGGTTCGGCACGGTCGACGCCGCCGCCGGCACCGGGATGGAGCTGAACGTCGTGGCCGCGGTCGTGGTCGGCGGGGTGGCCGTCTTCGGTGGCAGCGGCACGGTCTGGGGCGCGGCTCTGGGCGCGCTGCTGCTGACGGTGATCGGCAGCGCCCTGGCGGTGCTCGACATCAACCAGTTCTGGCAGCAGGCCATCGTCGGCGCCCTGATCATCCTGGCCATCTGCGCCGACCGCCTGGTCGCGGTCCGGATCGCCCGTTCGCTGCGAAAGAGGGGCGCGCATGTCTGAGATAGATCTGGACCGGCGTCCCGCTCGCCCTCGTGCGTGGAAGAGCCGACTCACCGGCTGGGACAGCATCATCCTGGCGATCACCGTGCTCGTGCTGATCGTCGCGTCGTTCACCGTGGACAACTTCGGCACCAGCCGGAACTTCACCTTCATGGTGCTCGACCTGCTCCCGATCATCCTGATCGCGCTGCCCATGACGATGATCATCGTAACCGGCGAGATCGACCTGTCGGTGGCCAGCACGCTCGGCCTGACCAGCTCGATGATGGGCTGGCTGTGGAACCAGGGCCTCTCGATCGAGTCGATCATCCCGCTCTGCATCCTGATCGGCGCGGTCTGCGGCGTGGTCAACGGCTTCCTGATCACCGGTCTGGGCCTGCCCTCGCTCGCGGTCACCATCGGCACGCTCGCGCTCTACCGAGGCCTCGCCTTCGTGGTGCTCGGCGACGGCGCGGTGGCCGACTTCCCCTGGAACTACACGGGTTGGGTGACCGGAACCATCGGCGGAGGCGCCGTACCCAATGTCCTGATCCTGATCGTGGTCCTGGCCCTGATCTTCGGGGTCGTCCAGCACGCCACCCCGATCGGCCGCGCGCTCTACGCGATCGGCGCCAACGACCAGGCCGCGCACTTCTCCGGAATCCGGGTGGCCCGGACCAAATTCTGGCTGTACGTCGTCAGCGGTGCTGTCGCCGGCCTGGTCGGCGTGCTGTGGACGCTGCGCTACTCCAGCGCCCGAGCCGACAACGGCTCGGGCCTCGAACTCGCCGTCGTCGCGGCCGTCCTGCTGGGCGGCGTCTCGATCTTCGGCGGCAAGGGCAGTCTGCCCGGCGTCCTGGCCGGTGTCGTGCTGCTGACCGCGCTGCAGAACGCGCTGCGCCTGGAGGACGTCTCCGGGCAGGCGCTCAACATCGTCACGGGCTCGCTGCTCGTGCTCTCCGTCCTGCTTCCCAACATCACCACCGCCGCTCGCGGCAATTGGCTACGCCGCCGGCTGCGCCGGCAAGCCGCCGCTTAAAAGATCACGAGATAGGAGTACGTCGTGCTTCGCTCCCCCCGCACACTACTTTCCGTTACTTCAGCCGCACTTTTGGTTGTCGGCCTCAGCGCCTGTGGCGGCACCACGAAGGACAGCGCGTCCACCAGCGGATCGGGCACGCAGGCCTCGGCCGGCGCGGTCGACCCGAACGCGGCGATCAAGGAAGGCCTCAAGATCGCCTTCCTGCCGAAACAGCTGAACAACCCGTACACCGATGTCGAAGTGGGCGGCGGCAAGGTCGCCACCGAAGAGGTCAAGGGCAAGTACAAGCTGGTCGGCCCGAACGACGCCTCTGCGTCCTCGCAGGTGTCCTACATCAACACGCTGATCCAGCAGCAGCAGGACGTCATCGTGGTGGCGGCGAACGACCCGAACGCGGTCTGCCCGTCGCTCAACCAGGCCCGCGCCGCGAAGATCAAGGTCATCACCTTCGACTCGGACGCCAGCAAGGACTGCCGCGACGCGTTCATCAACCAGGCCACCACCCAGGGCATCGGCGAGTCGCTGGCCAAGATGGCGCTCGAGCAGTCCGGCGGCTCCGGTGAGATCGCGGTGCTGTCGGCCACCCCGAACGCCACGAACCAGAACTCCTGGATCGAGGTCATGAAGACCGAGCTGGCCAAGCCCGAGTACTCGAAGCTCAAGCTGGTCAAGGTCGCGTACGGCAACGACGACGACCAGAAGTCCTTCCAGGAGGCCCAGGGTCTGCTGCAGTCGTACCCGAACCTGAAGGCGATCGTCGCCCCGACCACCGTCGGCATCGCGGCCGCGGCCCGTTACATCGGGTCGTCCAGCTACAAGGGCAAGGTCGCGGTGACCGGGCTCGGCCTGCCCAACCAGATGCGCGAGTACGTCAAGGACGGCACCGTCAAGAAGTTCGCGCTCTGGAACCCGGCCGACATCGGCTACCTCGCCGCGTTCGCGGGCGCGGCCATGGCGTCCGGCCAGATCAGCGGGGCCGAGGGCGAGAAGTTCAAGGCCGGCAAGCTCGGCGAGTACACGATCGGCAAGGACGGCGAGATCGTGCTCGGCCCGCCGACCGAGTTCACCGCCGAGAACATCGACCAGTTCAACTTCTGATTGATATGCCTCGCTATTGCTTCCAGCTTCAGGTCCGCCCCGAGCGGATGACGGAGTACGTGGAGCGGCACCAGGCCGTGTGGCCCGAGATGCAGGACGCACTTCGGGCCACCGGCTGGCGCAACTACTCCCTCTTCCTCCGCGGCGACGGCCTGCTGATCGGCTACGTCGAGGCGGACGATCTCGAGGCGTCCCAGGCGGCAATGGCGGCGCTGGACGTCAACACCAGGTGGCAATCGGAGATGGCGGAGTTCTTCGTCGGTGGCGGACCCGACGACGAAGGGTTCCCGCAGCTCACCGAGGTGTTCCACCTTTCCGAGGATTCTTTGGAGACCCCATGACCGACCTCGCCGCCGTCAAGCGCGCTCTGACAGCACAGCACATCGAGACCCCGTCGTGGGCCTTCGGCAACTCCGGCACCCGTTTCAAGGTCTTCACCCAGCCCGGCGTCCCCCGCACCCCGCAGGAGAAGATCGCCGACGCGGCCGTGGTACACCGTTTCACCGGCGTCGCGCCGACCGTCGCCCTGCACATCCCGTGGGACAAGGTCGACGACTATGCGGAACTCGGCGCGTACGCGGCCTCGGAAGGGGTGGGGATCGGGGCGATCAACACCAACGTCTTCCAGGACGACGACTACAAGCTCGGGTCGGTCACCAATCCCGACGCCGGCATCCGGCGCAAGGCCACCGATCACCTGCTCGAGGCGATCGACATCATGGACCGGACCGGGTCGCGCGACCTGAAGCTGTGGTTCTCGGACGGCCTCAACTACCCCGGCCAGGACGATCTGCGCGGCCGGCAGGACAGGCTGGCCGCGGCGCTGCGCGAGACGTACGACCGGTTGACCGGCGACCAGCGGATCCTGCTTGAATACAAGTTGTTCGAGCCGGCCTTCTACGCCACCGACGTGCCCGACTGGGGTACGTCGTACGCGCACTGCATCGAGCTGGGCGAGCGGGCCACGGTGTGCATCGACACCGGCCACCACGCCCCCGGCACCAACATCGAGTTCATCGTCGCGTTCCTGCTGCGCCAGGGAAAGCTCGGCGCCTTCGACTTCAACAGCCGCTTCTACGCCGACGACGACCTGATGGCCGGCGCCGCCGACCCGTTCCAGCTCTTCCGCATCCTGTACGAGATCGTCCGCGGCGGAGCCTTGGACCCGGCCTACGGAATCAACTTCATGCTCGACCAGTGCCACAACATCGAGCAGAAGATTCCCGCCATCATCCGCTCGGTGCTCAACATCCAGGAAGCCACGGCCAAGGCCCTGCTGGTCGACCGCGAGGCCCTGACCAAGGCCCAACAGGAGGGCGACGTCCTGGAGGCGAACTCGGTCCTGATGGACGCCTACAACACCGACGTACGCCCCTTGCTGGCCGAAGTCCGCACCGACGCCGGCCTCGACCCCGACCCGGTCCGCGCCTACCGCCGAAGCGGCTACCAGGAAAAGATCACCGCCGACCGTGTAGGCGGCACCCAGGCCGGCTGGGGCGCCTGAGCATTTCTGTGGTCACGCCATCGCAACCCGGTCGCGGCGATTCCTAAGCCGGGGGCGGTGGCGGCCGATCCTTGGGGCCTACATTCAGCGACGGGGGGCCGACGATGGAGCAGTACCTGAATACCGCGTACGAGGTGACCAGCGGTCTGTTCGGGCCGGAGTCGGGGATTCCGTGGTGGGCCTGGCTCGTCGTCATCGGGGCCGTTTTCTGGAAGATCGCGGTTCGCGAGCCCAAGACGACCACCGAGCGGGACGACATGATGCTCAGCCAGATGTTCGGGGACGACGGCGGCAAGAAGAAGAAAAAGAAGAAGTAGCCGGCGCCCGTACGGGCGGACGCCGGCCCTTCGGAGGGTCAGGCGGAGTGCGGGGGTGGCTCGGCGGCGCCGGTCATGATGGCCACCGCCTCGCTCATCGAGTGGGACTTCGGGGTGATGACCGTGGCCCGGCGGCCCAGCCGCTGGATGTGGATGCGGTCGGCCACCTCGTACACGTGCGGCATGTTGTGGCTGATCAGGATGACCGGCAGACCGCGGTCGCGGACGTCCCGGATCAGCTGGAGCACCCGGTTGCCCTCCTTGACGCCGAGCGCCGCGGTCGGCTCGTCGAGGATCACGACCTTGCTGCCGAACGCGGCCGAGCGGGCCACGGCCACTGCTTGGCGCTGACCGCCGGAGAGTGACTCGACGGCCTGGCCGATGTTCTGCAGCGTGGCCACGCCCAGTTCGCTCATGTGCCGTTTCGCCTCGGAGCGCATGTGCTTGCGGTCGAGCATGCGGAAAACCGTGCCGAGCACGCCGGGGCGGCGCTCCTCGCGGCCGAGGAACAGGTTGTCGGCGATGTCGAGGCCGGGCGCCACGGCCAGGGTCTGATAGACGGTTTCGATGCCGGCGGCGCGGGCGTCCATGGGCGTACGGAATTGGACCCGTTGGCCGTCGAGGAAGATCTCGCCCTCGTCCGGGACCAGGGCGCCCGAGAGTGCCTTGATCAGGCTCGACTTGCCGGCGCCGTTGTCGCCGATCACGGCCAGGATCTCGCCGGGGTACAGCTCGAGATCGCTGCCGTCGATGGCAACCACTCGGCCGTACCGTTTGACCAGGCTCTTGGCCTGCAGAACAGGGGTAGCGGCGTGCCGCGGGGAGTCACTCACGTCTTCACCTTCCTGATCCACTGGTCCAGGGAGACCGCGATCAGGACGAGCAGGCCGATCGCGAAGCCCTGCCACACCACTTCGACGCCGCCCAACTGAAGGCCGTTGCGGAAGACGCCGACGATCAGCGCGCCGATAAGCGTGCCGATCACGCTGCCCCGGCCGCCGAAGAGGCTGGTGCCGCCGAGCACGACCGCGGTGATCGAGTCGAGGTTGTAGTCGGAGCCCACGTTCGGGCTGGCCGAGGCGAGCCGGCCGATCAGGATCCAGCCGCCGATCGCGTAGAGGAAGCCGGCCACCGTGTAGACCGAGAACAGCACCCGGTTGGTCTGGATGCCGGCGAGCCGGGCCGACTCGATGTCGTCACCCGTGGCGTACACGTGTTTGCCCCAGGCGGTCTGCTTGAGCGCGTAGTAGAAGTAGGCGAACAGCGCCAGCATGATGATCGAGCCGTAGGTGAGCCGGAAGTTCCCGATCGGGATCGTGCTTCCGGTCCAGGTCATCAGGTCCGGCATGTCCGAGCCGCGTACGGTCTCGCTGTTGCTGACCACCGAGTTGAGCGACAGGAAGATGGTCAGCGTGCCGAGCGTGACGATGAACGGCGGCAGCTTGATCCGGGTGACCAGGAAACCGTTGATCGCGCCCATCGCGGTGCCGCAGGCGAAGCCGACGATCAGGGCCAGCACCCCCGGCATCCCGACCCTCGTGCAGAACGCCGCCATCAGCACCCCGGAGAAGACGGCGATGATGCCGGCCGCGAGGTCGATGCCGGCGGTCAGGATGATCATCGTCTGCCCCAGGGCGAGCGTGGCGATGACCGTGACCTGGGCGAGCACGAGCGAGAGGTTGGGCGCCGAGAAGAAGCGGCCGTTGACGATCGAGAAGGCGACGATCGCCAGGATCAGGACGGCCAGTGGGCCGAGCACCGGGTTGCCGTGCAGCACGTGCTGAACGCGCAGACCCAGCGAATCCTGCTTGCGGACCTCGAAATCGGTGGGCGGGGTGGCGGTGGCGGTCATGTCAGCCCCAGCAGTTCTGCTTGCCCCACGCGGAGTCCTTGGCCTCCACGCCGGTCTGCGGATCGTCGGTGATCAGTTGGACGCCGGTGTCGACGAATGTCTTGCCCTCGGTCGCCGTCGGCTTGGTGCCGTCCTTGGCGTACGCCGCGATGGCCTCGATGCCCATCTGGGCCATCTTGAGCGGGAACTGCATCGAGGTCGCCCCGATGACCTTCTTGGAGACGTTGTCGACGCCGGGGCAGCCACCGTCGACCGAGACGATGGTGACGTCCTTCTCCTTGCCGGCCGACTTGATCGCCTGGTAGGCACCGGCCGCGGCGGGCTCGTTGATCGTGTAGACGAGGTTGATCGACGGGTCCTTCTGGAGCAGATTCTCCATCGCCGTACGCCCACCGTCCTCGGCGCCGTCGGTGACGTCATGCCCGGAGATTCGCGGGTCCTTCTCGTCCCCGATCTTGGTCTTGTCGGCCACGTCGATGCCGAAGCCCTCGAGGAAGCCCTGGTCGCGCTGCACGTCGACGGAGACCTGGTTGGCGTTCAGGTCAAGCAGGGCGATCTTGGCCTGCTTGTTGTCCTTCTCGAACTTGGCCTTGGCCCACTGTCCGATGAGGCGTCCGGCCTGGTAGTTGTCGGTGGCAAAGGTGGCGTCCACCGCGTCGGGCGGGTCGGTCGGCGTGTCCAGCGCGATGACCAGCATGTTCGCTTCCGACTTGGCCTTGTCGATGCTGGGCACGATCGCCTTGGAATCGTTCGGGGTGATCAGGAAACCCTTGGCTCCGGCCGAGATCAAGTTCTCGATCGCCTGGACCTGGGCCTCGTTGTCGCCGTCCTGTTTGCCGGCGAACGATTGCAGGTCGACGCCCTGGGCCTTCGCTGCGGCCTGGGCGCCCTCCTTCATCTTGACGAAGAAGGGGTTCGTGTCTGTCTTGGTGATGAGTCCGACGACCGTCCCGTCGCCGCCGCTCCCCGAGTCGCCGCCGCACGCAGCGGCGCCGAAAACCAGAGCAACGGCGCACCCAGCGGCCAGCAGCCTCCCGGTCGTGGACATGGCGAGATCGCGCATGTCTCCTCCAAACCGATTTAGCCCGTCCGACCGCCCCACCCTCCGCCCTTGAAGCGGACTGAAGACGGTCGATTTCAGAGACAACGTTGTCCCGCAGTAGACGCCCGCCGTAACTCCATGTCAACAATGAGTTTCCAAGATGTTGCATTCAGTGATCAACATCGACGGGGGTGGATGAATGGCGCCTCAAAGACCGACCATGAACGACGTCGCCCGTACGGCCGGGGTCAGCCTGAAAACGGTGTCGCGGGTGGTCAACGGCGAGACGACAGTGGCCGCCGACCTCGCGGCGCGGGTGCGGGCCGCGGTCGCCTCGCTGGACTACCGGCCACACCTCGGCGCCAGCATGTTGCGCCGCAACGACCGCCGTACCCGCACGATCGGGATACTGCTGGAGGACGTGGCCAACCCGTTCTCGGCGGCGCTGCACCGGGCCATCGAAGATCAGGCCCGGGGCCACGGCATGCAGGTGCTGACCGGCAGCCTCGACGAGGATCCGGAGCGCGAACGCGACCTGGCGGCGGCGTTCGCGGAGCGGCAGACGGACGGGCTGATCCTCGCCCCCACCGGTGCTGACCTGGGCCATCTCGCCGCCCACACGGCCATGCCGGTGGTCTTCGTCGATCGCACGCCGACCGGCTTCACCGGCGACACGGTCGTCTCGACCAACATCTCAGGAGCGGCCGGCGCCGTACGCCACCTGGTCGCCCGCGGCCACCGCCGGATCGCCTTCCTCGGCGATCACCGCCGGCTGTCCACCGCCCACGACCGCCATCTCGGCTACCTGCGGGCCCTGGGCCGCCAGGCCGGCCCCGTAGTGCACGATCTGCACGATCCGACCGCCGCCGAACGGGCCACGATCGCCATGCTGCGCGGCCCCGATCCCCCCACTGCGATCTTCGCCGCCCAGAACACCATCACGATCGGCGCCGTACGCGCCCTGCGCCGCCTCGGCCGCCAGCACGCGGTCGCCCTGGTCGGCTTTGACGACTTCCCGCTGGCCGACCTGCTCGACCCCCCGGTCACCGTGGTCGCCCAGGACCCGTCCCGGATGGGCCGCACGGCCGCCGCCGCCCTCTTCGAACGCATCGACGGCCACGACGGCCCCCCACGCGAGATCCGCATCCCCACCACCCTGATCCCCCGAGGCTCCGGAGAACTCTGACCGCGCAGGCCGAAAAGCGGGCCGCCGGCCGGAGAAGGCCACCCCGGTCGCGCGATGGCCGCGTTGCGGCCCGGTGTTGCAGGGAGGCCGCGAGGAGCCCGCGGAACTGTCGGGGTGCTTTGGGGGGCTGCCGGGTCGCGTACATCTGACTGGTTTTGAACAGCACGACGCCGCGGGACGAAGCCCGCGGCGTCGCACTCCTAGCGAATCAGTAGATCATCGGCTCACGGGAAGTTGGTGACCGTGCGCGGGACGACCGCGTCCGCCGTGGCGGCGGCTCCGATGTTGTTGACGACGTGGTCGATAGTGCCGCTGGCCAGGGAGATCGTGAAGATGTTGTGGAACTTCACGCCGCCGTTGACCGGGGCCTGGAAGCCGTTGGCCGAGTGCACCGCGGGGTTGTTCTGGAAGAAGGCGTAGCTGCCCATGGCCCAGGCCTCGTGGGTGCTGACGCTGTCGGCGACCTTGTAGGCGGGGTAGCCCACACCGTCACTGCGCCACGCGGCGTTCGACGGCGGGTCGTACGGCTGCTCGTTCTGCAGGAAGTACGTGCGGCCGCCGTTGCCGTTCCAGAGGACCTCGGTCTTCTGGTAGTGCTCGACGAAGAGGCCGTACGCGGTCACGTTCTGACCGTTGACGATCAGGCCGCTGTCGGCCGTGTTGACCGTCCAGCCGTAGGTGCCGGCGTTGCCGTGGTCGGCGCGCCAGGCCCAGATGTGGTCGATGATCACGTTGTTGCTGTTGACCAGCAGGCTGTTGGTGGCCTTGCCGGCGATGTAACCGCCGATCCGGAAGAAGACGTCCTGGACCGTGGTCGGGTTGCCGGCGTGGTTGGCATTGCTTCCGGAAGGCCCGATGACCAGCAGGTTCGGCGAGTTGGTGGTGCCCGCGTCGAAGAGCACGCCGGCGATCTTCACGCCGTCCACGTCGGCCACCTGCATCGCGGTGACGCCGTTGTCCGGAATGATCGTGGCGTAGCCGAGGCCAAGGACCACGGTGTTCGCCCGGTTCACTTTGATGGTCTGGTTCACGTGGTAGATGCCGGGCTGGAAGATCAGGTTCAGGCCCTGCGCGAGCGCCTGGTTGATCAGCGCGGCCGAGTCACCGGGCTTGGCGACGTAGAAGCTGCTGAGCGGGAGCGAGGTGCCGGGAGTGTTGCCGTTGACCCAGGTCGCGCCGGCCGCATTGGTCTGCAGGTTGGGCACGAAGACCGCGTAGTTGCCACCGGTCTGGTACAGGTACGGCTTCTCGCGGATCACGGGAGTCTGCGGGATGACCGTGTACGGCGGGGTCGGGTAGCTGGCCGCCGGGGCGCCCTGCACACCGACGAAGGTCTGGTTCCACACCGCGTTGCTGTTCGAGCCGATCTGGCTGTTGCGGGTGAACCACTGCTGCTGCGAATACTGACCCTCGGTGCCGCTGATGCGCGAGTCCGAGATGTAGCCGCCGGAGGCCCAGCCGTAGCCGTTGGGGGCCAGGTTGAGGTCGCCGTGGATGTCCATCCGACGGAACGGGGCGGCCTGCGAGACGGCCCAGCGGTTGGCCCCGCTCACCGGGTAGACCGACACGTTCTCGGTCGAGCGCCAGAAGTTCTGGGTGGCGTTGCCCTGGAACCAGCCGGCGTCGACGGTGATGTCACCGTTGATCCGGACGTCCTGCGGGTTCTGGCCGAGGCCGACGACCGAGGTGTAGAAGCCGACCTGGATGTTCAGGCCGTTGTAGGTGCCCGGCTTGAACGCCAGCACGTAGCGCCCGGTGCCGAACTGCGCCGTCTCCTGCTGCGCGAAGATCTGGTCGGCCCGCGCCTGGATGCTGGCGCTGGACATGGTGGGGTCGAAGACGACCACGTTGGCGCCGAGGCTGCCGCCACCCGGGATGTCACCGACCGGCGGGGTGGTGGTGGGCGGGGTCGTCGGGGTGGTGGTGCCGCCACCGAAAACCTTGAACTCCCACAGTGAGTAGCCGTAGCCGGTCGTCCGCTGCGTGCCGTACATCCGCACGTAGCGACCAGTGCCGGTGACCGGAAGCGACTGGAGGCCGCCGGCCGACGTGGTCGTCGAGTAGATGTTGGTCCAGGTGCTCGCGTTGTCCGAGGTCTGGATCTGGAACGCCTTACCGGCGGCGGTCTCCCAGTTGAGCTCGACGCGCGAGATCGACTGCGAGCTGCCGAGGTCGACCTGCAGCCACTGCGGGTCGCTGAACGCCGACGCCCAGCGGGTGCCGTTGTTGCCGTCGACGGCCTCGGACGCCAGGTAGGCTCCCGCGGCTTCGGTGGACGACGCGGTGGCCGGCTTGCCCTGCGAGAGCAGGGTTTCGGCGGCGCTGGCGCCGATCGCGGTGGCCGCGGCATAACCCGCGACGACGGTGGCGATCAGGCCGCTTATCGCGGCCAGACGCCAGGGGGAGCGTCTCCGCTCGGGTGCGGAGGCGATGGGGATGGTCATTGCTTCTCCTTGGGCGGGGATGCGCAAGGGGGACTCTTGCGCCCTAGGGAAGGCGAGACTCTCCTCCGGGGTTGATTGGAGAGCGCTCCCCCGCCGCCGACGCTAAGGACGCGTTCATCAGCTGTCCATAGATGGACACGGTTCCGGAACTTCGGCGTGCTTGCGCTTGTCATGAAGAACCGGCCCGGCGTTCCGCCCTTTTGAGCATAAACGCAGGTAGATGGCGTTCGGGTGTTGCCCGTCCAGCTACCGAGAGTGCCGATAACGCCAACCTCGGAACCGGTTCCGGCGCGGATCAGAAAAAACGGCAGAAACACCAGTTCGGACGAAATCTGCCCGGGAAGCGCTTCCCGACACTTTGTTAACAGTCGTCGGCCTAGTCTGGGGCGATGCGGCTGGTGATCACAAGCGACACCCATCTGCCGGTGCGGGCCCGCGATCTGCCGGAGCCGTTGTGGACGGCGATCTCCTCGGCCGACGTCGTCATCCACGCCGGCGACTGGGTCGACGAGGCGGCGCTGGACGCGCTCTCCGCCCGGTCCACCAAGCTGATCGCCTGTTACGGAAACAACGACGGACCGGCGCTGCGCGCGCGGCTGCCCGAGATCGCGTACGCCACCCTGGACGGTCTCCGCCTGGCGGTCGTGCACGAGACCGGGGCGTCCACCGGGCGCACCGAGCGCTGCGCGGCCCGCTTCCCCGACGTCGACCTGCTCGTCTTCGGCCACTCGCACATCCCGTGGGACACCACTGCCGCCACCGGGCTGCGACTGCTCAACGCCGGGTCGCCCACCGATCGGCGCCGGCAGCCGTTCTGCACCTACCAGACGGCCACCATCCAGAACGGCAAGCTGACCGACGTGGTGCTGCACAACCTGCCGGCACGCCGCTAGAAACCGGCCGCCAATTCGAGGGCCGCCCGCCTCGGGTCGCTGCCCCAGCGGCTCGCGAAACCGTCGCGCAAGCGCCAGCCGGCCTGGGTGAGGGCTCGCCGGCGGGCCAGGTGAGCCTCGGGGCCGTCCGGGTGGGGTCCGGTGAGGACGCCGATCGGGTTCTCGGGTGGGCCGAGGCAGAGGTCGATGGTCCAGCGGCCGACGGCGTACGCCGGTCTCGTGATCACTTCCAGGCGCCTAAGCTCGGTCGCGAGACTCTCGGTCCAGCCTTCCAAAGCGGACATTTCCGATCCGTGGAGTGGCGTCGCGGCGTACTCGAAAAAGTCGCCCAGCAGTCCGGTCTCGTCGTCGAGGGCGGTCACCACGATCAACTTGCGCCGGGCTCGGGTGATCATGACGTTGAACAGGGAGGGGTCGGCGACGAAGCGGCGCCGCCCCGGCGGATCCCCCGCCTGCAGACCCAGCGAGACGATCACCACCTCGGCCTCGCTGCCCTGGAAGGCGTGCACCGTGCCCGTGCGCAGCCCCAGTTCCTCGATCCGTTCGACCGGGTACGCGTCGACCAGCGCCTTCTCCAGCGCCTCGGCCTGCGCCCGGAACGGTGAGATCACGCCGATCCCCCGGGTGGCCGTCGTCTCCTCGACGATCTTCAGGACCGTGGCGACCTCGTCGGCCGGCGTGCCGTGGGGCAGCCGCACGATGTCGATCGCGTCGGCGCTCTCGGTGGCCGGGGTGCGGGTGAGCACGTCGAGCCGGTTGCCGTAGAAGCGCCGGGCCGAGAACCCGATCAGGTGCGGCACGCTGCGGTGATGCTCGGCCAGCCAGGTCGCCGGGGCCGAGCCGGCCGCGAGGTCGTAGGCGCTGACCCGCCGTACGTCCAATCGCTCGTCCGCGCCGTGCCGGGCGAGCACCTCGGCCACGTCGACGTCGCTCACGAACGACACGAAGCGCAACTGTCGCGGATCGCCCACCACCAGCGCCCGTTTCGCCCGGGCCAGCACCGGCGCGGCGCGCACCTGGTCCACATGGGAGGCCTCGTCCAGCACGACCAGGTCGAACATCCCGGGCGCCGCGGGCAGCAGATCCTCGACATCGGCGACCGTGCCGATCCAGAGCGGGAGAGCGCGAACCAGCGGTTCGGCGTCCAGCCCGGCCAGCAGTTCGCGGCGCCGGTTGCGGCCGGCCCGCAGCGCCGCGGCCAGCCCGGCGGCACCCTGACGGGCGGCGCGATCCCAGCGTTTCTGGCTGCGGGCGTCCCGGCGCATGGCCTGACCGACCGCGGCGGCCAGGGCCGACTCGGCCGCGTGCAGGGCCTGCCACTGCTCCTCGAGCTCGGTGCCACCGGTCGCGGCCAGGCGGGCCGCGGCCCGTCGGGCGGCCCCCGCGACGAGCGCATCCGTCACCCGTTCGTCCGGGATCCGGGACGAGACACCCAGCCGCCGCCGGGCCCACCACCGCGCCAATCCCCCACGGGCGAGCCGTTCGGCGCTCCGACCGAGATCGACGTCGTCGGCGAACGCGCCCGGTACGTCGACGGTCAGGGCCGGCAGGCGGGGCTGCCACTCGGCCAGCGCCGCCGCGTCGATCTCCTGCTGGATCGCATCGGTGAGCCCGCGCCGGAGGTCGGTCACGACGTCCCGGGCCCGCCGCACCGCCTCGCCGTCGGCAGCCCGCTCGGCGGCCGTCGTGCCGTGGTCGAGCCCCGCGGTCAGCTCGGCGGCCAGGTTTTCACGCCGGACGGCGTCGCCGAAGAGCACCGGCACCGGCCCCGGATAACGCCCGAGCAGGTCGGCCAGCACCTCGGCGGCGTGCGGCGACTGGGTGGCGACCAGCACCGAGCCACCCCGGTGCACGACTTCGAGCGCGGCGGCCACGACGGTGTGACTCTTGCCGTTGCCGGGCGGGCCCGAGACGACGGTGATGGGAGCCGTCCGCACTCGGGCCACCACCTCGGCCTGGGCCTCGCTCAGCGGCAACGGCGAGAGCACGTCGCTCGTGTCCGCCGGGGCCGCCTCCGGCGTCGAACCGTAGACGGCGGCCAGCGCCGTTCCGGTCAGATCGCGCCCGGCCCAGCTGCGCAAACTGTCGGCCAGCCCGGCGCCGAAGACGTCGCGCACCACGAACAGCGCCGCCTCCGGCACCAGCACGATCCGGTCGTTCGGCGCCCGGCGCCCGTCGGCCAGCGAGTCCACCGGCAATCCCGTGGCCTCGGCGGCCGACCACAGCCAGGCCCGGCTCCCGGTGGCCTCGAGCCAGCCCGGGCCGGCGACTCCCGGCGCGGCTTCGAGCGCGGCCGCCAGCCGGCGGTCGCTCACCAGCGGGGTGATCTCCACGTCCCCGGCCGGCACGACCCGGAAGCCCAGCAGCCCGCGTTCGAGCCGGACGGGCTGGCTGAGCAACGGCACCCTGATCTTGCGAGGTTTCCCGTCGATCTCGGTGCGCCCGGCCAGGAACCCCCAGCCGCGCCGCACCGGCCTCTCCTCGGCGTGCAGCGCTCCGATCGCGGCGAGCCGATTGGCGTCCTTGCCGCGCCCGAGCCGCTCGGGATCGTCGAGCCACACCAGCGGCTGCCCCCGGCTGACGTCCAGCACGCGGTCGGCCCCGGCCGGAGCCAGCTCGGCCAGCACAGCGAGAACGGTCGACGGCAGCATCGCGCCCGAGGCTACCGCCCGGCGGTTGCTCCGCTCATCGGGCGGCCTCGCTCTCGGCGAGACCGGCCAGCTGCCCGGTGACCGAGCCCCACCCGTCGAGGAAGCCCAGCTTCTCGTGGTGGTCGCGGGCGGCCGGATCACCGTGCTTGACGGCGACCCGGTAATCCGTCCCGTCCGGGTGATCGCCGAACGTGATCTCGGCGGTCATCGCCACCGGCGCCGGTTCGGCCGGCCGCCAGTCGCTGTCGATCGCGTTGGTGAACACGATGCGCTGCTCGTGCTCGACGACCAGGAAGCAGGCGCTCATGTGCGGGACAAAATTGACACCGTCGTCGCTCATCCGGGTCACGAACCCGCCGCCGGGCCGGACGTCCAGCCGGTCGACGCGGGCGAGGGTCGGCGCCGGCACCCACCATTTCGCGAGCCGGGCCGGGTCGGTCCACGCCCGCCACAGCGTCTGGCGTGGCGCTCGGATCACCCTGTCCAGGGCCAGGTCGAGATCGGGATTCATGCCTGCTCCTCCGCATCTTCGTGGACGAATTGTTCGAGCCGGTCGGTGCGCCCCAGCCAGATGTCGCGCTGCTCGGCCAGCCAGCCGTCGACCAGCGCGAGGCGCTCCCGGTTGAGCGTGCAGGTGCGTACCCGCCCCGACTTGGCCGTGTGGATCAGGCCACTGCCCTCGAGCATCCGCACGTGCTTGAGGAACGAGGGCAGCGCCATCGGAAACTCACTGGCCAGATGGCTCACGCTCGTGGGCCCACGGCCCAGCCGCCGGATCACCGCCCGCCGGGTCGGATCCCCCAACGCCACGAACACGTCATCCAGCTGTGCCGAATACTGAGCCATGGGGCTAAGTATTCGGGTCGCCAACAGTTAGCGCAAGGGCTAACCAAAAAGCAGCCCCGGACCAGATGCGGTCCGGGGCTGCTGGGGTACGCGGTCGGGCAGGTCAGCCGAGATCGACCTGGGGGTAGAGCGGGAAGCCGGCCAGCAGCTCGTGGGCCTGCTTGTGGACCCGGTCGGCGACCGCCGGGTCGAGGTGGAACTTGGCCTTCGAGCTCTCGGACGGCGTGGTGCCGCTGAGCACGGTGTGGATCAGCTCGGCGATCTGGTCCATCTCGGGGACGCCGAGGCCGCGCGAGGTCAGGGCCGGGGTGCCGATCCGGATGCCGGAGGTGTACCAGGCGCCGTTCGGGTCCTTCGGGATCGCATTGCGGTTGGTGACCACGCCGCTGTCCAGCAGGGCCTGCTCGGCCTGGCGGCCGGTGAGACCGAACGGGTGCACGTCGATCAGCACGAGGTGGTTCTCGGTGCCGCCGGACACCAGCTGGACGCCCCGCTGGAGCAGGCCCTCGGCGAGCGCCTGGCTGTTGGTGACGATCTGCTGGGCGTACGTGGCGAATTCCGGGCGGCGGGCCTCGGCGAAGGCGATCGCCTTGGCCGCCATCACGTGCGGCAGCGGGCCGCCGAGCACCATCGGGCAGCCCCGGTCGACCTGGGCCGACAGCTCGGGCTGACAGAAGACGGCGCCGCCGCGCGGGCCGCGCAGGCTCTTGTGGGTCGTCGTGGTGACGATGTGCGCGTGCGGGATCGGGTTGAAGTCGCCGGTGAAGACGCCGCCCGCGACCAGACCGGCGAAGTGCGCCATGTCGACCATGAACGTCGCGCCCACCTCGTCGGCGATCTCACGCATCGTCGCGAAGTTCACCTTGCGGGGGTACGCCGAATAGCCGCCCACGATCACGGCGGGCTTGAACTCGCGGGCCGTCTCGCGCAGCGCCGCGTAGTCGATCTGACCGGTGGCCGGGTCGACGCCGTAGCTGCGCTGGTCGAACATCTTGCCCGAGATGTTGGGCCGGAACCCGTGCGTGAGGTGACCGCCGGCGTCGAGCGACATGCCGAGCAGACGCTGTTTGCCGAACGCCTGCCGCAGCTCGGCCCACTCGGCGTCGGTCAGGTCGTTGATCTGCCGCTTCTCGAACTTCTGGAGGTAAGGCACCTCGACCCGGTCGGCCAGGATCGCCCAGTACGCGACCAGGTTGGCGTCGATGCCGGAGTGCGGCTGCACGTAGGCGTAGGGCGCGCCGAACAGGGCCTTGGCGTGCTCGACGGCGATCGACTCGACGGTGTCGACATTTTGGCAGCCGGCGTAGAAGCGGCGGCCGATCGTGCCCTCGGCGTACTTGTCGGAGAGCCAGTTGCCCATCGCCAGCAGCACGGCCGGTGAGGCGTAGTTCTCACTCGCGATCAGCTTGAGTGACTCACGCTGGTCGGTGAGTTCCTTGGCGATCGCGTCGGCGATGCGAGGCTCGACTGTCCGGACCACCTCGAGGGCGGAACGGAAGGCGGCGGATTCGGCATTCAGCTCGGACATGGGACCTCTCTATCACGATGCAGAGGCCCAGGCGCACGGCAGGTTCGTCATCTCGACGAGGCCGCTCCCCGGTGGTTGACCACCTTGACGCGCCAGTCACGGCCCGTGGAAGAGCATACCGGCGCGAAACGATCACTTACTAGGGTGAGCGGGTGAACGGCGTACAGATCCTGCTCATCATCGGTATCGGGATCGCGGTGTCGGCCCTGGCCCGCAAGCGTGGCGTCGAGCCCGGCATGATCATCGTGGTGCTGGCGGCGGGCGCGTCGTTCATCCCGGGCGTGCCGCGGCTCGAGCTCGAGAGCGAGCTGATCCTCGCCATCGTCATCCCGCCGCTGCTCTACTCGGCGACCCGGGCCGCCTCGTTCTCGAACTTCGGGGCCAACCTGCGGGCCATCTGGTCGCCTGGCGTGGTGCTCGTGGTGCTCACCACCGGCGCGCTCGGCCTGCTCTCGTCGTGGCTGCTGCCCTCGCTCGGGCTCGCGGTCGCTTTAGTGCTGGGCGCGATCCTCGCCCCGCCGGACACGATCACCACGGTCTCGCACGGCGACGAGATCGGCCTGCCGAAACGGGCGACCTCGATCCTCACCGGCGAGAGCCTGGTCAACGACGCGACCGCGCTCACCCTGTTCAGCATCGCGGTCGCCGCGGTCAACGGCGAGCACACCACCTGGCAGGGCGGCGTCGGCGAATTCTTCCGGACCGCCGCGATCGGCATCGGGATCGGCGCCCTCTACTCGGTGATCGCGCTCTGGATCCGCAAACGGCTGGGCAACCCGACGCTGGAGACGGCGCTGGTGATGCTGGTGCCGTTCACCGCCTTCCTGACCGCCGAGCAGTTCCACGCGTCGGGCATCCTCGCGGTGGTCACGGCCGCGTTCTCGCTCAGCGCCAACCTCACGCTCGACCCGCAACACCAGTATCCGGGCGCCTACCGGGCCCGGCTGCGCGAGAACGAGGTCTGGCCGGTGCTGGACTTCCTGCTCGAGACGTTCGTGTTCGCGTACATCGGCCTGCAGTTGAAGTTCGTCCTCGAAGACCTGGCCGAATCGACCGAGCCCGGCCTCCCGCGCACCCTGCTGGCGGCCGGCGTGCTGCTGCTGGCGGCGATCGTGATCCGCTTGATCTGGGTCTTCGGCATCTTCGGCCGCTGGCGCCTGCACGAGCGCGGGGTGGAGGCACGGGTCAAGAAAGACGTCTACTTCCGCGCCCGCTACCAGGCCATGCGGGAACGCCGCCTCAAGCGCGGCGGCGAGCCACTCGGTCCGCCGACGACCAAGGAGACGCTGCTGGTCGGCTGGACCGGCATGCGCGGCATCCTCACCCTGGCCGCCGCGGCCGCCATCCCCGAGCACATCGCCTCCGGCGAGGAATTCCCCGGCCGCGACGCGATCCAGGCCATCGCGCTCATCGTCACCCTCGGCACGCTGCTCATCCAGGGCACGACGATCGGCTGGCTGGCCCGCAAACTGAAGATCGACCTCACCGCCGAGCGGGCACAGACCCAGGCGATGCGCACCCTCGGCCAGGAGATCACGGCCGAGGCGGCGTCCGCGCCGAGCGACGACGCCTCCTTCGAGGCCCAGCGGCTCGCCCTCGGCACGGCCGTCCGCGACCGAAAGCTGACCGAGGACATCGCCCGCGAACTGATCGAAGACGTCGACCTACGCCAGGCGGCCCGCCACACCGCACCACCAACCTGAAACCGAGGGAGTACGCCCAGTCGACTCCCCCAACCGCACCAGCGCGAACCCCGCCTTCGGCGGCTGCCGCTGCGACCCAGGCGGCCCATCCGGCCGTAACGCACGCCCGGCCAGGACGCATCAGGGATGCCGGAGCAGCCCGGCGATCTCCTGCACCCCGGCCACCGTGATCCGTCAACAGTCCGACCGAACCATCTCCTCTAATCCGGTAGGAAAACTTCCCCCAAAACGAGCGTGTTACGCAGGTCCGGGCACTCCGAGAGCTACAGAAAGAACTTTGACAGACCTTTCACAAGAAACGTCCATACGCTCGCCAAAACGTGCGGCAACACGATGAGGAGCGAACAGATGGCGCAGGACTCGAGACCCGTTTACGAGGGGCGGCGGCTGCCCCGGCCCGACGAGGAGGTCGTCGACCAGGGCCTCGGATTCGACCTGGGCACCCTGATGAGCCGGCGCAACCTGCTGCGCGGGTTCGGCCTCGGCGCCGCCACGCTCGGCCTGGCCGCCTGCTCCGACTCGTCATCCGACACCGCCTCGCCATCGTCCTCGGCCGCCGCGTCGTCGACCAGCACCGGCGAGATCCCGGACGAGACGGCCGGCCCCTACCCGGGCGACGGGTCGAACGGGCCGGACGTGCTCGAGGAGAGCGGCGTCGTGCGCAGCGACATCCGGTCGAGCTTCGGCTCGGCCGGCGGGACGGCCGAGGGCGTGGCGATGACGCTCGAGCTGACCATCCTCGACATGGCCAACAACGACGCGGTCTTCTCCGACGTCGCCGTCTATGTGTGGCACTGCGACCGTGAGGGGCGTTACTCGCTCTACTCCGACGGCATCACCGGCGAGAACTACCTGCGCGGCGTCCAGATCGCCGACGACTCCGGCAAGGTGAAGTTCACCAGCATCTTCCCCGCCTGCTACACCGGGCGGTGGCCGCACATCCACTTCGAGGTCTATCCCAGCCAGGCCGACATCACCGACTCGACCAAGGCCATCGCCACCTCGCAGGTCGCGCTGCCCAAGGCGGCCTGCGACACGGTCTACGCCACCACGGGCTACTCGTCGTCGGTCACCAACCTGGCCCAGGTCTCGCTGAGCAGCGACAACGTCTTCGGCGACGACTCCGGTGCCCTCCAGCTCGGCACGGTCACCGGCGATGTCTCCAGTGGATTCGCCGTCGCGCTGACCGCCAAGGTCGACACCACGACCACGCCGAGCGGCGGCGCGGCACCCGGTGGCGGCGCCCCGCCCAGCGGCGGCCCGGGCGGCCCCGGCGGCGGCGCCCCGCCGAGCGGTGGACCCGGCGGCGCACCCCCGAGCGGCGCTCCGGCCAATTGATTAGTTCCGTAACCAGTTTTACTTGCCTGTAACACGCAGCATCGACAAGACTGACTACGTCGGAGACGCACCCCGCCGCCGATCCCCCACCGGATTCACCTCGGCCGTTCCCCGGACCGATCCCGGCGCGGTGGCGTGGGTGCGCTCCTCTTCACCGGCCGCTCACCCGCAGGCTCAGCCACAGGGCGAGCACCGCGGCGACCAGCCCGAGCGGCACGGTCAGCGCCCCGAGCTTGAGGAAATCGCGCGCGTCCGGCGCCGCGTCCCGAGCGTGCAGGATCTGCCGCCAGAGCAGCGTGGCCAGCGAACCGACATAGGTGAGGTTCGGGCCGACGTTCACCCCGATCAGCATGGCCAGCAGCAGGCCCGGCGACGACGCCACGGCCGGCAGCAGCGCCAGCGTCGCGGGCAGGTTGTTGAGCACGTTGGACAGGCCCGCGGCGAGGAAAGCGACGGCCAGCAGGCCGAGCAGGTCGGGGTGATCGGGCACGAGCGCGTGGACCAGCCGGTCGAGGCCGTGCTGCTGCACCGCGAGCACGACCGCCCCGAGGGCCAGCACGAAGGCGCAGAACGGCAGGTTGGCCTCGCGGACCAGGGTGCCGATCGGGACCCGGCGGGGAACGGCCAGGAAGACCGCCCCGGCCACAGCAACCCAGGCTGGGTGTACGCCCAGAGGCTGCACGACGGCAAAGCCGGCCAGCGTCACGGCGAGCACGATCAGGGCGTACCGCGGTGGTGGTCCGTTCTCCGGCTCGGGTCTCGGCTCCTCGTGGGCGCGCAGGTCATCGCGGAAGTAGAGGCGGAACACCACGTACTCGACGACGATCACCACCAGCCAGGGCAGCGCCATCAGAGCGGTGAAGCCGAGAAAGGTCAGACCGCTGGCCGCGAAGGCCAGCAGGTTGGTCAAGTTCGAGACGGGCAGCAGCAGCGAGGCCGAGTTGGCCAGGTGGGCCGAGGCGAAGGCGGGCGGACGGGCCCGGGCCCCGACCCGGGCCGCGGTGGCCAGCACGACCGGGGTCAGCAGCACCACGGTCGCGTCCAGGCTGAGGAACGCCGTGGTGAGCGCGGCCGCGACGAAGACCGCGGTGAGCAGGCGGGACGGTTTGCCCCCGCCTATCCGGGCCGCGACCCGGCCCGCGTACCGGAAGACGCCGTGCTCGGCCGCGAGATGGGCGAGCACCAGCACCGCGGCCAGGAAGCCCACGGTCGGGCCCAGCTCGCGGAACTCGGCCAGCGCATCGTCGGTCGAGACGAGGCCGGCCGCGACCACGATGCCGGCCGCGGGCACGGCGGCGACCGCCTCGGGCAGGCCGCGAGGGCGCACGACCGCGAAGGCCAGCACGGCCGCCAGCAGGACCGCCGAGATGATCAGGGGCACCGCGGCAGGTTACGAGCCGAACCGCTCCGGCGCGCTGTCGAACAGCTCCTGAGCACCTGAGACGTTGAGCACCCGGGCCACCACGCCCTGAGCGTTGACGACCTGGAAGCCGGCGCCACGCGCGAGGGCCGTGCGGTAGCCGTCGATCAGAGCGCCGAGCGCCTCGGAGTCGATGAACGTGACCTCGGCGAGGTCGACAACCACCCGGTCGGCCGAGCCGAACGCATCATCCAGCGCGAGGCGAAGGCTGTCCCGCTCGTTGATGTCCAGCTCACCGCTGGGGCGCAGGATCGTCACGGGGGCATTTCTACCAGCATCAAAGGACTTCAGCTCGGGAAGCTGGCCCAGACGTGCTTGGTGGAGTCGGTCGTGTACCAGCCGACGTCGACCGCGAAAGTCTTGGTGAGCTGCAGTCCCAGCCCGCCGGCGCCGAGCGGGCGATCCTCCGCGACCTCGGGACGCGTGCCCAGATCGTGATCGGCGACATCGAGGATCAACCGGTCACCCTCGCCCAGGAGCCGCACCTCGGTCGGCGGCAGGCCGTGCCGCAGCGCGTTGGTGGCCAGCTCGGTGGCAACCACAGCCATCTTGTCGAACAGGTCGTCGACCTCGTCGGTGTGCCGCTCGATGGCCTCCCGCAATGCGGCCCGGAGGCCGCGCAACTCGCCGTACGTGGCGAGCTTCCAGCAGCGCAACTCAGCCGCCGACGGAGAGGGGGCTGAGGGCCGCAGGGCAGACATGTCGTCCATCTTGCCCGCCTCACCAGGTTTGACACTGGCCCGTGCGGGCTACCAGAAGGACCGTACGGCCTAATCCCTCCACCCAGGTCCTCCACCAGCCGATTCAGCGCTTTCGATCCCTACCAAGATCCTCTGCGTATATTTGCTATCACGCAAAGTAACTCATACTTTCGGCTAGTCTTTCTTCGGCTTCTCGGTTAGGGTCGTCATAACCGAACGGCCAGATGCTTGTGGCCGACGGGACCTACATAGATCTCCGTCGACCAGTGATAGGGCTACCCGACCGACCGGGTCCAGCAACATCGGACCGGCTCTCCGGACAGGTGCCAGGGAGGACCCACCATGACAATCACCGAGACCACCACGAGCGCTCCGCAGGCTGAAACGACCGTCGAAGTCGCTAAGATTCCGGCCGCCGCCAAGGCGCCGGTCGACAGCGCCGCCGAGCTGCTCAACGCGATGGCCGCGATGCCCGCCGGTCACCCGTCGCGCGCTTCGCTCCGTGACCGCGCGATCGAGGCCTGGCTGCCTCTCGCCCGCCACCTCGCCCACCGCTACTCGGGCCGTGGCGAGCCCACCGACGACCTCGTCCAGACCGCCACCGTCGGCCTGATCAAGGCCGTCGACAAGTTCGACCCCGAGCGCGGCGTCGACTTCGCCGGTTACGCCATCCCCACCATCATCGGTGAGATCAAGCGCCACTTCCGCGACCGCACGTGGTCCGTCCGCGTTCCCCGCCGGTTGCAGGAGCTGCGCCTGGCCATCACCGAGGCCAACGCGACCCTGACCCACAGCCTGGGCCGCTCCCCGACCGTCGCCGATGTCGCCGTGCACCTCGGCGTCACCGAGGAAGACGTGCTGGAAGGCCTCGAGGGCGCCCGCGCCTACAACGCCACCTCGCTGTCCACCCCGATCAGCGCCGACGGCACCACCGAGCTCGGCGACACCCTCGGCGGCGAGGACTACGAGTTCGAGCTGGCCGAGACCCGCGTCGCCCTCGGCCCGGCCCTGGCCACGCTCGACGAGCGCGAGCAGAAGATCCTGACGCTGCGCTTCTACGGCAACCTGACCCAGTCGCAGATCGCCGACCAGATCGGCATCTCCCAGATGCACGTCAGCCGCCTGCTCACCAAGGCGCTGACCAAGCTGCGCGGCCAGCTGGCGGCCGACACCCTGTAAGACAAACACCTGAGTTTTCGTGGCCGGCCCGGTTCGGGCCGGCCACGAGTTTTTCAGGCGAGCGGTGCGATGCCGCCGAAGCCCGCGGAGATGCGGGACGGGGCGCGGACCGTGCTCCCCGTGCCGGCCAGCAGCACCAGGTTGCCGGTGGATTTCTGGACGGCGGCCAGGTCGGGGTAGCCGTCGCGGTCGAAGTCGCCCACGCTGACGATGTCCCGCAGGTCGGTGGCGGAGGCATCCAGCGCCAGCCGCTTACCGGTGAAACCGCCCGCGCGGCCGGTCCACAGGTAGAGGCTGCCGTCCGAGGTGAGCCGGGCCGTCAGGTCGGGGTGGCCGTCACGGTCGAAGTCACCCGCGCCCGCGAGCTCGGTCTTGTCGGCCCAGCCGCCGCCGACCAGCTTGGCCCCGCTGAGTTTGGAGCCGGGCTGTCCCGCGTACAGGTAAAGGTTGTTGCCCTGGGAGACGGCCAGCAGGTCGGGGTAGCCGTCGCCGGTCAGGTCGCCGATGGCGGTGACCTCGCGGAGCACCTGCCAGCCCACGCCGACCTTCTTGCGCAGGCCGAAACCCGTACCGGCGCTGTTGCCGGGATAGAACCACAGGTCGCCGTTGGCCTGCCGAGCGATCACGTCCTCGCGGCCGTCCCGGTTGAGGTCGCCGATGCGCACCACGGCGGTCATCCCGCTCAGGCCGGCCAGGGTGCGGCGGGCGTTGGGATCGACCAGCGAGCCGTTGCCGGGGAAGGCCGACAGATAGCCCGTCGACGACTGACCCAGCACGTCCGACCAGCCGTTGCCGGTGACGTCGGCCTGCTTGGTCCGGGGCAGCGGGGCGAAGTCGACGTAATCGTTGTCGATGTTGATCGTGACGCCGCCGTACGTCTCCTTGTGCCCGCCGCGGTATTGCTTCATCCGCCGCTTACCGGGCCAAGCGCTCGCCGGAATCTGCGCGTCGGTGACCGTGACCGCCTGGTCCCAGCGGGCGAAGTCGATGTAGTCGGGCCGCGTGTAACCGGGCGTCGCATAGTTCGCGACCTGGTCGGCGACCCCGGAGGCGACGCTGCTGTAGAAGCCCGAGAGGTAGCCGTAGTCATGCAGCCGGGCCGTCCAGCCGTTCATGAACGCCAGCACGCCCTTGCGACACACGGCGTCGTCCATCCGGTACGACTCCATGTCGTAGATGACGATGCTCTCGCGGGCCAGTCCAAGCTTGGTGGCCTGCGCGACGGCGTCCGACGCGGCCGTACGGCCCTGGGTGTCGGCGTGCGCGTTGTCGATCAGCTGACTGTTGCCGCCGATCGTCGTGCACGTCGCCTGCGGCCCGACGTAGAGCGGCAGCAGCTTCCAGCCGGCCTGCACCTGCTCCTTGACCCAGCCCGCGGTGAGCTGCGGCTGGGCGCAGCCCCGGTTCGCGCCGCCGATGTAGATGCCGATCGCCTTGTACGGCGAGGACGCCTTCCACTTCTTCATCGAGGCGCTGGGCGGGGCCGTGCACGCGTCGAAGGCGTACCCGGTGAAGGCGCCCGGCTGGACGGTCGAATACGCAGCGGCGTCGGCGCGCATCAACGCGAACGACGACATGCTCACGACGACGGCGCTGATCAGCGCACCGATCGCGAGTTTGCGGCGCGCTGGTGACAGAACCGGCATGGTGGCCCTTCTCGGCGGCGAAAGCGACCCCCGAGCAAAGCAAACGACGTCAGCGGGCGCCCTCGGCCGAACGGACGGTTTCCCGCGGCCGGGCCACCAGCAGCAGCACGGCCGCCAGCCCCAGCGCGCCCAGTTCCATGGCCGCGCCGACCAGGGGCGTCGCGTCGTAGCCCCAGCCCGCGGCGATGGCCCGGCCACCCAGGTAGGCCCCGGCCGCGTTGCCCAGGTTGAAGGCCGAGACCGCGGCCGACGAGGCGAGCAGATTCTGCCCGTCGCCGTCGGCGGCGGTGATCACCCGGGTGGTCAGGCCGGGCACGGTGGCGTAGGCGACCACACCCAGCGCGAACAGCGTCACCGCCGCCGGCAGCCCGGAGTGCGAGGTCCACGCGAACAGGACCAGGATGATCAGCATCGCCACGGAAGCGGTGATGATCGTCCCCATCAGATGGCGGTCGGCCGCGCGGGCCCCGATGACATTGCCGAGCACGAGGCCGAGCCCGAAGAGGACCAGTAACCAGGGCAGTGCGCCGGCGCCGAAACCCGCCACCTCGGTCATCAGCGGCGCCACATAGGTGAACGGCGCGTAGACCGCGCCGAACGCGAGCGCCGTCATGCCCAGCGCGAGCCAGACGGCCGGATTGCGGAACGCGCCGAACTGGGCCCGGGCCGGAGTGGCCGGCCGGCCGGGAACGAAGACGAGCGTCGACAAGGCGGCGACCAGCCCGAGGAACGCCATCGTCCAGAACGTCGACCGCCAGCCGAACTGCTGCCCGAGCAGCGTGCCGAGCGGCACCCCGGCCACGCTGGCGACGGTGATGCCGCTGAGCATGGCGGCGATCGCGCTGCTGCGCCGCTCGGGCCGCACCAGGTCACCGGCGACGATCGTGGCGATGCCGATGAACGTGCCGTGGCAGAGCGCGGCCACGATCCGGCCGCCCATCATCACCGCGAAGCTCGGCGCCACGGCCGATATCAGGTTGCCGGCCACGAAGAACGCGAGCAGCGCGATCAGCACCGGTTTGCGGGCCCGGCTCGCGACCAGCAGGGTGATGGCCGGGCCACCGATCACGACACTCAGGGCGTAGGCCGAGATGAGCAGGCCCGCGGTCGGGATGGAGACCGACAGGTCGGTGGCGATCTCGGGGAGCAGCCCGGTGATCACGAACTCGGTCATGCCGAGCGCGAACGTCCCGACGGCCAGGGCGGTGAGCGCGGCTGCTGGTCGTCGGGCCATCAGGACACCTTCACAGAGCCCGCGCGGTTTTGCCACACCCTGAAGAAAGTGTCTGGATCGATTGTCGTCGGCCTGAAGCCGGTAGCGTGACCTGACGTGAAGCCCGCCTTCGTGCTGCATGACCACCGCAAGCCCCGGCCGCATTTCGACCTGCGGCTCGAGGAGGACGGCATGCTGCGCTCGTGGGCCGTGCCGCGCGGGTTGCCCACCGACCCGGCGCGCAACCGGCTGGCCGTCGCCGTGCCCGACCACGACCTCGACCACCTCACCTACACCGATGCGGACAAGTCGATCGCCGACATCGGCTGGTGGGAGCTTCAGGACCGCAACGACAAGCGGATCGTCTTCACTCTCCACGGGCGAGACGGAGCACACCGGTACGCCTTGATTCACACGGACGGGGTCAACTGGCTGCTGCACCGCACCAAGGATCAACCGTAGAAGTGACTCCGGACGTTTCGTCTGCGCGCCCGGGGCTACCGTTTAGGCGATGCCACCTTCAGCTGACCTTCCCGGTTTCCTGCACGGCGTAGCCCCGATTCTCGACCGCTGGGGCTATCTGGCCGTCGCCGGTGTCATCGGGGTCGAAAGCTTCGGAGTGCCCGCCCCCGGCCAGACGATCATGGTCGCCGCGGCGATCTACGCCGGCGCCGGCCGGATGAGCATCTTCGCCGTCGCCGCGATCTCGTTCGTCGCGGCCGTGGTCGGTGACAACATCGGCTACTGGATCGGGGTGCGCGGCGGCCGCAAGCTCGCGCTGCGCTGGGGCAAATACGTCTTCCTCACCCCCGAGCGGCTCACCCGGGCCGAGGGCTTCTTCGCCCGGCGCGGCGGCCGGGTCGTCATGGTGGCCCGCTTCATCGACGGGCTGCGGCAGTTCAACGGCGTGATCGCCGGGATAACGGCCATGCCATGGCGTACGTTCCTGCTGTACAACGCGATCGGCGCGGCCCTCTGGGTGGGCTGGTGGACGACGATCTCGTACCTGCTCGGCACCCATCTCGTCGAAATCATCGAACACGCTCACCGATACAAGTGGTGGGCCATCGCAATCGGTGTGGTCGCGGTGGCCGGCTACGTGACGCTGCACGTGCGGCATGTCCGCCGTCGGCGGGCCCAGAAATCCGAAGCAGACGAGGACTCAGCCTCTTCCGAGATTGCCAGCCCCGAAGCCGGGTAGGGCAGAAGGTGAGACGGAAGGAGAAGCCGTGAGCAAGCAGCTCGAACGCCGCCGAGATCAATCAGCGGCCGCCCATGCCGCCGTCGAGCGGACCAGGACAACCGTCACCGAGCTGGAGAACAGGCTGCGCACCAACGCCGACCTGACCCGGCAGCAGAGCCAGGCCCTGCGTAACGCCGAGGCTGAGGCCAAGCGGCTCAAGCGGTCCCTCAAGACGCAGGCCCGCGACAAGGACCGCCTCGGCAAGGCGCACAAGAGGGCCGTGACCCGGGCCGACAAGGCGCAGAGCAAGGCGTCGGCGCTGGAGGAGAAATACGGCAAGAGCGTGCTGGCCGACCTGATCCAGCGCGAGAAGGACAAGGATCGCGCCGCCGCTTCGTCCGCCATCACGGAGTCGCCGGACAAGCGTTCGGAAAAGCCGGAGGCGGCTGCCGTCGACCCGGTGCTGCCGGCCGTCGTTCCGCCGGTTCCGGCCGAGCCGGCGCTTACCGCTCCGAGCACGGCGCGGGCCACCGCCGCCCGCTCGACTGCCGCCAAGGCCGCGTCGTCGGCCGCCGCCCCGCGCACGCGTGCTGCGACGCCTCGCAAGACCACCACTGTGGTCGAGACGCCCCCGACGGCACCGGCTCGACGAGCCACACCCCGCAGACGAACTTCCTGATGTAGTACGCGAAGTCGCCTGCACCAGGAGGCAACGAGGGCGGCCCCCGCCTGCTCACCAGAGGGCCGCCCCGCAGTGCCCAGGACAAGCGTTACGTCCCGACCGAGGAGACTGACGAACGGGACTATGCGCGACCTGTGGAGGTTTTAGGTGCCCGATATCAACCCGGCCCCGTTCGACGTGACCACCGTGCGGGCCATCCTGTTCGACATGGACGGCACCCTGGTCGACTCGGACGGCGCCGTGCTGCGTTCGTGGCTTTCCTGGGCTTCCGAGTACGGCGTCGACGGGCCGGCGGCGTACGAGATGGCCCACGGCGCCCCGAGCGCCTCCACGGTCCGCAAGCTCCTGCCCCACCTGGACGAGGCCGCCCAGGCCGTGGCGTCGGCCCGCCAGCTCGAGCTGCAGTACGACGACCTCTCCGACGTGCGGGCCACCCCCGGCACCCAGGAGCTGCTGGTGCACCTGACCCAGCGCCGCCTCCCGTGGGCCGTGGTCACCAGCGCCGACCGCCGCCTGGCCCAGGCCCGGCTGTCCGCGGCCGGCATCGCCGCCGCGGTTCTGGTCACCACCGACGACATCGCCGCCGGCAAGCCCGACCCCGAGGGCTACGTGCTGGCGGCCAAGCTCCTGGGCGTCGCCCCCGCCGACTGCCTCGTGGTCGAGGACGCCGAGGTCGGCCTGACCGCGGCCCGCGCCGCCGGCGCCCACACGGCAGCCCTGCGAGGCCTGGACGGCGACCTACGCCTGACCACCCTGGCCGACCTGACCGTCCTGCTCACCTGACGACTTCGCCGGGCCGGGGGTGCGAGACCCGGCTGACGCTGCCGGTGCTCGCCCTCGGCGGCGCGCTCTACAGCGGCGCCTCGGTCGCCGACACGATGCGGCTGGTGGCCGACGACGTCACCGGGGTGGTCCTCGACGGCTGCGGGCATTACATGGCCGAGGAGCAGCCGGCGCGGTTCACCGAGGTTCTGGAGGATTTCCTCCGCGGCTGACCGGATCAGCCGGCGAGGCCGCCCGGCGCGTCGGGGAGGTCGTCCAGGAAGTCGGCGGTGGGGGCGTAGAAGAGCGAGCCCGTGATGGCCGTCGAGAAGTCCAGGATGCGGTCGTACGTGCCGTACGGGTCACCGAGGAACATGCGGCGCAGGAGCAGCTCGGGGACGTCGGGGTCGTTGGCGTAGGCGATGTAGTAGGTGCCGAACTCCCCCTCCTTGATCGAGCCGAACGGCATGTTGTCACGCAGGATCCTGAGTTCGTTGCCGTCCTCGTCCTCGACCGTGTTGAGCTCGACGTGCGAGTTCGGCGCCTTGTCCTTGATCTCGACGTTGTCGAGCTTGGTGCGGCCGATCGCCGCCTCCTGCTCCTCGACCTTGAGCGCGTTCCAGGCCGGCAGGTCGTGCACGTATTTCTGCACCATGACGTAGCTGCCGCCGGCGAACTCCTCGTCCTCGTCGCCGACCAGGGTGTGCGCCTCGGCCAGAGCGCCGGTCGGGTTTTCGGTGCCGTCGACGAAGCCCAGCAGGTCGCGTTCGTCGAAGTATTTGAAGCCGTGCGTCTCGTCGACCACCTCGCCGGCCTCGCCCAGCGCCACCGAGATCTTGCTGGCCAGCTCGAAGCAGACGTCCATCTGACCGGCCCGGATGTGGAAGAGCAGGTCACCCGGTGTCGACGGCGCGGTGTGCTTCGGGCCCTGCCACGACCGGAAACGGTGCAGCTGGGCCGGGCGCGGGCCGGCGAAGAGCCTGTCCCACAGCTCCGAGCCGATGCCGGTCACGCAGGAGAGCTGGGCGGCGGGCAACCGGAAGCCGACCGTGCGCTGCAGGGCGCTCATGTCCTCGAGCAGGTCGCGGACCACCGGCTCGCCGCCGGGCTGGACGGTCACCACGAGGAAGATCGCGGCGTCGGTGAGCGGGGCCAGCACCGCCTGGGAGGCGACGATCGGAGCAACGGAGCGGGGCGCGGTCATGGGCCGCAGTTTAGGTCTCCACCCGCGATAATGAGCTCATGAGTGAGCGTTTCGCGTTCGCGGGTCGCACCTGTCTGCTCACCGGGGCCGCGAGCGGCATCGGGGCCGCGCTCGCGCACGAGCTGGCGCGGCGGCGGGCGGTGCTGGTGCTGGTCGACCGGGACGCCGAGGGACTGGCCCGGGTGGCCGGGGTGGCGCGCGAGCTCGGCGCGGCGGAGGTGACGACGTACGAGATCGATCTGAGTGACGGCGGTGACCGGCTCGATCTGGCGGCCGACGTCGCGTCCCGCCACGGCGGGGTCGATCTGCTGGTCAACAACGCCGGCGTCACCCTGATGGGCAGCTTCGAGCAGAACAGCCTGGCCGACTTCGAGTGGCTGCTCGAGATCAACCTGCACGCGGTGATCCGGCTGACCAAGGCGTTCCTGCCTCAGCTGCTGGCTCGCCCGGGGTCGCATGTGGTCAACGTGTCGAGCCTGTTCGGCCTGATCGCGCCGCCCGGCCAGGTGGCCTACGTGACCAGCAAGTTCGCCGTCCGCGGGTTCAGCGACGCGCTGCGCCACGAGCTCGAGCCGCAGGGGGTCGGGGTGACCGTGGTGCATCCGGGCGGCATCCGCACCAACATCGCGGCCAGCGCGCGGCTGAGTGCCGGCGATCCGGGCGGCACCCAGGCCGAGCAGGCTCAGCGGTTCGCCGAGCGGGCGCTGACCATGCCGGCCGAGGAGGCGGCGAAACAGATCGTGGCCGCCGTCCACGACCGCAAACCGCGCCTGGTGATCGGTGGCGTGGCCAAGGGCGCCGACTGGCTGGCCCGGCTGTCACCCACCCGCTACTGGGGTATCAGCCAGCGCATCGCGGCTCGCCGCAACATCACCTAGAAGGCGGCGAAACGGCGCCGATCCTGACCGTTGATCATGGTGAAGTCGCCGCCGGCCTCGATCGTGCCGGCCACGTGGTTGACGCTCAGGACGCGTACGCCGATCACGCCGTTCGCCGACGGCGCCCATCCGGTGAGCTGGCCCGTGGAGGTCACCGCGGCCATCTTCAGCCGCGGCCGGGAACCGTCGACGCAGCCGCCCTTCAGGCCGTTGCGCTCGGTCGTGCAGGCGTTGTCGAAGTGCCCGCCCACATAGGTGATGCCGCCGGTGGTCACGATCGCCGCCGCGTCCCCGTCGAACACCCGCTGCCAGCGCATCGCCCCGCTGGTGGAGAACGCGATGGCCCGTCCGCCCACCCCAGCCGTCGCGACCTGCACCCCGCTCGGGTCGGTGGCGATCGCCCGCACCTCGGCCGGCACCTTGGGCAGGAACGTCGGGTCGGCCGCGCCGCTCGTGGCGTTGAGCACGGCCAGCCGCAGCGTGCCCTTGACCCCGTTGACGATGTGGAACCCGCCGCCGGCGAAGACCCGCGAGCCGGTGAACGCGAGCGCGTGCACGGTGTCGTCGGCGACCGGCCGCCAGCGCTCGTCCACCACGCCGGTGGCCAGCGAGAAGGCGGCCAGGTTGAGGCGTTTTCGCCCGGTGACCTCGGTGAAGCTGCCACCCAGGTAGAGCCGGCCGTTGCCCGCGGCGAGCGAGTAGGCCGTACCGGTGAGGGTTTGCCGGAACGAGCGCAGTGCGCCGCTCGTGGGGTGCAGACGGGCGAGGGAGTCGCGTTTCTCGCCGCTCATCCGGTGGAAGTCGCCGGCCGCGTAGACGCTGTCGTCGGTGGCGGCCAGGGCCCGGACGACACCGTCCGCGCTCGGCGCCCAGTCGAGCAGTTTGCCGGTGCGCGAGTCGAAGGCGGCCAGCCGCTCCCGGCCGTAGGTGCGCCCGCCGGCCGTGGCGGTGGTGAACGAGCCGCCGACGTAGACGGTCGCGCCGCGGTGGGCGATGGCGTAGACGCCGCCGTTGAAGGTCGGCGTGGTGGAGCGTGCCTGCGGACTCACCGCGGGGGTGGCAGCTTGCGCCGGCGGCATGACAGCGGCCGGTACGAGCAGAGCGGTCAACGCGATGAGCAGAAGCGGAAGACGAGGCACACGTGCTTAACCGTCGTGAGTCCTCGAAAGTCTCGGGGTCTCCGCGATGCCGTGATCGTCACTGTCGTCCCACGAGGTTTCCAGGGCGAGGTCGGCCGTAGGCGTCTGGGTGCGCAGGCCGAGCATGGCCAGCCACTCGACGAGTTGGTGGTGCACGGCATCGGGCCCGTCGAGGTCGGAGTCGGTGATCGGCCAGCGGGCCGGGTGCACCAGCATCGCGTCGGTCTGCCAGCCGCCCAGGCCGCCGTGCGAGCCGACCAGCTCCTCGAACGCGGCGACCTCCTCGGTGACCGGGTCGACGCAGCTGATCAGCACCAGGTCGCCGACGTGCACGGCGCCCTGGTGACGCAGCAGGTCGTGGCGGGCCCGCGGCCCGTACGGCAGCAGCGGGTCGACGCCCCGCACCTCGCCGTCGACCAGCCGGTGGCTGCCCGAGGTGCCCAGCACGAGCGGCCCGCCCTCGTCCTGCACCACGACCAGGCCGATGCCCGGGTGCGCGGCCAGCCCGTGGATGAGCCGGGGGTATGCGCGGTCGATCGCGGCCCGGTCGAGGCGGCGCGCGAACTTGGTCAGATAGACCAGGGCCAGGTTGCCCGACGAGACCACCAGCAGCGGGGCGACCGGCGGCTCGGGGAAGTCGGGTTCCTGGGTCGCCTCGGACTCGGCCGGCGACTTGGGCGCGTCGGCCTGGTCGCCCGCCGAGAAACGCCCGACCACCTGGTCGAGGGTCTCCCCGTAGCGCTGCTTGAAGGTGGCGCCCTGGCTCTGCCCGTGGTCGGAGAGGACCACCAGGTGGTAGCGCCGGGCCGCCTCGGGGGCCAGCCGTTCGAGCACGCCGAGCATGCGGTCGAGGCTTTCGAGCTGGCGCATCGACTCGGGGCGGGCCGGGCCGGCGTGATGCGCGACCTCGTCGTAGTCGACCAGGTCGCAGTAGATCGAGGGGGCGCCGCGGGCCATCTGCTCGGCGATCAGCGACACGTTCACGTCACGCAGCAGCATCGACGCCGGGCGCAGGGCGAGGAACGCGCCGGAGCGGCTGACCCGGGGCTGGATGTTGCGCCGGCGCTGGAGGCGGGCCTGGTGCAGCTCGGTGAAGACCTCGCCCACGCCGAGCACGAGGGCGCGGGTGAAGCCGTAGGGCGAGGCCATGAACGCCGCCCAGCCGCGCGCCGACCGGCCGGGCAGGGCCGCGTGGCTGACCGTGAGCAGGCTCACCGAGGCATCCCCGCTGAACGCGTTGCCGATGCTCACGCCGCCGTCGCGGAGCAGGCCGCGGCCGTCGCTGAGCCGCGGTTCGAGGACCGCCGCGTCGCGCGGACGGTTGGTCACCATCAGCTTCCCGGTGTCTTTCTCGAACCACCGGAAGGCCGGGATCTGCCGGGTCGCGCCGTGCAGGATGCCGGCCTGCGAGGCGGGCGTGGTCGACGGCAGACCGGTGTGCCAGCCGCGCAGGGTGTGACTGCCGGAGCGCAGCCAGTGGCCCAGGGTGGGCAGGTTGCCGGCCCGCACGGCCCAGCGCAGCACCGGTTCCGAGAGGCCGTCGAGCTGCACCATCAACAGCCCGGGGTCGGTGCCCGGGCGGGGCCGGCGGAACGTGAACACCGGGCCGCCGGCGAGCCGGGCCTGGCGGCGGCGCACCTGGCGCATGAGCCGCTTGGACTCGCGGACGAAGGTGTCGTCGGTGCCGCTGTCGGCCATCCAGTCGAGGATCGCGGCCAGGATCACGGCGAAGATCGCGGCGAAGACCAGCGAGGGCAGGCCGCTGATCCGGTTGGCCGGGTCGAGTTCGAGGGCGACCACGATGACCACGACCTGGGCGATCACACCGAGCAGCATCGCTCCCCAGCCGCCCAGGGCCACCACGCCGGCCAGCAGCAAGGGGCGCAGCACGGCGCCCACCCCGGCCACCAGCAGCACCAGGCCGAGCGTGTCGACAATGTCGGCGCTGGCCACGCCGGGCATCGCCCAGAGCGTGACGGTGAGGACGACGAAGGTCACCAGAGCGCTGCGCAGGACGGCGCGGAACCGGGCCAGGACCCGGTGCCAGGTCAGCCGTGCGCGCAATTCGGCGCGCCACGGGCGGACGTCGGAGGACTCGTGCTGGCTGATGGCCACCGGGAAAGGTTCGCACAGGTCGTGGACCGGGTGGACGACCGTGCCGGGAATCACCCACCCCCCGGACGAGTGATCAGGAGTCGTCCGGTTGCCCCGTCCGGATAGCTTCGGACCGGTGCGCGCCCGATTCGTCTTGATCATCCTTATCCTGCTCGGCCTGGCCGCGTGTGGATCACCCTCCGGCCCGGAACCGCAGCCGGAGCCCGCGGCCGCCCCCAAGGTGGTCGGCTACTTCACCGGATGGGGTGTCTACGCCCGCGACTTCCAGGTGAAAGACCTGGACACGAGCGGGTCGGCGGGCGAGCTCACCCATCTGCTGTACGCCTTCGGCGAGGTCGACGGGGGCCGGTGCACCGCGGCCGACGGCTGGGCCGACTACGAGAAGCCGATCGAGGCGGGCCAGAGCGTGGACGGCGTCGCGGACAAGGCCGGCGACCGCCTCCGGGGCAACATCGGCCAGCTCAGGAAGCTCAAGGAGAAGCACCCCGGGCTGAAGGTGCTGTGGTCGTTCGGCGGCTGGACCGGGTCGGCCGGGTTCACCGAGGCCGCCCGCGACCCGGGGGCTTTCGCCGAGTCGTGCCACCGGCTGCTCACCGACGCCCGCTGGACGGGGGTCTTCGACGGCATCGACGTCGACTGGGAATACCCGAACGCCTGCGGTGTGACCTGCGACAAGAGCGGGCCGGAGGCCTTGCCGCGGGTGCTGGGCGCGCTGCGGTCGGCGTTCGGGCCGGAGGACGTGATCACGGCGGCGGTGCCGGGCGACGTCACCAAGCTGGCCGCCACCGACTACCGGACGGCCGCGGGCACGGCGGACTGGCTGAGTGCGATGACCTACGACTACTTCGGCGCGGGCGGGGACGCCTCGACGAAGGCGGAGAAGACCGCGCCGCATTCGCCGCTGACCGCGTACGAGGGCATTCCTCGCCCTTCCTCGCAGGCCACGGCTACCGTCGACGAGCTGGTCAAGCTCGGCGTCCCGGCCTCGAAGGTGCTGCTCGGGATCGGCTTCTACGGTCGCGGGTGGACCGGCGTGACCCAGGCCGCGCCGGGCGGGTCGGCCACCGGGCCCGCCGCCGGGCGTTACGAGAAGGGTCTCGAGGACTACGAGGCCCTGGTCGAGCGCTGCCCACCGACCGGCACGATCGGCGGCACGGCCTACGCGCACTGCGGCACCCAGTGGTGGTCCTATGACACCCCCGAGACGATCAAGACCAAGATGGCGTACGCCCGCAGCCAGTCCCTCGGGGGCGCGTTCGCCTGGGAGCTCTCCGGCGACACGCCGACCGCCGACCTGCTCACCGCCGTGTCGAGCGGCTTGCGGACGCCGGCGAGCTAGCCGACCTGCACCCAGACGTTGTCGAGGACGCCGTTGAACTGGTCGTTGTCGGCGTAGGCGCCCTTGCCGCCGATGCTCATCGGCCGGTTGTTGGTGACCGAGAGCGTCTCCGGCACCGCGATGCGGCCGCGCAGCACGTCGTCGACGTAGATCGAGAGGGTGGCGCCCGCCCGCGAGCAGTGCAGCCGGTGCCAGCGCCCGTCGGCCACCGAGACCGCGCTGGTGGCCACCCGGATCCGGGGCCGCTGGTCGCCGACCAGCACGCAACTGGGCCGGCCGGCCGCGCCGTCGATCTGGAGCTTCCACTGGCTGCTCGTCTTCGAGTAGCCCTTCTGCACGACGTTCTGACCCTTGCTGGTCTGCCCCGGGGGCAGGAAGACGTCGGCGCCGAAGTCGATGTCCAGGATGCCGGGGTTGAGGTCGGCCGTCGACGGGGTCTGCAGTGCCACGTGCGGGCAGACCTTCAGCACGCACCGGCTCGGGAACAGCAACGCGTGGCCCGCGCCGTGCACGATCGGCCGCACCGCGCCGCCGTGCCCGGAGACGACGCTCAGGGTGTGGCCTCGCCCGGACTGATCGACGATCGAACTCGACCGGCCGTTGAACGCGTACCGAGCCATCAGCACACCGGGCGGGTCGACCACCGCCGCCGCGGAGCCGGTCGCCTCAGGGTCGCGCGGGGCCGCCGGCGCCGGCGCGGCCCCGCCCACCACGGCCGCCGCGGTGAGGGCGATGACCATCCCGCCGAACCAACAAGATCGCATGACCGAATTATGGCTTGTGAAAACTTTGCACCAGGTCCGAAACCCGCGGTCTTCCGTCCGATCCCACCCGCTGAACGGTCTAATCCCCCGAACAGGCGGCTACTTGGCAGGCGGTGCCGTGTCCAACGGGACCGCGGCGCCACGCACGAGTCCGAGTTGGACTCCCTGCCGGGGCAGCGCGGCGTCGAGCAGCCAGTCGGCCGCCACCCGCACGCGGTTGCCGGGCATCGAGAGCAGGTGATAGCCGCGGGTGACGACCTTGGCCGGCAGCCCCTGGAGCGGGATGCCGAGCGGGTTGGCCGCCGAGTCGAGGCCACCGAGGTCGACGACGAAGCCGAGGTCATGGTGCTTGTACGGGCGACGGCGCCCATGGCCGTACAAGGCCGCGATATTTTTGGCGGCGGCGGTGCCCTGCCGGGTGGCGTGCTGCGCGGTCATCCCGGTGAACTCGCCGGGACGGGTCAGGTCGGGCACCGCGGCGGCGTCGCCGATCGCGTACACGTCCGGGTGGCCGGGCACGTTGAGGAACTCGTCGACCACCAGCCGCCCCTTCTCCAGCGGCAGGCCCATGGCCTCGACCACCGGATCGGGACGCACCCCGACACACCAGATCAACGACCGGGTGGGCAGGAACTCCCCGGTGGACAGATGCACCCCGTCCTTCGTGGCCTCCTTCACACTCGTCTGCACCTTGACCTCGACGCCCCGCTCGCGCAGCACCTGGTCGGAGGCGTCCGAGAGCCGCTGGTCGAGCGTCGGCAGCACCCGCTCGGCCGTGTCGAGGAGCAGCCAGCGCACGTTTCCCCGCAGCTCGGGCCGTTCGGCGGTGAGAGCGTCGGTGAAGAGCACACCCTGGGCCGCCACCTCGGTGCCGGTGTAACCGGCGCCGGCCACGACGAAGGTGCAGCGGGCCCGCCGCTCCTCCTCGCTGGTCGCGTTGACCGCCAGCTCGATCTGCCGGGTGATGTGGTCCCGCAGGTAGAGCGCCTCGCCGACCCCGCGGAAGCCGTGCGCGTACTCACTGATGCCGGGCACCGGAAGCAGCTTGTTGACGCTGCCGGCGGCGATCACCAGACGGTGGTAGCCGATCGAGCCGGCCCGCCCCTCCGGATCGCGATAGGTGATCGTGCGGCCGGCCAGGTCGAACCCGTCGGCCAGACCGAGCACCGGCCGGACGCCGGGCAGGGTGGCCTGCAGCGAGACGGTGACCCGCCGGGGTTCCAGGATCGCGGCCGCGACCTCGGGCAGCAGCGGCAGGTAGAGGAAGTAGTCGGTCGGGTTCACCACGACGATCTCGGCGCCGCCGCGGGACAGCTTGGAGAGTCTGCGCGCCGCGGTGAAACCGGCGAACCCGGCTCCGACGATCACGATGCGAGGGCGGGCCATGGCGGGTCCTTCCGTCCGGGGCGCGTGAGCGCCCACCGAGCAGAACCGGTGCCCCGCCGACGCTACCGAAAACGCCCCGTGACCGATGTGAGAGGCGCGACACCGGCTGACCGTTCGGGGGAGGTGGTAATTCGACCGAACGGTTGTCGTCCGGCAAACGACGGTCCGGCGTCTTGAAAAGCGCCGGACGGTGCCCACACGGGGTGGCATCGCTCGGCACGTGGGTGGAGAGGGGAAGACGTGACCGGCAGCGCGGTGCTTGAGCCGCCTGGGTACTCTCACGTCTCCCTCGACACCTCGAACGGACACCTTCGAATGGACGCCCGTGAGGCCGACTATGCGCATTTCGTCCGTACGCGGACGCGCGCATTGTTGCGCTCGGCGTACCTTTTGACCGGTGATCAGCACCTTGCCGAGGATCTGGTGCAGGAGGCGCTCGCACGCACGCACCGGGCCTGGCCGCGCCTGGAACGGGTGGAAAATGCCGAGGCGTACGCCCGAAAGGTGATGTATCACGCACAGGTGTCGTTCTGGCGCCGGCCCAAGGTGGCCGAGGTGCTGCCGGGCGACTTCGAGCCCGACCGCCGGCCGGGCGCCGACGATCACGCCGACGCCGCCGTCCAGCGCCTGGTGCTGCGGCGCGCACTGCTCACGCTCAGCGCCCGGCAGCGCGCGGTGATCGTGCTCCGCTTCTTCGAGGACCACACCGAGGCCGAGGCGGCCCAGATGCTCGGCGTCTCGGTCAGCACGGTCAAGACCCAGACCGGCCGGGCCCTCGACCGGCTGCGCGCCCTGCTGCCCGACCTGCGCCTGCTCACCGAGGTGCCGGAGGCGGGCCGATGAGTTCCGAGCACGACCGCCTGCGGTCCTCGCTGCACGACCTGGCCGACGTCGCGCAGCCCGCCGACATGTACGAGCGGGCCATGCACCGCTCCCGCCGGATAGCCCGCCGCGAGGCCGCGATCGGCACCGGTGCCGCCGTCGTCGTGCTCGCGGTGCTCACCAGCGGCCTGTGGCGGCTGCCGCACGGCAACCACACCGACGCGCCGCTGGCCGTCGGCTCGCACTCCACGGTGTCGGCCACCCCGTCCTGGTCGGCTACCTCGGCGACCCGGAACGCGGCGCCCACCGACTCGCCGGAGGAACAGGCCGCGCAGGTGCGGCCCCCGCAGGACGAAGCCCAGCCGCGGAAGACGTCGCGCACCGCCAAGCCGCGCTCGCGCACGCTGGCCGACCTGCCCGGCCACGTGTTCTACCGGGAACGCGATGCCGACCCCGACGTCGTGCGCCTGTCGCCGGGCCGGGGCACCAGCGAGGTCGTGCTGCCGGACGCGCCCTCGTCGGTCGGCATCTCCCCCGACGGCGCCCGCATCGCCTACGTGACCGACGGAAAGCTGCTGGTCAGCGACTCCGACGGCACGGAACAGGTGGCCGCCAACGTGATCACGGCCGACCAGGCGCCGGTCTGGTCCCCCGAGGGCAACCGGCTGCTGGTCATGGTCGACGCGCCGAGCGTGCTCGACCTGACCTCGGGCTCGCTCACCCCGCTGCCCGACGGGCTCACCACGGGCCAGCATTTCCGCTGGTCGGGTGACGGCAGCAAGCTCGTGTACGCGACCACGCACTGCGGGCTCGAGGTGGCCGCCAGCGACGACGAGACGGGCACGACCGTTCCGGTGCTCGGCGACACCCAGCCGCAGGACAACCCGGACGGCCTGGCCGCCTGCAAACCGACCAGCGTCGACGCCACCGGCCTGCGGGTGACCGTGCCGCTGCAGACCACCGGCGAGAGCACCACCGGCACCGACACGGCCGACGCGGTGATCGACACGGCCACCGGAAAGCCACAGGTCCTGCCGGTGGAGGGCACGGTGGTGGGCGCCGTCTTCGACCCCGAGGGCAACCTGCTCGTGCGGACGAAGGACGACGACGGCACCACGCTGTCGCTCTTCGCCCCCGACCGCACGCTGCGGGTGCAGGCGTCCGAGCCGGCCTCGGTGCGCGACCTGGATCTGCTCGCCTACACCCGCTGAACGGGCCGCGCCGCCCGCCGGTCGGTGGCAGCATGATCTCAATGGCCGTGCAGGAGCAGATCGCCCGGCCCACGACCGGCGTTCCGCCCTGGTGGCGTCGCGGCCCGGCCGTGGCCGTCCTCGTCGTGCTCGTGCTCGGCCTGGAACTAATACTGGGCTGGTCGTCGCTGGCCGGCGCGCTGGCCCAGCTGCGCGCGCCACATTGGAACTGGGTCGCCGCCGCGGTCGCGGCCGAGGTGGCCTCGATGGGCACCTACGCCCGCATGCAGCGCGCCCTGCTCCGCGGCGCGGGAACCAAGGTCAGCATCAAACGGCACGTCACCACGGCGTACGCGGCCCACTCGCTGAGCGCGACCCTGCCCGGCGGCCCGGTGTTCTCCACGACCTTCAACTTCCAGCAACTGCGCCGGTACGGCGTACCCCCGGCCGTGGCGTCCTGGTGCATCGCGCTCAGCGGCGTCCTCTCGGCCGGCGCGCTGGTGGTGATCGGCGCGGTCGGTGGCCTGCTCGCCCGCAACACCGGCAGCTGGCACTCGCTGGTCGGGTACGCGATCGCCGCCCTGGCCGTGGCCTTCGGCGTACGCCAGCTGGCCGAGCACCCCCAACTGCTCGACCGCCCCGTACGGGCCCTGCTGGGCGGGGTCAACCGGGTACGCCGGCGCCCGCCCGAGCACGGCCACGACCGGCTGCTGGGCTTCGTCGAGCAACTGCGCGAGGTCCGGGTCAACCCGTTCGCCTTCGCCGCCGCGGTGGTGCTCGCGCTGCTGAACTGGCTCTTCGACGCGCTCTGCCTGTGGCTGTGCTGCGTCGCGGTCGGCGCGGGCGGGATCAACCCGGTCGGCCTGGTCATCGCCTACTGCGCCGGGATGGCCGCGGCCAGTGTGCCGATCGTGCCCGGCGGGCTCGGCGTGGTCGACGCCGCGCTCGTGCTGGGCCTGGTCGCGGGCGGTCTGACCAGCTCGCTGGCGGTCGCCGCGGTGGTGCTCTACCGCCTGATCAGCTTCGGCTTCATCATCGGCCTGGGCTGGCTGGTCTGGCTGGCCCTCCGCTACAAGTACCGCGCCGAGAAGGCCTAGTTCTTCCGGCCGAAGAGGCGCCAGCCGCGCTTCTTGCCCTCGGGGGCGTGGTCGGCCGCCTCGCCGTTGAGCACGGCCAGCCTGTGCTGGGCGACCGGGTTCTCGGGTTCCATCCGCAGCGAGGTGAGCAGCGCCTGACGGGCCTGGTCGGTGTGCCCGAGCGCGTCCAGCGCGACCCCGTGCGTGTAGTAGTAGTGCGCCTCGACCGGGTCGAGCCCGATCGCCGTGCGCGCGGCCTGCTCGGCGTCGGCGATCTGCCGGTCGGCCGAGAGCAGCGCCCAGGCCACCCGGTCGTGCCAGAGCGGATTGCGGGGCTCGGCGATCACGGCTCGGTAGGCCATCGTGACGGCCTCCTCGTGCCGGCCGAGCATGGTCAGCGCGCGGCTCGACAGGGCGAGCGCGCGCGGGGCGGCCTGGTCGAGCTGGATGGCGTGCTCGGCCGCCTCGAGGGCGTCCGCCGCCTGGTCGAGGGCGAGCTGCAGCCGGGCCAGCAGGATCCAGCCCTCGGCGGCGGCCGGGTCGGCCTGGAGCACGGGCTGGAGCGTGGCTACGGCCTTTTCCAGGTCGAGCTGCTCGAAGAGGGTCGCGGCCTGCGCGATGGCCAGCTCGGTGGGGCCGCTGAAGGCACGCGGACCGGCGGCGGGCGGCCGGTCGGCATCGAGCTGCCGGCCGGGGTCGGCCGGGCTGATGACGGGCCGCTCCGTCATCGGCGTGTTCCGGTGCGCAGGGGGTTGGCGGTCACGTGGAAATAATCGGCCGATTCGAGCGGTTAATGAGGCCTTTCCGCCAGATCCGGCGCGCTCACCGCTTCCGCTGGCGGCGGAAAATTGTGGTGAGACCGCCCTCGGAGGCCGAGATGGTGAGCAATCGGGCGGCGAAGCCGCCGGCCGCGGCCAGCCCGAGCTGCCATCCCATCCACGCCTGGGGCGAGACGGTCGCGGTGAGCAACAGCGCGATGCTGACCCCGGCGAGCACCGCGGCGAGCCGCTGACGACCGTGCGCCAGCAGAGTCACCAGATAGGCACGCAGCGATCGGTCGAGCCGGGTCGCGAAGTAGGCGGCGACCCCCAGCGGCGCCACGGCGCCCGCTCCGGCCAGCAGGCGCGCCCCGGGCACCGAGAACTCGAGGACCCGCCAGCCGACGTACGCGAGGATCGCCAGCACCACCGCGGTGTAGACCAGGAAGCGGCGCAGCGCCACGTCGAGCATGAACTTGCTGGCCTGCTGGGCCGGGTCGGCCCGCAGCGCCCCGGCCAGCCCGCTCGCGCCCCGGGCCAGCCGGCCCAGCGCGAACGGGTTGCGGTGCACGACATCGAGGGTGGCCAGCTCGTGCTGGGCGACCGCGTTGTCCGGTTCCAGGGCGAGGGCATCCCGCAGCGCCTGCCGGGCCCGGTCGAGCTTGCTCAGCTGCTTCATGACCATGGCGTACGTGATCCGGAAGTCGGCGTCGGACGGGTCGAGCCGGACGGCCTCGCGGGCGGCGTGCTCGGCCTCGACCGCGCGGCGTCCGTCCCCGAGCAGCGCCCAGGCCAGCCGGTTGTGCCGGTACGGGTTCTCCGGTTCGAGACGGGCCGACTCGTACGCCATCCGCACCGCCTCGTCGTGCCGGTCGAGGGCCGACATCGCCCGGCTGAGCGCCCCCAGCGCCTCGGCCGACTGCGGGGCCACGGTCACCGCGCGCCCGGCCGCCTCGTGCGCGAGCTGCGGCTTCTTGAGCGCGAGCTGGGCATGGGTCATCAGCACCAGCGCGCGCACGTTGTCCGGTTCGGCGGCCAGCACCCGGCCCAGCAGCTCGGCCGCCGCCGCGGCGTCACCCAGCTGGAACCGGGCCGCCGCCTGCTCGATCGCCGAACCGGAGTCGTTCATGCGGAGGAACCAGGCAGCCATCCCGCCGACCGGCTGTGGTCGTGCGGCTCGTACAACGGCACCTGCGCGTACGCCCGGACCGGGAAGGTGCCGAAGGCGACGATCCGCGGCGGCGTCGCGGTGAAACGAGCGCCGTGCGGCGGCAGGTTCTCCAGCCCGGTGAGGTGTTCGACGATCGGGATGCCGGCCGCCAGCAGCACCGTGTGGGCCGGCCGCTCGCCCCCGCTCGCCGCCGTGTTGTCGTCGAGGTTGACCGAGTCGATCCCGACCAGGGCGGCCCCGCGCTCGACCAGCAGCGCCGCCGCTTGGCCGGTCAGGTAGGGCGGGTCGACGTGGTAGGCCGGCGTGCCCCAGCCGCGGTCACCGCCCGTGTGCAGCAGCACCGCGTGCCCGGCCACGGTGAGCGGCTCGAGGTCTTTCTCGGTGACCGCGCGCCGCCCGCTGCCGGCCGTGCGCACCACGACGGCGGGCAGGTCGGCCAGCCGTTCCAGCGGCAGCCCGGCCAGATCGGTGCCGCCGGGGTAGCGGTGCCGCGGGGCGTCGAGATAGGTGCCGGTCTGCCCGATCATCTCGATCCGGTCGAGGCTGAACTCGGTGCCCTCGGCGTACTGCGGGCGCGAGTCTTCCCAGGTCAGGTGGGGTGTGATGACCGGCTCGACCATGCCCGGGTAGGTCGTCATCCCGTCCGAGATGACATGGCTGAGCTCGACGAACCGCAACCGTGGCGGCCCGGGCACACCGGCCGCCACCGTCTCGGCGAAGGTACGGACGCCGGCCAGCTCGACCCGCTCGACGTCGCGCAGACCGAGCGCGCCGATCAAGATCATGACCAGGTCGGCCTCGGTGACGTCGAGGTGCGGCACGTCCACCCGTAACTCCTGGGCCTGGAGGCGGCCGCCGGTGCTGAAGGTGACATCGGCGGTCAGTTCCGCCCGGTACTGCTGCACGGCCAGTCCCCTATCGAAGCTCGATGATCGCTTCCACCAGCAACCAGATGCCGAAGATAGCGAAGAGCGCCGCGGCGCCGTACCGGATGGCCTTCTCGGGCAGGTGCCGGCCGAGCATCCGGCCGACCACGATGGCGAGCGCGTCGGCCGCGACCATACCGATCGTCGAGCCCAGCCAGGTGCCGAACCAGCCGTGCTGGGTGGCCAGCGTGATCGTGGCCAGCATGGTCTTGTCGCCCAGCTCGGCCAGGAAGAACGCGCCGCCGACGGCCAGGATGGCCGAGCCGTTGCTGCGCTCGGCCTTGGTCTTCTCGTCGTCGGTGAGTTTGTCGCCGCGCAGGGTCCAGGCGCCGAAGGCGAGGAAGGCGATGGCCGCGACGAGCGAGATCCAGCCGGTCGGCAGGGTGGCGCCGAGGCCGTACCCGATGCCCACGGAGACGGCGTGCACGATCGCGGTGGCCACGGTGATGCCGATCAGCACCGGCACGGTTTTGAAGCGGGTCGCGAACGTCAGGGCCATGAGCTGGGACTTGTCACCCAGCTCGGCCACGAAGATCACTGCGAAGCTGATCGCCGTCGCAGCGAGAATGCCATCCATCGAAAGAACTCCCGGTAACTCAAGGACCGGGAAGAAGCGGCACAGGGCGACCTCGACCCGGCCGTCGTGAAACAGCCAAGTCGAAGGTCTCGCTCGCCTTGAAGAAAGGCCGCGCGGCCGGACCCTGGAAAAATCAAGGATCAGTATGTCGACCGCGACATTGGGAGCTACTCCCCTTCGCGAGAAGGAGCATAGCCAACGGCCCCCGCCTTTGGGCAGGGGCCGTGAGCGTGATCACCGACCGGTGATCAGTCTTTGCAGCTCCAGGCGCTCGACGGGGGCCGGGGCCTGCTTCCCCTTGGTCGCAGCCGCGGTGGACGCGGCGATCGGCTCCGGCGGCTCGATCGGCGGGCAGCGCTTGTCGGAACGCTCGCCGGCCACCCGCTTCGGGAGCTTGCCGGAGGCCAGATAGTCGGCGATCGTGTCGTCCACGCACCGGTTGCCGTAGAGCGAGCCGGAGTGGGTGGTGCCGCCGACGCTCTCGATCAGCACCGAGCGCGGGAACCGCTTACGCACCTCGAGGCTGCCGGTGAACGGGGTGGCCGCGTCGAGCGACTCGCTGACCAGCAGGATCGGCGGGGCGGTCTCGCCCGAGACGGTCACCGGGATGCCCGCGCGGGCCGGCCAGGAGCGGCAGGGCGCGTTATACCAGGCGTTGCCCCAGGTCTCGAACGGCGCCTTGCGGTGCACCTCCCAGTTGTCCGCGGCCCACTTGGTCCAGCTCTGCGGCCACGCGGCGTCGGTGCACTGGGTGGCGAGGTAGACCGCGTAGTTGTTGTCCGCGCCCTTGCCCGTCGGGTTGTTGGCGTCGTACAGCTTCTTGAGCGGCTCGGCGTCGCGGTCGTTGACCCAGTCGCTGAACGCACGGGCGATGTCGGCCCAGCCGAAGGTGTAGTAACCGGCCTGCAGGAAGATGTCGGTGAGCTCGGACGGGCCGATCACGCCACCGGCCGGCTTGCGGGTCAGCCGGGCCTGCTCGGCGTCGAAGCGGCGCTGCACCTCCCGGGCCGAGCGGCCGAGACCGTAGGCCCGGTGGTTCTTGGCGATCCAGCCGAAGTAGACCCGGATGTTCTTGTCGAACGCCAGATCCTGGTCGAGGTTGGAGTCATACCAGACCCGGGCCGGGTTGACGTTGCCGTCGAGCACCATCCGGCGGACCCGCTCGGGATACCGGGTGGCGTAGACCTGACCGAGGTACGTGCCGTAGGAGAAGCCGTAGTAATTGATCTTGCGGGCGGCCAGCGCGACCCGCAGCAGATCCATGTCCCGCACGGTGTCGAGGGTCTTGAGGTGGTCGAGCAGCGCGCCGCCGGACTTCTCGCACGCCTTGGCGTACCCCTCGGCCCGCTCCAGCCAGGTCTTCTCGATCGCCGCGGTGGTCGGCACGTACGGCGGCCGGTTGTATCCGGTGTAGTCCTCGTCGCAGCTCAGCGCCGGCTTGCTGGCGCCGACCCCACGCGGGTCGAAACCGATCCAGTCGTACGCCGCGCCGGCCTGCTTGGGGATCAGCGAGCCGAGCACCGAGAGCGCACGCCCCTTGCCGCCCGGTCCGCCCGGGTTCACAAATGCGACGCCCTGATACTTCGCAGCCGGCACGGTGTGCCTGATCCGGGAGACCGCGATCTGGATCTTCTCGCCGTTCGGCCGCGAATGATCCAGTGGCACCGACAGGAAACCGCACTGCGCCTTGTGCAGCCGCAGGGCAGACTCGTCGCACACGCCCCACTTGATGGTCTCGATGGTGCGCTTCTGAGCGATCGGCTCAGTCCGCTCGTTCGCCCGCGCATCACTCGCCGGCCCCCCGACCACCGTCAGGGCGATCGCGGTGGCCGCCGCCAGAAGTTTTCTCATGCCTGCCTCTCGTGTCCGATTCGCCCCATATGCTGCGGCGTGGACGGCCGGATGAGGACCGTCCACGCCGAGGCGCCACGAAAGAAGCGGGCTAACTCACTTTGCGGCGCAGCCCCTGCAGGACCAGCGCGGTGGCCCCCAGAACGGCCACGACCAGGCCATACACCAGTGCGGTGTCGTGCAGACCGGCCGACGTGGCGGCGAAACCGGCAATCACCGCCGGAACGCTGAAGGCGACGTACGCGATGACGAGCGCGACCGCGAACAGCTCGCCGCGCTCGTGCGGGGCGGCCAGCACGGCCAGCGTGCCGAACGAGGCCAGCGCCGAGGCGCCGAAACCCACCCCGGAGATCACCGTGCCCGCGGCGGCCAGGAAGGCACTGCTCAGCTCGAGGCCGACCACGCTGATCACGGCGCCGACGGTGAGCAGGCTGCCCGCGATGGTCAGCACGCGCTTGGTCGGGACGTTGCGCAGGGCGTACGAGGTGATGGCGCCCGTGCCGCAGAGAAGGGTGACCACCAGGCCGCCGATCAGGTGGCTGCTGAGGTCGAAGACGCCGGCCGCCACCGACGGGCCGAGCGACAGGTAGAGGCCGCCGATCGCCCAGCTGGCCACAATGATCGGCACCAGCGCGAGCACGTCGGCCCGGAGCCGGGCCGGAACGCCCAGCTTGGGCGCGAGAGAGGCGGCCGCGCCGGGGCGACGGGCCGAGGTCTCGGGGATGCGGGCGACCACGATGGCGGCGAGCACCATGCCGGCCAGCAGCAGCGCCCAGATGAAGTGGGTCGGCGACGGGCCGTACTGCACCAGGGCGCCGCAGCCCAGGGCGCCGATGGCCAGGCCCGCGACGGGCGCGATGCCGTTGATCAGACCGGCCCGGCCGGGCGCGTGCGGCGGGTTGAGGTCGACCAGGGCGGCGCCCAGGGTGGTCATGGCGGCGCCGGTCGCGATGCCCTGCAGCAGCCGCGCGGTGAGCAGGATCCCCACGTCACCGGCGGTCAGGAAGAGCACGAGCGAGACGGCCTCGAGCGCGATCGCGGCCGCTAGCACCGGGCGGCGGCCGATGTGGTCGGAGAGCGCGCCCAGCATGACCAGCGAGCCGATCAGACCGACGACGTAGACGGCGAAGATCACCGTGAGCGTGGTCGCCGAGAAGCCCCACAGGTGCTGATAGACGACGTAGAGCGGGGACGGCGCCGCGGACGCGGCCGCGAACGTCACGAAGATCGCAGCGATCGCGGCGAAGGCAACCGGGCGGGACAGCCGCCGGCTGCGGACGGCCGGTGCGGCGTCGGCAACGGTGGTCATGGAGCTTCCCTCCGAAGGCTTGAACAGACAGGTCTGTCTGACCCATGGAGACTAGACAGGTCTGTCTGGTATCGTCAACCGCATGTCCGCTGCATCACCTGCTCTCCGCAAGCCCTCGGCCCGCGACCGCCTCCTGGCCGCCGCGGACGAGTTGTTCTATGCCGAGGGCGTGCACACCGTCGGCATCGACCGCATCATCGAGCGGGCCGGCGTGGCCAAGGCCTCGCTCTACAGCACCTTCGGCAGCAAGGATGAGCTGGTCCGGGCCTATCTCGAGGGCCGGCACGAGCTGCGCCGCACCCGCCTGCTGGCCGGGCTCGACCGCTTCGACGACCCCCGCGACCGGCTGCTCGGCGTCTTCGAGGTGCTCTCCGACATGACCAGCACGCCGGGTTTCCGGGGCTGCGCCTTCTACAACGCCAGCGCCGAGTCGCCCGCGGGCAGCGCGGTCGAAGAGGTGTCGAACGCCAACCGGGCGTGGACCCGGGGCCTGTTCAACGAGCTGGCGCGCGACGCCGGCGCCAAAGACCCGGCCGACCTGGCCGACAAGCTGGTCGTGCTCTACGACGGCGCCTCGGCCGGGGCCCGCATGGACGGCGGCTCCCATGCCGCCCATGTGGCCCGCGAGATCGCCTCGTCACTGCTGGCCGCGGCCACTCTCTAGCGGCTCGGCTCTCTCCAGCGGCTCGGCTCTCTCCAGCGGCTCGGCTCTCTCCAGCGGCTCGGCGACCGCGGTGGCCGGGGCGAGCGGCACCGCCTCGTCGAACTCGGACTTGACCTCGGCCTCGTGGGCGACGAAGTCAGAGGTGGCGACCGGCTTGCCGCGAACCAGGGAGGCCAGCGCGCCGATCACGGCCATCGCGATGGCCAGCCAGAAGACGATCACCAGGCCGTCGTGGAAGGGCTCGGAGATCAGCCGGGGGAAGAACTCCAGGCCGGTCAGCCGGGCCGCGTTCTCCGGCGGCAGCGCGGCGAGCACCTGCGGTCCGAGCAGTTCGCCGATCGGGTTGTAGCCGAGGAACGCCGCGAACAGCGTGCCCACCGGCGGCAGCGCCGCGATCGAGGCTGCCGTGTCGGCCGGCACGCCCTGCGCGGTCAGGCCGCTGTTCAGCGTGTCGGGCAGGTGATCGGCCAGGCCGGCCACCATCAGGGAGAAGAAGATGCCGATCGACAGCACCTGGCCGGCGTTCTGGAAGGTGGCCCGCATGCCCGAGGCGGCGCCGCGCATGTTGGCCGGGACGCTCGACATCACCAGCGACGTGTTGGGCGCCGCGAAGAGACCGCCACCGACACCGTTGATGAAGATCAGCAGGGCGAAGACGGTGTAGTTGAAGTTGCCCGGCAACAGCAGCAGGCCGACGAACGACACCGCCATCACGCCCAGGCCGCCCGCGGCGAACAGGCGCGGGCCGAAGCGGTCGGAGAGCGAGCCGGCGATCGGCCCGGCGACCAGGAAGCCGATCGTCAGCGGGACCAGATAGATGCCGGCCCAGAGCGGGGTCGACTCGTAGGTGTAGCCGTGCTGCGGGAGCCAGATGCCCTGCAACCAGATGATCAGCATGAACTGGAGGCCGCCGCGAGCCACGCTGGCCAGTAGGTTGGCCACGTTGCCACTGGTGAAAGCCGCGTTCTTGAACAACGACAGCGGAAACATCGGCTCCGCGACCCGGGTCTCGATCACGCCGAACGCAACCAGGACGAGCGCCCCGCCGATCAGGCCTCTGAGGACCCACGGGTTGGTCCAGCCCATCGTGTGACCACCGTAGGGCTGGATGCCGTACGTGATCGCGGCCAGCACGGCCGTGAGCCCGATCGCGAAGGTCGCGTTGCCCCACCAGTCGATCTTCGCCTTGCGGCGGGTGCCGGTGTCGTGCAGCGAGCGGTAGGCCCACACCGTGCCGAGCAGGCCCAGCGGGATGTTGACCCAGAAGATCGAGCGCCAGTCCCATTCGGCCAGCACGCCCCCCGCGACCAGGCCGATGAACGAGCCGGCCAGCGCCGAGACGATGTTGACGCCGAGCGCCATGCCGCGCTGCTTGGCCGGGAAGGCGTCGGTGATGATCGCGGCCGAGTTGGCCATCAGCATCGCGCCGCCGACCGCCTGCAGCACCCGCCAGCCGATCAGCCAGAGCGCGCCGCTCCCGCCGTCGAAGGGGTCGAGCGACAGGATGACCGAGGTGACCGTGAAGATCGCGAACCCGGCGTTGTAGATCTTGACCCGGCCGTACATGTCACCGAGCCGGCCCAGCGTCACCACCAGGACGGCGGTGACCAGCATGTAGCCGATCAGCATCCAGAGCAGGTAACTCACGTTGCCGGGCTCGAGCGGGTCGACGTGGATGCCCTTGAAGATGGCGGGAAGCGAGATCAACACGATGGAGGAGTTGATCGTCGCCAGCAGGGTGCCGAGCGTCGTGTTCGACAGCGCGATCCACTTGTAGCGCGGATGATCCACGGACAACACGCGGCCCACCTCTTTCCTTGTTCACTTTCAGGTACATTTCGGATCCCGATGGCCGCACGGCATCAGCGCCGCGGCCCCGGGACCCGCTAGGTGGCCTGCTCGGCGGCGAGGTCGTTGAGCTTCTCCAGCGCCGGCAGCGCCGCCAAGACGGTCGCGTGCTCCTCGGGCGTGAGCCCCTGGAGCAGCTCGGACACCGCCCGCGCCCGCACCTCGCGGCGCTCACGCACGGCGGCCCGGCCGGCGTCGGTGATGCTGACGACCACGGCTCGCCCGTCGTTGGGGTCGCTGGTGCGCTCGGCCAGGCCTTCCTTCTCGAGGCGGGTGACCAGCTGTGTCATCGCCGGCTGGCTGATCCCCTCGGGGGCATAGAGCTCACTGAGGCGATGCGGGCCGGAGCGCTCGAGCCGGCGCAGCGTGGAGGCGGCCGTCAGGCTCAGCGGCCCGCGCGGCGTGAGCCGGCGGAGCGTCTCATAAAAGCGCTCGAATCCGGCCGCGACGGCGGCGTCCTCATCGGTGATGGCGGAGGCAGGCTGCACACAGAATGTATATCACTTACTTATGTAGACGGGATCCCCCCGTGAACCATCCCTCAATGGCTTAACTTTCTTGTCACGTTGTCGCAATTCGCCTGTACGCGCCGGGCCGTCGAGCAGACCGGACAGCGACCGAAATGTCACCATGCACAGATGGACGAGCAAACCCTCTGGGCGTTGGTCGACCACGGCCCGGCGGCTGCGGATCGCGGCTCCTGGCTGCGCCCGCACCTGGGCACCACGACCGGCGGGGGTCACGCGCCGAGCGAATACGTGGTCGCGCTCCAGCACGTCGCCCTCGTTCTGGATGCCGATCCGGGTTGGCGCCGGTGGTGGGAGCAGTCCGGGCTTTCCGCCTGTGAGCTGGGCATCGTCGCCGAGGGACGGCTCGATCACCTGCGGCCGAGCGCCGACATCCGCCGCCTCGACGACCGCCTCCAGGCCAACTTCACCTGCGCCCTTCCGGTCGGTACGCCGCCCGACGACACCCCGCTGACGCCCGACCGGCGCGAGCTCGCCACCCGCACCGCCACCGAGGAGGTGCGGGCCATGTTCGAGGTGATCCGCCAGGCCCTCACCCTGCCGGCGCTGCCACCCACCCCGCCGATGCCGAGCCTGCCGACCGACGTGCCGGATGTGCCGGTGACCGCGAAGGGCCTGTCCGACGGGCGGCGCGAGCCCGAGCAGCAGGGCTATCTGACCCTCACCCAGATCCAGGAATTCTTCGCCTGACCGGCCGCTCTAAAACGTCAGCGAGACGAGCTCACGGAGCCGCGCGAGCGCCGCACCCTTGTCCGGGCCGTCCGGAAGCTCACGCCGGGCGGCCGCGAGAAGGCCCGACCGGAGCAGGGCGTAGATCTCCTCCCGACCGGCGTCGGGCAGGTCGGGGATCCAGAGACTGCCCAGGTTCTCCGCGACGACCATGCGGAGCCAGTCGGCCGTCTTCTGGTCGTCGAGCCGCGGTATGAGGTATTCGAGCGTCCACTCGAAGAGACCACCCGTCGCCTGCCAGTTCCGGTTGGACCGGACCATGATGAGAGCTGCCATGCTCGTCGCCCCAGGATGAAGACACGCGGAGCCAAGCCTCGCTCGGCCACGAACCTTTCCACCTTCGCCACCTGGTCGGCGGTGAACATCGAGACGTCCACCGGCACCAGGTCCGCCTTCTCGAGATGCAGCACGATCTGCTGCGAGAAATGCGCCCATTGCTGATCGAACCGGTGGGCCGCGAACGGGCCCACCGCGTCGTAGGAGCGGCCACCCTGGTCGAACCAGTCGGCTCGGCAGCCGGTGGCCCGGATCAGGCGTACGCCCAGTTCGATTTCGATGCGCACCGCCGTCCTGGCCTCGTTGTGGCGGAACCGCCCGGTGGCCGGGTCCATCCCGAGCGCACGAATCCGTTCCCGTTCGGGTCGCGGACTCGGCGCGCGCATGTCAGCGCTTGACTCGCTCAGGCCGGTGCGCGCCCGGCTCCCTGGGATCTTGCGGATCTTGCGGATCTTGCGGATCTTTTCGATCGTCCGGCGTCTTCAGGGTCCGCGGCCGGGGCAGCTGGGGCGTGACCACCACCGCGGCGCCGCCCTGGCCGATGCCCGCATAGGCCACCGGACGCGTGGCCCGCAGCACCAGCGCGTGCAACACGCCCAGCACGGCCACGGAAGCCACCGCGACCGGCACGATCCAGCGCAGCGGGGAACTGCCCGGCACGCCCAGCAACGCGGCGAGGTCGCGCACCACCAGATAACCGACCGACCCGAGGGCCACTGTGGACAGCACCGGGCCGGCAAATCTGGTCCAGGCGCCCTCGCCGTTCGGCACCTGGTTGAGGTGCAGCAGAGCGGCCACCGAGGTGAGGAGCAGGACGACGAGGATGGCCAGACCACCGGCGACGAGCAGGCGGCCACCGGTCAGCGGCGGATCGGTCACCCCGAACCAGGCCGCCGCGGCCAGCAGGAGCCCGGCCACCACCGACTGGATCAACGAGGCGGTGCGCGGAGCGAACGTGCGGCCCGAGGTGCGCCCGAGAGCGGCGGGCAGGGCGCGCTCGCGGCCGAGGGCGAACAGGTAGCGCGCCATCGCGTGGTGCACCGCCAGGATCGCGGCGAACAGACCGGTGAGCAGCATCAACCGGCCCAGGGTGACGGCCCACGGCGCGAGGCGGGCGCCGGCCAGGTCGAACAGGATCTCGGAGCCGCGACTGCGGGCCAGATCGGTGATGCGGTCGGCGCCGGCGGCCGCGCTGAGCGACCAGGACGCGGCGGCCAGCAGGACGGCAAGAGCGGCCACGACGGCGTACGTGGCCAGGCCGGGGTCTCGGCGGGGACGGATCGACTCCTCCGCGTACGTCCCGGTGGTCTCGAAGCCGACGAAGGCCAGCATGCCCACGGCGAGCAGCAGCCCGAGCGCGGGCCGGTCGAGCGAGGTCGGGACGATGCTGCCGGCGCTCAGGCCGGGGGCCGGATCGATCACGTTGGCCGCGGTGAACCCGGCCGCGACAGCCGCCTCGGCCAGCACGAGCAGTGCGATCAGGCCGCTGCCGACCTCGACCCGGATCGTGCCGCACAGCGTGACCAGCAGCCAGCAGCCGCCGGCGACCATCCACCATTCGGCACTCACCTGGAACCAGCTGCTCAGCATGGGCGCGGCCGCGGCGCCCACCATGCCGTAGAGGCCGAGCTGAACGGCCTGGTAGCCGGCGAGGGCGAGCCAGGCGGCGCCTGTGCCGGCCGGGCGGCCCAGGCCACGGCTGACGTACGTATACATCGCCCCGGCGAACGGCGCCCGGTTGGCCATGGCCGCGTAGCCGGCAGTGAAGAAGATCAGGACGGCGCCGAGGGCGAGGAAACTCAGCGGGATCAGCGGCCCGCCACCGGTGGCGTAGGCGGCGGGCACCACATTGATCAGGACAGCGATCGGCGCGGTCACAGCCAGCCCGAAGAAGCTGACGGCGGCCGCGCCGAGTCGACCAGTCGCGAGGGTGTTCGTGCCCACGGATCTATTTGATCCTGAAAACCGCTCGCTTGCCAACTAGCTGTAGCGGTTCACTCACCAGTCGTAGGCGAGGTTGGCACGAACATACCCTGACCTCACGGTTCAATGAGGATTTTCCGCCCCACCCCGGCCCTGAACTGGTCGAGCGCCGAGGCGTACTCGGCCAGCGGGAACCGGTGACTGACGAAGATCGATGAATCGAGCACGCCGGCCGCGAGCAGTTGCCCGGCCCGGTCGAAACTGTGCAGCACCGCCATCGAGCCGGTGATGGTGATCTCGCGCCGATAGATCTCGTACGGCTCGATCGCCACCCGTGCGTCGTAACTCGCCACGCCGAACTGCAGGAACGTGCCGCCTCGACCGACCCTCCGGAGGCCATCCTTGATCGCCGCTTCGGCGCCCGTGCAGTCGATGACCACGTCCCAGCCGCGCGGCGCGTCGAGCTCATCGGCCGAGGTGGCGGCGGCCGTGCAGCCGAGTTTCTGGGCCGTCTCGAGCCGGGCCGGGTTGAGGTCCACCATGGACACCGACTCGGCGCCGGCCCGCTTGGCCAGCTCGAGCATCATCAGACCCATCGTCCCGGAGCCGTAGATCAGGTACGAGGTGGCCATCGCCCGGGGCAGCACGTCGAAGCCGCGTACGGCACAGGACAGCGGCTCGATCAGAGCCGCGTCCCGGGCCGCGAGGTGGCTCGGCAGATGGAACAGGTTGGCCAACGGGGCCGACACGAACTCGGCCGCGGCACCGGCCACCGACACCCCGATCGCGTTCCAGTTCTCGCACTGGTTGCCCCGCGCCCGCTTGCAGTAATAGCAGTAACCGCAGTAGAGCGAGGGGTCGACCGCGACCTGGTCACCGACCGCGTAGTCGGTGACCGCCGAGCCGACGGCGACGATCTCGCCGGCGAACTCGTGGCCCGGCACGATCGGGAACGACGGCGCGAACTCACCGTCCATGATGTGCAGATCGGTGCCGCAGATGCCGACGGCAGCCGGCTTGACCACCACGTCGGTGGGGCCGGGGGTCGGGTCCGGCACCTCCTCGATGCTGATCGTGCCGGGCGTGACGACGACGGCTGCCTTCACTTGACGGCTCCCATCGACAGGCCGCGGACCAGCTTGTTCTGCGCCACCCAGCCGGCGATGAGCACCGGCAGCGACACGATCGTCGCCGCGGCGCAGAGCCGGGCCAGGAACGCGCCCTCGGACGAGATGAACCCGACCAGGAAGATCGGCGAGGTGCCGGAGTTCGTGGCGGTCAGATTCACCGCGAGGAAGAACTCGTTCCAGGCGAAGATGAAACAGATCAGCGCGGTCGCCGCGAGACCCGGGCTCACGATCGGCAGGATGATCTTCCGGATCGAGGTGACCAGCCCTGCGCCGTCCACCTCGCCCGCCTCGAGCACCTCGCGCGGCACCTCGAGCAGGAAGGACCGCATCATCCAGACCGCCAGTGGCAGGTTCATGCTCGTGTAGAGGATGACCATCGTCCAGATGTTGTCGAGCATGCCCAGATGCTTGACCAGCAGATAGACCGGCAGGAAAGCGGCCACGACGGGCATCATCTTGGTGCTGATGAAGAAGAACAGCGCGTCGCTCCACTTGGCCACCGGCCGCAACGACAACGCGTACGCGGCCGGGGTGGCCAGCAGCACCACCAGCAGGGTGGAGAAGATGCTGGCCATCAGCGAGTTGAGCAGGAACGGCGTGATGTTGCGGTCGAAGACCTGGGTGTACTGGGCCAGGGTCGGCGCGAAGAACCAGGTCGGCGGGTTGGTCGCCGCCGCGTTCTCCTGCTTGAAGCTGGTCAGCACCATCCAGATGACCGGGAAGACGAAGATGATCCCGGCGATCCAGGCGACGACGCCCCAGATCGAATTGTTCAACCGGGCCCTCATCGGTTCTCCTCCATCTTGAAGAGGCTCGAGATGACCCGCAGGGCGAAGGTCGCGACGATGATCGTCAGGATCACCACGATGACACCGGCCGCGGAGGCCTCGCCGTACTCGAACTTGCGGAACATGGTCAGGTAGATCTCGTACGGCAGGTTGGTCGTCGCCGTGCCGGGACCGCCCTGGGTGATGCTGAAGATCGCGTCGAACGTGTTGACCAGGTAGATCGAACCGAGCAACGCGCCCAGCTCGAGGTACTGGCGCAGGTGCGGCAGGGTCATCTTGCGGAAGATCTGCCACGCGTTCGCGCCGTCCACCTTGGCCGCCTCGAGCACGTCACCCGACTGCGACTGCAGGCCGGCCAGCAGGATCAGCATCATGAACGGCGTCCACTGCCAGACCAGCGTGCCGATGACCGCGGCCTTCGGGTACGACGAGACCCAGTCGGTCGAGCCGCCGAAGATGCCGTTGATCAGGCCGTACGTCGGGTTGTAGAGCGCGTGCTTCCAGAGCAGCGCCGCGGCGATCGGCATCACCAGGAACGGCGTGATGAGCATGGTCCGGACGATCCCGCGGCCGAAGAACTTGCGGTCCAGCAGCAGCGCGAACGCCAGGCCGAGAATCATCGAGAAGATGACCGCGCCCGCCGTAAGCAACACCGTGTTGAACAGCGCCGAGCGCAGCCGCGAATCGGACAGGACCGTCACGTAGTTGTCGAACGCGACGAACGGCTTGTCCCCCGGGCGCAGCGCGTTCCAGCTGAGCGTCGAGAGATAAATGGTGTAGAGGAACGGCACCTGCGTCACCACGATCGCGAAGATCAGGGCGGGCAGCAGCGGCGCTCGTCGAATCCAGCGGTCTTTGGCTCCGCCCTTGGTGGGCAGGACAGGCGGCTGGGTCCGCCTGTCCGGCCGGGCGACCGTAGTGGTCACTTACTTGTACTTCTTCGCCACGTCTTCGGCCTGCTTCTGACCGTCGGCGAGGGCCTTGTCGACCGTGTTGCTGCCGGCGATGGCCGCGCTGACCTCCTGCGACACCTTGGTGCCGAGGTCGGCGAACTCAGGGATGCCGACGAACTGCACGCCCAGTGCGGGCCGCGGCTGCACACCCGGGTTGGTCGGGTCGGCGTGCTCGATCGAGCCGAGCGTGACGTCGGCGAACGCCTTGGCCGACTCCTTGTACTCCGGGATCGAGTAGGTCGAGGTGCGCTTGCCGGACGGCACGCGGGACCAGCCGAGCTGCGAACCGACCAGCTTCTCGTAGTCCTTGCTGGTCGCCCAGGACATGAACTTCCAGGCGGCGTCGGCCTTCTTGGTGGTCTTGGGCATCGCCCACGCCCACGTCCACAGCCAGCCCGAGTACTCGGTCTTGTTCACCGGGGCGTACGCGTAGCCGACCTTGCCGGCGACCTTGCTGGCGTTCGGGTCCTCCAGGGTGCCGGCCGCCGACGTGGCGTCGTACCACATGGCCGCCTTGCCCTGGCCGAACGTGTTCAGGCACTCGGTGAAGCCGGACTGCGGGGCGCCGGGCTGACCGTGCTGCTTGAGCAGGTTGACGTAGAAGTCGGTCGCCGCCTTGAACTCCGGCGAGTTGACCTGGGCGTTCCAGTCCTTGTCGAACCAGGTGCCGCCGTACGTGTTGACGACCGTGGTGAGCGGTGCGAACAGCTCACCCCAGCCGGGCAGGCCACGCAGGCAGATGCCGGAGACGCCCTTGCTCTTGTCCTCGGCCTTGGCGGCGAACTCGGCCACCTGCGCCCAGGTCGGGTGCTCGGGCATCTTGAGGCCCTTGGCGTCGAAGATTTCCTTGTTGTACATGAGGAACGACGACTCGCCGTAGAACGGCGCCGCGTACATCTTGCCGTCCTCGCCGCTGAGCGAGGAGACCATCGGCTTGAGGAGGTCGTTCACGTCGTACGTGGTGTCGGCCTGGGCCTGCGTCGAGACCTCGTGCAGCCAGCCGTTCTTAGCCCAGATCGGCACCTCGTACGCGCCGACCGTGGCGACGTCGTACTGTCCGCCCTGGTTGGCGACGTCCTGGGTGACCTTGTCCCGAAGTTCGTTCTCCGGGAGGATCGTGAACTTCACCGTGATCCCGGTCTGCTTCGTGAAGTTGTCGGCGGTCAGCTTCTGGATGTCCTCCATCTGCGGGTTGCCGACCATCAGCGCCGTGATGGTGTTGTCCGACGAGTCGCCACTGCTACCGCCGGTCGAGCCGGCGCCGGAACAGCCGGCCGAGACCATCAGCAGGCCGGCCGCGGCGACAGCCGTCGCCACAGCGAGTTTTCTGGGCATGGTGGAACCTCCGTTTTATTCGAAAACGGCGAGTGGGGAGTGGTAAATCTGGTGAATCAGACCCGGATGACCTGCGGTCCTAGCCGGGCATAACGGTTCGCCTCGGAGACCGGCAATGCGGTGTCCGTGACCAGTGACTCGAAATCAGATATCTCGGCGAATCGACAGAATGTGCGAACGCCGAATTTCGTGTGTACGCCGACGAAGATGCGACGGCGGGCGGCTGCCACCGCGCGCGCTTTCACGTCCGCGACGGCCGGGTCCGGCGTGGTGAGCCCGACCTCGCGGGAGATCCCGTTGGCCCCGATGAAGGCCAGGTCGATCACGAAGCCGGAGATCATGTTGGCTGCCCAGTGGTCGACGGTGGCCAGCGTGCGTCCCCGCACCCGCCCGCCGAGCAGCAAAACTGTGGCCGGCGTGGAGCCGGCTAACCAGGCCGCGGTGTTGAGCGACGCCGTGACCACGGTGAGCGGCCGGTCGGTGGGCAACGCCTCGGCGATCAACTGAGGCGTGAACCCCTCGTCGATGAAGATCGTCTCGGCGTCACCGATGAGCCCGGCCGCGGCGGCCGCGATCCGGCGTTTCTCGGGCACCCCGCGAATGGTTCGCATCGCGAGGTCGGTCTCGAATTTCGCGGTCTCCACCGGGTACGCACCGCCATGCGTACGCCGGATCAGACCGTGCTTCTCCAACAGGCGCAGGTCGCGGCGAATGGTTTCGGCCGAGACGTCGAGTTCCGCCGCGAGTTTCGCGACCTCGACCTCTCCGTGCCGGCGGGCCAGCGCGACGATCTGATGCTGCCGCTCGTCCGCATTCAATTGCCGTCACCTCCGCCCTCGTTGAACCGACCTATTTGTAACACCGGAGAAACCTGTGGTCCGCATCACAAGGCAGGCGACTTCGTTGTTTACTTGCCCGCTTGCCCGGAAGCGAAGCCCGACCAAGATCCACCTAAATTCTGACCAAACTCGCAAACTGCTTGACCGTTTCCGCGGAAATCGTGACCACATCATGACCGGTCGTGTGAGGTCGGGCGAGGTCTCGTGTGAGGTCTCATCGGAGGCCGAATCCCTCAGGTACGAGCCCTCGAGGCCGACATTCAAGCCGTGCTTGCGACGGATCAACTGACCGAATTCCTGTCCGCGGTCGCCGACCGGCCCGCCGGTCCGGCGGCACACCACGCGGCCGTCGAATGCGCGGCCCGCGCCCTCGGCGCGGACGTCGCAGTCCTGATGATCGACGGCGGGGTGGTGGCCTCCATCGGCCTGCCCGCCGACAAGGTGCCGGCCTACACGCTGGCCGAGATCGCCGTGGGCCGGCGCTCGACCGTCGAGCTCGGCGACGGCCGGCACGCGGTCACCTACGCCACGATCGGCGGCGCCAGCCCCGGCGTCCTGGTGCTCGGCCGGATCCTCGGCCCGTTCACCCCGGAGGAGGTCTGCCTGCTCCGCGGGATGGCCCGCGTCCTCGAGCTCAGCCTCCAGTCGCTGCACGTGCTCGAGTCCGAGCGCCGCTACGCCGAGGAGAACGGTCGCCTGCTCGGCTATCTCGACCACGGCCGGCGCGTCTTCGAGGAGCTGGCCACCGTGCAACGGGCGATCGGCCGCCGCCTGCCCGTACCGCAGATCTTCGACCTGGTCATGGCCGCGGTCCGCGACCTGCTCGGCGTCGACATGGTCACCATCAGCATGGTCGAGCGGGACGACCCGGCGCTCGGCAGCACCGTGGCCTCGATCGGTGTCCCCGACCACGTCGCCGGCTGGCGGCTGCGGGCCCCGGTCGCCTCGGGCGGCGTCTCCGGCCTGGCGATCCTCGGCGACGAAATGGTCGCGGTCGAGGATTACGCCTCCTGCCCGATCGCCATGCCGACCCTGACCGCCGTCCACCTGCAATCCGTGATGGCCGCCCCGGTGCACGAGAACGGGCAGGCCGTCGGCAGCATCGCGGTCGGCACGTTCGGCACCCGGCGCGACTGGGAGAAGCCGGCCCGCGGCATCCTTCAGGCGTTCGCCGAGCACCTCAGCCTGGCCCTGACCGACGCCTGCACCCAGGAGGCAATGAACCAGGCCTTCCTCGACGCGCTCACCGGCCTGGCCACCCGCGCGCTCTTCCAGACCCGGATGGAGGAGGCCCTCGGCCCGGCCGGGCTGGGCGCCACGGTCCTCTTCGTCGACCTCGACCGGTTCAAGGTGGTCAACGACTCGCTCGGGCACGCGGCCGGCGACGCCCTGCTCACCGGCGTGGCCGCCCGCATCCAGGACTGCCTGCGCGACGGCGACACCGCCGCGCGCCTGGGCGGCGACGAATTCGCCGTCCTGCTGCCCGGCATGCTCAGCGCGGCCGACGCCGTGCCCGTGGCCGAACGCATCCTCGCCGCCCTGCGCGAGCCCTTCGACCTGCTCGGCTCCGAGACCTTCATCAGCTCGAGCATCGGCGTCGCGTTCAGCGGCCCCGGCGAGCACGCGGGCTCGGTCCTCATGGTGCACGCCGACCTGGCGATGTATCAGGCGAAAAAGGGAGGTAAGGACCGGTACGAGGTGTTCGAGCCGGCCATGCAGGAAGCGTTCCAGGCCCACATGGCGCTGGAGGCCGACCTGCGCCGCGCGGTCGTACGCCACGAGTTCGAGCTCCGCTACCAGCCCATCGTCCAACTCACCACCGGCGACATCACCGGCGTGGAAGCCCTGATCCGCTGGCAGCACCCCGACCGCGGCCTCATCCCGCCGATGGACTTCATCCCGCTCGCCGAGGAAACCGGCATGATCGTGCCGATCGGCGAATGGGTGCTGCGCGAGGCGACGGCCACGGTCGCCGCCTGGAACGCCCGCCGCACCGGCCCGCCCCTGACGGTCAGCGTCAACATCTCGGCGGTCCAGCTCGAACAGGCGGCCCTGGTGCAGGTGGTCGAGTCGGCCCTGGAGGCGGCCGGGCTGCCGGCCGTCCGCCTGGTCCTCGAACTGACCGAATCCCTGCTGGTCGACCACCGGCCGGCCACGCTGGAACGGCTGTCGGCCCTCAAGGCCCTGGGCCTGCGCCTGGCCATCGACGACTTCGGCACCGGCTACTCGTCGTTGGCCTACCTGCGCCGTTTCCCGGTCGACATCATCAAGATCGACAAGTCATTCGTGGACGACGTGGTCGACGAACCCACCGCGGCCGCCCTCACCCACGGCATCATCCAGCTGGGGCGGGCGCTGCAACTCTCGACGATCGCCGAGGGAATCGAACATGCCGGCCAGCTGACGTCCTTGGCCGGCGGCAACTGCGAGCTGGGCCAGGGCTACTACTTCGCCGAGCCCCTGACCAGCACCGACCTGGACGGCATGCTCTTCCCCGACCCCACCTGACCGGTAAGGCCGGGTCTGGGGCGGCAGAATGCCGGGCATGCGAGAGCGACCGAGCGGCCTGAGCGACGACGATCTCGTGCGTGGGCTGGCCGAGGGCTGGGGTCTTCGGGCGCGATCCGTCGACTATCTGCCGGTGGGCGCGGGCGGCTACCACTGGGCGGTTTCGGACGGGGTGAGCCGATGGTTCGCCACCGTCAACGCCGGGGCCGACCCGGCCGCGCTCGAGAGGGCTCTGGGCACGGCCTTGGCACTGGCGCTCCCCTTCGTGCTGGCCCCACTTCCCACGCTGGGAGGCTCGGCGACCTGGCAGCTCACCGGGCGCCACACGCTGTCGGTCTACCCGATGGTCGATGGGGTTGCCGGTGCCTTCGGGCCGCATTCGGCCCAGGAGCGCGACGAGGTGCTCGATCTGGTGATCGCCCTGCATCACGCCACACCCGCAGCGTCGACGGCCCGCACCGATCTGCGGCTCCCCGGTCGGGCTGGGCTGGAAGACGCGCTGAGCGATCTGGGCGGCCCGTGGACGGGCGGACCCTACTCGGAGCCCGCTCGTGCGGTCCTGGCTGCGCACGCCGGGCGGGTCGCCGCCTGGCTCGCGGAGTTCGACGAGCTGGCGGCCGCCGTGCGCGGCGACGCCGGCTGGGTGGTCACCCACGGCGAGCCGCATCCCGGCAACGTCCTGCGCACCGTGAGTGGCCCGCTGCTGATCGATTGGGACACCGTGCTGCTGGCCCCGCCCGAACGCGACCTCTGGATGCTCACCAGCGCCATGATCGGCGCCGCACCCGATCCGGGGGACGACGAGGCGGTGCTGACCCGCTACGAGCGCGAGACCGGCCACGCCGTGAGGCGAGAGGGCATCGCCTTCTACCGGTTGTGGTGGATCCTCGCCGACATCGCCATCTACACCGACGAGCTGCGCCGGCCGCATGTCGCAGGCATCGACCGGGCCGACTCGCTCACCTGTCTGATCAGCAACCTGGAGGAGTGACGCCGGATCAGAAGAGCTGGATCAGCTCGCTCAGGTGGGGTGGTTCCAGGCGGCCGGGGAGGGTGGGGAGGTCGGCCGGGGCGACCCAGGCGTGGCCGATCAGCTCCTCGACCTCATAGGGCATCAGGCCGGCCAGTGAGAGCTCGGGCCGCGCCGTGTCGAAGCGTGCGCTGAAGAACTGCTCAGTGCCGGTGTAAAGCTTGCCCTTCCAGAGAGACTCGCGGCTCACGTCGACCCATTCCGAGCCGACCCGGGCCGGGTCGAGGCCGGTCTCCTCGACGAGCTCGCGCCGGGCGGCCTGCAGCGGGGTCTCGCCCTCGTCGATTCCGCCGCCGGGTGGCTCCCAGATCTCGGCGCCGTCGTGCGGGTCGCGCCAGTGCATGAGAAGCACGCGCCCGTCGGCGTCGAAGCAGAGCACGCGGGCCGCGGGCCGGTGAAGGCTCTCCATCCCGAAAACTTACGCCGGGGTGGCGACCGGTAGGAGGGCCTCGAAGTCGGCGGCCGGCAACGGGCGGGCGAAGTGGTAGCCCTGCGCGGCCAGGTAGCCCAGCGCCCGCAGCTGCTCGACCTGCTCCTCGGTCTCCACGCCCTCGGCCACCGCGTGCAACCCCAGGGCCCGCGAGAGGTGCAGCACCGCCGCCGCCACCGGGACCCGGCCGGAAGCGGCCTGGGTGAACGAGCGGTCGAGCTTGATCTCGTCGACCGGGCAGTCGTGCAGCAGGGTGAGGGTCGAGCTGCCGGTGCCGAAATCGTCGAGCGACAGCTTGACGCCCAAAGCGCGCAGGTCGTGCAGGGCGACCAGTGACTCGCCGGGCTCGACCGTCATCGACTCGGTGATCTCGAGGGTGACCCGGTCGGCGGCGATGCCGTACTCGTCCAGCAGGCCGGCCACCGAGGCGGCGAAGCCGGGCTCGCGCAGGTCGCGGGCCGAGATGTTGATGTTGAGGACCGTGTCGGCCGGCCAGCCGGCCAGGCGGCTCATGCTCGTACGCAGCACCCAGCGGCTCAGCGGCACGATCAGGCCGGTGCGTTCGGCGAGCGGGATGAAGGCGTCCGGCGCCAGCGTGCCGTGTGCGGGGTGGGCCCAGCGCACCAGCGCCTCGGCGCCCAGCACCCGGCGGTCGTCGAGCGCGACGATCGGCTGGAAGAGCAGGAAGAGCTGGTCGCCCGCGATCGCGTCCTCGAGTTCGGCGCCCAGGTGGGCCTGGCCGGCCGAGGTGGCGGCCATGTCGGCCTCGTAGTGCAGCGCCGCGGTGCCGGCGATGCCCTTGGCCGCGTACATCGCGATGTCGGCCTGTCTCAGCAGGACGCTGGGGTCGTCGCCGGCGTGACCGTCGGCGATGCCGATGCTGGCCCGGATGGGCAGTTCGTGGCTGTCTGCGACGACCGGCGCCCGCAGCGACGCGATCATGCGGCGGGCGGCGAGGTCCGCGGCGGCCGGGTCGGCGCCGTCGAGCACCACGACGAACTCGTCGCCGCCGAGCCGGGCCACCGTGTCCTCGAGGCGGACGCAGCCCGCGAGCCGCCGGGCCACCGCGACCAGCAGCTGGTCGCCGACCTCGTGCCCGAGCGTGTCGTTGACCTCCTTGAAGTCGTCGAGGTCGATCAGCGCGACGGCGACCGCGCGTCCGCCGGGGGCTTCGACGGCCTTCTGCAGGCGTTCGTGGAAGAGCGCCCGGTTGGGCAGCTGGGTGAGCGCGTCGTGGGTGGCGTTGTGGTCGAGGCGGCGCAGCAGCCGGCCGTTGTCCTGGAACGCGGTGATCTGGCGGACGACGACGAGCGCGGTGAGCAGCACCGCGCCGGCCACGATGGTGCGGCGGTCGTCGCTCGAGTCGGACCAGGTCACGACCAGCAGCAGACCGTCGATCGCGGCCACGGCCAGATAGGGCAGCACGCTGAACGGGCGGCGGCGCGGCTTCTGCTCGCCACGCCGGGGTCCCCGGTCGTCGACCGCGCGGGCCCGCTCGGCCGCCCAGGCTACGAGGAAGTAGATGGCCGGCAGGTCGAGGACGTCGGGGAACAGGTTCGGGTCGACCGCCTGGAACAGGGGGCGCAAAACCACCGGGCCGAGCGCGCCGACCAGCACGGCGGCGCCGATCAGCCGGAGCGCGCCGGCATCGATCCAGGAGTGGCTGGTCAGCGTGAATTTGGCGACCGCGAAGACGGCGACCAGGGCCACCACGCTGAGCGCGAGGGAAATGAAGACGAGCCCGGTGTCGCCGTTCTGCAGGGAGTGGCGGGTCGAGAAGTGCCAGACGAAGACGGCGCAGGCCAGCATCACCGTTCCGGCGTCGAGCACCACCCGGAAGGTCTCGCCCCGGCTTTGAGCGCCGAACGGGAGACGAAGCAGTGCGTACAGAAGAATGACCAGAGTGACGCCGTGGAAGATCATCTGGCCGAGGCCGATCTCGTAACTGCTTGGATCGGCCGACGACAGGACGTCGTACGCCTGCGATCCGCTGCCCAGACCGACGAAGACGACCGCCATCGAGATGTGCCGCCAGAAGCGCCGGACCGGTGGGGCCACGTGCTCGGCGCGGGCCGTACGCCAGGCGTTGAACGCCAGCACCCCCGCGCCCAGGCTGCCGGGCAGCCAGAGCAGCGCCCAGGGGATCACCGGCTGGAACGCGTTGATCACTACGGCGATCACCGTGACGAGCAGCAATCCTCCGGAGGCCCGGAGGGGCCGACTGCTGAACGAGCCCATCCGGCCGCCTCCTCGAGAAAATGACGCCTGATTGATCGGCAGGAGGGGGCCGTGGGTGAGGAATCACGCTGTGAGCTAGGTCCCCGGCGGAACCGGCGGCGCGGCGGCCATACTTTGACACTGTGCTGCGACCTGCGACCTACGCCGACCGGGATCTGATCCTGCCCTGGCGCAACCACGAGTCGGTGCGTGCCGTGAGCCTGACCACGCACGAGATCAAGCCCGAGGAGCACGCGAAGTGGTGGGAAAAGCGATGGCGTGATGTCCTGATCTACGTCGACGATGCTGGTAGGCCCGCCGGGGTGGTGATCTTCGACGGCAACACCTGGTCCTTCTACCTGGATGCCGAGGGGCTGGGCGATCAGCTGCTCTTCGCGTGGATGCGCCTGGAGAAGGAGGCCGTCGAGTACGCGTTCGGCACACTTGGTCTCGAGACCCTGGGCGGCGAGACGCTCGCCGACAACAAACAGGTACTCGCGCTGCACCGGCGCTTCGGCTTCAAGGAGACGCGGCGCTACGAACGACTCGTCGACGGTGAGATGAAGACTGTCGTCTGGACGGAGAGAGGGAAGTAATGACTAAGTTCGGGCCCGACAAGCGGCCGTACATCGTCGCGGAGATGTCGGGTAACCACAACGGCTCTCTCGACCGGGCGCTCGCGCTGGTCGACGCGGCGGCCGACAACGGCGCGGACGCGATCAAGATTCAGACGTACACGGCCGACACCATGACCGTGGACGTGAAACACCCGCGCTTCCAGATCTCCAAGGGTCACGAGCTGTGGTCCGAGGCTTATCTGTACGACCTGTACGAGCGCGCCCACACACCGTGGGACTGGCACCAGCCGATCTTCGAGCGGGCCCGCGAGCGGGGCATCACGCCGTTCTCCAGCCCGTTCGACCGCACCGCGATCGAGCTGCTCGAAAAGCTGGACGCCCCGCTCTACAAGATCGCCTCGTCCGAGGTCACCGACCTGCCGCTGATCCGGATGGCGGCCAGCACCGGCAAGCCGATCATCATCTCCACCGGCATGGCCTCGGTGAAGGAGATCGCCGCCGCGGTCGAGGCCGCCCAGGGCGCCGGCGCGACCGACGTGACCGTGCTGAGCTGCACCGCTTCCTACCCGGCCCCGCCGGAATACACCAACCTGCGCCGCATCCCGGTGCTGGCCCAGATGCTCGAGCTGCCGATCGGCCTCAGCGACCACACGCTGGGCATCGGGGTCCCGATCGCGGCCGTGGCGTTCGGCGCGGTCCTGATCGAGAAGCACGTGACCCTGGACCGCGAGGACGGCGGCGTCGACTCGGCCTTCTCGCTGGAGCCGGCCGAGCTCAAGGCGCTGCGCATCGAGTCGGAGCGGGCCTGGCAGGCGCTGGGCACCACGCACATCGGCCCGACCGAGGCCGAGAAGGAGGGCCTGCGCTTCCGCCGGTCGCTCTACGTCGTGGCCGACGTGAAGGCGGGCGACAAGGTCACGCCCGAGAACGTCCGGTCGATCCGGCCGACCGGCGGGCTCGAGCCCGACGCGATCGGCCAGGTCATCGGCCGCACCTTCGTGGCCGACGCCGAAAAGGGCACCCCGCTGACCTGGGAACTGATCTAACGACAAGAAAAGGGGGCCCCGGGTGGGGCCCCCTTTTTGGTGCTCGAAACTCAGCGCACCGCGTTCGGGTTGGCCGCGGCGGCCTTGCGCTGGCGGCGGCCGCGGAGGAACTTGCGGCTGTCGCGGGCCAGCACCCGGTAGGCGCTGCGCGAGATCCAGAGGACCCGGCCCGCCCACGTGCGCTTGTAGAACTGGACTTCCCAGTCCATCTTGCTGACCTGCAGGTCACGCGACTTGATGATCTGCTCGGTCCAGTCCATCATCGCGAGCAGGTGGCTCGCCTCGTACCGCTGACGCCACAGCGCCTCGGTCAGCTCGCGGTAACCGGCCACGTCGATCGCCGCCGAACCGGGCGACACGGCCAGCAGCTGGAGCCGCCGGTCGTGCTGATCGGCCGGGCTGAGGTCGAACTCGGCCGTCTCGAGCTGCACGTGCAGCTCGACGGCCTGGCGCACCTGATCGGCGCCGACCCCCAGACCCACCATGCCGAGCATGATCGCGGTCAGGTCGACCGCGTTCGAGATGATCGGCCACGGGTGCGGCTGGCCCGAGGTGATCAGCTGCACCGCGAACTGCCAGACCGCGCGGATCTCGACGGTGTCGACCGAAACGGGCTCGATCGGGGCCCAGCGGGTGGGCAGCAGCGACGGGCCGGCCTCGGTCACGAAGACGTCGGCCAGACCGGCCAGGGCGACCGGGCCGTTGAGCACGCCGTCGGGCGCCTGAGCGCGCAGCCAGGTGTCGTACGCCGCCAGCTCGGTCCGCATGCGGCGCAGGTCGCTGGTGGCGGCGAGGTGCAGCAGGTGCTCCTCGAGCACGAAGCCGACATCGGCCCCGGGCGCCTCCGGCTCGCTGATCCGGAGCAGGCCGGCCCGCTCGGTCGGTTCCTCGAGCGGCTGGAGGACGGTCGTGCGCACCTGACCGGCGGCCGACGAGACCTCGTACGCGAAGGTGCCGCGGGCATCGCCGATCAGCAGCTCGTGGCGGTCGATCGCGGGTGCGTCGTCCGCACCCGGCGCCCGAGCGATGATCAGCCAGGCCGGGGCCACCGTGCCCTCGGCGCCGGCCCGCAGCGCGCGGTTGACCAGGCGGCGCGGGTCGCTGAGCACCGGGCGGCCGCGGAAGGCCGAGGCGAACGCCTGGGACAGCGCGGTGCCGAGCCGGGGACGCAGCGGGGAGGTGACCTCGCCCAGCAGCCCCTCGCCGATCAGCACGGTCGGGGCGGAGGGCTCGGGGAACGCGGCGTACGCGGCCCCGACCGTCAGGCCGGCCTCGGCGAGCCGGGCGGTGAGCTGCTCCTGCGAGGCCGGACGCTGCGTGTCGTTCTCGTCCTCGGCCGGATACCACTCCGAGTCGAGCCGCTCGCGGGCGCCGGGCTCGAGGCGGACGGTGTGGTGCACCCCGAGCCGGTTGTCGTGCACGAGGAGCAGGACGCCGGACGGCTGGACAGCCTCGGCGAGCCGGTCGATGAGCTGGGCGGCGGACATCTGCTCGCCCTCGGCCGAGTTGAGCCGCTCGACGCCGTCGGCCGCGACGACCAGGTCGAATTTCTCGCCGGCGTCGAGCTTGACCGCGGCGCCGGCCAGGACGGTGACCCGAGAGTGGTTGCGGGCCGCGTTCTCGGCGTCGATGAGCGAGCGGAGCAGCCAGCAGACCGAGGCGCCGGTGTCGGCCAGCGCGACCACGACCTCGTCGGCGTGCGGGCCGGCGACCAGCACCCTGCGGCCCGGGCCGGCGTACTGGCCGAGCAGGTGGCGAAGCACGGCGCCACGCGGCAGCGCGAAGCTGCGCTGCGGGTCACGGTCGCTCCAGGCGAACATCTCGCCGCCGACGCGCCGCAGGTTGTTGACCGGCGGCGCCGAGAGCGCGGCAGCGAAGTCCGTACCCTGGTTCGGAAGCAGGGCAGCGGAGCGCTCCGACATCACTTCACCCTCTCTGTGGAAGCGGGCCAACCCAGCAAGGCGCGCAGTTCGTCGGGACGGGCCAACTCGTCGGCGCCGAGCTGCTGGCGGGCCAGCGCGTGGGTCACGGCGGAGTCGGTCTGGTACCCATACACTTCGGACCACTGCCGGCGCAAACGCGGCTCGCCGCCGAAGGTGGGGTCAGCGTTGTCAAGGACCATCGGGTCGCCGTAGACGGCGGCCTCCCGGCCGGCCAGAGCGCCGTACCAGACGGCACTGCACAGCCGGTTCGAGACTACCCGGCGGTGACGGCGCAGCTCTTTGAGCTGGCCGACCAGGAACTCCCGATTATGGTCACGCCACCAGAAACCCCGGTAACCGTGACAGATCACCCGGAAACCAGCGTTCTCATAGATCTTCCGGACGCTCTTCATCCGGAATTCGTTCCAGTACAGGCAGGCCGTGATCGGACCGGTCTCGTGCGCCTTGACCTCGTCGATCAGCCGCTGGTGGTCGCCGCTGATCTGCTGGCCCTCCCACCCGTGGAACGGGTAGAAGATGGTGCCCTCGGGCTCCGGCGCGTCGGCCGGCTCGGGCTCCATCGCCAGGAGGTAGGCGAAGGGCGCACCGACCGTGATGACGTCACGGCGGCCCTGCGACCACGAACGGCGCCGAGTCTCCTCGGACCAGACGAAGATGCGGCTGCCGTCGACGAACGGAGTGCCCGGAGCTAGGCCGTCACCCATGTTCCAGCCGTGCTGGAGGTAGCCCTGCAAGCGGGGCGGGTGCAGCGGATCGGGCAGATCGCAGTAACGGGCCAACAGGTGGGCGTGGCCGTAATGATAGTTCGCGTGATGCATTCCCTCGTCCATCGCCGGCTGCTGGTGCGCCGCCATCTCGGGTTCGCTCGGGCGCGCGATATTGCCAGGCCCGGACCATGCCGCGGTCTGTCAAGTCGACGCCGAAAGGTACCACTCAAGGTTATGTTCCGCTCAGGCCGTTAGGTAATCGTTCCCCGTTCGGCCCGGCGAGCCGCTCGGCCGAAATGTCCCCGGGTGACCAGCCAACAGACTCGGCGAGACGCCGTACGGACGAGGATGTGACAACCTTTCATGTGTCACACATCACCCGATCTGCCCACATCCGACCGTCCGACCAGCATCTTTCAAGGTCGTCGCCTACAGTGGACGCTCAGCGTAGATCTTCACGGGAGACCGGCCGGGGCGGACGCCGCCACGTCCGCCCCGGTCACCCCTCGCCCCTCAGAGGCGACTGACACCCAGTCGTCACCCACCGTGATCTTCCTGGAAGATCGCGGGATGGAATTGGCGAAGATTCTTCAGGCGGCCGCGGGGTGGCCGGCCGCTGGGAGATCTCCGTCGAGGTGGACGAGGACGCACGCCACCGCGGACTGGGTCGCGCCCTGGCCCTCTCGGCCCGCCATCTGATCCCGGCCGACGCGGTGCTCTGGTCCCAGCAGGCCCCCGGCAACGCCCGCAGCATCCGCGCCTTCCGCGCCGCCGGCTACCAGCCGGTCGGCGCCGAGATCCTCCTGCATCCACAGCCCCGCCCGCCTGTGGACAACTGATCGTGCCCGCTTGACAACGGATAAAGTGGCCCTGCTCCCCCGGGCGGGTGGGCAAGCAGGGACGCGTAGGGGAGCCGGGCCGGGCCGCGACCCGACTCCCCAGCTGAGTGCCGGTCAGGCGACCGGGGTCAGCGGCCGGTCGGGGGCCAGCGCCGCGGGCGGTGCCGGCGGCTCGTGGGCGATCTGCGGGAGCCAGCCCAGCCACCGGGGCAGCCACCAGTTCTTCTCGCCCAGCATGGCCATCACCGCGGGCAGCAGCACGGCCCGGATGATCGTCGCGTCGAGCAGCACGGCCGCGGCCAGGCCGATGCCCAGCTGCTTGGTCGAGGCCAGCGGCAAGGTCGCGAAGAGGGCGAAGACCGCCACCATGACCACCGCCGCGCTGGTGATGACCCCGGCCGTGCGACCGATGCCCTCGCGGACCGCCTGCCGGGTCGAGAGGCCGCGATCATGACCCTCCTGGATCCGGCTCAGCACGAAGACGTGGTAGTCCATCGACAGTCCGAACAGGATGATGAAGAGGAACAGGGGCATCCAGTTGACGATGCCGCCCGAGGCCTGGAAATCGAGCTGCTTCTCGAAGTGGCCGTACTGGAAGACATAGACCAGCATTCCGTACGCGGCCGCGACCGACAGCAGGTTGAGCACGACCCCCGTGAGGGCCACCACAACCGAACGGAACGACACCAGCAGCAGCAAGAAGGCCAGGCCGAGCACGAAGCCGAACACCCACGGCAGGCTGGCTTCGAGCCGGGCGTTGAAGTCCGCGTCCCCGGCCGCCTCGCCGGTCACCAACGCCGGCAGACCCCCGAACGCCGCGGGCACGACCTCGGTGCGGAGCAGGGTCAGGGCGTCCTCGTCGGCCAGGCCGAGGGAGACGATCGAGACCGTGCCGGCCGGGTTGACCTGCACGTCGACCGGCCCGGAGAGGCGGCTGTCGCTGGCCTCGACCGCGGCCCGCAGCCGAGCCACGGCGGGCGTGACCGAATTGACCGGCGCCTGCACCACGATCTCGGCCGGCGACGCCTCGCTCGGGAACGCCTCGTTGACCGCCTTGTAGGCCTGCACGATCGGCGCGTCGGCCGGTAGGTCCTCCAGTCCCTCGCCCTTGGTGCGCAGGTCGAGCGCCGGGTAGGCCAGCGCGGCCAGCACCCCGACCGCCAGCACGGCCGAGATCAGCGGCTTGGCCAGCACCACGCGCAGGAAGCCGTTCCACACCCGGCCGTCACTGCGCCGCCGGTAGAGCCCGGGGATCTTGACCGCGTCGACCCGGTCGCCCAGCGCCGACAGCAGCGCCGGCAGCACGGTCAGCGAGCCGAGCACCGCGGTGGCCACGACCAGGATCGTGCCCACGGCAAAGCTGATGAACGTGGCGTCGTAGGTCAGGAACATGCCGGCCATCGCGACGATGACCGTAAGACCGGAGACCCAGATCGACCGGCCCGAGGTCTGGGCCGCGATCACCAGGGCCCGGTGCGGGTCGGCGCCGTTGCGGCGCTCGTCGCGTTCCCGGCGGATGTAGAAGAGGCAGTAGTCGACCCCGACCGCGAGCCCGACCAGCAGCATCACGTGCATCGTGGTGTCGACCGTGGGGGCCAGCCGGCTCGCGAAGGCGAGGAGGCCGATCGCCGCCATCACCGCCATGATCGCCAGCGCGACGGGCAGCAGAGCCGCCACCACCGCGCCGAAGGCGACCAGCAGGATCCCGAGCGTCACCGGGATGGAGAGCATCGAGAGCCGGGCCAGGCCCTCGTCGAGGTCGTCACCGATCAGCTTGTCGCCGCTCGCGGAACCACCCTCGGCGATGTAGAGATCGGGGTGTGCCGCCTGGACGCGGGCCACCGCGTCGAGCGCGGGCTGGACCCGGTCGCCCGCCGTCTCGGCGTCACCGCTGATGCCGAACGTGACCAGAGACGACTTCTTGTCGGGCGAGGTGATCGGCGGCTGCACGTCGACGACGTTCGCGGTCTTCTTCAGGGCAGCGGCCACGTCGGCGAGAGCCGCCGCGCGGTCACGGCCGGAGCGGTTCTGCACGATGACCATCTCGCCGGCCGGCTGCTCCGGGAAGCCGGCCGCCTCGACGATCCGGTCGGCCCGGCCCGAGTCGCCGTGACCCTGATCGGACGACGAGGCGGACAGCGTGCCGAAGTATCCGCTGAGGACGGTCACGCCGACCACGAAGACGATCCATCCGAGGATCGCGAGCGTCCGATGGCGGGCGCTCCACATCGCGGCCCGAGCCGCGACACCTTTGACTTTTTCCGGATTCTGCATGCTCAAAACGCTATGGAGAGCGGCGATCCCGATCGATACAGCTGACCCGCGTATCGGCGGTGGTGCTAGCCCTACCCCTGGAGGTAGGCCAGCACCGCCATGACCCGGCGGTGCTGTTCCTCGTCCTGGTGCAGGTTGAGCTTGGTGAAGATGTTGCGGACGTGCTTCTCGACCGCGCCGTCGGTGACGACCATCTTGCGGGCGATCGCGTTGTTCGACATGCCCTCGGCCATCAGACCGAGCACCTCACGCTCGCGCGGGGTGAGGTTGCGCAGCGGGTCGTCGCGCCGGCGCCGCACCAGCAGCTGGCTGACCACCTCGGGGTCGAGCACGGTGCCGCCGCCGGCCACCCGGCGCAGCCCGTCGAGGAACTCGGCGACCTGGGAGACCCGGTCCTTCAGCAGATAGCCGACCGCGCCCAGGCGGTCGGCCAGCAGATCGTCGGCGTACGAGACCTCGACGTATTGGGAGAGCACGAGGATCGGGGTGCCGGGCACCAGGCCGCGCGCCTCCACCGCGGCCCGGAGCCCCTCGTCGGTGTGCGAGGGCGGCATGCGGACGTCCACGATGGACACGTCCGGCTTGTGCTCGGCGATCGCGGACACGAGGGAAGGCCCGTCGCCGACGGCCGCCACCACGGTGTGGCCGTTCTCCTCGACGAGCCGGACTAGTCCCTCGCGCAACAGCACCGCGTCATCGGCAATTACTACCCGCATGTCGCCATGCTGTCAGACATTCGGTTCAGAAGAGGGGCAGGGCCGCGGTGAGCCTGGTCCCTCCCCGGGCCGGGCTTTCCACGTCGAGCACCCCGCCGGCCGCGCGCACCCGGTCGTCCAGCCCGGCCAGACCGTGCCCCTTGGCCAGGCTGGCCCCGCCCACCCCGTCGTCGGCCACCATGACCATCAGGCCGGTGCCGTTGCGCCGGACGCTCACCTGGACCTCGTTGGCGTTGCTGTGCTTGGCCACATTTGTCAGCGCCTCGGCCACCACGAAGTAGGCCGTCGACTCGAGCGAGGGCTCCAGCCGCTCGATCTGCGGCGCGTCCAGGTCGACCGGGATGGTGCAGCGTCCGGCCAGGGCGGTGAGCGCGGCCTGCAGCCCACGGTCGACCAGGATCGGCGGGGCGATGCCGCGGGACAGGGCGCGCAGCTCGTCGAGCGTCTCGCGGGTCTGGGCCAGGGCCTCGGCGACGGTGGCCCGGGCCGCGTCCGGGTCGGTGGCGAACTGCTGCTCGGCCCGGCCCAGGTCCATCGCGAGCCGCACCAGGCGCTGCTGCGGGCCGTCGTGGATGTCACGCTCGAGCCGGCGCAGGGCGTTGGCCTCGGCCGAGACCGCGGCAGCCTTTTGCGCCTGGGCGACGTCGCGGGCCTCGGTGGCCACGGCGAGTTGCTCGCGCAGCTCGCCCACGCCGGTGAGCAGGCCGCGGGCGAAGTACGCCTCGAGCAGCGCGGACGCCCGCACCACGGGGTAGAGCGTGCCGGCGAAGAAGACCCCGATCGCGAAGTAGAGGATCAGCCGGGTGCTGGTGTCGCTGCCCATGCCGAGCAGCTCGGGCAGGTCGGTGTCGTCGGGGCCGCGCGGGATCGCCCAGTCCCAGAGCGGGACGGTGAGGCCAGTGACCGCGGCCGACCACCAGGTGATAACGAAGCTGACGGCGACCGTGCTCGGGATGAACCGGAACATGCCGTGCACCAGGTCGAGCCATGACTGGCCGTCGGTGATCGGGGTGAGCACCTTGCGCACCACGCCCCCCTCGACGGCCTTCTTGTACTGCGGATGCGGGACGGCGCTGCCCAGCACCGGCCGGATCCGCAGGCGTTCCAGGGTGGCGAAACCGCGCGACATCATGAAGGTCGCGATCAGGATCGGCAGGCCGACCCAGATGAACGACAGCCCCAGCCCGGTCCAGAAGAGCGTCATGCAGAGCGTGACCGTCAGGATGCCGAGCGGGAAACCGACGAGCACGTACTGAGTGTCGATGCCGAGCTGCTTGAGCAGCCGCACGGCCGGTGAGGGCGCGGGGGAGGCGTACGTCGTCATGCCGTTGACGTTAGGCATCGGCGGCCTCCGTTCCGATCCTGCTCACCGCCGGATCGACGGTAGGGTTAACCCCACCGTACGGATCAGGGCAACTCGTAAATGGAAACCGGCCCCGCAGTGTGCCGCAGCGTGGCCACCTGGCTGAGGTTGCCCGAGACTCCCCCGGCCGCCCGATCGTCGGCGAAGAGCCATTTCACGTTATAAAGGCGCTTCAGCTCGGCGATGTCCTCCGGCTGCCCCTTGGCGAAGACCCGCTGGTTGAGCAGGAAACGCATGATGTCGGGCGCGGGCTGGCGCATGTACCGCTCGCCGTTCACCCCGTCCTGCGAGACCGCCTCGTCGGTGTAGGCCCAGCTCTCGATCACCGTACGCCGGCCGCCGAGCCCGGCCACCCAGAACGCCCGGGCATCGCAGCCGGAGGTCCAGTCGATCGGCGTGCAGTGCACGTTGGTGGCGACCACGTCGTCCCGGCCGGAGTTGGCGTCGAGCCACATCGCCGCTTCCATCTCCTCGGGCAGGATCAGTTTTCCGGGGTCCTCCTCGGCCGGCGGGGGCGCCGCCGAGAGCGCCACGTCGACCTCCTGGATCTGGCGCTGGGCGCCGCCGATCAGCCCGGCGCCGAGCACCGCCGCGAGGAAGGCGGCCGGCAGGGCCTGCCAGGGGGTGCGGCCGGTGAAGACGCGACGCAGGATCAGCGCGATCGCGGCCACGCCGACGGCCACGATCGTCGTGCGGACCAGGGGCTCGGCGAGCACGAGACCCCAGCGGATCACCCGGGGGACCTGCGGCGGGTACATCTGCGGGGCGATCAGGGCCCAGATGCCGCCGGCCAGCACCCCGGCCAGCACCGGCCGCCAGCTGCGGGCCCGGTCGGCCATCAGCCAGGCGACCGCGACCGTGCCGAACGGCGCCGCGCCCATGTAGAAGTAGATCTGGCTGGCCGACGGGTGCCAGAGCAGCCAGGTGGCGCCGGCCCCGGCCGCGGTCATGCCGGCCAGCAGCCACATCGCGGGTTCGGTCTTGGTGCGCCCGGTGACGATGCCGGCCAGGGCGAGCATCCGGGGCGCCTGCATGATCAGCCACCAGATCAGGATCCCGGCGATGAAGAGCCGGCCCGCGGTGCCGGCCGTCTCCACCCCGTACGGCAGGAAGCGGGTGCGGTCGATGACGTCCTCGTGCCCGATGGTGTCGTGGTAGGGCACGACCCACTGCAGGATGGCGAGCGGCTGGAAGCCCAGGGTGCCGGCGCCACCGCCCGCGAAGAAGCGGAAGCCGAGCACGACACCAGCGATCGTGAGGCCGAACAGCGCCATCGTCGCGAGGAGCCGGCGCCGGTAGCGGAACAGCATCACCACGGCCGCGGCGAGCAGCCCGGCCAGGAACGGGGGCAGCGCGCTCGACTTGGCGCCGGCGCAGGCCAGCGCGAGCGGGAAGACCATCAACCAGGCCCAGCCCAGCGGCTTGCCGCGCAGCACGTCGACGGCGAGCGTGACCATCAGGGCGAGCAGCGGGATCGCGTACGTCTGGGAGGGGCTCCACGCGCTGACCGGGTTGACGCCGAGCGGGGTGGTGGCCGAGCCCAGCAGCAGCGGCAGGCCGAGGATCGCGGTCGTGCCGCCGAGCGCGCCGGCCCACCACTTGCCGCTGAGCGAGCGGGCCAGCGCCGCCATCACCAGCACCGCCGTTCCGGCGACGGGGACGATCCAGAGCCGCAGCAGGACGATCGACGGGTCGATCTTGGTGATCATGCTGGCCGTGGCGATGTCGGCGTCGGAGAGGTAGTGGTAGTGCAGCGGGACGCCGGACATCTGCGGCACCTGGAACGGGATTCCGCGCATCATCTCGTGCACGAGCGCCAGGTGATACATGAGGTCCTGGTAGAGCACTCCCCCGGCCGGCGGCAGCGGGGTGGTCGTCCAGTTGGGGTATTCCGAGCCGACCAGCAGCAGCAGCCCGGCCGCGACCAACCACGACCAGCGCAGCGGCAGCGGGCGCGGCCGGCTGACCCGCCAGTGCTTGTGCAGCTTGGGCACGGCCAGGAACGGCACCACGAGCAGCGCCGGCCACCAGGGCAGAAGCGCCTGCTTGTCGGTGGCCGCGCCCAGCGCCCAGCCGCAGATCATGAGCAGCATGCCGGTCGCGGCGCCGAGGCCCAGATCTTCGGGCACGTTGCCGCGGCTGCCGCGCAGGGCCCGGAACACCAGGGTCCCGGGCAGCACGATGTCGACCGCGAAATAGAACGAGTAGAGAGCGATGTCCCGGCCTGAGACGCCCGTGTTGAGCAGCGCCAGCACGAGGCCCACGGCCGGGAAGAGCCAGGGCAGGATGGCCAGCGGCAACCGCACACGGCGGTAAACCGAGGATCGGCGTCGGGAGACGGCCGGGGGGCGCGCGGTCGGCGCCGCCTCGACCTTCTCGAGCACGGCGGTCACTCGACGAGTGTCGTCAACCGGGTGAACTCGCGCGGAAGGTCGTAGCCGTCCCACAGGGAACCGAAGGTCAGGGCCGACCCGAACGGGACGATCCGGTCGACACCACGCCCGCCGAGGGCCACCGCGAACTCGCGCAGCTGGTCGTGCGTGAAGCCGAAGTGGCTGAACGTCTGGTCCTGCCGGTTCATCGCGGGCACCAGCTCGAGCAGCGAGCCCACCTCGGCGAACGGGAACGCCCCGGCCCCGATCCAGCGGCGTGGCGCGTCCGGCACCGTGATCAGCGACATGGCCGTGACCGAGTTGGCCGGGAACTCCATCGCCGAGATCGCCCCGGTCGCGGCCATCCCGTACGCGTTCACCCGCTTTTCCACGGCCATCGCGGCGTCGATCTCCCAGCCGCGCTGGTCGACCGTCTTGAGCAGCAGCTCGATGAACTCGGCCCGGACGTCCTCGGTGTTTTCCCCGATCAGGAAGACCGTGCGCGGCGAGGAGCAGGCGGCCTGGTCGAACCAGTACGAGTCGTTGGTGAAGCCGAGCACCGCGGCGCGTTTCCTGGCCGGGTCGGCCGCCCGCCAGCCGTCGGCCGACAGGGCCGCCCACGACGTGCGGTCGGGGAAGGTCAGGTCGCGGGCCGAGGGGCGCAGCGGGTGCTTGCGGATCGCCTCCACGGCGGAGTCGCCGCCCCAGATCACCCGCAGGTCGGCCCACTGGCTGAGCGCGCCGGTGACCGCGTCGTCCCGGCCGTACGTGATCATGCGCTGGGTGCGCCCGATCACCGGGTCGGCCTCGGCCAGCACCTCGTTGAGCGCGGTCAGGATCGTGTCGGCCGCGGTCGCCGAGCGCTCCGAGATGCGGACCACGTTGTGGTTGCCGGACAGCGCGGAGAGCGCCCACGAGTAGACGAAGATCGTGTCGACGTTGGCCGGCGGGATGTGGAAGACGTTGCCCCGCGGGAAGACCAGCGCGTCGTCCCGCTGCAGGTGGGTGACCGTGCGGTGCAGCTCGGTCGGGCGCAGGAAGAACCCGAGCGAGCCCAGCTCGGGGTGCCGCCGGGCGACGGCCGGGGCGAGCAGCTTACGGGCCAGTTTGCCCAGGAAGTCGATGACCCGGGGGTCGCCGACGGTGAGCCGGTCGTCGGAGGGGGCGGTGAGGTCACCCTCGGCGCCGAAGCGGTACTGGATCACGCGGCCTCCCTGTACGTGTCGGAGCAGCCGCGAGCCTCGGCCCGCGGGAGGCGGCCGAGCACCGAGAAGCGCTTGCCGGGCCAGTCCCCGTCGTCGATGCCGTGCACCACGCCGAGGTCCTCGGTGAGCAGGACGTGCCCGGGGTACGACGTCGGCAGGGTGCTGATCACCTCGAGCAGGCCGGGCTTACCGGGCGGCAGCTCCTCCCACGTGTGGGGGTCGCGCACCACGATGTCGGCGAAGTCGGGGCAGTAGAGTGCGCCACCGGTCGGGCCCTCGAGGAAGATCGTGCCGATCTGCTCGATCATGCCGTAGTAGTTGTGCACCTTGGTGAGCCCGACGCCGGCCAGCCGCTTGCGGAACTCTTCGGGCGAGACGGCCTGGTCGACCAGCTTTTTCCAGCCGCCCGAGTGGATCAGGACGCCGTTGCTGAGGTCGAGCCCGTTGTCCTTCGCCACCTCGTAGAGGTGCAGCCAGACCAGGTAGGTGAAGCCGAAGATGAGGAACGGCTCGTCGCCGTACTTCTCGAGGAAGCCCTTGAGCGCCTCGAGGTCGACGTGGCCCTCGTTGTCGAGCGCCCAGACGTGGTTGCGCCCGAAGTTGGACATGCCCAGCACTCCGGCGCCGCGGGCGCTGAACGACTTGCGGTCCTTCAGCATGGCCTTGGTGTCGACCAGGATCATCGGCAGCCGCTTGGGGCCGAGCACGCTCTGCACGGTGGCGCCCAGCTTGCGGGTCTGCTCGGCGGCCGCGGCCTTGTCGAGGTAGATCCGGCTGACCTCGCCGCCGGTCGTGCCGCTGGACGTGAGGACCTTGTAGACCTGGTCGTCCGGGATGCTCTTGAGCTCGAGGTTCTTGAAGAGCCGCACGGGCAGCCAGGGCAGGCCCGCGACCGAGGTGGCGGGCTGATAGCCCGACGCCGCGAGAATCCGATCGTACGGCTCGCAGTTCTCCCGGTGGTGCTCGGTCAGCGTGGTGAGCTCCTTGAGAAGAAGCTCCTCCTTCGCCGCCTGAGGCAGGGTGAAGACACTCACAACGAAGACTCCAGCGCCCGATAGTCGATCTTGCCGTTGGGCAGCAACGGCAGCGCGTCAACACTACGCACTACGACGCCGGAGGAATGTGTCCCGAGCCACTCGGCGATCTTGGTGCGGAGCCCGCGTGCCTCGTCGTCCGAAATGCCCTCGGCGAAGACCTGCAGCTTGTCGTCGCCGGCCACGGCGGCCACCGGGAAGTTCTTCTCCACGTCGTCCAGGTTGATCCGGACACCGAAGACCTTGCCCATCCGCTTCAACCGGCCGGTGATGAACAGGAAGCCCTCGTCGTCGACGCGACCGAGGTCACCGGTGTGGAGTACGCCACCCTGCTCGTCGCCGAGCGCGAGATCGGCCGCGGTGTCGGCGTAGCCCATCATGACGTTGGGGCCGCGATAGACGACCTCGTCGTTCTCGATGGTGAAGGTGCCGCCGGGCAGAGCCGGGCCGACCGAGCCGAGCTTTTCCTCGATGCGGGCCGGCGGCAGGGTGGCCATCCGGGGCGCGGCCTCGGTCTGGCCGTACATGACGTAGAACCGGCCGCCGACGGTCGTCATCCGCTGGGCGAAATCGGTCACCAGGTCGGCCCGCAGCCGGCCACCGGCCTGGGTCAGGCTGCGCAGCGTGGGGTATTTCGCCGGGTCGAAGCGCAGCCGGCGGAGCATTTCGTACTGCGAGGGCACGAACGCCATCGAGGTGACGCCGTGCTCGTTCACCGCCGTCCAGAAGTCGCGCTGCACGATGCCGGTGCGCTCGAGCACGACCGTCGCACCCTTGATCAAATGCGAGTTCAGGACCGACATGCCGTACGAGTAGAAGAGCGGCAGCGTCGTGATGGCCACCGCGTCGGCCGTGATGTCGAGGACCTCGGCGATCTGCTCGGCGTTCGCCCGCACGGCGTCGGCCGAGAGCCGCACCAGCTTGGGGTTGCCGGTCGAGCCGCTGGTCGTGAGCAGCAGAGCCAGGTCGGGGTGCACCTCGGTGGTGGTGTAGCGCTCGATCAGATCGGCGTGGTCACCGTCCGGGTCGAGCAGCACGACCGGGCGGCCCAGCCGGAACGCCGCCAGATAGCGGGCGATCGACGCCACGGTGGTCTCGATCGGCAGGAAGACCACCCCGCCGGGGCCGGCCGCCAGCTCGGCCGCGGCCGCCTCGACCAGGTCTTCGGTCAGCGTCTCGCCGGTGGCCGCGTCGATCACGCGGGCACCGGGGTGGAGCAGGTTCACAGCGTCAATCCTCCGTCGACCCCGAGCACCTGGCCGGTCACGAACCGGGCCTGCTCGGAGAGGAGGAACGCGATCACGTCGGCGACCTCGTCGGCCTCGCCCAGCCGGCCCAGCGCGGTGTCGGCGACGCGTTCCGCCCGGCCCTTGTCGTCGAGGGTGTCGAGCATGTCGGTGGCGATGAAGCCCGGTTCGATCGCGTTGACCCGGATGCCCTGCGGCCCGAACTCCTTCGCGGCCGATTTGGCCAGGGCGGCCACCGCGGCCTTGGAGGCGGCGTAGACGGCCTGGCCGGCGATGCCGCGCGAGGCGGTGATCGACGACACCAGGACGACGGCCGGGCTGTTACCCCGGGCCAGCAGCCGGGCCGCACCGCGCAGGGTGAACGCGGCGCCGGCCGAGTTGACCGCGAAGAGCCGCTGGATGGTCGCGTCGTCGGTCATGCCGAGCATGCCGGCGGCGTGCGTGCCGGCGTTGACCACCAGCGCGTCCAGCCGCTTGAAGGTCTGGAAGGCGAGCTGCATGAGCGCCTTGCTGGTCGCCGGGTCGGCGATGTCACCATGGCCGCTGACGGCGGTCACGCCATACTTGGCGGCGAGTTCCTCGGCGACGGCCGCGATCGCATCGGCGCGATGGCCGTGCAGCACGAGGTCGTGCCCCTGCTCCGCGAGACGCGTGGCCGTGGCCCGGCCGATACCGCGGGAGGCACCTGTCACCAGGGCCGCCCGGTTACTCATTGATGTCAACCCCGTACTTACCGAGAATGTTGATCGCCTCGGTGAAGCTAGACATGTTGATGACGTCGTCTGTGTCAATCATCACGGAGAACTCGTCCTCGATGGCCGCCACCAGAGACATGTGCGCGAGGGAATCCCACTTCTCGTTGTCCTGGTATCGCAGGTCGTCCACGGGAGCGTCCGCCGGAAGGTCCAGTGCGGTGCGGAACGCCTCGCGCAGTCTCTGCAGGTCACTCACAGGGGATCTCCAAGGGGGCTGGGTGAACAGAGGATTCTTAACCTCGTTGTACTTGCGGAACGCACTGCCAATGCTATCCGAACCCCGGGTGAACTAAGGTTTGCCTTTGAGGTTGGACCGCAAATCGGCAGGTCGGCTGGTTATGCTTCCGGCTCGTACTGCGTCCTGTCCCACCCCCCGGGAGAAATTAAAGTGTCTGTACTCAGCGGATCATCGATCCTGGTCACCGGTGCCACCGGGTCCTTCGGGAAGGCGTTCCTCAACTACGCCCTCACCCATCTGGACCCCCAGCGCATCGTCGTGTTCTCCCGGGACGAGCTGAAGCAGTACGAGCTGCGCCAGATGTTCGGTGACGACCCCCGCCTGCGCTTCTTCCTGGGCGACATCCGTGACAAGGCGCGCCTCGAGCGGGCCATGCACAACATCGACTACGTGGTGCACGCCGCCGCCCTGAAGCAGGTCGACACCGCGGAGTACAACCCGTCCGAGTTTGTCGAAACGAACATCAACGGGTCACAGAACGTGATCGACGCCGCGATCGACAAGGGCGTCAAGAAGGTCGTCGCGCTCTCCACCGACAAGGCCTCGAGCCCGATCAACCTGTACGGCGCGACCAAGCTCGTCGCCGACAAGCTCTTCATCGCCGGCAACCACTACGCCGCGACCCACCCGACCCGCCTCGCCGTGGTGCGCTACGGCAACGTCATGGGCAGCCGCGGCTCGGTCGTCCCGCTGTTCCGCAAGCTCGCCGCCGAGGGCAAGAGCCTGCCGGTGACCGACAAGCGGATGACCCGGTTCTGGATCACGCTGCCCCAAGCCGTGAAGTTCGTCGTCGACTCGTTCGACATCATGCAGGGTGGCGAGCTCTTCGTGCCGCGCATCCCGAGCATGCGGATCCTCGACCTGATCGAGGCCGTCGCGCCCAACTCGCCGACCCACGAGATGGGTGTCCGGCCGGGCGAGAAACTCCACGAGGAGATGATCGCCTCCGACGACAGCCGTCGCACGCTGCGCTTCCCTGACCGCTACGTGGTGCAGCCGGTCGTGGCCAGCTGGGGCTACGAGACCCCGACGGGTGGCGAAGAGGTCGCCGACGGCTTCAACTACCGTTCGGACAACAACGACCTGTGGCTCTCGGTCGACGACATGCGCAAGCTGCTCGAGGAGAGCTGATGCTGCCGTACGGGCGGCAGTCGATCGACCAGTCCGACGTGGATGCGGTCGTCGACGCCCTCGGCAGCGACTGGCTGACCACCGGCCCCCGGGTCGCCCAGTTCGAGGCCGACATCGAGGCCGTCGTGGGCGCCCCTGCGGTCACCGTCACCAACGGGACGACCGCGCTGCACACGGCGTACGCGGCGGCCGGTGTCACCACCGGCGACGAGGTGGTCACCACGCCGATGACGTTCGTCGGCACGGCCTCGGCGGCCACCCTGCTGGGCGCCAAGATCGTCTTCGCGGACATCGAGGACGAGACGGCGAACATCGACCCGGCCGCCGTCGAGGCGGCCGTCACCTCGCGCACCAAGGCGATCGGTGCGGTCGACTACGCGGGTCATCCGGCCGACTACGACGCTCTCCGCAAGATCTCGGAGGGCGTCGGCGCGGTCTTGATCGGCGACGCCGCGCACTCGATCGGCTCGACCGTGCACGGCCGCCCGGTCGGCACGCTGGCCGACCTGACGACCTTCTCGTTCTTCCCGACGAAAAACATGACCACGGCCGAGGGCGGCGCCGTCGCGTCGATCCGGCCCGACCTGCTGAAGCGGGCGCGCACCTTCCGCACCATCGGCGTGGTGCGCGAAGACCTCCGTCATCCCGACGAGGGCGCCTGGTTCTACGAGGTGCACGAGTTCGGCAACAACTACCGGCTGCCCGACGTGCTCTGCGCCCTGGGCAGCTCGCAGCTCAAGCGGCTGGCGTCGTTCAAGGCCCGCCGGCAGGAGCTCACCGCCCGGTACGACGCTCTCCTGGGCGACGTGCCGGGGCTGCGCCTGCCGATCCAGCGTGACGGCGTCGACCCGCTGCGTCACCTGTACCCCGTGCGGGTGCTCGACGGCCGGCGCCGCGAGGTCTTCGAACGCATGCGCGAGGCGGGCATCGGAGTCCAGGTCAACTACATCCCCGTCTACTGGCACCCGGTCTTCGAAGATCTGGGCTACCGGCGTGGCATGTGCCCCGTGGCTGAGACCTTCTATGCCGAGCAGCTATCGTTGCCGCTCTTCGTCGGTCTCTCCGACGCCGACCAAGATCGCGTCGTGGAGACGCTGCGGACCATTCTCGGGAGCTAGCGGGTGCACCACGCCAACCACTTCTACGGCCACGCACACATCCTGGCCGAGTACTGCGGTCTTGATCGGGAGCATCCGCCCCGGATCAACGGCTACCTGCAGCACGGGTGGAACGTGGTCGACGGGCTGGGCGCCGGCACGCCGTACGTGCCGGGCCGCCCGATCTTCGTCTTTTCCGAGCAGACCCGTCGCCGGGCCTGGTCGATGGGGCGCCGGCAGGCCACGGTCGTCGGCGCTCCCTTTCTTTACCTGCTCACAATGCGCCCGGAACCCGAACCGCAGCCCCGCGAGGGCACCATCTGGTATCCCTTCCACGGTTGGGAGGGCCAGCACATCGCGGGCGATCACCAGCGGCAGGTGGACGAGATCATGGAAACCGAGCAGGGCGGCCCGGTGACCTTCTGTCTCTACTGGCACGAGTTCCGCAACGATCAGGTCCGCTCCGAGTACGAGAAGTACGGGCGGGTGATCTGCCACGGCTACCGCGGTTACCAGTGGCGCGACACCGACATCGACTTCCTCGACAACCAGCTGGTCGAGCTGCGCAAGCACAAGCGGGTGGCGTCCAACCGGCTGAGCAGTGCGATCTTCCACGGCGTCGCGGCCGGGTGTGAGCCCGCCGTCTACGGTGACCCGATGCACCTCGACAAGGAGCACCGGCCCACCGCCGACCGCATCCGGCGCAGCTGGCCGGAGCTGCACGGCAAGCACCTCGACCTGGCGGCGGCCCGGGCGTCGGCGATGAGCGAGCTGGGCCAGGGCTATCTGGCCTCGCCCGCGGAGCTGCGCGCGATGCTGGGCTGGACGCCGTATTACACTGCCGATCCCGCTGCGGCGGAGACCGTGCGAGCCGGGGCGCCCGCATGATCGAGATGATCGGGGGTGAGATGCCGTCCTTCACCGAGGACCGCGCACGCGCCGGCGGTGCCCTCTTCGCCTACCTGGTCGACCAGCTCCCCGCGGGCGCCGAGGTGCTGGTGGCCGGCCCGCACACCGATGCGCTGATCGACGCGGTCGCCGCCCGGTCGACGGTCACCTGCCTGGTCCGCTCCGAGCCCGAGGCCATCGAGCTGGACGCCCGCGGGCTGACCGTGCTCTGCGGCACCCTGGCCAAACTCACCACCGCCGAGCGGTACGACGTCGTCGTCGCCCTCGACGGGCTCGACCGGCTCTGCTCGGTCGAGGACGCGCAGCTCGACTGGGCCGAGAGCCTCCAGGCCCTCAAGCGCGTCCTGCGCCCCGGCGGCACGCTGCTGCTCGCCGTCGAAAATGAGCTGGGCGTGCACCGGCTCGTCGACCCGGCCACCGCCACCTCGGCCCAGACCGACAGCGCCTGGCGTCCGCTCGGCGAGTTCGACACCAAGCCCGGCAACCCGACCCGGCTGGCCGGCAAGCTCGCCGCCGAGGGTCTCGCGGTCGACTGGCTGGGCGCGGCCTGGCCGGTGCCCGAGGCGCCCACGCTGATCGCCACCCCGAACGCGCTGCAGGACGGGCCGGCCGATGCGTTGGCCGCCGTCGCGGCGGGGGCGGTCGGTCAGGCGTACGCCGAGAAGGCCGTGCTCAGCGACCCCCGCCGGCTCGCCGCGGCCGCCGTCCGCGGTGGCCTCGGCCCCGAGTTCGCCGCCTCCTGGCTGGTCGTCTCGCACCGGGCGCCACGCCCGTCGGCCGCGCTCAACCTGCCGCCCGTGCTCGCCGGCGACGGCCCGGTCATCGAGCTGGCGCCCGGCCCCGAGGGTCAGTGGGTCCGCCGCGTGCTGCGCGAGGCCCCGGGCCGCGAGGTGTCCGCGCTGAACGGTCCGCTGCCCGCCGGCCGGCTGCTCGAGGAGCTGCTGCTCGGCGCCGGGCTGCGGCACGACCTGCCGGTGCTGCGCCGGTTGCTCGTCGGCTGGGCCACGGCCCTGCCCACCGCCACCGCCGACAACGTCGTGGTTCACCAGGACACGTACGCCCTGCTCGACCCCAGCATCCCCCCGCAGACCGACGTGATCCGCCGGTTCGCCCAGACACTTCTCGGTGGGGGTTACGCACACCCCTGGCCCGCCGCCACCGATCTCCAGACCTTGACTTCGACTCTGCACGGTGCCGCGGGCCTGCCCGACGACGTCCCGGCGTTGCCGGCCGACGAAGAGCTCCCCTTGCCGGACTCTCGCCGCGAGCACGAAGAGCAGTTGCGGGCCCTACGCCGGCAGATCGCCGACGCCACCTCCCGCGCCCAGTGGTACGAGCGTGAGCTCGACAAACGGGACAAGGAACTTCGCAAGGCCCGCAAGCAGATCGCTGTCTTCAGCGGCTCGGTGAGCTTCCGCGTCGCGAAGCTCGGCGTCGGCGTCGCCCGTAAGGCACGGAACCGCCTTCGAAAAGGACTTAAATGACAACCCTCGGCATCATCCAGGCACGGATGGGCTCGTCGCGCCTTCCCGGCAAGGTGCTGCGCAAACTCGGCGGCCGCAGCGTCCTCGAGCGCGTGGTCCGGGCGGCGCAGCAGAGCGGGGTCCTCGACACGCTCGTCGTGGCGACCACCATCGAGCCGGCCGACGACGCCGTCGTGGCCGAGTGCGCCGCGATCGGCATCCCCTGCCACCGCGGCCCGGTCGACGACGTGCTGACCCGGTTCCTCGGCGTCCTCGACAAGCACGAGAGCGACATCGTCATGCGGTTCACCGCCGACTGCCCGCTGCTCGACCCGCACCTGGTCGCCCTGGCCCACCGGGTCTTCACGGCGTCCGGCGTCGACTACATGACCACGTCGATCGCGCGCACCCTGCCCCGCGGGCTGGACGTCGAGGTCGTGCGGACGCCGGTGCTGCGGGCGGTGGACGCGCTGGCCAGCGAGCACCACCGCACGCACGTGACGTCGTACATCTACACCCACGCCGACGAGTTCGACGTGATCGGGCTGACCATGCAGCCCGACCTGTCGCACCTGCGGCTCACGCTCGACACCGAGGACGACTGGAAGCTCATCGAGGCGATCGCCGGCCAGTTCGGCGACGAGCCGATCTCGGTGCGCGAGCTCGCCACCTGGCTGGCCGGTCGCCCCGACCTCACCGAGCTGAACGCCCACGTCCTGCAGAAGGCCCTGGTGCAGGCGTAAGTGACGGTCGTCGGCATTCGCTGCGACGCCGGTGCTCGCACCGGCGTCGGGCACCTCGTCCGGTGCGTCGCCCTGGCCGAGGAGCTGGTCGCCCGCGGCGTCGAGGTGCGTTTCCTGAGCGACCTGGGCGGCGTCGAGTGGGCCGAGACCCAGCTGACGCAGCGCGGCCTGCCCTGGCACCCGCCGCCGCTCGACCCCGAGGGTCTGGTCGCGGCGGTCGAGCAGCTCGGGCTGGACGCGCTGGTCATCGACTCCTACATGCTGCCGCCCGCGCATTCGGTGGCGGTGCGCGAGACCGGCCTGCCGGTGCTCGCCATCGTGGACGGCGATTTCCGCGGGCAGACGGCGGACATCTACGTCGACCAGAACCTCGACTCGGTGATCACGGTCGACGATGCGCTGGGCCTGGCCGGGCTCGACTACGCGCTGCTGCGGGGCTCGGTGCGTCAGCTGCGGCCGCCGGCGCCGCCGGTGCACACCGACGGGCGTACGCCCAAGGTCGTGGCCTTTTTCGGCGGGACCGACGCCTATCGCGCCGCCCCCGAGATCGCCGTGCTGCTCGCCCAGACCGGCGTGCCGTTCGACGCCACCATCATCGGGGCCAACGAGAGCCTGCGCGACGAGCTGCACGCCGTCGTGCCGGGCGAGGGACAGCGGTTCGACATCATCCCGCCCACCGACGACCTGCCCAAGCTGCTGGCCGAGGCCGACCTCGCGGTGAGCGCCAGCGGCACGTCGACCTGGGAGCTGCTCTGCCTCGGGCTGCCGGCCGCCCTGGTCTGGGTCGTCGACAACCAGATCCTGGGGTACGACCGGACGATCGCCCGCGGCTACGGCGCCGGGCTCGGCCGCCTGGGCCACCTGGGCGTGGAGGCCGTCGACACGCTGAGCGGCCTGCTCACCGACGCGGCCGCCCGCACCGAGCTGGCCCGGCGGGCCTGGTCGGCGGTGGACGGCCGCGGAGTGCAGCGAGTCGCGGAGGCGCTGCTCCTTACGGCGCGGTCACCTCGATGACGACCTTGCCGACGGCGTTGCCCTCGACCGCCTCGTGGGCATCGGCCACCCGCTCGAACGGGTAGCGCAGGATCGGCAGCCCGGCCTCCTCCCCCACCCGGAAGGCGCCGGAATTGACCGCCTCGGCCACCGCGGCGACGGCATTGTCCTTCTCCGGCACCGAGGTGGTGTAGGTCAGCACGAAGTCGAGGCTGACGTTCTTGAGCATCGCCTTGAAGCTGGGGATCGTCACCTCGCCGGCCACGTAGATGGCGATGTTGCCGCCCGGCGCCACCACGCTGAGGTCGAGGCGCAGGTTCTCCGTGTTGACCTCGACGATGATCTGCGGGCCGGTCTCGCTCAGCTCGCGAACCCGCGCCGCCACGTCCTCCTCGCGATAATTGATCACCGCGTCGGCCCCGGCCGACGCGGCCAGGTCGGCCTTCTCCTTCGACGAGACGGTGGTCAGCACGGTCGCGCCGGCCCACTTGGCCAACTGGATCGCCGCGTTGCCGACCGCACCCGCGCCACCGGCCACGAGCACCGTGCGGCCCTCGAGCGCGCCGGGCGCGAGCCGGTCGGGCCCGTCGCTGGCCAGCGTGAGGCAGCGGTGCGCGGTGAGCGCCGGAATGCCCAGGTCGGCGCCGACCTCGAACGGGACGTCTTCGTTCATGCGCACCACCTGGCGCACGGGCAGCACCACGTACTCCTGAGCGGTGCCGTTCTCGCGACCGTAGGCGGCGTCCCACACCCAGACCCGGTCGCCCGGCTCGAACCCGGTCACCCCGTCCCCGACCGCGTCGACGACGCCCGCGCCATCCTGGTTGGGCACGCGCGGCGGCGAGATCCCGTCGGGCACCCCCCGGCCGGCCCGGGTGCCGGTGTCGGTCGGGTTGACCGCGGAGAGCACGATCCGCACCCGGACCTCGCCCAGCCCCGCGAGCGGCAGATCCCGCTCGGCGATCTGGAGAACGGACGCGGGACCTGGCTCACTGAAGACGGCTGCACGCATCATGCATCCCACCCTAGGCTCACGTTTTACCCAGCGCCGCCACACATCGCCCGACGTGCTCGGTGGCCTGCGGCCCTCTTTCCCATGCGCACGTACGTGCACATCCCGGCGCATGTGCACGTACGTGCGCATCTGCCCCCCTGAGCAGTCAGACTACGGATGCCTGGGGGCGTCGGCCGGGACTAGTGTCGGCCGCATGGATCTCACCGCCGGCGAACCGGTCCGGTACAGCACGACTGCCGGGCGGTGGGTCCTGCTGGCCACCGTGCTCGGCTCGAGCCTCGCCTTCATCGACTCGACGGTCGTCAACATCGCGCTGCCGGCGATCGGGCGCGATCTCGAGTCGGACGCCGCCGGCCTGCAGTGGACGGTCAACGGCTATGCGCTGAGCCTGGCCTCGCTGGTGCTGCTGGGCGGCTCGCTGGGCGACCGGTTCGGCCGTAAGCGGATCTTCATGATCGGCATCGCCTGGTTCGCCCTCGCCTCGCTGCTCTGCGGTCTGGCGCCCAACGTCGAGACGCTGATCGCCGCCCGGGTGCTCCAGGGCATCGGCGGCGCCCTGCTCACCCCGGGGGCGCTGGCCATTCTCGAGGCGTCCTTCACCCGGGAGGACAGGTCCAAGGCGATTGGCGCCTGGTCGGGTCTGGGCGGCATCGGCGGCGCGGCCGGTCCGTTCCTCGGCGGCTGGTTGGTCGAGATCGGCAGCTGGCGCTACATCTTCCTGATCAACGTGCCGCTCGCGGTGCTCGTGCTGCTGGTGGCGGCACGGCACGTGCCCGAGTCGCGCAACCCGTCGGCCGCCCGCCAGATCGATTACACCGGGGTGCTGCTCGGCGCGGTGGGCCTGGCCGGTCTCACGTACGGCTTCACGGCCTGGCCGGCGAACGGCCCGGGCGACCCGGTCGTCCTGGTCTCGCTGGCCATCGGTGTGGCCGCCATGGTCGCATTTGTGCTGGTCGAGCAGCGTTCCCCGCACCCGATGCTGCCCATGCGCATCTTCCGCAACGCGGTCTTCAGCGGGGCCAACCTGGTCACCTTCGTGGTCTACGCGGCCAACGGCGGGGTCTTCTTCCTGTTCGTGGTCAACCTGCAGGTGGTGTCCGGCTATTCGCCGCTGACCAGCGGGATAGCGCTGCTGCCGACGACCGCGATCATGCTGCTGCTCTCGGCCCGGGCCGGGGCGCTCTCGCAGCGCATCGGGCCGCGCATCCCGATGACCGTGGGCCCGTTGATTTGCGCGGTCGCCCTGCTGCTGATGGCGCGGATCGGCGCCGACGCGAACTACTGGAGCGACGTCCTGCCCGCGGTGCTGGTCTTCGGGCTGGGGCTGTCGACGCTGGTGGCCCCACTGACCTCGACTGCTCTCGGGTCGCTGGAGGACGCGTACGCGGGAGTTGCCTCGGGGGTCAACAACGCCGTGGCCCGGGCGGCCGGCCTGCTCTCGGTCGCGGTGCTGCCGCTGGCGGCCGGGCTGGGGGGCGGCAACCTGACCGATGCCGTCAGCCTGCACCCGGTCTATCGCAACACCATGATGATCTGCTCCGGGCTGATGGTGGCGGGCGCCGTGCTGGCCTATTTCCTGGTGCCGACCCAGCTGCCCGCCCACACCCCGGCCCGCTCGTTCTGCGACCCGTGCGCGCCGCCCATCCAGCCCAAGGACGCCGTCAGAAGTGCGCAATGATGCGGCGGGCCGGGCCGTCCACGGTCATCCGGCCGCCGTACGGGAGGATCCACTGCGGCGAGGTGTGTCCGAAATCGATCCCGAAGACGGCCATCGCTGACGGGTTGTAGTCGGCCAGTGCCCGGAGCGCCGCCTCGCGCTGGTCGTCGCGGAAACGGGCCCGGTCATCCTGGGAGGGCCGGTTTCCCGTGGCGCTGGCCTTGGCCGTGGCAAAGAGCACCGCCGGGAACTGCTCGAGCAGGCCGCGCTCGCCGGCGTTGCGCAGAATGCGGAAAACCTCGTCGGCCGGCGGCATCTCCTCCGACGTCTCGAGCAGCAGGATCGAACCGGCGTAGTCGGCCGGCGGCCGGATCCAGCGCGAGGCGGCCAGGTTCCAGTGCAGGATCTCGAGGTTGCCGCCCCAGGTCGACCCGGTCACGACGGTGTCACTCTGGTGCCAGACCCAGCCGGGGCTGGGCACCTGGGGGCCCGAGCGGGTCAGCGACTCGGGGTCGGCCCAGCTCATCTCCTCGTCACTGAACCGTTCGACCTCGACGACGGGGAAGTCGACCGTTTCGAAGAGCGCGGCCTTCAGCGAGGCCACGTGCGGCTCCTCCAGACCGCCGCCGCGGCCCAGGTGCACCATCGTCGAGCCGCCGTGATAGCCGGCCACGCCGTGCATCCACAGCCAATTCAGGAGGTTGGTGTTGTCGGAATAGCCGAAGAACGGCTTGGGGTCGGCCCGGAACGGCGCCGGGTCGAGGTGCGGCAGCACGGTGATCTGGTCGTCGCCGCCGATGCTCGCGAAGACCGCGCGGATGGTCGGATCGGCGTAGGCGGCCATCAGGTCGGCCGCCCGCTCGCCGGGCGACGAGCCGGTGGCCCGGGTGGTCGGGAACTCGACCGGTTCCAGTCCGAGCTCCTCGCGGACCCGGCGCATGGCCTGCTCGTGCACCGCGGGATAGACCCCGGGGCCGGCCCACGAGGGCGAGACGATGGCGACCCGGTCGCCGGGCTTCAGCTTGGGAGGTGAGTCCATGCCCTTATGAAACCCGGCCCGGCAAACGGTTAAATCATTCCGGCCCGCAGCGCGTACGCCACCGCGTGCGACCGATTGCGCAGCTTGAGCCGATGCGTGACGCCGTAGATCACGTTCTTCACGGTCCGCTCCGAGTAGCAGAGCTTGCCGGCGATCTCGTTGGTGTCGAACCCGTCGGCCATCAGCCGCAGCACGTCGATCTCACGCGGGGTCAGGCCCGAGGCGTTCAGCCCGTTCGGGGTGAGCACGTCCCGCTGCATCCGCTCGACGTGCTTGAGCAGCTCGCCGACCAGGTTGGGGGGCAGCACCCCGCCCCCGGAGGCGGCGGCCTTCACGCTGTGCGCCAGCCGGTCGGCCGAGACCGCGCCGCGGGGCAGGATCGCCACCACCCGGCACTCGACCGCGGTCAGCAGGTCGCTCTCGTCGACGTCGGAGACCACCAGGACGACCGGGGCGCCGCCCTCGGCCCCCGAGCGGCGCAGGGTCGCGACCACCTCGGTGCTCAGCCGCTCGGCCGCCACCACCAGGACGTCGGCCTCGGCCCGCTGGGCGTTGCGCAGGAGCGTGAGGTCACCACGGAACTGGAGCAACGACGCGAGGCCGGCGTGGCTGAGCGGGTCCGTCGCCTGCACAGCGACTCGGATCTGTTCCATGGCTGCCTCCCCACTACGTCAGGGAAGCAAGTGTCGGAAACGAGCCTTCAGGGAACCTTCACGGATCCTTCATCGCGCACGGCGGTCCGATGAACCAGTTCAGCAGAGGCCGGCCGCCGCACGGAAGCGCGACGGCTCAGGAGTGCCCGTCCGTGCGGTTTGTGTTATCCATTGACACCCGGCCCGTCTCCCTCGATGTTGACAGGGAACCGACCCGGGAGGACACGTGGCGAACGTGCGCGTGAGCGTGCTGGGACCGGTGCGCGCCTGGCTGGGCCCGGCCGAGCTGGAATTGGGTCCGGCCCGCCAGCGGGCGGTTCTCGCTGTCCTCGCCGCCCACGCCGGCCGGGTGGTCGGGCGTGACGAGCTGATCACCGCGATCTGGGGCGACTCGCCGCCGGCCACGGCGGTGGGCAGCATCTACACGTACGTCTCGGGTCTGCGCCGGGTGCTCCAGCCGGAAAATCTGAGCACCGGCTCCGGCGGTTACCTGCTGCGGATCGACCCGGCCGACCTCGACTCGTCCCGGTTCCAGCGGCTGCGGGCGACCGCCGCCGAGCTGCTCTCCGCCGGCGACGCCAACGCGGCCACCGAGCGGCTCGACGAGGCGCTCGGCCTGTGGCGCGGGGACGCGTACGCGACCTTGGCCGGCCCGTTTCTCGAGCTCGACCGGCAGCGACTGGCCGAGCTGCGGCTGGCCGCTGCCGAGCAGCGGGCCCGGCTGCGGCTGGAGACCGGCGGCGACGACGGTCTGGTGGCCGAGCTGACCGCCCTGGTCCGCGACAACCCGCTGCACGAGCCGCTGCACGAGTTGCTGATGCGCGCGCTGCACCGGGCCGGCCGGCACGGCGAGGCGCTCGAGGTCTTCCGGACGGCCCGGCGCACGCTCGTGGCCGAGCTGGGCATCGAGCCCGGGCCGGCGCTGCGGTCGCTGCAGCGGCAGTTGCTGTCGGGCTCGGGTGAGAGCCGGCCGAGCCCGGTGTCGTCGCGCACGGTGGTGCCGACGCCGATCGCCAAGGCGCTCCGGGACGGGCTCGGTGGCCGCTCCTGGGTCGGCCGGGTGGCCGAAATAGATCATCTTCGAGGTCTGGTCCGCGCGGTTGCCGCGGGCACCGGGGGTGCCGTGTGGATCTCCGGCGAGCCCGGCATCGGCAAGACCGAGTTGCTCACCCACGCGTTCGCCGACGCCGCCCGGTTCGGCTGCCGGGTGGCCTGGGGTGCGGCCGATCAGCTCGGCTCCCGCGTACCGCTGCAGGTCTTGTACCGTGCCTTGGGCCTGGAGACGGCGTCGCGGCGGCCGCAGGGGCCCGAGGCCGAGCCGGCTGACGACCTGATCGTGGCCGCGGTGCGCTCGGCCTGCGCGACCTCGCCGCTGGTGCTGGTGGTCGACGACATGCAGTGGGCCGACAGCGCGACCGTCCGGGTCTGGGAGCGGTTGCTCGGCCTGGTCGGCCGGCTGCCGTTGCTGCTGGTCGCCTCGGCTCGGCCCGACGTGCACCACGCCGACTTGCGCCGCACGGTCCTGGCCCGGCAGCGGATGCCGCTCGACCTCGGCCCGCTCGCCCCGGCCGACCTCGACCGCATGGTGGCCGCCCTGGTCGGCGCGCAACCGGGCCCGCACCTGCGCGCGCTCGCCGCCCGCTCCGGCGGCAACCCGTTGTTCGCCCGCGAGCTGGTCGCGGCGCTGCGGCAACGCGACGCGGTCGAGATCAGCGGCGGCCGGGCCGACATCGGGGCCGAGGTGACTGTCGACCCGCCGCAGACGCTGCTCGACGCGGTGCACGCCACGCTCGAGGTGCTCTCCGGCGAGACCCGCGAGGTGCTGCGGCTGGCCGCGCTGCTCGGCTCGGAGTTCTCGGTGAGCGAGGTCGTGGCGGTCACCGGCCGCTCGGCGCTCGACCTGGTCGGCGCGCTCGAGGAGGCGCTGGCCGCGGCCGTGCTGGTGGACAGCGGCACCGACCTGGCCTTCCGGCACCCGTTCCTGCGGCAGGCACTGGTGGCCAGCGTGCCCCCGGCTCTGCGGGCGGGGCTGCACCGGCACGCGGCCGAGGTGCTGGCGGCCGGCGGCAGCCCGCTCACCCGGGTCGCCGAGCAGATCGACGCCTCGGCTCCGGTGGTCGACTCGTGGGTGCTGAACTGGCTGGTCAACCATCATGCAGCGGTGGTGCGCCGGGCCCCGGGGATCGCGGGCGACCTGATCCGGCGCACGCTCGCCACCGGGCTGCCCTCGGCCGACCAGCGGGCGACCCTGCTCGTCGCGCTCGTGCGTCTCGAATACCGCCAGGGCCGCACCCCGGTCAACCAGGCGCAGGAGGCGATGAGCCTGGCCACCGATCCGGGCGACCGCGCCGAGATGCGGCAACTGCTGGCCACCATGCGCCACCGGCGGGGTGAGACGGCCGAGGCCGAGCAGATGCTGCGCGAGGCGGTCGACGACGAGCGGGTGCCGGCGATCTGGCGGTCGCGGCATCGCGTGCTGCTGGCCAACATCCACCGCGGTGACCTCGACGATCTCGATGCGGCCGAGCGGCGGGCGCAGGCGGTGCACGACGAGGCGGTAACGACCGGGCAGCCGTACGAGACCGCTTTTGCCCTGCAGACGATCTGGCTGACCAGTTCGATCCGGCGTGATCACGAGCGCGCTCTGGCTCATGTGGACCGTGCGCTAGAGGTGGTGCGGGGCCGGCCCGCGCTGGCGGGGACCTATTTCGATCTGCTCGACAACCGGCTCTTCTCGCTGCAGAACCTCGACCGGCTGGACGAGGCGCAGGAGACGTTGCGGGTGGCGGCCGACTTCGCCGTCGAGCAGCGCCTGCCGGCCGGGCTGCAGGTGGCGACGGCCGTGCAGGATTACTGGCTGGGCCGCTGGGACGAGGCGCTGACCGAGGTCGGCGCGGTCACCGAGGACGGTCCGGGGATCACGTTCCACGGTCAGCGCGAACCGGGCGCGGTGACGATGCTGCTGCACGGGGTGGCCGCGCTGATCGCGCTGCATCGCGATGCGCCCGACCTGGCCGCGGCCCACCTGGGCGCGGCCGACGCCGTGCCGGCCAGCGAGGCCGAGCGCGAGAACTGCGACTTCCTGCTGGTGGCGCGGGCCTTGGCGGCCGAGCAGCAGAGCCGGACGACCGAGGCGCTCGATCTGCTCGGCCCGCTGCTGCAACCCGCGTACGCGCCGATGATGTTGCGCCACCAGTGGCTGCCCGACGTGCTGCGGCTGGCCCGTAAGCACGGCCGGCCCGACATCGCCGATCGGGCCGCCGCGATCTGTGCCGCCGAGGCCGCCCGCGAGGTCCGACCGGCCCGGGCGTACGCGGCCGACCTGCGCTGCCAGGCGCTGCTGCTCGGCGATCCGGCCCCGGCCCTGGCCGCGGCCGCGCACTACCGCAAGGTCGGCCGGGTGCTCGAGCTGGCCTCGGCGCTCGAGGACGCCGCGGTGCTCAGCGGCGAGCGGCCGGAGGAGGCCCGGCGCCTCTTCGCCTCGATGTCGGCGCGCTGGGACGTCGCGCGCACATCGACATCCATGGTTTGATCCTGTTCGGGTGCGCGTCCAGGCACATAGACGATCTTGATTTGCGTGCGTTCCTGCGCGTCTATGATCTCGTGTCTTGACAGAAAAAGTTCGATAGTGCGTGAATGTGTTTCTAGGTGGTTACTCCCCGATGTCACATCCACCGCTAAGGAGCACTTGTCATGAGCGTTACCCCCGGCCGTTGGCGGCCGGCGGCCGCGATACTCGGTGCGGCCCTTCTCTTCACCAGCGCCTGCGCGAAGTCCGAGGACAGCGGTACGTCCTCGAGCGACACCCCGGCCTCAGCCGGCGCCCAGGTCGTGCAGTCCGCGGACGCGGGCGGCGCGACCTGCACGCTCGACCAGTACGGCGGCTCCAAGATCGACCTCAAGACCGCGAAGGTCGGCTTCTCCCAGTCGGAGAAGGAGGCGAACCCGTTCCGCATCGCCGAGACCCAGTCCATCAAGGACGAGGCCAAGAACCTCGGCATCACCAACCTCACCACCACGAACGCGAACTCGCAGTTCAACAAGCAGATCAGCGACGTCGAGCAGATGATCGACTCCGGCGTTCAGCTCCTGGTCATCGCGCCGCTCAACTCGGACGGCTGGGATTCCGTCTTCGCCAAGGCGTCGGCCAAGAAGGTTCCGATCATCACGATCGACCGCAAGATCAACGCGACTCCGTGCAAGGACTACCTGACCTTCATCGGGTCGGACTTCGCCGAGCAGGGCAAGCGGGCGGCCGACGAGATGGCCAAGGCCATGGGCAACAAGGGCAAGGTCGCGATCCTGCTGGGCGCGCCTGGCAACAACGTGACCACGCTGCGGACGAGCGGTTTCAAGGACCAGATCGCCCAGGTCGCGCCGGACATCCAGGTCGTCTTTGAACAGACGGGCAACTTCGCGCGCGAGGACGGGCAGAAAGTCACCGAGCAGCTACTGCAGTCGAACCCCGACATCAACGGCATCTACGGGGAGAACGACGAGATGGCGCTCGGCGCCATCACCGCCCTCAAGGGCGCCGGCAAGAAGGCGGGCGACGTGAAGGTGGTGTCGATCGACGGCACCAAGGGCGCTGTGCAGGCCATCGTGGACGGCTGGGCGTCCGCGGTGATCGAGTCGAACCCGCGGTTCGGCCCGCTGTCCTTCGAGACCGCGACCAAGTTCTTCGCGGGCGAGCCGGTCGGCCAGGACATCATCATCCAGGACACGCAGTACACCGCGGACAACGCCAAGAGCGACGTCGGCAAGGCCTACTGAGTTCGCCTCGGCGGTGTCGCGGATTCGCCCGCGGCACCGCCGCGCGAGCATGCCTCCGGGTGCGGTGTTCGCCACCAGTAAACATTGACGTTCATCTATTGCTGACACGTGTGCGATCACGTCACTATGTGTTCGTCCTCGCACGGCTCACTCTTTCGAAGGAGAGAGAACGTGACTGCACATCCCCGTCCCCGTTCCCGTTCCCGTTCCCGTTCCCGGAGATTCCTCGCTCTCGCCATCGCGGCTCTGACGGCCACCGCCGGCACGGTCGTCGCCACCGCCGGCCCCGCGGCGGCGTTCGTCCCCAAGACGCCACCGATGACCACGCCCTGGACCAACCAGGTCAGCACCACCAACCCGCTGCCGGAATATCCCCGCCCGCAGCTCACCCGCAGCGACTGGCAGAGCCTCAACGGCATCTGGCAGTTCGCCGGCGCCTCGAACATCAACACCCCGCCGACCGGGCAGACCCTCGGCGAGGAGATCCTCGTGCCGTACCCGATCGAGAGCGCCCTCTCGGGGATCATGCGGCGTCAGGACTACTCGTACTACCGGCGCTCGTTCACCGTCCCGGCCGGCTGGTCGGGCAAGAACGTCCAGCTCAACTTCGGTGCGGTCGACTGGCAGTCGAAGGTCTGGGTGAACGGCACGCTGCTCGGCACCCACGAGGGCGGCTACGACAAGTTCTCGTACGACATCACCAGCGCGCTGCGAGCCGGCAGCAACGAGATCATCGTGGGCGTCTGGGACCCGACCGACGGCCAGGACATCCCGGTCGGCAAGCAGCGGATCAACCGCGGCGGCATCTTCTACACGCCGTACTCGGGCATCTGGCAGACGGTCTGGCTGGAACCGACCAACCCGGCCCGGATCACCCGCCTCGACACCACCCCCAACGTCGCCGCCGGTGGCCTCGACCTGATCGTGCAGGCGGCCAACGCGAGCGGCCAGGCGGTCACCGCGCAGGTCCTCTCCGGCGGCACGGTCGTCGGCTCGGCCACCGGCACGGTCGGCTCTTCGCTGCGAGTGCCCGTCCCGAATGCCCGGCTCTGGAGCCCGACCGACCCCTTCCTGTACGACCTGCGCGTCACGCTGGCCAGCGGTGATGCCGTCGGCGGCTACTTCGGCATGCGCTCGGTCGGCAAGGCGATGCTGGGCGGCGTGCTGCGGCCGACGCTGAACGGCAAGTTCGTCTTCCAGCTGGGCACACTCGACCAGGGCTACTGGCCGGACGGCATCTCGACCGCGCCCACCGACGCGGCGCTGCGGTTCGACCTCGAGCAGCAGAAGTCGCTCGGCTTCACCATGGTGCGCAAGCACATCAAGGTCGAGAGCGACCGCTGGTTCTACCACGCCGACCGGCTCGGCCTGATGGTCTGGCAGGACATGCCCGCCCTGGCCAGCGGGCGCGAACCGTCGGCGATCGGACGCACGCGCTTCGAGAAGGAGCTGCGCGCGATGATCGACCAGCACAAGGGCATCACCTCGATCGTGCAGTGGGTGCCGTTCAACGAGGGCTGGGGCGAGTACGACGCCGGCCGGATCGCCGACCTGGTGAAGAGCTGGGACCCGATCCGCATGGTCAACCACAACTCCGGTTCCAACTGCTGCGACTCCGACCCCGACCCGGGCAACGGCGATGTCATCGACGACCACCAGTACGTCGGTCCGGGCATCGGCCGCGCGCCGACCGCCACCCGGTTCGTGGTCAACGGCGAGTACGGCGGCCTGGGCCTGCGCACCAGCCGCGAGTGGCCGACGGCGGGCAAGTTCGCCTACGAGTGGCTCCCCGACTCGACCGCGCTGACCAACCGGTACATCCAGATCACCAGCCGGCTGGTCGACCTGATCAACAGCAACGGGCTGTCCGGCTCCGTCTACACCGAACCGACGGATGTCGAGGAGGAGCTCAACGGCTTCTTCACGTATGACCGGCAGCAGCAGAAGATGGACTTCGCCCGGGTCCGCACGGTGCACCAGCAGGTGCTCGGCGCGGCCAGCGGCGCCACGCTCTCGGTCAATAAGCTCGCCTCGCTGCGGGTGACGACGCCCGGCTACACCAACCGCTACCTGCGTCATCAGGCCGGCGCCGCGCGGACCGACGTGATCTCCACATCGAGCGCGACGGCCGACCGGCAGGACGCGACGTACTGGGTGCGGCCCGGTCTGTCCAACGCGACCTGCTACTCCTTCGAGTCGCGCAACTTCCCTGGTCAGTATCTGCGGCACCGTGACTCCCGCGTCTACCGCGAGGCCAACACCGGCGGCTCCTTCGCCGGCGACGCGACCTTCTGCGCCCGGCCCGGACTCTCCGGCGGCGGCACGTCGCTCGAGTCGGCCAACTTCCCGGGCCGTTACCTGCGCCATCGCGCCGAGCAGGTGTGGGTCGAGGCGGGCACCGGTGGGTCGTTCAACGACGACGCTACCTGGGCCGTCGCCGCTCCGCTGTGGCGCAGCGGGGCCGACCTGACCGTCGGGCAGAGCCGGTCGTTCCGGGTCACCACCGCCGGTTACGACACCCGCTACCTGCGGCACCGGGACAACCTGGCCCGCACCGACGTGATCACCACGGCGAGCGCGCAGGCTGACCGGCAGGACGCCACCTTCATCGTCCGCACCGGTCTGGCCGACAACAGTTGCTACACGTTCGAATCGGCCAACTACCCGGGTCAGTTCCTCCGGCACGCCAATTACCGGCTGCAGAAGGCGACCAACGACGGGTCGGCGGTGTTCGCGCAGGACGCCACGTTCTGTGGCCAGCCCGGCCTCAACGGCGGGACGGGCAACGTCTCGCTCGAATCGATCAATTACCCCGGCTACTACTGGCGGCATTACGCCGAAGCCGTTTACATCGCCACCAACGGCGGTGGCAACACGTGGGACAGCGCCGGCAGCTTCAACGCCGACGCCACCTGGAACAACGCAACCCGCTGGGGTAGCTGAGAGCCGCCGGGGCCGGACGGTTCCCTGACCGTCCGGCCCCGGCACCGAACAGGAGAGCTGCATGGCGTTGCTGGAAGTCATCGACGTCTCGAAGATATTTCCGGGCGTGCGCGCCCTCGACCGGGTCTCCTTCACGCTGCAGCCGGGCGAGGTGCACGCGCTCGTCGGCGAGAACGGCGCCGGCAAGTCCACTTTGATCAAGGTGCTGACCGGCGTCTACCAGCCGGACGGCGGCGAGCTGCGCTACCAGGATCAGCCGGCACAGTTCGGCACTCCGATGGACGCCCAGAACGCCGGCATCTCGACCATCTATCAAGAGGTCAACCTCGTCCCGCTGATGACGGTGGCGCAAAACCTCTTCCTCGGCCGCGAACCGCGCAACGCCCTCGGTCTGATCGATCGCGGCCGGATGGACCGCGACGCCGGTCAGATCCTGGTCGACTACGGAGTCACCGCGGACGCACGCCGGCAGCTCGGCACCCTGGCATTGGGCGCGCAGCAGATGGTCGCCCTGGCCCGGGCCGTGATGATCGACGCCAAGGTCGTCATCATGGACGAGCCGACCTCGTCGCTCGAGCCGCGCGAGGTGCAGACCCTGTTCGGCGTCATCCGCGACCTGCACGCCCGGGGCATCGGCATCATCTACGTCAGCCACCGGCTCGACGAGCTCTATCAGATCTGCGACGCGGTCACGATCCTGCGCGACGGACAGGTCGTGCACACCGGCAAGCTGGCCGACCTCGAGCGCATCAAGCTGGTCTCGCTCATGCTCGGACGGGACATGGCCGAGGTAGGCCGGGAGGGCGCGACCGCCTTCTCCGGTTCGGCCACCGGGGACGAGGAAGCCGCGCCCGTGCTGCGCGTCCGCGGGCTCAACAGCCGGCACAAACTGCACGACGTCAGCTTCGACGTGCGGCCGGGCGAGGTCGTCGGCCTGGGCGGGTTGCTCGGGGCCGGGCGCAGCGAGACCGTCAAGGCCATCGGCGGCGCCTACCACCTGGACAGCGGCGAGATCCAGATCGACGGCAAAGACCTCAAGAAGCCGACGCCCGTACGCGCGGTGAAGGCCGGCATCGCGGTGCAGCCCGAGGATCGCAAGGCCGAGGGGATCGTGCCCGGCCTGTCGGTGCGCGAGAACATCGCCCTCGCCGTGCTCCCCCGCGTCTCCCGGTTCGGTCTCGTCTCGGACGCCAAGATCAATCAGATCGTCGAGCGCTACATGACCCGCCTGCGGATCAAGGCCTCCAGCCCGGACCAGGCGGTCGGCGACCTCTCCGGCGGCAACCAGCAAAAGGTGCTGCTGGCCCGGCTGCTGGCCACCGACCCCAAGGTGCTGCTGCTCGACGAGCCCACCCGCGGCATCGACGTCGGCGCCAAGGCCGAGGTCCAGTCGCTGATCGACGAGCTGGCCGCCGAAGGGCTCGGCGTGGTGCTGGTCTCGTCGGACGCCGAAGAGCTGGTCGAGGGTTCGGACCGGGTGGTGGTGCTGCGCGACGGCGTCGTGGTCGGCACGCTCACCGGCGCCGAGGTCACCACCGAGGAATTGATGTCGACCATCGCGAGGGACACCAGTGAGCACTGAGACGGCGGCCGCCACCCGCCCCGGGATCGACACCGCCCGGCTGCGCGCCTGGCTGCCCAAGTACGGCGTCTACATCGCCATCGCCCTGCTGATCATCTACAACGTCTTCTTCACCCCCTACTTCCTGACCGGCAGCAACCTGCGCATCCAGCTGATCCAGGTGGCGCCGATCGTGATCGTCGCGCTGGGCATGGCGCTGGTGATCGGCACCGAGGGCATCGACCTCTCGGTCGGCTCGGTGATGGCTCTCGCGGCCGCGCTCATCCCGCTCTACCTGGGGTACGGCGTGATCGCCGCGATCATCGTCGCCCTGATCGCCGGGGTCGTGGTCGGGCTGATCAACGGGGTCCTGGTGGCCAAGGTCGGACTCCAGCCGATCGTCGCCACCCTGGCCCTCTTCGTGGGTGGCCGCGGCCTGGCCGTCGTGATCAGCGAAGGCAAGCTGGTCGACATCCGCAACGACGACTTCCTCTACCTGGGCTCGGGCGACTTCCTCGGTATCCCGGTGCTGGTCTGGATCGCGGCCCTGCTGGTCCTGGTCGTGGCGTTCGTGGTGCGCCGCACGGTCTTCGGCCGGCGGCTCCTGGCGATCGGCGGCAACCGGCCCGCGGCCGAGCTGGCCGGGGTGCCCGTGCAACGCGTACTGATCATGGTCTACGTGGTCTGCGCCGTGCTCGCCTCGATCGCCGGTCTGCTGTCGGTGGCCCGCATCCAGTCCAGCGACGCCTCCTCGGTGGGCCTGCTCATCGAGCTCTCCGCGATCACCGCCGTGGTGGTCGGCGGCACCCCGCTCACCGGCGGCAAGGTGCGGGTGCTGGGCACGGTGGCCGGCGCCCTGCTCATGCAGCTGGTGATCGCCACGATGATCAAGCACAACCTGCAGCCGTCCACCACCGAGATGGTGCAGGCGGTCATCATCCTGATCGCCGTCTACGCGGCCCGTGAAAGGAAGACCCGATGACAATGGGAAGCGTGTCGGATCCTCCGGCGACCGTGGCCGCGGATGTGCAAAAGGCCGAACGCACCGACCGGATCGTCGGCACCGTGCAGCGGCAGGGCGCGCTCGCCGTCCTGATCGTCGTCCTGCTGATCGCGCTGGCGTCGTTCCCCAACTTCCGCAGCTTCGACAACGCGGCGACGATCCTGGTCGCGGCCGCACCGCCGATGCTGATCGCGCTCGGCATGACCTTCGTGATCATCACGGGCGGCATCGACCTCTCCGTCGGCTCGCTCTACGTGCTCGGTGGCGTGCTGGCCGCCTGGGCCTCGCAGTACGGCATCCTCGCCGCGTTCGCGCTGCCGCTCGCCGTCTGCGGTGCCATCGGCCTGGCGAACGGCCTGCTCATCGCATACACGCGAATGGCGCCTTTCATCGTCACCCTGGCCGCGCTGCTCGGTGCCCGGGGACTCATGCGGGCGATCAGCTCCGAGGGCTCCAATACGTATCTGGTGCAGAGCGACGCGTTCCGCAAGATCGGCAACGGCTCGTTCCTCGACATCGGCTACCAGGTCTGGCTCGTCGCGGCGCTCGTGGTGACCGGCATGGTGGTGCTGGCCCGCACCCGGTTCGGCCACTCGATCTACGCCGTCGGCGGCAGCGAGGACGCGGCCAGCCTGATGGGCCTGCCGGTGCGCCGGACCAAGGTGTGGGTCTACGTGCTGTCGGGCCTGCTGGCCGGGCTGGCCGGCTCGATCAACGCGGCCAAGCTGGGCTCGGGCGTCACGGTCCTCGGCACCGGCATGGAGCTGGACGCGATCGCCGCCGTGGTGATCGGCGGGACGCTGCTCACCGGCGGCGCGGGCACGATCGCCGGCACCATCGCGGGGGTGCTGCTGCTCGGCGTGATCCAGAACCTGATCAACCAGGTCGGCAACGTCAACAGCAACTGGCAACAGGTCATCAGCGGTACGTTCCTGGCCCTGGTCGTGGTGGCGCAGACCTATCTCGTACGGCTTCGGAGGGTGACCTAGTTATTCGACCTCGGCCGTGCCGAGCACGTGACCGTCGTGATCCTGGACCTCGATCCGGCTGACGTTGCGCAGCTGGATCGAGCTCGCCCCGATCACCTTGGCGTTGCCGCTCGGCGTCGGGCCCCACACCATCGCCTGCTCGACCTGGCCCGACAGGCCGCGCACCTGGCAGTGGAACGGCCCGTCGCCGCTCAGCTTGCTGACGTCGAGAGACACCGAGACGCCCCACGTCTTGGGGGTGAGCACGGCCTGACCAGCCATGCCGCTCCCCTGGGCCGCCTCGAACTGCGCGGTCACCAACTGGGCGCTGGGCAGCACCTGGGCCGGCCTGTCCTCCTGGCTGCCGCGGATGACGCCGATGCCGATCGCCACCGCGACCAGCACCACGGCCGCGGCGGCCAGCCAGCGGAAGCCGGCCATCCGGCTCTGCCGCGTCCGTTCGACCCGCATGCGGCGCAGCAGCCCGTCGATGTTCTCCTGGCTCGGCCGGGCCGACATGCTGACCGGGGCGGCCGCGACGCCCGGCTCGGGCAGCTGGGCGTCGGGCAAGCGGCGCAGCAGCTCGGGCACGGCGGCCAGCCGGTCGAGCTCGTCGCGGCAGCGGTCACAGTCGCGCAGGTGAGCGTCGAGGCGTTCGGTGTCGGCCTCGTCGAGACCGCCGAGCAGATAGCCGCCGAGCAGGCGGTGCAGTTCGTCGTGGTCGGCGCTCACCGCAGCACCCCCATCTCCTCGAACACTGTGCGCAAGGCCCGCACCGCGTAATAGGCGCGCGACTTGACCGTGCCCTCGGGCACCGAGAGCTTGCGGGCCGCATCGGCCACGCTCTGACCCTCGTAATACATGGCCCGCACCACGGCCTGGTGATCGGCGGAAAGTCTTTCCAGCGCCTCGGCCACCAGCCAGCCCTCGACCATCTGGTCGACGTTGTCGGCCGCCGGCATCGCGTTGACCGCGGCCTCGTCGGCCACCAGGTGCGGTCGCCGCTGCTCGGCCCGCCAGGCGTTGGTGACCACGTTGCGGGCGATGGTCAGCAGGTAGGAGCGGATGCGGCCGGGGTCGCTGTCGAGGTGGTCGATGTGTTTCCAGGCCCGCAGCAGCGTCTCCTGAACCAGGTCTTCGGCCCGGTGCCGGTCGTGCACGTAGCGCAGGACGAAGCTGAGCAGAACCGCATAATGCTCCTGGTAGAGCGCGGTCATCAGCTCCTCGTCGGGGCTCACCCGTCGCCTCATCCGCGCCCGCTCTCTCGAACTTCAGTTCGCCACCACGTTGTACACCGCGATGGTGAACTCGGTTCGATCGGGCACGCCGGAAAGAGGGCACAATAAAAACGATGCCCGGTCCCCCTCGCCGGGACCGGGCATCGCGTCAGTGCGGGCGCGTCAACAGGGCCCTGACCCCGGCCCGCCGTAGCGGAACGATCTCGAGGTCACCGGCGAGACCGCGTACGCGTCCTCGGGGGTGGGCCGCATGAACATGTCGACGGTCGGGCCCTCGAGGAACGAGACGCTCGAGACGCGGGCCGCGTTGCTGCTGGTGCCCTCGGTGCCGTTGCCCATGTCGGTGCAGGTCTTGGCCTTGGTCGAGGCCACTTCGCCGAAGACCTGCACGAAGCCGGAGCGGTTGAACTTCACGCCCTTGTCGTTCCAGTTCGTCTCGGGGAAGTAGCCGACCCAGTCGGTGTCGTAGGCGATCCACCAGGCGTCCTTGAAATACTGGATGCCGAACTTCTTGGTGACGCCGTAGGCCAGCGTCGAGCCGGCCAGGACGTCCGCGCTGACCTGCTTGAAGCCGCACTCGTTGTAACAAGTGGGCTCGCCGTTGACCCAGTAGAAGACGAACAGGTGCGGGTCGTCGTCGCCGTTGACCACGCGGTCGACCGTCCAGCCGACCTCGACGATCTGCTTGCCGTCGGCCGACTGCAGCGCGATCTCGGCCAGCGTGTGGTAATCGCTCTTGGCCAGCTCGGGCTTGCCGATCGTGATGTTGGCATAGATGCCGGCCGTGTCGGCGGCCTGCGAGCCGACGTTGTAGAGGTAATTGACCTGCTTCTCGGCGGCCGCAGCCTTCACGCCCAGCGGCTTGGGCGGCATCACGTCGGTCACTTCCGAGCGCAGCACACCCGTTCGAGTGGTGCGGCCCTTCGGAGCTTCCCCGCCCTGCGGGACCAGTGAGCCGCTCTTGTCGGGGGCGGCCGCGGAAAATCCACCGGCGCGCAGGGCACTGCTGCTGGCGCCGGCTGTGCCCCTCTTGACCCTCTTCGGCGTATCACCCCAGGGGAGCTTCGGCGGCTCCGGGAGGTTGAGGTCGTCGGCAGCTGAACTCGAGTCGGGAGCAGCGCTTGAGCCGGGGGCGTCCTCGCCGGGCGCGACCGGAGCGGTGCTCGCCTCGGGCGAGCCCGCAATCTGGTCGGCGCCCGCGTTCACAGTGGAAACGACGCCAATGGCGCCGACCACGGCAACCGCTAGGCCGGCGGCTAGGAGACCGCGGCGTGACTTCAACACGTGTCCGTCCTCGTTGATCGGGGGTTCGGAGGGAGCGGCGAGGAGGCCTCCGGCACCGGTTCTCGGCGGCGACGTCACCATATAGCTTTCTCGATTCCGGAGGCCCTGCTCAGCGTGATTTCCGCCTTAACGGCTGAGGCCGCGAGCCGATCCGGTGAGGCAACTCTGCAGTTCGCTGACGGAGCGTATCGACACGACTCCGGAGGGCGCCATCAGCGCTCTGTTAAGAAAGAGGCTAACTGCCACGAGCTTCTTTCAGGTCTAGCGTGTGGACACGGCCGCTATCACGGTGATCTCACTCTCCGGCGACACTGTCGAGAGACACTCGGTGGCCGACGTCGCGACCCTTCTGGAGCGACCGGAAACCCTGGTCCGGGTGGACATTCCGGAATGCCGGGACGAGGCAGTGACGATGCTGACCGACGTGCTAAATTGCCACCCTCTGGCCGTCCGTGACTGTATGCAACTGAATCGCGTGTCACGTGTCCGGATATATCCGCATCAACAACTCCTGATCTTGCATGGTCCGGAGCGTGGACCTTCCGGGCATGTCCACTATCTCGAGTGGGATCAGTTGATCGGCGAAAAATACGTCGTCACCGTGCACGGTCCGATCAATCCGAATCTGTCGCTGGATGTCGCACTCCGCGAAACCGATACGGTCCGTCGCCGGCTCGAGAACGGGCGTTTCCGTCCCACCTCACCGTACGAACTGTCCTATCCGATCGCCTCCGCGCCGGCCCACCGCCTCGAGGGCTTCATCGAGGAACTCATCATCGCCGACCTGGCGATCGATCTGGCGCGCTGCGTCAGCGCCTGCTGTCCCAGCTGAGCAGCGTTTTCCCGCGCGTTCGACGCGCCGTAAACCCTGTTCGGCCGACTTCCCGCCACCCGAGTGCGAACCAGCTATCCTGGACGGCATTGTGGCGGTAAACCTATAGGAATGATAGGCAATGTATGCAAAGCGAGGAGCTCCCGTGACCGTCGTCGACGCCCGTCTCGACCATCTCGCCGTCGCCACCCATTTCGCCGCTGCACCCGAGCAGTGGCCGCTGGCGCCTCGGTTCAACCCCGTCGACCGCTGGTACCACCGGCTGCACGTGGTGGACGACTACGAGGTGTGGCTGCTGACCTGGCTGCCCGGCCAGGGCACCGAGTGGCACGACCACGGCGGCTCGGCCGGCGCGTTCCACGTCTTCAGCGGCACGCTCACCGAGGACACGGTCTCGGTCGCCGACGGCCGCTCGCCCCGAGTGACCGGGCGCGAGCTGGGCAAGGGCGCCGGCCGCCGGTTCGGCAGCCACCACATCCACCGCATGACCAACCGGTCCCAGCAGCCCGCGATCAGCGTCCACGTCTACGGCCCGGCCCTCACCACGATGACCAAATACCGCCTGGATCCCACCGGCCTGGAAACCCTCACCATCGAACGCGCAGGCGCCCAGTGGTGACCGCGTCCCCCGGCCTGCACCCGGCCCCGGGCTTTCACGCGGCCACGGTCGAAGCGCCGGCACACGTGGCGGGAGCGCCGGCCGGGTCGCTGAGCATCGACGAGATCCTGGCCCAGGCGCGCACCCGGCTGACCCGCGTCGACCCGCACGAGACGGCCGCCGCCATGGCCCGCGGGGCGATCCTGGTCGACATCCGCCCGGCCGCCCAGCGCGCTGAGTTCGGCGAGATCCCGGGCGCCGTGATCATCGAACGCAACGTCCTCGAATGGCGGCTCGACCCGCGCAGCGGCGCCCGCCTGTCGTTCGCCGACAGCTACGACCTCGAAGTCGTCGTGACCTGCCAGGAGGGCTACACGAGCAGCCTGGCCGCCGCCGCCCTGCACGACCTGGGCCTGTGGCGCGCGACCGACCTCGACGGCGGTTTCGCCGCCTGGCGCGACGCCGGACTACCGACGATCCCGGTCACCCATCCTCGATGAGCGCGCCTCTGGGGGTGTTGACCTCAGGCGGGGTCGGGGCGGACCTTCGTACGCCGGGGTCCTGGTGGGTGGCGACGTCGACGCTCGCTTCGACCTGGGCCAGGGGCTGCTCGTCGACGGTCTGGACAAGTACGCGACGCCCTCTTCGTGAGATCTGTCGATATCCGCCGTAGTTGATTAAGTCCGATGTGTTGATACTGGGACCATGGCGGGCGAGATCCAGACAGGGGCACGGCTCCCGGTGCCGGTCACCGCGTTCGGGCCGTTGCACCTCTTCGCGGTCCGTGTGCACCGGCTGGCCGACACCGGCCGCGCGCACGAGGCGATCATCGCGGCCGACGCCTATCTGGCCATCGCCTATGCCGTCGGCGACGACCGCACTGTGCCTTTCCTGCTGCAGGGCCAGCTGTACGCCAACCTCCACATGGGACGGCTGTCCGAGGCGTCCGACCTCGGCGAGCGCCTGTTGGATCTCCATCGGGCGGCCGGCTCGCCCCTCGGCGAGGCCAAGACGCTCTGCGACCTGGCCCAGCTCGACATCCTGCGGGGCCGCTATTTCCTGGCCATGCGCAACCTGGCTCGCGCCGCCGTGCTGCTCGACCTGCCGTACACCGACCGCGACCGGCGCATCTCGGCGCTGTGCTCGTTCGCCGAGGCGGCCACGGCGGCCGAGATGTACGAGACCGCGGCGGCCACGTACGAGCAGCTCAGCATCACGCATTCCAGCTTCGGCCTGGTGCACGCGGTCACCCTGCTGCACTGGGGCCTGCGGCTCAGCCACGTCGGCCGGCACGACGAGGCGGCCAGTCGGTTGAGGCGCAGCGCCGAGATCACCCGCCGCCAGGTCGAGCAGCGCCCCGACGACGTGATCGCCACCGCGATGCTGGCGCTGGCCCTGGCCAAGCTGGGCGACGTGGTCCCCGCCGAAAAGCTGGCCCGCGAGGCGGTCATGCCGTTGCGCGCCGCCGAAAACTTCCGGTACGCCCGGATGGCTCACCTGGCGCTCGGCGTCAGCCTGCGTACGCAGGGAGCGCTGGCCGACGCCCGCACCGAGTTCGTGGCCGCCCGCGAGCTGTGCGCGTTCAGCCCGCGCCCCGACGAGGAACCGATCATCCGGTTCGAGATGGCGCTGAACGCGCTCGCCCTCGACGGCGGCCGCTCCGGGCGAGACCTGTTCGAGGCGGTCGAGGGCCAGACCCTGGAGCTGTGGCGGCTGCGCCTGCAACGGCTGGCCATGCTGCGCCAGGCCCGCCAGCGCGAGGAGTCCGAGGCGGCCCGGGCCCACGCCGAACGCGAGGTCATGCGCGACCCGCTCACCGGCCTGGACAATCGGCGCCGCTTCGACCTGCTGATGGAGCACATCGACCTCGGCCGGCTCACCGCACCGCTGGTCCTGCTGATCGTCGACGTCGACCACTTCAAAGCGATCAACGACGCCTACTCGCACGCCACCGGCGACCGCGCGCTGCGCGAGGTGGCCCGCATCCTGCGCGCCCACTGCCGTACGGAGGACATCCCGGTCCGTTACGCCGGCGACGAGTTCGCCGTCTTCCTCCACGGCGACCTGCCCGTGGGCCGCGAGGTGGCCGAACGCATCCGCGCCGCCGTCGCCCGCACCGACATCCTCCCCGGCGTCCGCCTCACCGTGAGCGTCGGCCTGGCCGGCCTGGCCGAGGGCATGTCCGGCGAAACCTTGTTCCGCGAGGCCGACGACCGCCTCTACGCCGCCAAGTGGAGCGGCCGCAACACCATCGCCTCCTGAGCGCTGCCTAGAGGGGTTTGACTATCCCGGAGCGGCCGCTGTAGAGGCCTCGGGAATTGTCGAGGCCCCGTGGGGTGTCGGGGGCGTCGAGCCAGACGATGTAGGCCGCGCCGGATTTGAGGCCGGTGATGGTGGCGCTCCCGGTGCACTCGGCGCCGGTGTTCACGGTTTTCCACATCGGCTCGGGCTGGGCGCCGGAGACCAGGGCCTGCGGTACGGCGGTGACGCGGTAGCGGTTGCCGTAGCGGTTCGGCCACTGCACCTGCAGCGAGCCCGCCGCCGGCGTCACCAGCAGCGGGATCAGGACCTGGCCGATGTCGTCCGACCAGGCCACCGCGCAGGCCGAGCTGGTCGGCAGGAACGAGACCGGGGGCAGGCCGGCCTTGGGCGATCCGCTGAACGTGGTCACCGGGCTGGGCGTGGCACTGCCGGGCTTGACCGTCACCCACGCCGGGCCGGCCGCGGCGGTGGGGCTCGCGCTGGTCGCCGGGGTCGAGCTGCCGCAGCCGGCGAGCGCGAAGGGCAGCACGGCCAGGACGGGCGCGAATCTTCTCAAAACGCATCCTTCCCGCGTACGGCGTCCTTTCCCTTCCGTTCGGCGTGAAAGAGCCGCGTCTTAGGCCGGGCCGGTCGTTCCCCGGATCGCCAGGCGGGGCGGGATCACCACGTCGCGGTGGGCGATCGGGGCGCCGTCGATGCGTTCCACCGCACGCGCGACCGCCAGCGTCGCCATGGTGTCGATGTCCTGCGCGACGGTGGTCAGGTCGATGTGCGCGAGGCTGCTGAAGCTGCTGTCGTCATAACCCACCACGCTGATGTCGCCCGGCACCGACAGCCCGTTGCGGCGCAGCACGTCGAGCAGCCCGGTCGCGCCGAGGTCGTTGAACATGGTCACCGCGGTCGGCGGGTCATCGAGCAGCGCCCGAGCGGCCCGGGCGCCGTCCTCCTCACCGGAACCCCCAGGCACCACCCGGGCGTACGCCTCCAGACCGTGCCGCCGCATGGCGTCGCGGTAGCTCTGCCGCCGTTCGGCCGCCGCGGAGAGCTGGCGTCCCCCGTCGACGTGCGCGATGCGCCGGTGGCCGAGCCCGACCAGGTGGTCGACGGCCAGGTGCATCCCGCGGGCGTCGTCGGTGCGCACCACATCCACCTCGCGCCGCCGCACCGGCCGCATCATCGACACCACCGGCAGCCGATCGGCCAGCGCGGCGAGTTCGGCCGCCGGGATCTGCGGCCCGAGCAGCACCAGCGCGGCGCATCTGTCCTGCAGCAGACCCGAGATCGCCGTACGTTCATCGCGTCTCGGAGTGACCGCGCTCAGCGTCAGTTCGTAGCCGATCCGCTCGGCCGCGTCGTAGAGCCCGGTGAGCATGTCGTCGTGGAAGGCGTGCTGCACGGCGAAGACCACCCCGAGCAGCCGGCTCTGCCCGCTGCGCAGCAGGCGGGCCCGACTGTCGGGCTGGTAGTCGAGCCGCCGCGCGACCTCGAGCACCCGTTCGCGGGTGGTGGCGCTGGCCCCCGGGACGTCGCGCATCACGATCGAGACCAGTGCCACCGACACGCCGGCCTCGGCCGCGACGTCGGCCAGTGTAGGCCGCCGATCCCCTGCGCTCATGACCGCAGAATTTACCTGTGATCACTAGAACGTTCTAACCCGCCACGCCCTAGAACGTTCTAGAGTCGATCGGGTGGAGAACCTCACCGCCGGTCGCCGTTGGGCGGCCCTGCTCACTCTCGCCCTAGGCGGCTTCGGCCTCGGTCTCACCGAGTTCGTCGCCATGGGCCTTCTCCCGGATCTGGCCCGAGATCTGCTGCCGGCGGTTTACGCCCGCTCGACGCCGGAGGCCTTGGCCACGGCGGGCTGGATGATCACGATCTACGCGCTCGGCGTCGTCGTCGGCGCCCCCACGATCGCCGCGCTGACCGCCCGCCTGCCCCGCCGCCGCCTGGTGGTCGGCCTGCTCGCGCTCATCGTCGTCGGCACCACGGCCTCCGCGCTGGCCCCCACGTTCGGCCTGGTGCTCACCGGTCGCTTCGTGGCGGCGCTGGCGCACGGCGCCTACTTCGGTGCCGCGGGGCTGCTCGCCGCCTCGATGCTCGGCCCGGGCAGTCAGGGCAAGGGCTTCGCGATGGTGCTGAGCGGCCTGACCGCCGCGAACGTCTTCGGCGTCCCGCTGATCACCTGGCTCGGGCAGTCCGCGGGCTGGCGGGCGGCGTACCTCGCGGTGGCCGGGGTCTTCGCCGTGACCCTGCTCTTCGTCCTCTTCACCGTGCCCGAGGTGGCCGCGGCGCCGGGTGGCTCGCCGCGGGCCGAGCTGGGCGCTTTCCGCTCGCCGCGGCTGTGGCTGGCCGCCGGCGTGGTCGCGGTCGGCTTCGGCGGCTTCTTCGCCGTGAACAGCTACATCGCCCCGGTCACGACCCATGTGACCGGCCTGAGCGAGTCGTACGTCCCCTGGGTGCTGGCCGTGATGGGCCTGGGCATGACCATCGGCAACGCCGCGGGCGGCATCGCGGCCGACCGCAACCTGCGCCGCAGCGTGATTCTCGGGTTCGTTGCCATGATCGCCACGATCGGCCTGTTCGCGCTGGTCGCCCGCACCCCAGTCGGCCTGTTCCTCGGGGCGTTCCTGGTCGGCGCGGCCGCCCTCTTCATGGGCCCGGTGCTGCAGGCCCGGCTGATCGAGGTGGCCCCGGGCGCTCAGCTGATGGGCGCCGCCGTCAACCAGTCGGCCGGCAACATCGCCAACAGCGTCGGGGCCGCGACCGGCGGCGCGGTGATCGCGGCCGGGCTGGGCTATCTCTCGTCGGTGTGGATCGGCCTCGCCCTGGGCATCGCCGGGCTCGCGCTGGCCGCCGTGAGCTTCCGCCTGGACCGCCGCACCGGGGCAACCGAGGATTCCCGCAAGACCGCGCCGGTGCCCGCCTGACCCGTCCTGTGGACAAACCCCGCCCTGTGGACAACTGACGTCCTTCACAGCCCGGCCCGCTAAGTTCAGCCCCGTTGCCCCGGGAGGGCGGGGGTCAGGGTGGCGTAACTACTACAGCAACAACCACAGCAACGACTATCGCGAGGCACGCCCGAGGCGGTGGCCGGCCATTTCCAGCACGTCGTCGCCGATGCTCACCGGCGTCCGCAGCCCGGAGTCGTCGCTGAGGGTCAGGGTGCCGCCGTCGAGGTCGTAGGTGCCGTGCGCGCGACGCTTGCGGCCGGCCACCTTTCCCGCGTACGTTCCGTCGGTCTTGATGTCGAGACGAACCGTGCCATCCGAGCTGAGCCAGACACCCACGGGGGCCGGGACAGTCATCTTCGCGGGCGTCCGCCCGCGGGTTCCGTCCTGCTCCGACGGGCGTGCACCGACGGCGACGGCGAGGAGCGCGGCGGCGTCCAGAACGGTGGTGTCGACGTGCTGATCTGCGGAAATGCGCATGACGGCTCCGGGCGTGAGGGACAGAGAGCCCCTACCTTCGGCAGACCCGTCGGCGCCCGTCAGTGCTTCGCCGGTGCGACCCGGTTGCGATCACGCCGGTCAGTGCGCGGTGCCGCCCAGCGCCGCCGTGACACTGGCCATCAGCTTTTCGAGGTAATCACCCTCGAGTGGCGTGCGGGCCACGGCCAGCCGCCAGTAGAGCGGGCCCAGGATCAGGTCGACCGCCACGTCCGGGTCGGTCGACTTGGGCAGCTCACCGCGGGCCACGGCCTGGCCGACCAGCTTTTCGCCGACCGCCTGCTGGTGGGTGCGCAGGGCCGTCTGGAGGGTATCGGCGATCTGCGGGTTGCGAGCGGCCTCGGCCATCAGGTCGGGAATGATCTGAGACGCGATACGGTGTTGCAGAGCTCGGCTCACGATCATCATGATCAGCTGGAGGTCGCCGGCGAAACTGCCGGTGTCGGGCAGCGGCACACTGCGGCCGGCCACGTCCGACACGATCTCGAGGACCATCTCGAGTTTGTTGCTCCACCGCCGGTAGATTGCGGTTTTACCCACCCCGGCGCGGCGGGCCACGGCCTCGATGGAGAGCCGGCCGTAACCCACATCGGCCAGCTCGTGCATCACCGCATTGCGGATCGCCACCGTGATGTCGCCTCGGAGCACCGCCGCTCCGGCTGGTGCTCGCTTTACTGTCGCCACACGGTCACTATACGCCAGGACGTTACGGTTGCGTTCCGCCCTTTCGTCGGATAACCTCTGGCGCACGTCGATACGAGTCCGTCCCATCGGTCGCGGCTTGACATGCTTCATACGTGTTCTCGCCTAAAGAACCAGGGCCCGGTTCCCCTCACGGGCCGACGAGATCGGAGCACCACCCCATGGCGCAGACTGCGGTTGCCGATTCCGACACCGGGCCATCGCTCAAGGAGCTGGCCCGGCAACACGGTCTGACGAAGGCGGGCCGCCTGCCCAGCCTTCCTGAGTACACCCGGCACCTCTGGTCGTACCGGCACTTCATAGCCGCCTTCGCCAACGCGAAGGTGAGCGCCTCGCTGGGCAGCACCCGGCTCGGCGTGATCTGGCAGCTTCTGACTCCGCTGATCAACGCGGGCGTCTACTACGTGATCTTCGGCGTCTTGATCAACACCAAGCAGAACGTCGACAACTTCATCGCGTACCTGTGTGCCGGTGTCTTCATCTTCGGTTTCACCCAGTCGGTGGTGCAGGCCGGCTCCCAGTCGATCACGGCCAACATGGCCCTGATCCGGGCGCTGCACTTCCCACGGGCCAGCCTGCCGATCGCGGTCACCCTGGTCGAAGTGCGCAACATGATCGCTTCGATCGTCGTGCTGGTCGCTATCGTGCTGCTCACCGGCGAGCCGATCACCGTCGAGTGGTTGCTGCTGCTCCCGGCCCTGCTGCTGCAGGCGTTCTTCAACGCGGGGCTGGCGCTCTTCGTGTCGCGGCTGATCTCCAAGGTCACCGACATCCGGCAGCTGATCCCGTACCTGCTGCGGATCTGGATGTACGGCTCGGCCGTGCTCTACCCGGTCACGTTCTTCTCCGAGCGACTGCACGGGTGGAAGCTCGCCCTGATCGAGGCTAACCCGCTGCTGATCTTCATCGAGCTGAACCGGCACGCGCTGATGGAAAATGTCGAGCTCGCCCAGCCTGCCGGCCTGCTCTGGATCCAGGCCGTGATCTGGACGGTTCTCGTCAGCCTCGGCGGCTACATCTACTTCTGGCGTGGAGAGAAAGGCTACGGCCGTGGCTGACACCGACCCTGAACCCACTGTCATCGCGGACAACGCGAACATCGTCTACCGCATCTACGGATCGGTGGCGCCCGGCGCGAACAGCCCGCTGGCCAGCTTCAAACGGATCATCACCGGCAAGAAGAGCGCGGCCGTGCGCGAGGTGCACGCGGTCAAGGGCGTCAGCTTTGTGGCCTACAAGGGCGAGGCGATCGGCCTGATCGGCACGAACGGGTCCGGCAAGTCGACCCTGTTGCGGGCGATCGCCGGTCTGCTCCCGGTCGAGCGCGGCGGCGGCATCTACGCGGCCGGCCAGCCGTCCCTCCTGGGCGTGAACGCGGCGCTGATGAACGACCTCTCCGGCGAGCGCAACGTCGAGCTCGGCTGTCTCGCCATGGGCATGTCGCCGGCCGAGGTCAAGGCGCAGACGGCCGAGATCATCGAGTTCTCCGGCATCAACGACCGGGGTGACTTCAGCTCGCTGCCGATGAAGACGTACTCGTCCGGCATGTCGGCCCGGCTGCGCTTCTCGATCGCCGCGGCCAAGAAGCACGACGTGCTGCTGATCGACGAGGCGCTGGCCACCGGCGACGCCAAGTTCCGCAAACGCAGCGAGCAGCGGGTCCGCGACCTGCGCAAGGAAGCCGGCACGGTCTTCCTGGTGAGCCACAGCGAGCAGTCGATCCGGGACACGTGCGAACGCAGCATCTGGCTCGAGTCCGGCGTGATCCGCGCCGACGGCACGACCGACGACGTGCTCAAGGAGTACGAGACCTACGTCAACAAGTAGGTCCCGCACTCCTTCACGACGTGGGTCAGCGCACGGACAGGTGCACGTGGTTGGTGTGGTCGCTCGAGGGGTCACCATTGCCCCTCGAGTACGCCTTCCAGCCGCTCGACGGCAGCCAGATGCGTTTGAACCAGATGACGTAGAGCACGCCCAACGGGTCCGAGTTGTTGATGAAGTAGTTGGCCAGCCGGGTGCCGTACGTCTTGTCGCCGCCCGACGCGACCCCGCCGAAGCCGTTCTTCTCGGCCGCGAAGTCGCAGGCCCGGCCCTTGGGGTGCTCCCCGCTGTTCTGCTCGCGGAAGCACGCCGTGTAGCGGGTGAAGCCGTCCTTCCGGGCTTCGTTGTATGCGTGCAACAAGCGCGGAGAGATGCAGCCGCTGGTGGTCGGATCGTCCACGCACCCGCCCGAGCCGCTGGGCCCCGGGCTCGCCTTGGCGCTCGATCCGCCGTCGGTCGGCTCGTCGGCGTCGTCGCCGGTGTTGGCCGCCTTCAGCGCCGCCTCGGCCTGCACCTTGCGCTTGGCCATGACGTTGACCTGCTTCTGCTGGTTACGCACCTCGGCGTCGATGGCCAGCTTGGCCTTCTCCTGCGCGTCCCGGGTGGCCTTGAGATCGGCGACCACGGCGTTCTCGCGGACGGCCACGGTCTCGAGCGTCTCGGCCCGGTCGAGGAAGCCGCCGGCCGACTCGGACGTCAGGAGCAGGGTCATCGGCCCCAGGCGACCGGTCCGGTACGACTTCTGAATGATCTCGTCGATCGCGGCCTGGCGCGGCCCGAGCTGGGCGTCGAGCTCCTTGACCTTGGCCGCGAGCTGGGTCTGCCGTTTACGCGAGGCCGCCAGCGCTTCCTTGGCCTCGACGAACCCCTTGGACGCGGCCTCGAGCTGCTGGATCAGCGATTTCGGGGCGCCCTCGCCGTCGTCGCCGTTGTCACCGGGGGCGGCCGTGGCCGGGACGGCCATCGCCAGCACCAGCCCCGAGACCGCCAGCAGCGTCGTGAGCAGGGCCGCTAATCGTCTTCGGACAGATTTCTGCCGCACACCTGTTCCTTCCGTCGGCCGCCGACCGAGTTAGCTGACGGGTTCGGGACGGAAGTGATCCCTACCGCGCGAACGCGGATTCACCCCGGAAAGATTGGTTCCCCGGCTCGCCTCGCGGCGATTAGGCGGCGGTTCCCTTGGGGGTGGGAACCGTGACCGACCATAACCGATCCATCGACTGATCGACAGTTTTCGCACTCAGCGCTATTCGTTCACGACGGCCCGTCACCAGAGTCACGGAAGGTGTTGGCACGACTACGAAATTGCCATTTCTCGACCGCTGAAGCCAACCGAACTCTCGGGTAAACTGGCCGCGGTTTCTGCCACCGTGGCACCGCCCCCGAGGTGCCGGCAGGCCACCGCCCAATCGCCGCGAGGCGAGCCGGGGAACCAGGTAAGTGGGGTGCATCCGCGCAAGCGGTAGGGATCGCTTCCGTCCCGAACCCGTCAGCTAACCCGGTCGGCGGTTGACTCCGGAAGGAACCTGCATGTCCGTACGACCCCGCCGGTGGTTGATGCTTGCCCTGGCGCCGCTCGTGGCCGTCTCCATGCTGGCCGCACCCGCCTCCCCGGCGAGCGCCGAGCCCGGCGACGGCACCTCGGCCGCCCCCGACGAGGCCGGTGGTTCGGTCGGCGCGAACGCGACTCTCGACGACGTTCTCGAGTCGTCGAACAGGCGCTTCGTGGCTGCCAAGGCGGCCGTGACCAAATCCACCGCGGCCCAGCGAAAACTGTCCGCCGACATCAAGGTCGCCGAGAGCAAGCGCCTCGCGCTATTGCCCGAGGTCAATGCGATTGCCGCCCAGCAATACCAGACCGGCCACCTCGGCACGGTCAGCTTCCTGCTGGGCAGCCAGGGCTCCGACGACTTCCTGGCCAAGGCGGTCTCCCTCGAGGAGATCAACGCCCTGCAGGACCGCAAGCTGGCCGAGCTGAACAAGGCGATCGACGAGGTCAACGCGAAAAAGGCCGCGCTCGACGCCGAGGTCAAGAAGCAGCAGAGCAGCCTCGTGTCGATGCAGAAGCAGAAGAAGGCCGCGGACGAGGCGCTCGCGCTGGTCGGTGGCGAGAGCCTGACCCACGGCGTGGTGCTCGCGAAATCGCCCCAGGCCGCCCCCGCGCCCCGGAACTCCGACGGCGGTTTCTCGGCCGAGCGCTGCAACGTCGACGACCCGACGACCGGCGGCTGCATCACCGCGCGCACCCTTCATCTCTACAAAGAGACGAAGAAGGCGGGCTTCAACCGATTCGTCGGCTGTCACCGCGACGGCGGGCCGTTCGAGCATCCGAAGGGCCGGGCCTGCGACTGGTCGTTGCAGGACAAGGGCTTTTCGGTCGCCCACAATGACGACATGCGCACGTACGGCAACAACCTGATGGCTTTCCTGGTGCGTAATGCCGATCGTCTCGGCATTTATTACGTCATCTGGTTCAAGCAGATCTGGTTCCCGGCGAGCGGCTGGAAGTCCTATCACGGGCCCAGCGCGCACACCGACCACGTACACGTGTCGTTGCTCTGAGTCGACCAGCGAAAAGGGCCCCGGGGTGAACCCCGGGGCCCTTTCTCAAGCTCTTGTTCAGCTGGTCGCGCGGCGCACCGGCGCGCGGCCGGCCGGCTGGGTCGGCGCCGGGCCGACCGGGTGGGCCGGCGGGATGGCCACGGTCACCGGCTTGACCTGGGTGACCTCGACCTCCTTGCCGTGGTGCAGGATCACCAGGCGGGCCGAGCCGCCACCGTTGCGCAGCGAGTAGGTGACCTCCTCGGCGGTCACGTTGACCCGCAGCCGCAGCCCGCGCCAGAGCAGCGAGAACTCCAGGTTGTTGATGCGGGTGGGCAGGCGCGGCGCGAACGACAGCTCGCCGTTGAAGTCGCGCATGCCGCCGAGCCCGGCCACCAGCGAGATCCAGGTGCCGGCCAGCGACGCGATGTGCAGGCCGTCCCGCGAGTTCTGGTGCAGGTCGTGCAGGTCCATCAGGGCGGCCTCGCCCAGATAGTCGTGCGCCAGCTCCAGGTGGCCGGTCTCGGCCGCGAGGATGGCCTGGACGCAGGCCGACAGCGACGAGTCCCGGACCGTCCGCGCGTCGTAGTACGCGAAGTTGCGGGCCTTCTCCTCCGGGGTGAACGCGTCACCGCGGATGTACATGGCCATCACCAGGTCGGCCTGCTTGACGACCTGCTTGCGGTACAGATCGAAGTACGGGTAATTCAGCAGCAGCGGGTACGCCTCGGGCGGAGTGTTCTCGAAGTCCCACTCCTGCAGTCGGGTGAAGCCCTCGGACTGCTGGTGCACCTGCAGTTCGCGGTCGTACGGGATGTGCACCGAGGCTGCCGCGTCCCGCCAGCTCGCCGTCTCCTCGTCGTCCACCCCCAGCTTGCGGGCCAGGTCGGGGTGGCGCTTGGCCGCCTCGGCCGCGGTCAGCAGGTTCTGCTGGGCCATCAGGTTGGTGTAGATGTTGTCGTCGACGACCGCCGTGTATTCGTCCGGGCCAGTCACCCCGTCGATGTGGAAGCGCCCGTGCCGGTCGTGGTGACCCAGCGAACGCCACAGCCGGGCCGTCTCGACCAGCAGCTCGAGACCAACCTCACGCTCGAAGTCGTAGTCGCCGGTGGCCTGCACGTAGCGGCGGACGGCGTCGGCGATGTCGGCCCCGATGTGGAAGCCCGCGGTGCCGGCCGGCCAGTAGGCGGAGCACTCCTGCCCGCGGATGGTGCGCCACGGGAACGCGGCGCCCTGCAGGCCGAGCGTCTGCGCCCTCTCCCGGGCCAGATCGAGCGTCGAGTGGCGCCAGCGCAGCACGTCGGCCGCCGCGGACGGCTGGGTGTAGGTCAGGGCGGGCAGCACGAAGGTTTCCGCGTCCCAGAACGTGTGGCCGTCGTAGCCGGGGCCGCTGAGGCCCTTGGAGCCGATCGGCCGCTGCTCGGCCCGCGCGCCGGCCTGCAGGGTGTGGAACAGGCCGAAGCGGACCGCCTGCTGCACCTCGGGGTCACCGTCGATACGGACGTCGGAGTGGTCCCAGAAGGCGTCCAGGTATTCGCGCTGGGCCTCGACCAGGCCGTCCCAGCCGTCCAGGCGGGCACTGGCCAGCGCCGCGCCGACCTGGTCGCGCACGGCGGGCAGCGAGCGGTGGCTGGACCAGCCGTACGCGGCCAGCTTGACCACGCGCAGTTTCTGCCCGGGCTCGAGCTTGCAGGCGACGGTGGTGCGCAGCCAGTCGGGGTGGCCCTCGGTGGTCACCGCGTGCTTGCCGGTCGTCTCGATCAGGTGCTCCATGGCCGCGGCCATGCGCAGGTCGCTGGCCTTGGTGCCGTGCACCAGCAGACCACCGGTGCGCTGCTCGAGCATTTCTTCCGCCTGCAGCGGCTGGTCGAGCACGGCCGCGACCCGCGGGTCCTTGCTGGTCGGCGGCAACTGCTCGTTGGCGACCAGCTCGGACTGCAGGATCAGGCGGCAGGACGCGTCGAGCGGCTCGACCTCGTAGAGGAAGGCGACGACGGCGCGCTGGGTGAAGGAGACCAGCCGCACGGTGCGGACCCGGATCGCCTGGCCGGACGGGGAGACCCACTCGACGTTGCGCTCGAGCGTGCCGGCCCGCAGGTCGAGCACCCGCTCGTGGGAGCGCAGCTCGCCGTAGCGCACGTCGAACGGCTCGTCGTCGACCAGCAGGCGCATGAGCTTGGCGTTGGTGACGTTGACCATCGTCTGGCCGGACTCGGGGAACCCGTAGCCGGCTTCGGCGTACGGCAGCGGACGGAGCTCGTAGAACGAGTTCAGGTAGGTGCCCGGGAGGCCGTGCGGCTCGCCCTCGTCCAGGTTTCCGCGTATCCCGATGTGTCCGTTGGCCAGCGCGAACACCGACTCGGACTGGGCCAGCAGGTCCAGGTCGAGGCGGGTCTCCCGGATGTGCCAGGGGTCGACGGGATATGCCCGTTCACGGATCACGGTGGTGCCTCTCGAAATGAGAATGGAGAAAAGTCTTGAAGATATAAACGCTGATACGTGCTCAGCGCTTCAGGAGTTCGGACAGGTCCGTCACCACGATGTCGGCACCGTTGTCCAGAAGGGCCTGAGTCTGCCCCACACGGTCGACCCCGATCACGATCCCGAACTTGCCCGCACGGCCGGCGGCAACGCCGGCCTGCGCGTCCTCATAGACAGCACAGCTCTCCGGCGGCAGGCCGAGCTGCTTGGCGGCATAGAGGAACGTGTCGGGCGCAGGCTTGCCCGGCAGGCTTTGCTCGCGGGCGGTCACACCGTCCACGCGCACCTCGATGAGGTCCGCGATCCCCGCGGCCTCCAGAACGTCTTTGCAGTTGGCGCTGGCCGAGACGACAGCACGGCGCAGGCCCGCGTCCTTGGCGGCCTTGAGGTAGTCGACCGAGCCGTCGTAGACCTGGACGGCGCCCTCTTTGATCTTCTGAAGCACGAGCAGGTTCTTACGGTTGCCGATGCCGTTGACGGTCTGCAGGTCGGGACCGTCGTCCGGCGTGCCCTCGGGAAGGGTGATCTGCCGAGAGGCCAGGAAGGTGCGAACACCATCGGCGCGTGGGCGGCCGTCGACATATTGATGATAGTCGGGGCCGGGATCGAACGGCACGAACTCTTGCCCGTGCTGTGCCGACCACGTCTCGAGGAACGTGTCGAACGTCTGCTTCCACGCAGCATTGTGCACAAGGGCTGTCTGCGTGAGCACGCCATCAAGATCAAAAAGGCATGCGGTTACTTGAGGAGGTAGTCCGAGCACGCGCCCAATGTAGTCGCACCCGGACACCCATGAACCCCGAAGGGCCGGTTCACCTACCGACGGCGCGTTTACGACCTGTTCAAAGTGCTATTTCCGGCTAGTGTCGCCCGGCGCGGCGAACATGATCCTCAGTCCGATCGTGGTACCGATCGGGCCGGTCGCCACGGTGACCTCGTCACAGAGCTGGTAGGCCAGCCAAATGCCCCGGCCACCGACCTCGAACGCCTCGGGAATCTCGGGAGCGCTCAGGTATCTCGACGGGATGCCCGGGCCGGAATCGGTCACCGAGCACCAGGCCGAACCGGCCGCGACCCAGATCAGCAGCCGCCCGCTGCCGCCGGCGTGCAGGACGACGTTGGTGACCACCTCGTTGAGCGCGAGGACGTAGCCGCTGAGCCGGTCGCCGGTGAGCCCGGCCGAGCGCAGCCGGGCCGACGCCTCGTGGCGCACCAGGGTGATCTCGTCACGGCCGAAACGGCGGTCGAGCAGCCGACCAGCGCCCGTGGGCACCGGCTCGGCGAGCACGGAAGGTGAGACGCCAGACTCCGGCGGCTCCGCACCGGGAGCCGGCCGTACGCCCTGCCTCACTCTCTCCTCCACCGTCGTGCAGCCTACGCGGTGTGCCACCTCAGTGGCACCACGCGTAAGCAAATAACCGCGGCGGTTCGTGAATCAGAAGTGCCTGGTGGGCGGTCCCGTATCGTCGCTACGCCATCGCACCGACGAGGCTCAGCGCCAACCGACGTCGATCCGATCGCCCCGCCCGTCGAAGAAGTGCAGCGCGTCCATCCGCACCGCGACCGACAGCGGGTGGCCGGCCGTGACCGGCGGATACGGTGCCAGCCGCACCCCAAGCTCGGCCGGTCGGCGCTGGTGGCGCCCCGGGTCGTTGAGCACGCTCTGCCGATCGGGCTCGCGGGTCTGCACGGCCGCGCCGCTCGACCGGCCCTTGAACCGCTGAAGGGCCCCGCCGAACCGCTTGAGCGCACCACCGGCGCCAGCCGGTTCCTCGGCGCCGGGGGTCAGCGAGCCCATCTCGTCGACGACGATCGCGGTCGCCCCGATGTCCAGGAACGCCAGCGACTCGTGCCCGTGGTGCTCGAGATAGCGGATGCGGCCCCGCAACACGTCGCCCGGCACGTCCTGCGCGACCGGGGTCAGCGCCTCGGCCCGCATGCCGACCACGATCCGCTCACCGTGGTAGTGCGAGACCGCGCGGGCCCGGATGTCGTTCCAGGGCAGATAGAGCGCCTGCTCGCCGAAGTTGAGCTCGATGTAGCGCTCGAGGTGCACATAGACCGAGGCTTCGAGCAGGTTCATCCGCGGGGCGCCGAGGAAGGCCGCCACATAGAGGGTGGCCGGCCGCCCGTACACCTCGGTCGGGGTGCCGATGTCCTGCAGCACGCCCTTGCGCATGATCGCGACCCGGTCGGCCATGGTGAGGGCCTCGGCCTGGTCGTGCGTCACATACATGGTGGTCACGCCGAGCTCGCGGGTCAGGCCGGTGATCTCGGCCCGCAGCTCGGCCCGGAGCCCGCTGTCCAGGTTGGAGAGCGGCTCGTCCATCAGGAAGAGGCCCGGCCGGCGGACGATCGCCCGGCCCATCGCCACCCGCTGGCGCTGACCCCCGGAGAGCTGGCTCGGCTTGCGCCGCAGGACGTCGCCGATGCCGAGCGCGGTCGCCACGTCGCCGACCCGCTCGCCCCGCGGCGAGGGCTCGACCCCCGAGAGCTTGAGCGGGAAGCCGATGTTGTCGCCGACGGTCATGTGTGGATAGAGCGCGAAATCCTGGAAGACCATCGCGATGCTGCGGTCGCGCGGCGCCAGCTCGAGAACCGGGTCGCCGTTGAGCAGGATGTCGCCCTCGGTCGGATCCTCGAGACCGGCGATCATGCGGAGAATCGTGGACTTTCCGCAGCCCGAGGGCCCGAGGAGAACCAGGAACTCACCGTCGTCGACGTCCAGGCTGACGTTGTTGACGGCAATGGTGCCGTCTGGCCAGACCTTCGTAACGTCCTTGAGCGAGACGGTCGACACCGCCTACCTCCCCTGCCGGGCAACATCAATGTGATCCCGGTCCCACGACGGCCGGCGATCGGCCTAATTTGACGAGGAGTATCGATGTAACACCATCGGGTGAACGTGCCATTTGCGCTGAGTGACCAAGTAGTTACGGATTCTTACTGCCGCAAACGGTGCGTAACTACTCGTTCTCGCTGAGGAAAACCCGGCGGACCACTCGCTCCGACGCTTGTCCATCGTCGAGGTAGCAGTATCGGGCCCGGAACGCCGCCCGCGCCGCCGTCGCCGAGCCGCCCTCGTAGGCTCCGCTGCGGAACAGGTCGATCAGGGCCGGGAAGTCGGTGGCGACCGCGCCCGGCGGCTCGGCCGGCAGGTCGAAGTAGGTGCCGCGCAGGTCTCGATAGACGGGCCAGTCCGGCGCGAAGATCACCACCGGCCGGTCCAGGACGGCGTAGTCGAACATGGCCGACGAGTAGTCGGTGAGCAGCACGTCGGCGGCCAGATAGAGATCCTCGAGCACCGGGTGGCCCGAGACGTCGACGATGCGGCCGTCGGCGGTCGACAGGTTCGCGATGGTCTCGTTCGGGACCGAGAAGTAGTGCTCGCGCACCAGCAGCACCGTGCCGGGCTCGAGCGACGCGGACAGCCGCTCGACGTCGATGACCGGGCGGCCGGTGGGCAGCCATTCCCGATGCGTGGGCATGTAGAGCACGACCCGACGCCGGGCCGGGAGACCGAGCCGTTCCCGGGCCGCGGCGCTGTCAGCGGCCGTCGCGTTGGCCAGCCGGTCGTTACGCGGGTAGCCCACCTCGAGCGTCTCGTAGGAGCACGGGTACGCCGACTCCCAGGCGATCGTGGTGTGCGCGTTCGCGGTCACGCTGAAATCCCAGCGGTCGGCCCGGCGCATCTGACCCCGGAAGTCGTGGTCCTTGACCCCCGCGAGGTGATCGACCTGGTCGACACCCATCTTCTTGAGCGGCGTGCCGTGGTGGGTCATGACGTGCGTGGAGCCGCGCCGCTTGACCATCCGGTTCGGCCAGTTCACGTTGTTGACCAGGTAACGGGCCCGGGCCAGGGCCCGGTAGTAGGGCAGCGTGCCGGCCACCACGTAGTCGGTGCCGGGTGGCATCGCGCCGGCCCGGGCCGGGCCGACGACCCAGACCTGCCGCACGGTCGGCGCCAGCTCGGCGGCCTTCTCGGCGATCGCGGCCGGGTTGCAGCTGACCCCGCGATACCAATACGCGGCGAAGAGCGCGAGCGACTGGTCGACCGGCATCCGCAGTTGCAGCTGGTAGTAGAGATGACCGAAGGCCTGCCGGGCGCGCCGGGTGACCTGGTTGCGCGTGCGGCCGACCAGCCGCTTGCCGGTCCGCGCGGTCTTAGCGGCGAGGTCGAGCAGACGCATCGAGCGGTAGCGGTCGGCGGCCACCAGCTTGTGGCGCAGTCCCTCGCCCCCGCGCGGCAGCGGGTAGCCGGCGGGCGGAAGGTGCTCGTGGTACATCTGGCTCATCCGCCGGAAGAAGCGGGGTCGCGACTCGCGGGGCACTCGCTCGTCGTGCCGCAGCACCCGCAGGAAATGCCAGATCATCCGGCGGAAGAGCAGGCCACGCACCTCGTCACTGGGCGAGGCGTATTTGGTGGCGAGGGCGAGCGCGTGCTCCCAGTGGTCGAAAACCTCGAAGTGCCGGTCACCGACCGTACGCGTGATCGCGCCGGTGCGCCGCTGGCGGTAATGCACGCAGGTGCGCGGCAGGGTGCTGATCCGTGGGGCCGCGAGCAGCACCGGAAAGGTGAATGAGACGTCCTCGTACCAGCCGGCCTCGAAGACGAAGCCGAGCCGCAGCAGGAAGTCGCGCCGGACGATCTTGTTCCAGGCCACGTGCAGGATGCTGAGGACGCGCGGCCACTCCTCGACCGAGAAGACCCGCGGCGCCGCGGCCAGCGCCTTACGGGCCGAGCCGAGCTCGATCTTGGCGTCCCAGTGCACCCTGTCCCAGCCCACGATCAGCACGTCGGCCTCGGTGGACCGCAGCCGCTCGGCCACCGCGGCCAGCGAACCGTCGGAGAGCCAGTCGTCGGAGTCGACGAACCACACGTACTCGCCGGTGGCGTGCTCGAGGCCCAGGTTGCGGGCCCGGCCCAGGCCGAGGTTTTCCGGAGCGGTGACCACCCGTACGCGGGGGTCGCGCTCGGCGTACTCGGCCAGGATCGCGCCGCTGTTGTCGGGCGAACGGTCGTCGACCGCGACGATCTCGAAGTCGGTGAACGATTGGCTCAGCAGCGAGTCGAGGCACTGCCGCAGGTAGGCCTGCACCTTGTAGACCGGCAGGACGATGCTCAGGAATGTCACGGGCGGGTGCCACCTGTCCGCCAGTCGGCGATCGCGTTGACTCCGAACGTGCCGCCGACCACGAGGGCCAGCAGCACCAGGCCGACAGCCGGCACCCCGGCCAGAGCGGCGATTGTCAGCAGCACCACGCGGCCGTCCCAGCCCAGCGGATCACCCTGGGCCCGGCCGGCCGGAGCGCCCTTCTCCATCCGGGCCACCAGGTCGTAGTGGCGCAGCGTCAGCATGAAGATCAGCAGGTAGACGATCGGTGTCGGCACCGAGCCGGACAGGCCGACCGCCGCGATCATCAGGTATTCGGCCGCGCGCAGGGCCGCGGGGGTCAGCCAGTCGAGCGGGCCGCCGTGCCGGGCCCGGGCGGGCAGACCGGCGCCGAGCACGATCAGCGCGACCACGGTCAGGGCGATCTTGGCGGGCGGCTCGACCGCGCCGGAGAGAAACGCGACCACCAGGGCCAGCGCGGCCACCGCGGCGAGGGCCGCGAACGCCAGCGGGGCGGGCAGTCCGGCCCGGCTCAGCACTGAGCGGGTCAGCAGACCGTCGTCGCGGAACCGGGACGTGTCCACTTTGTCGAGGATGCCGACGCGCATGCTCAGCGCCCGCAACGAACGCAGAGCCAGCGTGTACGCCATCGCGACCAACCCGCAGAGCACGGTGCCGGCCAGCGCGATCCGCCCGTTGGTGAAGATCGCCAGCACGGACAGCAGGGCCCAGCGCTCACCGATCGGGAAGACCGCAATCCGCTTCAGCCAGTACGCCGCCGAGCCCGCCTCGCCCTGCACCCGGGTCGACGCCGCGGTCAGCCGGGCGCCGACCCCACCCGCTGCCTGGGGGCGAGGATGGGCGGCGGCCTCGTCGTGCAGCGCGCCGTACCAGGCGTCGGTCATGTGCCGCACGGTCTGCAGGATGATCGCGGTGATCGCGAGCGGCCACACGTAGGGCAGCCCGATGCGTTCGGCGCCGGCGGCCAGGCCGGCATAGGCCGCGTACTCCTTGGCGCGGTCGGCCATCGTGTCGAGCCAGCCCCCGAAGGCGCCGAACTGACGCGTGTAACGGGCGAGCTGGCCGTCGACGCAGTCGAGCACGAAGCCCAGGTAGAGCAGGATGCCGCCGGCGATCATCGCGGGCCGGGACGCCTGCCAGAACGCGAGCGCGGCGGCCACGGCGAACAGCACCGAGATGGCGGTGACCCCGCTCGGGGTAAGGCGCAGGCGGGCCGAGGCCTTGGTGATCAGGGGCGACCAGGTGCTGACCGCGTACGTCGTGAAGAAGTCGTCCTTCTCCTTGACGGCCATCCGCAGGCGCGCCCGGTCTTCGTCGACGGCGGCGACCTCGGCCCGGGCCCGGGTCAGCTCGGCGGTGTCATGCACGAGCTCGGCCCGCAGCAACCGCAGCGGCGTCGCGACCGGCACCAGGCCGGCCTCGAGCAGGGCGGGGAGCAGATCGGCGCGGTCGGCCACCTTGGCCAGCACCGGCAGGTCGGCCGGGGCCACGCAGATCGCGCCGCCGTAGTGCACCGTGCCCGGACCGTCGCCCGCCGGCAGGATCTTGCCCCGGTCTTCCCGCAGGTCACCGTGGGGGTCGGGCACGACCAGGGCGGTCGTGCGGCCGGCCGGCTCGGTGGCCAGCATCCACAGCAGGGCGGGGTGCGCGACCAGGTTGTCGGCACAGATCAGGACCGGCAGCTGCTCGTCCTGCGCCTGCCGGACGGCGGCCCGCAGATCGGACTCGACCGCGCTCGCCCCGGCCGCGCGCAACGCGGCGTCGAGCTCCCCGGCGAGCCGGGTCGCTTCGGCGGGATCGAGGGTGCTGCCGGTGCCGGCGTGGAGGACCGCCAGCGTCACCGGGATGTCACCGCCCTGCCTCCTAGAGTCTGTCCGGCCGATCGCGAGGCTGCTGGTGGCCCGGCGCAGGGGCAGGCCAGGGCAACGTCCCGCGGGCAGCGGCTCGGGGCCGGAAACGGCCCCCAGGTTAACAGCGCAACCCGCGCGGGTACGGGTCACCCTTACGGGAGCCGGGACGCCCTTATCCATCTGCGGACCGAGGGCGGACGGTCACCGAACCCCTACCGTTGACCTCATACCCGGCAGAGAGCCGGGGACCACATGAAGGAGTGAAGTGACCGTGACTAGCCGTCTCGCTCGCCCCCGGGGCGACCGCTGGATCGCCGGTGTCTGCTCGGGCCTGGCCCGCCGCTTCGGCGTCTCGCCCGGCATCATGCGCCTGATCTTCGTGATCTCCTGCCTGCTCCCCGGCCCGCAGTTCATCGTCTACCTCGTGCTCTGGGCTCTCCTGCCCAACGAGTGACCAAGACCGCCGGGCGCTGCCTGTCCCGCCCCCGGGCGGGCGGCGCCCGGCACCCCCTCTCGAGGGTGCCGGGACTCTCTCGACGGTGCCGGGGGCTAGGGAGTGTCGAACTCGACGGTGACCGTCGAGTAGCCCAGCCTCGTGAACAAGCTCTGCAGCATCCGCTCGGTGTTCTGTTTGGCCCGCTCGTCGAGCCCGCTCGAGGTGGCCGCCTCGGTGATCCGCTGCTGGGCCAGCGCATAGACCTTCTGCTGTTTCTCGGGATCACTGCCGAAGGCGTCGCCGATCCGGTTGAACAGGCCGCGCTCCTCGGAGACGACGTAGCTCTTCTGCATGTCGAGGGCCGCGTTGCCCTGCTGCGGCGGCGGCAAGGTGATCGTGACGGTCTTCTTGTCGTTGTCGATCGTCAGCGCGTCCTCGGCCAGCGAGCCGAACTCGACATACTCCTCGACGGTGCCGGAGCCGACGAAGAGCGTGCGCCGGTTGACCAGGAAATCGGGGATGTTTTCCTTGTTCTCCTGCAGGTCGACGATGACCTGGAAGGTGCCGTCGGCCGCCACGTAACGGCTGAGGTCGCGCATCGACTGCAGCAGCACCGGCTGGCTGCGGTCGGTGGTCTTGCCGGAGAACGGGTTGTCGAAGCTGGGCAGCACGTTTATCGCGCGCAGGCCGAGGCAGGCCGCGACCATCAGCGCGAACACGAAGAACGTGAAGATCAGCAGGCGGGCGAAGCCGCTGACCTTGTTGGCCGGGGGCTGGTCCGGGGAGGGGGCTTCCGGCGGAACCGGAGGCTGAGCCGGCGCGGTCTCGTACTCCCGCGTCGGTTCGTGGAGAGCCGGGGAGACATCCGAGGCTTCCGGTGACTTGGCCATGGTCTCAAGGTACGAGCACAGTGCGACATTCGCAGCGAAGGCTCAGGCGAAAGCGTTCAATCCGGTCAGCTTTTGGCCGATCACCAGCTGGTGGATCTCGGAAGTGCCCTCGTAGGTGAGCACACTCTCCAAATTGTTCGCATGGCGCATAACGGGATATTCCCCACTGATCCCGTTGCCGCCGAGGATCGTCCGGCACGTCCGGGCGATGGCGATGGCCTCGCGCACGTTGTTGAGCTTGCCGATGCTGACCTGCTCGGGCCGCAGCTCGCCGGCCGACTCGCGCAGCCGCCCCAGGTGCAGTGCCAGCAGGAAGCCTTTCTGCAGCTCGAGAGTCATGTCGGCCAGCTTGGCCTGAGTGAGCTGGAACCCGCCGATCGGGCGGCCGAACTGCTCCCGGGTGGTCGCGTAGTCGAGGGCCACCCGCAGGCAGTCGCGGGCCGCGCCCATCGAGCCCCAGATGATGCCGTACCGAGCCTCGGTCAGACACGAGAGCGGCGCCTTGAGGCCGCGCGCCTCGGGCAGCCGGGCGCTCTCGGGGAGGCGTACGCCATCAAGGGTGATCTCCCCCGTGCTCGACGCGCGCAGCGACATCTTGTGCTTGATCTCGCGAGCGCTGAAGCCGGGGGTGTCGGTCGGCACCGCGAAGCCGACCACGCCCTCCTCGGCCCGGGCCCAGATCACGGCGACGTCGGCGATCGGCGCATTGGTGATCCACATCTTGCCGCCGTCGAGCACCCAGTCGGCGCCGTCGCGGCGGGCCCGGGTCGACATGTTGGCCGGGTCGGAGCCGTGGTCGGGCTCGGTCAGACCGAAGCAGCCGATCAGCTCGCCGGCCGCCATGCCGGGCAGCCAGCGCTGTTTCTGCTCCTCGGAACCGTGCTTCCAGATCGCGTACATCGCGAGCGAGCCCTGCACGCTGACCAGGGAACGGACGCCGGAGTCGGCCGCCTCGAGCTCCATGCAGGCCAGGCCGTAGGAGACCGCGGAGGCACCGGCGCAGCCATAGCCGGTCAGGTGCATGCCGAGCAGGCCGAGCTTGCCGAATTCCAGGGCCAGCTCGCGGACGGGGGTGCGGCCGGTCTCGTACCACTCGGCGACGTCCGGTCGGACCCGCTCGTCGGCCACCCTCTGGCAGAGCGCGCGGATGTCACGCTCTTCGTCGGTCAGCAGGGTGTCGACATCGAGGAGATCCAGAGGAGCGACCATGCAGTCAACCTAACGGGTGACCGGTCATTGCACGACGAGCACCCGCGCATGGATCTGGTTGCGCTGCTGCAGCGCCGCCCGCAGAGCGCGGTGCAGACCGTCCTCGAGATAGAGGTGGCCCTTGTATTCCACGACGTGCGGGAAGAGGTCGCCGTAGAAGGTCGAATCCTCCGCGAGCAGCTTGTCGAGAGCCAGTTCGCGCTTGGTGGTGATCAGATCGGCCAGCCGGATCGGCCTCGGCGGGATCTCGGCCCAGGCCTTCAGAGTGGTGTGATGATCGGGATACGGGGCACCGTCCCGTACCGCCTTGAAAATCACAGCGGCTCCCCCTCTCCGTACCGATTCAGTTCGTCGCGACCATCGCAGCCTAGCCCGGCTTTCGTCACTCCAAGCCCTCGGACCTCGCCGCCCATCGGCCATGATGCACCACGTCGTCCACCGGGCGGTGCCCGCGCTTGAGCGACGGAGACTTCTTGTCGGGTGCCCGATAGCCCACCGTGAGGGTGCCGATGGGGGTGTAGTCGGCGGGCACGCCGAAGGCGTCCTTGAAGGTGGGCACGGCCGGCACCGGGATGCCGAAGAAGCAGGAACCGAGCTCCTCGTTCACCGCGCTGAGGTGCATGAGCAGCGCGGCGAACCCGGTGTCGATGTCCCAGTACGGCACCGGCCAGTGCGCCTCGCTGCGATCCGTCCAGCCCTTGTCGGCCTGGGCGTAACGGTCGAGGTAGACCGACTTGTTGGAGAGGCAGACGATGATCGCCGGGGCGGTCCGCATCCGGGTCAGCCAGTCGCCCTTCGATGCCTCGACGAGCGGGGCCTCTTCCGTCTTTTCGCTCCCGCCCAGGTCGCCCTCGGTGGTCGACGACCAGTAGAGGTCGCGGTCCTTCTGCTCGGTCAGGACCAGGAAGCCCCAGCCCTGCGAGAAGCCGGCGCTCGGCGCGCGCAGGCCGTGTCGCACGATCTTGTCGAGGACCTCGGGCTCGACCGGGCGCTCGGGGTCGTAGCTGCGCACCATCCGCCGGCGGCGGACCACCTCGTCGAATTCCATCAGGCCCGGATCCCCCACGAGGCGCTCCAGCGCTCGCCGGGCGCCAGCACGACCAGGTCGCGCCCCGTCCGGAACGAGTCGGGCGGGCAGGTCATCGGCTCGATCGCGACCGACCGGCGGAAACGCTCGCCGTGCAGGGTGTCGCCCGAGAAGACCTGCCAGTAGCGGAATTTATCGTCGGCCCAGACCACGACCTGGGCGTCCGAGCTCGGGTCGGCGATGGTCACCTCGGTGATGCCGTCGTCGCCGTGCGCGATGTCGCTGAACGTCGTGTCCAGCACCAGGTCACCGATCTTGCGGGGCTCGGTGAAGTCGTACTCGGTGCCGGCCACCGTCACGGCGCCGATCGGCAGCAGCCGGCTGTCGGCCACGATCCGCTTGGCCGCGGGCACGTGCAGCAGGGTGTTGTCGACGCTGACGGCCGGCAGCTGAAGGTACGGGTGCACGGAGTAGCCCCACGGCGCGTTCGACTCCGAGTTGTTGACGACCTCCTGGTCGCAGCGCAGGCCCGCGGCCGAGATCGACCAGGTCGAGCGCAGCGTCAACCACCACGGGTAGCCGATCTGGGCCGGCAGCTCGAACTCGAGCGTGATCGCCGACGCCGACTGCTCGACCAGCGACCAACGGGCCCAGTTGACCAGGCCGTGGATGGCGTTGTTGCGGGCCGGCTCGGTGAGCGAGAGCTGGTAGGCCTGCTCCTCGAACCTGTATTGCCCGTCACGGATGCGGTTGGGCCAGGGCGCCAGGATCTGGCCCGCCGAGGCCGGGGAGAGCTCGTCCGCCTCGAACCCGTCGAGCACCACGCGGTCGCCGACGGAGTAGCCGCGCAACGTGCCGCCGACCTCCACGACGACGGCGCGCTGCCCGTCCGCCTCGATGGACCACTGGGTGCCGGACTTAGCGGCTACGACACTCGTCATGGCTTGGACATTATCGGTTCGCTTCGTCGGGGGTGTCGGCCGCCGGTGGCTCCGCCTTTACCGCAGGTGGGCGATACTTCACCAACGCGGGGAACGTGGCTGCCAGAATCACGGCCAGACCGGCCGCCGCGAAGCCGCCGCCGGCCCAGGAGGCGGTGGTCGAGGTGAGGTCAGCCGTGGCGCCGGCCCGCAGATCGCCGAGCCGCGGGCCACCCGCGACCACGACGGTGAACACGCCCTGCAGGCGGCCGCGGAGCTGGTCGGGCGCGAAGACCTGCAGGATCGACTGCCGGTAGACCGCGCTGACCAGGTCGGCCGCGCCCCCCACGGCCAGCAGCAGCACCATCAGCCACAGCTGGTGGGCCAGCCCGGAGAAGCCGATCGCGATCCCCCAGACCACGACCGCGATCACCAGCGCGACCCCCTGCCGCTTGATCCGGCCGATCCAGCCCGAGGTCAGACCGCCGATCACCGAGCCGATGGCGATCGCGCTGAACAGCCAGCCGACGGCCCAGGTGCCGCCGAAACGATCGTCGGCCACCTCGGGGAACAGCGCCCGCGGCATGGCGAAGACCATCGCCACGATGTCGACCCCGAACGAGAGCAACAACACCGGCTGGGTCATCAGGAACCGCAGGCCGACCGCGATGCCGCGCAGGCCCGCGGTGGGTTTCGGCTGGCCGGCGACGTGCTCGATCGGCGGGATCGGGGGCAGCCGCCAGGTCGCCCAGAACGAGATCGTGAAGAGCAGGGCGTCGACCGCGTACGCCGTGGTGACGCCGGCCCCGGTGCCGGAGATCGCGAAGATCAGGCCGGCCGCCAGCGGGCCGAGCACGCCACCGGCCGTGGTCGTCGTGTAGGCCAGCGTGTTCGCCGCCGGAACCAGCCCGGACGGCACGATCCGCGGGATGATCGCCTGCCGGGTGGGCGAGCTGATCGCGAACCCGGCCGACTGCACCGCGGTCAGCGCGAGCAGCAGATAGCCGCTGTTCACGCTGAACAACGCCTGCACCAGCAGCCCGACGGTCGCTATCCAGGCCAGCATCGAACTGGCCAGCAGCAGCTTGCGCCGGTCGACCACGTCGGCCGCGGCGCCGCCCCACAACCCGAAGATCAGCAGCGGCACCAGACCGGCCACGCCGAGCAGGCCGACCCAGGCCGAGGAGTGCGTGATCGCGTACATCTCGACCGGCACGGCCACCGAGGTGAACTGGAACCCGAAGAACGAGAGGCCGTTGCCGATCCACATCCGGCGGTAGGCGGTCACCTTCAGCGGGCGGGTGTCGATCACCCAGGACTTGCGCTCGGCGACCTTCTCGGTCGCCTCGACGGCGTCCTGGCTCACGGAGCGAGCCGTTCGACGACCCAGGAGCCCTCCCCGGCTTGATTTTCTACTGCCCACCTGTAGCGCAGTCGGTCGTGCAGGCGGCTGCTCCGGCCCTGCCAGAACTCGACCGTCTCCGGCACGACCAGGAACCCGCCCCAGTGCGGCGGCGCCGGAATCTCCCCGTCCCCGAACCGCTCCTGCACCTCGGCCAGCCGGGCGTCGACCGCCTCGCGATCGGGCAGCACCGACGACTGCGGGCTGGCCCAGGCGCCCAGCCGGGAGCCGCGCGGCCGGGAGGCGAAATACTCCTCGGTCTCCTCCCGGGAGACCCGCTCCACCGCTCCGCTGACCAGCACCTGCCGCTGCATCGGGAACCACGGGAAGACCAGGCTCGCGTACGGGTTGTCGGTCAGCTCGGTGCCCTTGCGCGACTCGTAGTTGGTGAAGAACACGAAACCGCGCTCGTCGAACACTTTGAGCAGGACAGTTCGGGCCGACGGCCGGCCGGCCGCAGTGGCGGTCGACACGATCATCGCGTTCGGCTCGGTCAGCCCGAACCCGGCGGCGTCGGTGAACCAGGCCTCGAACTGGGTCCGCCAGTCCGCCGCGAGATCCGTTTCCAGCAACGCCTCGCGTGCGGTGTAATCGCGCCGCATGCTCGCGGGCGAGGGTGGTTCGAGGGTCACAACAGCTCCAGCTTCCTTTTCTCCGGCCTATCTTGGGCCGCAACCGACCGTAAGTCGCTTCGGGCCGGGAGTCAGGTCGGTGAGGATGTGTGTCGCGGAGAGCACATCGCGCCGGATCGGCCCGGCGAGCAATATGAAACACCTACAGCATTGCGTTCCCCAGGGAGGGTCGTGACCGACTTCAAGCCCGGACTCGTCGACGTCGTCGCCTTCGAGACCGAGATCGCCGAGCCCGACGAGGCCGGTGGCGCGCTGCGATACCGCGGCGTCGACATCGAGGACCTGATCGGCCACGTCTCGTTCGGCAACGTCTGGGGACTGCTCGTCGACGGGCGGTTCGGTCCAGGGCTGCCCCCGGCGGAACCGTTCCCGGTGCCGGTCCACTCGGGTGACATCCGGGTCGACGTGCAGTCGGCGGTCGCCATGCTCGCGCCCTACTGGGGCCTGGCCCAGCTGCTCGACATCGACGACGAGCAGGCCCGCCGCGACCTGGCCCGGGTGTCGGTGACCGCGCTCTCCTTCGTGGCCCAGGCCGCCCGCGGGCTCGGCCTGCCCGCCGTGCCCCAGAAAGACATCGACAAGGCAGAGACCATCGTCGAACGGTTCATGCGGCGCTGGCAGGGTGAACCCGACCCGCGGCACGTCAAGGCGGTGGACGCCTACTTCATCTCGGCCGCCGAGCACGGCATGAGCGCCTCGACGCTGACCACCCGGGTGGTCGCCTCGACCGGCGCCGACGTGGCCGCCTGCATCTCCTCGGGCATCGGCGCGCTCTCCGGCCCGCTCGACGGCGGTGCGCCCTCGCGGGTCCTGACCATGCTCGAGGACGTGGAGCGCAGTGGCGACCCCCGGGCGTACGTGAAGGGTGTTCTCGACCGCGGCGAACGGCTGATGGGTTTCGGGCACCGCCTCTACCGCACCGAGGATCCGCGGGCCCGGGTGCTCCGGCGCACCGCCCGCGAACTGGGCGCCCCGCGCTACGAGCTGGCGGTCGCATTCGAGCGGGCCGCGGCCGCCGAGCTACGGGAGCGCAAGCCCGACCGGCCGCTGCCGACCAACGTCGAGTTCTGGTCGGCCGTGGTGCTCGACTTCGCCGAGGTGCCGGGGCACATGTTCAGTTCGATGTTCACCTGTGCCCGGGTGGCCGGCTGGAGCGCGCACGTGCTCGAGCAGAAACGGCTCGGCAAGGTGGTGCACCCCACCGTCCGATATGTGGGAGAAGCCTCCCGCAAGCCGCAGCAGGTCGAGGGCTGGTCCGAGCTTTCACATAATGTGTGAGCGTGACTGACATCCGGATTCCTGACGCGATCAAGCCCGTCGACGGACGGTTCGGCTCCGGGCCGAGCAAGGTGCGGCCCGAGGGTGTCGAGTCGCTGTCCGCGGTCTCGCGCACGTTCCTCGGCACCTCCCACCGGCAGAAAACGGTGAAGGAGCAGGTGGCCCGGCTCCGGCGGGGGCTGGCCGACTTCTTCGCGATGCCCGACGGGTACGAGGTGATCCTCGCCAACGGCGGCACCAGCGCGTTCTGGGAGGTCGCGACGTTCGGCCTGGTGCGGGAGCGGGCCCAGTTCGCGGAATTCGGCGAGTTCGGGGCAAAGTTCGTCAAGGCCGTACGAGACGCGCCGTTCCTGGCCGACCCGACCGTGCACCAGGCGCCCGGCGGACAGGCCGCCTTCCTGACAGCCGAGGCCGGCATCGACGTGTACGCGTCGGTCCAGAATGAGACGTCGACCGGTGTCGCCGTCCCGGTGCAGCGCGTCGCCGGCGCCGACGAGGGCGCCCTCCTGCTGACCGACGCCACCTCCGGCGGCGGCAGCCTCGACGTCGACCTGCGCCAGACCGACGTCTACTACCTGGCCCCGCAGAAGGCGCTCGGCTCGGACGGCGGCATCTGGCTGGCCCTGATGTCCCCCGCGGCGATCGAGCGGGCGTACGAGATCAAGGCGAGCGGCCGATACATCCCGCAGTTCCTCGACCTGGTGACGGCGATCGAGCAGTCCCGTCTCGAGCAGACCTACAACACGCCCGCGCTGGCCACTGTGTTCCTGGCGGCCGAGCAACTCGACTGGATGAACGCGCAGGGCGGCCTGAGCTGGGCGGTCAAGCGCAGCGCGGAGAGTGCGGCGGCCATCTACGGCTGGGCCGACAAGTCGGCGTACGCGACCCCGTTCGTGACCGATCCGCTGCTGCGCTCGGCCGCGGTGGCCACGATCGACTTCGAGGGCGTGGACGCGGCGACTATCGCCCAGGTGCTGCGGGCCAACGACATCGTGGACACCGAGCCCTACCGCAAACTGGGGCGTAACCAGCTGCGGGTGGCGCTCTACCCGACGGTCGAGCCGACCGATGTGACGGCCCTGACGGCGTGCATCGACTACGTGGCCGAGCGGCTCTGAGGGTTGAGCCACCCACCACGGCCGACGGCCGCGGCGCGGGCCTTTCGAGGCACGCGCCGGCGGTGTCGGGCCCGGTTCGGGGTCAGTGCTTTTGGTCACCTGAGGACGCGTATCGCTGCTGTTGACGCTGGTGAATTTTCAAGATCATCGCAGCTCAGCCCAACTTGACGGCGTGGCTTACCACCATCAGGTGACCAAGGCGCGTACCGTGTTCTCAAACGCGCCCGGGTGGCTGACTCTCGGGAGCAAAGGCCAACGCGACGGGACGGAGGCAACGCATGCGGCCGGTACGCTTCGTCGCCCTTTCCGAGGACGGCCAGGCCATGGTGCTCGCCGACGAGGTCGGCCGACTCCTGGCCCTTCCGATCGACGACCGGGTCTCCGGCGCGATCAGTCACGACGGTCATCCACTACCGGCCGGTTCCGCGGTCGCCGTGATCGCCGCTGACGTGACCGCGTCGCTGTCCCCCCGCGACATTCAGGCCCGCATCCGCCAGGGCGAGTCGGCCGAAGAGGTCGCCCGGGTCGCCGGCGTGCCGGTCGACCGCGTCCTACGCTACGCGGGTCCGGTGCTGCAGGAGCGGGCCATGCTCGCGCAGCACGCCCGCCGCACCCGGCTCAAGACTTCCGACTCCGGCGCCGCGCTGGCCGAGGTGGTCGACAGCCGCCTGTCCCAGCACGGCATCGACACCGAGAAAATCTCCTGGGACGCGTATCGCCGCGAAGACGGCACCTGGCGCATCGTCGCCACGTGGCCGTCGGGCAAGGCGACCGCCCAGGCGATCTGGGATCTCGACAAGGGACGCCAGGTCGTGTCGCCGCACGACGACATGGCGCAATACCTGTGCGCCGAGCGGCCGACCCAGATCCTGGGTCAGGAGCCGGCGCCCGAGCGCACCTTCGCCGACCAGCGGGGCCACGGCCTCCCCGGCCCGGCGCGCTCGATCGACTCCAGCCGTGGCGGCCGCGGCCTCGGGCACAGCCTGCCCGCCGCCGAGACGCAGGAACGTCAGCACCGCGACCCGATCCGGGCCGGTCGCGACGCGCTGCTCGCCTCGCTCGACCGTCCACTCAGCCCGTCCGGCGGCCGCAGCCTCGACGCCGGCCCGTCCGAGATGCCTCGGCGCCCGGTCGCCGGTGGCGCCGCCGCGCTGCTCGGGGGCGGTTCCGGCTCGGCCTTCGACGAAGACTCCGACCTGCCCAAGGAAGTGCCGGCCGTGCCTTCGCTCGCGGTCCTGCGCCCCCGCCGCACGGTGGGCCAGAGCGGTCAGGGCCAGCAGGGCTCCGAAAGTGACGAGGCCAAGCCGCCTCGCAAGCGCCTGCCGAGCTGGGACGACGTCCTGTTCGGCGGCGGCCCGGCGGCCCGCGAGTCGTCCTGACCCGGCTCTTCGTCGCGATCTTCCCGCCCGAGCGGGAGCTCTCGTCCCTGCACCGCGCGCTGCCCGACCACGCCCGCCTCACCGCGATCACCAAGTGGCACCTCACGCTGGTCTTCCTGGGTGAGGCCCCGGCGTCGTCGGTGTCCAGGGTGCTCGCCGAGACCCCGTCGCCCGGCCCGTTCGAGCTAAAGCTGACCGGCGGCGGCCAGTTCGGCGCCGCGGCCTGGTCCGGCGTGGGCGGCGACCTGGCCCAACTGCACGAGCTGCGCTCAGGCGTACGGGACGCGCTGGCCCTGGCCGGCCACCCGAGCGACGAACGCCCGTTCCACCCGCACCTGACCGTCTCCTACCACGCCGATGAGGCACTTCGCCGGGCGCTGGCCGCCTATCAGGGCGAGCCGTGGCCGGTGACCGAGTTCGCCCTGGTGGGCAGCACAGACGGCCGCTACGACCGCCTTACGTCCTGGCCCCTCTGACCTTCAGCGCAGTTCGAGGCCGGCGGCCTGGAGCGCGCCCTCGACGCGGACCCGCTCGATCTCGCGGTCCATGCCGTCGAGCGGGCGCAAGTTTTCCGCCACGCCCAGGCACTCGCAGGCCAGGCAGAGCCGATCGTCGTAGGCCCGCAGCACGGCGGCCAGCCACAACTCGGACTCGAGCGTGACACCACCCCGGCGCTGGCGATCGAGGCGGCGCAGGTCGCGGGCCAGCCACTCGATCGGCAGCGGGCCGAGACGGGCCAGCGCGACGGCCGGGTCGGTGTCGCCGATCTTCTGGTCGAGGCGGATCAGCGCGCGGGCCTGCTCAGGGCAGTCGACCCACGCGCGTCTGCGGCGGAGCTCGTCACGCCGCAGAGCGACTGCCACCGCGTACGGGACAGTCAAGGGGAGCACGAGCGCCGCCGTGAGCACAGCAATGTGCGCGATGGCCACCAACTGAAGCTAATTCGAAACAGCCCCGAACCGGAATAGCCTTTACTGCCAAATACCCGTCAGGCGGCCGTACGCTCCGGCTCCTGGATCTTGGTAAGGGAGACCGGCGCTTCTGGCGAAGCCACGACGAGCGTGAGCCTCGGGTGGGGCCGCATGGTCATCGAGAGCCGGTCGCCGCTCATCCGCAGCTGCCAGATCAGCGCGACCACCCCGGCCACGAAACAGACCACTCCGGCGCCCGAGATGCTCGACGCCACCCCGAACCGCTCGCCCCACCAGCCGGCCAGCGTTGCCCCGATCGGCGTGGTGCCCAGGAAGACCAGCACGTAGAGGGCCATGACCCGGCCGCGGTATTCGGGATCCACGCCCATCTGCACCCGGTGGTTGGCCGCCTGAGCCAGATAGATCGAGAAGAAGCCGGTCGGCACGAGCACGAGCATCGCGACGATGAAGTTCGGGGCGAAGCCGACCGCGAACTCCAGCAGGCCGAAGGCGATCGCGGCCCCGATCACCAGGTGGACGCCGGGGCGGGCCCGACGGCCGCTGCCGGCCAGGGCACCGCCGAGGGCGCCGACCGCGAGGGCCGTGGTGAGCAGGCCGAAGGAGGACGGGCCGGCGTTGAAGTCGATCTTGGCCAGCGCGGCCAGGGTGACCGGGAAGTTGAAGCCGATCATGCCGACCACGAACATCAAGGCGATCGGGAGGACGAGGTCGGAGCGCCGGCCGACGTAACGCAGGCCGTCCAGGATGCGGGCGTCCTTCTTGGCCTGCCGCGCGGCCGGCCTCAGCTCCGACCGGCGCATCCGGGAGTAGCTGAAGATCGGGGCGACGGCCAGCGCGGTCGAGATCAGGAAGACCGGGCCGGTGCCGAAGAGCGCGAGCGAGACCCCGGCCAGGGCCGGCCCGCCGATCCGGGCGGTGTTGAAGGTGGCCGCCGAGAGCGCGAGCGCGTTCGGCAGCAGCGGCATCTCGACCAACTCGGACACGAAGGCCTGGCGTACGGGGGTCTCGACGGCGTTGGCGATGCCGAGCAGGCCGGCGAAGAGGTAGACGTGCCAGAGCTGTACGTGGCCCGAGGCGACCAGGATGGCCAGGGCGATCGCGGTGCCCGCGAAGGCGGCGTTGGCCAGCACCAGCAGGCGCCGCTTGTCGAAGCGGTCGGCGAGCTTGCCGGCGTAGAGGGTGAGCAGCAACACCGGCAGGAACTGCAGCGAGGTCACCAGCCCGAGGGCGGTGGGCGAGTTACCGGAGAGGTCGAGCACCAGCCAGTCCTGGGCGGTGAACATCATCCACACACCGACGAGCTTCACCAGTTGCCCGGTCGAGAAGAGCCGGTAGTTGCGAACCTGCAGGGACCGGAAAGTGGTGCTCAGCACTGACCGCACGCGGCATTGCCTCCTGTTCGGTCGTACGCGTCATCGTCACGTGACGAAGCGCCGCGTTCGACCGAGCCCTCAGGCGCGGGAGATCTTTTGCAGGATCTCCGAGGCCTGGGCCAGCGTTTCCCGTTCCGCCGGCGACAGGGCGGCCAGCTGCGAGGCCAACCACTCGTTGCGCGTGTTCTCGAACTGGGCGTACACAGCCTGCCCCTGCTCGGTGGCCGACAGGATCACCTGCCGGCCGTCGGTCGGGTGCGGGGTACGCGCGACCAGCCCACGCTCCTCCAGCTTCCCGACGATCTTGGTCATCGTCGGGGGCTGGACGCGCTCGACATCGGCAAGCTCGCGCGGGGTCAGCGCGCCGGCCAGCTGAAGGCTGGTCAGCGCGGAGAGCTGGCTGAAGGTGAGATCACCGACCGGCCGGGCCTGTCGGACCCGCCGGTTCAGCCGCTGAATCGCCTCGCGAAGGGTCTTGGCCAGCCCATCGGCTGTGCCTCGATCCATGACCACGGGCCACTCCATCACGATTATTAGCTTAGCTAATGAGCATGGCTAACGACATCCGAAACGCGCATGACCTCGATCACCGCGGTCACAGGATCCAAGCCTCCAGCGGACCGCGCAAGAAGTACAGAACGAACAGCACGGCCACGCCGTACAGGATGGGGTGGACCTCGCGGGAACGGCCCGTGGCCACCTTGAGCACCACGTACGAGATGATCCCGGCGCCGATGCCGTTGGAGATCGAATAGGTGAACGGCATCAGCGTGACCGTGAGGAACGCGGGGACGGCGATCGTATAGTCGGTCCAGTCGATCTGCCGGACCGCGGTCATCATCAGGAAGCCGACCACCACCAGCGCGGTCGACGCCGCCTCGAACGGCACCACCGAGACCAGCGGCGTCAAGAACATCGCGAGCAGGAACAGGCCGCCGGTGACCAGGTTGGCGACACCGGTGCGGGCGCCCTCACCGACACCGGCCGCGCTCTCGATGTACGAGGTGTTGCTGGAGACGCTGGCCGCACCACCCGCGGCGGCGGCCACCGAATCGACGAGCAGGATCTCCCGCGTACGCGGCGGCATGCCCTCGGCGTCGAGCAGATCGCCCTCCTGACCCACCGCGACCATCGTGCCCATGGTGTCGAAGAAGTCGGTGATCAGCAGGCTGAAGACGAACATGAGCACGACCAGCCAGCCCGCCCGCGACCACGAGTCGAGCACGTTGAAGTGGCCGATCAGCGACAGGTCGGGCGTACTGACGATCTTGTCCGGCAGGGTCGGGACGTTGAGCGACCAGCCCTTCGGGTGCGCGATGGCCTCGACGATGATCGCGACCACGGTGGTGCCGAGGATGCCGATCAGGATCGCGCCGCGCACCTTGCGTACAAAGAGCACTAGCGTGAAGAGCAGCCCGACCACGAAGACCGCGGTGGGCCAGGTCGCCAGCTTGCCGCCGAGGCCCAGTTCGAGCGGCACGGTGGTGCCCGACGCGTCGGGGATGCGCCGCACGAAGCCCGCGTCGACCAGACCGATGATCATCAGGAACAAGCCGATGCCGACGCCGATCGCCGTCTTGAGCTCGGTCGGCACGGCCCGGAAGACCAGCGTCCTCAGCCCGGTCAGCACCAGGATCGCGATCAGCACGCCCTCGATGACGACCAGACCCATCGCGTCGGCCCAGGTCATCTCGGGCGCGATCTCGTACGCCACCAGCGCGTTCACGCCCAGGCCGGCGGCCAGCGCGAGCGGGAAGCGGGCCACCACGCCCATCAGGATGGTCATCACACCGGCGACCAGGGCCGTGCCCGCGGCCAGCGCGGCCAGCGGCAACTTGGCGCCGTCCCCGTCGACCCCGTTGCCCAGGATCAGCGGGTTGAGCACCACGATGTAGGCCATCGTGAAGAAGGTGGCCAGGCCACCCCGGACCTCCCGGCTCAGGGACGAGCCCCGGGCCGAGATCTCGAAGAACCGATCAAAACCGTTCTTCGGCGTACGCGTGTCGGCTGCGGTGGACATGCGGCCCTCTCCCAGGAATGCGAGAAATCGTCGCGCGCATGTTCTCAGCCATTGCTGACCTGCGCCAAACCGACGCGTGTGTCGCCCCTGTCACAGGGCCCCACCGACGATCTCCGCGGACCTATCCTGTCGGAGTGACTGAACGGAAGCCCCGAGTCGAACCGCTGGACCCACCTATGGTCCCGTTCGCCGCCGGCGGCTTGGCCGGTTTCGTCGTGGCCGCCCTGATCGTGTGGCTGGCCGACGGACCGGAGCGCTGGCTGCAGATCTGCATCGCCGGGTTTCTGGTCGGTCTGCCGGGCCTGATCACGATGATCGTGCACGACCGGCACCGCAAGCAGCGCCGGCAGCTGACGCACCCCGAGTTCCGGGTGACCTCCGAGCTCTAGCTGTGGCCGTAATCCTCGGCCGGCTCGCTCTCCTCAACCGAACCGTGGCCGCGGCTCACCGCGACCGACTCGACCTCGCTGTCGTCGTAGACCGTCGGCAACTCCTCGACCGGCTGCTCAGCCGAGCCGAGCAGCGCCTCGGAGTGCGCGCCACAGCCGTGGTCGGCACTCACCGCGCGGGCGTCGTCGGGGGCGTAGAGGTTGCCGCAGACGCCGAAGCTGACCCGCAGCGAACCGGCCAGCGGCAGATAGAACCCGCAGGTGCCGCAGCGGGCGTTGCGCGGGGCGGCCACCGAGATCGGCGCCTCGGGGCCCGAGTCGCCGTCATACCACCGCTGGGCGGCCTCGATGCGCCCCTCGCGGGACATCACCCGGGACCGGCCGAGGCCCAGCTCCCAGCTGACCTCCTCGACCGCCGGGTCGTCGCTCAGCACGTAACCCTGGGCGAGGCGCTCGTCGTCGGGGGCAGTGGGCATGAGGTCACCCACGCCGAGGTCACCGGGCTGGAGGCGCTCGTTCCACGGCACCCAGCCGGGGGCGAGCAGCGCGTCGGGCCCGGGCAGCAGCACCGTCTCGCAGATCGTCACGTGCCGGCTGCGCGGGATGCGGGTCACCGTGACGGCCCAGCGCCAGCCGCGGTAGCCAGCGAGGTGGCTCTCGAAGAGGTGGGTCACGACCCGGTCGTCCTCGGCGATGGCTTCGAGGTGGTCGCCGATGTCGGTCGGATCGACATCGGTGATGGCGCCGCGGGCGACGCCGACCGCATCGGCACAAACCTGGTCGAGGCGGGCAGCGCGCGTGGTGGTCCGAGTCGTCACGTATTCATTGTCCCCTACCGCACCGGACGTTACGCAGCGACTCCCCCAGATCTGCCGGTCACGGAACGGGGCATCGCTCGCATGAATCAGTCAGGATGGGTTCCATGCCGCTGCTTCCCACTCTCGGACGCACCGTCGGCACCGGCGTCAAGGCCGCCCGCCTGCTGGTGCGCGGTTCCGTGCGCGGTGGAGCGTGGGCGACCCGCCGGGTCGGCACGGCGCGGGCCAAGGGCGCCGCCAACGAGACCGGCATGATCCGGCTCTTCGATCTGCACGCTCTCTCCTGCGCGGGCGACACGCTGATCGCGATCGGCCTGGCCGGCACGATCTTCTTCAATGTTCCGCTGGGCGAGGCACGTGGCAAGGTCGCCCTCTACCTGCTCATCACCATGGTGCCGTTCGCGCTGCTGGCGCCGGTGGTCGGCCCGCTGCTCGACCACTTCCGGCACGGCCGCCGGTATGCGCTGGCGGTGACCATGCTCGGCCGGGCGTTCTTGGCCTACGTCATCTCCGATCACCTCTTCAACTGGGGCCTCTACCCGGCGGCCTTCGGGGTGCTGGCGCTGTCTCGCGCGTACGGGGTGGCCCGCTCGGCGGCCGTGCCCCGGCTGCTGCCCGAGGGGATAGGCCTGTCCCAGGTCGGCGCCCGGGCCAGCGTCTACGGCACCTTCGCGGGCGCCGTGGTCGCACCGGTCGGCCTGCTCGCCTTCAAGTTCGGCCCGCAGTGGCCCCTGCGCGTGGCAATGATCATCTTCGTCGTCGGCATGGTCGTGTCGCTGCGCCTGCCGCCCCGCGCCGATTCCGACCCGCCCGAAGCAGTGCCGCGCCCGTGGCGGGCGATGCTGCGCCTGGGTCGCGGAGAGGACAGGCCGCTCTCCGGAAAGCTGGTGGTCGCCACCCTGATCGGCAGTGCGAGCCTGCGGCTGCTGTACGGCTTCATGCTGCTCTTCCTGGCCTTCGTGATCATGGCCGACCAGCTGGACACGACAATCCTCGGCAACGACATCGGCCGCCAAGGCTCGGTCGGCCTGATCGGCGGTGCGCTGGCCGTCGGCACGTTCCTCTCGACCGCCGTCGGCACCAGGCTGCGCATCCGGCGGCCGCTGGCCCTGCAGTCCGCGGGCCTGACGGTCGTGGCAGGCGTGGGCGTCCTGACGACGGTCTTCTACAACCTGGCCACGGTCACCGTGCTGGCCCTGCTGACCGCGATCTTCAGCGGCATCGCCAAGCTCGCGGTCGACGCCAGCATCCAGGAACGCGTCCCCGAACGGCTGCGGGCCAGCGCCTTCGCCCACTCCGAGACGGTCCTGATGATCGCCTGGGTGCTCGGCGGCGGCATCGGCATCATCCCGCTGGCGGGCCGGCTCGGCATCGGGTTGGCCGCGCTGCTCGCGGTGATTGCCGCGGTCCGGGCCGGCTACATCGCGACCCGCCTCCACAACGAACGCCTCACCGGCCGCGTCGAAGGCGAGAGCACCGACCGCGAACGCGTCCCGGCCGCGCCCCCCACAGGCGAAGACTCGCCCGCCGGCACCCACGCGAATTCGTCCGCGAGCGACGCCGCGTCCTCTGGCGCTCGGGCGAGGTCGGCCTCGCCCTCCGGGACCCGGGCGAGGTCGTCCGCAGGCGAAGACTCGCCGCTCGGCGCCCGGGCGAAGTCTTCCGCGAGCGAGACCTCACCCTCTGGGACCCGGGCGAGGTCGTCGCGCCCTGCGGACTGGGCGCCGGGCTCTGACGAGCCCACCGACCCGTGGCCGGAAGCGCCGACCGTGCCCACGCGCATCCGCCCCAACAACGTCCCACCCGGTGCGCCAGCCGGTTCGTCAGCTGGATCGCGACCCGGTTCGCCGCCCGCTCAACCCACGCGTGCCGAGCGCTCCGATCCCCTGGGTCGGGCCGACCACTCCGATCCCTCGAAGCGGACCGACCACTCCGATTCCACGAAGCGGACCGAGCCGGGCGACCGCTCCGAGCCGTCGAAGCGGACCGATCCGCCTACCCGGGTCGACCTCGGCCGGCCCAAGAAGGGCTGGTTCGGCCGTCGCAAGGACAAGCAGGCCCCGGCCGAGCCGCCGGTGCCGCCTCAGCCGGCCGCTGACCCGGCGCCCTCCGCCGGCGCCGCGCCCAAGCCTCAGCCCGATGCCGCGCTGGCCCCACCCGGCTTCCACGTCTATCGGCCGACGTCGGCCGACCACCCCACCAACGGCGGCACCCCCTCCGACGATCAGGACCGCTGAGCTCTCATCCTCACGCGCCGGCTCCGTGGGCAGGCCGTTGTCCACAGTCTCGAGTTATCCACAGGGTGACCCGCAAAGATCAGCCGAAATCGCGACAATGGCCGGTGGGCGGAGGCCCCCTTGGGGAGGGCGGGCTCTGCGATGGAGGCCTTACAGAGGATCAGCAAATGAGGAGCGAGGATTGATGGCTCTGCCCCTTCTGGTGGTCACCGCGGTGGCGGCCGAGGCCGAAGCCGTGCGTGCCGGCGCCGACCCCACCCACGTCGTGGTCGAGCCAGTCGGGGTGGGCCCCGCCGCGGCCGCCGCCGGCACCGCCCGCCTGCTCGCCACCGGCCGCTACCGGGCCGTCGTCTCGGCCGGCATCGCCGGCGGTTTCCCCGGCCGCGCCCCGGTCGGCGCCATCGTCCTCGGCACCCGCAGCATCGCCGCTGACCTGGGCGCCGAGACCCCCGACGGCTTCCTCACGGTCGACGAGCTGGGCTTCGGCAGCAGCGTCCTCCCCGCCGACCCCACCCTCCTCAAATCCCTCACCGTCGCGCTGCCCGAGGCCGTCACCGGCGACGTGCTCACCCTGAGCACCGTCACCGGCACCGCCGCGACCGCGGAGCGCCTGGCCACCCTCTTCCCGCAGGCCGTGGCCGAGGCGATGGAGGGCTTCGGCGTGGCCGTCGCCGCCGCCGGTCTGCCCTTCGTCGAGCTCCGCACCATCTCCAACCCGATCGGCCCGCGAGACCGGGCCGCGTGGCGGCTCAAGGAGGCGTTCGCAGCGTTGTCCACAGCCTCCGGCGCCCTGTGGACAGCCTGTGGATAACTTCACCGTGTGGGATGAGAGACACCTGTCGTGACACACGCCGGCCCGCACACCCGTCTAGCGTGGACGGCGTGGCACTTTCACTCGCGGTCTCCCCGTGTCCCAACGACACGTTCGTCTTTCACGCTCTCGTGCACGGGCTCATTCCCGGCGCTCCCGAGGTCGATCTGACCTTCGCCGACGTCGATGTGACCAACACGGCGGCCGAGCGCGGTGAGTTCGATCTGGTCAAGGTGAGTTACGCGGCGCTGCCCTGGCTGCTCGACGACTACGAGCTGCTGCACACCGGGGGCGCCCTCGGCCGCGGCTGTGGCCCGCTGGTGCTGACCCGCGAGCCCGGCGTCGACCTGACCGGCAAGACCGTGGCCGTGCCGGGTGACCGCACGACGGCCTACCTGCTGTTCCGCCTCTGGTCGGCCGATCGGGCGCCGGGGCGCATCGAGGTCGTCCCGTTCCACCAGATCATGCCGGGTGTCGCCGAGGGTAAGTACGACGCCGGCCTGGTGATCCACGAGGCCCGCTTCACCTACCAGCGGTACGGCCTGCACTCCCTGGCCGACCTGGGCGAGTGGTGGGAGGCCGACACCGGTCTGCCGATCCCGCTGGGCGCGATCCTGGCCCGCAAGGGCGTGGTCGACCCGGCCGAAGCGACCGAGTGGATCCGTAACTCGGTGAGCATGGCCTGGGCCAACCCCGACGCGAGCAGCGAGTTCATCCTCGAAAACGCGCAGGAGATGGAGCCCGAGGTCGTCAAGCAGCACATCGAGCTCTATGTGAACGAGTTCACCCTGGAGCTGGGCCGAGACGGACTCGCCGCCGCCGACGCCCTGTTGCAGCGTTCGGCAGCGGCGGGTCTCACGCCTGCGGTAAAGCCGTTCCTCTGAAAAACCTCGTTCAGGAAACTTCGAACTCTTTGGCGACCGCGTGCACCAGCTGCGCGATCTTCTGGGCGACCCGTTTGTCGGGGTAACGCCCGCGGCCGAGCCCGGGCTGCACCTGCGACTCGAGGATCTTGATCATGTCTTCGACCATGCTGTGCAGCTCTTCCGCCGGGCGACGCCGCAGCTCCGCCAGCGACGGCGGCGCGTCGATCAGCTTGACGCCCATCGCCTGGGCGCCCTTGCGGCTGTCCACCACGCCGAACTCGATCCGCTGCCCCGTCTTCAGCTCGGCCACATCGGCCGGCAGCGCGCCCTTGGGCAGGAAAACATCTCCGCCCTCATCGCTGGTGACGAAGCCGAATCCCTTCGCCGCGTCGTACCACTTCACTCGACCCGTGGGCACCGCTGACCTCAACTTCACTCAATGGAAACAACCGCTCACCGCAAGGCTAACTAAGCGGTGGGCCCAGACCCAACTGCAATCTTGCGTAGCAGATCGGGCAGACCGGTGAGATCGTCCATGACGTACGTGGCCCCGGCCGCCCGCAGCTCGTCGAGCGAGCAGGGCCCGGTGGCGACACCGATGCCGGGCACGCCGGCGGTGCGCGCCGCGACCATGTCGGCCACATGGTCACCCACGTACCAGCGCACGCCGTGCTCGGTCAGGGCAGCCGCTTTGCCCTCGGCAAACAGGTCGCCGGCCAGCTCGTCGGTGACCAGGCCGAGGTGGTCTAGGTGCAGCGCGGCCAGCCGCCCGAGTTTCGATGTGACAACCACGACACGAAGACCCAGCCCGCGTACGGCTGCGAGCGCCCCGACCGCACCGGGGGTCGGCACGGTCGGGGCGATTGCGTAATCCGGATAGAGCGCGCGGTATGTGGTCACCGCCTGCTCGACCTCGCCCGGCCGGGAACCAGTACGCCAGCTCGGTGCGCAGCGGCGGGCCGAGCCGGGTGACGGCCAGATCGGCGTCGACATGGACGCCGGTCTGCTCGGTCAGCGCACGGTAGGCGGCCCGGATGCCCGGCCGGGAGTCGATCAGGGTCATGTCCAGGTCGAACCCGACCGCACCACTCACGCGGGGGTGGACGGGATGTAGTGCAGTTGCTCGACCGGTAGCGGGAAGGTCTGGTCGTCACCGAACGGCGACGGCGCCGCAGCCCGGTCGGAGAGAATCTCGGAAACCTCGACGTGGCCCTTCATGTCGACCGCCTGCGTCTGGCGCGCTCCGGCGCCGCCCTTGACGTCGGTACCCGGCAACTTGTTCTTCGCGGCCACTGATGTCCCCTTCGGTGTCCCTGCAGATCTTGATCCGGCCCGGCCGGACACCTCAATATCGTCCCACGGCGGCTAGCGTTGAACACGATGGCCACCACATTCGCCGATCAACTGCGGTCGCTCACTGATGAAGCGCTGAGCGCGCTCATCCAGCTGCGTCCTGATCTCGTCGTGCCCGTGCCGGCCGACATCTCCGCCCTGGCCGTGCGCGCCCAGTCGCGGGGCTCGGTCGCACGCTGCCTCGACGGCCTGGACGAGTTCACCTTGCAGATCCTCGACGCGGCCCGGCTCAGCCGGTCCGCCGACCACGCCCTGACGTCGGTCGGCGCGATCCTCGAGCTGGCCACCGGCGTCGCCGAGGAGGACGTACGGGTGGCGATCGACCGCCTCCGCGTGCGCTTCCTGCTCCACGGCAGCGAGGACGCCCTGCACCTGGTGGGCGCGATCGACGAGGTCACCTCGCCCTATCCCGCCGGCCTGGGCCGTCCGGCCGACTTCCTCGACCCGCAGGCCGCCGCCCTCTGCGCCGACAAGGCCAAGCTGCGCCGTACGGTGCTGGCCGCGCCGCCGGGGGCCCGGGCCGTGCTCGACCGGCTCGCCGCCGGGCCGCCGATCGGCGCGCTCGGCCGCGACTCGGTGGCCGAGCCGGTGCGCTGGCTGGTCGACAACCACGTGCTGGTGCCGATCACCGAAGCCGGCCGGGCCCCGCGGGCCGACGGTGAGCTGGTCGAGCTGCCCCGCGAGGTCGGCCTGCTGCTGCGGCGTGACACCGGCCCGCTGGGGGTGCTGCGGCCCTTCCCGCCGATTCCGGAGGGGGCGGCCCGCGATCCGAAATCGGTCGACTCGGCCGGCGCCGGGCAGGTGATGGAGGCCGTGCGCAGCACCGAGGCGTTGCTCGAGGCGCTGGCCGTCGAGCCCGCTCCCGTGCTGCGGGCCGGCGGCCTGGGCGTCCGCGACCTGAAGCGGCTGGCCCGCTCGGCCGGCCTCGACGAGCCGGGGGCGGCCCTGCTGCTCGAGGTGGCGTACGCGTCGGGTCTGCTCGGTGAGACCGACGCGTCCGGCAGCGGCCGGTCGATCACCGTGAGCCGGGCCGGCGGCGCGATCGACGAGATCTTCCTGCCCACCGGCGCCTACGACCTGTGGCACGCGCTCAGCATCGCCCAGCGCTGGACGGCGCTGGCCCGCGCCTGGCTCGCGATGACCCGTCAGCCCGGCCTGGTCGGTCAGCGCGACGATCGCGACCGCCCGATCAACGCGCTCGCCCCGGACGCCGAGCGGGCCGGTGCCCCGCTGGCCCGGCGGGAGGCGCTGCTCGTGCTCACCGACCTCAAGCCGGGCACGGCGCCGCAGGTCGACGAGGTGCTCGGCCTGCTCGCCTGGCAGACCCCGCGGCGCTCGCGCGGGCGAGAGGCGGCCCACCGCGATGCCCTGGCCGGCAGCGCCCAGCTCGGCGTGACCGCGCTCGGCGCCATCACCTCGTACGGCCGCCTGCTGCTCGAGGACGTGGACGAGCCCGACCCCGACGACCCGCTCGGGGTGCGGCCCGGCTCGACCGAGCCGCCCGGCGACGCCATCCGCACGCTGGACGCCCTGCTGCCCGCCCCGGTCGACCACGTGCTGGTGCAGGCCGACCTCTCGGTGGTGGTGCCCGGCCCGCCCGAGCCCGAGCTGGCGGCCGAGCTCGACGCGGTGGCCGAGCCCGAGTCGGCCGGTGGCGCGAGCGTGTTCCGGGTGACCACGGCCAGCGTGCGGCGGGCGCTCGACGTCGGCTACACGGCGGCCGACCTGCATGCGCTGTTCCGGCGGCGGTCGCGCACCCCGGTGCCGCAGACGCTGAGCTACATGATCGACGACGCGGCCCGCAAGCACGGCGGCCTGCGCTCCGGGTCGGCCGGCTCCTACCTGCGCAGCGACGACGAGGCCCTGATCGCCGAGGTGCTGGCCGACCGGCGGCTGGGCAGTCTGGGTCTGCGCCAGATCGCACCGACCGTGCTGGTCAGCCCGTTGCAGGTGGCTCGGTTGCTGGGCGCGCTGCGGGACGCCGGCTTCGCACCGGTCGCCGAGGACGCGGGCGGCGCCGCCGTGCTCACCCGGCCCAAGGTCCGGCGGGCCCCCACCCGTACGTCCATCGCCTCTCGCCTGGGTGAGCCGGCCGGCCCGCCGATCCTGGTCGGTCCGCGGCTGGCCGGGGTGGTCGAGCAGATCCGGCGGGGCGACATCGCCACCCGCGCGGCCCGCCGGGCGCCGGTCAGCGTGCGCGCGGCGAACGGGCAGGGCGTGCCCGGGCTGACCTCGGTTCAGCAGCACGGCCAGGCGATGGCGGTGCTGCAGCAGGCCGTACGGGAGAAGGCCCGGGTCTGGGTGGGTTACGTCGACTCGCACGGGGCCACGTTGTCGCGGCTGGTGCGGCCGGTGTCGCTGAGTGCCGGCTATCTCCGGGCCGAGGACGAGCGCACCGAGACGCTGCACACCTTCGCCCTGCACCGGATAACCGCCGCCGTCCCCGAGGAAGACAACTAGTGGCACGGGTCGCACGCCCCCGATAGCCGTGCGACCCGCCCTCCCCCGCACCACTGTCAACGCGATGGCGGGCGACAAGGTTGCAAGGCTTTTCGCACTTCTTCGGCCTGGCCCGGCTCCGTGTCACACTTGAGGGTCGGTTTGAGCTCTTCGAAGGGTGTTTCTGTGAGCGGCGGACCTCTGATCGTCCAGTCCGACAAGACCCTCCTGCTGGAGGTGGATCACCCGGATGCGAAGGCCTGCCGGATGGCGATTGCGCCGTTCTCGGAGCTGGAGCGATCCCCGGAGCATGTGCACACCTACCGTTTGACGCCGCTGGGCCTGTGGAACGCCCGGGCGGCCGGCCACGACGCCGAGAGCGTGGTCGACTCCCTGATCAAATACTCGCGCTATCCGGTGCCGCACGCGCTGCTGGTCGACGTGGCCGACACGATGGACCGCTACGGCCGGCTCCAGCTGGTGATGGATCCCGGGCACGGCCTGGTGCTGCGCGGCCTCGACAAGATCGTCCTGATCGAGGTGGCCAAGTCCAAGAAACTGGCCGGCATGCTCGGCGCCAAGATCGACGACGAGACCATCGCGGTGCACCCGTCCGAGCGCGGCCGCCTCAAGCAGGCCCTGCTCAAGCTGGGCTGGCCGGCCGAGGACCTGGCGGGCTACGTCGACGGCGAGGCGCACCAGATCGATCTGGCCGAGGACGGCTGGCACCTGCGCTCCTACCAGCAGGAGGCGGTCGACGGCTTCTGGGCCGGCGGCTCCGGCGTGGTGGTGCTGCCCTGTGGCGCCGGCAAGACCCTGGTCGGCGCGGCCGCGATGGCCACGGCCAAGGCCACGACCCTGATCCTGGTCACCAACACGGTGGCCGGCCGGCAGTGGAAACGTGAGCTGATCGCCCGCACCTCGCTGACCGAGGACGAGATCGGCGAGTACAGCGGCGAGCGCAAGGAGATCCGAGCGGTCACCATCGCGACGTACCAGGTGCTCACCTCGCGCCGCGGCGGCGCGTTCACCCACCTCGACCTGTTCGGCGCCCGCGACTGGGGCCTGGTCATCTATGACGAGGTTCACCTGCTGCCCGCGCCGATCTTCCGCTTCACGGCCGACCTGCAGGCCCGCCGCCGGCTCGGCCTGACCGCCACGCTGGTGCGCGAGGACGGGCGCGAGGGTGACGTGTTCTCGCTGATCGGCCCGAAACGCTACGACGCGCCGTGGAAGGACATCGAGGCCCAGGGCTGGATCGCGCCCGCCGAGTGCGTCGAGGTGCGGGTCACCCTGACCGATGCCGAGCGGATGACGTACGCGGTGACCGAGGCCGAGGAGCGTTACCGGGTGGCCGCCACCGCGCGCACCAAGCTGCCGGTCGTCCGCGCCCTGGTCGAGAAACACGCCGACGAGCAGGTGCTGGTCATCGGCGCCTACATCGACCAGCTGCACCAGCTGGGGGAGTATCTGGACGCCCCGATCATCCAGGGCTCGACCACCAACAAGGAACGCGAGCGCCTGTTCGACGCGTTCCGCTCCGGCGAGCTGCGCACCCTGGTCCTGTCCAAGGTCGGCAACTTCTCGATCGACCTGCCCGAGGCGGCGGTGGCGATCCAGGTCTCCGGCACCTTCGGCTCGCGTCAGGAGGAGGCGCAGCGGCTCGGCCGGGTGCTGCGGCCCAAGGGTGACGGGCGGCAGGCGCACTTCTACACGGTCGTGTCGCGGGACACGATCGACACCGAGTACGCGGCCCACCGTCAGCGCTTTCTCGCCGAGCAGGGCTACGCGTACACCATCGTCGACGCCGACGACGTGCTCGGTCCGCCGCTTCCCCAGGTGGACTGACGGCGCTCATCGCCTATCCTTGGCGCCGTGTCGAGCAGCGAGACCGGCCCCGGACCAGTCGGCAAGATAGCCCGTGCGACGCTCGGCCTGGTGGTCGTGGCAGCGGCCGCGGGCACGGCGACGCACGCCATGGGCCTGTGGCAGATCGGCGCCGCCGCCGACCCCACAGCCGCCGCCGTACGCCCGGTGGCCGAGCCGGTCGCGGTCAGCGGCAAGACGGTGACAGTGCTGAGCGCGGGCAGCATCCTGCCCACGCCCGAGCTGGGCGACCAGGCCCGCCGCGACGGTGGCGGCACAGTGCCCGACTTCGGCCCGGTGCTGGCCGGCGCGCGTCCGGCGGTCTCCTCGGCCGACCTGGCGCTGTGCCACCTGGACGCGCCGCTCGGCACCGGCCAGGGCGTCTACCTCGGGTCGCCCGAGCTGGCCGGGGCGATCGCCGACGCGGGCTTCGACGGGTGCTCGACCGCGGCCGCGCACGCCTTCGACCAGGGCTCGCCGGGTCTGGCCGGCACCCTCGCCGCGCTCGACAAGGCCAAGGTCGGCCACTCCGGCACGTATCGCAGCGAGGACGCGGCCGACCGGCCCCGGCTCTACACGGCCAACGGCGTCAAGGTCGCGCATCTGAGCTACACGCTGGGCCTGAACGGCCAGAAGGTGCCCGCCGGGCGCGAGTGGGCGGTCGCCCGGCCCACCGCGGAGCAGATCAAGGACGACGCGCTGGAGGCCCGTGAGGCCGGCGCCGCGATCGTCGTGGTCAGCGTGGACTGGGGCTCGCAGGGCGAGAACGAGCCCGACGTCGACCAGCAGACCCTGGCCCGGGCCGTCGCCACCATGCGCAACGTCGACATCGTCTTCGGGCACGGCGCCCACGTCGTGCAGCCGGTCGAGCGCATCGGCGACAAATGGATCGTCTACGGGCTGGGCGACCTCGCCTCACGTCATCCGGAGCCGGTGAACGGCAACCGCGAGGGCAGCATGATGCGTGTCACATTCGCCCCCTCGGGCCAGGAACGGCGCTGGAAAGTCGCCGCGCTCGAGGCGCTGCCCACCTTCATCGATCTCAATCCAAGTGTCCGGGCCGTTGACCTGGAGCAGTCGCTGGCCAACCCCGCCCTCCCGGCCGGACGCCGGAAAATCTACGAGGCCGCGGTCGAGCGGATCCAGAGCCATCTGCTCAACCGGGGTGGCGGTGTTTCTACCTTCCACGTACGAGGGATTAACCGGTAATAAGTCCGAAACGCCCTCATACCACAACTACATAAGCTCTTTAAGATCGCCGCGCCGTCGTTTTGGATTGTTATAGTCCCGGCTCGAAACGCGATGCCGGCGCACTGATCGGGGAGTGACACCGGCTCAATCCCCCGCGATCACTCCCCGGATGGGATCGCTCTCTTGACGACGGTGGACACCCGCGTGGCGTCGCCGAACGGGTCGTCGCCGATCGGGCCGGAGACTCAAGTCCTCTCGACCGACCAGCTCATCGCCTGGCGATGGCGGGCCCTCGGTCAGCAGCTCCCCGAGTCCGGCTTCCCGGCCGGTTCGCACGCGCCGGCGCTGGTCTACCTGTGGACCACGATGCTGATCGCGATGGCCACGGTGCTCGGCTTCGCGATGTTCGACCGGGACGACGTCCCCGCCGCCGTCCGCGACTCGCAGCAGGATCTGATGCGCAAGGTCGCGCACAGCCTCGCGCTGAGCCTGACCGCGGCCGACGACTCCTTCGACCAGACCGCGGGCGCCCTGACCGCGGGCGCCCCGGCCACCCCGGCCACGATCGCCGGGCTGACCGGCGAGGAGGCGTCCTGGGCCGGGGTGGCGATCATCCAGCCGAGCAACCGCAAGACGATCGCCGCGGCCGCCGAGGCGGTGCCGCTCACCCTGCTCCCGAACGGCGCGCTGCCGGTCGGCGACACCCCGGTGATGACCGTCGAAGGCCCGGCGATCATCCGGGTCACGGCGGTGGGCGACGACCGCATGTTCGTCGGCGTCCAGCGGCTGCTGATGCGCAGCCTGCGCCTCAACGCCGACGCCCAGCAGGGCCTCTACGTGCTCACCCCGGACGGCAAGGACAACCTGGTCCAGGGGGTCGACGCGATCCCGGCCGAGCACCGCGGCGAGATCCTGCGCGGCCTGCCGGGTCTCGACTCGAGCCGCAGCGAGACGATCCGGGTCAAGGAGTGGAGCGGCCGCGCCTTGGTCGTGTCGGCCGCGCCGGTGGCCGAGACCGGCTTCGTGGTGGCCTCCGCCGTGGCGGCCGAGGTGACCGGGGGGACGTCGCTCTTCCACGGCCTCGTGCTGGCCATGGCCGTGGCGCTGACCGCCATCATCGCGTACGTGCTGATGCGGGCGTTTTTGGTCAATCCGCTCCAGCATCTGCTGCATCAGTCCCGGATGGACGCCTGTGGGGCACTGACCCGGAAACGGCGGATCCTGCGCACCAAGGAGGCGTTCCGGGTCGCCCAGGCCCTGGCCGTCGCCTCCGGCAACCGCATCCATGGCCGCCGCTGGCGCCCGAGCGTCCAGCAGGGCCTCGCGCTGGCCGCGATCATCGCGCTCGGTGGCCCCGCGCTGGCCGTCGCGGTGGCGGTCATCCAGCCCGACCCCACGCTGCCGGCCCAGCTCAACCGGGACGAGGAGAGCCGGGTCGAGTCGATCAGCAACACCCTCGGCAACGCCCTCGACAGCGGCCTGCGCACGGTCACCCGGCTAGCCCCGGCGGCCGACATCGGTGGCCAGGCGCTGAACGAGGCGCTGGCCGCCAACCACCGGTTGCGCGGCGTCTACCTGGTCGACGCGGGCGGCGCGATCGCGGCCTCGGCCGGGCGTCCGTCGCTGCGCTCCCGGCAGCCTCTGCCCGGCCGCAGTGGCGTGCTGCTCGACCCGGTCGTCCAGCGTCTGCCGGTCGTCTACGCCTATCAGGTGCGCACCGACGGCCGGGCCGTCGTGGCCGAGTACGACATCGACTACCTGCTCGGGCTGGTGCGCAGCGCCGACGGCCGGGCCGTGGTGGCCGATCCCGACCTGCGCACGATCCTCGACTCCGAGGGCTACCGGGCGTTCCAGCCGCTGCGCGAGCCCACCATGCGCGACGTCGCCGCGACCGCGTTGCCCGGCGTGACCTCGTCCCGCTCGACCGACCTCGACGGCCGTCCCGCCCTGGTCGCCGCGGCCGCGGTCAGCCACCCCACGGCCGCCCACCTGGAATGGGTGGTGGTCCTCGACCGCAACGCCGACACGCTCCCGCTGCCCAGCCTCATCGAGCGGCGCTGGGCGCTGTTGATGGCCGCCGCGGTCATCGCCGTGCTGGTCGTGACGCTGGTCTGGCAGTACTTCATCTTCGTCCGCCCGCTCAGCCGACTGGCGTCGGCCGCCGACCGCATCGGGGCCGGCGACTTCGACGAGCCGATCATCCCGCAGCGGCACGACGACGTCGGCGCCATCGCCATGTGCCTGGAGATCTGCCGCCAGGTGCGGCACACCGGGTCGGCCCGCTTCGGCGGCGCCGTCCGGTTGCGCGGGTCCGCCGCCAACTTCACTGCTGTGCTGCCCCGGCCCCGCCGGGCGCAGCGCGAGCGCTGAGGAGGAGCTCCCGCCGATGCTTTACCTGTACACGGTCTTCAGCCTGTGCTTCCTGGGCCTGCTCGTCGCGGGCGTGGTCGAGCAGCGCAACCACGAGAAGAACCTGGCCACCATCCCGCACCGGGTGCTGGTCAACGGCATCCGCGGGAAGAGCTCGATCACCCGGCTCTGCGCCGGCGCGCTGCGCGGCGGCCACCTGCAGGTGATCGCCAAGACCACCGGCACCGCGGCCCGCTTCATCTTCCCGGACGCGACCGAGGAGCCGGTGCACCGCAAGTTCAACATCGCCAACGTGGTCGAGCAGATCGGCATCGTGCGCCGGGCCGCCGTCTATCACCCGGACGCCCTGGTCATCGAGTGCATGGCGGTCATGCCGGCGCTTCAGGAGATCAACCAGAGCAAGCTCATCAAGTCGGACATCGGGGTGCTCTGCAACGTGCGGGAGGACCACCTGGCCGAGATGGGCCCGACCCTGGACGACGTGGCCCGTTCGCTGAGCAAGTCGATGCCGGTGGGCGGCATCTGCGTCACGGCCGAACGCGACCGGCTGCCCATCCTGCAGGAGGAGGCCGACAAGCGCCGCTGCCGCCTGATCGCGGTCGACCCCGAGTCGGTCCGCGACGACGAGATGAGCCAGTTCGGCTGGATCACCTTCAAGGAGAACGTCGCCATCGCGCTCGCCGTCGCCGAGCTGCTGGGCGTCGACCGGCCGAGCGCGCTGCAGGGCATGTGGGACGCGCCGCCCGACCCGGGCGTGCTCGCGGTCACGCGGGTGCGGCAGGGCAACCGGCGGGTCGCGTTCGCCAACGTGTTCGCGGCCAACGACCCCGAGTCGACGCTGATGAACATCCGCCAGCTCGAGACGCAGCGGCTGATCGGCCGGCCGCTCGCCATGCTGATCAACTGCCGGCCCGACCGGGTCGAGCGCAACGGTCAGATGGGCACGCTCACCGGCCAGGTCGAGCCCGACCGGATCATCCTGATCGGCGAGCCCACCCGCAGCGCCGCGAGCGCCGTCCCCGACCACCTCAAGTCGCGGGTGGTCGACCTCGGCGGCAAGATGCCGCCCGAGCGCCTGCTCGAGGAGGTCTTCCAGGCGGTGCCCGACCTGGGCTCGATCGTGGCCTGCGGCAACATCCACGGCCAGGGCGAGGTGCTGCTGCACGAGCTCTCGGCCCTGCCCGGCTGGTCGGCCGGCGAGACCCACGACGCCCACCTCCCCGCTTCCCGACAGACAGGTGTCCGACGATGACCTTGGGCGGCGAGCTCAGCGCTCAGCTCTCCACCGCGTGCCTCGGCATCGGCCTGATCTTCGCGCTGCTCTGTTATCTGACGACGAACCTCTCGCCGGGCGGGATGATCACGCCGGGCTGGATCGCGCTCGCGCTGATCGAGGACCCGCCGCAGGCCGCCGTGATGTTCGTGATGACCATCGTGACGTACGGGCTGACCCGGGTCATGCAGCGGTTCGTCATCCTCTACGGTAAGCGGCTCTTCGCCTCGATCGTCCTGCTCAGCGTGTTCCTGCAGCTCACCCTGTTCGTGATCGTGCAGCGCGACCTGCCGCTGCTGTTCGCCCACCAGACCCTCGGCTTCGTGGCGCCCGGCCTGATCGCCTACCAGCTGGTCCGCCAGCCGCCCCGGGCCACGATCCTCGCCACCACGATGGTGACCGGCCTGACCTACGCGATCGCCATCACCGGCATCGTGGCCGGCTTCGTCCCCGCGACCTGATGATCGGAGCCCGTCCGTGGCCACGCTGAACCGCAACTCGACCTCCCTCGCCGTCGCCGGGGTGGCCCTGCTGATCGGCGCGAGCGTCGTCGTCTTCGGCGGCTCCCGGCTGGCCGAGGCACAGCAGCGTGAGATCAGCATCGGCGGCACGGCGCAGGCCGCCCAGGCCCCGGCGCTGGCCCAGTACGTCGTACGCCGCCGCCCCGCCCCCAACCGCACCGAGATCCTCACCCGTCAGGGCCGGCTCGTGGCGGTCATGACGGACGGAGCCCGAACCGCCCACCTGCAGGGCCCGAAGCGCACATTCACCGAATCGCGCTTCACCTCGGCCAAGATCGTCACCACCGAGTACGTCCGGCTGGCCCCCAAGGAGTGGGCCCCGGCCGCCGCCAACGAGCCGTGGTTCGCCACCTGGCTGGGCAAGGCGGTCGTCGACAAGTCGCCCGACATCCTGGCGATCGCGTTCGAGTACACGTACGGCGCGCCGCCCAAGAAGGACAAGACCGACCGCCAGGTCTCCGGTGACGCGTCGTTCGGGCCGCTCTCGGACATCGACCCGGACGGGCGGGCCGAGAACTCGGACTTCTACGACTACCTGGGCAGCAAGTGGGAGTTCGTCGACGGGGTCAGCGAGAAGCCGTCGGCCACCCACGCGCTCAGCCTGGACTGTTCCGGCTTCCTGCGGATGGTCTACGGCTACCGCAGCGGCTATCCCCTGCTCGGCGGGAACGACAAGGGCCCCGGCCTGCCACGGCGGGCCCTGGCCATCGCGGCCAACGGACCCGGCGTGCAGCTCATGCCCAACACCGGCAAGCGGGCCACCAACGTCGACCGGCTGATGCCCGGCGACCTGGTGCTCTTCAACGCCGGCCCGGTGCAGAACACCCATATCGAGCACTCCGGCATGTATCTGGGCGTCGACGACCAGGGCCACCGCCGCTTCATCTCGAGCCGCAGCCAGGCCAACGGCCCGACGATGGGCGACCTGCACGGCGAGTCCATCCTGGACGGCTCCGGCTACTGGGCGACCCGCCTGCGTACCGCTCGGCGGATCTAGCCCTGCCAAGCGGTGACGATCGCGTCCCGTACCCGGTCGCGGTCTTTCAGGTCGCGGCGCAGGCCCCAGCCGAGCTCGAGGTGCACGAACTCGGCCTCGCCGGCCGCCGCGGCCTGCACGTTGGTGCGGCCCTCGAGGCCGACGCAGCGGGAGACCCAGGCCCGGCAGACGCGCAGGTCGGCGTCCTTGAGCTCGCGGGCCACCCGGACGGCGAAGTCGTTGTGCGCCGCCGAGCCGGTGGAGACGACCGCGTCCATGCCGGGCAGGCTGCGGTCGGCGAACCCGTGCAGCTGCACCTGGGGCAGGCCGAGCCGGGCCGACTCGACGCTGAACACCTGGAACATCGAGCGGTCGTTGTGCGCGACGTCGGCCTCGCCGCCCGCGGCCTGCCGGTGCGCGCCGGCCATCAGCAGCAGGCTGCCCGGAACGGCCCGGTAGAGGCTCAGCCCCAGCTTCTCGGTGTTCAGGTCGAACGCCGGGTGCGGCACCTCGAACACGGACTTGACCGGGACCGACGGGTCGACGAACAGGCCGCCCCACCCGGTCTTCGGATCGGCCCAGTAGATCCTCACCGGGCCGTCGGTGCGCAGGTCGGTGCCGTGGGTGATCGTGTAACCGAGGCCGCCGAACACCTCTTCGGCCCGGCCGAAATCGCCCTGGCCGAGTGCGGTGAACGCCGCCTGCGCGCTGTCCCGTTCGGAGGCCGTCGGGTCGCGGTAGGGGCCGCCGGGCGACATCGTCGCCACCTGCCGGGCGATCCACTCGTGCAGGTCGATCCGCTCGTCCACCGACCCGGGCCCTCCCGCCGAACGGGTGCAGGCCAGGGTGAGCGCGGCGAGCACGGCTGTCAGCAACGCGGCGCCGGTTCGCAGCGACGTCGTCACGGCGGCAGCGTATCCGACCCCGACAGGTCACCCGGGAAGGGCCGGGCCCGCTTCCAGCAGATCGCTCAGCAGGTCGCCGTGCTGCTCGACCCGGTCGAGCACGTCGGAGGCGCGATAGTGCCGCGGCTCCTCGGCGCCGGTCGCCACCGCTTCCACCTCGTCCCAGGTGAGCGGGGTCGAGGCGGTCGGCACCTCCTGCGCGCGCAGCGAGTAGGGCGTCACCGTCGTCTTGGCCGCGCTGTTCTGGCTCCAGTCGATGAAGACCTTGCCCGGCCGGACGGCCTTGGCCATCTTGGCGGTGATCGAGCCGGGGACCATGCCCGCCAGCTCCTCGGCGACCATTTTGGCGTACGCCGACACGACCTCGGCATCCTGCGTCCCCGAGATCGGGCAGCACAACTGCATGCCCTTCTTGCCGGACGTCTTGGGATAGGCCGCCACGCCGTCCTCGGCCAGCCTGTCCCGCATCAGCACCGCCACCGCGCTGCACTCCTTGAGCCCGGCCGGCGCGCCCGGGTCGAGGTCGACCACGAGCAGGTCGGGATCGGCGCCGATCTTCCACTGCGGGGTGTGCAGCTCGAGGGCGGCCAGGTTGGCCAGCCAGACCAGGGTGGCCAGCTCGTCGACGACCACGAAGTCGATCGTCTCGCGGCTCTTGGTCGACCCGGGCACCGGCAACGTCTCCCGGCGCACCCAATCCGGCGTACCACCGGGCTTGTTCTTCTCGAAGAAGTGGACCCCGTCGACCCCGTTGGGATAGCGGATCCGGGTGACCGCGCGGTCGGCCAGGTGCGGGAGCATGACCGGGGCGATCCGCGTGTAGTAGTCGATGACCTCGCCCTTGGTGAAGCCGGCGGCCGGGTACATCAGCTTGTCGAGGTTGGACACCTCGAATTCGTGGCCGTCGATCGAGACCGGAAGCCGGTCACCGGGCATCCTCGTCCTCCTCCACGCACTCCTCGGCGGTCTTGTCGTCACGCAACCGCAGGAACCGGGGGAAGCGCAACCGTCCGTCCGGCGTCTTGTTGCCGTAACGCACCTCGACGACCAGCTCCGGACGTACCCAATGCGCCCCTCGGGAATCCTCGCGGGGCACCGCGCCGTCCGCGAACGGCGAATCTCGCTGGGCCAGCGGCTCGAGCGCGGCCAGCAACTCCTTCTCGGCCGCCGCGCCGATGCCGCCGCCGACCCGGCCCCGGAAGGCCAGCCCGTCCGGGGTCGGCACGCCGATCAGCAGGCCTCCCAGCTTGCGGACGCCGGCCCGCCAGCCGCCGATCACGTAGTCGCCCGTACGGTCGAATTTGATCTTGAGCCAGTCGGCCGAGCGCGTCCCGGGCAGATAGATCGAGTCGCTGCGCTTGGCGACCACGCCCTCAAGGCTGTTTTCCCGCGCCGCCGACACGGTCGCCTCGCCGTCACCGTACGAGGGCGGCACCATCCAGCGCGGCCCGGCCAGGCCCAGCTCCTCGAGCTTTTCCCGGCGGGCCAGATAGGGCAGGCCGGTGTAGTCGTGACCTTCGTAGAAGAGCAGGTCAAAGATCATGTACGTGACCGGGAGCGTCGCCGCCAGCCGGGCCGCCCGGAGGCGTTCCCGCACGTGCATGCGCTCGGCCAGCGCGGTGAACGACGGCCGCCCGCCCGCGTCGAGCACGACCATCTCACCGTCGAGCAGGGTTCCCTCGGGCAGGTGCAGGTCGGCGATCTCCGGGTAGGCGGCAGTGACGACCGCACCGGACCGCGCGAACAGGTCGGGTGGACCGCCGGCGAAGAGCGCGAGAACCCGGACCCCGTCCCACTTGAACTCGTAGCTCCACTCCGGTCCGACCGGCAGCGCGCCCGTGGTCGCGAGCATCGGAGACAGCGGCGCACCAGGCACCTGATCACCTTAGGCAGGTGCGAACACCTTACGCAGGCGTCTCACTAATGCCATCCTGGTCGAGGCTGGTTTGATCGTCGAGGGTACGGAGGGACCATGCGGGCCATCTGGAAAGGCGCGGTCTCGTTCGGCCTGGTGTCGATCGCCGTGAAACTGTTCTCCGCCACCGAGGAGAAAGACATCCGGTTCCACCAGGTGCACCGCACCGACGGCGGCCGGATCAAATATCAGCGCACCTGCTCGATCGACGGCGAGGTGGTCAGCTACGACGACATCGCCAAGGGGTACGACATCGGCGGCGGCGAGATGGTGATCCTCACCGACGAGGACTTCTCCGAGCTGCCGCTGACCACGTCCCGGGCGATCGACGTGCTCGAGTTCGTGCCGGCCGAGCAGATCGACCCGATCCTGTTCGCCAAGGCCTACTACCTCGAGCCCGAGGGCCAGGCGGCCAAGCCGTACGTGCTGCTCCGCGACGCCCTCAAGGACGCCGACCGAGTGGCCATCGTCAAGATCGCCATCCGTCAGCGCGAGCAGCTGGCCACGCTGAGGGTGCACGACGACGTCCTGGTGCTCAACACGATGCTCTGGCCCGACGAGGTGCGCACCCCCGACTTCGGCTTCCTCGACGAAGACATCGAGACCCGGCCGGCCGAGCTCGCCATGGCCAGCTCGCTGATCGACTCGATGGCCGGCAGCTTCAAGGCCGACGAGTTCACCGACAACTACCGGGCCGCGCTGCAGGAGGTCATCGACGCCAAGGTCGAGGGCCGCGAGATCGTGCAGCCGGAGGAGGCCGAGGAGGCCCCGGCGGCCGCAGTCGACCTGATGGCGGCGCTGAAGGCCTCGGTCGAGCGGGCCAAGAAGGCACGCGGCGAGGAGTCGGCGCCTCCCGCCAAAAAGACGCCGGCCAAAAAGGCGACCCCCGCGGCGAAGAAAACCGCCCCGGCCGCGGCGAAGAAGGCGGCTACGAAGAAGGCCGCCCCGGCCAAGAAGGCCGTCAAGAAGTCGGCGTGACTAGAGTTGGCCCGTGGCATTGACGTGGGCTGAGTCTTATCTGGGCAAGGTGCGGGCGAGCGTCGGGGACACCGACACGATCCTCTTCGTCGGGGCGCGGGGAGTTATCCTCGACGACCAGAACCGGCTGCTGCTGATTCAGCGGTCCGACAACCATCGCTGGGCCATCCCGGCCGGGGCGATGGAGCTCGGCGAGAGCATGGAAGACTGCGCGATCCGCGAGACGTGGGAAGAGACGGGGCTGCGGGCCACCTCGCTCACGCCGTTCGCGTTCTACACCGCCTACACCTACACGAACGACTACGGGCACACGTACCAGCAGATTCTCATGTCCTTCCGCATTCACACGTGGGAGGGCGAACTGCTGCGGCAGACCGACGAGTCGGTGGACGCGGGCTTCTTCCCGCTCGACGCGCTGCCCGGCCCGAAATCGTTCGTGATCGACGAGACACTGGCCGACCTCGCCCAGTTCGAGGCCACCGGCCGCATGGTCATGAAGTAAAAACACCTCGCCCGACCCGGCCCGCCTGAGGCACGATCCCCACGTGAAACGCCTGGGGATCGACCTCACCCCACTTCGTACGTCCCGCGACTACCGCCTCGTCTTCATCGGCGGCTCGATCAGCGGGTTCGGGTCGTTCATCACATACGTCACCATCCCGTTCCAGGTCGCCGCGATCACCGACGACCCGCTGATGGTCGGCCTGCTCGGCGTCTGCGAGCTGGTGCCGCTGCTGGTGATGGCCTTCGTCGGGGGCGCGCTGGCCGACTACCTCGACCGGCGGCTGCTGGTCCGCGGCGGCGAGTTCGCGCTGGCCGCACTCACCGGTGTGCTGCTGGTCAACGCATTCTCCGACAAACCGCACCTCTGGCTGCTGTACGTGGTGGCGGCGCTCACGGCCACGGTCGACGGGCTGCAGCGGCCCGCGCTCGAGGCGATGGTGCCCCGGCTCGTACGGCCCGAGGAGTTGCCCGCCACGATGGCGCTGCAGGCCCTCAGCGCCCAGATCGCCCAGATCGGCGGCCCCGCGATCGCCGGCCTGCTGATCTCGGCCGTCGATCTGACCTGGGTGTACGCGTTCGACCTGCTCACCTTCAGCGCTTCGCTGGTCTGCCTGACCCTGGTCCGGGCCGTGCCACCCCCGCCGGACGCCGACCGGCCGTCGATCAAGGCGGTCATCACCGGCATCCGGTACGCGAGGTCGCGCCCCGAACTGCTCGGCACCTACCTGGTCGACATCAACGCCATGTTCTTCGGCATGCCGCAGGCGCTCTACCCGTTCCTCGCCACCCAACTGGGCGGCCCCAAGGTGCTGGGCCTGCTCTACGCGGCGCCGGCGGTCGGGTCGATGCTGGCCACGCTCGGCAGTGGCTGGACGGGACGCGTACACCGGCATGGCCTGATGGTGGTCGTCGCGGCCGCGCTGTGGGGCGTGGGCATCGTCGGGGTCGGCCTGTCGCACTGGCTCTGGCTGACGCTGCTGTGCCTGGTCTTCGCGGGCGCGGCCGACATGGTGTCGGGCATCTTCCGCTCGATCATCTGGAGCCAGACCATCCCCGACCACCTGCGCGGCCGCCTGGCCGGCATAGAGATGCTGTCGTACATGACCGGTCCGCTGCTCGGCCAGATGCGCTCGGGTCTGATGGCCCGCACCCGGCTCGGCGTCGGCGGCTCGATCTGGGTCGGTGGCCTGCTCTGCGTGGCCGGCACGGTGGCGCTGGCGGCGGCCCTCCCCCGTTTCGTCCGGTACGACGGCAAGGACGGCATGGCCCTGAAGAAGGCCGCCGACGACGCGTGGCTGGCCGCTAGCGAAGCTCGCTCGCCAGCAGCCCCATCATGAACTTGTCGATCCACTCGCCGTTGCGCCGGAACGTCTGCCGCAGCCGTCCCTCCTCGACGAAGCCGACCTTGCGATACAGATGATCAGCCGTATGGTTCTCGACGACGACGGTCAACGTGATCTTCCGCAGCCGCATCTTCTCGAACCCGTACCGGCAGACCGTCCGCACCGCGTCGGTGCCGTAACCCTTGCCCCAGAAGTCTTTCTCACCGAGATAGATGTCCAGCTCGGCGACGCCGATCTCGGGCTCGGCCCCGTGCAGGCGCACCAGCCCGACCAGCGTGCCGCCCGGCTCCTCCACCCCGAAAAGCACATCCCCGTACGCGTTGACGGCGCGCTCACCGAGCCAGGCGGCCACCTGCGACATCGTCTCGGCGTAGCCCGCGTCCATCCAGCGCATGACCTCGGCGTCGTGATTCCACCGCCACAGAGCCTCGGCATCCGCCACACCCATGGCCCGCAACTTCACGCTCTCCCCGTACGCGTCCACGCATCCTCCCCCGCATCAGAACCCGACAATGGAACATAACCAACCCCCGACAGGAGGCGTACGGATGGGCAGCTCCGAGGATCTGGCGCACTGGAACGACATCGCGGCCGCGTACACACAGTCGACGGACAGCTTCGGCCGCCGCCTGGCGCCGTTCCTTCAGGACCAGTTCGGCGACGTGGGCGGGTTGCGGGTGCTCGACGTGGGTTGTGGTCACGGGCCGCTCGCCGCCGAACTGCACCGAGCCGGAGCCCAGGTCACCGGGATCGACGGCAGCCAAACCCTGATCGACGCGGCCCGTGTCACGGCTCCGGAGGTCGAATTCCTGGTCCACGACCTCACCCACGGATTGCCGGAGCCGAGACAGACCTACGACCGGATCGTCTCGCACATGGTGTTGATGGACATGCCCACTGTGGATGCTCTGCTGGCCGACGTGGCGGCGTCACTCGCGCCGGGCGGCGTCTTCGTGTTTTCGATCCTGCATCCGAGCTTCTTCGACCAAGCTCCCGTGGAAGACCCGGCCGCGGGCCGTTGGCACCGCCACGTGCGCGGTTACCTGGAACACGAAGAACGCTGGATCACGTCATTCGGCGGCCATACGCATTACCACCGGCCGCTGTCTTGGTATGTGAACGCGCTCGCCCGGCACGGCCTGGCAGTTACAGCCATGCACGAACCGCCGACGCTGCCGTCCCACACCAAGCCGGCCGAGGAGTGGACGGCCTACGAACGCTGGTTCAGCACCATCCCGACGATGCTGGCGCTAGCCTGCCGCCGCCTCTGAGACCAGTTAGGCCTCGCCTGCAGAACCCCCGCAGAACCGCCCGCGCAAAGCCCGCCACCGGCGGGCGCACGGCCCAGCCGGTGCGTAACGCCGACGCGAGTTCACGCCGCAGGCTGCCCGAAAGCTGTTGATCTCTGCGGCGAGATCGGGGACGGAATCTGACATGTGGATAATCGGTGAACGGCCAGAATTCCGCTAGTCGGTGACCTCGACGCGACGGGTGAAGTCGTGGCCGCAGGGGAGCACGACGAAGACGACTGATTCGACGCGCAGTGTGCCGTCGGGGAGTTCCTCGTAGTCGAGCGGCTCGGCGTTGACGTCGATCACGACCTTGCCGCAGGTGGGACAGCGGCCGTCCGGCGTCACCACCCCGAACACCTGGGCCGGCACAGCGCCCGTCTCGTCGGCCGTGACGTGCTCCGGTTCGGCGTTCTTCTGCTCGATGGTCCGGGGCGGTTGCATTTGAGGCTTGGACACAGCGTCTCCCAACGGCCGGGCACCGGCGTGCTCGTCACGCGGCACGTCTGAGGCGGCCGTCGTGGGGGCGTGCGGAAACCACGGTACGTGCCCGGCCCGGAAGGACGGCGGCCATCGCATCGGCACGCCACGGGCGGAACTCCCACCGGAGGAACCACCGACCCGGCCGGAAGCGGGGTGATCGGCTGGTGGTGCAGTGAGCCGGCCGTGCGCCACGAGACTGCGCCTAAGCCGTACCGTCTGATTCTTTGTTTCTGGCAGTGGATCGAACCCTGGGCCTACGTCGTGCCGTCTGATTCTTTGGGTAGTGGTTTGACCGCGCCGGCCAGGGTGATCGAGACGATGAGCAGGACGGCCACCGCGACCAGGGCGTTCTTGACCATGATGTGGTCGCCGAGGAAGCCGATCAAGGGCGGGCCGCCGAGGAAGGCGCAGTAGCCGATCGAGGCGACGACGCTGACGCGGGAGGCGGCGTGCGCGGGGTCGTCGGCGGCGGCGCTCATGCCGACCGGGAAGCCCAGCGACGCGCCCAAGCCCCAGAACAGGGCGCCGACGAAGGCGAACGTGGTGCCCGGACCGAGGATGTAAAGGGCGAGGCCGGCCAGGCTCACTGCGGCCAGCACGCGGACGACGGGGACGCGGCCGTAACGGTCCAGCAGGGCGGGGCCGAACCAGCGGCCGGTGGTCATGGCGGCCAGGAAGAGGGCGAAGGCCAGGGTGCCGACGGTGGCCGAGGTGCCGTGGCTGTCGATCATCGAGACGCTGATCCAGTCGATGCCGGCGCCCTCGGTGAAGGCGAAGGCCAGGACGAAGACTCCGACCAGTAGCGTGCGCGGTTCACGCCACGTGGCCAGCGCCTGGCCCAGGCCGTCGCTCTTGGCGACGGGGGCGGTCGAGCCGATCATGGTTGGGTCGGACGGGGCCACCGCGGGCGGCGGGCCGTCGTCGTCGGGGACGAAGGTGCGCACCGACAAGATGACGACCACGGCGACCAGTACGGCGATCACGGCGAGGTGCACGGTGACCGAGACGCCCAGCGCGACCGCACCCGCTCCGACCAAGGCGCCGGCGACCGTGCCGACGCTGAACCCGGCGTGGAAGCGCGGCATGATCGCTTTGCCGAGGCGGCGTTCGACGATCGCGCCCTGGACGTTCATGGCCACGTCCCAGGCGCCGTTGGCGAAGCCGAAGGCGAAGAGCGCGATGACCACCGGGAGTACGCCGGACTCGTAGCCGAACGACACTCCGAGCATCGCGACGCCGAGCAGCCCGCCCATGGTCGCGACCGTTCGGCTCGACCCGAACCGCGCGACGATCTGACCCGCGAGCAGCAGGGACACGATGGAACCGGCGGCCAGCGCCAGCAGCACCAGGCCCAGCTGCGACGGGCTCAGGCCGAGTTCGTCGCGAATCTGCGGGATGCGCGAGGCCCAGCTCGCGCCGGCCACCCCGGCGAAGATGAAAGCGATGTAGACGGCGCGGCCGGCCGCCCGCACCTCGGGCTCGACCCGGTCGACGGCGGTCACTGGGGAACTCCGAGGAAGCGGCCCACGATCGTCCGGGTGTCGGCCCGGTCGAAGGTGGCGGTGGACAGGATGAGGTGCATGACGAGCCCCTCGATGAGGGCGTCGATGCCGCGGGCGGTCACCGGATCGATGTGACGCTCGAGCACGACGCGTGATCGGCGCATCCAGGCCTCGGTCACGCTGCGCAGCGCGGGCTGGCGCAGGGCGGCGAGATAGAGCTCGTACGAGACCGCCCAGTCCTTCCCGTCGCCCCCGGCGTCACCGTGGATCAGGTCGGTGACCGCGTCGGCGAAGCTTTTCAGATCGGTCACCTGGTCGAAGTGGGCCTCGTAGCGCGGCGACATCTGCTCGGCGTGCCGGCGGAAGGCCTGCTCGAGCAGGTCTTCGACGCTCGTGAAGTGGTAGGTGATCGAGCCGAGCGGCACGTCCGCGGCGGCCGCGATGCGCCTGGTGGTGGTGCCGGCGACGCCATGATCGGCGATGACCTCGATGGCCGCGTCGACGATGCGGCTCTTGCGGTCGGGGTCGTAGCGCCGCTGCGTGGTCACGCCGACCAGCGTACCGGGGATGTGTACGCCCGTACATAGAAGCGCCACTAGACTCCGGCTGGTGATCGATTGGGATGTGGCCGTCGTCGGTGGGGGGCCGGCGGGACTCTCCGCTGCCCGAGCGGCGGCGTCGGCCGGAGCGCGCACGATCGTGCTGGAACGATCGGAACATCCGAGATACAAGACCTGCGGCGGCGGCCTGATCGGCACTTCGCTGGCGTACGCCTCGGAGCACATCGACGTTCCGGCCCAGGACAAGATCTCCGCGCTCACCTTCACCCGCGACGGGCGGCGCGAGTTCACCCGGCGCTCGACCGGGCGGCCGGTGCTGACCCTGGTCCGCCGGGACGACTTCGATCACGCTTGGTATTCGGCGGCCGTGGCGGCGGGCGCGACCGTGCGGCAGAACTGCCAGGTCCGCTCGGTCGACCAGGACTCCTCGTCGGCCACCCTGTCCTTGGCCGACGGCTCGCACCTCAGCGCGCGCACGGTGATCGGCGCGGACGGCTCGGCCGGGATCACGTCACGCTACGTGGGGGTGACCTTCGAGCAGCAGGATCTCGGGCTCGAGGTGGAGTTGGTCGCTTCCGCCGAGGACAGGAAGACGTGGCAGGGGCGGGTGCTGCTCGACTGGGGGCCGTTCCCCGGGTCGTACGGCTGGGTCTTTCCCAAAAATGACGAGCTCACGGTGGGCGTCATCATGGCGAAGGGTCACGGCGCCGAGACGAAGCAATACTTGAACGACTTCGTGGCGCGGCTCGGCCTCGGTGACCGGGCCGTGGTGCGCGACTCGGGCCACTTGACCCGCTGCCGGCAACCCGACTCACCGCTGCGGCGGGGCCGGGTGACGGTGGTCGGCGATGCGGCCGGGTTGCTCGAGCCCTGGACGCGCGAGGGGATCAGCTATGCGCTGCGCTCCGGCGCGTGGGCCGGCGAGTCGTGGTCCGATCTTGAGGCCTATACGCAGCGCGTCGAAGCCGAGCTGGCACCGGAAATGGCCGCCGGACGACGGCTGCTCGGGGCGTTTGCGCGCCATCCGGGAATCGTGCACCTCGCGATGGGCACCCCGCTGGGCTGGCGCGCCTTCGAGACCTTCTGCCGCGGCGACCTCTCGATGGCCCGCGTGGTGCAGCGCCCCGGAATCCGAGCGCTGCTGACCCTCTTCGGCGCCTAGGCGTCTTTTGCCGGTCGCGGTGGCCAGGGTGCCCATTGCACTGCGGCGGCGAACCCGCTGCGCCTGGCCTCGCGGGCATCCCACCTCTCCAACGGCCCTTCCCGCCGGGCGTTGATGCCCACCCCGATCAGCCTCGTCTCGAACCAGGAGCCACCCACCCCACGCCGTACGCGTTCCCACAGCCCACCCTCGACCAGGGCGGATGTCTGAATGCGGAGCAGGTCGACGAGCTGCGTGGGGTCTTCGTCGCAGACCTCGCACGCACACCCCGGCAGCGCCTCGACCCACCACCGCCCGAGACGCAGGGCCAGGCCAGGCGTCTCGGTGAACGCGATGGCGAGCGGAGCAGCCGCCGGCGTACGCGGCATCAAACGCTCCATCCGCACCAGTGCGTCGGCCGGCCCGAGAGACTCCTTGCTCTCCCGCCGGTCGACCATGTAACGCTCCGCCAGCTCGTCCAGCAGCGCCTCGGCCGCGTCATGCAGAACGGCAAAGCGGGCGGAGTGCGGGTCAGCCCTCACCAGCGCAGTATGCCGCTCTCGGCCAGCGACTCACCACCGGTTCAGGCGGAACCACCCTCATTCGAAGGAGAACTCCCCGTCCTTGACACCCCCGACGAACGCCCGCCACTCGTCGTGGGTGAAGCGCAGGATCCCAGCATTCAGGTCCGAGCTGTTGCGGACCAGAACATGATCATCAGCCGTGGCGACCTCGACACAATTACCGCCGGTGCATCTTTTCGCCTTACGCCATCGCAGTTCTTCGGTCCATTTGATCATCGTGCACCTCCAGGCAGGTTCCCGAAGTCCACGTTAAGCGACGGCTTCCCGCCCCAGCAGGAATGAATGAGATGACTCTGACCGGGATGCGACTTTCGTCAGCAAATGCGAAACTGGTTCGGACCGATATGCTGGCATGAGTCCGTTTTACGGCGCACGAGCAGCGAAGGCATCGGTTCACACCGCCAAACCGACCCTCGTCGGCGGGGCATCAGGTATTCGCCGCTGCGCTCGTCATTAATGACCGCCGACTGCGACGCGTCACAAAACTTGCTGAAATTCAAAAGTCGCGAGGGGTTGATAAAAGGATTCTCGTTTGAAATACTATTTAATAGCTGGAACGCGAACCCGTCCCTGCTTCCCACCATTGAGCAGGGACGGGTTCGTAGCCGGATCAGAAAGTAAAGTCTCCGGCCTTGACGCCAGCGACAAAAGCGGTCCACTCCGCCTCGGTGAACGAGTGCGCGGCCAGATCCGGGCTCTTGCTGTCCCTGATCAGATAAAGATCATCAACCTTGGCAACTTCAACACAGTTGCCGCTCGCGCACTGCCGGCTCCGATGCCACACTGGCGCCTTGAACTCGCTCATCCGAACTCTCCTGTAAATTCGTGCATAACATGAATTGAACAAATGCACTTACAAATCGGTTCAACTTCGACCTTCTGGAGAGTTCGTCTCAAGAAACTCTATGCGCTTCTTGATGAAGGCGATCGTATCGCTTTCACTGTCGGCAGCTTGCCAAAGTTGATCGAAACGCTTTCGGTGCCGTGCAATTTCACCGCGATTTTCCACCGTCTCGTCCAAGAAACCATTCTCGCGATACATCACCGCGCTGTCCGGACGGCCGGAATCAATGGTCAGGAGTTCGAAGCTACCATTGTTCGCAATGGTCAAGGCAAGGTTGAAAGGAAGCAGGCGCACCCGGACAAGCCCGATCTCCACCAGATCGAGGATCTGGTGGAGCTGATGCAAAAAGACTTCCCGACCTCCGATGGCGCGCCGAAAGACCGACTCGTCAGCAAGCACCAGATATTTAAGCGGGTCGCTCCGCTGCAGCATCGCCTCGCGACGCTTACGCCGGATCTCCACCAGCGCATCGACCTTCTGCTGGGAGAATTCGCCTTCCTCGACCCACGTGCCGGTCAACTCGGACGCATACTCCGGCGTCTGCAGCGGACCGTGCACGTAGTAGACGTTGAACGACCTCAGCTCGGTCGCCTCAGCCTCGTACTCGAGGTATCGACGAAAATCGTCAGAGGTATTGTCGCGAAATCGGGGCTCCTGCCACCAGGCCGAGCCGGCCCTCTGTCGTGTGCGCGCAATGCGCGCGTCCGCCAGAAGCGAGCTGATCAGGGCCTTGTCGCGTACGCCGAGCAAGTTGAGCAGACCACGAAGATCGTTGATCGAGATGGAAACGTCGCCATTCTCGATGCGGATCACCTTGCTGAGGGACCACTCCATGCCCTCGGCGACCTGTGCCTGGGTGAACGGAACCGCCTCGCGGGCTTCGCGTACGGCAATGCGTACGCGTCGGCGCGCGATCGTAGGCGAGTCACCCTCGGCCATCTGTCCTTCATCGTTGAAGTCGGTGATGCATCGGCGGCGTGCTACCTCGCAATCTGCCAACTGGCAGACAGCGAGGTGCATCGTATACGTCCTATCAGAACGAAGCCGGGTCGGGGGCGACTTTGCGCCGACAGCGAAGTCACCCCCGCGAGTGAGTCAGGCGGCGGCGAGATTGAACCCGCGGTCAGGGGGGCGCGCGTTCTCGATGGCCCGGCGCAAGGCCCGCTTGACCTGGTTGAATTGGCGCTCATCGAAACTCGCGTAGAGCACCACGTCGACGCCGCGGTAGAGCGCGTGCAGCTCCCACCCTCGGGGCCGTCGGCGGGCCATCGCCGGCACCGCGCAGGCCACCGGAATCAGCACGGCGAGAAGCCCGATCGCGTACGCGGCGGGCGGGTCCAGAAGCGTCCATCCGGCCCCGATGGCCGTGACCGTGCCGGCGGCGACAGTGAGCACAGCGATCGGGGAGACCGGTTCCTGATCGGCCCGCACCACACCGACATGGCGAAGGTCGTCAACCACGAAACTTTTCACGGGCGTGCCCTGCCAGATGAACAGTTCGTCGGTGATCACAGCGTCCGGACCGCGGTAGTAGAGCCGTTTACGCATGGCGCACTCCCCCCTGCTGATCGCGAGGAAAGGAAGAGACGATGACGGCACCCGGTTGCCGCCGGGTGCCGTCATTTTACTGTCTCCCGTTCAACTTCGCCCCTTGCTTACCCCTGTCCTCAGTGAACCATGCCACCAGGCTATCCGCCACCGTTCAATCTGCCATGTAGCAGATTACGCACAGCTCAGCTGGCGTGAAATTCACCGTTCGCATCGTCGTCCGGGCCGGATTCGAGGTGCTCGGCGTCGCGTTCCAGCAGCTCACGAACGCGGCCTCGGAGGAAGACGACCGTCGCGGCCTCGTCGTCGGCGCCATGCCAGACCTGTTCGAAACTGCCCCGGTGCCGCGCCGTCTCGGCCTGGTTCTCCACCAGTTCACCCGTCATGCGGTTCTCGCGAAACAGCAGCTCGTCGTCGGAACGATCGGTTCCGATCGTCAGGAGATCGAAGCTGCCGTTGTTCGCGATCGGAACGCCGTCGACGTTGTACGGGAGCATGCGGAGCTGGATCCGTCCGCGTTCCGAGAGATCGATGAGCCGGTCGAGCTGCCCGGCGAGAACGAGCGGACCCCCGACCTGCCGCCGCAGCACCGACTCGTCGAGAACACAGAAGATCGCCACCGAGCCGGCCCGGTGTGACAACGCATCGAAGCGACGCCGGCACGCCTCCACCCGGAGGTCGACCTTCTCCGGAGACAGTTCGCTCTCGTCTACGAACATCCTGGTCAGCGCGGCCGTATATGCGTCCGTCTGCAATGGACCGGGAACGTAGAGAAGCGAGAAGTACCGAATCTCGGAAGCCTCGGTCTCGTATTCGATGTAGCGACACAGGTCCGGCGAGAGCGCCTGGCGAAACGGCGACTTCCGGCACCACGCCGACTCGGCCGGCGCTCGATTTCGGGCCGACCGGGCGTCGGCCAGCAACTCCCGGACGCGATTCCTGTCGCTCACGCCCAGGAGGTCGAGCAGCAGGCGCAGATCGCCGACCGAGATCTTCACATCACCGTTCTCGATGCGGATTACCTTGCTGTCGGACCACTCCATGCGTTCGGCCACCTGCGACTGGGTCAACCTCGATGCCTCACGAAACTCGCGTATGGCAATGCGCAGGCGTCGGCGCGCCACGGTCGGCAGATCGCTTTCAGGCATGAGACCTTCATCGATGGAGTAGGAGCGGCGCACCTCGCTGAATTCCGGACGAGCCGCCGATTCAGAAGCCGCACATGATATTCCGTCTTATCAGACCGGTGGCGGGCGGGAGCAGGTTTGCCCGGAACACGAATGCGTCGGCGCCTGAATCCACATCGGACTCAACGGTGCGGAACGCGAAACCTGACACGTATGGCGCGATCCTGCTCCGCCTTCTTGCGGAGCGAGAAGAGCGCGCGCGACGATGTTGCCGGCTCGAGGTCACGAGGGGTGTGCGCAGACACGAAAGCGGCACCCGGTTGCCGCCGGGTGCCGTCAGATTCGTCGGTCTTCCACTCCGCCCTTGTTGCCCCTCCAGTAGACCACGCCACCAAGCTGTCCGCTACACATCAATCTGCCATGTTGCAGATTGCGTGCAAGCTGAGTGACCCTTGAGGGACGCGTCACTCTGACCACCTTGTGGCGTTTCATTGACGAACCGACCGGGTAGGCCACGTTCGGATGGCACTGTCGAACCTGTGATGACGCAGGTAGAAGGGCGATGACCCGCATGGAGAGCCGACTCAAGATCGCGGGCCAGGCGGTCCAACCCATCCTGGTGATGTTCCCCCTGGGCCTGTTCGCGATGGCCGTCATATTCGATCTCGCCAACCTGGCGGGAGGTCCGGCCATCCTGGGGTCGCTGGCCTACTGGAACCTCGTCGCCGGCCTGGTCGGCGGCGTCGCGGCCGCCTTGGCGGGCGCCATCGACGTGGCTTTCGTACGCCGGGCCGACGCCAAGCGCATCGGCGTCCTGCGGGTCCTGGTCAACATGGGCGTGCTGATCCTGTTCGCCGTGATCGTGATGGTCCGCGTCGGCGACCCTGACCGGGAGGCCGGCGTCGGCCTCTTCCTGCTCGAACTGATCGCGCTCGCGATCTCGGGCTTCGGCGCCTGGTTCGGCGGCGCACTCGCCAACGGCCGCATCCCGGCGTTCGCCCGGGCCGCCGTCGGCAACCGCGGTTATTGAGGGCGGCCAGACTGATCATCCGGACGGGTGAACGACGAAGGCCCAGGTCATCTGACCTGGGCCTTCTTGTGGAGCCGCCTGACGGAATCGAACCGTCGACCTACGCATTACGAGTGCGTCGCTCTAGCCGACTGAGCTAAGGCGGCAACGAGAAAGAAGTGTACGGCACGTGCCTGTGGCCCGACGGCGGGGCCACCCATCGGCCGCCGGGAATCGGACAGCGTTTCTGTCGGAGGACCGGACTAATGTGCCTGGCGTGACCGACGATCACCCTCAACCGCCCCCCACGGGTCCGGTCGTGCCGCCCCGCCCCGCCAGCATGGACCCTCAGGAGCTCGGTTTCACGCCCCAGCGCCGGGTCGGCTGGCTGGCCCCTCTCCTGCTGCTCAGCACGGGTCTGCGCACCCTGCTGGCCGTCCTCTTCGGGGCCTATCTCGACAAGCGCGAGCTGCAGAACGCGCTCGACGGCGGCTGGTTCGACCACTCCCAGACCGAGGACGGCGAGCTCTGGCTCGATTACGTGGCCGACCTGGGCGACGGTTTCGACGCGACCTACTCGGTGGCCTACCTGCTGGCCCAGCCCCGCATCGAGCTGCCCGACGCCTCGCTCCCCCGCGGCCGGCTGCTGCTGATGGGCGGCGACCAGGTCTATCCGCTGGCCAGCGGCGACGGCTACGAGAGCCGCATGAAAGGGCCCTACCGCTCGGCCCTGCCCGAGGCGCCGGCCGACGGGCCGCAGCCCGCGCTGTTCGCGCTGCCGGGCAACCACGATTGGTATGACGGGCTCACCGCGTTCATCCGGCTCTTCGCCCGCCGCAATGACGGGCACATCGGCGGCTGGCGCACCGAGCAGCGCCGCTCCTACTTCGCGGTCAAGCTGCCGTCGAACTGGTGGCTGTTCGCCATCGACGAGCAGTTCGGCGCCTACATCGACGATCCCCAGCTTCAATACTTCGAGCAGGCCGCCCAGCAGATCGGCGCCGACGACCGCGTCATCCTGATGACCCCGTCGCCGAAATGGGTCAAGGCCGTCGACAAGCCCGAAGAGTACGACGCCATCGACTACTTCATCCGCAAGATCATCGACCCGAGGGGCGCCTCGACCAGGGTGCTCGTCTCTGGCGACCTGCACCACTACGCGCGTTTCAGCGACCCCGACCGCGAGCTGATCACGTGCGGTGGCGGCGGTGCCTATCTGCTCGGCACCCAGCAGCTCCCGAAAGAGCTGATCGTCCCGCCGCCCGACACGCTCACCCGCAGCCGCAGCGTCAGCCGGCCGTACGAATTCCGGAAGTCCTATCCGGACGCTGCCGCCTCGAAACGCCTGGCCTGGGGCGTGTTCCACCGGATTCCGACCGGCAACCCTGGCTTCGTCACCATGCTCGGCATCATCCACACGCTGACCATGCTCGCGATGGTCGGCGCGGCCACCAGCAACACCGGCATCGTGCAGCGGCTGTTCAGCATCCCGCTGGCCGTCATGCTCGTCATCATCATCGCGGGTGCGGTCGCCTTCGCCCAGCCACCCAAGGCCGACCGCCCCAAACATGCCACCCACTGGATTGCGGGCCTGCTCCACGCGTTCGCCCACATCGGGTTGGCCGCCGGTGGCGCGTGGGTCTGGCTGCAGCTGCCGCCCCACGACTGGACGTGGCCGGGCCCGCTGGTCGTGGCCGTGGTCGTCTACGGCCCGGTCAGCGGCTTTCTAGCCACCCAGCTGACCGCGCTCTACCTGCTGATCGCCGGCAACATCGGCGTCAACCACAACGAGCTGTATGCCGGGCAGAGCATCGAGGACGCGAAAAGCTTCCTCCGCATGCACATCGCTCCCGATGGCACCCTGACGATCCACCCGATCGGCGTCGACAAGATCTGTCGGCAGTGGACCCCCAACCCCGAAGGCGCCCATGACAGCTCCTGGCTGAACCCTCGCGAGCCCCTGACCCCCCACCGAATAGAGCCCCCGATCCAGGTCCGCTGACCCACGCGGGCGGTGGGTTGGTCAGTTGTAGCGCTCCTCGTGGGACTGGCGGGGGCCGCAGACGGAGGCTCGGCTGCAGGAGCAGCGGGAGCCGTCGGAATCCATCCGTACGACGACGGCGTCCTTGGGGACGCTGTGGGCCACGACGCGTCCGTCGCCCTCGGGGGTGGTGACTCGGCTGCCCACGGCGGGGGCCGAGGCCTGGAATTTCTGATAGAGCGGGTGCTCGTATTTGAGACAACACATGAGCCGGCCGCAGGCGCCGGAGATGCGGAGCGGGTTGAGCGGAAGGTCCTGGTCTTTGGCCATGCGGATCGTGACCGGCTCGAAATCGGTCAGGAAGGTGGCGCAGCAGAGGTCGCGGCCGCAGGAGCCGATGCCGCCCTGCACCCGGGCCGAGTCGCGGGCGGAGAGCTGGCGGAGCTCGACCCGGCAGTGCAAGGTGGCGCCGAGGTCGCGGACCAGAGATCGGAAATCGACCCGGTGGGGCGCGGTGAAGTAGATCGTGGTGCGGGCGCTCCCCGTGCCGGCCTGGTCGAGCACGTGGTCGACGGCCACCACCTTCATGGGCAGCTCATGCGCCTTGATCAGCTTTTTGGCGGCGACCTTGGCTTCGGCCTTGCGTTTGCGCAACAGCTCATCGCGCCGCAGATCGTTGTCATCGGCGAGGCCGGCGACCTTGGGGAAGCCCGCCGTGTCCTCACTTACCCACTGCGCCGCCCAGACGCACTCTGCCACCTCGGGGCCGTCGTCCGTGGGCACGAGCACACGGTCGCCGACCTGGGGCGTGAACTCGCCCGGGTCGAGGTAGTAGAGACGGCCGTACCGGTTGAAGCTGACCGCGCACAGCATGCCCATGACCAACACCCTACGACGCGCCGCACCCCGCACCAAATGCCTGTTTTGGGCTACCCGTCGGGGTTGTCGCATAGATGCATCGCAACCGGACAGATCGACCTTCGTTGGGCAGACCCGTAGACGCCGCCCACTGCGGCCAAATTCGGGAGGGAACTGCCATGATGCCCGCCAGATCGCTGGCCGCCACTGTCGCCGCGCTCGGTTTTGCGAGTGCGATGACCGCTCCACAGCCCGCATTTGCGGCGCCCGCGCCCTGCACGCAGGCCGAGAACTATGCGGCGCAGTCCGGGGCCGAACTTCTGCGGATCGCCAAGCTCGAGGTGCACACGGCCACGGCGGAGCGGACGCGGGCGAAAAGCGACCGGGCCGGCGAGAAGGCCGGCGAGGGCAGGGTGGACGACGCCGCGAACCGAGTGCTGGCAAGCGCCGCCAACTCGCCGATTCCCGACCCCGAGGACAGCGACACTCTGAGCGAAGGCATCGGCATGATCGGCACGGGGGTGCTCGGCCAATTGGGCGTACGCCCGAAGGCCACGACCGCGCCGAGCGGCAAACCCGAGGTGGCGCCGTCGGCGAAAAGGGGTGCCATCGTCGGGCATCCGACCGAGCAGGGTGAAGTCGCGCTGAACGGGGTGGCCGGGAGCACCGATTCGTCGGGTGCCGGCGGGGGCGAGCCGATCGGCGAAGACGCTGGATCGGGCAAGACCGACTCGGACGCGAACGACGACGAGGCCACCTCGGGCGGTGACGACGACTCGGACCGTCCCACTGACTCGGACCATCCGGCCGGGTCGGGCAGCGGCGTCTCACCCCGGGGTGTCGATTCGGGCGACGACGGCGACTCCGATTCCGGGGCGGGCGCGGGCAACGGGGAAACGACCCGCGCGATCATGTCCGAGGTGGGTGTGGGCGAAGCGCGTACGGCAATGATTGGAAGTGCCCGGATCGCCTCGGCCGCCTATGCCCGGATGCTCGACGGCCGTCTCGGCGACCAGGCGTCGGCCTCGCAGAAGGCGATGGCGAAGCCGCTGCTCCAGCAGGCCCCGCCGACCAATGCGAAGGCGGCCCGGCGCACGACCCCGTCCGGCAAGGTGGGCCCGCTTCGGCTGGGCCGCGGCGAGATCGCTGCGCACGCCCAGTGGGACGCCGAGATGGCTTGTGGCCACAGCGCGGGCCGGACGGGCCGCGCGGACGCCGAGCTGACCAGCCTGAACGTGCTCGACAACGGCAACGGCGCGCTGATCCGGGTGCCCGGCCGGATGACCGGCTATGGCACGACCGCGCTGGAACGCCAGGGTGGAGAGCCGCGTACGGTCGCGAAGTCCACCGTCGCAGCCGGGCGCATCGAACTGGCTAGCGGCAAGGTCCGAGTACGCATCCTGCGTGCCCCGACCCTCGAGGCCGCGATGTCGGCCAACGCGGGCGGCAAAGTCAACTACAGCCCGGCGGTCGTCGAGATCTCGGGCGACGGCATCCCCACCAAGCGCCTGGACGCCGCCGGCGAGCACGTCGATCTGTCGCTGACTCCCCGGCAGCACGCGACCGAGTCGGCGTCCCTCACCGATCTGGGCGGCCTGCGCGAGGCCGAACCGCTTCCCGTGCCCGCTGTCCCCGGCCTCCCGCCGGTCGCCACCCCCGAGCCCGAGTCGACCCTGGCCGCCACCCAGGGCATCAAGGTGCGGATCGCCCTGGGCGACGTGCGCCACGCGGTCAAGGGCCATGCCATCGCCGCCAAGGCGTCCGCCATCAAGGTTTCCCTGACCCTGACCACTGCCTCCAAGACCAGAGGCCAGGACGGGTACGGCGACACGTCCCGATCGAGCGTGTCCGTGAACGCGGCCTTCGGCATCCTGGAAGCGGCCGCCGTCTCCCCCGAGCAGCCCCAGGTCGCCGCCGAGGGCGCCGGCGGCGGCCTCCCGGTGACGGGCCCCCGCCTGGACCGCATCGCCATGGTCGGCGGTGCCTTCCTGCTGCTAGGCATCGCCGCAGTCCTGATCAGCTGCCGCCGCCGTTCCCAGCCCTGACCCGGAATTGATCTCCCCGGTATTGAGCCAGGCGGAAGATCGAGGTGGCCGGTAAGGGTGGTCGGCCGCGGACGGTGGGCTGCTCCGGACGGGAGGCCGCCCACTCGCTGCCGCGTCGCGGGGGTCGGGCTCGCTCACCACATAGCCGCGCTCCTGCAGCACGGCCGTTGTCATCCGACGCTCCGGGCTCCGCTGACCGCATCATCGGATGTAGTGGGTGAGGCGGTACCGGAACCGGGTCGTCCGGATGGAGACATGTCGATCTCCTGGTGGATGAGCCGAGCCGAACGGTTGTCCGATCCTGCTCCACCGAGCGGCCCAAAGGCGGCCCAACCCCAAGACAACGATCAATTCGTGGCGTTGAGTAATCCCTACACCTGCGGGGGGGGTGCAGGAGGTCGCGGCGTCGCATTCGGAGCTTTCCGGTTATCCGAATGTGGTGCCGCGCCCATGTGCACAGCTGGATGCCTGTGTGTCCGCCCCGCCACCGGTCAGGTCCGGTTTCCTGGCGCCATGAACGCGAGAGGCGCCCGCAGCCCGGACGCCTGGCTGTGGCCTGTGGCGCCCGTCCGGGACCAGATGCGGGAGCGACCCGGCGCCCAGGGCCCCAGCCGGGCGAGCGCGGCGAAGGGTCAGCGGCCGGTGGGCCGAGGAAGGGGCGGCGCGGCGTATCTGCACCGGTCTCGGCGGCAACGCCGAGAGGAGTGCGCTACGTCGCCGGGACCGTCGGCCTGGTGCCGGTGGAGTTGCGGTTTCGGTGGTGTTGCGCGCATCGAAGGCGCCGCGCCGGTGTGCATCTAGTGGCACACCGCACACCGCAATTGCCACGATGTCGTGCCCCTGCAGCCCAGGACGCAGCACGAAGGCCCGGGTGCGCGCCGCGCACAGCAAGGATGCGATGCGCGGCACAGGGCACGGGCCACAGAGCGCAGGGCACGGAGCAGGGGCACGGGCCGCGGTACGGCTACGGATTACAGCGGGATGGGGGTGGCCAAGGCTAGGGAGCCGTGGAGGAGGTCCTCTGCCTCGGTGTAGTCGGTGGCGATGGTGTGCAGGACGTGGGACGACAGGTCTGCGGCGGCGTTGATCTCGGCGGCTGTGGGTGGGTAGGTCGCGGGGGCGGTGAGGGCCAGGGCGTCGGCTGAGATCAGGACGTCGGCCAGGGTGGCGGCCAGGTTGTCGCGGGTGCGGGTCATCCAGTCGTGGAGGGCTGCGGCCAGGTCGGCGGTGGCCTCGAAGCGTTCGTCCAGGCTTTCGTTGCCGCCGGACAGGTGGGCGGAAACTCGGCGGCGAAGGTCGTCGTAGGCCTCGGCGGCCTCGCCCTCCCACTCGTCGGGGAGCGGCAACGCGGCGGCGGCCTCGCTGCACAGCCGGGCGTCGGCTCTGAGCTCGGAAACGGCCTCGGCCAGGGCGGCCGGCCGCAGCTCGGCGACCGCGTGGGCGGCGTCGGCGGGCATCAGCCGTACGCGTCGCAGGTTTTCCCAGACCGGATGGCTGATCGGCGCCCCGGCCGCGTCGAGCACTTCCTCTGCTCGGCGCAGCAGCGGAGTGGCGGTGTCGAGCACCTGGTCGAGCCGATCCATCACATCTCCTGGGTGAAGCGGCGCTCGACCGCCTCGTCGGTTTCCGCATAGTGCCGCCGGGTCGTCCGCACCGAGGCGGCCATCGTCGCCAGGCGGGCCGCGGTGGTCGACATCTCGTGGGCGCGCGCCTCGAGCACCGCGGCCCAGTGGTCATGCAGGGCACGACCCAGCCGGCCGGGCAAACCAGGACCGTCGGCGGCGCCTGCACTCGAAGGGAACGCCGCGCCCGACCCGGCCGGGAACCCCGATGTGGTCGAAAGGGCAGCGAACGCGGCGGGGGTGACAGTGAGGGCGGGGACCTCGCGGGAGACGGCGGTCAGCGCGTCGGCCGCCTGGTCGAGGTGGTCGGCCACAGCGTCCATGTCAGGCCTCGCCCAGTGAGCGGAGCCGGCCGAAGATCTCGCCGTGCAGCTTTTCCCGGGCCCAGCGCGCGGCCTCGGCGGCATCGGTCACCGTGGCCTGTAGCTCGCGCGCGAACTCGACCGGATTGCGATGTTGCAGCCCGCCGTGGATCTGGATGTCGGTTATCTGGCCGGCTGCCGTCACGGTGACCTCAATCGAGTCGTCGGGAGAATGGACCGAGACCCGGTGGGACTCGACCGCTCGGTCGTAGTCGCCGCGCAGCTGCTCGACACGTCGATGCCTTTCGATTGCTTCGCTGATCCACGCCTCGTCGATCTCACGTGCCATAACCGAGGCTCCTCACCGTGCGTCAGCGCGCCGTCGCGTACCGGGATCAGAACGTACCCGGAAGAGTGATGCCTTCGCTACGCCACGTTTTCCACTGTGGATAACTCCGGAGCTGTGGACAACGGATGAGCTTTCTGTCGGTGCCGCGCAATACCATCGGTGCGTGACTGACGTCTTCGCCGATCTGGTGGGCCAGGACGAGCCGGTCGCCACCCTGCGGCAGGCCGCAGCGTCGGCGGCTCGGGTCGTGGCCGGTGAGCAGGTGAGTGCCGGCGCGATGACCCATGCCTGGATCTTCACGGGTCCGCCGGGCAGCGGGCGTTCGGTGGCCGCGCGGGCCTTCGCGGCGGCGCTCGAGTGCCAGCGCGACGGGGCCGGCTGCGGCGAGTGCCACGGCTGCCACACCACGCTGGGGAAAACCCATGCCGACGTCCGGTTCGTGGTTCCCGAGGGGCTGTCGATCGGCGTCAACGAGATGCGCGCGCTCGTGTTGCGGGCCGGCAGCGCACCGTCGGGCGGCCGGTGGCAGGTCGTCGTCATCGAGGATGCCGACCGGTTGACCGAGCAGGCGGGCAACGCGCTGCTCAAGGCGATCGAGGAGCCTCCGCCGCGCACGGTCTTCCTGCTCTGCACGCCGTCGACCCATCCCGACGACATCTCGGTGACCATCCGGTCGCGGTGCCGGGTCGTGGCGCTCCGGCAGCCGCCGGCCGACGCGGTGGCCGAGGTTCTGGTGCGCCGCGACGGCATCGCGCGCGATGTGGCGGCCTGGGCCGCGGCCGCGGCGCAGGGTCACGTCGGGCGGGCCAAACGGCTGGCCAACGACTCCGAGGCCCGTGGGCGGCGCGAGGCTGTCTTGTCGGTGCCGCGGCGCTTGACCGGGGTCGGGGCCTGCTTCGAGGCGGCGAGCGCGCTGATCAGGGCGGCCGAAGCCGAGGCGGCCGGGCTGCTGGTCGAGACCGACGCGACCGAAAAGGCTTCGCTCGAGCAGGCGCTCGGCGCGGGGGGCACGGGTCGTGGCGCGGCCGGTGCGATGCGCGGTGCGGCCGGCCAGATCAAGGATCTGGAGCGCCGGCAGAAATCGCGGGCCACGCGCTCGAAACGCGACGCCCTCGACCGAGCGCTGGTCGACCTGGCGGGCTTCTACCGCGACGTCCTGATCACCAACATGCGTGCCCCGGTCGGCGTGGTGCACACCGACGTGGCGGCACAATCCGAGGCCGCGGCGGGCAAGTGGTCGCCCGAGAGCGCCCTGCGCCGTCTCGAAGCGGTGCTGGCCTGCCGGCAGGCGATCGACGAAAACGTCAAACCCGAGATCGCCGTCGAGGCGATGATGCTCAGCCTCTGGCGAGGCTGACCCGCCCCGCTATTGCGAAACTCGGTGGATGTCAGCGGCGGCTGTAGTGGGTCGGCCCGTCCGGGGTGTCGTCGTCGTTGATCCCGAGCAGCTCCGCCATTTCTTCCAGCGGCGGCTCCTCGTCCGGCCGGTGGGGGGCAGGCCGGCGGCGGTCACCATTCCGCTGTCCATCGGATGAGTCACCGGTCGGGCCGACACCGCGTCGCCCCGAACCGTCCGCACCGGCGTCAGACGGCTCAGACCCGTGCTCGACGGAACCGGAACTCGCCGGCTCAGCGGCCGAGTCGGCATCCTGCGCCGAGACACCGGCCGGCTCAGCATCCCGCGCCAAAATGACAGTCGGCTCAGAGTCGCGCTCCAGAACGACGGTCGACTCAGCGACCGGACCGGCATCCCGGGCCGGAACACGTTCGCTAGCCGGATAAGTGTCTGAAGGCGCGGCCAGATCGGGGTCGGCGGATGTGGCCGCGCCGGGGTCGGCGGGCGCGGCCAGATCGGGGTCGGGGCCGGTGGGGGCGGCCAGGTCGGGGCCGGGGGGCACGGCCGTCGAGGCGGATGCCGGGTAGGTGGGGTCGGCTGCGCCGAGCAGGCTCGACAGGCGGCCTCCCACGGCGTCGGTGATCTCGTCGAGGGGGCGGGCCGCGTCGAGGACCAGGTAGCGCTTCGGGTCGGCCGCCGCCAGGTCGAGGAAGGCGTACCGCACCCGCTCGTGGAAGGCCCGGGACTCGCTCTCGAGGCGGTCGGTGCCCTCGCCCCGCGAGTCGACCCGGCCCAGGCCGACGCCGGGGTCGACGTCGAGCAGCACGACCAGGTCGGGTTTCAGGCCGCCCGTCGCCCACGAGGACAGCCACGAGATCTCGGCGACCGGCAGCGTACGGCCCGCGCCCTGGTAGGCCAGGGACGAGTCGACGTAGCGGTCGCTGACAACCACCGCGCCCCGGGCGAGCGCCGGCCGCACCACCGTCGCGACGTGGTGGGCCCGGTCGGCCGCGTACAGCAGGGCTTCGGCCCGGGCCGACGGCGACTCGGTCTTGTCGAGCACGAGCTGGCGGATGCGGGCGCCGACGTCGGTCGCGCCGGGCTCGCGGGTGACGACCACGTCGCGGCCTTCGTCGCGCAGCAGGGCGGCCAGACGGGTGACCTGGGTCGACTTGCCCGCGCCCTCGCCGCCTTCGAAGACCACGAAGACGCCGCTGCGGACGAACTGCTCGTCGGGTGAGAGCGGCCGCCCGCGCAGCGAGCCCCACAGGTCGGCCAGAACGGGCACGCCGGGCTTGTCGTCCATCTGGCGGAACGAGCTGATCCCCACGAAGACGCCGAGCGCGCCCGCGACCAGCAGCAGGACGCGGGTGGAGGAGACGTCGAAGCTGACCGCGCCCAGGTCGACGCGGCGGGAGCTGCCGAGGCCGACGAGGAAGCCGGCCAGCGTGATGGCGAGCAGCAGCACCATCCGGACGCCGATCTGGACCACGGCGAAGACCCGGCCGCGGACGGCGTCGTCGACCTCGCCGTAGAGCAGTGTCGTGCCGGCCAGGAAGGCCATGCCCGCGCCCGCGCCGACCAGCAGCGCGCCGACCAGGGCCATGGAGAGGTGGAAGGCGACGCCCAGGAACATGACCGAGGCGCTGGCCAGGACGATGCTCATGCCGAACCAGCGGCGCCGCGAGAGGTCGCGAATGATCATCGGGCCGAGGCCGATGCCGAGCGCCAGGCCCATGAAGATGACGCCGAAGAGCAGGTAGAACGCGGCTTCACCGGCGCCGAGCGAGGTGGCGAACGTCTTGGCCGCGCCGATCACGACACCGCCGGCGGCGAACGCGCCGAAAATACCGAGCACGAGGCCGCGTACGAGCGGGGTGGTCCCGATGTATTTCCAGCCGTCGAAGAACTGACGGCTCATGCTCTGCTCTTGGGCGGCCTGCTGCCGTTGTTCGCTCTTGCCGCCGATCTCCTTGATGCCGAAGAAGACGGTGAGCGCGGTGGCTAGCCGGGAGATCGCGTTCATGTAGAGCGCGAGCTGCACCGGCGTGGCCCAGTCGGGCAGCGTCGCCCCGGATTGCTGGAGGCCCGCGGTGAGGGCCGACAACACCAGAGCGGCCAAGATCGGCGTGATGCCGTACGTCGTGACGAGCGTGAGCTGGTTGGAGACCTCGATCCGCGATTTCGGGATGAGGTTGGGCACCGCGGCTTCCTTGGCCGGGATCCAGATCAGCGTGATCGTCTCGCCGATGAACGTGGCGATCGTCGCCCAGGCCACGGTGACGCCCGGTGATCCGCCGAAGACCGGGACGAGCGGGATGGAGCCGTAGAAGACGAACCGGATCAGGTCGGTGATGACCATGGTGTAGCGCCGGTCGAACCGGTCGGCGAAGACGCCGGCGATCGGGCCGAGCAGCAGGGCGGGCAGCAGCCGGACGGCGATCGTGCCACCGAACGCGGCGCCCTGGCCGGCGCTGCTCTCGAACTGGGCCGCGGCGAAGATGCCGGTGGCGAGCAGGCCGATCCAGTCGCCGAACGAGGCGAGGCCGAGGACGAGCCACAATCGGCGGAAGGGCCGGATGCGTAGCACCGAGCGCAGTGCTGCCGCGCCCGACAGATCTACCGGTCCGGTTTCCCGCTTGTCGGTGTCGATGGCCGTACCTCCCGTGTTCCCAGCAGGGTGCACTCTATCGGGCGGCTCGCAAGGCGCCCGGTTACCCACGGCCCCGGCGTTGTTCCGGCTTGATGCGTTCTGTCCGTGTTGAGACCCGGACGAGAGGTGAGTTGCAGGACGAGCGCGACTCCTGATGATCTTCGGGTGTCTAGTCCTGAATTTCATCGCTGGAGTCGCGCTCGTGACGTCATCTTCCCTGATCGACCCTGTTGTTGACCACCTCGCTGATCTGGCGTTGTGGGAGGCTGAACTCGCCACGGGCCCGGGTGCGCTCGATCCGCTGGTGATGGTGTCGCCGCTGGTGGCACGGTTGCGGCGGGTGCCGGATCCGCGCCGGCTGCGAGGGCTGCGTCATCCGCTGGTGGTGATCCTGGTACTGACCGCGTGCGCCACCCTGGTGACCGGCAACGACGGTCTGACCGCGATCCGGCAGTGGGCGGCGGGGACCCCGCAGGATGTCCTGCACCGGCTCGGCGCCCGGCGCAACCCGTTGACCGGCCGCTATCTGGTGCCCAGCGAACGCACGTTCCGGCGAGTCCTGGCCGCGGTGGACGGTGATGCCCTCGACACGGCGACCTGTGGTTACGCAGCTGACGTCGTCCGTGGCGACGTCCCGGCCCCGCAGGTCCCCGCGGTTGCGGACGAACCCACCGAACGAGAACAACGCCGCGCCACGACCAGGGCGGTGACCCACCCGGCGCCGGCCGGGCTGCTGCCCGCCGCTGCGGTCGACGGGAAACTGCTGCACGGCACCCGCACCGAGGCCGGGCAGGTGTTCCTGGTCGGCGCGGTCACCCACGACCGTGCGGTGGTCCTGGGCCAGCGCCAAGTCGCCGACAAACGCGGCGAGACCACCGTGACCGCGGATCTGCTCGCACCCTTGGACGTGGCCGGCATGCTGCTCACCCTGGACGCTCTGCACACCACGAAGAAGACCGCCCGGCTGATCACCGGACCTCTGAGCGCCCACTACCTGCTCATTTTGAAAGGCAACCAGCCGCTCGCCCTGCAGGCCGCCCAAACGCTGCTGTCCGGCCGCGACACCGAGTTCGCCGACAGCACGGACAGCACCAGCGACCGCGGGCACGGACGCGCCGAACGCCGCACGATCCGCGTCGCGCCCTGCGACGACAGCCTGTTTCCCGGTGCCCGGCAGGTCTTCCGGCTGCGCCGTGACACCGGCGGCCTCGACGGCGTCCGCACCAGTAAACAGATCATCCACGGCATCGTCAGCCTCGACGCCGAACAAGCGGGCGCGCGCCACCTGAACCATTATGCGAGAGGACACTGGGCAGTGGAAAATCGTCTCCATTGGACCCGAGACGTCACCTTCGGCGAAGACAATTCCCAGCTCAGGACCGGTACGGCACCTCGCAACCTGGCAGCCTTCCGCAACCTGGCCCTGAACACCTTCCGCCTCGCCGGCCGCGCAAACATCGCCCATGCCCGCCGCGATCTCCACGACCGCGCGGACACCTTCACCGTCTACGGCATATAGCAAACCATGATCAAAACGGGCATAGAAGAACAACGCCGGGGCCGTGCCCGGTTACCCACGTTCGGGTATCGAATAAGTGAAGAGGTTTCGTGTTGCTGGTTTCGGCGATACGGTGCTGGCGTGATCGCCGACCGCAACTCCTTGAAGGAGCGCCTCGACCGCGCCACCGCCGACCTCGAAACCCCGGTCGCGGCCGTCGACCTCGCCGCGTTCGACGACAACGCCGATCAACTGGTGGCCCGCTCCGGCGGCAAGCCGCTGCGGGTCGCGAGCAAGTCGGTACGCTGCCGCACGCTGCTCGAACGCGTGCTCGCCCGGCCCGGTTGGCACGGGGTGATGGCCTACACGTTGCCCGAGGCGATCTGGCTCGTGCGCACCGGGCTGACTGATGACGTCCTGGTGGCGTACCCGTCGGTCGATCGGACCGCCATCCGCGAGCTGACCTCCGACCCCAAGCTGGCCGCAGCCATCTCGTTGATGGTGGACCACCCGGCCCATCTCGACCTCGTCGACCAGGTGACCCCTCCGGGTGACCGCCCGGCGGTGCGGCTCTGTCTGGATCTCGATTCGTCGTGGCGTCCCGCGGGCCCGCTGCACGTCGGTGTCCGCCGCTCCCCCGTGCACTCCGCCGGTCAGGCCTCGGCCCTGGCCCGCCGGATCACCGTGCGACCCGGCTTCAAGCTCGTCGGGCTGATGTCCTACGAGGCTCAGATCGCCGGGCTGGGTGACCTGCCGCCCGGCCAGACACTGCGCGGGCGGGCCATCCGGCTCATGCAGTCGCGGTCGTTCCCCGAGATCGTCCAGCGCCGGGGCGAGGCCGTGGCCGCCGTCCGCGAGCACGCCGACCTAGAGTTCGTCAACGCCGGCGGCACCGGCAGCGTGGCCGCGACCAGCGCCGACCCGGTGGTCACCGAGGTCACCGCCGGTTCGGGGCTGTACGGGCCGACGCTCTTCGACGCCTACTCCGCGTGGCGCCCGACCCCGGCCGCCTTCTTCGCGCTCAGTGTCGTGCGCCGCCCAGCGCCGCGGATCGCGACCGTGCTCGGTGGCGGCTGGATCGCCTCCGGACCGGCCGAGACCTCCCGGCAACCGACGCCGTACCTGCCGGCCGGTCTGAAGTTCAAGCCCGACGAGGGCCCCGGCGAGGTGCAGACGCCGCTGGTCGGCGCGGTGGCCGACACGCTGCGCCCGGGCGACCGGGTCTGGTTTCGTCACGCCAAGGCCGGCGAGCTGTGCGAACATGTCAACGAGCTTCAGCTCGTCGACGGTGAGTCAGCGACGCCGGCCCCGACGTACCGGGGGGAGGGTCATGCCTGGCTGGGCTGACCGGTCAGGCGGTCACGTGCCGGTGCAAATACTCCCGGATGAGCGCCTTGGCCTCGGTCAGGACAGCCTCGTCGCCGCCCTGATCGCGCCGGAAAGCCAGCTTGATCAGCGCATCCGCCGCCTCCACCGAGATCTCCAGCGAGAACCGCAGCCGCGCCCTGTCCATCAGCTGGAACTGATCGACCAGCAGCTCGGCCAGGCGCTCGGCGATGACCGCGTTGTTGTCGCGTTCGACGTCGAGCAGGTGCACGTCGACCACGTCGCCGAAATGCAGCGTGCGGAAGCCGGCCACCGAGCGGTGCATCTGGATGAAGATGTCGATCGCCGCGTCGACGCCGTCCCACCAGTGGGCGAACGTCTCGCTGCCGAACCGGTCGGACAGACCCTGCAGGTACGCATCCATGTTGCGCATCGCCAGCGCCTGGACGATCGCCCTCTTGTCGGGGAAGAACTGGTAGACCGAGCCGATGGCGACCTCGGCTCGCTCGGCGAGAAGCGTCGTGGTGAGCCCCTCATAGCCGACTTCGTCGACGAGCTCGGCGCAGGCATCGAGCATGCGCTGGACCCGGGCAACGCTTCTGCCCTGCACCGGAACTCGCCGCAGCGGCCCGGTGGTGACGGTTGGTGTCGACACGCGTCGCCACTCCCTCTCAGCAGTGATAATCGGAACGTTACTCGGATCAACGAGCGAGAGGCATCGACGGGACGCGCGGGATACTCAGCATTCCCGGTTTTGTGCGACTGTCCGCTCGTACGGAGGACAAAGCCAGAATGACGACCCCCCGAACCGCCCGCCGCTGGACCAACTGGGGCGGCAACCAACAGTCACTCGCCGTAGACGTTCTGACCCCTGGCACTGTCGACGAGGTGTCGGCTCACGTCAAGGAGGCGTCGGGAACCGGACGCAGAGTGAAGGTAGTGGGCAGCGGCCACTCGTTCACGGCGATCGCGGTGGCGGACGATCAGCGCATGCTGCTGCACCGGCTGACCGACCTCGTGTCGGTCGACGGCCCGCTGGTCACCGTGCAGGCCGGGATGCCGCTGTGGAAGCTCAACGAGACGCTCGCGCAGCACGGCCTGGCGATGCCCAACCTCGGGGACATCGACGCGCAGACGATCGCCGGGGCCATTTCCACCGGTACGCACGGTACGGGCGCGGCCCACAAGACGCTGGCCTCGTGCGTGGAGGGCGTCAAGCTGGTCACGGGTAGCGGCGAGCTGCTCACCGTGGGCAAGGACGACGAGATCTTCCACGCCGCGCGGCTGGGCATCGGCGCGCTGGGCATCCTGGTCGAGGTGACGCTGCGGTGCGTGCCGGCGTTCATCCTGCTGGCCGACGAACGGCCGATGGCCCTGGCCGACGTGCTGGCCGGGTTGGATGAGTGGATCCCGAGCAACGAGCACGTCGAGTTCTACTGGTACCCGTACACCGACCGCGCGCAGCTCAAGCGCAACAACCCGGTGCCCGTGAACGACCGCCCGCTGGCCTCGTTCCGGGGCTGGATGGACGACGAATTCCTCTCCAACACCGTCTGGCAGGGCGTCTGCCGGCTCGGTCGTAGGTTCCCGGTCATCGTGCCGACCGCCCAGTCGGTCGCCGCCCGGGCGCTCACGGCCCGGACGTACACCGAGCGCTCCGACCGGGTCTTCTGCACGCCGCGGCGGGTGCACTTCACCGAGATGGAGTACGAGATCCCGCGCGAGGCCCTGGGCGAGGTGCTCGGCGCGCTGCCGAAGATCATCGACGGGCTGCCGTTCAAGATCCAGTTCCCGGTCGAGGTGCGCTTCACCGGGCCGGACGACGGCTGGCTCTCGCACGGTTACGGGCGGGAATCGGCCTACGTGGCGGTGCACCAGTTCAGCGGCGCGCCCTACGAGCCCTACTTCCAGGCCTTCGAGGCGGTCTGCCGGCCGCTCGGCGGCCGTCCGCACTGGGGCAAGCTGCACTACCGTACGGCCGAGGATCTGCGCCCGGTCTATCAGAAGTTCGACGACTTCCTGGCCGTGCGCGACCGGCTCGACCCGGCCCGGACATTCACCAACAAATATCTGGACCGGGTGCTCGGAGCCTGACGACTGTTTACTCCGCGCCGGCTGTGGCTTTGGCCGGCGCGGCCTTCTTGGCCGCAGCCGGCGCGCCGTTCGCGGCCTTCTTGGCGGGAGCGGCCTTCTTGGCCGGCGTCGCCTTTTTCGCGGGAGCCTTCTTGGCCGCGGTCGCCTTCTTGGCCGGGGCCTTCTTGGCGGCCGTGGTCTTCTTTTCCGCCGTGCCCGCCGCAGCCTTGGCCGGAGCCTTCTTGGCCGCCCGCTTCTTGGGGGCCGGACCCTTGGCCCGCTTCTCGGCCAGCATCTCGGCGGCCTGCTCGTCGGTCAGGTTTTCCGGAGTCTGATCGCCGCGCAGCGAGGCGTTGTATTCGCCGTCGGTCACATACGGCCCGAACCGGCCGTCCTTGATCACCATCGGCTTCTCGGAGACCGGGTCGTTGCCCATCTCGCGCAGCGGCGGCTTGGCCGCACCCCGGCCGCGGGTCTTCGGCGCGGCCAGCAGGGCCAGCGCCTCGTCCAGCGTGACGGTGAAGAGCTGCTCCTCGTTCGCGAGCGATCGCGAGTCGGTGCCGCGCTGCACGTACGGGCCATAACGCCCGTTCTTCGCGATGATCTCGTTGCCCTCGGGGTCCTTACCGACCGTGCGCGGCAGGCTCAGCAGCCGGATGGCCTGCTCGAGGGTCAGCGTGTCGGGCGTCTGCGAGCTGAACAGCGAGCCCCGGCGCTCTCCGCTCTGCACGTACGGCCCGAACCGGCCGGACTTGATGATCACGGCTTCTTTGGTGTCCGGGTCGTCGCCGAGGCTGCGCTCGCCCCCGCCACCGAGGAACAGCTCGGTGACCTTTTCCGGCGTGAGCTCGTCGGGCGCGACCCCCTCGGGGATCGAGGCCCTGTCCTTCGGATCGGTCGGCTGGTCCTCGGGCGCGTCGGGGAGGTGCCGCTGCAGGTAGGGCCCGTATCGGCCGACCCGGACCAGGATGTGCCGGCCCTGCTCGTCGTCGAAGAGCGGGATCGAGTTGATCGAGCGGGCGTCGATGGCGCCCAGGTTTTCGGTGACCATCTTGCGCAGGCCGCCGGCCTTGGCGATCTCGTCGTCCGCGCCCGGGGTCTGGCTGCCGAAATAGAAAGAGGTGAGGAAGTCGAGCGAGGCGTGGTCGCCGCCCGCGATGCTGTCGAGGTCGGTCTCCATGGCGGCGGTGAAGCCGTAGTCGACCAGGCGCGGGTAGTGCTGCTCCATCAGGTTGATCACGGCGAACGCGATGAACGTCGGGATCAGGGCCTGACCGCGCTTCTCGACATAGCCACGGTCCTGGATCGTCTGCATGATCGACGAGTACGTCGAGGGACGGCCGATGCCCAGCTCTTCCAGCGCCTTGACCAGCGAGGCCTCGGTGTAACGGGCCGGCGGGCTGGTGTGGTGGCCGGCCGCGTTGAGCTCGTCGGCAGTCAGCGGCTGGTCGCGGACGAGGTTGGGCAGGCGGCGCTCGGCATCCTCGGCGTCGGCGTTTTCGTCGTCGGAGGACTCCACGTAGGCCCGGAGGAAGCCGGGCTCGGTGATCGTCTTACCGGTGGCGCCGAAGTCGGCTTCCTCGTTGGCGGTGGAGACCGCCCGGATCCGCACCGAGATCGAGTTGCCGACCGCGTCGATCATCTGGGAGGCGACCGTCCGCCGCCAGATCAGCTCGTAGAGGCGGAACTCGTCGCCGGAGAGCTCGTGGGCCAGCTCGCCCGGGGCGCGGAACGACTCACCGGCGGGCCGGATCGCCTCGTGCGCCTCCTGAGCGTTCTTGACCTTGCCGGTGTAGCGGCGCGGCTCCGGCGGGACGCTGCGCTCGCCGTACAGCTCGGCGATCTGCCGGCGGGCGGCCGTGATGGCCGTCTCCGACAGGTTGACCGAGTCGGTACGCATGTAGGTGATGTAGCCGTTCTCGTAGAGGCGCTGGGCCGTGCGCATCGTCTGGGCGGACGACATGCGCAGCTTGCGAGCGGCCTCCTGCTGCAGCGTCGAGGTGATGAACGGCGCGTACGGCCGGCGGCGGTACGGCTTTTCCTCGACCCGGGTGACGGTGAAGTTCTGCCCGTCGAGACGCGCGGCCAGGCCTCGGGCACCGTCGCCGTCGAGCTGCACCACGGCCGCACCGGGCTTGAGCTTTCCGGTGGTCGGCTCGAAATCCTTACCGGTCGCGATGCGGTCGCCGTTGAGCGCGACGAGCGTGGCCCCGAACTGGCGCGGCCCCTCGACCTGGCCCTGAACGGCGAGCACGGCGTTGATGTCCCAATACTCGGCCGAGCGGAACGCCATACGCTGCCGCTCGCGGGTCACCACGATGCGGGTGGCCACCGACTGGACGCGGCCGGCCGACAGCTTCGGCATGACCTTTTTCCAGAGGACCGGGCTGACCTCGTAGCCGTAGAGGCGGTCGAGGATGCGGCGGGCCTCCTGCGCGTCGACCAGGTCTTTGTCGATCTCGCGCGGGTTGGCCACGGCGGCCTGGATGGCGGCCCGGGTGATCTCGTGGAAGACCATGCGCCGGACGGGGACCTTGGGCTGGATCGTCTCGACCAGGTGCCAGGCGATCGCCTCGCCCTCGCGGTCCTCATCGGTGGCGAGGAAGATCTCGTCGACTTCCTTCGCCAGCTTCTTCAGCTTGGCGATCTGTTGCTTGCGGTCCGCCGAGATCACATAAAGCGGGTGGAAGCCGTTGTCGACGTCGACGCCCAGCCGGGCCCACGGCTCGCCCTTGTATTTCTCGGGCACCTCGTCGGCGTTCTTGGGCAGGTCGCGGACATGACCGATGGAGGCCTCGACAAAATAGTCGGGGCCCAGATAACCGGCGATCGTCTTGGCCTTCGACGGGGACTCGACGATGACCAGACGGGTCGTCCTGGCTTCACTCGGCACGGCACTCCCAAACTTCGGACCTCAGCGCCCCGCCTTCCAACGGCGGAGCACAGACTTCAACGTAACGCGCCGGACGAGCACACATTCCCCGGGAACCCCAGAGCCGGATGGTAACGGTCCGGCCACCGTATGCCTCCGACGGCGACACCGTACACCGGGAACATGCTGTCGTGTCGCACACAATCCAGGAAGATCACGCACCCGCGCCGCCCGGCCAGAGCTCGGCCGGTGCTGCGACGGGACGCTCGCCGACCAGCTCGGCGAGCCGCGCGACCCGCTTCTTTCCCATGATCAGATAGCGTTGCCCGTCACCCGAGGAGCGCCCGGCGAGCCCGGCCCGGGTCAGCGCGGCATCGATCTCGGTGACGTCCTTGGCCGGGTCGAGGCCGAGCGCGTAGCCACCGGGAACGGGCTCTCCGGCCGCCGCCACCCAGAGCCGCAGACGCGGGCCGCTGAGAAAAAGCTGTGAAGCTGCCCTCGGCCACGCCTGAGCAAGACCATTCAACCTCCGGGAGTACGCCGTCAGGACCTCGAACCGGGGGCCGGCCGGCTCGGGCGGATCGCCGCCTTGCTCATGATTTTTGGATTCGTCAGACTTGTCGGGATCGTGCGGGGTCGCGGTCTCTTCGGGAGCGACCGGATCGGACATTTCGGGTCGAAAGCTTGGCTCGGGTGCTTCGGCGGCCTCGGCGTGTTCGGGGGCCGTCTCGTCCTCGAACGGCGCGTAGACGACGTCGCGTACGTCATCTTCTGGGGGTTGGTTTTCCCCGACGGGCCGCCAGGTGACCACCAGGCCCCGGACGACCAGCTCGGCAACCAGGACGTGCACCCGCCAGGCGGCATCGACGGGGACGGAGACGCGGGCCGTGCCACCCATCCGCCCGAGCCGGCCGGGCCCGGCCAGCAGGCCCGCGAGATCAGCCGGCGACGGCTCGGTGGTCTCGGCGCCGAAGAACGGCAGCTGATGACCCTCCGGTGGGCGATCGGGGCGCGGCTGGGCCGGCCGTTTGGCAGCCGGGACCGGCGCGGGGAGCACCTCGCGCGGGATCAGCGGCCACCCCGTCTCGGTCATCTCACCGGCACTCGGGCACTTCGTCGAAGGCGGCCTTGAGCTCGGTCGAGTTGAGCTTGCTGGTGTCGAGGCTGCTCGCCTGATAATCCGTCTGCAGCTGCTCGACGACCTGGCCGACCTGTTGATAGAAGGTCTGGGCCGGAGCGGTCTTGAGCCCCTCGATGCCGGTCTTGGCGCGGGCGTAGGAGTCGCGGGTGGCGGCCAGGGCACCGGCGAAGCCGTCGGCGATCTGAGCGCCGTTGTCCACGTCGGGCACGCCGGCCTTGGTGACGCCCTCGCGGGCTTTCTCGCTGGCCGCCTCGGCGCCGCCGAAGAGCCGCATCAGGTTTTCCTTCGCCTGGCCGGGGGTGGTGGCCGTGTCCATCTGCTGCTGGGTGCGGGTGGTCAGCGAGCCGATCTCGGTGCGCCAGGGCTCGAGAGTCGTGCAGACCGAGGCGGCCCAGGCGCGGGCGCCGTGTGCGCCGGAACAGGCGGTGAGAGATAGTGCGAGCGCAAGAACAAGGAGCACTGCGAGGGGTCGGGCCGGGCGCATGGGAAGCAGCGTACGGGCAAGGTCCGACAACCTCATCTATGGTGCGGGGCACCCGGCATCAGCCGAGTGCCCCGCCTTACTGCCGACGCCCGACGATCAGGCGGTGACCTTGGTGTTCGGGGTGGAGTCGCCGGCCGGTGTCGAGGGCGTGTCGTCGCCCATCGAGATCGGCTTGCTCTTGATCCACACCACCGCGCCGGCCACGATCGCCGCCGCGACGAGCGCGATCGTGATGCGCAGCGCGTTGTTCTGACCGTCGCCGATGCTCCAGGCCACCACGGCCGGGGCGATCAGCAGCGAGACCAGGTTCATCACCTTGAGCAGCGGGTTGATGGCCGGGCCGGCGGTGTCCTTGAACGGGTCACCGACGGTGTCACCGATGATCGTGGCCTCGTGCGCCGAGGAACCCTTGCCGCCGTAGTTGCCGTCCTCGACCAGCTTCTTGGCGTTGTCCCAGGCCCCACCGGAGTTGGACAGGAAGACCGCCATCAGCGTGCCGGTGCCGATCGCACCGGCCAGGAAGGCCGCCAGTGCGCCGGCGCCGAGGCCGAAACCGACCGCGATCGGCGCGAGGATCGCCAGCAGACCGGGGGTGAGCAGCTCGCGCTGCGCGTCCCGGGTGCAGATGTCGACGACCCGGCCGTACTCGGGCCGCTGGGTGCGGTCCATGATGCCCGGGAACTCGCGGAACTGGCGGCGGACCTCCATCACGACCGCCCCCGCCGAGCGGGAGACGGCGTTGATGGCCAGGCCGGAGAAGAGGAACACCACGGCCGAGCCGATCAGCAGACCGACCAGGTTGCGCGGGTTCGAGATGTTCAGCAGGCCGAGGATCTCGTTGCCGACCTGCTCCGGGTTGATCCCGGCGTCGGCCAGCGAGGTGGCCAGGCTGTTGGTGTACGAGCCGAACAGGGCGGTCGCGGCGAGCACGGCCGTCGCGATCGCGATGCCCTTGGTGATGGCCTTGGTGGTGTTGCCGACCGCGTCGAGCTCGGTGAGGATCTGCGCACCCTTCTCGTCGACGTCACCGGACATCTCGGCGATGCCCTGCGCGTTGTCCGAGATCGGGCCGAAGGTGTCCATCGCGACGATGACGCCGACCGTGGTGAGCAGGCCGGTGCCGGCCAGAGCGACCGCGAACAGCGACAGGGTGAGCGACGAGCCACCCAGCAGGAACGCCCCGAAGACTCCGGCGCCCAGCAGCAGGGCCGAGTAGACGGCGGATTCCAGGCCGACGCTGATGCCGGCCAGCACGACGGTGGCCGCACCGGTCTGCGACGACTTGCCGATGTCCTGCACCGGGCGCCGGTTGGTCTCGGTGAAGTAGCCGGTCAGCGCCTGAATGGCGGCGGCCAGCACGATGCCGATCACGACCGCGCCGACGGCCAGCCAGCGAGGATCGCGGCCACTGGCCAGGATGTCCGCCGCGATGCCGTCGTCGGAGAACCCGGCGAACGACGAAGGCAGGTAGATGAAGCTGACCACGGCCACGATGACCGCGGCGAGAGCAGCCGAGATGTAGAAGGCCCGGTTGATCGCGGTCAGACCGTTGCGGTCGCTCGGGCGCAGGCGGGTGATGAAGACACCGACGATGGCGATCACCACGCCGATCGTCGAGATGATCAGCGGGAAGATCAGACCGTCCTGGCCGAAGGCGACCTGACCCAGGATCAGGGCGGCCACCAGGGTCACCGCGTACGACTCGAAGAGGTCGGCCGCCATGCCGGCACAGTCACCGACGTTGTCGCCCACGTTGTCGGCGATGGTCGCGGCGTTACGCGGGTCATCCTCGGGGATGCCCTGCTCGACCTTGCCGACCAGGTCGGCGCCGACGTCCGCGGCCTTGGTGAAGATGCCGCCGCCGACGCGCATGAACATGGCGAGCAGCGCGGCGCCGAAGCCGAAGCCCTCGAGCACGGTCGGGGCGTCGCTACGGAAGATCAGCACGACCAGGGCGCCACCGAACAGGCCCAGGCCGACCGTGAGGAAACCGACCACACCACCGGTGCGGAAGGCGATGCCCATCGCGGTCTCGCGACCGCCCTGCTCGCTCGCCGCCGCGGCCACCCGAAGGTTGGCCCGGGTGGCGAGGGCCATGCCCGCACCGCCGATGAACGAGCTGAACACCGCGCCGACGACGAAGAACAGCGAGCGCCCGATCTTGACTACGACCTCGTTGTCGGTGTCGTGCACCGGCAGGAGGAAGAGCAGGACGACCGCGATCACCACGAAGATGGCGAGGGTCTTGAACTGGCGGAACAGGTATGCCGACGCGCCTTCTTGGACGGCTCCGGCGATCTCCTGCATGTTTTTGGTGCCCCGGCCGGCCTTGAGAACCGACTGGACGAACATCGCCGCGAAGCCCAGCGCGATGAGCGCGAAGACCATGGCGACGATGACAAATGTGACGTTCGAACCACTTAACGAGGTCCCGGACATCAATGTCCTCCTGTACACCGACCGCGCCCGGAATCGGCGGACGAGACCGCACGGGCGCATCCCCGTCCAAGGGGAGACGACAACTGGGTCCCGCGGCCGCGGGACCAGGAGCAGTAGCTGATAACTCGCGTACTGTATCGGCCGATCGTGGTCCTGGTCACACCTGGATCCGGCCGTGTCGTGGTGATGTTCGCCGCTGTGTTAGCGGGCGCGCGACATTGCAGTGACGTCAGTTGATATGTTCTTAGATTTGTCCTATTCGCCCTAACGGCGCTGGACCGGCCACACCATGCGGACCTCGGTGCCCGGACCGTCCTCAACCGGGCGAACCTGCAGGTCATCGACGAAACCGGCGAGGAGCGCGAAACCGACCCCGGTGGTGAGGGCCTCGTCGGTCAGCGACTCGTCGGCGAGCTCGTCGGGCGGCAACTTGGCCAGGCCGACGCTCGCCTCGATCGGGGCGTGGTCGATGACCCGTACGGAGTAGGCGTCCGAATCAGACATTTCGACGGTCACCAGGTCGGGCAGACCGTACTGGTTGTGCAGGGCGACGGCACGGGTGCAGGCCTCACCGATCGCCAGCCGGACCTCGTCCAGCAATTCCTCGGCGACCCCAGCCCGCCGAGCCACCGCAACACCGACCAACCGCGCCGTTCTGACATGCACGGGCGCCGGTGAGAAGGACAGCCGAACAGTTGCCATCACGAAGTCGCGCTGCCGTCGCTGTCCCGGGTCGCCGCCTCGATCGTGGGATAGATCGGGAACACCTGATCGAGAGCCGTGATCCGGAAGATCTTGAGGAGGGCTTCCTTGGAGCAGACGAGGCTGAACCGGCCGTTGGCCACCCGGAGCCGTTTCATCGCCCCCACCAGGACACCGAGGCCGGTGGAGTCGAGGAACTCGACACCACCGAGGTCGACCACGACGCTCCGCACTCCGGAGTCCACCAGCTCGACGAGGCGTTCGCGCAGCCTCGGGGCGGTGTAGACGTCGACCTCGCCGCCGACCTCGAGCACCGTGTGCTCGGCGACAGTCCGGGTTGCAAGGGACAGCTCCATCGCTCCTCCTCCCTGCGGGGCATGCTCATGATCAGCCTGCACGGCTGAACAGCCGATCTCCCCAGCGAATCTAACCATCGCCGGGTATTCGCCTGTCGTCCGGCACCACCGTCGTACCCGTTTGAGGTTCGCGGCATTCCGGTGTCAGAGTGCACCACGTGACGTCGACCGCCTACAGCCCCGCCGAACTGCTGCACCGGCTGCAGGCCCGCACGACGGCGGCCGAGTCCCCCATTACCCACATCGAGCAGATTCCAGCGCGTACGGGCCGAACTGCGCAGTGGCCGTCGTGGGTGGCCCCCGAGGTGATCGCGACACTGGCCGCGCACGGAATCGCCCAGCCGTGGGAGCACCAGGCCACCGCGGCCTCCCTCGCGGCCGACGGCACGCACGTGGTGGTGGCGACCGGCACGGCGTCCGGCAAGTCCCTGGCCTACCAGTTGCCGGTGCTCTCGACGCTGGTCGGCGACCCGCGGGCGACGGCGCTCTACCTTTCGCCGACCAAGGCGCTCGCGGCCGATCAGCTGCGGGCGGTGGCGAAACTCGGCCTCGACGGGGTGCGCCCGGCCACATACGACGGTGACACCTCGCGCGAGGAACGCGAGTGGATCAGGCAGCACTCCCGGCTGGTGCTCACCAACCCCGACATGCTCCATCACGGCATGCTGCCCGGTCACGCCCGGTGGGCCACCTTCCTGCGACGGCTGTCGTACGTGGTGATCGACGAGTGCCACGCCTACCGCGGGGTGTTCGGCTCACACGTCTCGCACGTGCTGCGCCGGCTGCGGCGACTGGCCGCCCGGTACGGCGGATCGCCGGCCTTCGTGCTGGCCTCGGCCACCTCGGGTGACCCGGCGGACGCGGCGTCGCGGCTGATCGGGCTGCCGGTGACGGCCGTGACCGAGGACGCGTCGCCGCGCGGGGCGAAGACCTTCGCGCTGTGGGAGCCGCCGCTGCTCCCGCCGGACGAACCCGATCTGCCGCCCACCCGCCGGTCGGCCCTGAGCGAGACGGCCGACCTGCTGACCGACGCCGTGGTGGCGGGGACGAGGACGCTCGCGTTCATCCGCTCCAGGCGCGGCGCCGAGGTGGTCTCGACGATGACCCGCCGGTCGCTGGACGAGGCGGTGCCCGGGCTGGGCGACCGGGTGGCGGCCTACCGGGCCGGCTACCTCAAGGAGGACCGCCGCAAGATCGAGCAGGCGCTGATGTCGGGCGAACTGCTCGCGCTCGCCTCGACCAACGCGCTCGAACTGGGCGTCGACCTGGTCGGGCTGGACGCCGTGCTGATCTGCGGCTACCCGGGCACGAGGGCGTCGCTCTGGCAGCAGGCCGGGCGCGCGGGCCGGG
>CBDCJN010000043.1:0-31086 GCA_965217855.1 Actinoplanes sp. | reverse complement strand
ACGCATCGGCTGGCGACCACCAACTACGGGCACTTCACCTCGATGCAAGTGCGCGACAGGGGCGTCCGCGGTCTCGGGCTGCACTTCGCGCGGCTCGCCGACGGCAACGAGGAGTTCTTCGGCTGGCGGCCCGACGTCGACGACGAGCACCGGCTGCGCGAGCTGATCGTGCAGGCGCTCGGCGCGGAGAAAGACGCCTCGGTCCGCGTCTCCTACGTGCCCGGGGCCGACCCCGACGGCCCGCCCGACGTGGTGGTGGCAGTCGCCGACCCGGCCTCCGAGGTGCCCGCGCTGCCGCTCAAGGTGCGCATCGACGCCGCCTTCCGGCGCGACTGGCCCGAGCACAAACACTCGGCCACGATGGGCTTGTTCCGGGCGCGGCGGCTTGCCGAGGCGGCCGGCTTCGACGACGCCCTGTCGGTCGGCCCCGACGGCCTGGTGCGCGAGGGCACGGTCTGGAACGTGGCGTTCTTCAACGGCGACCAGGTGGTGTGGCCGCAGGCGCCGATGCTCAAGGGCATCACCATGGTGCTGCTGCAGATCGCGATGAGCATGCGCGGCGTGCCGTGGACGATCCGGCCGGTGCCGGCGACCGAGCTGCCCGATTTCACGGCAGCCATCGCGGTCAACTCGCGGACCGTCCGGCAGGAGATCGCCTCGATCGACGACCTGGTCTACTCGGCGGGCGACAAGCTGGCCGAGCTGATGGACGAGACCTGGCGCTCAGTCCCCTTCGATGCCCTCTGAATCGGCGCCCTCTGAATCGGCGCCCTCTGGAAGACCGAGCATCTCCTGCGCGAAACGAAGGGTCCGCCGCTGCGGCGGCGGACCCGGGACGTTTCCTCGTGCTGCGGGCTAGCCGGCCCGGCGCTCGCGGTTCGACTTGCAGTGGACGCAGGTGGTCGCCGAGGGGAACACCTCGAGCCGCTCCACCGGGATCGGGTTCGAACAGCCCTCGCAGTTGCCGTAGGTGCCGTCGTTGAGCCGCTGCATGGCCAGCTCGGCCTGCGTGCGCCGGTCCAGCAGGGTGCGCAGCAGCGAGGTCGCCGCGTCGCGTTCGGCCGTCTTGGACCCGCTGTCGGCCTGGTCGTCACCGGCGGCGTCGCCGATCTCGATCAGCCGGAGCTTGTGGTTCTCGGCCACAGCCTCCTCGTACTCGCTGTTCAGGTCGTCGAACCGGCTGTGCAGGATCGTGCGGATCTGCTCGATCTCCTCCGGCGTACGCCCCTTCGCGGCACCCTTGCCTGTGATAACCGCTCCATTGACGAGCATGCGCTCCCCCTGCCCTTCCTCTGCCCCTACCGGTGGTCCCCCGAGGCCGCCACCATCGCACCGTGGAGCCGCCTGATACCCACCGCCGAAGATCCCAAACGGGGCCTCCGCTGAAAAAGTAACCGGAGCATAACTGTCAGTGGTCGGTTGCGCTACAGACTCGCTTCACCAACGTTCGGTGACCATCGCGGGCCGCCTCGGATCGTCGACCCGCAGGACCACGTCGGCGAAGGAGGCGGGCGCGACCTCCTCGGCGTAACGAGCGAAAGCGGGCAGCATCCAGGCGTCGGCGGGCGGGGTGCGGCGGGCCAGCGCGGCGGCCGACATCTCGAGGTGCACCGAGACGTCGAAGGCCAGCCCGCCGCCCAGCAGCAGGGGCCCGCTGACCAGCACGATCGAGCCGGGCCGGAGGTCGCGGTAGGGCTCGCGGGCGGCCCGGTCGGCGCCGGCGTCCCAGAGCCGCGTGAGGACCCTTCCCGAGCCCTGCGGCCCGGCCGGGTCGAGCACTTCGCGGGCCAGGCCGGCCTCGTCGAACCAGCCCGCGTAGTACGAGTCGGGGTCCTCGCGGCCGAACTCCAGGCGCAGTGACGCGGGTCGCAGGAAGTCCGCCGCGTCTATCCGCACCGTGGGACGCCCCCGCGCCCGCAGCGGGCCGACCAGGGCCTCGGCCAGGGCGCCGGGATCGGTCGCGGGCGCGCCGTCGAAGGCGACCCGGAGGTAACTGTCGGGTTCCCGACATGTCAGCAGATCGGCAAGTTCCTCGACGAGATTCTCGAACGAGACGGGGCGGACGCGCACGCCGACGAAGGCTACTCGTTGGGCTTGATGACGACCCGCGCCTCGTCCGAGAGGCGGTAACCGACGCCGTAGACCGTGGTGATCAGCGGGGCCGCGCCGCCGAGCTTGAGGCGCAGGCGCCGCACGTGCACGTCGACCGTGCGCTCGCCGGTGTGGTCGTAACCCCAGACGCCGGTCAGCAGCTGGCCGCGGGTGAAGACCCGGCGGGGCCGCTCGGCCAGGAAGAGCAGCAGATCGAACTCGAGCCGGGTCAGCGGCAGCAGCTCGCCCTCGATGAGGACCTGACGGGTGCCGGTGAGCAGACGCACCTCGGGGCCGGTGGGGAGCCCCTCGTCGTCCTCCCGGCCGTCGTGGTCGTCCGTCAGCGGCGCGGCGGGCTCGAGGGTCACCGTGCCCTGGCTGACCTCGACCAGCTCCCGGACGGCCTCGATGAGCCGGTGCGCCTGCGGCGAGATCGTGTCGCCGGTGAGCGGGATGGCCACCGTGACGGTCAGGGCGGGTTCCGACGGGCGGCGGGCGGCGGTGTCTCCTCGGCCCGGCCCGCCGGCATGTCGGGCGACCCGTGATGAAAGCGCACTGACCGGCATTTAGTTGATCCCCCTGAAATACGCGTCGGCAACCGAAATCAACCGATCACCCTCCGTAAAGCCGCGGACGATATTTCCGCTCGCGCGGTTGCCGGGTCAACCCGTCAACCACACTGTGGGAAAATCGTTCCACGCCTGCGTGGCCCGCGGAAAATGCATTCCGTATACGGATCCTGTCAGACTGATTAAGCATTGCCTAACAGGTGCATCGCTGCGGGTACTTGCCACGTTCGGCAATCACTCGGTGCCCGAGCGGGCAAAATCCGAGGTCACCGCGGGCAGGGAAAGGGTCGGCCCGACCGTTGTTCGGCGCCATTATGAGACCAGTGCCACACTCATGAACGCATGCGTAAATGCGCACCCGGACTGCGAAATTTCGCGCAGGGCAAAGCCACTCGGCGATGACGAGAAAAGGAACCGGGCGCCCCGTGAAGGGCGCCCGGTGTCGTTCAGTTTCCGCCGGAGACGAGCCGGCGGCCGACCGCCGCGATGAGCCGGTCGAGTTCCGAGCCGAACGGATTGTCGTGCACCAGATAAGTCCAGGTGGCACTGGGCCGGACGATCTCGGCGCGCTCGGGCTCCCACCCGTCGCTGAGGTCGACCTCCTCGAAGGCCGCGATCGTGCGGGCCTCGACGTTGAGCAGCAGCTGCTGGAACGCCGGCACGGCGGCCCGGTGGAACTCGTCGAGCGGGTCGAGCTTGCCCAGCGCCCGCAGGTGCACGCCCTCGCGCACCTCGGAGAGCTCGGCCAGGTGGTCGACCCAGAGCCGGTCGAGGTGGAAGAGCGCGATCGCCCGAGCCGCGTCCGAGAGCACGTCCTCGTCGATCTCCTTGGCTTTCTCGGGGGAACGCTCGAGCAGCATGATCGCGGCGACCTCGGAGGTGAGCAGCCGCTCGCGACGCTCGGCCAGGGCCACCCGCTGCTGCTCGATCACGACGCTGTAGCGCCAGGTGTTGCGGTGGATCTCGTGGTTGACGCCCTCGGCGACCCGCTGGGCGTGCTCGACCGCGTAGTCGACCTGCTCGTCGTGCACGACGCCGTCCATGTCCATCCGCGGCGAGGCGGGCAGGATGTCGCCGGCGTGCCGGGTGACCAGCTCGTCCTCGAGGCTGACGAAGAAGACCGAGCCGCCCGGGTCGCCCTGGCGGCCGGCCCGGCCGCGGAGCTGGTCGTCGACGCGGCGGCTGTCGTGCCGGCCGGCGCCGATGACGTAGAGCCCGCCGAGCTCGACGACCTCGTCCCGGTCGGCCTCGTCGCTGCCGCCGAGCCGGATGTCGACACCACGCCCGGCCATCTGGGTCGAGACGGTGACCGCGCCCTTGGCGCCCGCCTCGGCGATGATCTGGGCTTCCTCGGCGTCGTTCTTGGCGTTCAGCACGTTGGACGGCACGCCGGCCGCGGCCAGCTGCTTGGCCAGCAGCTCGGAGGCCTTCACGTCGATGGTGCCGATGAGCACCGGACGGCCCTTCTCATGGGCGATCTTGATCTCTTCGACCAGGGCCTCGTCGCGGGTCTCGTGGGCCGAGTAGATGCGGTCGGGCTCGTCGTCGCGGATGTTCTCGGCGTTCGACGGGATGACCGCGACCTCGAGGTTGAAGTACTCGCGGAGCTGCTCGCCGACGTGCACGGCGGTGGCGGTCATGCCGCAGACCGTGGAGTAGAGCGCAATGTAGGCCTGCACGGTGATCGTGTCGAGGACCTCGCCCTCGGCCGTCGCCGTCAGCCCCTCCTTGGCCTCGACCGCGGCCTGCAGGCCGTCGGGCCAGCGGCGGCGCTGGGCGACCCGGCCCCGCATCTCGTCGATCAGCTCGACCGAGCCGTTGCGCACGATGTAGTCGACGTCGCGGCGCAGCAGCGCGTGGGCGTGCAGCGCCACGTTGACCGCCGACAGGGCCTGGACCTGGTCCTCCGCGTACAGGTCGATCTCGAGCCGTTCCTCGAGGTTCTTGAGCCCGGCCTCGGTGAAGGCCACGCTGCGGCCGTCCTCGGCCACCTCGTAGTCCTTGCCCGGCTTGAGGTCGTGCATCAGCCCGGCCGCCTCGAGCACCGGGTCGGCCTCGGTGGCCAGGCTGCCGGCCAGCACCATCGGCACCCGGGCCTCGTCGATCAGGATCGAGTCGGCCTCGTCGACGATCGCCGTGGCCAGCTCGCGCTGCACCCGGTCCTCCACGTCGGTGACCAGCTGGTCGCGCAGGTAGTCGAAGCCGGCCTCGCTGACCGAGACGTAGGTGAGGTCGGCCAGGTAGGCCTCGCGGCGCTCCTCGTGGGTCGACGCCTCGGTGACCCAGCCGACCGACAGACCGAGGAGCTGGTAGACCGGCTGCATCCACTCGGCGTCGCGGCGGGCCAGATAGTCGTTGACGGTCAGCACGTGCACCGGCCCGTTGCCCAGCCGGACGTGGCCGTAGGCGGCGACGGCGGCGGTCAGGGTCTTGCCCTCACCGGTGGCCATCTCGGCGACCTTGCCCGAGAGCAGCGCCATGGCGCCGAGCAACTGCACGTCGTACGGCCTCTGCTCGATCGCGCGCCAGGCCGCCTCGCGGCCGATCGCGCAGATCTCGGTGAAGTCGGACGCCTCCTGGGCGGCCGCGGTCAGCGCCTCGTCGTCCAGCTCGCGCAGCGCTTCCTCACGGGCTTCGATGGCCGGGAGGCGCTTGCGGAGCGGCGCCAGGTCGACCGTCGTGCCCGGACGCTGCAAAAACTTGCGAAACCGGCCCTTGAGCCGCTGCGACACACCCATGGCGCGAAACGGTACTTCATTTCCCTGAGAGGTTGGTGACTACGGTCGGGGTCGCGCCGCGTTTGTGTCCCCGTCCCGCCGGGCACGTTGAGCCGACAGGTACGGCGTTCGAGGGAGGCGTGTTGCCGAGTCAACTCGTGTGCCGGCCGGAGCTCCGCTATCCGGTCGCCGCGTTGCGGGTGAGCGGCACCCTCGATCAGGAGACCGGCGACGCCCTGCAGCAGGCCGTCCGGCTGCGGCTGGCCGACCAGCCGGCCGTGCTGCTGCTGGACGTGGGCCGGCTGCGGATCGGCGACCCGCTGGGTCTCACCGCGCTCAGCGCGTCGATCTGCGAGGCCTCGGAGTGGCCGGACGTGCCGGTCGTGCTGTGCGGCGCCGACCAAAGGACGACGTCCATGATCGCCACCGCGCCGGAGTGCCACCGCCTGGAGTTCGCCGACGACCTCGCGGCCGCGCTGGTCACTGCCCGGGCCGGGACGATCCCGCCGCAGATGCGGGTGCGGATGCGCCCGGTGCCGAACGCCTGCCGCCAGGTGCGCCACCTGGTCACCCAGGCCTGCCTGGCCTGGCACCGCAGCGACCTGGTCGCGACGGCGACGCTGATCGCCACCGAGCTGGTCGCCAACGTCGTGCGGCACGCACACACCTCGATGGACTTCACCGTCCGGCCGCTGGGCGACGGGCGGATCGGCATGACGGTGCGCGACCACAGCCGGCGCATGCCGAAACCGGCCGACGCGGGTCTGTCCGACCCCGGCGGGCGTGGTCTGCGCCTGGTCCGCGACCTGACCGACGCGTGGGGTGTCCTCCCGGTCACCGACGGCAAGGTGGTGTGGACCCGGTTGCACGCCGGCGCCCTGTGAACCGGTAGCGTCTGTCTGTGCAGCCGGCCGACCCGCAGTTCGAGGCACTCCTCGTCCACCTGAAGGAGTCGCGCGGCTTCGACTTCACCGGTTACAAGAGGTCCAGCCTGGTGCGCCGGGTCGCGCGGCGGATGAGTCAGGTCGGCGCGGCCACCTATCCGGAGTACACGGATCATCTGCAGGTCCATCCGGACGAGTTCGCGCTGCTGTTCAACACGATCCTGATCAACGTGACCGCGTTCTTCCGCGACCCCGACGCGTGGGAACAGCTCAGCAAAGAGGTCCTCGCACCGTTGATCGCGGCCAAGCCGGCCGAGTCGCCGATCCGGATCTGGTGTGCCGGCTGCGCCTCCGGCGAGGAGGCCTACACCCTGGCGATGGCGCTGGCCGAACTGCTCGGCATCGACGACTTCCGGGAGCGGGTCAAGATCTACGCGACCGACGTCGACGAGGAACAGCTCGGCGAGGCGCGCCAGGCGACGTACGGCGACCGCGAGATGCAAGCAGTGCCGCCCGAGCTGGCCGAGCGCTACTTCGAGCCGGTCGGCGGCCGGTTCGCGTTCCGCAAAGATCTGCGCCGTTCGGTCATCTTCGGTCGCAACGACCTGGTGCAGGATGCGCCGATCTCCCGGATCGACGTGCTGACCTGCCGCAACACGTTGATGTACTTCAACGCCGAGACCCAGGCCAAGATCCTCGGACGGTTCCACTTCGCGCTGCGTGAGGGCGGTGTGCTGTTCCTGGGCAAGGCCGAGATGCTGCTCAGCCACGGGAGCTTGTTTACGCCGATCGACCTCAAACGCCGCATCTTCCGCCGGGTGCCGCGGCTCTACGCCCGCCCCGGCGTCCCGTTCGCCGAGCCTGCGCCGCCCGCCCGAGCCGGCACGGGCCTGGACGAGCTACGCGACGAGGCCTTCGCGGCCAGCCCGCTGGCCCAGCTCGCGCTCACCTCCGACGGTCTCATCGCGCTCTCCAACCGGCAGCTCGAAAAGCTCTTCGGCGTCTCCTCGCGCGACATCGGCCGGCCGTTCCGCGACCTCGACCTGTCCTACCGCCCGATCGAGCTCCGCCGCTACATCGAACAGGTGCAGCTCGAACGGCACACGCTGCGCATCCCCGACGTCGAGTTCCACCGCGGCCCCGACCAGGTCAACCTCGAGGTGCAGATCAGCCCGCTGGCCGGCGCGGACGGCAGCCTGCTCGGTGTCAACATCGTCTTCCACGACGTGACGGCGGCGCGGCGGCTCAAGGACGATCTGGAACAGGCCAATCAACAGCTCGAGGCCGCGTACGAGGAGTTGCAGTCGACCAACGAGGAACTGGAGACCACCAACGAGGAACTCCAGTCGACGGTGGAGGAGCTGGAGACCACCAACGAGGAGCTCCAGTCGACCAACGAAGAGCTCGAGACGATGAACGAGGAACTCCAGTCCACCAATGACGAGCTGCAGAGCATCAACGACCAGCTCCGCATCTCGAGCACCCAGCTGGACGAGGCCAACGACTTCCTCGAAACGGTCCTGACCAGCATGCGGGCCGGCGTCGCGGTGGTCGACCCCGATCTGCGCGTCCGCATGTGGAACGCGCGGGCGGAAGACCTGTGGGGCCTGCGGGCGGGCGAGGTGATCGGCCAGCACTTCCTCAACCTCGACATCGGGCTGCCGATCGAGAGGCTGCGGCCGATCCTGCGCGGCGCCCTCGGCGACGACGCCGTCGGGGCCGAGCTCGAGGTCGACGCGGTCAACCGCCGGGGCCGGCCGGTCTCGGTGCGGGTGGCCTGCACCCCGCTGGGCAAACGGGACGGCGGCCGGCCGCCGGACGGCGCGATCATCGTGATGGAGACCAGCACGGCCGACGCTGGTTAGTCTGGCTGCTCAGCGGGTATTCGCCCATCTTCAGCAGGCTGGATCAGCCGGGCCACCGGAAGGCGTGAGGATGGCCATCGAGTTTAAGACCGACTTCGACGGGTCCTACCTGGTCGCCGTCGTATCCGGTTCGCTCGGGCTCGCCGACGTCGCCGGTCTGCACCTGAAACTGCTCAAGGCGCTGGCCGAGCAACCCAGCGTCCTGATCGTCGACCTGGCCGAGGTGACCGTCACCGAGCCGCTGGCGCTCGCCGTCCTCACCGCGGTCAACCGGCAGTCGGCCCGCTGGCCGGGCACCCCGGTGCTGTTCACCTGCCCCCCGTCGGCCATCCGCGACCTTCTCGCGCGGCCCGCCTACCTGCGGCTGAGCGTGTTCGACAGCGTCGCCGCGGCGCGCGACCACGCCGACGCCGACCCCCACCTGGTGGTGCCGGCCATCTCCGACGAGCTACTGCCGCTGGCCGGCGCCGCACGGCACGGCCGCAACCTGGCCACCGAGGCCTGCCTGCGCTGGGAGCTGCCGCACCTGGTCGGCCCGGCCTGCCTGATCGCCAGCGAACTAATCACCAACGCGGTCGAGCACGCCAACACGATGATGACGATGCGGCTGTCGCTGCGGTCGCGATATCTGACGCTCGCCGTACGGGACGGGTCGCCGATCCAGCCGATATTGCCGGCCGAACCGCCACCGACCAACGGTGTCGGCGGGCGCGGCCTGCTGCTGGTCGACTCCGTCGCCCACTCCTGGGGTTTCGTCCCGTCGGCCGACGGGAAGGTCGTCTGGGCTTCACTGCGGTTAGCCCTTGAGTAGCCGGCCCAGGCCGGTGACGGCGAGGATGCCCGACACGTACGGCTGGGCCCCTCGCAGCGACAGCGGGGTCTCGGCCACCGCGGCGGCCGAGGCAGCATCGACCAGGACGGCGACCCCCGCCGCGTCCAGCAGCGAGACACCCGACAGGTCGATCACCACCGGGTCGTGACCGGCGAGCGCGATCGCCCGGCGCAGGGCGAGCCGCAGCCGATCGGCCGTGTCCCGGTCGATCTCGCCGCGCACCCGGGCCACGACGAGGCCGTCCTCGTGCCCCGCGTCGACCTGCATCGCGAGCCGCTCGGGCCGGCCGTCGGCACCCTCCCACCGGGGCGGGACGTCGCTCAGCATCGCCTCCCGCAGCCATGCCAGGGCCCGGGTGAGCAGCCGCGACACGTGCATCTGCGAAATGCCCAGCTCGGCCGCGATCTGGGCCTGGGACCGATTGCCGTAGAAGCGCAACGCGAGCATCCGGCGCTCGCGGGCCGGCAGCCGCATCAGCAGATCGGCCACCGTGACCTTGTCGTCGACCAGTTCCAGGTCGTTGTCGGGATGGCCCAGCAGATCACCGAACTCGATGGCGCCGTCCGCGCTGACCGGCATGTTCAGCGACGAGGGCGAATAGGCGGCGGAGGACTCCTGCGCCTCGAGCACCTCGCGCGGGGTGATCTCGAGCCGCGCGGCGATCTCGGCGACCGTCGGGGTGCGGGCGAGAGAGCTGGTCAGCACCATCGCGGCGTGCCCGACCTCGAGGCTGAGATCCTGCACCCGGCGGGGCACGTGGACACCCCACGTCTTGTCCCGGAAGTGCCGCTTGATCTCGCCCGAGATCGTGATGACCGCGTACGCGGTGAAGGAGCCCCGCTCGGGGTCGTAACGGTCGATCGCCTTGACCAGACCGAGCCGCGCCACCTGCTCGATGTCGTCCCACGACTCGCCGCGGCCCCGGTAGCGCCGGGCCAGCCGCGCGGCGAAAGGAAGACAGAGCCGGGTCAGGGCCTCCCGCAGGACGGCCCGCTCGGTGGCCGGGCAGTCGGCGACGCGCCGGGAATAGGCCACCGCGGCGACATCGAGATCCTCCAGACCGCCGTCTGTGGTGGTGGCGGAGGCGGGATCGAGCCCGGGCCGCGGGACCGGAGGCAATGCGGAATCGTCCTCAGGCATCGGCGCTCCCCTCGGCGGCCTCGGCCGGAACCAACTGCGCATCAGCACCGGCGCCTCAGGGCGACCTGCGCCGCTGGGCCGAACCATCACGCCGGAGCCGCACGTCATCGAGGCGACCGGACAGCCGCCCGTGCCGCGCAGTCCGGACATTACTCCTGGAGCTCATGCTCCCTCAAACCTCCGCGGCCGCATCGCCGAATTTTCCCCTTCCGGGCAGATTCCCCCACCCGCCCCTGCTCACAGGCACAGCCCACGCCACGCTCGCCGCCGCCGGCCTTACATCCAACCGAGCACGCCATGCTCACCGCAAAGCCGCTCTTGGCGAGGAGCCGAGCTCACTGCCGCCGTTCCTATGCCGGCCGATCCTTGTCGGCCAGAGGCTTGTTGAGCTGGCCCATGTTGGGCGCTTCCAGCTTGGGGCGCGGTGGGCGCGGTCCAAGACCTGCCGTTCCCCCGGCGCCCGGCGTGGTGGGATTCCCGTGCCCGGTCGCTCCGCCGAAGCCCGGAGCCGCTCCGCCCTGCTCGCCGGGCGCACCAGGACTGCCCGGTGCCTGGTGACCGCCCAGCCCGGGAGGGGCGCGGTGACCGCCATGACCCGGGGCTGCGCCCTGAATGTCCGAGCCGGCCGTGCGTCCGGCCTCTCCGGGAGTGCCTTGCGGCGCGGAGGCACCGTGACTGCTCGGCTCGGTGGTGTGACCAGCGTGGCCTGCCATGTTGGCGAGGCCGCTCGGGGCTCCGGGTTCACCGGGATGGGCCGCCAGGGGCGGGCGGTTGACCTGTCCCATGTTCGGCACCTCGAGCGGGGCTCGGTTCGAGTTCATCCCGGCCCGCGGTGCGGCGTTCTGCTCCGGGCCGGCATTGTCGAACCGGCCCGAGCTGTTCCCCAGGCCGGGGAGTCCGCTCGTCCCGTGCGCGGCCGGCCCTTGATTGCCGGGCACCTGACCCGACAGATCCCGCGCAACGGCCTGCCCCAGAACACCGACGGCCTCTCCCCCGGCATTCGGGGTCTGACCCGCAGGACCGGGAGCCAGCCCCGCAGTGCCGGGAAACTGTCCCGCGTGACCGGGAAGCTGGGCCAGGCCGGGCTGGCCCTGGCCCGCCCATCCCGGGGCGCCGGCGGAAGGCTGTCCCTGGTGGCCGGGGTAGTGGGCCGACCCGGACGGCTCCTGATCTGTGGGCTGAGCTGCTTGCGGGCCGCCCGCGAGGGCGGCCTGGCCGGCGGGACCGCCGGCCAGGTGGCCTGACAATCCGGAAGGCTCCGGCCCGGCCGGGCGGCCGGGAAGACCCGAGGGCTCATTCGCCGACGGGGCGGCAGGCTGGTGGCCGGCGGGTTCGCTGAAGGTGGGCTGACCCGATGGGGTGGCAGCGCCGGCCCACGAGGTATCGACTGGCCGGCCCGGGAGACCTGACGGCTCGTTCTCAGTCTGGCCGGGAAGACCGGACGGGTCGGTGCCCGGCGATCCGGCGAGTCCCGCGGGCTCGGCGCGCGGTGACCCTGCGTTCTGTCCCGGCAGGCCGGGCGACTGTTGTCCTCCGAGCAGGCCCGACGGCCCCTGCATGGCGGACAGGCCCGAAGGCTCGTCACCGGAGAGGCCGGGCTGAACGGCCGTGCTCCACTGCCCGGAACCACCCTGGCCCGACGATCCTGCGCCCGTAGCTCCCTGGCCAGTTGCGGCACCCGGCACGCCGGGCCCGGAAGACCCTTGCGCCGCTGCCGAACCGGGGAGGCCGGACAGTCCAGATTGTTCAAACCCTGATCCCGCAGCGGCCCCGTGCGGCCCAGCGGCGGCTACCTGCCCGAGCTGTCCCGGCACCGACAATCCCGACCCGGAATCCATGGTGGAGCCTGGCTGCGACCCCGCCGATCCCGGCTGCCCGAAAGCCCCACCCAGTCCCTGCTGTCCAAGACCCCCAGCAGCCCCCGGCTTCCCAAGATCCCCGTTGACCCCCTGCTGCCCGAGACCCCCGTTAGCCTGCAGCCCGGGGCCTCCGTCAGGCCCTTGTTGTCCGAGCCCTCCGGCTGCTCCCGTTTGCCCGGAACCGCCGGCGGGTCCGTGCTGCCCGGCGGCGTTGGCCCCGCCCGGCCGACCGAGGGCTGAGCCTGCATTCTCTTGTCCCGGAACGGCCGAGCCCTGCTGTGCCGGTGCGCCCGGGCCTGCCGCCGGCGAACCACCAGGTGCTCCGGACGGCTGCGACAGACCTCCGCCCGCAGAAGAAGCGGCCGGGCCTGCGGGCGAACTTGGCGTCGTGGGTGCTGCCCTTCCGTTCAGTCCCGGCGTGGGCCGGGAAGGAGTGAACTTCGGCGCATCGAGCGGCCGGTTCTGATGCCAGTCGGGCGGTAGTGGCGGCATCGGCTTCTTGACCGGGGGCCTCTCCGCGACCGGGCCACTCGTCGCGTCGGCCGCGGCGGAGCCGTTCGGTCGGTCCCCGGGCTGGCTTCGCTCACCGAGGGCCGGCCGCTCGGCATCCCCCGGCTGCGTCCGCACATCGCTCGGCCCGCCCCACTCAGCCGTCGACGCGCCCGCGCCAGCAGGCGGCCCACCCGGCCCACCCAAGCCGCTCGATCCGCCCAAGCCGCTCGATCCACCCAGGCCACTTTGTCCGTCCCGCTCAGACGTCGACGCGCCTACGCCGGTCGGCGGCCCACCCAGACCACTCGGACCGCCCAAGCCGCTCAGCCCGCCCGGCTCGCGGAGGTCGCTCGGACCGCCCAAGCCGCTCAGCCCGCCCGGCTCGCGGAGGTCGCTCGGACCGCCCAAGTCGCTCGGACCGCCCAGGTCTGCGCGGAAACCCTCCGGACCACTGTGTCCAGAGACAAGCCCACTCCGATCATCCGCACCGGCAAAGGCATTGGCGCCGTGCGGTCGCGGACCGGAAGGATCGCCCGTCCCGGTTCTGGCGGCACCGAGCCCGCTCTGCTCCACACTGGACTCGCCGAAGCCACTGAACTCCGCTCCGAAGCCGCTCGGCCCGCCGGCTCCCGCCGCCTCCGGCCCGGCACCGCCCACGCCACTCGCCCCGGCGTGCCGCGCAAACCCACTCGAGTCAACGCCACCCGGCCCGCCGTGCGCCGAGAGGCCGCTCAGCTCAACGCCACCTGCCGCCAAAGCATCAGGCCCCGCACCACCAGACCCGGCATGTGACGCCAACCCACTCGACTCAGCAGCGGCCAGTCCTGTCGGCGACGCCAAGCCGGCCGGCCCGGCGAGCGGTGCCAGGCCGCTTGGGTCGGCTGCGCTCGACCCGGGGATCGGTGCGAGACCACTCGGCTCGGTGGCGGCAGCCGGCGCCAAGCCGCTCAGGTCGTCCAGGCCGAGGCGCGGCCCGGCTCCGGCGGCGGGGAAACCGCCTTCGGTCTTCGCGTCGCCGATGGGCGGCATTAAGCTCGGCCCGGCGTTCGCGCCGGCCGACTCGTCACGCCGCGCGCCCGTGTAGCCGAGGCCGTCGACTGTTTGATGCCGACCTGGCACTCCGGCGGCCTCCGGGGCCGGGTGGAACGACACGTCGACCGGTTCGGTGTGCAGCGCGTGGCGATATCCCGGGCCGGCCGACGGAGTTTCTTCCTCCGGCGAACCCGGGGACGGTTCGGCCCGGCGCCGGCGGCCGCGCCGGCCCCGCTCGTCCTCGACCGGCATCTCGATCGGCGACCCGAAGGCCAGCGGCGACCCGAATTCGGTGGGCGCCGGCGGGTCCGCGGGGTCGTAGGCGCCCTGCCATCCGAAGGCAGCCGGCGGGTCGGCCGACCCGAAGGCCACCGGTGGTTCGTCCCCTCGCGCGAACAAACCCAGCCCGCCCGGCCCGGCCCGCAGGGGCGCGAAGTCGAACCCCGAGCCGGGCTCCCCGTACGGCTCCCCCAGCCCTTGCCGGGCCGCCGCGACGAGCCCGGACTCCTCGGCCAGCCCGGCCGCCGTGACGACCTCGGCCGCGGCCTGACCGGCGGCGCAGGGCAGCCGGTCACCGCAGGCCGGGCACCGCTGTCCGGGTTCGCCGGTGTGCGCCGTCAGCATCTCGCGGGCGGTGCGGGCCAGGACACTGTCCGGATCCACGTACGCCTTGATCGGTGCCACGTCAGCCGCCCCCATTCCACGCCGGGTCCGCGACTCGACGGGCCCGAGTCAAGTTCACCGCCGTTAGGTGCCGAATCGTGTGTTTTTCAGCATTTCGGCGACAGGGGTGACGAACGAGGAACAAGCAACGGGCGTCGACCTGCGCGAAGGGAGAGAAGTCGCCGAATGTGCGCCCGAAAAGCCCGATTAAACACTTACGGTGCTCACGTATTCACTCACGGTGCTCATGATCTGACGCTCCGTACGATATGAGAATCCCTCAGGAGGTGACCGACATGGATGATGTCGACCTACATCGCGAACAGATCCTCCGGCACGTCGGCCCCGTCATCACCGGCCGGTTCGCCGGCTTCCAGACCTCGTACACCAGGGAGGTCAAAATCGGTCAACCGCTGCTGATGGCGATCTTCCTGGCGGCGGGCGTGATCCAGCTGATCGGCTCGATCCTGCGGATGAAGGGCAGCCTGCGCAGCTTCAAGGAGCTCAAGAAGGGCCCCGAGTTCCTGGTCACCCCGGTGCGGGTGCGCGACGACCTGGGTCAGACCTACGAGGTCGAGATGCACGGGCAACTGCCCCAGTCCGCCCTGCACCGCGGCGACCTCGTGCAGTTCACCACGGCGCCGCAGAAGGACCCGCACCTCGCCGTGAAGCTGGTCCGGGTGGTCAACCTGACCACCATGCAGCCGCTCACCCCGCGGATCCCCACCCGCTGGTCGCACCTGGGCCCCGCGCTGATCCTCCAGGCCGCCCTGGGCTTCGCCGTGCTGGCCGCGGTGATCGCCGTGTGGATGAGCTAGAGCTTGTCCAGCGGGACGGCCTCGGCCAGGGCCTGCATGCCGGCGTCGTTCGGGTGCAGGTGGTCGCCGCCGTCGTACCGCGGGTTGAGCCGCAGCGGGTCGGCGGGATCGCGCACCACCTGATCAAAATCGACCACCGTGTCGAAGGCACCGTTGCCCGAGGCGCGGATCCAGTTGTTCACCCGCAGCCGCACCTGGTCGAGCGCCGGCGTGTAGACCGTCCAGCCCTTCCACGGCGTGACCGTGCAGACGACCACGCGCAGCCCCTGGGCCCGCGCCCGCGCCGCAAGCTGAGCCAGCCCGGCCGTGATCTGGGCGGCGTCGGTCTGCCGCGGCACCTGCATGATGTCGTTGATCCCGGCGAAGATGATCAGCGTGCGGGCGCCGGGCTGTTCGAGCACGTCCTCGGCGAACCGGGTCTGCACGGACCGGCCGGCCAGCGAGTTGAGCTTGTAGCGCGGGTATTGCGCGTCCAGCAGGATCCGGTTGCCGCTGATGCCCACGTTGGCCACCCCGTAGTCGGGCTCGGCCGTCGTCGCCAGCCGCGCCGCCAGCAGGTCTGTCCAGCGATGGTTGCGCCCGGCCGTGGAGGCCGCCCCGTTCGTGATCGAGTCGCCCAGCGCGACGATCGTGCCCGGCGCCCCGGTCACCTCGACCGCGGTCGCGTAGAACCAGGACCCGACGCGCTGGGTGAACGCCACGGCCGTCGGATCGCCCGCGTGATCGATGGTGTCGGGGCTGGAGTACGAGATCTGCTTGGCATCGGGGTGCCAGGTGGCCGCGGCCGGCCGCACCGGCGTCCAGACCGTCACCAGCAGGTCGGTGTCGGGCATGACGTCGAACGACAGCGGGTCGCTGAGCACGTCGGCGCCGACCGGCACGGTCACGTCACCGCGGCCGCTGAACGTCACGTCCCGCAGCGTTCCCGGGGCCGCCGTACCGTCGCTGGGGTCGTCCGTGCCGTCGCGGCGGCCGCCGGTGTGCGCCGAGAGCCCCACTGTCACGTGCCCGAAGCGGACCGGCGTGACGCCGAAGCGGTTGCTGAGCCGGACGCGGACCCGGGGCCCGCCGATCGTGGTGTGCACGACGTTGCGGACCGTGTTGCCGAGCGGCTTCTTGAGGTTGGCCGCGGCCGGGGCCGCCGACCACGCGGTGGACCACTCCGGGCTGACGCCCAGCGGCGAGCCGGTGGCCGCCGCGGCCTGGGCCGAGGCCTGCGGAGTCGGCGTGTCGGACCGCAAAGGCCCGAACGCCATCCAGGTCACCGTCAAGATCGTGGACATGACCGCAGTCACCACGACGCCGATCAGCAAGCGCCGCATGTTCAAGATCTTGCCCTCCCCAGGGTGCAGATCCGGATGAAATCCGGTACGGCAGGGTACCGCTGCGATCGTGATCGTTGGGATCGACCTGGCACACATTGACGGTTATGAGAGGGAAACCACATGCGATCTCATGCTTTGGCGTCGCCTGGCGCGACGCGCAGGGGTGTGGGACGTTGATGGGGGTCCGCACGTCCAGAGAGGTGGTGCGCTATGGGCGAGGACGTCGAGCAGGCCAACTTCACCCGTGAGGACCGCGCCAGGTACCGGCACAAGATCCGCCGGAGCCTGGACGTGTTCGCGGCCATGCTGCGCGAGTCACGGTTCGAGTTCGAGCGGCCGCTGACCGGCATGGAGATCGAGCTCAACCTGGTCGACGAGAACGCCGACCCGGCGATGCGCAACGCCGAGGTGCTGAACGCGATCGCCGATCCGGATTTCCAGACCGAGCTGGGCCAGTTCAACATCGAGATAAACGTTCCGCCGCGGCGGCTGGCCGGCGACGAGAACTCCGATCTCGAACGGACCCTGCGGGCCAGCCTCAACAATGCCGAGAAACACGCGCGTACGGTCGGCGCGCACACGGTGATGATCGGCATCCTGCCCACGTTGCGGCGGGAGCACATGACCGCCGAGGCACTGTCGGCCAATCCCCGCTACAAGCTGCTGAACGAGCAGATCTTCGCGGCCCGGGGCGAGGACCTCGACATCCGGATCGACGGCGTGGACCGGCTGGCCGTCACCACCGACACGATCGCGCCCGAGTCGGCCTGCACCAGCACCCAACTGCACCTGCAGGTCAGTCCCGCGCAGTTCGCCGCGTACTGGAATGCCGCGCAGGTCATCGCCGGCGTCCAGGTGGCCCTCGGCGCGAACGCGCCGCTGCTGTTCGGCCGGGAGTTGTGGCGTGAGACCCGCATCCCGCTGTTCGAGCAGGCCACCGACACCCGGTCCGAGGAGATCCGGGCCCAGGGCGTACGCCCCCGGGTCTGGTTCGGGGAACGCTGGATCACCAGTGTCTTCGACCTCTTCGAGGAGAACGTCCGCTATTTCCCGGCACTGCTGCCGATCTGCGACGACATGGACCCGGCCGAGATCCTCGAGCGGGGCGAGATCCCGCAGCTGAGCGAGCTGCGGCTGCACAACGGCACGGTCTACCGCTGGAACCGGCCGATCTACGACGTCGTCCGCGGCCGTCCGCACCTGCGGGTGGAGAACCGGGTGCTGCCGGCCGGTCCGACGGTGGTCGACACGATGGCCAACGCGGCGTTCTACTACGGACTGATCCGTACGCTGGCCGAGGCGGAAAGACCCTTGTGGACGCAGATGAGCTTCAGCGCGGCCGAGGAGAACTTCCACACCTGCGCCCGGCACGGCATCGACGCCACGGTGTTCTGGCCCGGCATGGGCTACATCCAGGTCACCGAGCTGGTGCTGCGGCGGCTGCTGCCGATGGCCCACCAGGGTCTCGAACGCTGGGGCGTCTCGCAGGGCGAACGTGACCGCCTGCTCGGCATCATCGAGCAGCGCTGCCTGACCCACCGCAATGGCGCCGTCTGGCAGGTGCAGACCCTGCACTCGCTGGAGGCCGACGGCAAGGACCGTCAGGAGGCCCTGCACGAGATGCTCCAGCGGTACCAGCCACTCATGCACGAGAACCTCCCCGTGCACGAGTGGCCGTATCCGGGCTGACCAGACCTACCGGCGCCGGCGGCGCCACGGGCGGCGCACCTGGGCGATCACCCGGGGCAGCCGTACTGTCGTCCGCTCGTGGCGGGCGATGCCGGGCAACCGCACCGGGGTCCGGACGGCGCCGGCCACTGGTACGGTCCGCCCCATCATCGACAGCAGGGCGAGGCCGGCCACCATCATCAGGACGGACAGCGCCACGACACCGAGGATGTTCTGGCCCGTCTTCGGCATGTCCCCGCCGCCACCGTCGCCGTTGCCGTGGTCGCCGTCGTCGCCACCCCCGGTGTCACCGCCGCTGGACGCCTTCGCCGTCAGCTTGAGCATCACCGAGACCGTGTTGTCGGCCATGTTGCCCTCCGCGCTGGTGGTGCTGATCGTGACCTGCATCGGCTGGGTACCGGACTTGGTGCTGTTCGACCCGTCGACCGTGAGCAGCAGTTGGCTTGCGTAGAGGCCGGCCGCGTCCGGGGCGGTGCAGACCACCGCGTTGGACGCCGCGTCGCCGCCGGCGGGCGCGCAGGTCGCGGCGACCGTCTCGGCGGTCGCCGCCGACCGCAGACCCTCGGTGACCGTGGAGTCGTCGAGCTGGATCGCGGCCGACCGCACCACGACACCGGCCGGCGGCACGACCGTGAACGTGACGTTGTTTGCGGTGTCGGTGCCTTCATTGGTGTACGGGATCCGCACCACCACGGCGGTGGAGTTCGGGCCCAGGGCCACGGCCGGCTTGTCGTACGTGACCGCCAGGTTGACCTTGTAGCGGCCCAGGCTGATCTCCGGGAACGCCACGTCGGCGTCGCCCCCGCACGCGCCGTCCGGGTCCGGGGTGGCGCTGAGGGCCTCGTCCACGCAGCCGCCGGTGAGCGTCTCGCCGCCCTTGAGGTCGATGCTCACCACCAGCGGGATCGGGATCTGTTTGGTCGAGCCGGCCGGGAGCGTGACGCTGCAGACCACCGTCCAGGCGGTCGACCCGGCCACGCAGCCGTTGGGCAGGGTGCCCGCGGTGGTGTTCTCCGGGAGCCGGATCGTCGCCACGTACGGGCTGGCGTCGCCCGGCCCGGCGTTGGTCAGCGTGATCGGCAGGGCGGCCGTCTGGCCCGGCAGGGGCGCCGCGACCGTCGGGCTGCCGACAGTCACCGACACCGCGTAGTCCATCTTGGACGTGCTGACCAGCAGGCCGGAGGCGGTCAGTTTGTCGGTCGCGACGGCCGGGTCGGCCAGCGTGATGCCGGTGGCCCACCAGGCGGCGGTGGCCGCGGCACTCGCGTCCACGTCGATGCCGAGGGTGAGCACCTTGGCCTGGCCGGCGACCAGGCCGATGCCGGTGCAGCGGATCGTCGTGTCGCCGACGGTGCAGGTCGCGCCGTCGACCGCGGCCGACTTGGCGCTGAATCCGTCGGGCCGACCGCTCAGCGGCACGGTCAGGACGAGCCCGGTGTGCGCGACTGTGGACGAGAGCCGCACCACCGCGCTGCCGGACCCGCCGGCCGCGACGACCGTGCTGTCCAGCGACAGCGTGCCGGTCTTGCTGATCGTCGTTTCGGACGGGGTCTGGTCGACCGTGACGTCGAGGTCGCTGCCGCAGGTGCGGTTGCCGTCGGCCGAGACGCAGCCGCCGGTGAGCTTGTCGCCGTCCTTGACCCCGCTCGACACCACCAGGGGCACGACGTACGACTTGGAGTCCGACACCGCCAGGTCGTAGGTGCAGGTCAGCACGCTGGCGCTGGTGACCGTGCAGTCCTGCGCGGCGATGCCGGCCAGCGCACCGAACTGGGTGTTGTCGGGCGCGATGACGGTCGCGGTACGCCGTGTCGCGTTCGACGGCCCGGCGTTGGTGGCCGTGATGGTCAGCGACGTGGTGGCGCCGGGCTTGACCGTGGCGCTCGCGTTGACCGTCCGGAAGCTGATCGCCGCGACCGGGTCGCCGGTGGTGACCAGGTCGGCCAGGCCGGTCGCGGTCTCGCCGCCCGCGGTCACCGTGACGCCGGTGGCCCGCCAGGTAGTGCCGGCCGCGGCACTGGCAGGGGTGCTGGTCACCACGGTCACCGCGGTGTTGGCGCCGGTCGTCAGGTTGACGCCGGTGCACGTGATGGCAGTGCCGCCGACCGAGCAGGCCGAGCCGGACGGACCGGTCGCGCCGGTGACGGTGAATCCGGCCGGCTTGCCGGCGAGCGGAATGGTGACGGTGGCGCCGGTGACCGCTCCGGTCGCGGTGATCCGCAAAACCCCGGAGCCGGTGCGGCCGGGCACGACCGTGGCCACGACGCCGGTCAGCTGCAGCTTGCCGCTCAGCGGAGTCGCCAGGGTGATGGACGGGATGGCGGCGTCGGACACCGAGCAGGTGCTGCCCGCGGTGGCCCGGACGCAGCCGCCGGTCACCGGGGTGGCCGGGTTGGCGTTCGCGTCGACCACGAAGGGCAGGATGACCTGCGACCGGCCGTTGCCGGCCACGCTCATCTGGCAGTCCACCCTGGACGCCGAGACCCGGGTGCAGGAGCTCGCGGCCGCGCCGGTCAGCGCCGGGAACGAGGTGCCGGCCGGGGCGATCGCGCTGTAGGTCAGGCCGGACGCCTGCGACGGCCCGGTGTTGGTGGTCGTGATGGTGATCGAGCCGGCGCCACCCGGCAGCACGGTCTGCGACCCCGGCACGCCGACCGTGACCTTGACGTCGATCTGCGGGGCGCCGATGGTCGCGGCGCCGGTGACGGGCTGCTCGGTGGCCCGCGAGCCCTGCGAGACCGTGACCGTGGGCGACCAGGTGCCGGTCGGGGCCGCGCCCGCGACCAGGGTGGTGAGCACGATGTCGGTGGTGCCGCCGCTGCTCACCGAGACGCCGGTGCAGGTGACCGCGCGCTGGCCGACCGAGCACGAGCCCGAGTCGGTGCGGGCCTGCACGACCTGCATGCCGGTGGGCAGGGTGTCGGTCGGGACACTGACGGTCATGCCGCTGCGGGCCTGGGTCGAGGCGACCGTGACGGTGACCGTGCCGGTGACCCCGGGGGTGAGGTTCGCCCCGCCGCCGCTCGGCGTACGCAGGGTGAGCGCCTGGTCGAGGGTCGCGGTCAGGGTGATGTCCGGCAGCGCGGGCTCACCCGGCTCGCAGACGTTGTCCCGGTCGAGGTCGACGCAGCCGCCGCTGACCGGGGTGTTGGGGTCGGCGTTGGCCGGGATCTCGATCGGGAGCGACCAGGTGACCGGTGCCGCTGCCCCGGCGGGCACAGTGACCGTGCAGTTCAGCAGGGTGTTGCCGACGGCGGTGCAGCCGGTGGGCAGCGGGGTGCCGAACGTGGTGCCGGTCGGCGCCTTGACCCGCACGGTCGCGTTGGTCAGGTCGGAGAAGCCCTGGTTGTCGAGCGTTCCGGTGATCACGGCCTCGCCGCCGGGCGCGACCGTGCCGGTGGGCGCGCTCATCGTGAACTGCACGTTCGGCACCGGGGCCAGGGTGCGCAGCAGGGTCCCGCTGCCCTGGCTGGTGTCGCCGGCGCCGTTGCCGAGCGTGGCCACCGGCGACCAGGCGACGCCCGCCACGAGGTTCGAGGCGGGGTGGACCCGGATGGTGACCAGGTTCTGGCCGGCCGCCGAGGTCAGGGCGACGCCGCTGCAGGTGATCTCGGTGCTGTTCACCGTGCAGGAGGAGTTGACCGGGCCGCTCGCCCCGGCGATGTCGACGCCGGTGGGCAGGCCGGCCAGCGGCACGGTCACCTCGAGCCCGGTAAGGGCCCGGTCGGTGGTGACCTTGACGTACGCCGTGCCGATCGCGCCGGGCACGACGTCGGCCCGGGTGAAGCTCAGCTGTGCCTGGTCGGCGAACGGCTTGCCGAGGGTGAAGGTGAGCGCGGTGTCGCACGCGGAGCCGCCGGGCTGGTCCACGCAGCCGCCCGTGAGGGTGCTGCCCGCCGGGACGGTGCCGGCCACGTTCATCAGCAGCCGGAACTTCTTGTTGGCGCCCGCGGCCAGGCTGGTGATGCAGGTGATCTGGGTGGCCGAGTCGGCGTTGCAGAGGCTGGCCGCGGTCGTGCCGGTCAGATCGAAGGTGGTGCCGGTCGGCGCCGTGATCAGGACCCGGCCGGCCGGCTCGTCCGAGACTCCGCTGTTGGCCATCGTCACCTCGATGTCCGCGGTGCCGCCGGGCAGCACGGTTCCGGCGGCGGGCAGGTCGAGGCTGACATCGATCTGGCTGGCCGTCGCATCCACGGTGAGCACCCGCGGCCGCAGGACGACGGAGTCGTAGTTCGGGTCGGTGACCGTGATCGCCGGCGACCAGATGCTGCCGGGTGCGGTGTTCGGGCCCGTGGTGAAGGCGACGGTGAGAGCGGACGTGCCGTTCGCGGCGAAGGTGGCCGCCGGGCAGGTGGCGGTCGTGCCCGCGATGGTGCAGGCGTTCCCGCCGAGGGTCACGCCGGTGACGGCGACGCCGGTCGGCAGGCCGGCCAGCTCGACCGTGACGCCCAGCCCGGAGCGGGCCGCGACTGCGGTCAGCGTGACGGTGGCCGTACCGGTGCCGCCGGGCGCGGGCGTCGCCGGGGTGGTGGAGCCGGCCGAGATCACGGCGGCGAGCGGGGCCCGCACGGTGAACGGGTCGATGGGGACGTCGCAGGTACCGGTGGCATCAAGGTCGATGCAGCCGTCCTGCACGGTGTATCCGCCGGCGGCGTTGCCGGGCACCAGGATCGGAATGCTCCACGAGGCCACCTGACCGGTGGTGGTGACCCCGGTGCGGCAGTCCAGGGTCGTGGCAGTGGTGCGGGTGCAGTCGGCCGGGACGGGCGTGCCGAAGGTGGTGCCGGTCGGAGCGGTCACCTGCACCGGCGCCCTGAGTGTCGGCGACGAGCTGCCGTTGTTGGTGACCGTGACCGTGAGCGGGACGGTGTCGCCGGGCAGCGTGGTGCCGTTCGCGGGAACGCCGGTCACGACCGCGGCCAGAGCGTAGGGCACCGAGCCGACGAGAGCGAGCAGGCTGCTCGTGGTGATCGTCTGATTGCCGTGGCCGGTGACCGTGATTCCGGTCGGATCCCAGTTGTCACCCTGCACCGCGCCCGCCGACGCGGTGACGTCGAGGGCGATGGTCTTGTCCCCGGCGACCAGGCCGAGTCCGGTGCAGGTGACCGCGGCCAGGGTGGCTGAACAACCCGCCGTGTTGGTCGTGACCGACCAGCCGCTCGGCAGGCCGGTGAGCGGGATCGTCACGTCCGCGGGCTGGATCTTGGTCGACGAGACGATCAGGTTGGCCGTCGCGGTGCCGCCGCCGGTGGGCAGCGTGGCGCGGTCGCCGTGGACGGTGACCTCCTGGTCGAACCGGGTGGTCAGCGGGATCGTGGGCAGGGCCGTGTCGGGCGGAGTGGTGCAGGTGCCGCTGTTGTCGATGTCGACGCAGCCGCCGGTGACCGGGTTGGCCGGGTCGGCGTTGGCGTCGACCGTCACCGGCACGGCCCGGTTCGCCGCGGCCCCCTTCGCGATGGACACCGTGCAGGTGAGGGTGGTGCCCGGCGTGTCCGCGGTGCAGCTCGCGGGCAGCGGGGTGCCGAAGGTGGTCCCGGCCGGCGCGATGATGCCGACCTGGGTGCCGGCCGCGTCGGACGGGCCGGCGTTGGTCAGCACGATCGGGATCGTCCCGGTGGCCCCGGGCTCGATCGCGGTGACGGCGCCGTAGGTCGGGTTGACCGTGGACTGCGGCGCGGTCGTCACCGCGAGCTGCCGGGCGGCCAGCGTAGCCGTGCCGGTGACGTCAGCCATGGTGATGCCGGTGGTGGTCACCTGGAGCCCGGCCGCCGCGTCGGAGTCGGCCTGCACCGGGATCGTGACGTCCTGGTAGCTGCCCTTCGCGATGTTCGCCCAGGTGCAGCTGACCGTCGTACCGGTCTTGGTGCAGGCGCCCGGCGTCACCGTGCCGAGCTGAAGGTCCGCGTTCTGCAGGGCGGCCGGCACGGCGAGGGTGAAGTTGTTCAGAGCGCCGTTCTCGGCCGTCACCCGGACGACGACGTTGGCGGTGGTGCCCGGGGTGACCGTGGCCGGAGTGACGCTGACCGCGGCGCGGCGGTCCACCGGCTGGCGCAGCACGATGCTCGGCATCGTGGCGTCGAAGGCGCCGTCCCCGTCGACATCGACGCCGCCACCGGTGATCGTGGCGAACAGGTCGGCGTTGGCCGGGATCACGACCGGCAGCACCAGGCCGGCAGTGCCGTTGGCGAGCACGCTCACCTGACAGTTGAGCCGGGTCGCGGTGACCGTCTGGCAGCCCGCGGGGAGGGGCGTGCCGAAGGCGGTGCCGGTCGGCGCGGTGACAGCCAGCACCGAGTTCGCCGCGTCCGACGGGCCGGCGTTGGCCACGGTCAGGGTCACGCTGGTCGTGCTGCCCGGGTTCAGCGAGCCCGCCGACGGGCCGGTCGCGGTGACGGTCAGCGCGGTCTGGGCCGCCCCGATCACCGCCACGGTGCCGGTGGCCTGGGCGGTCTGCCCGCCTGACTCGGTGGCCTGCAGGCCCGCGGTCCAGGTGGCCGGGTTCGCTCCGGAGACGGCCCGCAGGGTGAGCGTGATGTCCCCGCTGTGGGCGCTGCCGGAAAGGTCGACGTCGTTGCAGGTGAAGGTCCCGCCGGCCTGGACCGCGCAGGCGTTGCCGTTCGGGTCGGTGACCCCGACGACGGTCACGCCGGCCGGGACGGCCACGGAGTTGACCACGACGAGGTCGGCGATGTCAGCGGTCGATCTCAGGGTGATCTTCGAGGTGCTGGTGCCGGCCGCGCCCGGCGTGAGGGTCGAGGGTGTGGTCGTCACCGTGAGGCGGGCCTGCAGCGGCACGGCGATCGGGATCGACGGCATGGCGGTGTCGGCCGAGGTGCAGACCCCGTTGTTGTCCAGGTCGATGCAGCCGCCGGTCAGTCCGGTGCCGGCCTGCACGTTGGAGCTGATCTGCACGTTGAACGGGAAGGCGGTCGGCGGTGCGGCCACGGTCTGGTCGAACACACAGGTGGTCCTCCGGCCGTCGGACGCGATGACACAGGCGCTCGCGGTGGTCGAGTTCGGCGTCGGCGGGCCGAAGGTGGCGCCGTTGGGGGCGATCACGGTGAACGAGGCGCCGGTCGCGTCGGAGGGACCGGTGTTGTTGACGGCGACGGTCAGGGAACCGGTGCCGCCGGGCAGGATCGGCGTGTTCGGCACCGCGACGGTCGCGGTGACCACGTTGCGCGGCGCGCCGATCCGGGCCAGCACCTGGTCGGGCGCGGTGACCGTGCCGGCCGGGATGACCGCGGAGATGCCCTGCGCGGTCCAGGTCGCCGCCGCGGCGCCGGCCGTGGCGTTCACCTGGAGGCTGATCTCCTGCGGCGTGCCCGCCGCGATCGACGGGATCGTGCAGGTGGCGATCGTGGCGATGATCGGGCAGGAAGCGCCGCCGGTCACCGTCACGGTGGGCACGCTCAGGCCGGCCGGCAGCGGGCTCAGCGGGATGGTGACGGTGGTGGGGGCGGACAGCGTCGCACGGGTCGCGGAGACCCGGAGCTTGGCCTGGGCGGTGTCGCCCGGGGTGACCGTGACCGGGTCCGAGGCGAACCCGACCTGGGCCGCGGCCGGCACCTTGAGGATGGTGGCCGGGATCGTGACGTCACCGGAGCCACAACCGGGGAAACCGTCGAGGTCGATGCAGCTGCCGCTGATCGCCTTGTCCGGGTCGGCGTTCGGCGCGACCACCAGCGGGACGGTGAGCTGCGGCGTCGAGGCATTGACGGCGAGGCCGGTCGAGCAGGTGAGCACGGTGTTCGCACCGTTCACCGCGCACATGCCCGAGGTGGCCGCGTCCAGCGGGCCGAAGGTCGTGCCGCTCGGGGCGGTCACGGTGAAGGTGGCCGGGGAGGCGATCGACGGCCCGGCGTTAGTCACCGTGACCGGCACGTTGGCCGTGCCGCCGGGCAGGACGGTGCCGGCCGCCGGCACCGAGACGGCCGCGGTCAGGGTGTACGAGGGAGCGGACGTGGTCGCCAGCGTGCCGTTGGTCGAGATCTGTTCGTTGCCGGCCGCGACGGTGATGCCGGTGGCGGTCCAGTTCTGCGAGGCGGTGGCCGTGGCCGCCACCTGAACGGCGATCTGCACGCTCTTCGGCGTGTTGGCGGTCAGGCTGACGCCGGAGCAGACGATCGACGAGCCGGACGTGTCACAGGTGCCGCCGTCCACCGTCGCCCCGCCCACCGTGAACCCGGTGGGCAGCGCCGACCGGGGGACGGTCACCGTCAGGCCGGTCTCGGCCTGGGTCGAGGTCAGCGTGACCCGGCCGGTTCCGCTGCTGCCGGGCGTGATCGTGGCCGGCACGGCGAGCGCGGTGAGCCGGGCCGACAGCGACTGGCGCAGGGTGATGTCCGGCAGCGCCGTGTCCGCCGCCCCACCGCAGCTGGAGTCGTTGTCGAAGCTGACACAGCCACCGGTCAGCGGGGCGGACGCGTCGGCGTTGGCCGAGACCACCAGCGGCAGGTCGAGGGAGAGCGCCGGATCCGCCGGTGACTGGCTCACCGTGCAGCGCATCGTGGTCGGGGTGAGCGTCTGACAGGCGCCGGCGACCGCGCCGGTGAGCAGGCCGAAGGTCGTGTTCAGAGGCGCGACGACGACGATCGGTGCGGACACCGCGGTGGACGGACCCTGGTTGGAGACGGCGATCGTCATCGTGGTGGCCTGGCCGGGGCTGACCGTCCGGGCGGCGGGGCCGTTGGCCGCGACACTGAGGTTGTAGCGCGGCACGGCGGTGACCAGGGTGCCGGTCGCGGTGCCGGTCGAGCCCGTCGCGGCCGCGGTGACCGTGCCGGTCCAGTTGGCGGTGGTGCTCGGGCTGAGCGTGACGGGCACGGTCACGGTGGTGGCGCCGGCGGTGCCGCCGCTCATGGCCGGGACGGTGACGCCGGTGCACCTGAGCACGCCGCCGGTCACGGCGCAGGTGCCGCCGCCCGCACTGGCGTTCGCGGTGTCGAACGTGTAGCCGGCCGGCGCCGCGGGGAACGTCACGTTCGTGCCGGTGGCCGGGAGGGCGCCGACGTTGGCGATCTTGACAGTCGCGTTGACCTTCGAACCGCCGGGAGCGGCCGCGGCCGGGGTGATGCTCACCCCGGCGTCGATGTTCACGTCCGGGTCGGTCACGGTCAGCAGCCGGCCGTACCCGGTGACCGTCTTGCCGTTGAGGGCGGCGCTGACGTTGGTCAGATCCCACGTCGCGCCGGGCGACGCCGAGTTGGCCGCCGTGACATTGAGGGTGACCGTGACGTCGCTGCCGGCCGGGATGCTGACGCCTGAGCAGACGACGCTGCCGGTGCCCACCGTGCAGGCGTTGCCGCCCACCGTGGCCGAGGTGACCTGGACGCCGGCCGGGATGGTGCCGCTCGTCGGGATCGTGATCGTGGTGGTGGCGTCCGACGGGCCGGCGTTGGCGACCTTTATGGTGGCCGCCCCGGACTTGCCCGCGGCCAGGCTGGTCGGATTGACCGTGATCGTTCCGCCCGTGGTCGTCCGGGCGACGGTCGCGACGAGGGCGCTGCCGCCCCCGGTGATCGTCATCTTCTCCGCCGGGTCGGCGGCGATCGGGATGCTCTGGGCCGAGACCGTGCCGGCCGCCGGCAACCAGGCCGGCGCGTTGTCGGGCGCCGACGACTTCAGGGTGACGGGCAGCGAGACCTTCGCGTTGCCACCACCGGGCACGGTGATACCGGAGCAGACGATATTCGTCGGGCTCGTTGTCGTGTCGCACGTTCCGCCGCCGGTCACCGTCGGGGTCCCGAGCGTGTAGTAGGTCGCCGACGGCTTCGGGATCGTGATCGTGGTGCCGGGGGCGGCGACGTCACCGGTGTTACTGACCGTGACGGTGGGCGTTCCGGACTGGCCTGGCGCCAGCGAGGTGCCGGCAGCGGTCACGGTTCCCAGCTTGACCGTGCCCTCGCAGGTCGCCTCGCCGATGACGATGTCACCGCTGACCGCCGGGGCGGTCGCCTTCAGCAGCGAGAGGTTCAGCACCCGGACGGTGTACTTCAGGTTGCCCGTGCTCGTGTTCCAGACGGCGTCGCGGTAGTTCACCTTGCCGGAGAGGATGCCCGGCAGGCTGATGTCCGCGTTGGCGCCGGCGTTGACCGGCAGCCCGAGGGCCACGAGGTTGGTCGTGGTCACCGTCGTGGTGATGTCCGAGGCGGTCATCTGGCAGCTGGCCAGGAGCGCGTCGGCCGTTATCGTGCCGGCGAGCAGGTTCAGGCCGGCCACACCACCGGTGCCCTTGCCGCCGTCGGTGGCCGCGGCGGCGATGGCGGTGACCGCGCCACCGGTCAGCACACTCGGGATGTTGGCGTTGACAACACTGTTGTCATCGGTCGGCTGGCCGGCGCTCCACGAGGCCAGCGGCGCGACGGACAGGTTGACCGGCAGGCCGAGCACCTGAAGGCCGACTCGGATGCCGGTGGCGGTGGTGGCCACCGACGTGGCGGCGAACGCGGCCGACGGGCGCATGAGCAGCGTGAGGGCCACGAAAGCGACCACGAGAACGGCGAGACGCCTGACCGGAATAGACCGACGGGAGAGCACGAGTCGATTTTCACGGCGTCCTTGCGGATTAATCCTCGTTTTCCCAATGTCTTTCTATTTCGCCTGGACCGCCGCCGATGGAATAGGAAACCCAGTCGTCACGCTCGTCACAACAACCACTCCTGTGACGCCCGAAAGGTCCATGCCAGCAATTGCGCCGCGCATTCCTATGTGGAACGCGCGAGCAGACCGCCGACATCGCGCGAGCACACCGCGGGCACTCGGGAAAACGCTGTCGGGCCTTACGCTGCAACGGTTTTCGGTTTCACCCGGTAAGCGATCGATCACCGGCGATCCCGGCGGTCCACGCGAAATTCACCCGGCCCACGGCCCTCGGAAGGCCGTTTTGACGTACGTTTTCGGGTAATCGAGAGAGGATGACGCATGTCGATGCCGAAGATTCTTCGAACCTTAACCCTGGCGTTGGTGCTGACGCTGGGGGCCACGGCCGGGGCGGCCGCTCCCGCGCAGGCCGCTCCGGCTGCCCTGATCGAGGATCCGGCGGCCTGGGTGGACCCCTTCATCGGGACCAGCCGGGGCGGGAACACCTGGCCCGGGGCCACCCGCCCGTTCGGCATGATGGCCTGGAGCCCGACCGCCACCACGGGCGACCAGACCAGCGCGCCGGCCTCCAACGGGTACGACTACAACACCACCCGGCTACGCGGTTTCAGCCTGACCCACGTCAATGGCGCGGGCTGCTCGCCGGGGGCCGCCGGGGACGTGCCGATCATGCCCTACGTGGGGGCGGTCGACTCCTCCCCGACCGCCGACACCAAGGACGCGAAGTACGCCTCGTCGTTCACCCACGCCAACGAGTCGGCCACCCCCGGGCGGTATGCGGTGACCCTCGACTCGGGGGCGCGGGCGGATCTGGCGGTCAGCACCCGGGCCGGTGTCGGTGATTTCAGCTTCCCGGCCGGATCGGCGGCCAATCTGCTCTTCCGCACCTCGAACTCGCTCAACGGCAGCGAGGACGCGGCCATCGAGATCGACCCCTCCACCCGTACGGTGCAGGGGTCGGTTCTGACCGGCGGATTCTGCGGCCGGCGCGGCAACGGCGGGGGCGCGACGAATCCCAACCGTCGCTCCTATTACACAGTCTATTTCAGCGCCGTCTTCGACCGGAGCTTCACCAGTAACGGCACATGGGTCAATTCAGTCCTTACCCCGGGCGGGACGGCAGCCACCGGCGGCGAGGGCTACCTGACCGGGGCGGACCGGGCGGGCAAGGGCTCCGGCGGCTGGGTCGGGTTCGACACCGCTACCGACAGTGATGTTCGTATGCGGGTCGGGATCTCCTACGTGAGCCTGTCGGGAGCCGCCGCGAACCGGGAGGCGGAGGTGCCGGCGGGCGCCACCCCGGCGTCGGTCGGGCAGGCCGGCCGGGACGCGTGGAACACCGAGCTGAAGCGGCTCCGGGTCGGCGGCGGCACCGACGCGCGAACGACGACCTTCTATACGGCCGTCTACCACTCGCTGATGCAGCCACAGACGATGAACGATCTCGACGGGCGGTATCTCGGCGCCGACATGCAGGTGCACCGGATCCGGCCGGGGCAGAGGAACGCGTATGGAACCTTCTCCGGATGGGACCAATATCGGGCCCAGATCCAGCTGCTGGCGTTGCTGCGCCCGGACGTGGCCGGCGACATGGCGACCTCGATGCTCGATTTCGCGGGCCAGAACAAGGGGGTCTGGGATCGATGGCTGCACCTGGGCGCGCCGACCCACGTGATGACCGGTGACCCGGCCGCGCCCACCCTCGCCACCTACTACGCCCTGGGGGTCCGCAATTTCGACACCGGGGCCGCCCTGGAGTCGCTGGTCGAGCAGGCGACCGTGCAGAACCCGGACGCGCTGTCGGACGCCGGTTGCCCCGGCCAGTGCACCGGGCAGCGGCCCACGCTCGACACGTACCTGGCCCTGAAGTACGCGGCCAACGACATCTGCCACTGCTGGGGCGGGGCGGCCGAGACGCTGGAGAACTCGCTGGCCGATTTCTCGCTGGCCATGTGGGCGCAGCGGGCGGGCCGCAACGATCTCTACCGGAAGCTGCTGCCGCGCGGCGACTACTGGAAGAACACGTACAACCCGGCCGTGGGTTATCAGGCGGCGCGGCGGGCCGACGGCTCCTGGCAGGCCGGGTTCACCCCGTCGACCGACGTGGGCTTCGCGCAGGGGTCGAGCGCCACCTACACCTGGATGGTGCCGCAGGACGTGTCGGGGCTGGCCACGCTCATGGGTGGGCGGCCGGCGGCGGCGAGCCGGCTCGACTCGCTCTTCCACGACGAGAACGGCAACTGGGCCGTGCTCGGCGGGAACGCGCTGCGCTACGACCCGACCAACGAGCCGGGGATCCACGCGCCGTGGCTCTACAACGGGCTCGGCCGGCCCTGGCAGACCCAGGAGACGGTGCGGCAGATCGTCGACACCGCGTACGGCGTGGGCCCGGGCGGCCTGCCCGGCAACGACGATCTGGGCACGATGAGCGCGTGGTACGTCTTCGCCGCGATCGGCCTTTTCCCGCAGGTGCCGGGGCGGGCCGAGATGCTGCTGGGCAGCCCGGTC
>CBDCJN010000042.1:0-193148 GCA_965217855.1 Actinoplanes sp. | reverse complement strand
GGCACGCCCGGCAGCGGCACGCCCGGCAGCGGCATCCCGTCCGGTCCGGCCGGTTATTCCGGCTCGGCCCGGCCGGCCGGTTTCAGCGGCTCGGCGAGCCCGGTCAGCCCGGCCGGCAGCAACCGCCCGGCGAGCGGCCCCGGCCTTCCCGGCCAGGTCAGCGGCCCGCCCGCGGCCAGCCCGTTCGAGCGGCCGGATCGCGATCCTGATCACTCCGGCGACGCGGCCGGTGGGGCCGGCGACAATGCGCCCGTAGAATCCGGTCGCGTGAATCCCTGGGACCGTGACCCCGGTTCGTTCGGCGGCTTCGGCCTCGGCGGACGCAACAGCCGTTTCCTGTTCGGCGGCCGCAACCCGACCGACCCGCCGCCCGGCCTCAACGGCCACGACCACGGCGAGCTCAACGGACGGACGCCCGACGGCACCCCCGCGACCGATCGTGATCAGCCGGAGTCCGGCCGCCGCGCCGACGCGGGCAGCCACCTCGACACCGACGGCCGCCTCGACACCCGCCGGCGGACCGACCCGGGCTCGCCCGTCGAGCCGCGCGGACGCACGAGCGCGCGCGAGCCCGCGGACGCGAAAGACGAGAACGGGCGTGATGACATGACCGGGCGCGCGAGCATCTCCGGCATCCCGACCTCCGACGCCGGGCCGATCATGCCGGTCTCCGGCTCCGGCACGGGATTCGGCCTCGACGGCTCCGGCGGCGGATTCGGCCTCGACGCCGACGACGAGCCCTCCGGCCGCGCCGCCCGGCGCGGCGACAGCGAGACCCGGCGCAGCGATAGCGATGCCCGGCGGGCCGCCGCCGGCTGGGCCTCCGTGCCCACCTCGACCCACCCGATCGTCGGTCCGACCTCGGCGCCGCCGGTCCCCTCGAGCACGGCCGGGCCCACCTCGGGCACCCCGATCACGCCCAGCCGCCCGATCTCGCCCAGCAACCCGATCTCGCCCGACAGCCCGATCACGTCGAGCAGCCCGGTGTCGTCCGGCGCCCCGGTCGCGTCCTCGCCGGTGTCGTCGGCGCCGGCCTCGCCCGGCCCGGTGTTCGGTTCGAGCTACGGACAGCCGCCGGCCTACACGCCCGCGCTGCCCGACCCGACGTCCGGCCCGGTCTCGGGCGTGCCCGCCCCGCGCGCCGCGGCCAGCAGCATCCCGGTCCCGGTGGCCAAGCCGCAGCCGTCGGCCGACCGGCTGCGGGACGATCTGCCGGCCGGCCCCGGCCAGGTCAGCATCACGTTCGGCACCGATCTGCCGCCCGCTCCGGCGGCGCCCCAGGCGGTTGCCACGGTCACCGACGACGAGCCGGACAGCCGGACGCCGTCCCCGCGCCGGTCGGCGAGCCTGGAGGACGCCGAACCGGCCCGCCGGGGCCGTCGCGCCGCCCCCGACGAGCTCGACGACGAGCCGCCGCACGAGGACGCGCCGCTGCGCCCGGGTGACGTCGCCGCCGGGAACATCGCGTTCTGGGACGACGACGCCACCCGTCATTTCCGGGCCGCCTGGCACGAGGTGAAGGCCGAGTTCGTCGACGACCCGGTGACCGCGCTGACCCGGGCCCACGACCTGCTCACCGACGCGGTCAACGAGCTCACCGAGGCGCTGCTGGCCGAGCGGGACGAGCTCGACCCGCTGCGCGGCAACGGCACGCCCGACACCGAGAGCATGCGGATGGCGATGCGCGGCTACCGCGAGTTCCTGGATCGCATCTTGGCTCTCTGACCAGCCAGAACGACCGCCCCGGCCCCGATCAGGGACCGGGGCGTTTTCGTGTGTCCGGAACCTGGCATAGACGTCGCCACGGAATTCATCTAGCGTTGATTTCATCAGGCGATGAATTCTTTGCTCGCCGTCATTTCCGGGAGGGCGCCATGACGAGCGCGATCGATGTCGAGGACCTGGTCGTGGAGCGAGGCAAACGCCGGGTGCTGCACGGCCTCTCGGCCCACATCCCGGCCGGGAGCGTGACCGGCCTGCTCGGCCCGAGCGGCAGCGGCAAGACCACCCTGATCCGGGCCGTCGTCGGGGTGCAGGTCGTCCGGTCCGGCACCGTCACGGTGCTCGGCGAGCCGGCCGGCAGCGCTCCCCTGCGCCGCGAGGTGGGCTATGTGACTCAGGCGCCGAGCGTCTACGCCGACCTCTCGGTCCGCGAGAACGCGCGCTACTTCGCCGCCCTGCGGGGCCTGGGCGCGGCCGAGGCCGACCGGGCGATCGCCGACGTCGGCCTGGCCGGCGCGACCGGTCAGCTGGTCGGCAACCTGTCGGGCGGGCAGCGCAGCCGCGCGTCGCTGGCCTGCGCACTGATCGGCGCGCCGCGGCTGCTGGTGCTCGACGAGCCCACCGTGGGGCAGGACCCGGTGCTCCGGGCCGACCTGTGGGCCCGGTTCCACGACCTGGCCGCGGGCGGCACCACGCTGCTGGTGTCGAGCCACGTGATGGACGAGGCCGGCCGCTGCGACCGCCTCCTGCTGATCCGCGAGGGCCAGCTGATCGGCGACGACAACCCGGCCGCGATCCGGGCCCGGGCGGGCACCGACGACCTCGAAGAAGCGTTCCTCCGGTTGATCCGCGAGCGGGAAGAGGCGACGGCGTGACCGACTGCACCGGAGTCAGCGCAGCGATCGTAGGGCCAGGAGAGCATGCCCCAGGAGGCTCAGCGTGACCGACTGCACCGGAGTCAGCGCAGCGATCGTAGGGCCAGGAGCGCATGCCCCAGGAGGCTCATCATGAGCCTGCGCATCACGTTCGCCACCGCGGGCCGGGTGCTGCGGCAGTTGCGGCACGACCGGCGTACGGTCGCCCTGCTCGTCGTCGTTCCGGTGGCCCTGCTGACGTTGCTCTATTTCATGTACGACGGTTCGGGCCGGACCTTCGACCGGATCGCCCTGATCATGCTCGGCATCTTCCCGTTCGTGATCATGTTTCTGGTGACCAGCATCGCGATGCTCCGGGAACGCACCACCGGCACCCTGGAACGGCTGCTCACCACCCCGCTGGGCAAGCTCGACCTGCTCTTCGGCTACGGCCTGGCGTTCGGCCTGGCCGCCGCCGTGCAGGGCGCGGTCGCCACCGGCGCCGCGTACTGGCTGCTCGGTCTCCAGACCACGGGCAACGCCGGCCTGGTCGTGCTGATCGCGGTGATCAACGCGGTGCTCGGGGTCGCACTCGGCCTGTTCTGCAGCGCCTTCGCCCGCACCGAATTCCAGGCCGTACAGTTCCTACCGGTGGTCGTGGTGCCGCAGATCCTGCTGTGCGGGCTGTTCGTGCCGCGCGAGCAGATGGCGGGCTGGCTCGAGGCGATCAGCAACGCGCTGCCGCTGACCTACGCGGTCGAGGCGCTCGCGCAGGTGGGCATCTCGGCCGATCCGACCACGACGATGTGGCGCGACCTGGTGGTCGTGACAGGCGCGGCGGTGGTGGCACTTGTGCTCGCGGCGGCCACCCTGAGGCGGCGAACACCCTAGGAGAGCGCGATTTGGCCAGGCGGAGCGGGCGGCGGCCCGGCAACCAGGACACGCGTACGTCCATCCTGGAGGCCGCCCGGGCGAGCTTCGCCGAGAAGGGCTACGACAAGGCGTCGATCCGCGGCATCGCGGGCGACGCCGGTGTCGATCCGGCCCTGGTGCACCACTATTTCGGCACCAAGGAAAAGCTGTTCCTGGCCGTGATGAACGCGCCGATCAACCCGGGCGAGCTGATCCCGCAGGCCCTCACCGGGCCGCGCGAGCAGGTCGGGGAGCGGCTGGTCAAGACCGCCCTGGGGGTGTGGGACTCGACCGCGGGGGCGGCCGCGCTGGCCGTCTTCCGCTCGGCGTTGAGCAACGAGTGGACGGCCCGGCTGCTGCGCGAGTTCGTGGTCACCCAGATCCTGCGCCGGGCCGTGGGCGAGATCGTCGAGGACCCGGCCGAGGCGCCGATGCGGTCGGCGCTGACCGCCACCCAGATCGCGGGCGTGATGGTGGCCCGGTACGTGCTCAAGATCGAGCCGCTGGCGAGCGCCGACGCCGACACGATCGCCGCGGCGATCGGGCCCAACATCCAGCGGTTCCTCACCGACCCGATGCCCGAGGTGTTCAAAAAGGAATAGCTCAGTCCTCGCAGCGGTGGCAGAGCACCGGGTGCAGCAGGTGGGCCAGGTCGTGGCGGTCGGTCACCGGGCGCGGGAAGGCGAGCCGGGCCAGCTTGTCGTCGAGCCGCACCATGAAGCCGTAGCGGTCCATCCGGACGACCTGCGGCTCGGCCACCGGCTGGAACGTCTTGCCCAGCTGGCGGCGGACATAGGCGCTCATCTCGGCCATGTGGTGGTCGGACAGGTCGGCGATCAGGTCGAACTCGATCCGGCAGAGCGGGTCGGGGGTGGCCTCGCCGAACTCGTCGACATCGACGTCGACCAGCTTCTCGTTGCGCTCGTAGCGCACCTCGGCCACGTCCATCAGGTGCAGGACCTGACCGGCGCCGACGTCGAGCAGGTCGCCCGAGGCGTCGACGTCCGCGTAGTCCAGCGCCGCCGCCCGCGACTCGTCGCCCTCCAGCAGCCGGGCCCAGCCGGAGATCCAGACCCGGCCCAGAGCGGGCGAACCGGCCATCGGCGGCACGTCCGAGATGTCGAGCACCATGGCGGTGTCGTCGTTGCCCTCCTGCGGGCGCAGCGCGGCCGCGAAGGCGCCGTCGCGCGGCGAGAGCAGGAGCACCCGGCCGTTGCCGTCGGTGATGTGCCGCACGGGCAGCGGGCCCGGGCGGCACGCGACATGCGCGACGCCGGGCAGGTGGCCGGCGGCGAGCGTACGCGCGACCTCGGCATGGGTGGGCTGCATGGTGAAGACCTCCGGGCACACGTTAGGCTTGCCTTAGTAAGGTGAGGCTAACCGTAACAGGCGCTGTTTGGAACTGCGCCGTTCGGGGCGTCGGCCTCAAGCCCAGTGACTCCGGAGACTTCATGAACAACTCACGACCCAAGGCCAAGCTCTCGCGGGCGCTCGGCATCCCCCTGACGCCGAAGTGCGTGAAGTACTTCGAGAAGCGGCCCTTCCCGCCGGGCGTGCACGGGCGCTCGCGTCGCAAGGCCTCGGACTACCAGGTCCGGCTGCTCGAGAAGCAGCGCCTGCGGCACCAGTACAACATCAGCGAGTCCCAGATGCGCAAGGCGTACGACGACGCCCACCGCGCCGAGGGCAAGACCGGCGAGACGATGGTGACCCTGCTCGAGCGCCGCCTCGACGCCACGGTGATGCGCGCGGGCCTGGCCCGCACCATCTACCAGGCCCGTCAGCTCGTCGTGCACGGCCACTTCACGGTCGACGGCAAGAAGGTCGACCGGCCGGCCTACCGGTTGAAGCCGGGCCAGGTCGTCGAGGTGCGCGGGAGCAGCCGGCAGAAGCCGCCGTTCCAGATCGCCGCGACCGGCGCCCACCTGGACGGCCCGACCGCGCCCTACCTCTCCACCGTCCTCGAGGACCTGCGCACCACCGTGATCCGGCTCCCCCAGCGCTCGGAGATCCGGGTCACGTGCGACGAGCAGCTGGTAGTCGAGTTCTACGCCAGATAAATGGCTGGACAAATCGCGAGTTACGTAGGACTTGACTAGTGGGTTTGTTCTAGCCAAGAGGCATAGAGCTTGGCGTAGATGGACCCCTCCTGGGCGACCAGTTCGGAGTGCGGGCCGCGTTGGACGACGCGGCCCGCATCGACCACGATCACCTCGTCGGCCGAGCGCGCGGTGGAGAGCCGGTGCGCGATCGCCACCGTCGTCCGGCCCCGGGTCACCGTGTCGAGCGCCCGCTGCAGCCGCACCTCGGTGGCCGGGTCGACCGCGCTGGTCGCCTCGTCCAGCACCAGCAGGTCCGGGTCGGCCACGTACGCCCGGACCAGCGCCACCAGCTGCCGCTCCCCCACGCTGAGCGCCTCGCCGCGCTCCCCGACCGGGGTCTCGAGCCCGTTCGGCAACCCGTTCAGCCAGTCCGACAGCCCCAGCTCGACGAACGCCACCGTCAGCTGCTCGTCGGTCAGCGACGGCTCGGCGAAGCGGATGTTCTCGGCGATCGTGGCGTCGAACAGGAAGCCGTCCTGCGGCACCATCACCACCCGCGACCGCAGCGCCGAGAACTTGACCGTCCGCAGCGCCGTCCCGGAGAGCCGAACTTCACCCGCCACGGGGTCCATCAGCCGGGTGAGCAGCTTGGCGAACGTGGTCTTGCCGCTGCCCGTCTCGCCGACCACGGCCACCTTCGTCCGCGCCTTGATCTCAAGGTCGACGTCGGACAGCACGATCGGGCCGCCCGGGTAGCGGAACGACACATCGTCGAAGCGCACCGACATCGGCCCGGACGGCAGGTCGACCCCGTCGTCGTCCGGATCCTTGACGTCAGGCTCGATGTCGAGCACGTCGAGCACCCGGCGCCAGCCGGCCACCGCGTTCTGCGCCTCGTTGAGCATGTCGGTGGCGATCTGCACGGGCTGGATGAACAGCGTCACCAGGAACAGGAACGCGGTGAGCCGGCCCACGGTCAGGCCGCCGTCGACACCGATCAGCACGCCGACCACGACCACCGCGGACAGCGCCAGGCCGGCCCCGATCTCGCCGCTGGAGAAGCTGGTCACGCTGGTGCGCAGGGCGCGCTGCTGGGAGACCCGGAGCCGTTCGATCGACGTGTCCAGGCGCTTCTCGGTCCGCCCGGCCACCCCGTAGGCCCGGATGACCAGGGCCCCGACCACGCTCTCGGCGATGGCCCCCAGCATGACGCCGGTCCGTTCGCGGACGGCGCCGTAGACCTCGGCCAGCCGTTTCTGGAACAGCCGGATGATCGCCACCGCCGGGCCGAACGCGAGCAGCACCACGATGGTGAGCTGCCACGAGTAGAAGAACATGACGATCGTCGAGACCAGCAGCTGGCCGCTGGCCAGCAGCAGCTGCACGCCGCCGGTCTGCAGGAAGATCGAGATCTGGTCGACGTCGCTGGTCACCCGGGACACCATCGTGCCGCGCCGCTCGGACTGCTGGTGCAGCATCGACAGGTCGTGGATGTGCCGGAACGTGCGCGAGCGCAGGCCGCCGAGCGCGGTCTCGCTGACCGTGAAGAGACGCTTGGTCATCAGGTAGCCGGCCAGCGTCGAGACCATCAGGGCCACGAAGGTGATCGCCACGACCTCGGTCACGAACCGCAGGTCGGGGCCGCCGGCCGCGCGAATGCCGTGGTCGATGCCCTGCTGGACGGCGATCGGCACGGCCACCCGGCCGGACATCTGCACCAGGGCCAGCGCGATCGTGCCGGCCAGGCCGGGCCGCAGCTCGGGCGAGAGCGCCAGCCCCCGCTTGACTGTCGCGAAAGTGCCCTCACCCGCAGTGCTGACGCTCATGCTGAGTCTCCTTGGGCATGCCCTCCTGGCCCTACGACCGCTTCGCTTACTCGGGTGCAGTCGCTCATGCCTCGACCCGTTCCGCTTCGGCCTTCTCGTACGCGGTGACCAAGTCGACGTACCCCGGATGGTGGGCCAGCAGCTCGGCGTGGGTGCCGGTGGCGACGACCTTGCCCTGTTCCAGGAAGACCACCTCGTCGGCCAGCGCGATCGTGGCCCGCCGGTAGGCGACGACCAGGATCGACGCCCCCGAGTCACGCCGGCGCAGCGAGGCCAGGATGGCCGCCTCCACCCGCGGGTCGACCGCGCTGGTCGCGTCGTCGAGCACCAGCAGCCGCGGATGCCCGGCCAGCGCGCGGGCCAGCGTGAGCCGCTGCCGTTGCCCGCCGGAGAGCGAGGTGCCCCGCTCGCCGACCGCCGTGTCGAGCCCCTCGGGCAGCTTCCGCACGAACCCGTCCGCCTCGGCCAGGCACAACGCCGACCAGACGGCCTCGTCGTCCAGCCCGTCCCGCTCGAGCGTGATGTTGCCCCGCACGGTGTCGTCGAAGACGAACGGCAGCTGCGGGACGACGGCGGAGGTGCTGGTCAGGGCGGGCTCGCTGAGGTCGGGCAGCGGCACGTCGTCCAGCGTGACCCGGCCCGCCGCCGGGTCGACCAGGCGCACCGCGAGCGAGGCGATCGTCGACTTGCCGGAGCCGGTCGCGCCGACCAGCGCCACGGTCTTGCCGGGGGGAACGGTGAAGGACACGTCGTTCAGGACCAACGGCCCGTCGCCGTACGCGAAGTCGACCTGGTCGAAACGCAGCGTGGCCGGGCCCGTCCCGTCGACGGTGGCCGACCCGTAGCTGAGGTCGCCCTCGGCCGCCAGGACCGCCTGCACCCTGTCCCACCCCGCGACGCTGCGCGGCAGCTCGCCGACCACCCAGCCGATCGCGCGCACCGGGAAGGCCAGCACGGTGAACAGGAAGGCCACGGTGACCACCTCGGTGACGGTGACCGCGCCGTTCTGCAGCCGCCACGCCCCGAGCAGCAGCACCGCGAGCGTGCCCAGGCTGGGCAGCGAATCCATCAGCGGGTCGAACAGGCCCCGCAGCCGGCCGACCGAGATCAGCGAGTCGCGCAGCTCGTCGACGTACACGCGGAACCGGCGGGCCTCGTCCTCCTCGCGGCCCATCGTCTTGACCACCAGCGCGCCGTCGAAGCTCTCGTGGGCCACCGCGCTGACCTTGGCCCGCATCTGCTGGGCCCGGATCTGCCGGGGCGACATGTAGCGGGAGTAGACGACGTTCAGGCCGAACAGCGCCGGGAACAGCGTGACGCCGACCAGCGCGAGCACCCAGTCGGTGAGGAAGAGCGCGGCCACCGCGGCGAAGATCATCACGATGGTGCCGACCGCGAACGGCAGCGGCGCGATCGGCACGAAGGCGGCCTCGACGTCGGAGTTCGCGTTGGAGAGCAGGGTGCCGGTGGCGTGCCGCTGGTGCCAGGACGGCGGCAGCGACAGGTAACGCCGGGTCACCGCGCGGCGGTAACGGGCCTGCAGCCGGAACTGCATGTAGCCCGCGCCGAGGCGGCGGCCGAAGATGGTGAGGACGCGCAGGACGCTGAGGCCGAGGAAGACGGCGGCGATCAGCGCGAGCGTGCCGGTGCTGGTGGAGCCGTCAGAGAAGGCGGGCACGACGACGCGACCGATCACGGCGCCCACGACGTACGAGTTGGCGATGACCAGCAGACCGAACACGCTGCTGCCGACCGCGCCGATCGTGAACAGGCGCGGCTCCGCCTTGATCGCCTGCCCCAGCACCCGCAGTCCCCGTACCAGCACATCGCGGCTGGACCTGGTGCTCAAGAATTCCTACCTGACTGGTAAGTGTTCGCCGACCGTTCCGGCCTTACGTACCCATCCTGCCGAACGAGCCGCCGCCGTTCACCTTCGTAACATGTGTCTACGATCACGATTGTGACCGCCTACGCCCAGCGCGAGCGACGACTGCTCGCCGACCTGCTCCTGCGCCTCGGCCCCGACCAGCCCACGCTCTGCGAGGGATGGACCACTCGCGATCTCGCGGCGCACCTGGTCGTGCGGGAGAGGCGGCCCGACGCGGCGGCCGGGGGGATGATCCCGCCGCTGCACGCCTACGGCGAACGGGTCCGCCTGCGCACCGCCTCCCGACCGTACGCCGACGTCGTCTCCGAGCTGCGGAGGCCGCCCTGGTGGAGCCCGGTGAGCAACCCGCTGACCGACGAGCTGGCCAACACGGTCGAGTTCTTCGTGCATCACGAGGACGCCCGGCGCGGGCAGAGCGACTGGCAGCCCCGCGATCTCGACCCGGGCCTGGAGGCCGCGATCTGGCGGTCCACGAAGTTCACCGGCAAGCTGGTGCTCCGCCGGGCCGGCTTCCCGGTCAAGATCCAATCCGAGGGGTACGGGTCGTTCACCGTCGGCGACGCCCTCACGGTGACGTTGTCCGGGCCGCCGGGCGAGGTGGCGCTGTTCCTGACCGGCCGCAAGGACGCGGCCCGGGTGACCATCGAGGGTGACGGCGGCGACCGCCTGCGAGAGGCAAAGATGGGTCTCTGATTGGCCCAATCAAACCGCCCGTGATTGGTCCAAACGGCGGGCCAATACCTCTCTAGCGTGAGGGCATGCAGCAGAACTCCGGACTCTCCCTCGCGCAGGGCACCGCGCTCTGCGTCGGCGCCGTCCTCGGCACCGGCGTCATCTCGATGCCCGCCCTGGCGGCCGAGGTCGCCGGCCCCGCCTCGCTGATCGCCTGGATCGCGCTGATCGTGCTCTCGGCCCCGCTGGCCTGGACCTTCGCCGCGCTCGGGGCCCGGCACCCGGACGGCGGCGGGGTCTCCACCTACGTCCGGCTGGCGTTCGGCCCGCGGCTGGGCGCCGCGGTCGGCTGGTGCTTCTTCTTCGCCGTGCCGCTGGGCGCCCCGGCCGCGGCCGCGTTCGCCGGGGGCTACGTGGCCGACGTGGTCGGTGGCGGCCGCACCACCGTGCTCGTCACGTTCCTGCTCATCGTCTCGGCCGTCTTCGCCCTGAACTGGTTCGGCGTCCGGGTCTCGGGCCGCGTCCAGCTCGTGCTCACCGGCACCCTGGCCGTCCTGCTGCTGATCACGGTGGTGACCGCGCTGCCGCACGCCCGCTGGGCCAACCTGACCCCGTTCGCCCCGCACGGCTGGTCCGGGATCGGCTCGGCCGCGGCCGTGCTGGTCTGGGGCTTCGCCGGCTGGGAGGCGGTCTCGTCGCTGGCCGCGTCCTACCGCAACCCGCGGCGCGACGTGCCCCGGGCGACCGGGATCGCAGTCGTGCTGATCGGCGTGCTCTATCTGGCGGTCGCGACGACCAGCGTGCTCGTGCTGGGACCGGCGCTCGGCTCGAGCCGGGCACCGCTGGCCGACCTGCTCGCGGCCGGGGTCGGCGGCCCGGTCCGGATGGTCACCGCGGTGGTGGCGGTGTTGCTCACCGTCGGGGCGGTCAACGCCTACCTGGCCGGCGCCTCGCAGCTCGGGGCGGCGCTGGCCCGCGACGGCGCGTTGCCCGCCCGGCTGGCCGGCACGCCGCGCCGGGCCCTGGTGGTCATCTTCATCGGCAGCCTGGTCTCGGCCGCGCTCCCGCTCGACCTGCACACCGCGCTGCTGCTGGTCACCGGCTGCTTCACGCTCGTCTACGTGATCGGGACGGCGGCCGCGCTGCGGCTGCTGCCGGCCGGTCGCTCGCGGATCATCGCCGCGGTGGCCTTCGTGGCGGTGGTCGGGCTCCTCTGGCTCAGCGGGCCGCCGGCGCTGCTCAGCCTCGTGATCATCGCGGCGTCGCTGGGCTATCAGGCGTGGCGCTCCAGGAGGGCGGCGAAGAGCTCGAGGCCCTCGTCGATCACGGACGGGTCGACCGCGCCGAAGCCGAACACGAATCCGCCGGTTCTCGACCGCCGCGTCCCGGCCGCCGGCGCCGAATAGGACCGCAGGTCGTCCAGCGCCAGACCGGCCCGGGCGGCCGCGGTCACCACCGCGGTCGAATCGGCGCCGGTCAGCGCCGTGACGTGCAGACCGGCGGCGGACGGGACGACGTCGAGGCCGGGCGTCCGGCTCAGCGCGGCGGCGATGCGGGCGTGTCTCTCGGCGTACGCCCGGCCGGCTCGTCGCACGTGTCTCGCCAGCAGGCCCTCGTCGAGAAAGCGCGCGAGGGCGGCCTGCACGGCCGGTTGCCCGTAACCGTCGCCGAGCTGCCGGGCGGCGATCAGCGCGTCGCGCAGGCCCGGCGTCGCGAGCACGAAACCGGTGCGGACGGCGGGCAGCATGCTCTTGGAGAACGTGCCCACGTAGAGCACCCGGCCCGCCGTGTCCAGGCTGTGCAGCGGCTCGAGCGGCCGGGCCGAGAAGCGGAACTCGCTGTCGTAGTCGTCCTCGACGATCGCGGCCGGCCGGGCCCGGGCCCAGTCGAGCAGGTCGCGCCGCCGGGCCAGGCTCATCGCGCGGCCGAGCGGGAACTGGTGCGACGGCGTGGTGTAGACCAGCCGGCAGTGCGCGGGCAGATCGGCGACGACCAGGCCCTCGTCGTCGACCGGCACGCCGACGACCCGGGCGCCGAGCGCGGCCAGGATGCGCCGGGCCGGCGGATAGCCCGGTTCCTCGACCGCGACCACGTCACCCGGTTTCACCAGCACCCGCGCGATCAGGTCGAACGCGTGCTGCGCGCCGTTGGTGACGACCACGTCGCCGGCCGTGGTGCGCACGCCGCGGGAGACGCCCAGGTAACGGGCGACCGCTTCGCGCAGCGCGGGGTGACCGCCCGGTTCGCCGTACGTGCCGGGGTTGTTGGCCCGCAGCCGGAGCTCGGCCGTGACCAGCCGCCGCCAGGCCTCGAACGGGAAGAGGCCGGCGTCGGGGATGCCGCTGCGGAAGTCGAAGCGGGGCGCCCGGGCCGAGCCGCTGGTCGCCAGCGGCTCGAAGATCCAGCCCGCCCGCGGCCGGAGCGGATCGGCGGCCGTCCGGCGAGCCTTCTTGGGCGCGGGGACGGCCGCGGCGAACGTGCCCGCGCCCACTCTCGACTCGAGATAGCCCTCGGCCACGAGCCGTTCGTAGGCGGTCGCCACGCTGCCCCGGGAGACGCCCAGATCGGCGGCCAGGGCCCGGGTCGGCGGCAGCCGTTCCCCGGCCGGCAGCCGGCCGTCGACGATCGCCGTCCGCAGCGCGCGGTAGACGGCCGCGGTCTTCCCGTGCGGCTCGTCCAGCCGGATTATCAGGTCCACCCGGCCAATATGGCCCATTCGGTATGTCGTCCCGCGCCGCACCCGGCCCTTACGCTCACCTCATGTAATTCGACGAACATCGATATTGATGGGTTGTCGGGGACCGCGAGAGAGGAAAAGGATGGCGATTCGACGTACCCGGACCGGCCACATCCTGGCCGCCGGACTGCTCGCCGTGATCACCACGGCGATCGCGACGGGCACCCCCGCCGTGGCCGCCCCCGCCACCGGAGAGATCCGTCTGGCCGGCGCCGCCACCGCGGTGCCCGGCAGCTACATCGTCGTGCAGAAGGCCGGCACCAAGACCCTGGCCAAGAGTTTCGGCGGTCAGGTCCGGCTGAGCCTGCCCGTGATCAACGGGTACGAGGCGACGATGACCGAGGCGCAGGCCAAGCGGCTCGCGGCCAGCCCCGACGTCGCGTACGTCGAGCAGAACCAGACCGTGTCGCTGCAGGCCACGCAGAGCAACGCGCCCTGGGGCCTGGACCGCATCGACCAGCGCGCCCGGCCGCTGAGCACGACCTACACCTATCCGGTCACGGCCTCCAACGTGACGGCGTACATCATCGACACCGGCATCCGGTACACGCACAACGACTTCGGCGGCCGGGCCCGGTTCGGCTACGACGCGGTCGGCAGCGGCGGCGTCGACTGCAACGGCCACGGCACCCACGTCGCGGGCACGGTCGGCGGCGCCACGTACGGCGTGGCCAAGGCGGTCAAGCTGGTCGGCGTACGGGTGCTGAACTGCTCGGGCAGCGGCACCAACGCGGGCGTCATCGCCGGCGTCAACTGGGTCACCAGCAACGCGGTCAGGCCCGCGGTGGCCAACATGAGCCTCGGCGGCGGCGCCAGCACCGCGCTCGACAACGCGGTCGCCAACTCGATCAGCTCGGGCGTCTCGTACGCCCTGGCGGCCGGCAACTCGACCGCCAACGCCTGCAACTCGTCGCCCGCCCGTGTCGCCTCGGCCATCACCGTCGGCGCCACGAACAGCACGGACGCCAAGGCGAGCTACTCCAACTACGGCACCTGCCTGGACATCTTCGCGCCGGGCTCGTCGATCACGTCGGACTGGTACAACTCCAACACCGCGACCAACACGATCAGCGGCACCTCGATGGCCAGCCCGCACGTGGCCGGCGCGGCCGCTCTCGTCCTGTCCCGCAACCCGTCCTACACCCCGGCCCAGGTCCGCGACAGCCTGGTCACCAACGCCACCACCGGCGTCGTCACCAGCCCGGGCACCGGTTCCCCGAACCGTCTGCTCTTCGTCGTCCAGTAGGGCATGTCGCCGGCGCCGGGCTCCGCGGATCGACGCGGGGCCCGGCGTTCGTCGTCGGCAGATATCGAACGCAGCACATATCCTGCGTTGGGTGACCATGGCATCGCGGACGGTGGCGGCGTGACCCCGCTCTGGCGCAACCGCGAGTTCACTCTGCTGTGGACGAGCCAGAGCCTGTCCGACCTGGGCGGCGCGATCGCCGCCCTGGCCGTCCCGCTGCTGGTCCTCGAAGTGACCGACTCGGCGGTGAAAGCCGGCCTGGTCGGCACCGTGGCCCAGGTGGCCAAGCTGGTCTGCCGCCTCCCGGCCGGCGTCCTGGCCGACCGGCTCAACCGCCGCCGGACGCTGCTGGCCTGCGACGCGATCCGGCTGCTGGCCTTTCTCGCCCTGGCCGTCGCCGTCGCCACCGGGCAGGCCGGGCTGACCTCGATCGTCGTCGTGGCCCTGATCGACGCGGTCTGCGGCTCGCTCTTCAACACGACCGAGCACGCGGCGCTCCGCAGCATCGTCCCGGCCACCCAACTGCCGGCCGCCGTGGCCCGCAACGAGGCCCGCAGCTACGGCACCTCGCTGGCCGGGCCGCCGCTGGGCGGGCTGCTCTTCGGCATCGCCCACGCCCTGCCCTTCGCCGGCAACGCGGTGTCCTACCTGGCCTCGCTGATCGGGGTGGCGCTGATCCGCAGGCCCCTGCAGGCCGACCGCCCGCCCGACCGCACCGGCCACGCCGCGGCCCTGCTCGAAGGCATCCGGTTCGTCTTCGGCAACCCGTTCCTGCGGGCCGTTCTGATCATCGCCGCCCCGTTGAACTTCGCCCTCTACGGCTCGATCTTCACCATCATCGTCACCCTGCAGAGCCACCAGGTGGAGCCGGGCGTGATCGGTCTGACCGAGACCATCGTCGGCGGCGGCGGTCTGATCGGCGCGCTGGTCGCGCCGCTGCTGCACCAGCGGCTCTCGTTCGCTGTGCTGATCCGGGGCCTGTGCTGGGCCGCCACCGTGTTTCTGACGGTCAGCGCCCTGCTGACGATGAGCGTGGCCGCCGCCGCTCCGGTCGCCCTGGCCATTTTCGTGGGGCCGGCCTGCAACGCGGCGCTGTTCGGGTACCAGGCCGCGATCACCCCCGACCATCTGCAGGGCCGGGTGCTGAGCGTGATCTTCCTGGTCGCCATGTCGGCCGCGGCCGCCGCCCCGCTGCTGGCCGGCATCTTCGTCACCGTCTGGACGCCGACCACCAGCATCCTGATCTTCGCGGCGGCGGTCTCCACCTCGGCCCTGACCGCGACCTTCTCCCCGGCGATCCGGGACATGCGCCCGCTGGAGGAGGTGGCAGCCGCTTGACACCCACCACCCGCCCGGCGGCCGCCGACGGCCCGGTGGGCCCGCCTGGCGCCGGCGCTACGGCGGGGCTGATCCTGGCGCGTACATCTGGAATTTGATCTTCAGATTCTGTTTCGACGGACATCGAAAAAACTGTGAATTTGCTGGTAGCGGCGCCTGGTCTGATCTTTCGCGCGAGGCAGGCTTTTCGTCGGAATCGGGCGGTTTGGCCGACCCGGGGTCGCGTATCCGGGACGTTTCACGTCGTGAGACGGCGCGATGTGGTGCTCGATACACTTGTCGCGAAGATCCCCGGTGGAGGCCGGTGCCGGGGTGGCACTAGCTCTCCTGCAGCTGTGCCAATACCCTTCGGTAACACGAAAGTTAAATCCCCCAGTCACTTGCACTGAAGGCGGCGCCGATGGCTCTCGAGGTTCCCTACCGGTCGATCCCCGACATGTTCTTCAAGCGCGTGGCCGCCACTCCCAACGGCCAGGCGTTCGCCGTGCCGAACGCCGACGACACCGGCATGGTCTGGTTCACGTGGGCCCAGGTGGGTGAGCGCGCGTCGGCGATCGCGGCGGGTCTTCGTGACCTCGGTGTCGGTCTGGAGGACAGGGTCGCGATTCTGTCCGGCACCCGCTTCGAGTGGGTGCTGGCCGACCTCGGCATCAACTGCGCCGGCGCCGCGACCACCACGGTCTACCCGACGACCGAGCCCGAGGACGCCGGCTACATCATCGTCAACTCCGGCTCCAAGGTGCTGTTCGCCGAAAACGCGAAGCAGGCGCTGAAGATCGCGGGGGTCGACACCGACGTCACCCACGTCGTGGTGATCGACGGCCCGGCCGACGCCGGCGCCACCCCGCCCCAGCAGACGCTGGCCGAGCTCGAGGCGCGCGGCGCCGACGTCCTGCGCGAGAAGCCGACGCTGATCGCCGAGATCGTCGAGACGATCAGCCCCGAGCACCTGGCCACCCTGATCTACACCTCGGGCACCACCGGCCGCCCCAAAGGCGTGCAGCTGCTGCACGCCGGCTGGACGTGGGAGGGCGTGGCCCAGCAGGGCCTTGGCCTGTTCGAGTCGACCGACCTGCAGTACCTGTGGCTGCCGCTGTCGCACTCGTTCGGCAAGACGCTGCTCTGCGGCATCATCCACGTCGGCGTGCCGACCTACATCGACGGTCGCGTCGACAAGCTGGTCGACATGCTCTCGGTGGTCCAGCCGACGCTGATGTGCGCCGCTCCCCGCATCTTCGAAAAGGTCTACAACAAGACCGTCACCACGGCCCTGGCCGGCGGCGGCGCGAAAGTCAAGATCTTCCACTGGGCGGTCGCCACCGGCAAGCAGAAGGTCGAGCTCGAGCAGGCCGGCAAGCCGCTGCCGGGCAGCCTCAAGCTGAAGTTCGCGGTGGCCGAGAAATTGGTCTTCTCCAAACTGCAGGCACGTCTCGGCGGCCGGCTGCGCGTGCTGGTCAGCGGCTCGGCGCCGCTCAGCCGCGAGATCGCCGAGTTCTTCGCGGCGGCCAACCTGCCGATCATGGAGGGCTACGGCCTGACCGAGAGCAGCGCGGCCAACTTCGTCAACCGGCTCGACAAGCTCCGGATCGGCTCGGTGGGCCTGCCGCTGGGCGACCTCGAGTGCAAGATCGACTCGGACGGCGAGGTGCTGCTGCGCGGCAAGCCGGTCATGCGGGGCTACCACAACCTGCCCAAGGAAACCGCCGAGACGCTCACCGAGGACGGCTGGCTGCGCACCGGCGACATCGGCGAGCTCGACGCCGACGGCTTCCTCACGATCACCGACCGGAAGAAAGACCTGGTCAAGACGTCCGGCGGCAAATACATCGCGCCCAGCGCGATCGAGGGCGCGTTCAAGGCGGTCTGCCCCTACACGTCGCAGGCGGTCGTGGTCGGCCAGGCCCGCAACTTCGTCACCATGCTGATCTCGCTCGACGAGGACGCGATCAAGGGCTGGGCCGCGAACGGGCCGCTGGCCGGCAAGAGCTACGAGGAGATCTGCGGCGCCGCCGAGACCGAGAAGATGGTCGACGGGTACGTGCAGGAGCTCAACGCCAAGCTCAACCGCTGGGAGACGATCAAGAAGTTCGCGATCCTGCCGCGCGACCTGAGCATCGAGGCCGGCGAGATCACGCCCTCGATGAAGATCAAGCGGCGCTCGGTCGAGACCAACTTCGCCGAGCAGATCGACAAGATGTACGCGGGTTCGCTGGCCCAGATCTGACGTTTCGCCTTCTGGGCGGCCGGGGTCGACCCCGGCCGCCCTTTTCACGGCCTGGTGATCTCCAGCGCCGCGATCGTCGCCGGGTCGCCGATCTGCTCGATGGCGCTGACCAGGCCGTCGTCGAAGCTGAAGACGAAGGCCACCTTCACCTCGCCGCGCAGCATCCAGACCAGGCCCGGCACGCCGTCGATCAGCGCCACCTGCGCCGACTGGGCACCGCCGTGGAACCGGCCGGCCACCTCGTGGGCCCCGTTGAGCAGGGCGTTCGCGCCCATCTCGACGGCCGCCGGGTCGGCCCGCAGGATGACCTCGGGGTCGAGCAGGGTGAGCAGCGCGGTGAACTCCCCCGCCCGTGCGGCGGCCAGGAACGCGTCCACGACCTCCCGCCGCCGGGCCTGGTCGCCGCCATCGGTGACCCCGCCGCCCTGCACCCGCCGCCGGGCCCGGCTCGCGAGCTGACGGGCCGCCGCCGGTGTGCACCCGACGATCTCGGCGATCTCCGGGAACGGCACCGCGAACAGGTCGTGCAGCACGAAGGCAAGGCGCTCGCTCGGCGACAGGGTGTCGAGCACCAGCATCAGCGCCGGGCCGATGGCGTCGTACTGCTCCGCCTGTTGCTCCGGGCCGGGCGTGGTCACCGGCAGGTCGGCGGGCAGCTCGGCCGGATCCTCGCGGCGGGCTGACCGCGAGCGCAGCATGTCGAGGCAGACCCGGGAGACGACGGTGGTCAGCCAGCCGGTCAGGTTGCCCACCTCGGTGGTGTCGCTGCGGCTCAGCCGCACCCACGTCTCCTGCACCGCGTCGTCGGCCTCGTCGGCCGAGCCGAGCATCCGCTGCGCCACCGCGCGCAGGTGCGCCCGGTCCTGCTCGAAGCGGTCGGCCAGCAGGTCCAGTTCGCTCATCGTCACACTCCTCGGTCGGCGTCCGTCATACCGTTTGACGGACCGTCCGGGTCCGCTGTGACAGGGAGTCCACCATGACCGTCCGTACGATCACCGTTCCCGTGAAGGACCTGGCCGCCGCGACCATCCTCTACCGCACGCTGCTGGGCGTGGAGCCGTACATGGAGCAGCCCTACTACGTCGGTTTCCGCCCCGAGGGCTCGCCCGAGATCGGCCTCAACCCGCACGGCGACCTGGCTACCGGTCCCGTCACGTACTACCACGTGGACGACATCGAGGCGAGCATCGCGGCGCTGACCGGCGCCGGCGCCACCGTCGAGCAGCCGGCCACGGACGTCGGCGGGGGCGGCCTGACGGCCACGCTGCGCGACGCCGACGGGAACGTGCTCGGGCTGTTCCAGGGCGCTACGTCGTAGGCTGCGGCGGTGGCCGACGACCCGAGATCGAAGCAGCAGCGCAAGGCGGACACGCTGGCCCGGCTGAGCGCCCCGGTGGCCGACGCTTGGGTGGCCACGGCCGGTGAGGACGGCCCCTATCTGGTGCCGTTCACGCTGGCCTGGCACGAGGAGCGGCTGCTGCTCGCGACCAGCCGCACCTCGCCCACCGTCCGCAACATCACGGCGCAGGGCCGGGCCCGGATCGGTTTCGGCCCGACCCGCGACGTGGTGATGATCGACGCGCTGCTGGAGGCGACGCTGCCGGCCGCCGAGGCGACGGCGGAGGGTTCGGCTTACGCGGCCCAGAACGACTGGGATCCGCGGACGGCCGGCGCGGCCTACGTCTTCCTGGTCCTGCGCCCGGACCGCATTCAGGCCTGGCGCGAGGAGAACGAGCTCCCCGGCCGAGCCCTGATGCGCAACGGCACCTGGCTGGTCTAGCTCCGGCCCTTAGGCGATCACGGCCGGGGTGCGCCAGGCGGGGCCGGCGGCCCGGTCCAGGTCGTGGCGGACGGAGGCGATCCGGCGTACGGCCTCGGTCAACTCCTCGGCCGGCTGGGTGAACGGCAACCGCAGGTAACGCTCGAGCGTCCCGTCCAGGCCGAAGCGCGGCCCCGGCGCGAGCCGCACCCCGACATCCTCGGCGGCCCGGGTCAGGGCGCTCGAGATAGGCCCGTCCAGCTCGGCCCAGATGGTGGCCCCGCCGTGCGGCATGACGAAACGCCACTCGGGCAACATCTCCTCCAGGGCCGCGACCAGGGCGGCCCGCTGACGGCGGAGCTCGGCCCGGCGGTCGTCGACGATCTTCGAAGCCTGTTGCAGCAGGCGCAGGGCGACGAGCTGCTCGATGACCGGGCTGGCCATGTCGACACCGACCCGGATGGCGGTCAGGCGCTGCACCAGCGGGGCGGACGCGCGGACCCAGCCGATCCGCAGGCCACCCCAGTAGGCCTTGCTCATGCCGCCGATCGACACGACCCGGGAGTGCCGGTCGAACACGGCGACCGGGGGCGGCATCTCGTCGCCGTCGAGCTTGAGGTCGACCCAGGATTCGTCGACGACCAGGTCGGTACCGGTGCTGTGAGCCGTCGCGACGAGTCGTTCCCGCAGGTCGACGGGCATCAGGTGACCGGTCGGGTTGTGAAATTCCGGGATCACGTACGACAGCCGGGGCCGGGTCTGACGCAGGGCGCCGAGCAGCATCTCGCCGTCCCAGCCGTACGCCGTGTCGAGGCCGTGCGTGCTGATCCGGGTGCGCCGGGCGGAGAGCGCGGCGAGGGCGTTGGGATAGGTCGGCGCCTCGACCAGCACCGGCGAGCCGGGCGGGGCGAGCAGGCGCAGCACCAGGTCGAGAGCCTGCTGGGTACCGCCGGTGATCAGGATCTGCTCGGCCGAGGTGGCCACGCCGCGGTCCCGGTAGCCGGCCGCGACGGCCTCGCGGAACTCCATCAACCCGGTCGGGTGGTAGCCGGCGCTGCCCAGGTAGCGCGGCAGATCGTCGGCGGCGGCCCGGGCGGCCCAGACCAGCTCGGCCGGCGCGGCCGAGGCGGCCACGCCCAGGTCGATCACGTCGCGGTCGTCCTCGGGGGCCCACAGGCCCGAGTTGGCGACCCGGTGGCCGTTGGGCAGCGTGGTCCAGCTGCCGGCGCCGCGCCGGCTGGTCAGGTGGCCGGTCTCGCGCAGGGTGCGGTAGGCGGCGCTGACGGTCGTGCGGCTGACGGCGAGCGCCTCGGCCAGCTCGCGCTCGGCCGGCATCCGTACGCCCAGAGGCAGTCGCCCGTCGGACAGCAGGCCGCGCACCGCCGCGGCGAGGGCGGCGTAATCCGGGCTCCGGTGACGACCGGGCAGCGAGTGCCACTGACCGAGCAGGCGGGCCAATTGGCCCCCTCGTATCGTCGTGGTCACCGCCACCTCCGCCGAATTGGCTCTTCACGATCCCCCGATTGGCCTTCAGAGTGGCATTCATGGGAGCAAGTGGCAACGGAGATCGGCGTCTCACCCGTCGCGTCGTCCAGCTGTTCGTGGGCCTGGTGCTCTACGGCGTCAGCATGGCCTTCATGGTGGAGTCGGCGCTCGGCCTCAACCCGTGGGACGTGTTCCACCAGGGGCTCGCCAAGGTCACCGGGATCAGCTTCGGCTGGGTGGTGATCCTGCTCGGCATCCCGATCCTGCTGCTCTGGATCCCGCTCAAGCAGCGCCCCGGGTTCGGCACCATCGCCAACCTGGTCGTGGTCGGCTTCGCGGTGGACGGCGCGCTGGCCGTGCTGCCCGCGGGCACGACGATCCCGGCCCGGGTCGCCTACCTGGTCGGCGGCATCCTGCTCAACGGGTTCGCCACCGGCCTCTACATCGGCAGCCGGCTCGGCCCCGGTCCGCGCGACGGCCTGATGACCGGCATCGTCGGGCGTTTCCCGCGGCTCTCCATCCGGCTCGTGCGTACGGGGATCGAGCTGCTCGTGCTGGGCGTGGGCTTCCTGCTCGGCGGCACGGTCGGGATCGGCACGGTGGTGTACGCGCTGGCCATCGGCCCGCTCGCGCACCTGTTCCTCCCGCTCTGCACGGTCCGCCCTCATGTTCACTCATCCCCGCCGGCAGTCCGAAGTGGACTGAGCGATTTGACCCCCTGATTCGGTTTAGCCGGCACGATGGCCGGTCACAGCTTTGTGATCATCGCGACACATTCGCTTCCGAGTGCCCGGTCCGCGCGGCATCATTGCCGCATGGGGGCTGGCGGCTGGCAGTGGAACGACGCTTGGATCTTCGTGTCCGCGGTCATCGCCGAGCGCCTCGAGCGCGACCGTGCCGCCCACGCCGCCCTGCCGATGGCCGGGGCCAGCCTGGCCGACGTGCTCGCCGCGGCCGACTTCCTGCACCACGCCGTGCCCAGCCGGGCCGAGCTCGAGGAGTCGGTGCGCCGCCTGGCCGGAGCGGGCCTGCTGGTCGTCGAGGACGATCTGGTCGAGGTCGCCCCGGCCGGTGAGCAACTGTGGCGGGGCCGCCCGTTCAGCGGCCTCTCGTCGGCCGTGATGACCATGCAGACCCAGCTCAACCGGGCCAGCGAGCCGGGCGACGCCGACTGGACGCTCGACGATCAGACTTACCACGCCGCCGTCCGCGAATACAGCCACCGCCTGCAGGACGGCCGCTAGCGCACCGCGTTGCCCGCCGTCCGCAGGCTGTCCTTGACCTGGCCGATCGTCAGGTCTCCGAAGTGGAAGACGCTGGCCGCCAGCACGGCGTCGGCGCCGGCCGTCACCGCGGGCGGGAAGTGCTCGACGACCCCCGCGCCGCCGCTGGCGATCACCGGGATGCCGACCACCTGGCGGACGGCCGCGATCAGGTCGAGGTCGAAACCGGCCTTGGTGCCGTCGGCGTCCATCGAGTTGAGCAGGATCTCCCCCGCGCCGAGCTCGGCGACCCGGGCCGCCCACTCGATCGCGTCGAGCCCGGCGCTGCGCCGCCCGCCGTGCGTGGTGACCTCCCAGCCGCTGGGCTGATCGGCCGAGCGCCGCACGTCCAGCGACAGCACCAGCACCTGGTTGCCGAAGCGCTCGGCGATCTCTTCGATCAACGCGGGCCGGGCGATCGCCGCCGTGTTGACCCCGACCTTGTCGGCCCCGGCCCGCAGCAGCACGTCGACATTTTCCACCGAGCGGACGCCGCCGCCCACGGTGAGCGGGATGAACACCGACTCGGCCGTGCGCCGCACGACGTCGAGCATCGTGCCCCGGTCGTCGGAGGACGCCGTCACGTCGAGGAAGGTCAGCTCGTCGGCGCCCGCGGCGTCATAGGCCGCGGCCAGCTCGACCGGGTCGCCGGCGTCGCGCAGGTCGACGAAGTTGACGCCCTTGACCACCCGGCCCGCGTCCACGTCGAGACAGGGGATCACACGCACCGCAACGGTCATGTTCCTACCCTAACGACCGGGCGGCGGCGCGATCCGAGACGCCCGCCCTCCCTGAGGGGGACCCCCGCCACCACCCATTCTGCCAAGATTTGCCGATTACTGCGCCGGCTCCGGGACGGCCTGTGGACGAGACCCGACATGGGGATATCCCTTCCGGGGCCTGGCCTTCACCAGTCCGAGCAGAATCCCGCCGATGACCAGCACGCCGCCGGCCACGTCCACGGCGTGGAGGCGCTCGCCCAGGAACAGCGCGGCCGAGGCCATACCGAAGAACGGCACAAGCATCGAGAACGGGGCGACGGTCGAGGCCCCGTACCGTTTGAGCAGGAAGCCCCAGGCCGCTTGAGCAGGAAGCCCCAGGCCGCGAAGCCGGCCAGCGTCGAGATCAGCGCGACGTAGAGCAACGCCCACAAGGCTTCAAGGTCGAAGGCGCGCAGCGCGGCCAGGTCGGCCGACGGCCCGTCGATCAGCAACGAGAGCACGATCAGCGGGCCGGACGCGACGGCGCTGGCCCAGACCATGAAACGCAGCGTGTCGGGCGGGGACGCCTGGCGGGTCGCGATGTTGGACAGGCCCCAGGCCGCGGCCGCGCCGACGATCAGCAGGAGGGCGCCCCGGGCCGCACCCATCCGGGTCGCCACCACGCCCACCCCGGCCAGCGCCACCAGCAGGCCGGCGACCTGCATCGGGCGCGGTCGTTCGCGCAGCAGCAGCACGGCGAAGAGCACCGTGAAGACGGCCTGGCTCTGCAGCACGAGCGAGCTGAGCCCGGCCGGCATCCCGGCCGCCATGCCCGCGAAGAGCAGCGAGAACTTGGTGACGCCGAGGATCAGGCCGACCGCGACGATCCACCGCCACGGCACCTGCGGGCGGCCGGCGAACAGGACGGCCGGGAACGCGGCGAGGGTGAAGCGCAGCGCGTTGAACAGCAGCGGCGGGAAGTGGTCGAGGCCGGTCTCGATCACCACGAAGTTGAAGCCCCAGACGGCCATGACGGCGACGGCCAGCCCGATGTCACGTGGTCTCATGACCTCAGCCTGCTTTTTGGCACCGTTAAGCACCATCGAATTCACCTACACCGAAGATGTAGCATCGCTACATGATCGATCTGGGCCGGCTTCGCGCCCTGCACGCCGTGGCCAGCTACAAGACGGTGCTGGCGGCCGGCCAGGCACTGCACCGCACCCCGTCCGCGGTCTCGCAGCAACTGGCCAAGCTCGAGCGCGAGACCGGCGCCACACTCGTCGAGAAGGACGGGCGGCGGCTGCGGCTGACCGAGGCCGGCCAGATCCTGGCCCGGCACGCGGAAAAGGTGCTGGCGACGGTCGACGAGGCCGAGGCGGCGCTCGCCGCGCACCGCGACACCGTGATCGGGCGGTTGACCGTGGCCGCCTTCGCCACCGCCTGCCGCGCGCTCCTGCCGTACGCGCTGCACCGTCTCGCCTCGGAGCATCCCCAGCTCAGCACCGGTCTGATCGAGGTCAACCCGCACGAGGGCCTGGAATCGCTGCACCGCGGGCACGTCGATCTCGCCGTGCTGGACGACTGGCCCGAGGTCGCGCTGCGCTATCCGGCCGGCATCACCCCCGTCGAGCTGGGCTGGGACGTCGCCGACCTGATCGTGCCGAGCGGCCACCGGTTCGGCGCCACGGTGGCGCTGTCCCGCCTGCGGGGCGAGCGGTGGATCGCCGCCAAACCGGGCGACATCTGCCACGAATGGCTGCTGCGGGTGCTGCCCGGCGTGCAGCCCGACTTCCACGTCGGCGAGTTCGAGACCCAGCAGACGCTCATCGCCGCCGGTCTCGGCATCGCGGTCATCCCCCGGCTGGCCCGGCCGGCGGCCCTGCCCGAGGGGGTACGCGTCGTACGCCTCACGCCCGAGCCGAAACGCCGGGTGGTGATGGCCTGGCGCGAGGCCTCCGCCGCCCGCCCGGCCATCCGGGCGGCGGAGGAGGCCCTGCGCGAGTCGTGGCTCAGGCTTGCGCCAGCACGTCCAGCGCCTCCCGCACGGTGAACGCCCCGGCGTAGAGCGCCTTGCCGGCGATCACGCCCTCGACGCCGGCCGGCTCGAGGGTGGCCAGCGCCCGCAGGTCGTCCAGGGTGGACACGCCGCCGCTGGCGATGACCGGCTTGTCGGTGGCGGCGCACACCTCGCGCAGCAGGTCGAGGTTGGGGCCGCGCATCGTGCCGTCCTTGGTGATGTCGGTGACGACGTACCGGGACGCGCCCGCCTTGTCGAGCCGGGCCAGCACCTCGTACAGGTCGCCGCCGTCACGGGTCCAGCCGCGCGCCGAGAGCGTACGCCCGCGCACGTCGAGGCCGATCGCCACGCGGTCGCCGTACTCGGCCACGACCCGGTCGCACCACTGGGGGTCCTCGAGCGCGGCGGTGCCGATGTTGACCCGCGCGCACCCGGTGGCCAGCGCCCGGGTCAGCGACTCGTCGTCGCGGATGCCGCCGGACAGCTCCACCTTGACGTCGAGCCGGCCCACCACGCCCGCCAGCAGCTCGGCGTTCGAGCCCCGCCCGAAGGCCGCGTCCAGGTCGACCAGATGCACCCACTCGGCGCCGTCGTTCTGCCAGGCCAGCGCCGCCTCCAGCGGGTCGCCGTAGGCCGTCTCGGAACCGGCGGCGCCCTGCACGAGGCGGACGGCCTGGCCGTCGGCGACGTCGACGGCGGGCAGCAGCTCGAGGGTCATGTTCTCTCCTGGTTCGGTTTTCAGCCGGCCTTGCGGCCGAGGACGACGACCACGAGGGCCGGCGCGGCGAGGACGAGCACCGCGGTCAGGACGATCCGCAGCGCCGTCTCGGGCACGAACAGCCAGACCGCGGCGATGGCGACGGCCGGCACGAGCAGGATGCCGAGCCGCTCGCCCCGGCTGCGGCGATGCAGCCGGCCGGGGTTGCGGGACTGCGGGGTCAGGCGCCTGACGAGCTGCCGCCGGCGCTGCCGCCGAGCCACCCGGCGGGCGCGGGACGCCTTCTCCTTCTCCAGCACGGCGAGGCGTTCCTCGCGCCGCCGGGCGCGTTCCTTCGACATCCCCTACAGTCCGGCGACCCAGTTGCGCAGCAGCGCGTAGCCCGCGTCGCCCGATTTCTCGGGGTGGAACTGGGCGGCGCTGAGCGGGCCGAGCTCGACCGCCGCGGCGAACGGCCGGTCGTGGCTCGCGGTGGTCACCTTGGCCCCGGCCCGGTGCAGGGCTTCGAGATCATTGGCCGCGTACGAGTGGACGAAGTAGAACCGGGCGTCCCGGGGCTGACCCGCGAGCAGCTCGGAGCCCTCGGGCACGTCGACCGTGTTCCAGCCCATGTGCGGGATGCGCTCGGCGGTGAGCCGGTCGACCACGCCGGGCAGCAGGCCGAGGCCCTTGCTCTCGACGCCGTGCTCGACGCCAGCGTCGAAGAGGATCTGCATGCCCACGCAGATGCCGAGCACCGGACGGCCGGCGGCCACCCGGGCGGCGATCATCGGACCGGCGTCGATCTCGTCGATGCCGGCCATGCACGCCGCGTAGGCCCCGACACCGGGCACGACCAGGCCGTCCGCCTCGGCTGCGGCCGCCAGATCGCTCGTGACCATGACGTCGACGCCCGTGCGGGCAACCGCCCTCTCGGCCGAGCGCAGGTTGCCCGACCCGTAGTCGAGCACCACGATGCTTTTTGAGACGGCACTCGTCACGGCATCGACCAGAGGATGCCGCCCGCCGTGGCCAGGGCGGCGAGCGCGCCGACCAGGCCGATGCTGAACTTGGTGGCGCCCGATTTCACCAGCTGGATCACGCCGCCGGCCAGGAAGCCGGCCAGAATGAACAGGGCGATCGCCATCAGAGCACGCCCTTGGTCGACGGGAGCTGACCGGCGTTGCGCGGGTCGATCTCGACAGCCTCGCGCAGCGCCCGCGAGAACGCCTTGAACTGGGTCTCGACGACGTGGTGGGCGTCGGGCTTGCCGCCGTCGCGGGCCGCGCGCAGCACGCTGACGTGCAGGGTGAGCTTGGCCGCGTGGCCGAACGACTCGAAGATGTGCCGGGTCATGCTGGTCGGATAGACCGGGCCGATGTAGGGCGCCAGCTCGGGCTCGTCGTGCACGATGTAGGGCCGGCCGGAGAGGTCGACGGCGGCCCGCACGAGCACCTCGTCCATCGGGATCGTGGCCGATCCGTACCGCCGGATGCCCGCCTTGTCGCCCAGCGCGCGGGCGAAGGCCTCGCCCAGGGCGATCGCCGTGTCCTCCATCGTGTGGTGCGCGTCGATCTCGAGGTCGCCCTCGGTGCGCACGGTGAGGTCGAAGCCGCCGTGCCGGGCCAGCTGGTTGAGCATGTGGTCGTAGAAGCCGACCCCCGTGCTCAGGTCGCCCTTGCCGGTGCCGTCGAGGTCGATCTCGACGAGCACCTTGGTCTCGTTGGTGACGCGCTCGACGCGTGCGGTGCGACTCACTGCAAAGCCTCCAGGAAAGCGTCGGTCTCTTCGGGCGTGCCGGCGGTGACGCGCAACCAGCCGGCCAGGCCGACGTCACGGACCAGCACACCGCGGTCGAGCAGCCGGCGCCAAGCGATTTTCTGATCCCCGCCCGCCTCGAACAGCACGAAGTTGGCGTCGCTGTCGGCCACCCGCAGACCGCGACCGCGCAGCGTGGTGACGATCCGGTCGCGCTGCTCCTTGATCACTTCGACGGTGGCCAGCAGGGCGTCACGCTGCGACAGGGCGGCACGGGCCGCAGCCTGGGTGAGCGCGGACAGGTGATAGGGCAGCCGGACGAGCTGCACCGCGTCGACCACGGCCGGGTCGGCGGCCAGATAGCCCAGGCGGCCTCCGGCGAAGCCGAACGCCTTGCTCATCGTGCGGCTGACCACCAGGCGCGGGTGGCCGGGCAGCAGGGCGAGAGCGCTCGGGGTGCCGGGGCGGGCGAATTCCGCGTACGCCTCGTCGACCACCACCATGCCGCGCGCCGCCTCGAGCACCGCCGTGACCACCTCGGGGTCGAGGGCGGTGCCGGTCGGGTTGTTGGGCGAGCACAGGAAGACGACGTCGGGGTCATGCTCCTCGAGCTGGGCCAGCGCCGCGGCCGGGGTGATGCCGAAGTCGGCGTCCCGCAGCGCGCCGATCCACCGCGTGCCCGTGCCCACCGCCAGCAGCGGATGCATCGAATAGGACGGGCCGAAGCCCAGCGCCGTGCGGCCCGGCCCGGCGAAGGCCTGCAACAGCTGCTGCTGGACCTCGTTGGAGCCGTTGGCGGCCCACGTTCCGGCCGCGGTCAGGCCGTGCCCGAGGTAATCGGCCAGGTCGGTGCGCAGCGCCAGGGCGTCCCGGTCGGGATAGCGGTTGAGGTCGCGCAGCTCGGCCTGCAGCGCCTCGGCGATCGCGTCGACCACCGGCTCCGGCAGCGGGTACGAGTTTTCGTTCGTGTTGAGCCGCACCGCGACGTCGAGCTGGGGTGCCCCGTACGGCGTGCTGCCGCGCAGGTCGTCGCGGATCGGCAGGTCGTCGATGGTCGTCATGACGGGAACCGGACCTGGACCGCGTCGCCGTGAGCCGGCAGGTCTTCCGCATTGGCCAGCGCGACCACGTGGCCGGCCACGTCGCGCAGCGCGGCCTCGTCGTACTCGATCACGTGGACGCCGCGCAGGAACGACTGCACCGACAGCCCCGAGGAGTGCCGGGCGCAGCCGCCGGTGGGCAGCACGTGGTTGGAACCGGCCGCGTAGTCGCCCAGCGACACCGGCGACCAGGCGCCCACGAAGATCGCGCCGGCGTTGCGGACCCGCATGGCCCACTGCCGCGCGTCACGCGTCTGGATCTCGAGGTGCTCCGCCGCGTACGCGTCGACGACCCGCAGACCCTGCTCGAGATCGTCGACCAGCACCACGCCGGACTGCTCGCCGGAGAGCGCGGTCTGCACCCGGGCCGCGTGCTTGGTGCTCGCCACCTGGCGCACGAGCTCGGTCTCGACCGCCGCCACCAGCGCCTCGGAGTCGGTGACGAGCACGCTCGCGGCCAACGGGTCGTGCTCGGCCTGGCTGATCAGATCGGCCGCGACGTGCCGCGGGTCGGCCGTGTCGTCGGCCAGGATCGCGATCTCGGTCGGGCCGGCCTCGGCGTCGATGCCGACGTAGCCGCGCAGCATGCGCTTGGCCGCGGTCACCCAGATGTTGCCCGGGCCGGTGATGACGTCGACCGGCTCGCACCGGTCGCCCTCGTCGGCGCCGTCGGAGCCGTAGCCGAGCATGGCGATCGCCTGGGCGCCACCGACCGCGTAGACCTCGTCCACGCCGAGCAACGCGCACGCGGCCAGGACGCGGGAGTCGGGCAGGCCGCCGTTCTCCTTCTGCGGCGGGCTGGCCACGACCAGGCCCTCGACGCCGGCCACCTGGGCGGGCACCACGTTCATGACCACGGTGGACGGATAGACGGCCAGGCCGCCGGGGACGTAGAGACCGACGCGGCGCACCGGGATCCAGCGCTCGGTGACCGTGCCTCCGTCGACCACCTTGGTGGTGGTTTCGGTGCGGCTCTGGTCGGCGTGCACCTTGCGGGCCCGGGCGATCACCTCGAGCAGGGCGGCCCGGACGTCGGGCTCGAGCGCCTCGACGGCGGCGGCGATCGCGGCCGCGGGCACCCGCAGGCGGTCGAGGGTCACGCCGTCGAACCGCTGGGTCGCGTCGCGGATCGCGGAGAAGCCGTGCTGATGGACTGCCTCGACGACCGGGCGGATCTGCTCGACGGCCACGGAGACGTCGAGCTGGGCACGGGGCAGCAGGCCTCGCGGGTCCCGGAGGGAGCCGCGCAGGTCGATCCGATTCAGCACGGGACCCAGTTTAGGCGGACGCCCCGACAGAACCGCGATCGCCGCAGGCCGGCCCAGGTCGTGGGACGTGGATCACGCCGCCGGCCACACCCGCGGTGGCGACGGGTTGACCATGGTGAAGCGACCGATAGGCTGAGGTCGTGAGCAAGCGGCTACCGGTGTTCCCGCTGGGTATGGTGCTGTTCCCCGGCCTTGTGCTGCCCCTGCACATCTTCGAGGAGCGCTACCGTGCGCTCGTCCGCGAGCTGGTGGCGAGCCCCGACGACGGCCCCCACGAGTTCGGCGTGGTGACTTTGCGCCGCGGCGCCGAGGCCCCCGCCCCCGACAGCGACGACAACCCCGCGCCCGACGCCGCCCCGATCGAGCTCGGCGACCTCTACCCGACCGGCTGCACGGCCGAGCTGCGGCAGGTCACCGAGCTGCCCGACGGCCGGTTCGACATCATGACCGTGGGCCGCCGGCGGTTCACCCTGACCGACGTCGGCCGGGGCGACGAGCCCTATCTGACGGCCGAGGTGGAGTGGCTGCCTGACGAGACGGCGGACGAGACGGCCGAGCTGCTCGCGCCCCGCGCCCTGGCCGCCTTCCGCGCCTACCTGGAACTGCTGCGCCCCGACTCCGAGGTGCTCGACGCCGTCCCCGGTGACGCGACGGTGCTGTCCCATCTGATCGCGGCCACCGCCCAGCTGACCACCGACGAGCGCCAGCTGCTGCTGTCGGCCCCCGACACGGCAACCCGCCTGCGCACCGAGCTCAAGCTGCTCAACCGCGAGTCGGGCCTGCTGGCCCGGGTGCGCGCGGTGCCGGTGCCGCTGAGCGACCTGGCCCGCCCGGCCAGCCCCAACTAGCCCAAGGCTTCGATCATCGCCTCGCGGTAGGGGCGGGGCGGCCGCGCAAGCAGCCGGCGCAGAGGTTGGGCGTCGCCGACCAGATCGGCGTCCGCGCCCGGGCCGACAAAGCCGCCGACCGCGCCCCGGGGCATGCCGGCGAGCCGCTCGATCAGCGGCGCGGCGGCGGCGATCGCCCGTCGCGGCAGATGGATCTTCACCGGGGCCCGGCGGCCCAGCTGGGTCGCGGCCAGGTCGATCATCTCGCCGATGGTCAGCACGTCGTCGGAGCCGACGTCGTAGTGCTGCCCGAACGAGCGCGGGTCGTCCATCACCTCGACCAGGGCGCCGGCCAGATCGTCCACGGCCACGGTGCGGAACCGCTGGGTCCGGCTGGCCAGGAGCACCGCGAACGGGCTGCGCGCGCCCCGCTCGACCATGCCGAACCCGTCGCCGCCGTGCCCGACGATCATGCCCGGCCGCAGCACCGTGGCGTCGAGACCGCTGGCGAACAGCATCGCCTCGGTGCGCGCACGCCCCCGGGCCCAGCTGTTCACCGAGCCCGGCTCGGTGCCGATCGCCGTCACATAAAGCACCCGGCGTACGCCGTGCCGGTCCGCGGCGTCGATGACGTTGCGCAGACCGGCCTGTTCGACGTCCATGAAGTCGCCCGACCGGTGCCCGGCCGACTGCTTCGACAGGGTGTGCACGCAGAAATAGACCGCCCGCGCCGACTCGACGGCCCGGTCGACCGCGTCGCGATCCAGCATGTCGCCCGGCACGATCTCGGTGCGCTCGCCGGCCAGATCCGCGGCCCGGGCCTTGTCGCGCACCAGGCACCGCACCCGGTGACCGGCGGCCAGCAGGGCCGCCACCAATCGCCGCCCGAGAAAACCGGTGCCGCCCAGAACCAGTACCGGCCGATCGTCGTCCTGCATCGCTGCCTCCTCATGTGCCGATCACCGCGATGACACGGCATGCCATCACTCTGCATGATGACACGCCATGTCGTCAACTAGAGTGAGGACATGAGCCGATGGGAGCCAGGCGCGGCGCAGCGGTTGCAGGCCGCCGCGCTCGAACTGTTCGTCGAGCACGGCTTCGCGGCCGTCACCGTTCCCCAGATCACGGCCCGGGCCGGCCTGACCACGAGGACGTTCTTCCGCCACTTCGCCGACAAGCGCGAGGTCCTCTTCACCGGCGAGGACGCCCTGCCCGCGGTGATGGCCCAGGTCTTCGCGCAGTCGCCCCCGGAGATGACGCCGATGGAGCTGATCGTCAAGGGCCTGTGCGAGGTGGTCGCCCCTCGCTTCGACGGCCTGCGCGACCACCTGCGCGTGCGGCGCGGCGTGGTGCTCTCCGACGAGGGCCTGCGCGAACGGGACCTGCGCAAACGGGCCCTCACCGCGGAGGCCGCGATCAGTGGTTTCCGCGACCGCGGCCTGACCGTCCTGGAGGCGACGCTGGCCGCGCAGCTGGCGGCCACCATCATCGACACCGCGATCAGCCGCTGGCTGGACGACGAGACCGACCGCCCCCTGGCCGCCATCATGGTCGAGACCGCAGCCGCCCTGAAAGACGTCGTCACCGCAGAGCCCGCCACCGCAGAGCCCGCCACCGCAGAGCCCGCCACCGCAGAGCCCGCCACCGCAGAGCCCGCCCTCCCAGAGGGGGCCTCCGTCCATCGCTGATTATCGCGAAATTTGCTGATCTCTGCGGGGAGGATGTGGACAGAATCGGACCTGTGGACAACCTGGCGGCCTGCCCGAAAGCGGGCTAGTCGCGCGGGCGGTTGCCGTCGACAGGCGGGTGGCCCGGCGCATAGCTGCCGTCGGATTCACCAGCTTGCGCACCCGGGTAGCCGGGGGCGTAGTCGCCGCGGGGCCGATCACCTGGCTGCACGCCCGGATGTCCGCTGCCGGACCCGTAACCGGACGGCCCGCCCGGATGGTCGCGGCCGGCCTCGTATCCAGGGTGAGCGCCCGGATAGTCGGGGACGTAGTCGTGGTTGGGCCCGTAACCGGGCTGGGCGCCTGGGTGGTCGAGGTCGGGGTCGTTGGACCAGCCGGCCATCAGGGTCAGCACGATCGCCGCGGCGAAGGCCGGGACCAGGGTCGGGCCGAGCGAGTGCACCTCGGGCGGCGCCTGGTAGGTCGCGCCCTGCTGGGCCGTGTCGACCCAGCGCTGGTAGTCGGCCCGGCCGATCCGCTCGCCCAGCCACGGCGCCACCAGCCAGCCCGCGCCGAGCGTGCCGAGGATGACGCTGAGCAGCAGGAACGGGCCCCGGTCGCGGCGCCACAGCAGCCACGCGCCGATCGACACGAGCAGGCCGAAGGCCAGGCCGAGCAGCGTGAACCAGCCGTCGGCGGCGACGTACTCCTCGGGAGACGGGTCGTTGACCACGACACCGGCCTGACCGGCGTCGATCACCGGCACGGTCGGGGCCAGCAGGTGCCAGAGCAGGCCCAGCGGGGCGCCCAGCACGACGATCGCCAGGAAGCAGAGGACCGCGACGGTCAGGGTGCGCCGCCAGGGGCGGCCGGGCGACGACTGCATGTTCCACGTGCGCCCGAACGCCGTGCGTGTCGTGCCCTCCCCCACCGGCCCGGAGGGGTGCGCCAGGCCGTAGCCGGCGACGCCGTCACCCGGGGAAGGATCGCCGGGCTGGTGCGGAGGCGCCGGTTCCTGACTCGCGTTCACCCCTAGATCCTGCCAGGTGTCGCGCACGATCGTCCCGAGTGCCCGGTCACGGCCGTCAGGCCACCGCGGACGGGCCGAGGATCATCTTGAGGTCGGCCCGCAGCGCCGGGGTGGGCGCGACCCGCACGGCGCCCAGCCGCAGCAGCGTCGTCCGGCTGCCGTTCTGCAGGTGGACGTGCACCTCGGAGTCGCCCGGATGGCTGATCAGGATCTCTTTGAGCTCGGCCACCAGCGGTGGCGTGCACCGGGTGATCGGCATGGTCAGGGTGACCGGCTTGCTGTCCGGGTTGTGACTGACGTCGGGCAGCGACATGTCCATCGCCATGATGCGCGGGGTGTCGTCGCGCCGGTCGACCCGGCCCTTGACCACCACGATCGCGTCCTCGGCGATGAACTGGCCGATCACCTCGTAGGTGTTGGGGAAGAACAGCGCCTCGACGCCGCCGGCCAGGTCTTCGAGGGTGGCCGAGGCCCAGGCCCGGCCCTGCTTGGTGATGCGGCGCTGCACGCCGGTGAGGATGCCGGCCAGCGTGACGACCTGGCCGTCGGGGACCGTGCCCTCCTCGTTGAGCGCGGCGATCGTCGTGTCGGCCGCGTTGTGCAGCAGCCCCTCGAGACCGGCCAGCGGGTGGTCGCTGACGTAGAGGCCGAGCATCTCGCGCTCGAACGCCAGTTTGTCGCGCTTGTCCCACTCGGAGTCGCCGATCGTCGGCATGGCGACCGTGGCCGCGCTGCCGCCCTCGGTGTCGCCGAACGCGCCGAACAGGTCGAACTGGCCGGCCGCCTCGTTGCGCTTGACGTCCGCGTACGCGTCGATGGCCTCGGCGTGCACCGCGAGCAGGCTCTTGCGGCTGTGCCCCATCGAGTCGAACGCGCCCGCCTTAATCAGCGATTCGATAGTCTTCTTGTTGCAGACGATCGCGTCCACCTTGGACAGGAAGTCGTAGAAGTCCTGGTATTTGCCCTTTTCCACCCGGCAGCGGGCGATCGACTCGACGACGTTGTGCCCGACGTTGCGGACCGCGGCCAGACCGAAGCGGATGTCCTTGCCGACCGGGGTGAACGGGCCGGCCGACTCGTTGACGTCGGGCGGCAGGACCTGGATGCCCATGCGCCGGCACTCGGCCAGATACATCGCCATCTTGTCCTTGTCGTCGCCGACACTGGTCAGCAGCCCGCCCATGTATTCGGCCGGGTAGTGCGCCTTGAGATAAGCCGTCCAGTAGGAGACCAGCCCGTACGCCGCGGAGTGGGCCTTGTTGAACGCGTAGCCGGCGAACGGGACCAGCACGTCCCACACCGCCTGGATCGCCTCGTCGGAGTAGCCGTGCTCGCGGCAGCCGTCGCGGAACGGGATGAACTCCTTGTCGAGGATCTCCTTCTTCTTCTTACCCATCGCCCGGCGGAGCAGGTCGGCCTGGCCCAGGCTGTAACCGGCGAGGATCTGCGCGGCCCGCTGCACCTGCTCCTGATAGACGATCAGACCGTACGTCGGCTCGAGGATCTCGCGCAGCGGCTCCTCCAGCTCGGGGTGGATCGGCGTGATCTCCTGCAGATTGTTTTTCCGCAGCGCGTAGTTGGTGTGCGACTCGACGCCCATCGGACCGGGCCGGTAGAGGGCCAGGACGGCGGAGATGTCCTCGAAGTTGTCGGGCTTCATCAGCCGCAGCAGCGACCGCATCGGGCCACCGTCGAGCTGGAACACGCCCAGCGTGTCACCGCGGGCCAGCAGCTCGTAGGCCGCGGGATCATCGAGCGCCAGGGCCAGCAGGTCCATGTCCAGGCTGTGGTTGAGCTTGATGTTCTTGACCGCGTCGTCGAGGATCGTCAGGTTGCGCAGGCCCAGGAAGTCCATCTTGAGCAGGCCGAGCGTCTCGCAGGTCGGGTAGTCGAACTGCGTGATGATCACGCCGTCGGCGGCCCGGCGCATGAGCGGGATGTGGTCGATGATCGGTTCGGCCGACATGATCACGCCGGCCGCGTGCACACCGGTCTGCCGGATCAGCCCCTCGATGCCCCGCGCGGTGTCGATCACCTTTTTGACGTCGGGATCGGTCTCGTACAGCGTGCGGACCTCGCCGGCCTCGCCGTAGCGCTTGTGCTCCCGGTCGAAGATGCCCGACAGCGGGATGCCCTTGCCCATGACGTCGGGCGGCAGCGCCTTGGTGATCCGGTCGCCCACGGCGAACGGATAGCCGAGCACACGGGCCGAGTCCTTGATCGCGGCCTTGGCCTTGATCGTGCCGAAGGTGGCGATCTGGGCGACCTTGTCCTCACCCCAGCGCTCGGTCACGTACTTGATGACCTCGCCCCGCCGGCGCTCGTCGAAGTCGATGTCGACGTCGGGCATCGAGATACGCTCGGGGTTGAGGAACCGCTCGAAGATCAGACCGTGCGGCAGCGGGTCGAGGTCGGTGATGCCCATCGCGTACGCGATCAGGGAGCCCGCGGCCGAGCCACGGCCGGGGCCGACCGCGATGCCGTTGCGCTTGGACCACTGGATGAAGTCGGCGACCACGAGGAAGTAGGCCGGGAAGCCCATCGAGATGATCACGCCGAGCTCGTACTCCGCCTGCTTGATGTGCAGCTCGGGGATGCCGTCGGGGAAGCGGTTGTGCAGGCCCTCGAACGCGACGTGGCGGAAGTATTCCTCTTCCGTGTAGCCGTCGGGGATCGGGAACCGGGGCATCAGGTTCTTGAAGGTGAACATGCCCTCGGTGTCGACCTTGGACGCCACCAGCAGGGTGTTGCGGCAGCCTTCCTGCCAGGCGTCGGACGAGTCGACCGCGCGCATCTGGTCGGCCGACTTGACGAAATAGCCGTTGCCGTCGAAGCGGAAGCGGTTGGGGTCGGCCACGTTGCTGCCGGTCTGCACGCACAGCAGCACGTCGTGGGCGGCGGCCTGCTCCTCGTAGACGTAGTGGGAGTCGTTGGTGACCAACGGCGGGATGCCGAGTTTCTGCCCGATCTCGAGGAGGCCGTCGCGCACCCTTTTCTCGATCGAGAGGCCGTGGTCCATGATCTCGAGGAAGTAGTTGTCCTTGCCCAGGGCTTCCTGGTACATCGCGGCGGATTTCAGGGCCTCGTCGAACTGGCCGAGCCGCAGCCGGGTCTGCACCGCGCCGGACGGGCAGCCGGTGGTGCCCATGATGCCCTCGGCGTGCTCCGCGATGATGTCGAAGTCCATCCGCGGGTACTTACCGAGCTGGCCCTCCATCGAGCCGCGCGAGTTGAGCCGGAACAGGTTTTTCAGGCCGACCGCGTTGCGCGCCCACATCGTCATGTGGGTGTAGGCGCCGCTGCCCGAGACGTCGTCGCCCTTCTGCTCGGGACGACCCCACTTGATGCGGCTCTTGGTGAGCCGGGACTCGGGCGCGAGATAGGCCTCGACGCCGATCACCGGGGTGAGGTCGGCCGCCTTGGCCTGGGTGTAGAAGTCGTAGGCGCCGTGCATGTTGCCGTGGTCGGTGATCGCCGCGGCCGGCATGCCGAGCCGCTTGGCCTCGGCCAGCAACTCTTTGATCCGGGCCGCCCCGTCGAGCATCGAATACTCGGTGTGCACGTGGAGATGCACGAACGAGTCAGACACCCGGGGCCCCCTCAAATTGTGACGACCCGAGCGACTCTAGCCGGACCCTCCGACAATCGGGGAGGCCCCACGCGGACCTACTCCGCGAATGGCTCGATCATCACGCTGGCCGCCTTCAGCCATGCCGTGCGGGTCTCCTGCTGGAGCTCCGCGTACTCGATCGACGAGCCGACCTCGAGAGCCTGGTCGTAGGGCACGATCGCGACCGCGCGGGTGCGGGTGGCGAAGTGCTTGGCGAAATCGTCGAGCAGCGGCAGCGGCCCCGGCGACGGGCACGAGATCAACGTCACGGCGTTGGCGACCAGGTCACCCATGCCGCTGTCGTCGAGCACGTCGAGCATCCAGTCGGCCGTGAACGCCGCGTCCTCGCGGGGCACCGTCGTGATCACCAGCTGGTCGGCCTGGCGCATGACGGTCTGCCAGTTGACGCTCTCGACGTTGTTGCCGGTGTCGACGCAGATCACGTCGTGGGTGCGGCGCAGCAGGTCCATCACCCGGCGCACGGTGGCCTGGTCGAGCCGCTGGGCGAAACGCGGGTTCTCCTCGCCGGCGAGCACGTCGTAGGACCCGTCGGAGGCGTGCCGCAGATAGCCGTCCAGATCCTGCAGCAGCGAGTCGCCGTGCAGGTTCTCGATCTGCATCAGGTCGGCCAGCAGGTGCTTGATCGTCCGCGCGTGGCGGGCGCTGCCGGCCCGCAGGCCCAGCGTGCCGCGCAGCTCGTTGTCGTCCCAGGCGAGCACGCCCCGGCCGCGGACGCTGCCGATGGTGGCCGCGGCCAGCACGGTCGCCGTGGTCTTGTGCACGCCGCCCTTGGGGTTGGCGAAGGCCAGCACCCGGGGCTTGCCGAGCTTGCGGCGCATCACGGCCACCGCGCGCTCGAGCTCGTCGTCGGCGCGGCTCTGCCGCCACTCGATACGCGCGGGGGCCGGCGACGTCGGCTGCGGCGCCACCGGCGGGGGCGGGGGCGGGGCGACGGGCTGTGGCGGGGCCGCAAAAGGGAGGACGGGGGCCGCGGCCGAGGCGCGCACCTGCGGATAGTCACGGCCGGGCGGCGGGGCCGCGGGCGGACGGGCCGACGGGCTGAAGAAGCTGTGCGGTTCCTCGACCGGCGCCGGGGCCGGAGCGGGCGCGGCCCGGCGGGCGGGCGGCGCCTCGGGCGGACGCGAAGGCTCGCGGGACTGCCGGCGCGGGTCGAGCGGATTGACCGGCCGCTGCGGCATCGGGCGCGGCTCGGGCGGCTGCGGCTCGGGCGGGCGTTGCTCGAAGCGACCCGCGCCGTACTGTCCGCGGGGCTCCAGCGGGTTGATCGGCCGGCGGGTCGGCAACGGCTGCCCGTACTGCGGCTGACCCGGCGCCGACGGGGCCGGTGGGGCCTCGCGCTCCGTCTCGTTCTGTTCCTCGGCCTGACGGGAACCGTGCCGGGCGCGGTCGAGCAGCGCCCGCCATCGCGGGGCTGGTTCCGCAGGCCGGCCCCAGCCGGTCTCGGTCCCGTCCACGGCACGTCCTCCCTGCACAGTTACTTTCGGTGATGCCACACGCCGGGCTGGCTCGCCCCTGACAGGCTACGGAGCGAACCCCGATCGGGCCACTGCCCGAGCGACCATCTCCGGTCGATCTCCCGCTCCTTCGCCGGCGCCGTGGCCGCTCACCGGCCACCCCTGACGCCGGACGTGGACGAGAAAACTAACGTCCGGACGGGGCTCAAGGTGCTGGTGATCGGCTGATGGCATCGTGAGCAGGGGTCGCGTCTGAAGCAGAGGGTACGGCAGCACGCTCCTCCGGCACGGGGGCTGAAGTCTCGGTCGGGCTCGCCGGGACACCCGATGAGGCAGATGTCACAGGCGCCCCGGGCGACGACACTATCGGCGTCGGCGTACGCGAAGCAATGGCCGGACCGCCGGATGGCACGGCGGGCGAGCGGCTCGGCTCGGCCGGGACGGTGCCGGTCTGCTCGGGCCACGGCGGCCGGAACTCCGTACGGTCGAGATTGCGCACTTCCGGGGCCGGGTCGACCGCGCGCACCCCCGGCCGGGCGGCCAGCTCGCGCAGGTCGGACGGTGCGGCCCGGACCACCGCGGCAAAGACGCAGGAGCACCCCGAGCGGTACGCCGAGGCCTCCGCCGCCGCCGTGCGGGCCGCCGACGCGTACGCCCGCCGGGCCCGTTCCTGATTTTCCTCCTGCCCGGTGAGCCGGCTCGCCAGCCGCTCGTACTCGGCGTGCTCGCGATCGCGCTCCAGGGCCGTGTCGAGCAGGCCCGAGAGCACGTCGGCCGGCAGCCGGTAGACCTCGATCCGGACCACCGGGGTGTGCGTCTCGGGCAGCGGCACCCGCGCGTAGACCTGGGCCACCGCCGTGCCGCCGAACAGGCCGGGCAGCAGACCCGCCGTGACGTAGCCGTCCAGGCTGACCAGCGCCCAGGTCTCACCGGCGGCGGGCGCCGTCGGGTCGGTCAGGGCGGCCAGTTCGTCGCGGGTCGCGTCGAGATAGCCGGGCACGGACTGGCCCTGCACCACGCCGACCCGCACCACGTCGCCCGACCCCTCGGCCGGCGTGGCCTCGCGCCGGCTCAGCCAGATCGCGCCGAGCAGCAGCACACCGGCCGAGACGACCGCGACGGCCACCGTCAGGCGAGCCGCCGGGGCGCCGCGCAGCGCCGGTCCCCGTACTCGCTCCGCCGGCCCCACCGTGACCGCGCCCCTGGGTCAGCCCGCGTCCTGGAGGACGCTCAGCGCGTACTGCAGGTCGTCGGGATAGTTGCTGACGAAACGCACCTCGTCGTCGGTGCGGGGGTGCAGGAAGCCCAGTTCGCGGGCGTGCAGCCACTGCCGGTTGAGCTTGAGCCGGGTCGCCAGCGTCGGGTCGGCGCCGTAGGTGAGGTCGCCGGCGCACGGGTGCCGCATCGCCGAGAAGTGCACCCGGATCTGGTGGGTGCGGCCGGTCTCGAGCTTCACGTCGATCAGGCTGGCCGACCGGAACGCCTCGAGGGTGTCGTAGTGGGTCACGCTCGGCTTGCCCGTGTTCATCACGGCGAAGCGGTAGTCGGCGGTCGGGTGCCGGTCGATCGGCGCGTCGATCGTGCCGCGCAGCGGGTCGAGGTGACCCTGCACGACGGCGTGGTAGCGCTTGTCGACCTCGCGCTCCTTGAAGGCCCGCTTGAGCGCGCTGTAGGCCATCTCGCTCTTGGCCACGACCATCAGGCCGGTGGTGCCGACGTCGAGCCGGTGCACCACGCCCTGCCGCTCGGCGGCGCCGCTGGTCGCGACGTTGTGCCCCATGGCGGCCAGGCCACCGATCACGGTCGGGCCGGTCCAGCCCGGGCTCGGGTGCGCGGCCACGCCGACCGGCTTGTCGACCACCACGATGTCGTCGTCGCTGTAGATCACGCCGAGGCCGTGCACGGGCTCGGCCACCAGCACGGGGGCCGCGACCGGCGCGGGCAGGGTGACCTCGAGCCACGAGCCCGCGCTGACCTTGTCGGACTTGGGGCGCGGATAGCCGTCGACCAGCGCGTCACCCGACTCGACCAGGGTGGCGGCGGCCGTGCGGGACAGGCCGAACAACCGGGAGACGGCCTGGTCGAGACGCATGCCGTCGAGACCGTCGGGCACCGGCAGGGATCGTTGCGAGCTCACTTCGCCTGGTCCTCTTTTTTCTTGCGGACGGACACCCGGCTGCCGTCGCGCTGCCGGCCGGTGAGCTCGAGGAGCACGGCCAGCACGACGCCGACGCTGAGGCAGCTGTCCGCGATGTTGAAGATGGCGAAGTATTCCGCGTACGGCCCGAAGGGACTGATCATGTCGACCACGTGACCGTGGAACGGGCCGGGCGCCCGGAACAGCCGGTCACCCAGGTTGCCCAGCGCGCCGCCGAGCACGAGGCCGAGGGCCAGCGCCCAGGGCACCGAGCGCAGCTTCGTCGCCATCCAGACGATCCAGCCGATCACCACGAAAGTGATGATGGGGAAGACCCAGGTGTGGTCGCTGCCGAAGCTGAAAGCGGCCCCTCGGTTGCGGAGCAGCGAAAGGTAGATCAGGCCACCGAGGATACGGACCGGGTTGCCCTCGACCAGATTCTCGGTGGAGAGCCATTTGACCCATTGGTCCACGGCCAGGGCCACCACGGCGGTGGCGCCGAGCACCGCCACGGCGCGGCCGCTGAACCTGGTCCTGCGGACCGGTTCCGGCTCGTCCACCGAGGTCGCTCCCGTTGCCTCTTCGGCGTTCAGCGTCGTTCCTCCAGCTGCTTGCAGTGCACACAGAGAGTCGCGGAAGGAAACGCCGCCAGTCGCTCGACCGGGATCGCGTTGCCGCACCGCTCGCACCAACCGTAGTTGCCCTCGCCGAGCCGGTCGATGGCGCGTTCCACCTGTGTGATCCGCTCCAGCAGATTGTTGGCCAGAGTGATCTCCTGCTCACGCTCGAACGTCTTGGTGCCGGTGTCGGCATCGTCGTCGCCGGCCGAGTCGGCCAGGCGGTCGCGCTGCAGCTCGGTGATCTCGGTGAGCGACTGGTCGTACTCGCTCTGCAGCTCGTCGCGCCGCTCGACCAGAGCGACCCGGATCTTCTCGGTCTCGGCGGCGCTGCGCGTCCGCGTGCCGGCCTGGTCGGCCGTACCCGTCGCGGCCTTGCCCGCCCTGGTGCCGGTTGCCTTGGCCATCGTCGCTCCCTCAGCCGCGCCCGCGCGGCGATCAGCGTCCCGTAGGACCGGTGGCGTCCCCCTGGCGCCCGCCGGTATTTTCCCCCACCTGCACAAACGGCGCGGCCGAACGAACCGCCGCGCACTCCGGAGGGTGGCAAGGATACGGAACGTATACCGCGCCGACAACAAACCCGTATCGGATCAAGCCATTCAATCCTCGTTATTCACGGCGGAAGTCGCGTCAAATACCTGACGGTGGCTCCTCCCGCCCTTCCTCGCCGAACCAGCGGGCCAGGCGGCCGCGGCGGCTGACCGCGCGCATCCGGTGCTCGGTGAGGTCGCGGACGGCCGCGGTGGCGACGATCAAAAGCGCGTCCCCGATACGCAACCGCGTGTCGGGCGAGGGCACGAAGCCGTCCCCGTCCCGGACGACCAGCGTCACCGACGCGCCCTTGGGCAGGCGCAGCTCGTCGATGTGCACGCCGGCCAGCCGGGAGCCCTCGGCCACGTCCATCTGCAGCAGGTCGGCGTTCATCCGCTCCAGCGGCGCCGTCTCGACGTGCACCTCGGCCGCCTCGCCGGGCGCGGTCACCCCGAGCAGGCGGGCCGCCGGGCCGAGCGTGCTGGCCTGCAGCAGCGTGAAGATGATGACCAGCACGAAGACGGCGTCGAACAGGCCCTCGGCGCCCGGGGTCCCGGCCGACAGCGGGATCGTGGCCAGCACGATCGGCACCGCGCCGCGCAGCCCGGCCCAGGACAGGAACGCACTCCCCCGCCAGCCGACCCGGTTGCCGGGCCGGCGCGGGCCGCGGACGGGCCGGGCCAGCACGGCCGAGACCACCACCGAGAGCGGCCGGGCCAGCAGCACCAGCGCGAGCCCGACCACCAGCGCCGGCACCAGGGCGTCGGCCAGCCCGGCGGGCGAGCTGAGCAGGCCCAGCAGCACGAACAGGCCGATCTGGGCGACCCAGGCCAGGCCGTCGGCGAACCCGAGGATGGCCCGCCGGTGCGGGATCCGGCCGTTGCCGAGCACCACCCCGGCGACGTAGACGGCGAGGAAGCCGGAGGCGTGGGCGACGGCCCCACCCGCGTACGCCAGGACCGTGAGACCCACCGCGGCGATCGGATAGAGCCCGGCCGAGGGCAGGGCCGCGTTGCGCAGCAGCCAGCGCCCCGCCGCGCCGACCGCGAAGCCGATGCCCGCGCCCGCCGCCAGCTCGTAGGTGACGATCCCCAGCTCGTAGTACCAGGGGTGCATCTCGGACAGGTCGGCGCTGAGCAGGACCACCAGCAGCACCACGGGCGCGTCGTTCATGCCCGACTCGGCCTCGAGCGTGGCCACCAGCCGCGAGGGCAGCCGCAGCCGGCGCAGCGTCGCGAAGACCGCGGCGGCATCGGTCGACGACAGCACCGCCCCGTAGAGAAGGGCCAACTGCCAGGGCAGATCCAGAATCACGTGTACGGCCAGGCCGACCACCGCGATGCTCACGGCGACACCGACCGTGGCCAGCGAGGTCGCCAGCCCCAGCACCGGGCGCAGCGTGCTCCACCGGGCGGTCAGGCCACCCTCGGCGATGATCACGATGAGCGCGCAGAAGCCGAGCGTGCGGGTCAGCTCGGCGTCGTCGAAGCGGATGCCCAGCCCGGCCTCGCCGATCACCATGCCGATGGCCAGATAGACGAGCAGGCTCGGCAGGCCGACCCGGGTCGAGACCCGGACGGCGGCCACCGCCACCAGCAGAACCGCGGAGCCGATCAGCAGCGCGTAGTCCAGCCCACCGGTCACCGTGCGGCTGGTCTCATGCCGGGCCGTCCCGCAGCGCGGCCAGTCGCCGGGGCACCTCGTCGCCGGGCGCGGCCACGGTGAAGACCTTGTCGCGGCTGGTCGCGCCGAGCCGCAGTTCCACCGCGGCCGGGCGCACCCGCAGCGCGCCGGCGAGGGCCCGGCGGACGGCCTCGGTCGCCTTGCCGTCCACGGCCGGGACGCCGACCGCGACGATCAGGGCGGGGCCGTGCGGACCCTCGTAGCGGCCGCCGACGCGGTCCCGGCCGGCGCCGGGGCGCACTCGCACGGGCACGGCGAGGACGTCGGCATCGGGCGGAGGCGTACGGCGCTGGACCATGCCTCATTGTGCCGATCGAGGCCTGCCCCGGGGAGCCCCGGACAGGGGCCTCGAGCGGGGACGGGATCAGCGGCGGGTGGCCGCGGCGACCAGGTGGTCGACCGGGCGGCACAGCCCGCAGGGGCTGAAGCCCAGCTCGACGGCCTCGCCCACCGGGATCGGCTCGGCCAGCCGGCCGACCAGGCTGGGGCACTCGGCCAGGTGGTAGCGCGGGCGGCCGTCGACGACCAGCACGTCGGCGTCGAGCCGGGCCACCCGGACGGCGTCGGCCGGCTGCACCGCCTGCGGCAGCGGCTCGTCGTCGGGGTCGTCGGAGTCGGGCTCGGCGAACTCGTCGGCGTCGGCGGACGTCTCGCCCCGCCAGGCATCCTCGCTGCGGGCCGCATTGATCGCGGTGGTCGCGCGGTCGTAGTCCGGGGTGTCGGCACCGGACGCCAGGGGATCATGAGCGGCATCTGCTGACAAATCGCCCGCCGGGGCCGCGCCGGACTGGTCCGCGTAGGACGCCTCGCCCAAGTCGGGGCCGGCCGAGGGCCGCGCCGCGGCCAGGTCGCCCGGATCGAACTGCACGGTCTCACGCTGGTCGTCGGCGGCGCGGGTTGTGCCGGAATCGGCTGCGAAGGCGTCGTCGCGCGGGGGAAGATCTTCCGTGAGGCGCTCCTGGCGCCGGCGGGCCGTCTCCTCGGCGGCCGCGGCGAACTCGGGCTCGGCCACGAAGACGGAGTTCTCGTCGGCGTAATCAGGGCGCTCGGCGTAATCAGGGAGAAACGGCTCGGTCGGTGTCGACCCGGCCGCGCGACGCGCCGCGGCGGCCTGACGGGCGCCGATGACGAGGAAGACCGCGGCCAGCAGGCTGGCCACGATGGAACTGATGAGCAGGCCGCTCGACCCGCCGGTGAGACCCAGCACGAGCAGCGTCACCGCGACGAGGATGAGCAGCAGGCTAACAACGATCATGGCTCATCCTCGTCGAGGCTACCGGGGGAACAGAACAGCTGGAGGTCAGCGCCCGGATTCGATGGCGTTGGACCGGCCGCCGTAGGAACCGGCGAGACCGGCCGCGGCGAGGCCACCGCTGCCACCGACGGCACGACTGGAGTCGGCCCGCGACATCTCGGCCTCGAGGCCCTGGCCCCGGCCGTCGAGATCGCGCAGCTGGCTCTCCAGGTAGGCCTTCAAGCGGGTGCGGTACTCCCGCTCGAACTGCTTGAGCTCCTCGATGTGCTTCTGCAGCGCCGAGCGCTTCGCGTCGAGGCCGCCCATGGCTTCCTGGTGACGCTGACGAGCGTCGCGCTCGAGGGCGTCGGCCTTGGCGCGAGCCTCGCGGGTGACCTCTTCCGCCTTGGAACGGGCGTCGGAGAGAAGCTTGTCGGCCTCGCGGCGCGCGTCGGACACGTGGTCGTCGGCGGTGCGCTGAGCCATCATGAGCACTCGCAGAGCCTGCTGCTCGCCGTCGGCGCCGGCCCCGGCGGGGCTGCCGCCGACCGGACCCTGCGCCCGGACCTGCTCGAGCTCGGCCTGCATCTGCCGGGCGGCCTGCTCGGCCTGCGCCTTGTCACGCTGAACGCGGTCGAGTTGAGCCTTCACCTCGTTGAGCTCGGCCGCGAGGCGCGGGTCGGCGCTCGGGCCGGCTGGTGCGCCACCCCGACCGCCGCGCTCCACCTGGGCGCGCAGCTCGTTGTTCTCCTCGATCAGACGGGCGAGTTCGCGCTCTACCTCATCAAGGAAAGCGTCGACCTCCTCCTCGTCGTACCCCCGCTTGCCGATCGGGGGCTTCTTGAAGGCGACGTTGTGCACGTCGGCCGGGGTCAGCGGCATCGAAACTCCTCGGGTCAGTCGCGGCCGCGGTTGGGGCTGCTGTTTAGCTGAAGTTCAGGATCAATCTTTGAAGCACGAACCTCATGAGCACGAACAGGATAACCAGCAGCACGATGGAAGCCAGGTCCAAACTCACGTTACCAATGCGCAGCGGTGGGATCACACGCCTCAACGCCTTCAGAGGCGGATCAGTGACGCTCCACACCGTTTCGAGTGCCGCCGACGCCCCACGACTGGGTTGCCACCGACGCCCGTACTGGAGTACCGCACCTAGCACGAACCTGGCAAGGAGCACGAGGAAGAAGATGTAGACGACTAAGTACAGTATCTGGAACACGATCGAGAGCACTCGTGCGGATCCCCCATCTGGGTGGCGGGCAAACGGGCCCGCCTCAGGCCTGACCGAAGAACCCGCCCTCAGCGATCTTGGCCTTGTCCTCTGCGGTGACCTGGACATTTGCCGGTGAGAGCAGGAAAACCCGGTTGGTCACGCGCTCGATCGTACCGCGAAGGCCGAAGGCCAGCCCGGCGGCGAAGTCGACCAGCCGGCGAGCGTCCCCTTCATCCATCTCAGTGAGATTGATGATGACCGGAACACCGTCCCGGAAGTGCTCGCCGATGGTGCGCGCCTCGCGGTAGGTGGTCGGGTGGAGCGTCGTGATCTGGTAGCGCTGCTCCTCCTCGACCGGGCGCGGACGGGCCTCGGGGGGGTGCACGGGCTGCGGCGCGAGGGCCAGATTTTCCCGTGTGGAGTAGCTCATCGCAGACGAGCTGTCACTCGACGTGCTCGGCCGAGTAATCGATCGGACACTTGCGCGCTCGGCACGCTCGCCCCGTTCCACCCGATCGTGGTCGTCCACGTCGGCGTGTGATGACAGACGGTCGGACGGGCGACTGCGCTCCGTGCGCGCACGGGGCACCGGGCGCTCCTCCTCGTCCTCCTCGTCGGCGAACTCGTCGTCGGCGTACCGGCTGCCCGAGTACCGGTTCCGCGAACCGCGGTAGGAGCCTTCGTCGTAACCGTTGTCGTATCCGCGGTCGTCGTCTTCCTCGACGAGGCCGAGCCAGACGCCCGCCTTGCGAAGCGCGCTCATGCCTTCACCCCATCACACCACCGCGCGTTGACCCGACCAGCCATGTGCCCCCACCTTCGTCCGCTGCGCGGAACGCACCCCCTCGGCGTTACCGCATTCCCCCTTTGCACGGTGGGAGGTCGAGCTGACCCTCGTCCCGTGACGTGCCGCGTCATCGCCGCGCTGACCATCCCCCAGGAAGGCCGCGTGTAAACAACACCCATGTAGTTTGCTGCCCGCCGCAAGGCTACCGCAGCAGGTTTCGCATTCCGAGCAAAGAAGTGCCGACCCGGACGTGTGTCGCGCCGTGCCGTACGGCGGCCTCGAGATCGCCGCTCATGCCGGCCGAGATCGTGGTCGCCCCCGGATGCGCCTTGACCAGGCGTTCCGACAATCCCCGCAGCACCTCGAAGGCGCGGTCGGGCGCCCAGTCCACCGGGGCCACCGCCATGACGCCGCCGAGCCGCAGGGAGCCCTCGGCCGCCACCGAGTCGGAAACCCGCCAGAGATCGTCCCCGGTCACGCCGCCGCGCTCCGCGTCGCCGTCGATGCTGACCTGGATCAGCACCTCGAGCGGCTCGGGACGCTCACCGGCCGCCCGGGCCAGGGCGAGAGCGAGCCGTACGGAGTCGACCGACTCCACCACGTCGGCGTACCGGACCACCGAGCGGGCCTTGTTGCGCTGGAGCTGACCGACGAAGTGCCACCGCGGGGTCGCCCCGGCCGCCCGCGCCTGTTCGGCCTTGGGCCCGGCCTCCTGATCGCGGTTCTCGCCCACGTCGGTCACGCCGAGCCCGGCGAGCAGCACCACGTCGCTCGCCGGGTAGGTCTTGGTCACCGCGACCAGGGTGACCTCGGACGAGGCCCGGCCGGCGGCCGCGCAGGCACGGTCGATCCGGCCGTGCACCTCGGCGAGGGCGGCGGCCAGCTCGGCCCGCCGTCCGTCGCCGGGCACGGTTGCCTCAGGAGCCGTTCTTGAGGAAGTCAGGCACGTCCACGTCGTCGAAGAGCACCCGGCGCGGGGTCGGCGTGGCCGAGGCCGGCGGCGTCGTGCTGACCGGGGCCGGGGCCTGCGGGGCGATCGCCGGACGCTCGGCCGGCTGCGGGATCACCTTGCGGGCCGGCTCGGACGGCTTGTAGGAGGGCGTGCCCCCGTCGAAGCCGGCCGCGATGACCGTGACCCGGACCTCGTCGCCGAGCGCGTCGTCGATGACCGCGCCGAAGATGATGTTGGCGTCCGGGTGGGCCGCGTCGGTGACCAGCTGGGCCGCGTCGTTGATCTCGAACAGGCCCAGGTCGGAACCGCCGGCGATGGAGAGCAGCACGCCGCGGGCGCCGTCCATGCTCTGCTCGAGCAGCGGGCTCGAGATCGCCTTCTCGGCCGCCTCGACCGCGCGGTTGTCCCCGCGGGCGCTGCCGATGCCCATGAGGGCACTGCCGGCGCCGCTCATCACGCTCTTGACGTCGGCGAAGTCCAGGTTGATCAGACCGGGCGTGGTGATCAGGTCGGTGATGCCCTGCACGCCGGAGAGCAGCACCTGATCGGCCTGGCGGAACGCGTCCATCATGCTGATCCCGCGGTCGCCCAGCGCGAGCAGCCGGTCGTTCGGGATGACGATGAGCGTGTCGCACTGGTTGCGCAGCTCGTCGATGCCCGACTCGGCCTGCACCTGACGGCGCTTGCCCTCGAAGGAGAACGGCCGGGTGACCACGCCGATGGTCAGCGCGCCGAGCTTGCGGGCGATGTTGGCGACCACGGGCGCACCACCGGTGCCGGTGCCGCCGCCCTCGCCGCAGGTCACGAAGACCATGTCGGCGCCCTTGAGCACTTCTTCGATCTCGTCGCGGTGGTCCTCGGCGGCGTTCTTGCCGACCTCGGGCTGGGCGCCGGCGCCGAGGCCCCGGGTCAGCTCACGGCCGACGTCGAGCTTGACGTCGGCGTCACTCATCAGCAGCGCCTGTGCATCGGTGTTGATCGCGATGAACTCGACGCCCTTGAGCCCGACCTCGATCATCCGGTTGACGGCGTTCACACCGCCGCCGCCGATCCCGACGACCTTGATGACCGCCAAGTAGTTGTGGGGAGGTGTCATGGGCTCAGCCATCCCTTCCAGGGTTAGTGGATGCCGTGGGCCCCGTGCGGTCCGGCCAGGATCCGCAGCTCGTCATCCGCTGCCGTACAAAGGAAGGCGAGGAAACCCTCACCCTCTACTAGAGGCTTAGGGTTATGTCAACCACTCCAACCTCTGGTGGCAACGTAAGCGGCATTGCGGCGTCGGCCAAAGACCCGGCGCGGCGTGTCGGCACCCGCTTACGTGGCGAACATCCGACTAGGCCGTAACCTCGGCAAAAATATGCCTTTTACCACTTTATGTCCGCTTACCCACTAATGTTAGCGGATTGTCACCACGCCGGGCGCACTGACGTCGATCTCCTGGCCGGCCTTCTTCAGCAGCGACGTCGCGACCTGGCTCTTGGTGTCGCTCTGGGTGTCGTCACCCCAGACCACGGTGCGGTCCTTGCGCAGCTCGAGGCGGATCTGGGCGGGTGTGGCGACCGAGACCGCCACCACCTGCTCGCGCAGATCCGCACTCAATGAGCCGAGCACGGTCAGCGCCGATCGGGTGTTCACGTCGGACGGACCGGGGAAGTCGACCCGCACCAGCGGCAGGCCGGCCGGCGCCTTGGCCACCGTGCGGTAGGCGACGCCGGACCGGTCGATCAGCGAGAACTGCCCGTTCTGCGGCACGGCGGCCATCGGCGTACGCTCCACGACCTCGACGACCAGGGTGGACGGCCAGCTGCGGCGCACCACCACCCGGTCGACTGCGGGGATCTCGCGCACCCGGGTGCGGACACCGTCGAGGTCGACCCGGGCCAGCGGCTCGTCGATCGGCACCGCCACCGCCTGCTCGATCTGCAGCGGGGTGAGGAACTGGACGCCGACCACCTTGACGTCGCGCATGCCGAGCACCGCCGTGCCGTAGACGAGCCAGGCCAGACCGCCCACCACGAGCAGCACCCCGGTCGCAATCGCCCACGGCAGCGCGGCCCGCATCTTGCGCTGGCGGGCCCGGGCCATGAAGCGCCGGGCGGACGACGGCACCGCATCGGTGTCCGCCCGCACCAGCCTCCAGTTACGCCCGCCCCCGCCGGCCATGATCAGCCCTGTCGCTCGCCGGCCAGGTCGGCCTCGGCCAGCGCGTCCAGCAGCTCGTCGCCCATCATCGAGATCGGCGGGGCGCCCATGGTCACCACCACGTCGCCGGGCCGGCTGCGCCGCACGACCTCGGCCGGCACGTCGTCCCAGTCGGGGACGAACACCTTCTGCTCGGCGGGCAGGTCGACGGCGGCGGTCAGCGCCACCCCGCCCTCGCCCGGGCCGCGGACCTCGCCCGGCCCGAAGACCTCCATGCAGATCACCTGGTCGGCCAGGCTCAGCCCCTCGGCCAGCTCGGTCTGCAGGTCACGGGTGCGGTAGACGCGGTAGGGCTGGAAGACCACCAGCAAGCGCCCGTCACCGGCCACCTCGCGCAGCGTGCGCAGCGCGGCCTTGACCGAGGTCGGGTGGTACGCGTACTCGTCGTAGACGCGGACTCCGGCCGCGATGCCCTTGCGCTCGAAGCGGCGCCGCACCCCGGGGAACGACGCCAGCGCCTCGACGATCTTGTCGAGCGGCAGACCCAGGCGCAGCCCGGTCAGCACGGCGGCCGCGCTGTTCAGGCCCATGTGCTTGCCGGGCAGCGCCAGCTTGATCTCGCCCAGCGGCCGGCCGTCCAGCTCGGCCGTGAAGCGCACCCCGCTGACGGTCGAGACCACGTCGCTGATCCGCAGGTCGGCCCCGTCGGCCTCGCCGTACGTGTAGACAGTCTTGCCGCTGGCCCGCAGCGCCTCGATCAGGTCCTCGGTGCCCGGGTCGTCGGCGCAGGTGACCACGAAGCCGTCCGCGTCGGTGAGCTCGGCGAACTGCAGGAAGCCCGCCTTGAGCCCCTCGAGGTCGCCCCAGTTGTTGAGGTGGTCGCCCTCGATGTTGGTGATGATCGCGACGTGCGGCCGGTAGATCAGGAACGACTTGTCGCTCTCGTCGGCCTCGGCCACGAAGTGCGGGCCGGTGCCGTGGTGGCCGTTGGAGCCGGCCTCGCTGATCTCGCCGCCGATGACGAAGGACGGGTCCTGCCCGGCGTGCTGGAGGATCACCGTCATGATCGAGGTCGTGGTGGTCTTGCCGTGGGTGCCGGCCACCGCGATCGTCTGCCGGCCGGTCATCGCCGCCGCCAGCGCCTCGGACCGGTGCAGGATCCGCAGCCCGCGGCGGCGCGCCTCGGCCAGCTCGAGGTGGTCGTGCGGGATCGCGGTGGAGTAGACGACCGTGTCGACGCCGTCCAGGTTTTCGGCGACGTGGGCCATGTGCACCGTGCCGCCGAGCGCGCGCAGGCCGGTCAGCGCCGGCCACTCGCGCAGTTCGCTGCCCGAGACCGGGATGCCCCGGGTGAGCAGCAGCCGGGCCAGGCCGGCCATGCCGACCCCGCCGATGCCGATGAGGTGCACGCTGCCCAGGTCCTCGGCGGTCAACTCGCCGGCCGGCCGCAGCTCCGCCGTGTTCACTGGTCTGCTCCCTTGATGCTCAGATGAATCATTGAGCTTTGGCCACCGCTTCGAGAACGAATTCGAGCAGTGCCTCGTCACCGTCGCGACGACCGTACCGGGCGGCGGCCTGGCTCATCGCGCCGAGGCGTTGCCTGTCCCGCGCCAGCGGGATGATGTTCTGTTCGATCCACTCGGGAGTGAGCTCGGTGTTGTCGACCAGCACGCCGCCGCCGGACTCGACCACGGGCAGGGCGTTGCGTTTCTGCTCCTGGTTGCTGTGCGGGTAGGGCACGTAGACCGCCGGGACGCCCAGCGCGGTCGTCTCGGCCACGGTGATCGCGCCGCCCCGGCAGAGCATCAGGTCGGCCGCGGCATAACCCAGCTGCATCTCGGAGAGGTAGGGCAGGACCTTGTAGGGCACCGGCAGGTCGGCCGGCACCTCGAACGGGTCGTTGCGGCCGCCCTGCACGTGCAGGACCTGGATGCCGGCGTGGGCGAGCCGCTTGGCCGCCGCGGCGACGGCCAGGTTGATCGTGCGGGCGCCCGACGAGCCGCCCGAGACGAAGAGCACCGGCAGGTCGGGGCGCAACCCGAAGTGGTAAAGGGCCTCGGGGCGCAGCGCCGCCCGGTCGAGGTGGGTGAGCGACGTCCGCAGCGGGACGCCGACCACCCGGGCGTCCTTGAGCGACTCGGCCTGCAGGGGCTGCTGCGGGAAGCCGACCGCGACGTTCTTGGTGAATTTCATGCCCATCCGGTTGGCCACGCCCGGCGGCACGTTGACCTCGTGGATGACGATCGGCAGCTCGCGCCGCCAGGCCGCCAGGTAGGCCGGCACCGACACGTAGCCCCCGAAACCGACCACCACGTCGGCCTTGACCTCGTCGATGACCTTGCCGGCCGCGTGCGACGACTTGTACATCCGGTCCGGCGTGCGGAGCAGATTCAGGTTGACCGACCGGGGCAGCTGGAACGCGGGGATCACGCGCAGGTCGTAACCGGCCGGCGGGATCAGCTCGTTCTCCATGCCCTTCGGACTGCCCAGGGTCGTGATCACAACCTCCGGGAAATGTCGGCGTAACGCGTCGGCGAAGGCGAGCAGCGGATAGATGTGACCACCGGTGCCTCCTCCGGCGAGCACGACCGACCGCAGCAGACCCATCACCGTCTCCTCTCTGCCCCCGCGCCTTCCTTCGCCCGGGCCGGGGCAGGAACTGACCTCCGCGGCGGGGGAAGCGGCGGCAGCGGGGCCCAGACTAGCCGTACCCACCGAGACGGCGGACGCGCGTTCAGCGCACGTGACGCGTCCGGCTCGGCGCGGGCGAACGAGGCCAGCATGCCGACCGCCGCCATGGTCACGACGAGGGCACTGCCACCAGCGGAGATGAACGGCAGCGGCAGGCCGGTGATGGGCAGCATGCCGGTCACGCCGCCGATGTTGATCACGGCCTGGGCCACCAGCCAGGTGGTGATCGCGGCGGCCGCCAGCCGGCGGAACGGGTCCTGCGAGCGGCGGGCGATCCGGAAACCGGTGTAGGCCAGCACCGAGAACAGCGCCAGGATCACCGAGCAGCCGACCACGCCCAGTTCCTCGGCCACCACGGCGTAGATGAAGTCGTTGTCCGCCTGCGGCAGCCAGTTCCACTTCAGCGCGCCCTTGCCCAGGCCGACCCCGAACCAGCCGCCCTCGAAGATCGCCGAACGGGCCTGGATCAGCTGGTAGCAGGGGCCGTCGATGTCGCACTGGTCGAGCGGCTGGAGGAAGGTGGTCAGCCGGGCCAGGCGGTAGTTGTCCTCGCCGGCCCGGCCCGAGCCGGCGCCGCCGGACGCGGCCGCGATCAGCAGGCTGATGCCGGCCAGGCCGAGCACGCCGAGCGCCGCGAAGATCCGCAGCCGGACGCCGGCCGCCCACAGCAGACCGACGATGAGCGCGAGCAGCACCAGCATGCTGCCCAGGTCGTTATAGCCGACCAGCACGAAGAGCAGGCCGATGACGGGGAACATCGGACGGGAGAGCTCGCGCCAGTGGCCGAGCGCCGGGCCCTTGCGGGCGATCACGTCGGCCCCCCACAACACCATGCCCAGCTTGGCGAACTCGGCCGGCTGCAGACCGATCGGGCCGAAGTAGAGCCAGAGCAGGTCGGCCCGCACCGGGCCGATGGCGGCGGTGCGGATCAGACCGACCGACTTCAGCGCGCCCAGCAGGTCGAGGATGCAGAGCAGCACGATGGCCGCCCCCAGCACGTATTTGCCCAGGTCGCGCAGGGTGCCGGCGGGCAGCCGCTGGCAGACCCAGAACGCGAACAGGCCCAGCAACGCGAAGACGGCCTGGTTGGCGATCGCGCTGAAGGCGTTCCCGTTCTCGGCGTACGCCTTCACGCTGGTCGCCGAGAAGACCATGGTCAGCCCGATCAGCAGCAGCAGACCGGAGCTGGCCAGGAGCAGGTAGTACGAGGAGAGCGGGCGCGCCAGGAGCCCGTGCACGGCGGGCAGCAACTGCCGGCTCAGTGACGGGCGGGGTGCCTGTTGAGTCCGGTCTTCCGCCATTCACTCATCATGGTTGTGACCGCGGCTCGCGTGTCGCACCGTCCTGGCGTGTCGCGCGTGTGTCTTATCCCATCACGGCTGTCTCATCCCATGACGGCAAGGAAGTCGGAATAGAACAATCCCAGCCCGATCGCGACGCAGAGGCCGGCCACGATCCAGAACCGGACCACGATGTTGACCTCGCTCCACCCGGCCAGCTCGAAGTGGTGCTGGAGCGGTGACATCCGGAAGACCCGCTTGCCGGTGGTCTTGAACGAGATGATCTGGATGACCACCGACATCGTGATGATGACGAACAGGCCGCCGATGATCACCGAGAGCAGCGTGGTGCGGGTGGCCACGGCCAGGCCGCCGATCAGGCCGCCCAGCCCGAGCGCGCCGGCGTCACCCATGAAGATCCGGGCCGGGGACGTGTTCCACCACAGGAAGCCGACGCAGGCGGCCGCCGCCGCGGCCGCGATCATGGCGATCTCCAGCGGGTCCCGCACCTGGTAGCAGTAGTCGTTGACCCGCTGGTAGTCCGAGTCACCGCACCAGTGCCGGTACTGCCAGAAGCCGATCAGCGAGTACGCCCCCAGCACGAGGATGGACGCGCCGGTGGCCAGGCCGTCGAGGCCGTCGGTGAGGTTCACGCCGTTGGACATGGCCATGATGACGAACACGAAGACCAGCACCGAGCCGACCTTGCCGACGTCCAGGAAGCTGATGTCGCGGATGAACGAGATGCGCTCGCTGGCCACCGTCTCGCCGTTGGTGCTCGGCACGTACAGCGCGACCACGGCGAACGCGCCGCCGACGATCAGCTGACCGAGCAGCTTGCCCTTGGCGCTCAGGCCGTCGGAGTTCTTGCGGCGCACCTTGAGGAAGTCGTCGAGGAAGCCGACCACGCCGCAGAAGACGAACAGGCCGAGCAGGACGAGCGCCGTCATGGTCGGCGACTCCTGCGCGATCTGCCGCTCGGGCAGCGTGGTCAGGGCGACGTGCCCGGCCGCGTACGCGAAGACCGTGGCCACGATGAAGACGACGCCGCCCATCGTGGGCGTGCCCTTCTTGCCCTGGTGGCTGGCCGGGCCCAGGGTGCGGATCGGCTGACCGGCCTTGAGCGCCGTGAAGACACGGATCGCCACCGGGGTGCCGAACAGCGAGATGATGAACGCGACCGCGGCCGCGACGATGACTGCCCTCACGGGCGAACCTCCTCGGAGCGGAGTTCGCCGGGCCCGCCACTGCGGGGCTCGCTTCGCTCACTCCTCGGGCCAGGGCGGAGTTTGCCGGGCCCGCCACTGCGGGGCTCGCTTCGCTCACTCCTCGGGCCAGGGCGCAGTGCGTCCACCACGTCCCACGTGCGGTATCGGGAACCCTTGACCAGCACGACGTCGCCGCCGTCGAGGTCACCGGCGAGGATCTCGACGGCCGCGGCCTGGTCGGCCACGACGACGGCCTCGCCCTTCCACCCCTCGACGGCCTGCGCGCCGGCCGCGATCGGTGCGGCCTCGGCGCTGACCACGATCAGCCGGTCCACGCCGAGCCCGGCGGCGAGCCGGCCGACCTCCTCGTGCCCCGACTGCTCGTGCTCGCCCAGCTCGGCCATGTAGCCGAGCACGGCGGTGGTGCGCCGACCGCCCGCCATCGAGGCCAGCGCGTGCAGCGCGGCCGAGGTCGAGGACGGATTGGCGTTGTACGAGTCGTCGATCACCGTGACGCCGTCGGCGCGGGTGAAGACGTCCATCCGGCGGACCGAGACGATGCCGATCTCACCGAGCGCGGCCGCCAGCTCGTCGAACGGCAGCCCGGCCGACAGCGCGACCGCGGCGGCCGCGAGAGTGTTCGCGACCTGGTGGCGCCCGGCGACGGCGAGCCGCACCCGCGCCGACCGGCCCTCGAAATGCAGCGTGTAGGAGGCCCGTCCGGTGTCGTCGACGCTCACCTCGGTCGCCCGCACCTCGGCCTCGGCCGACTCGCCGGTCCGCACCACCCGGGCGGTCGTGCGCGGCGCCATCCCGGCCACGAGCGGGTCGTCGGCGTTGAGCACCGCCACGCCGTCGGCCGGCAGCGCCTCGACCAGCTCGCCCTTGGCCCGGGCGGTGCCCTCGACCGTGCCGAACTCGCCCAGGTGGGCCGCGCCGATGTTGAGCACCACGCCGATCGACGGCCGGGCGATGTCGGTCAGGTAGCGGATGTGGCCGATGCCGCGCGCACCCATCTCGAGCACCAGGAAGCGGGTCTCGGGGCCGGCCCGCAGCACCGTGTACGGAAAGCCCAGCTCGTTGTTGAGCGAGCCGGCCGGCGCCACGGTCGGGCCGAGCCGCGCGAGCAGCTGACCGATGTAGTCCTTGGTGCTGGTCTTGCCGTTCGAGCCGGTCAGGCCGACGACGGTGAGCCCGTCGAGCCGGGTGACCACGACCTGGGCCAGCGCGGCCAGGGCCTGGAGGGGCTCGTCGACGACCACGCCCGGCTGCCCGGTGTCGCGGGTGCTCAGGATTGCGGCCGCCCCGGCCGCGACCGCGGTGCCCGCGTACTCGTGCCCGTCGACCTTCTCGCCCTCGAACGCGACGAAGAGGCCACCCGGGCCGACCTTGCGGGAGTCGTACTCCACTCCCCCGGTGACCACGAGACCCGGTTCCGCGTTGACCACGCGGCCTCCGGTGATCTCCGCGATCTCGGCCAGCGTCAGTGCGATCACGAGGTGCCTCCGGCCGCGGCGGTCAGCGCCTCGGCGAGCTCGATCCGGTCGTCGAACGGCAGCATCTGCCCGTCCACCTCCTGGCCCCGCTCGTGTCCCTTGCCCAGCAGCGCGATCACGTCGCCGGCCGAGGCCAGCCGGACCGCCTCGTCGATCGCGGCCCGCCGCCCGGGGACTTCGATGATCTTCGCAGTCGACCCGGCCTCCTCGGCACCGGCCCGGACCGCGGCCCGGACGGCCGCCGGGTCCTCGGTGCGCGGGTTGTCGTCGGTGACGATCACCAGGTCGGCCCCGCGGGCCGAGGCCGCGCCCATCAGCGGGCGCTTGCCCTTGTCCCGGTCGCCGCCCGCCCCGATCAGGCCGATCAGCCGGCCACCGCGCGCGGTGGCCAGCTCGCGCAGCGCGGCCAGGGCGGCCACGATCGCGTCCGGCTTGTGGGCGTAGTCGACCACCCCGAGCACCTCGCCCGGCGCGGCCACCTGCTCGAGCCGGCCCGGCACCCCCGGGCAGGCCGCGATGCCGTCCGCCGCGACCCGGGCGTCGACCCCGGTCGCGACCAGAGCGGCCAGGGCCAGCAGCGCGTTGGCCACGTTGTGCCGGCCGGGCAGGGCCACGCCCGCCTCGACCTCGACGCCGGGGCCGTGCGCGACGAACCGCTGGCCGAACGCCGACGGCCGCACGTCACTGGCCCACCAGGTCGCGGCCGGGTCGCCGGCCGCCGAATAGCTGATCGTGGACGGCTTGAACAGCGGCCGCAGGGCCGGCTCGTCGAGGTTGAGCACCTCGAACCGGCAGCGGCCGTCGAACAGTTTCGCCTTGGCCGCGAAGTAGTCGTCGACGTCGGCGTGGAAGTCGAGGTGGTCGAGGCCGAAGTTGGTGTAGCCGCCGACCGTGAAGCCGATCCCGGTGACCCGGCCGATGGCCAGGGCGTGGCTGGAGACCTCCATGACCACCGCGCCGACCCCGCGCTGGAGGCCCGCGGCGAGGATCGCGTGCACGTCGGTCGCCTCGGGGGTGGTGCGCACGCTGTCGACGACCAGGTCGCCGATGCGGGTCTCGACCGTGCCGATCAGCCCGGTCACCACACCGGCCGCCCGCAGGCCCGATTCCACCAGGTAGGCCACCGACGTCTTGCCCGCCGTGCCGGTGATCCCGATCATCGTGAGCCGCCCGGACGGGTCGCCGTAGATCGCCGCCGCGGCCGTGCCGAGCACCGCCCGCGGGTCGTCGGCCACGAGCACCGGCAGCCCCGCGGCGGAGGCGGCCAGGTGGCCGGCCGCGTCGGTCAGCACCGCGACCGCGCCGGCCGCCGCCACCTCGGTGACGAACTCGGCGCCGTGCCGGTTCGCGCCGGGCAGGGCCGCGTAGAGGTCGCCCGGACGGACCGCCCGGCTGTCGTGCGTGATGCCGGTGACCTCCGCGTCCTCGCCGGTCAGCGTGGCCGGCAGCAGGGCCGCCAGACGTGCCAGCCGATAGGGAGCAACGGTCGCGGGACGGGGTATGCCGGGCACGGCGTCAGACCCTACCCCGTACCGGGCGCGGCACGGAAAACGCCATGCGGCGGCCCCGGCGCGGGGTGGAAAGAGTCACGGCTTGATCTTGAATTTCGGCGCCGGCGTCGAGGACGGCGGCACCCGGTAGTGCAGCAGCGCGAACGACATCATCTTGGCGAACGCCGGAGCCGCCACGTCGCCACCGGTGCCCTTGGGCACGTCGGCCGAGACCGCGATGACGTACCGCGGGTTGTCGGCCGGCGCCATGCCGATGAACGAACCGTAGTTGGCGCTCGTGTACTGGCCGTCGATCAGCCGCTTGCCGGTGCCCGTCTTGCCCGCCACCCGGTAACCGGTGACCGCGGCCTGCGTGCCGGTGGCGCCGTCGTTGTCGACGACCGCCTCCATCATGGTGCGCAGCTCGGCGGCCACGTCGGGGTCGAGCACCCGGTGCTTCTCGGGCGCCCCGGCGCCGGTCGTCCCCTTGGCCGAGATCATCGACTTGATCAGGTGCGGCTGGATGTACTCGCCGTCGTTCGCGATCGCCGCGTAGCCCGCCGCCATCTGCACCAGTGTGGCGTCCACACTCATGCCGATCGGCACCGAGCCCGACGCCGAGCCGCTCCACTCGTCCGGCGTGAGGATCCGGCCGGTGGCCTCGCCCGGCATGCCCTCGTTGGTCGCCTTGCCCAGCCCGAACTTCTGCTGGTACTCGTAGACCTTCTGCTTGCCGAGCATGTCCGCGATCAGGATCGTGCCCACGTTGGACGAGTAGGCCAGCAGGCCGGGCATCGTCATCTTGGTGCCCTTCTTCTGCATGTGGCTGTCCTGGAAGCGGTAACCGCCACGTTCCAGGGCCGGGCCGATGGCCAGCGTGGAGTCCGGCGTGATCAGCCCCTCCTGCAGGGCCGCGCCGAAGATGAACGCCTTGTGGATCGAGCCCGGGTCGGCCACGATGCTGCTCGGCGCGTCCTCCCGCTCGGTCGGTGTGGCGTCCAGCGGCTTCGCCGCGTTGTAGCTCGGATAACTGGCCTGGGCCAGCACCTCGCCCGTCCTGACGTCGATGACCACGGCGCCGGCCATCGTGGCCTTGGTCTTCTTGCCCTGCTCGGCCAGGATCCGCTGCACCTCGTACTGCAGGTCGCCGTCGATGGTCAGCTGCAGCGAGGTGCCCGGCTGGGGTGCGGTGTACTTCTCGTACCCGCTCGGGATCGGCTTGTTGAGGTCGCCCTTGCCGATCTCGAAGATCCGCTCGCCGTCGGCGCCGCGCAGCAGCGAGTCGTAGCGCGCCTCGAGACCCTCCAGACCGGAGTTGTCGGCGCCGGTCCAGCCGATCAGGTTGGCCGCCAGGTTGGCGTTCGGCACGTCGCGGCGCTCGTCCTCCTTGACCACGATGCCGCCGAGCTTCATCGCGGCGATCCGGTCGCCGGTCGAGATGTCGACACCCTGCGCCAGGAACTCGAACCGCGACTGACTGCCACCGGGCTGCTTGTGCGGGGTCATCAGCGGGATCAGCGTGGACTGCGGGACGCCGATCATCGGGGACAGGATCGACGAGGTCAGCACCGGGTCCTTGACCAGTTCGGGGTCGGCGCCGACGAAGCGCGCCTCGACGCTGTGCACCAGCACGGTGCCGTCCCGGTCCAGGATGCTGCCCCGCGGCGCGGGCAGCCGGACCTTGGCCAGCCGGTCCTCGCGCAGATCGAGCAGCCGGGCCGCGTCCTGCGGCGACGAGGCGACCTGCAGGACCACCAGCCGGACGCCGATCATCACGAACAGGGAGAGCGCGAGCACGGCGCCGATGCGCAGCCGCCGGGTGCTGTTGGCCAGCTTCGGCGGCTCGGACACCACCGCGCGGACCGCGCGGTCGACCCTCGGTCCGGGCACGGCACGTCGTGGTCCGGCGCCCTTCCCGGTACGCGGTGAGACCGGCTTCCCGGTGCGCGGCAGCACCGCCTTCGCGGTACGCGGAGCGGCCGTCGGGCGGCCCGAGCGGGCGGTCTTGGTCGCGGTCGTCCGCGCGCGGCCGCGGTCGGCCGCGGTGCGGGCCGCTCCGCTGCGCGAGACCGTGCGGCGACGGCGGCGGTCGAGATCACCGGGCTCGTCGTCGAACTCGTCCTCGTCGTCGAGGTCGGGCTCCGGGCGGCGGCTGCGGGGCGGCGGCGGCTTCTTCTCGGCGCGCGCGGGGGCCTTCTTGGCCGGGCTCTTCTTCGGTGGCTCGGGCTGCGGCTCGGGCTCCACCGTCGGGCGGCCCCGGCGCGCCGGCTGACCGCCGTCGAGCACCTGGAGCGCGGGCCGGAACGGGTCGGAGGTGCGCCCGGCCCGCGGTGAACGGGTGCGCTGGTCGCGCTCGGCCACCGTGCGGCCGCGCGGGGTGTAGGCCCGGGCGTCGCCGATGCCGCCGAAACCGCGGCTCTGCTTGCCCGTCCGCTCGTCCTCGGGCGGCACGTCACGAGACGTGCCGCGCCGGGGCTGAGAGCCCCGGCGCGGTGGAGTGTCGTCGTTTCCCGGCGGCATGCGGCTTACCGCCCGAGGCCGGTTCCGGTGCCGGTGCCGTCGGCGGGTGAGATGTTCTCCTCGCCCTTGTCGGTCACGGCGTCCGGGTGGGTGATGGCGACCTTGCCCTCGGCCGGGCCCGGCATGTAGATGATCTTGCCGTCGGGCAGCCGGATCCGGCCGACCTTCTCGGCCTTGACCAGGCCGAGCCGGCGCGCGGCGGCGTCCAGGTTGCCGATGCTCGACGCGTTGACCAGCTGGTTGTCCAGATCCTGCTGCTGGTTCTCCAGCGCGGTGTTCTGCTTCTGCAGGTCGGTGATGCGGAACGAGTTCTCGTTGGTCTTCGTGTTGATCAGCAGGATGCCGAGCACCCCGACGATCACCACGCCGATGAGGCCCGCCGCGAACGGCGCCCGCAGGCCACCGTGGATCGGCGGCGGCGGGGCGACCTGCAGACGCGGCGCCGGAGCGGCGTCGGTGGCCCGCAGCGGCTCGGCCTCGATCTTCAGCGCTGTGGCGCCGGCGATCGGAGCGTCGACCTTGGAGCCCCGGCCCCGCTCGTTACCCGCGGCGCGGCGCGGCTCACGGGAGTCCCGGGTCCCTGACCGGCGCGTGTCGGACCGGCGTGCTCCGCCGTCCCCCGCCTCGCCGGCGAAACGCCGCGCCCCCCGGGCGGCGTTTCCCGGGGTATCCGCATCGCGGCTCATCCCGGTGTCGCGCCGTCCGGTCGCCGGACGCTGCGGTTCCGCGGCCCGGCCCCCCGACCGCGGCGCTTGGGTGCGCTCGCTCATGCTTTTCCCTCCCCCTCTTCACGTGCCCCCGGGCGTAACCGCCCTTGTCCCCCGTGCGTTGTAGACAGTCGGGACCGTTCGCGGGCGGTCCCGGGTGTCGCATCGTGCTGGTCGAGGCGCTCGACCGCGCGCAGCTTCACCGAAGCCGCTCGCGGATTGGCCGCAACCTCCTGCTCGCTGGGCGGTTCTGACCCCCTTGTCAGCAACCGCAGCGTCGGACCCGTTCCAGGCAGCTCGACCGGCAGATCGATCGGCCCGGTGCTGCGCGTCCTCGCGGTGAGGGCGCGCTTGACGATCCGGTCCTCCAGAGATTGGTAGCTCATCACCACAAGGCGCCCCTTCGGCGCCAATGCATCCAAAGCCGACGGTACGGCGGCTTCGAGCGCGGCGAGTTCGCCATTTACCTCAATACGTAACGCTTGAAACGTTCTTTTCGCGGGATTTCCACCCGTTCGTCGCGCGGCGGCCGGGATCGACTCCTTGACCAGCTCGGCCAGCCGGGTCGTGGAGGTGATCCGCCCCTTCTGCCGCTCGCGGACGATCGACGAGACGACCCGGGGCGCGAACTTCTCCTCGCCGTACACCCGCAGGATCCGGACCAGTGCGCCCGGCTCGTACTCGTTGACGACCTGCTCGGCGGTGAAGCCGGAGGTCTGGTCCATCCGCATGTCGAGCGGAGCATCCTGCGCGTACGCGAAACCGCGGTCGGCCTCGTCGAGCTGCAACGAGGAGACGCCCAGGTCGAACAACCCGCTGTGGATCGCCGGCACGCCGAGCTCGTCGAGCACCCGGGGCAGCTCGTCGTAGACCGCGTGCACCAGGTGCGTACGGCCGGCGAACCGGGCCAGGCGGTTTCGCGAGAAGGCGAGCGCCTCGGTGTCCCGGTCGAGTCCGATGAGGACCACGTCGGGAAAACGTTCGAGGACGGCCTCGGCGTGCCCGCCCAGGCCCAGCGTGAAGTCGGCGTGCACCGCACCCGGCAGCTCGAGCGCGGGGGCGAGCAGCTCGAGGCAGCGCTCGAGCAGCACCGGCACGTGCGTGCCGCGGAGCTCCCCCATGTCGACCCCCATTGCCCCACCCCGACTGCTACCTTGTGCCCGCCCCGGCACCGACCTGCCGGTTCGTCACATCGCCGCGCTGTTCACAAGTTCCGCGGCCTGTGCCACCCCTGGCACAGTCCGGACGTCGCCCCGTACCGCCAGATCCCCATCCGCTCGTGCCCGTTGCCATCGGGCGCGCCCTTGGCCGGACACGCGCCTGGCACCGGGGAAGAGGCGCCAGGAGCGGGAGCGGCTGGAGATCTCGCAGTACGGCGGCACTGACGTCCGGGCTTTCGCGGGCCCAGCCGAGTGCTCTGCCTGCCTTACAGTCCGCCGGGCAGCACCCCCTCCTCGATGTCGGCGAACTCGTCTTCGCTCGCCGCGAGGTAGTCGTCCCAGGACTGCTTGTCCCAGATCTCGACCCGGGTGCTCGCGCCGATCACGACGAGCTCGCGGTCGAGGGCCGCGTACCCCCGAAGGTGCCCAGGGATGGTGACCCGCCCCTGCTTGTCGGGAACCTCGTCGTGCGCGCTGGCGAAGAAGACCCGGCTGTAGGCCCGGGCCGCCTTGTTGGTCACCGGCGCCTCACGCAGCTGGCCCGCGATGCGCTGGAACTCCGGCATCGGGAACACGTACAGACAACGTTCCTGCCCCTTGGTGATCACGACACCTCCCGCCAGCTCATCACGGAACTTCGCCGGAAGGATCAGCCGCCCCTTGTCATCGAGGCGTGGGGTATGCGTGCCGAGAAACATCGGCCCCTTACCCCCTGCCCCTGGGCGGTTCGCGGTCCGCCTGTCAACTCGGGCCGGCAGGCCCCTCAGGTTTGTGTTCCTTCGGCCCTGCCACTGCGCTCCACTCTACTCCACTTCCCTCCACCCGCAAGCCGATTGGGCGGCTTCGCGAAGCTTGTTCGCACGCGAAATCCCAGCTCAACGCGGTGGGTGGGAAGTGGAGGGGCAGAGCATGATCAACCCCGTCCGGTTTCCGACATCCTCTAGCGCCCGTTGTCAAGAACCCGGATGAACACGCCCAAAACCGTCAGACGGCAACGCTGTCAACCCCCTCCGGGAGGAAAGTGGAGAGCCCCGGGGAGGAATGTGGAGCGCCGGGTGGAGCGATAGGGGGCGCCGGATCAGGCCAGCGCCTCGGCGGTGTGCAGGACGTGCCGGCGGAGCAGGGCGGCGGCCCGGTCGGCGTCGCGAGCCAGCACGGCCTCCTCCAGAGCAAGGTGCTCGGCGGCGGGGTCGCGGGTGGGGTCGGTGTGCGCGGACCACCGGCGGGCCAGCTCGCTCTCGCACCAGAGGCGGTCGAACGCGGCCAGCAGGACCTCGTTGCCGCAGGCCTCGAGCAGAGTGCGGTGGAAGCGGCGGTGCGCCTCGGACCAGACGTCGTTGGCCTGGACGACGCCGGCGGTGGTGCCGGCCAGCCGGTGGTGGGCGGCCCGCACGTGCGACTCCCACTCCAGGTCACCGCGTTCGATCGCGAGACGCAGCATGGCCGGCTCGATGACCGAGCGAGCCTCGGCGATCCGCTGCCACCGCTCGGCGCCGGTGGCGGGCACGGCGAAGCCCCGGTTGGGCCGCCGCTCGGCCAGGCCCTCGCCGACCAGTCGCAACAGCGCCTCGCGGACGACGGCGAGGCTCACGCCGTGGTGGGTGGCCAGCTCCTGCGGCTTCAGCGCCTGCTGCGGGGCGAAATCACCGTGCAGCACGGCGGCCCGCAGCAACGTATAGACCCGCTCGGAACGGGAACCTTCAGCGGAGCTACTTGTCACGACCGTCACGCTACCCAATATAATCGATTATTGATAGCGTCATCGATCATCAAGGCGACCGAACCGACGAAAGAAGAAGGCATGAGCGGCAACGATCCGTTCGCGCGCCTCCCCGAGGTGCCGAGCTTCACGCTGACCAGCACGACCGTCGAGGACGGCAAGCCGTTCGCGGCGCCGCAGATGTCCGGCCTGTTCGGGGTCCCCGGCGGTGCGGACGTCTCCCCGCAGCTGAGCTGGAGCGGCGCCCCGGCCGGGACCAAGAGCTACGCGGTCACCGTCTACGACCCGGACGCGCCCACCCAGTCCGGTTTCTGGCACTGGTCGGTGGCCAACATCCCGGGCGACACGACCTCGCTGCCCGAGGGCGCGGGCGACGACACCGGCTCCGGCCTGCCCGCCGGCGCCTATCAACTGCAGAACGACGCGCGCTCGGCCCGCTTCATCGGCGCGGCCCCGCCGGCCGGTCACGGCGCTCACCGCTACTTCATCACCGTGCACGCTCTCGACGTCGAGGACATCGGCGTGCCCGCGGAGGCCAGCCCGGCCTTCCTCGGCTTCACCATGGCGGGCCACATCCTCGGCCGCGCCACCCTGGTCACCACGGCCGAGATCCCGGCCTGAGCATTGCAGTAAGAGCAGTGAAGACAGTGGGGCGCGACCGAATCGGTCGCGCCCCGCTGAGTCTGTGGTGCCGTCAATCCGACGTCGTGCGTCAGACCAGCCGGCGGACCACGTAATTGGTGCCGATCATCTTGCGCTTGGACACCCGCGCGCCGGTGTGCGGGGAGTCGTACATGTAACCGCCACCGGCGTAGATGCCGGCGTGGTACCCGTACGAGCCGTTGCGGAAGACGATCAGGTCGCCGACCTGCTTGCTGCCCTTGGCGACCGCCTTGCCGTACTTCTGCTGCGAGTTCGCCTTGTGGGGGAGGCTCTTCCCGGCAGCCTTCTTGTACACGTACATCGTGTAGCCCGAGCAGTCGAAGCGACTGGGGCCAGACGCGCCGTACTTGTAGAGCGACCCGACGTGCTTCTTGGCCTCGGCGATCACCTTGGTGGCGTTCTTGGCCTTGACGGTCACCGTGAACGAGCCACCGGCCACCGCCTTGTAGGTCGGGGTGCCCACGTAGTAGGCGCGCATGCGGCCGCTCAGGTGCGGCTCCCCGGTCAGCGTGACCGTGCCGGTCTTGCCGAGGGCCTTGGCGGTGAAGTTGACCCACTTGCTGCCACGGAGCGCCTGGAGGCGGACCGTGCCCGAAGTGATCACCTTGCCGTTGGCCGGGTTGATGTACTTCGCCGTCAGCTTGACCTTGCCGCCGTACGCAACCGACCTCGTGGAGATCGAGCTGCGGACCGAGGGCTTGATCTTGGCGGACGCTGCGGCCGCCGTGACGATGGGGGTGGCGGCGCTGGCGGCAGGGGTGCCGATCAGCTGGCCTGCGCAGAGGCACAGACCAAGGGACAGTGCGATGGCACCGGCGCCGGACATGCGGCGGCCACGGCTCGAACTGAGTTCGTGCACGGTAGAGATATCCCTCCGGCACGCCTGCGAGGTTAGCTGTCGGGTTCGGGCGGGAAGGTTGCCCGGCCGCAAGGTTCGCGACTTCACCCCAAGGGCCTTCTCCGTGCTCGCCACCGGAGCGGGTGACGCGGAGTGGACCAGAAATGGGTCCCCCGTCCCTGCCCCCGTCTGCCTGAGTCGGTGGTGCGTACTTCTGGATGGTCGCGTCGACCGGCCCGGGGCAGGGCTCGGCGTGAACCAGGTCGACGCAAGTCGGCGAGCGGTCGCTGCCGGCCAGACCTTGCTACCCCAATTTCTGGGCCGTCGCAGGAGGCGGTTCAGTTACTAAGCGTGTTTGGCATATCAGACCCTGTCCGATTTGGTACCGACGGCAAACAAATGCCATGACCTCGGGTAATGGGTCAATTACTGAATGTGGAAGGTTACGGGTGAATCAGAACACATAAAAACTGGTCCTCAAATGGGTGACGAAGACCCGAAATTCACTCGTACGCCTTTCAAACCGTTCTGACAGGCCAAAAATGGGGTCCACCGAATGGCCGATCTCGATGCCGCCGGCCGACCCGCCGCACGGGTGGGCGGAACTGCCGTCTCGGCAACTCGACGTAACGTCCCGTTCCGGTACCCTCGTCGCCGTGACGGACGGGAAGATGCCCTTGCGGGCCAAGGTCGCGACCTCCGTGTCGAAGACCGCTGCTGCGCTCTCCAGAGCGGCCGGCCGCGGCGACGGCTCGGTCATCGGCGGCTGGATCGGTCTCAAGATCGATCCAGACCTGCTGGGCCATCTGGCCGCGGGCCGCGCGATCGCGCTGGTGTCCGGCACCAACGGCAAGACGACGACCACCCGGCTGGCGGCAGCCGCGCTCGGCGTGCTCGGCCCGGTGGCCACCAACTCGTTCGGCGCCAACATGCCCACCGGGCACACGTCCGCGCTGGCCAAGGCCGGGGCGACGCCGTTCGCGGTGCTCGAGGTCGACGAGCACTACCTGGCCCGGGTGATCGACGAGACCCAGCCCCGGGTGGTGGCGCTGCTCAACCTCTCGCGCGACCAGCTCGACCGGGCCAAGGAGGTGGCGATGATGGCGCAGATGTGGCGCACCGCCCTTGCCGGCCACCCGGACGTGGCCGTGGTGGCCAACGCCGACGACCCGATGGTGGTCTGGGCGGCCCGGGGCTCCACGCACATCACCTGGTTCAGCGCCGGCCAGCGCTGGCACGACGACTCGTGGGTCTGCCCCGAGAGCGGCGACCCCATCGAGCGGGCCAACGGCGACTGGTGGTGCACCGGCTGCCCGCTGCGCCGCCCGCAGGCCCAGTGGCGGGTCGAGGACGACGGTGTGACCGACCCGCGCGGCGACTGGCACCTGGTCAAGCTGCAGCTGCCCGGCACGGTCAACCTGGGCAACGCGGCGACCGCGCTGGCCCTGGCGGCCGAGTTCGGCGTCCGCCCGATCGAGGCGCTCCCCCGGCTCACCACGGTGGCCTCGGTGGCCGGCCGCTACGCCCAGGTCGACCGGGACGGCCGCAACATCCGGCTGCTGCTGGCCAAGAACCCGGCCAGCTGGCTCGAGGCGTTCGACATGGCCGAGCAGGCGCCCACGCTGCTCTCCATCAACGCCCGCGACCCCGACGGGTTCGACACCTCGTGGCTCTACGACGTCGACTTCGCGCCCCTGCACAACCGCCCGGTGTTGATCACCGGCGACCGGGCGTACGACCTCGCGGTGCGCCTCGAGGTGAACGGAATCGCCTTCCGGCACGTGTTGACTTTCGAGGAGGCGATCCGGTCGGTGCCGCCGGGCCGCCTCGAGGTGATCGCCAACTACACGGCGTTCCAGGACATCCGAGCGGAGTTGGACCGTGTCAACTGAGCTTCCCCGCGGCGGAAAACAGAAGGAAAACCATGAGTGAGAGCACCCTGCGCATCGTCTGGATCTACCCGGACCTGCTCTCCACCTACGGCGACCGGGGCAACCTGCTGATCCTGGCCCGCCGGGCCGCCCTGCGCGGCATCCCGGTCGAGACCTACTCGGTGCGCTCCGACCAGCCGATGCCCTCCACCGCCGACATCTATCTGATCGGCGGCGGCGAGGACGGCCCGCAGGCGCTCGCGGCCCAGCGACTGATCAACGACGGCGGCCTGCACCGGGCGGTCAACCAGGGCGCGGCTGTGCTGGCCATCTGCGCGGGTTACCAGCTGTTCGGTCACTCGTTCTTCGCCAAGGGGACCAAATGTCCCGGGCTGGGCCTGCTCGACCTGCACTCCGACCGGGGCGAGACCCGCGCGGTCGGCGAGCTCCGCGGCGACATCGACCCGCGGCTGGGCCTGCCCCCGCTCAGCGGTTTCGAGAACCACGGCGGCCGCACCCACCTGGGCCCGGGCGCCACTCCGCTGGCCCGGGTGACCGCCGGGATCGGCAATGACAGCCAAACCGAGGGAGCCTGGCACGGGAAGATCCTGGGCACCTACTCCCACGGGCCGGCGCTCGCTCGCAACCCAGCGATAGCCGATCTGCTACTGCGTTGGGCGATCGGCGCGGATAGTCTTGCCCCGGTCGACGACACCTGGCCCGAAAGGTTGCGAGCCGAGAGACTCGCCGCCGCCGGCGCCTGACCCCGACGAACAAGGGACGGTACGACTGCATGACTGACATCCTGATCGCCCCGCGGGGCGTCAACCTCGCGGCGGACCCTCAGGCTTCTCAGACCATGCCGGCCCTGCCGACCACACCGGCCGATCAGCCGGTTTCGGCCCCGATGAGCTGGAAACGACGCCTCGTCCGATTCGGCATTCTTGGCGCCATCGTCGGCGGCGTGGCCGTCGCCGCCGCGGTCCTCCCGCTGCGCGACATCGCCGACACCGTGGCTGCCATCGGCCCCGCGGCCGCGGTCGCCATCGCCGTGATCGGCGGCCTGCTCCTCTCGGTGCTGGTCCCCCGCACGGCGATCACCCTGGCCTGCGGCGCCCTGCTCGGCGCGGCCACCGGCGCCGCCACGGCCCTGGCCGCCGCCATCATCGCCGCCGCCGCCACCTACTACGCCGGCCGCTGGGTCGGCCGCGGCGCCCTCTCGGCCCGCACCGGCGGCAAGCTGCAGCGCCTCGACGGCTGGCTCAACCGCCGCGGCCTCTCCGCCGTCCTGCTGGTCCGCTTCCTGCCGCTGGCCCCCTTCGGCCTGGTCGGCTACGCCTACGGCACGACGAGCGTCTGCCGCAAGCGCTACCTGCTCGGCACCACCCTGGCCAGCATCCCGTCCGCCATCTCCTACGCCGTGATCGGCGCCGCGGTCGTCAAGCCCGGCGAGATGAGCCCGCTCTCGCTGGCCCCCGCCCTGATCGGCTTCACCCTGACCACCAGCATCGTCTTCTGGTGGAAGCGCTCCGCCAAGAAGGCCGCCGCCACCGCCTGACCAAGCAACAAAGCCCCGTCGCTACCCAGCGGCGGGGCTTTTGCTTTCCCTCCGCGCCCCTCGCGCCAACACCCCTGAATGGCTCAGCGCGCCCCCAATCAGCCCCAGCTTGGGTGATCTCCTCGCGCCGGCAGCCCCAGCCCTCATCGTGAGAAAGCCGACGCGAGGAGATCACCCAAGCCCCACCGCAACCATCGCCAGACGATCTCCGAGCGTTGGCCGGGGTCTGGGGCAGCGCCCCAGGGTCCTAAACGACCACGCTGACCAGCCGACCCGCCACCACGATGACCTTCTTAGGCTCCCGGCCGGCCACCACATCAGCCACCGCAGCCAGCGCCTCAGCCCGCACCGAAGCCTCATCCGCCGACGGCGACACCTCGATCCGAGCCTTCACCTTCCCGTTCACCTGAACCGGGTAGACCACAGACGCAGCCACCAGCTGCGCCGGATCAGCCACCGGGAACCCCACATACGTCAGCGTCCCCGAATGCCCCAGCTTCTCCCACAGCTCCTCGGCCAGGTGCGGCGCGAACGGCGCCAGCATCAGCACCAGCGGCTGGACAGCCTCCCGCGACACCGACGGCAGCGGCGTCAGCGTATTGGTCAGCTCGATCAGCTTGGCGATGGCCGTGTTGAACCGCAGCTCGTCCAGGTCGTCCCGCACCCCCGCGATCGTCCGGTGCAGGTGCCTACGCACCGCCGGCTCCAGCGGCTCGTCCCCGACCCGCAGCGCACCTGACTCCTCGTCGACGACCAGGCGCCACACCCGCTGCAGGAACCGCTGCGACCCGACCACCGCGCGGGTGTCCCACGGCCGAGACACATCCAGCGGCCCCATCGCCATCTCGTAGACCCGGAACGTGTCGGCGCCGTACTCCTCGCACATCTCGTCCGGGGTGACGACGTTCTTCAGGCCCTTGCCCATCTTGCCGTACTCGCGGACGACCTCCTGCTCGCCCAGGAACCACTTGCCGTCGCGCTCGACGACCTCGTCGGCCGGCACGATCATGCCGCGCGAGTCGCGGAACGCGTAGGCCTGGATGTAGCCCTGGTTGAACAGGCGGTGGAACGGTTCGAACGACGAGACGTGGCCCAGGTCGTAGAGCACCTTGTGCCAGAAGCGGGAATACAGCAGGTGCAGGACGGCATGCTCGACCCCGCCCACGTACAGGTCGATGCCACCGCTGTCGCCGTCACGGCGCGGGCCCATCCAGTAGGCCTCGTTGTCCGGGTCGACCAGGACTTTCTCGTTGTGCGGGTCCAGATAGCGCAGCTCGTACCAGCAGGAGCCGGCCCACTGGGGCATCGTGTTGGTCTCGCGGGTGTACGTCTTCAGACCGTCGCCCAGGTCCAGCTCGACCGTGACCCAGTCCTTCTTCCGTGACAACGGGGTCTCGGGGGTGCTCTGCGCGTCGTCCGCGTCGAAGGTGCGCGGCGAGAAGTCGTCGACGTCGGGCAGCACGACCGGCAGCATCGAGTCGGGCAGCGCGATCGGCAGCCCGGTCTCGTCGTAGACGATCGGGAACGGCTCGCCCCAGTAGCGCTGCCGGCTGAACAGCCAGTCGCGCAGCCGGAAGGTGGTCGCGCCCTTGCCGTGCCCGTGCTGCTCCAGCCAGGTGATCATCTCGGCCTTGGCCTCGACGACGCCCTTGCCGTCCAGCCAGTCGCTGTTGATCGCCGGGCCGTCGCCGGTGAAGGCGCCCTCAAAATCATCCGGAGCTTTCACCGTACGGATGATCGGCAGCTCGAAGACCTCGGCGAACGCCCAGTCGCGCTCGTCCTGGCCGGGCACCGCCATGATCGCGCCGGTGCCGTAGCCGGCCAGCACGTAGTCGGCGATGAAGACCGGGATGCTGCGGCCGTCGACCGGGTTGGTCGCGTACGCGCCGGTGAAGACGCCGGTCTTCTCCTTGGCGTCGGTGCGCTCCTCGTCGGTCTTGGCCGCGGCCTGCGCCCGGTAGGCGGCGATCGCCTCGGCCGGCGTGCCCGCTCCCCCGGTCCACTTCGCGTTCGTCCCCGTCGGCCAGGCCGTGGGCGCGATCTGGTCGACCAGCTCGTGCTCGGGCGCCAGCACCATGTAGGTCGCGCCGAACAGGGTGTCGGGCCGGGTGGTGAAGACCTCGATCGAGAAGTCGCCGGCGGCGAAGGAGACCTGCGCGCCCCGCGAGCGGCCGATCCAGTTGCGCTGCATGTGCTTGACCGGCTCGGGCCAGTCCAGCGTGTCCAGATCCTCGATCAGGCGGTCCCCGTACGCGGTGATCCGCATCATCCACTGCTTCAGGCTGCGCTGGAACACGGGGTAGTTGCCGCGCTCGCTGCGCCCGTCCGGCGTGACCTCCTCGTTGGCCAGCACGGTGCCCAGCCCGGGGCACCAGTTGACCGGGGCCTCGCTGACGTAGGCCAGGCGGTGGTCGTCGATCAGCTTGCGCCGCTCGACCGGCGACAGGTCCGCCCACGGCGTGCCCGGGGCAACCCGCGACCCTTCCTCGTACGCCGCGATCAGCGTCGCGATCGGGCGGGCCTTGCGGACGGACGGGTCGAACCAGGAGTTGAAGACCTGCAGGAAGATCCACTGCGTCCACCGGTAGTAGTCCGGGTCGGTGGTCGCGAACGTACGCCGGTCGTCGTAGGCCAGCCCCAGCCGCCGCAGCTGACCCTTGTACCGCTCGACGTTGGCCGCCGTGGTCACCGCCGGGTGAGTGCCGGTCTGCACCGCGTACTGCTCGGCGGGCAGGCCGAAGGCGTCGAAGCCCATCGGGTGCAGCACGTTGAACCCGGCCATCCGCTTGTAGCGGGTGTAACTGTCGGTGCCGATGTACCCGAGCGGGTGACCGACGTGCAGACCCGAGCCGGACGGGTACGGGAACATGTCCTGCACGTGCAGCTTGGGCGCCCCGAACCGCGGGTGGGCCGGGTCGGCCAGCTCGCCGGCCGGGTTGGGCGCGTGGAACGTCCCGTTCTCGGCCCAGAAGGCCTGCCAGCGCGGCTCGATCTCGTTGGCCAGCGCGGCGGTGTACCGGAACTTCGGGGTCTCTGACTCGCTCATCGTCGGCATCTCGTCTTCTCTTCACAATGGCGGCTGGGCACAAAAAAACCCCTCACGCAGGAGGGGTCGCCGTGCTGTGCCGTCTTACGGACGGTGGCAGCACGGCCGGCTAAGAAGCAGGAAACGCCGAGCCATGGTTTGCATGATACCGGTCGCCGCCCGGGGACGGCGACCGGTATCACTCGTGCTTGGTCGCTACGCCGCCGGTCCGTAGACCGCCAGCTCGGTGCTGTCGAGGAACACGCAGCCACTGACCGTCGGCGGCTGGCCGGCCGGGCAGAGGCCGGCGTCCTGGCCCTGCGAGGTGATCATCGAGAACCGGACGTACTCGATGGCGTCGCCCGTGCCCGCGGCCAGTGCGACCGGGGTGGGCGTGACGGTGCCGGCCGGGAACGTGCCGCTCGCGGCGACCGCCCAGGTCGTGCCGTCGGCCGAGGTCTCGACGCGGTAGCCGCCGGTGCCCGCGGTGACGTCGTCGCCACAGGTGGCCGACGGGTTGATCACCAGTTCGGACACGTCTACCGCGCCGGAGAGGTGGATCACCGCGTTCTGGCCGCCGTCGGCGACCTCCGAACCCCAGCCCGACGTCTGCGACTGGTCGATGAGCTGGTTCGGGCCGCAGCCGTACCCGGTGTAGTCGACGCCGGTGAAGCTGACGATCGACGCGCCGCCGGAGGAGGCCGCCCAGTCCTTGCGGACCGTCCAGTTCTCCGTCTTGGTGCCCGAGTTGATCGACAGGGTCTTCACGGCGATGTCGTAGCCGGCGCCGCGCGCGTAGACCTTGGCGTACGTCCCCGGGATGATCCCGGAGATGGTGTAGGTGCCGTCCGCGGCCGTGGTGGCCCGGTAGTCACCGGCGAAGCCGGAGGCGTGACCGCCGAACGCGATGGTCAGGCCGGAGACCGGGGCGGCGGTGTCCGTGTCGGTCACCTTGCCCTTGAGGGCGCCCCGCGGCGTGCCGGCCGACGGCGGCGTCGAGAAGTCCTCGACCGGCTGCGAGTCGTCGCCGTCGATGGCGGCGGCGAAGTAGCCCATGCCCCGCTTGGCGAAGACCTTCCAGATCGCCTTCTGGTTCTTGCCTTTGTTGACGACCAGGTCGGCGGCGAGGATCGAGTTGCGCATGTCCAGGTAGGACGGGTTCGACGGCGACAGCTCCATGCCCCGGGTCACGATCGACTGGGACTTCTTGCTGCCGATGGCGTCGCGCAGGTCCCACAGGGTCTGGGCCCAGATCTCACCGTCGGCGTGCACCTCGGGACCGCGCGAGTAGATCTTGCCGTAGTCGCCGTAGGTGTAGCCGCCGGGGCCTGCTCCCGGGGTGCCGGGGCAGACCGTGGCCGACGAGCCGACCTTGCAGTCCAGCGCCTCGGTGCGGATCGTGTCACCGGCCGTCCAGTACTTGCCGATCAGCACCTCGCCGGGCTTGGCCGTGTCCTTCTCGAGGCCCTTGGCGAACAGGTAGTCCGAGGCGTACCAGTCACTCCACGCCTCACCCATCGCGCCACCCTGCTGGGCGCTCAGCGTCGAGTTGCCGCTGGCGTCCACCACGAGGCGGTTGGACAGGCCATGGGTGTACTCGTGGAACACGACGTCGGCCTCGTCGCCGGTGTTGGCGGCGATCGAGCCGGGGCCCGGCGTCAGCAGGTACATCTGCATGACCGGCGGGATGCCGTCCGGCGGGGTGTTCATGTTGGCGTTGTCGGTGTGGTCACCGTCGGGCAGGCCGGCCGCCGTGTTGGCGCCGTCCATGGCCTGGCCCTGGACCGCGTCGCCGTCGACCGCCTCGAAGTTGCCGGCCGCCCGGGTGAAGCCGATCGGCGAGGATTTGAGGTGGTCGTGGAACGTGCCCAGGAACGTGAACAGCTGCACCGCGTTCTGCTTGCGGTTGGTCTGCCACGAGTTCGGCGTCTCCGGGTCCCACGAGCAGGGGTAGGCGGCCGAGCAGAGGCCACCGACCTCGTCGTTGAAGTCGACCAGCGGGTAGTCCCACTTGCGCAGCCCGGACGGGCCGACCTCCTCGGACGCGTCCGGCAGGTCGTTGTCGTTCACGTCGGAGTAGACGTGCGCGACGTTGCCCGACAGCCGGCGCGCGTTGTTGGGCAGCCAGCCCTTGGCCGTGATGTCGACCGACTTGGCGACGCCCCCCTTGGGCGCGCCGGGGTAGTTCGTCCAGACGTCCGCGGTGTCGTTGGCGATCGTGCTGTGGCGGTAGAGCACCTCGCCGCCGGCGGCGTCGATGACGTGGACGTAGCCCTCGTCGACGACGATCGTCTGCCAGGCCAGGCGCGGGCCCGAGGTGGTCTGGAACCAGACCGGCTTGACGTTGCCGTTGTCGCTGAACGTCGTGGTGCCGGCCGCGGTCTTGGTGACCTTGGCGGTCGAGGTTCCGAAGACGTCCTTCACCGCGGCGGCGCGGGCGCCGGTCGCGGACACCTTGGCCGCTCCGGCCGAGGCCGGGAGGGACTTCAGCGGGGAGCCGTCGACCTGGACCAGACGGCCGTCCTTGGTGACGTGCGCCTTCAGTCCGTTGCCGAACACCGGCACGCCGTCGGCGACCTGCACCCAGCTCAGGTGGTGGGTGCCCTCGACGTCGACGTAGTCCTGGCGCAGCTCGAGGCCGGCCAGGGCGGCGGCGTTGAGGCCGAAGACCTCAGGGTGGGCCTTGATGTAGTCGAGCGCGATGGTGACCGGCTTCTTCTTGCTGGGCCCGGTCAGGAAGCCGTCCAGCTTCGCCACCCGGCGCGGGGTGCCGGTCGCCCGGTCGACGTCGATGATGCCCTGCACACCCAGCGAGTCCCGCAGGGTGTTCACCGCGGCGGCCGACGGCTGCGCCACGAGGGCGCGGTTCAGCGCGGCAGTGGGTTGCGCGACAGCGGCAGCAGCCAGGTTGGCGCGGCTGTCGTAGTCGGCACGGCGCTGCGACTTGGCGTCAGTCGCTCCTTGCACGGCGCCGGGCAGCGGTGCGGCCTGCGCCTGCGCGGGCAGCAGGGCCGCTAGCAGAAAGACACCTGCGGCTGCCGCCCCCATCCGCCGGGTTGCGGACGGTACGGATAACGGATTCAACTCAGCCCCTCTCGGCCGGGCTCAGATGCGGCCCTGCCCGGGGCTTGACCCCGTGCCGGTCCCCACCTCACTTGTGTGGCCCGTCGATGGCTGATGCTCTTCAACATCGGGAAATATAACTAGAGCGATGTCTGATTCTTTACCTATCCGATACTCATGTCTGGTTGACGACTGTCGAATCAGCCCGGCGGCCGACCTCGGCGAGTTGCTGTGATCGGGCTAACCTGTGGTGACGGGGCAGCTCGCTCAGCTTTTCGCTGCCCTTTCGCCCCGGCTGCCGAAGATGGGGCGCGCACACCAATCTTGGAGGAGGCCCGTGACAACCCCGACCTGGGACGAGCCCGGTGGACCGATGCCGAACGAGGACTTCCGCGCCGCGACGCAAGCCATCATGGCCAACATCGAACAGGTCATCGAGGGCAAGAGCGCCACGGTCCGGCTCGCTCTGGCGGTCCTGCTGGCCGAGGGTCACCTGCTGATCGAGGACGTGCCCGGCGTGGGCAAGACCAAACTCGCCAAGGCCCTCGCGCGATCCATCGACTGCTCCGTCCGCCGCATCCAGTTCACCCCTGACCTGCTGCCCAGCGACGTCACCGGAGTGAGCGTCTACAACCAGGAGACGCGCGACTTCGAGTTCAAGCCCGGAGCCGTGTTCGCCAACCTGGTGGTCGGCGACGAGATCAACCGGGCCTCGCCCAAGACCCAGTCCGCCCTCCTGGAGTGCATGGAGGAACGGCAGGTCACGGTCGACGGCACGACGTACGAGCTGCAGGCGCCCTTCATGGTCATCGCCACCCAGAACCCGATCGAGATGGAGGGCACCTACCCCCTTCCCGAGGCGCAGCGTGACCGGTTCACCGCCCGCATCGCGATGGGCTACCCCGACCCGCGGGCCGAGCTGGCCATGCTCGACGGGCACGACGCGCACGACCCGCTGAACGACCTGCGCTCCGTCACCGACGCCGCCACGGTTCGCCGGCTGATCGCCACCGCGCGCGACGTGCACGCGGCCGAGGCCGTCCAGCAGTACGCGATCGCCCTGGTCACCGCGACCCGTGAGGCGCCGGAGCTGCGGCTCGGCGCGTCCCCGCGGTCGACCCTGCAGCTGATCCGCACGGCCAAGGCGGTCGCCGCGCTCGAGGGCCGCGACTACGTGCTCCCCGACGACCTGCAGGCGCTGGCCGTCCCGGTGCTCGCCCACCGCATCATCCCGACGGCCGACGCGCAGCTCAACCGGCGCACGACCGACGCGATCGTGTCCGAGATCGTGCACCGGCTGCCGTTGCCGCACGACCGCAGCCGCTCGCCGTACGACACCCGGAACAACAGCGGCGGCGGCACCCAGTACGAGCCTCGGGGGCGCTGAGCATGCGGGAGGCCCTGCGCGGGTTGACCACGCGCGGTCGTTCGTTCCTCGCGGCCGCGGCCGCGGCGGGCGTGTCCGCGATCATCCTCGGCGAGCGTGACCTGCTGCGGGTGGCCGTGCTGCTCGCCGCGCTGCCCCTGCTCGCCGCGGCCTACGTGGGCCGCAGCCGATACAAGCTGGCCTGCACCCGCTCGCTCGAGCCGGGCCGCGCGCCGGTCGGCTCGAGCGCGCGGGTGATCCTGCGCCTGCAGAACATGTCCCGGCTGCCGACCGGCACCCTGCTCCTGGAGGACAGGCTGCCCTACGCGCTGGGCAGCCGCCCCCGGGTGGTGCTGGAACGCCTCGGCTCCCACCAGGCCAGCAGCGTGGCCTACACGGTGCGGGCCGACGTGCGGGGCCGCTACCCGATCGGCCCGCTGGTGATCCGGTTGACCGATCCGTTCGGCCTGTGCGAGCTGACCCGCTCGTTCCCGAGCGTCGACAAGCTCACCGTCATCCCCCAGGTGGTCACGCTGCCGGCCGTGCGGCTCGCGGGCGAGTACGCGGGCACCGGCGAGAGCCGCGCCCGGTCGGTCGCCGTGCACGGCGAGGACGACGCCGCCACCCGGGAGTACCGGCGCGGCGACGACCTGCGCCGGGTGCACTGGCGCTCCACCGCGCGCACCGGCGAACTGATGGTGCGCCGCGAGGAACAGCCCTGGGAGAGCCGGGCCACGGTCGTGCTCGACACCCGGGTCTACGCGCACCGGGGTGAGGGGCCGACCGCCAGCTTCGAGTGGGCCGTCGCGGCGACCGCCAGCATCGCGATGCACCTGCGTCAGGCGGGCTACAAGTTGCGGCTGGTCACCGGCTCGGGCGTCGACATCGACGCGGCCGAGGCGACCGGCGAGGGCGTCATCCTCGACACCCTGGCCGACGTCAAACTGGCCCAGAACGGCGACATCTCGGTGCTGGTCGAGCAGGTGCGCCGCCGCTCCGACGGCGGCCTGGTGATCGGCATCTTCGGCGCGCTGACCGTGCCCGAGGCCGAGTTGCTGGCCGGTCTGCGCGGCAACGGCGCGACCTGCATCGGCTTCGCCATCGACAGTTCGACCTGGGTCAACCTGAGCGCGGGCGAACGGCAGGAGTCCGACCGCGAGCACTCGGCGGCCGCGCTGGCCCTGGTGCACAGCGGCTGGCGCTCGGTGCCGGTGGTGCACGGGTCGACGTTGCCCGCGCTCTGGCCGGCGGCCGCCCGCGGTTCCAGCGGCTTCGCCTGGCGCGCGGCGATGGCCGAGACCGTGAGCGGAGTGAACCGATGAGCGGACGGCGACGTCTGGGGCTCGTCGCGGCCGGGGCGACCCTGCTCGCGGCGGCGCCCATCGCGTCGATCTTCGACGGCTACACGTGGCTGATGCAGTGCCTGCTCACGGTGGGCCTGATCGCCGGGGCCGCGGTGGGCGCCCGCACACTGCGGTTCCCGGCCTGGGCCCAGGCGCTCAGCATGATCGTGGTGCTGCTGCTGACCCTGACCTGGCTGTTCCCGAGCGGGGAAGACTTCCTGATCCCCGGGCCGGCCGCGTTCGCCCACTTCGGCGATCTGTTCACCCAGGCCGGGCAGGACACCCGGTCGTACGGCGTGCCGGTCCCCGACCGGGAGGGCCTGCTCTTCGTCACGGTGCTCGGCATCGGCTCGGTCGCGATCGCGGTCGACCTGCTCACCGTCGTGGCCCGCAAGCCCGCGCTGGCCGGCCTGCCGATGCTGGCCATCTACTCGGTGCCGGTCGCGGTCTACGTCGACAGCGTGCCGGTGCTGCCGTTCATCATCGGCGCCTGCGGCTTCCTCTGGCTGCTGGTCAGCGACAACATCGACCGGGTACGCCGGTTCGGCCGCCGGTTCACCGGCGACGGGCGCGACGTCGACGTGTGGGAACCGTCGCCGCTGGCCGCGGCCGGTCGCCGCCTCGGCGTGGTCGGCGTGATCGCGGCCGTGCTGCTGCCGCTGCTCGTCCCCACGATCAGCGGCGGGCTGCTCTCGCAGCTCACCCAGAACGGCACCGGGGTCGGCGTCGGCAACGGCAACGGCAACGGCGGGCGGATCAACCTGTTCGCCTCGCTGAGCGGCCAGCTGACCCGCACCGACGAGGTCCCGCTGGTGCGGCTGCAGACCGACGAGCAGACCCCCTACTACCTGCGGTTCGGGGTCGCCGACCAGCTCACCAGCAATGGTTTCGGCAGCCGGACGCCAAACGGGAACGCGCTCGCACAGGGCCTGCCCGACCCGACCGGCGGCACGGTGGGCGGCGCGCTGCGCCAATACCACGCGCAGATCGAGATCACCGATGACCTCGCGCAGGGCATGCTGCCGCTTTACCAGAACACGGTGGGGGTCGAGGGGCTGCAGCAGCGCGGCTGGTTCTACGACAACAACCAGCAGGTCGTCTACTCCAACCGCACCACGACCAAGGGCCTCAACTTCGGCTTCGACTACGTGCGGGCCAAGCCCACCCCGGCCGAGCTGCGCCAGGCCGAGCCGCTGGACGCCAGCGACCCGATCGTGCGCCTCAACACCGAGCACCCGCAGGACGCCACGGTCACCAAGCTGGTCAGCCAGCTGACGGCGGGCAAGCAGACCGACTATGACAAGGTGCTGGCGCTCTACCAGTACTTCTCGGCCAAGAACGGGTTCACCTACCGGCTCTCGACGCAGCCCGTCGGGGCCAGCTCCGAGATCGCCGCGTTCCTCAACACCAAGGTCGGCTACTGCCAGCAGTACGCGGCGGCGCTGGCCTGGATGGCGCGCGAGGCGGGCATCCCGGCCCGGGTGGCGTTCGGCTTCACCCGGGGCAAGCGCGAGGGTGACACGTACGTCATCACCAACCGCAACGCCCACGCGTGGACCGAGGTCTACCTCAAGGGCTTCGGCTGGGTTCCGTTCGACGCCACCCCGTCGGCCAGCGTGACCGGCGCGGCCCGCTCGGACTGGGCTCCCGACACCGACTCGGTCGCCCCGGTTCCCTCGGCCGGGGAGTCGGCGGCGGGCCCCGGTGTCGACCCGTCGGCGGCGGGCGGCGGCGTGGAGCGTCCCGACCGGCCCGACTTCAACGATCAGGCCGCGGCCGGCCCGGACACGGGCGGCACCGGCGGGGTGTCGACGACCGCCCTGCTGATCATCGGCCTGGCCGCTTTGCTGCTCGCGTTGCTGCTGGTGCCGGCGTTGCGGCGGGTGCTGGTGCGCCGGCATCGGCACGCGGTCACGGCGCCCAAGGTTCCGTTGGTCACGTCGCTCAGCGGCCCGGACGACCTCGTGGTCACGGCCGGGGTGGTGAAGGCGCGGTCCGACGCGCACGCCGCCTGGGACGAGCTGATGGACACGATGGTCGACTTCCGGATCCCGATCGACCCGTCCGAGACGCCGCGGGTCACCGCCCAGCGGCTGATCACCGACGCGGTGCTGCTGGAGGAACCGGCCACGTCGGCCACCCTGCTCGGCACGGCCGAGGAACGGGCCCGGTACGCCCGCCAGCCGCTGCAGGGCGGGGAGCTGACGGCCGCGCTGCACCAGGTGCGCAAGGGCCTGGCCCGGTCGGCCAACCGGCGGACCAGGATCGCGGCGGTCATCCTGCCGCCGTCGGTGCTGATGCGCTGGCGGATCGGGCTGGCCGACGGGTCCGCGCGGCTGGTCGGGGCGGGTGGCCGGCTCCGCGAGGTGCTGGCCAAGGCCAGTCCGCGCCGCCTGTTGCCGCACCGCAGCCGCTGATCCACAGCAGAAAGTGCCGCCCCCGCCGATCGCGGGGGCGGCACTTTTCGTTTCAGCGTGCCGACGGCTGCTGATCGGGGGCTGTGCAGCCACGACATGAACGGCCCGTCCGACTCGGGAACGGGCCCGACGGAGACAGTGAAAACGCCGAACGGCGGCCTGCGCCGCCATCCGGTGAACGCCGGCCCCCTCAGGGAGCCGGCGCGAGAGGCCTCACCTCAACGGGAGGCCGGGGTCAGCGGTGCCCCTCGGGACGCTGGCGCCAGCGATCCTCGAGCCGGTCGAGAAAACCGGCCTTGCGGGTCTGGCGGGTGCGGCGAGTGGCGGTGCCGCCGACTGCGTGGAGGTCGGGGGCCGCGCCCTTGCGGCGGGACTGCATCGCGAACGCGGCCGACCCCAGCATGACCACGAAACCGGCGACCCCCAGCAGAGTGTTCCTGCTGGCGACGCCGTAGACGACCAGCGCTAGGCCAAGGATGATGACGAACGCGGCAACCAGGATCCGGCGCCGTGCGTGAAAACGCGGGTCGCTGGCCCGCACAGCCGAGGCGAACTTGGGGTCCTCGGCAAGCGACCGCTCGATCTGATCGAACAGCCGCTGCTCGTGCTCCGAGAGCGGCACGGCATTCCTCCCCGGGCGCAGATCCAACCCCCCAGGCGGGGTCGGGGTGACACTAAGGTAAGTGGCGCGGGACAGCCGTCGGCTGCCTTATCGAGCAAGTCTACGAGGGGGTTGGCGGGTCGGAAAGCGGGACGGACGCCGAGTGCGGGTGATTTTCGGTTCTGCGTAGGTCGCTTCGTCCCAAAAGACTGGCTGGACCCACACTCGCCCCACCGAAACGAGCGACGACCGCGTCCTTTGCCGCCTCGGCCTCGCGCCAGCCGCGCTCCGGTTCGCCCAGGCTGAGCTGCCGTGACGTGGTGGCCGTGGGCGTGAGGCCCTCGACGCGCACGCCGAGAAGCCGGATGTGGTCGTGCGCGCCGAGCGCCGTGAAAAGAGACCACGAGATCTCAAAAATCTCTCGTGCCACATCGGTGCTCGTGTGCACCGTGCGCGAGCGGTTGACCGTGCGGAAGTCGGCCAGGCGCACCTTGATCGCCACCGTGCGGCCGACGAAGCCGCCCGCGCGCAACCGGGCACCGACCTTGTCGGCCAGGGCGAGCAGACTTTTGCGGAGCAGCTCGGGGTCGGCGATGTCGGTATCGAACGTCATCTCGGCGCCGATCGACTTTTCCTCGCGCTCGGTCGTGACGACTCGCGGATCGCGGCCCCACGAGAGTTCGTGCAGGTGGAGGGCGGACGCCTCGCCCAGAGCGCCGCGCAACATGCCCAGCGGGGCCTGCGCGATCTCGCCGACGGTGGTCAGGCCGAGGCGGCGCAGGGTCTCGGCGGCCCGCTCGCCGACCCCCCAGAGCGCGTCGACCGGCAGCGGGTGCAGGAAGTCGAGGACCAGGCCGGCCGGGACGACGACCACGCCGTCGGGCTTGGCCCGGGTGGAGCCGAGCTTGGCCACGAACTTGGTCGGCCCGACCCCGACCGAGCAGGTCAGCTGCTGCTCGTCGAGCATGCGGCGGCGGATCTGGTGGGCGATCTCGGTCGGGCGGCCGAGCAGGCGCTGGGCCCCGGCCACGTCGAGGAACGCCTCGTCGGAGGAGAGCGGCTCGACCAGCGGCGTCACGTCACGGAAGATCGCCATGACGGCCGCGGAGGCGGCGCTGATGGCCGGGCCGTCGACCGGCAGGAAGACCGCCCGGGGGCAGAGCGCGCGGGCCCGGGCCGTGGGCATGGCGCTGCGCACCCCGTAGCGGCGGGCCTCGTAGCTGGCCGAACTGATCACGCCGCGGGGGCCGACCCCGCCGACCACCACGGGCCTGCCGCGCAGCTCGGGGTGGGAGCGAACCGCGACCGAGGCGAAGAACGCATCCATGTCGACGTGCAGGATCGGGCAACCCGCGTCGTCGGCGCCGGGGCCGAAACGCGGGTCGCGACCCCTCGGCACCGCCTGGCTGCGTCCCACGTCAGGAGGCTAGCCCGACCCCCTGACAAAAAGGCCTCAGCGCGCGACAAGCAGGGGAATCGTCATCTCGGCCGCGGTCACCGAGCCGTGATAGGCGATCAGGCGGCCGACCGCCGGGGGCTCCGAGCCGCCGGCCAGCGCGATGGCCCGCCCCTGACAGATGACCACGACGTCGCCGATCCGGTCGCGGTGCTCCGGCGGCGTCGGCCCGAACCAGCCGCCGTCGATCACCTCGTCCCGGGTCAGCACCCAGGCCTGCTCGCCCAGGACCGACCGCCAGGCCTCCACCACGTCGTCGAGGGCACCGGGCGCGGCGTAGAGATAGCGGACGCGCGGCTCCCCCGCGACCCCGGTGACGCCTTCGCGCAGGACCGGAATGTCCGCCATGTCGAAACGTGCATCTGCCGGGACATTAAGTTGACCATGGTCGGCCACCACGAGCAGGGCGGAGCCCGGCGGCAGCCCGTGCACGAGCCGGTCGAGCATCACGTCGACCTCTCCGGCGGCCGCCCGCCACGCGAGCGAGTCGACGCCGTCCTCGTGCCCGCTCTTGTCCAGATCGCCGTGATAGCCGAAGACGAGGGCCGGCCTGTCGGCGGCGGACAAGGCGGCCAGCATCCGGTCGGCGGTGGCGACTCCGCCCGGCACCCCGGCGAAGGCCGCGCCCCGGAAGGCGGCCACGGTCAGGCCGGTCGACTCGAACTCGGACCGGCTCACCTCGGACACAGCGACCCCGGCCGCGGCCGCGGTCTCGAAACGGGTGGGCACCGGCTGCCAGACCCGCGGGTCGGGATCGTCGGCCCAGTGGATGTGGTTGAGCACGCGCCCGTCCGGCCGCCGCACGGTGAAGCCGAGGACCCCGTGCACGCCCGGCGGCACCCCCGTGCCCACCGTGACCAGGCTGACCGGGGTGGTCGACGGGAAACCGGTGGTCAGCGTACGGCCGGGGGCAGCCAGGTCGGCGACGATCGGGGCGTACGGGGTCAGGACCGGGATCTGGTACGCCCCGAGCCCGTCGACCAGCAGCACGGCGACCCGGGTCACGCCGTCCAGATCGTCGCGCAGGCCCAGCACGTCGGTCGCGCCCGGCACCCCGAGCACGGCACTGACGCTGGGCAGCAGGTCGGCCAGGCTGCCCGCGCCGTACGCGGGCCGCACCGGTTCGAACGCCGACGGTGGCAGGTGGTCGGCGGGCACCACGAGGGGCTCAGCGGTCACCGGTCCATCTGATCACAGGCCGCCGAGCGCTCTTACGGCTTGCGGGCGAACAGATGGAGCTGGGAGGCGATGTCGCGGAACGGCGGGCGGGACGACAGCTCCAGTTCCAGCGCGAGCAGGGTCTGCGGATCCTGCTCGACGACCGCCGCGGGCAGCAGGTCGGCCAGGACGCGTACGCCATGGGTCTGCTCGGTGGTCAGCCCGGCCGAGGTGAGCAGGGCCGTCGCGCTCTCGGCGTCGTACCGCCGGCGCAGGGTGTCGCGGGCGCCCGCGCGGCCCTCCGGATCGGCCGCGAGCGCGGTGGCCCCCTTCAGATGCCCGTTGATCGCCCGGCCCAGGATGGCCGCGGCCTTGCCCGCCACCAGCAGGCTCACCGTGCCGCCGGGCCGCAGCGCGGTGGCGATCGCGGCGACCACCCCGGCCGGGTCGTCGACGATCTCGAGCACCGAGTGGCAGAGGATCAGGTCGACGCTGCCCGGCTCGACCAGCCCGGCCAGCGCGTCGCCGTCACCCTGCACGGCGTGGACCCGGTCGGCCACCCCGGCGTCGGCGGCGCGGCGGGTCAGCGCGGCCAGCGCGTCCGGGCTGGCGTCGACGACGGTGACGGTGTGCCCCGCCTCGGCCAGCGGCACGGCGAACCCGCCGGTGCCACCGCCGACGTCGAGCACGGTGAGCTCACGGCCGGCGTGCCGCTCGAGCTCACGGCGCAGCACCGCCCAGACGGCAGCGGTTCGGGCGGAGACGATCGGGCGCGGGGTCCGCGTAGAGGCGATTTCCACACCGGCAGCGTAATCGCACCGCCCGCATCCGCTCAGAACCGGAACAGCACCCCGGTCGCGCGGCGCATCTCGCAGGTGTTGCCGAACCGGTGGGTCCAGGCGACCGCGCGGCCCTTCCAGGAGCCGGTGAGCTGGGCGGTGACCGGCGAGTAGAGCAGGACGCAGGCGTTGGTGGTCCGCTTGATCCGCCCCGGGTCGGCGTCGGCCTTCGCGAGGGTGGCGCAGGCCTCGGCCGCCTTGGGGTGGCCGCCACCGACCGGGTCGCAGGTCAGCTTGACCGCCATCGCGAAACCGGCGTCGGCCAGGTAGCTGAGGGTGAGCGCGTTCTGCGGGTCGGCGCCGGGGCGTGGGGCCGAGCCGTAGGTGGGGCTCGGGTCCGGGATCGGGCCGATCGCCGCGGCGTGAGCCGGGGCGGCGCTGAGGACGGCGGCCGCGAGGGCCGCTCCCGCGATAACAGTTCGGATCATGAAAAGGCCTCGCCGCCAATGGTGCAAAACATGTCGAAGCGGAGAATACCGGTCCGTCAGCGGAAGTCGCGGGAAGCCGGTGACACCGGCGGGGTGACCGCCTCGAGCCGGTCCGCGATCAGGTTGAGCACGCCCTCCGCCTTCTCCAGCCGGCCCCGCACGATCAGCGCCGCACTGGTCCGGGCCACCCGCCGGTAGCGCTGCCACAACCCGGGCGAGCAGGTCACGTTGAGCATCCCGGTCTCGTCCTCGAGGTTCACGAAGGTCACCCCGCCCGCGGTCGCCGGGCGCTGCCGGTGCGTGACGATCCCGCCCACCCGGATGCGGGTGCCCGCCTCGACCCGGCCCAGCTTCGCGATCGCGATGGCGCCGGCCCGGTCGAAGTCGGCCCGGATGAACTGGGCCGGATGCCGGTCGGGCGACAACCCGGTGGCCCACACGTCGGCGACCAGCTCGTCGACCTCGCTCAGGCCGGGCAGCATCGGCGCGTCGGTGCCGGTCACCGTGCCGGGCAGCCGGTCCGGCCGGTCCTGCGAAGCCGCGCCGGCGGCCCACAGCGCCTCCCGCCGGGAAAGCCCGAAACCGGCGAAGGCGTCGGCCGTGGCGAGCGCCTCCAGGTGGGCGGTCGAGCATCCGGTACGCCGGGCCAGATCGGTCATCCCCCGGTACGGCCCGTTGGCGCGCCGCTCCTGCTCGATGCGCTCGGCCAGATCGGCGCCGAGCGTCCGGACGCTGCCCAGCCCCTGCCGGACCGCCGGGCCGCCCAGCCCCCACGCGTGCGGCGGCTCGTCCGGCAGGGCACCCCACCGCGTCTGCGGGCCCGACTCGAGCGTGGCCGCGGCGTCGCTCCGGTTGATGTCGGGCCGGCGCACCTCGACCCCGTGCCGGCGGGCGTCGTCGACCAGCGACTGCGGCGAATAGAAACCCATCGGCTGCGCGTTCAGCAGGGCCGCGCAGAAAGCCGCCGGATGATAGCGCTTCAGCCACGCGCTGGCGTACACCAAATAGGCGAAGCTCATCGAATGGCTCTCCGGGAAGCCGTAATTGGCGAAGGCGGAGAGCTTCACGAACAGTTCGTCGGCCAGCTCGCCGGTGATCCCGTTCGCGGCCATCCCCTCGTACAACCGGCCCTTGATCTTCTCCATCTTCTCGGCCGACCGTTTCGAGCCCATCGCCCGCCGCAACTGGTCGGCCTCGACCGGCGCGAAACCGGCCACGTCGATCGCGAGCTGCATGAGCTGTTCCTGGAAAAGCGGAACGCCGAGCGTCTTCTCGAGCGCATTGCGCATCAGCGGATGCGGATAGGTCACCTTTTCCTGACCGTTCTTGCGCCGGATGTACGGGTGGACCGAGCCGCCCTGGATCGGGCCGGGCCGGATGAGCGCGACCTCCACCACCAGGTCGTAGAAACAGTTCGGCTTGAGCCGGGGCAGGGTCGCCATCTGGGCCCGGCTCTCCACCTGGAAAACGCCCACCGAATCGGCCCGGCAGAGCATCTCGTAGACCTGATCGTCGGTCAGGTCCATGGTGGAGATGTCCAGATCAGATTCGATCATCTCGTACGCGTACCGCAGCGCCGACAGCATGCCCAGCCCGAGCAGGTCGAACTTGACCAGCTCGATCGCCGCGCAGTCGTCCTTGTCCCACTGCAGCACCGTGCGGCCCGGCATCCGCCCCCACTCGACCGGGCAGACCTCGACGATCGGCCGGTCGCAGATCACCATGCCGCCGGAGTGGATGCCCAGGTGGCGGGGGAAGCTCTGCACCTGGTTGGCGAACTCGACCACCTGCTCCGGGATGTCCTCGACGTCGACCGTGGCCACGCTCCCCCACCGGTCGATCTGCTTGCTCCAGGCATCCTGCTGGCCCGGGGAGAACCCGAACGCCTTGGCCATGTCGCGCACCGCCGACCGCGGCCGGTACGAGATGACGTTCGCGACCTGGGCGGTGTGCCGGCGGCCGTGCTTCTGGTAGACGTGCTGGATGACCTCCTCGCGCCGGTCCGACTCGATGTCGACGTCGATGTCGGGCGGCCCGTCCCGCTCCGGCGCCAGGAACCGCTCGAACAGCAGGTTGTGCGCGACCGCGTCCACATTGGTGATCCACAGCGCGTAACAGACCGCGGAATTGGCCGCGCTCCCCCGGCCCTGGGCGTAGATGGTGTTGTCCCGGCAGAACTGGACGATGTCGTAGACGACCAGGAAATAGCCCGGGAAACCCAGCTCGTCGATCATCCGCAGCTCGTACTCGATCTGCTCGTACGCCTTGGGGTGCGCCTCCGGCGGGCCGTACCGATCCCGGGCGCCGCGCATGGTCAGCTCGCGCAGCCAGGTCATCTCGGTATGCCCCTTCGGAACGGGAAAATCGGGCAGCTTGGGGGCGACCAGGTTGAGGTCGAAGGCCAATCCCTCACCGAACATCGCGGCCGCCTCGACCGCACCCGGATAGGCGGCGAACCGGCGGGCCATCTCGTCGCCGCTGCGCAGATGAGCGGTGCCGGCCGCGGGCAGCCAGCCGTCGATCTCGTCCAGGCTGCGCCGCGACCGGACAGCGGCCAGCGCGGTGGCCAGCCGGCGCCGGGACGGGGTCGCGTAGTGCACGTTGTTGGTGGCGACAACCTCGAGACCCCGGCTCCGGGCCAGCGCGAAGAGGGCATCGTTGCGATCGTCGTCGTACGGGTCGCCGTGCGCGGTGAGCTCGACCACGACATTCGGGTGCCCGAAAAGAGCGACCAGCCGGTCGAGCTCGGCCGCGGCGTCGTCGAGCCCGCCCGCGGCCAGCGCCGACGGAACCAGCCCCTTCCGGCAGCCGGTCAGGATCAGCACGTGATCGCGCAGCTCGGCCGCGATCTCCTCCAGCTCCCCGTACTCCGGCTTGCCCTTCTCCCCGCCGGCCAGCAGCCCCCGCGAGAGCGTGCTCGCGAGCCGGGCGTACCCCTCATGGCCGTGCGCGAGGGCGAGCAGATGGCGGCCCTCGGGGTCGGCCTCGCCGTTCTGCGGCTTGCTCAGATCGAGCGACAACTCGGCGCCGAAGATCGTGGGAAGGTCGAGCTCGCGGGCGGCCTGCGAAAAACGGACCACGCCGTAGAAGCCGTCGTGATCGGTGACGGCCAGCCCGTTGAGCCCGAGGCGGGCGGCTTCCTCGGCGAGCTCCTCGGGATGGCTGGCCCCGTCGAGAAAGCTGAAATTCGTGTGACAGTGCAGTTCCGCGTACGGGGTGGTGTGCTCGCGCTTGATGAGAGCGGGCGCTTCGTAGGGCTGCCGCTTACGCGACCAGGCCGGCGAGTCACCCCCGTCAGCATCGACGGCGAGCGGGTCGACAACGGGATGCAGGTGGCGCTGATCCCCGGTGTCGATCTTCGGGCCTTTCCCCGACAGCGACTTCTCCAGATCAGTCCAGGACATCCTGGGGTTATGAAAGCCCACGGCTGCCCCTGGGTCGTTCCTCGATGCCCGACGCAGGGCCGCCGCTCGCCAGGCCGCCGCTCGCCAGGCCGCCGCTCGCCAGGCCGCCGCTCGCGGGCCAAACCACCGCAAAGCCGCCCACCGCAGAGCCCACCCACCCTGGGGGAGCCGCCTCGGACATTGTCGCGAATTGGGCGGATCTTGGGAGGGTGGCCTGTGGATAACTCACGATTGTGGACAACGCTGGGTGGTCGGCCCTAGTCATATACAGCCTCCACGGACCAGTGGCCGGCGGACAGGGAAAGCAGGAATGCGCGACCGTCGGTGAGAACCACCTGGAAGCGGGCGCGGCGACGGGCCTCGGCGGGGGCCCACCAGCGTTCATCGACCGGCCAGGGCCCGGCCCAGCCGGTGATGCCGATCGGGTGGGCGCGCTCGATGATCAAAGCGGCCGGGGCGCCGGTCAGGTCGAGGCGGGCGCTGACGCCCACGGGGTCGCCGTCCTGGTCGAGGACCACAGCGGGCAGCGGGCGCGGGAGGACCAGAGCGGGGGCGGGCTTGGGCAGACGGCCCGGCCACGGGGGCAGAACGGGGGGCTTGGGGTGACGTTTCCGGCGCCGGCTTCCCTGGGGTACGGCCACCACAGTCACCCCCTCAGCGGCGCTCGCGGCAACGGGAGCGGGCTCGGGCCGTGCTGCGGGCTCGGACTGCGCTGCGGGCTCGGACTGTGCGGCGGGCTCGGACTGTGCGGCGGGCTCGGACTGTGCGGCGGCTTCGGGGGCGAGGCGGCGGGCTCGGTGATCGTCCATGGAGATCACTTCGGAACGGTGGCCCTCCTGCACCGGACGACCTTCCTGCGCGGAGCGGATTTCTTGCGCGAAGCGACCCTCCTGCACGGAACGGATCTCCTGTGCGGAACGGGCCTCCTGCACGACGCTGCCCTCTTGCTCGACACGGCCCTCCTGCGCGACGCGGATCTGCTGCTCGGCGGGGCGGGAATCTTGCGGGTGGGGGCCTGGGCTGCCCTGGGGGGCGAACCCCTCGGGGGATGGGAGGGGGGACACGTCGCGTACGTCGGGGGTGTGGGGTTGATCTTCGAGGGTGAGGGTGGGCTGGATGTGGTGGGCCAGCACGGGGATGGTTCTGATGTCGGGGATCGGGTCGGTGTGGGTGGCGGTCGGGCGGTGGGGGTCGCGTTCGTCGCCCCAGGGGATCAGGCGGATCTGGTCGTCGGCGTTGCGGCCGCCGCTCAGCACGGGGGTGACCACCGACTCGGGGCCGAGCAGGCCCTGCACCCGGCTGAAGGCGCGGTGGGCGCGATCGCGGTCGGCGCCGGCGTCGCCCCAGAGGCCGGGCTGCAATCCAAGATGGACCAGCACGCCGTCGGGGACGAGCCGCAACCGCACCAGGCCGGCGGTCGGGCGGGCCGGGGCGCCGCGGCGGGCGCCGGTGAGCCAGCCGTCCAGTTGCCAGCGGACGCGTTCGGCGATGGCGGCCGAGGTGAGGGTGCCGTCGTGCCGCCAGACGCGGTGCAGCTCCTGGCCGTTCGCGGTGACCGCCTCGATGCCCAGCCGGGTGCAGGCCAGACCGTGCGCGGCGAGCTTGTCGTGCAACCGTTCGGCCAGGGCCCGCCCGGCGAACGCGGCCACGTCCACCCGCTCCAGCGGCTCGTCGTAGGTTTCGGAGACGTCCAGGTCGGGGGGCGGTTTGCGCACCGCGAGCGGCCGATGGTCGAAGCCCGCGGCGAGTCGGTGCGCGAGAGCACCGTCGAAACCGAACCGGGTCAGGACGTCACCGGCCGGCAGCGCCGCGAAATCACCCAGCGTCTTGAGGCCGAGCCGCTTGAGCAGATCGGTCAGCTCGGGCCGTTCGAGGGCCTCGACCGGCTGGGTCCGCAGGAAAGCGGGGGTCTCGCCGGGCGGGATCACCTTCCCGGCCCGGGCCGCGAGCCCCGCCGCGAAAACTCCCTCGGCCAGGCCGACCTGGCTCTCCACCGCGCAGGCCTCGGCGACCTGCTCGACGATCCGCTCGGCGGCGGCCTCCTCCCCGCCGAAATACCGCGAAGGACCGCGGGCGGCGAGCGCGCAAGCCCCCGGCCGGATCACCTCGACCCCGACCGCGACCTCTTCGACGGCCGCCACGACCGGCTCGAACGCCCGGGCATCCCGCCCGGGGTCGTGCTCGACGGCAACCAGCTGAGGGCATCGGCTCTGCGCCTCCCGGCGACGAAGCCCCCGCCGTACGCCTTCCTGCCGAGCCGTCTCCGAGCAGGCCACCACCCGGTTGCCGTGCAACACGATCACCGGCCCGGCCGCCGGCACCCCGAGCACGATCTCGGCCGCGATGACCGGCCAGTCCGGGCACCAGAGCAGCATGGTCCGAGCCCCCGCCGTCCCCACGTCAGCTCACCGCCGCCCGGCGCCGGCTCTCTCGCGCCTTCCTCCCGGAAAGCGCCGGGACCTGCCCATCCTCATCGTCCACATCAGACTCCGGCCGCCCCGAAGAGCCGGCGACAAGAGCCGGCCGCCCCGAACGCCCGGCAGCCGCCGACGCCGATTGCGGAGCGGCCGGAAGCTGCGGAGCGGCTCCGGACCCCGGAACGGCTGAGGGCTCCGGAGTACCTGGTGGCCGAGAAACAGCCGAAAGTCTCGGGACGCCCGCGGGACGCAGGGTGGCTGAAGAACGCGGGGTGGCTGAAGAACGCGGGGTGGCTGAAGAACGCGGGGTGGCTGAAGGCAGGTGGGCGACTGAAGGCCCCGGGACGTCTGATGGTCCGGGCAAGGCTGATGGCTTCGGGGTGGAGAGGGGACGGCCTGAGGACGTCTTGTCCTTGGTGGACTCGGTGGGGACGGGCGGGGCCGGCGGTGGGGGCAGGGTCAGGGGGCGAATCGTGACGCCGGGCATCCACATGGTTACTTCTTTGGGGCGGGCGGCGGCGCCGCGGCCGCGGGCCAGGACGGTCACCTCGCGGCGGCGCAGGCGGCCGTGGCCCTCGTCGAGTCCTTCCCAGCGTGCCTCCAGGACGCGCAGGGTCACGTCGGCGCCGGACCAGTCGCCGTAGGGAACCAGCACGCTGCCCCGCTGGCGGGCCCGGGCCACCAGGCGGGAGGCGATCGAGGCCGAGACGCCGCCCGGCACCGACAGGACGATGAGGTCGACGCCGTCGATCAGGGCGGCCACCACGGTGGGCCACTCCGGCCCGGGGTCGGGCACCAGGGCCAGCCGGTCGAGGGCCACTCCGCTCTCGGCGGCCGCGATCGCGCCCAGCGAAGGCACGCCGACCACCGCGCACCAGGAACCCTTCCGGGAAGCCTCGGCCAGCAGCGCCAGCAGCAGGGAGGTCCCCCCGGCGGCCGTGGCCGACCGACCGGCGGCCACCGCGACGGTGCTGCCGCGGCGCAGGCCGTGCCCGGGCAACAGGGTGCTCAGTTCGGGCACCACCGGCAGCGTCCGATGAACGCCCGCCGTCTCGGTCTCACCCGCCGCCCGAACCAGTTCAGCAAGGGCGGCCGCACCGCTGATCATGCGTCCCGCCATGTGTTGCCTCGCTCTGTTGCTCATGTCCTCGTTCGCCCGCCGGCACCACGCCGCATCGGGCCGTCTCGTCACCAGGCATCCGCCGCTCGCGGCGCCTCCGCACCGATCAGCTGCTCGCTTTCGATCTCAGCCTCGCCACCCGCTGTGCCACCCGCCCGCCGCAGCACCTCCACCCGATCAGCCCTCTGCCCTCGCCACCGGCACTCACATCTGGTCAGCTGCCCGCGCTCGACCTCGCCACCGGCACTCACCGTCTGACCAGACAGCAGCACCCCGACCCGATCAGCTGCTCACCTGTCCTCCGCCTCGCCGTCGATCGGCTGCTTGCTCTCAGACTTGCCACCACCCAAACCCACGGCACCTCAGCAACTCGGCCTCACAACCGGTGTGGTGCCGGCCTTATGGAGGCGACACGACGGCCCGATGCTCGACGGCGATCTCGAGAGAGCGCCGAGCACCGGGGAAGGTGTGCGGGACGGGCGGCATGCGGCCGCCGATGAGGTGGGGTCAGGCGGCCAGGGTGGGCTGGTAGGCCAGGCCCAGGGTGGACTCGACCACGGCCACGAACTGTTCGGCTGCTCGCAGGAGGTCGTCGGCCTCTCGGGGGCTCACGACGCGCGGGATGCCGGCCTCGGCGGCCGCTCGTTTGGAGGCGCCCAGGGCGAAATAGTTGGCCCACTCGCCGAAGTCGGGGGCCACCAGCACCAGCAGGGACCAGACGCTGGTCACCCGGCTGCGGCGGCTGGCGGGGGCGGGACGGGCGCGGGCCGCGAGCACGGCGGCCGCGGCGCGCAGGGCGGCCAGGTGAGCCGTGGCGTAACGGAGGCCGTCGGGGCCGGTGCGCGCCGCCTCGGCCAGGCCGTCGCGGGCGATGGCCAGCAACTGGGCCGGCGTGCGCTGGGGCAGCATGTGGGCCGGGACGGTGGGGGCCTCGGCGCGGGCGGCCGAGGTGGGCGCATGGGCCAGACCTGGAACAGTCAGGCCGGGGCCGGCCTGATGAGGCAGCGCCGGGCCGGACATCGCCGACCGGCCAGAAGCCGCGCCGCGCGCAGCCGGAGCAGCAGAAACCGGACCGCGCGCAGCGGGGACGGCCGGGGCCGAGCCGGCCGGGGCCAGGTCGGGGGCCGGCCAGAGGCTTTGCGCCGTGTGGCTCGCCATGGGTTTCTCCTCGCGTGTCTCGCATCCGACGTGCCGGGTCGAACCGAGTTGCTGTGGAGGAAGGCGCAGCAGCCCGTGTTGGTGACCGGCCGGGTGTGAAGCTTCCCCACACCACACCCGGCCGGACCTGCCGGCGGGTCCGTCGTCCGCCGCCCGGGGGTCGGGGGTGGCGGACGACGGTCCTGCCTTGTCTGAAGGCCCGGACCCGCGAATGCCCGGAACCTTGCATGCGGCACTTCGCGGGTGCCGCACCCGGGAGCCGTGCCGCGAAACACCGCTCCCGCCGCCAGCCCGGACGCTCGAGGCCTTCGCAAAGGGAGGCGTTCGAACATCCGTTCTAACTAAGAAGAAGACTAGCACTGACGTACGACAAAAATGCAAGACGGCGTGGGTGAGCCGGGACGCAGAAGTTCACACTGTGATGACGACCTTGGCCCGGGCGTGCTCCGACTCCAGGTAACGGATCGCCTCGGGCACCTCGGCCAGCCGATAGGTGCGGTCGATGGCCGGGGCCAGCCGCCCGGCCTCGACCAGCTCGCGCAGGCCGGCCAGCAGCGCCCGGCTGGGCGGCACGGCCAGCACCACCACTTGCAGCCGACCGAAACGGGCCGCGAGCTGCGCCCGGATGACCAGGCCCATCGGCCCGACCAGACCGGGCCGGCCGCGGAACGTCCCGCCACCCGAGATCACCAGCGTCCCGCCCGGCGACAGCACCCGCCGCAGATCGCCCAGTGACCGGTTGCCGACCAGGTCGAACACCACGTCGAAGCGCCGGCCGAGGCCGGCGAAGTCGCGCCGGGTGTAGTCGATCACCTCGTCGGCGCCGAGCGAGCGGACCAGCTCGACGTTGCGGGTGCTGCACACGGCCGTCACCGACGCGCCGAGCGCCCGGCCGATCTGGACCGCGAAGGTGCCCACCCCGCCCGACGCGCCGTTGATCAGCACGTGCTGCCCGGGGCGCACCCGGCCGAGGTCGCGCAGGCCCTTGAGGGCGGTGCTGCCCGCCAGCGGCAGCGCCGCGGCCTCGGCGAAGCTGAGCCCGGCCGGCTTGAACTCGATCTCGCCGGCGGGCGCGCACACCTGCTCGGCGAACGCCCCGTGCGCGTCACCCAGGTCCCCGAACACCTCGTCGCCCGGCTGGAACCGGTCGACGCCCGGGCCGGCCGCCGTGACCGTCCCCGCGAAATCCGTACCCCTGATCGGGCGCCGCGGCCCGCGCGGCCCCATCACCGCCGGCAGCACCAGCCGGGCCAGGTAGGGGTCGCCGCGCATCACGTGCCAGTCCCGCGCGTTGAGCGACGCCGCCCGCACCCGTACGAGCACCTGCCCCGGGCCCGGCACCGGCTCGGCCACGTCCGCGAGCCCCACCGCGCCGTACTTCTCCTGCTTGATCGCCTTCATGTCGTTCAGCGTCGCGACCGGCCGGACTGTTTTCATCGGAGCCGAGGCCCGGCCCGCACTGGCCGATGGCACGAGTCAGAGCAGGCCGGAAGTACGGCCCGTCCCGTACGCCCACATCGCGATCTCGACCCTGTTCCGCACCACCAGCTTGGCCATCAGGCTCGTCACGTGCGTCTTCACCGTGCTCAGGCTGATGTGCAGATCGGTGGCGATCTCGGCGTTGGTGCGCCCGCGCGCGACCGCGGCCAGCACCTCCTCCTCGCGGCCGGTGAGCGGGTCGACCGGCTGGGTGCGCGGCCCGGGCGGCCCGGCCTGGGCGAACGCCGCGAGCAGCCGGGTGGTGACGTTCGGCGCGATCAGCGCGTCACCCCGGGCCGCCGCGTGCACGGCCTGGCTGAGCAGGGCGGTGCCGGCGTCCTTGAGCAGGAAGCCACGGGCGCCGGCCCGCAGCGCCGCGTAGACGTACTCGTCCAGGTCGAACGTGGTGATGACGACGACGGCGAGCGGGTCAGTGACGGCGGGGCCGGCCAGGCGGCGGGTGGCCTCGATGCCGTCCAGGCCGGGCATGCGGATGTCGAACAGGCACACGTCGGGGCGCAGGCGCCGGGCCAGTTCGACGGCGCGGCGGCCGTCGGCGGCCTCGCCCACGACCTGGATGTCGGGCTCGGCGTTCAGGATCATGGTGAGGCCGGTGCGCACGATCTCCTGATCGTCGGCGACGACCACCCGGATGCTCTCGCCCATCTAGCCGGCCGCTCCGGTGCGGGGCAGCGCCGCGGTGACCGTCCAGCCGCGACCGGGCGCGGGGCCGGCCTCGCAGGTGCCGCCGAGCAGCCCGGCCCGTTCGGCCATGCCGGCCAGCCCGAACCCGGCCGGACCGGTCGGCCAGGAGCCGTCGCCGTCATCGCTGACCTGCAGCCGGACCACCTCGGGCGAGGCGGCCACGCGGACCTCGATGCGGGTGGCGTGCCGGGCGTGCCGCCGCGCGTTGGTCACCGACTCCTGAGCCAGGCGGTAGATGGTCGTGCCGACGGTGGCGGGGACCTCCGCGAAGTCGCCGTCCAGCTCGACCTCGACCGGCGGGCCGCCCGGCGACGGGCCGGCCAGCCGGGCCAGGTCGTCGAGGCCGGGGCTGGGCGCGAGCCCGGCGGGCTGGGCGTGGCGCAGGGCCCGCACCATCGTGCGCATCTCGGCCAGCGCTTTCGCCGCCTCGGCCTCGATCACCCGCAGCGCGTCGACCGCCGCCTCGGGGTGCCGCCGGGCCACCGCGATGCCGGCCTGGGCCCGGATGGCCATCGCCGAGACGTGGTGGGCCACGGTGTCGTGCAGGTCGCGGGCGAGCCGTTCGCGTTCGAGCAGTTTGGCCTCGTCGAGCCGGCGCTCGAGCAGCCGGGCCCGGTAGCGGGCGGACGTGGCCAGCGCGAACGCCGCGATCATGGCCACGAACCCGAGCAGCATGTCGGCCGCGCCGATGTGCCCGAAGACGGTGGCCACAATGATCTTGAGGTAGATCAGCGTGGCGCCGGCCAGCGCGTGGCGGCCGGAACCCCAGCGGAACAACGCGTACGGCAGGATCAGCAGGTAGGCCAGGGCGACGTTTTTCGGCTCGTGACCCAGCAGGAACGGCGCGACGCCGCAGGCCACGAACGCGATCGCGACCATCAGCAACGGCCGGGTGCGGCGCCAGAGCAGGGTGGGGGCCAGGGCCAGACCGAGGACCAGGCCGTACGGCTGGGAGGTCAGCAGTCCTTCGAGGACGGTGGCCACGACGACGGCCGCCAGCAGCGCCCAGTCTCGCCTGACGCGCACGGGCACGCCGGGGGACCGGGGTTCCCGCCACACCGAGCGGAGCAGCTCGCGCACGTCCCGATCGTACGGTCGCCGGACCCGAACCGGACCGTACTAAAGGACGAGCTCTTTCTCGAAGGCGAGCTCGTTGTAGGGCGAGCCGTCGTAGGGCGGGATCTCGCGGTAGCCGCTGCTGCGATAGAGCGCGATCGCCTCGGGCAGGCTGCCGTGGGTGCCCAGCCGCAGCGTGGTGACGTCGTGGGCGGCCGCGTCCCGTTCGAGCTCGCTCAGCAGTCGCCGCCCCAGGCCGTACCCGCGGGCCGTGGCACTGATCCACAGATGACGGATCTCGGCCGCGCCTGGCTCGCGCCCCTGCCACAGACCGCAGCCGACCGGCCTTTCCTCCTCGGTGGCCAGCAGGAACGTGCCGTCGTCGAGCGAACCGGGCGCGATCAGGGTGGCCGGGTCGTAACCCTCGGGAAAGCGCAGGGCGAGTTCCGACGCGTACGCCCGCAGGCACTCCCGCGCGGCCGGCGAGTCGTCGGGCACCGCGCCGATGGTGACGCCGGCCAGGCGCAACAGGCGGCGGATCTGCTCCTGCGCCGACACCAGCCGCTCGCGCTGCGTGGCGGTGAGCGGGTCGAGCAGCGCGGCGATGCTGTCCCGGGAGCGCGCGTCGAGCTCGGCCCGCTCGCGCCGCCCGGCCTCGGTCAGGACGGCTGTCCGCACGCGGCCGTCGGCGGGGTGCGGCCCCACCGTGACCAGGCCCTGATCGGTGAGCGAACGCAGCTGCCGGCTGAGGTGGCCCGAGTCGAGACCGAGCCGCGTGCGCAGGTCGCGCAGGTCGGCGCCGGCCCCGATCTCGAAGAGCAGCCGGGCCTCGCCGAGCGGCCGGCCCTGTTCCAGGTAATGATCGTTGAGGACACCGAGGCGCTGCGTGTAGAACCGGTTGAAGTCGCGTACCAGCTCGATCTGATCCACGATGACGATGCTAGGACAATTCTCTGACTTGGGTCAGAGAATTTCGGAGACAGGAGCCCCATGACCAGAACCGTCGTGATCACCGGAGGCAGCTCGGGTGTCGGGCTGGCCGCCGCCGAGCAGTTCGCGGCCGCGGGCGACGACGTGGTGCTGGTCGGCCGCACCCCGGAGCGGCTGGCCGCGGCGGCCGAGCGGGTGCAGCCCAAGGACGTGTTCCGGGCCGACTTCGAGGACCTCGACGCGGTACGCGACCTGGCCGCGAAGCTCGTGGCGGCGTACCCGAAGATCGACGTCCTGGCCAACAACGCGGGCGGCATGGTCGACAGCCACCGGCGGACGAAGGACGGGTTCGAGGCGACCATCCAGGGCAACCACCTGGCGCCGTTCCTGCTCACCCACCTGCTGCGCGAGCGGCTGGCCGGCGGCCGGGTCATCAACACGGCCTCGCGGGCCCACGAGCGCAGCGCCCCCGACCCGGGCGACTTCGCGAGCGACCCGGCCCGGTTCCGGTCGTTCCCGCAGTACGGCGCGGCCAAGTCGGCCAACATCCTGTTCGCCGCCGAGGCCGCCCGCCGCTGGCCCGAGATCACCAGCGTCTCGTTCCACCCGGGCGTGGTGCGCACCAACTTCGGCGCCGGCACGGCCACCCGGCTCTTCTACAAGTACGCCCCGTTCCTGGTCACCCCCGAGAAGGCCGGCGCCCTGCTGGTCTGGCTGGCGAACACGCCCGACCTGGTCGACGGCGCCTACTACGTGGGCCACGAGGTGAAGCGGCCCGCGCGGCACGCGAACGATCCGGCCGCCGCGGCCCGGCTGTGGGACGCAAGTGAAGAAGCCACCGGAGTGCGCGAATAACGGAAACTCTCGAAACCGAGGGGTTGTTCACTAGCCCCTGCCGCTGTGGCCTGCGGCTTTGTACGGTCACGCCTCGTGCGGAACGTGGCTCGCCTGACTGCGGCCCTCAGCCTGCTCGCCGTCACGGCACTGTGGACGGTGGGCCGGGGCGAGGCGGCCGGCGGGCTGGCCTCGGCCGGGCGGCTGGCGGCCCTCTGGTCGGCCGATCTGCTGCTGCTCCAGGTCGTGCTGATGGCCCGCATCCCGTGGATCGAGCGGGCGTACGGCCAGGACACGCTCGCGCGGTGGCACCGGTGGACCGGCTTCGCGTCGTTCCAGCTGCTGCTCGCCCACGTCGTCCTGGCCGTCCTCGCGTACACGGAAGGAAAGCCCTGGCCGAGCCTGTTCGGTGAGCCCGGCATGCTCTGGGCGACGGCCGCCCTGGTGGCGTTGATCCTGGTCGTGGTCACCTCGGTCCGGGGCGTGCGCCGGCGGATGCGGTACGAGTCCTGGCACCTGCTGCACCTGTACGCCTACCTGGGGGTCGGCCTCGCGCTGCCGCACACGTTCCTGCTCGGCAGCGACTTCCGCTCGCCGGTCGCCCGCGCCTACTGGTGGGGTCTCTACGCGATCGCCGCGGGCTCGGTGGTCGTCTTCCGGCTCGGTCTGCCGGTGTGGCGCACGCTGCGGCACCGGCTGCGGGTCGACCACGTGGACCCGGAGGCGCCCGGCCTGGTCTCGGTCTACCTGAGCGGGCGGCGGCTCGACCGGCTCCCCGTACGGGCCGGGCAGTTCTTCGTGTGGCGTTTTCTGGACGGCAAGGGGACGATGCGCGGCAACCCGTTCTCGCTGTCGGGGCCGCCGCGCAGCGACGCCCTGCGGATCACGGTCAAGACCGTGGGCGACGGGACTGCCCGGGTGGCGGCGCTGCGGCCGGGCACCCGGGTGCTGATCGAGGGTCCGTACGGGCGGATGACCGCGGCCACGTACGCCGGTGGGCCGATCACCATGCTGGCCTGCGGGGTCGGGGTGACGCCACTGCTGGCGCTGCTCTGGGATCTGCCGTACGGGCACGGCCAGGCCACCCTCGTCTATCGCACCCGGCATCCGCACGAGGTGGCGTTCCTGGGTGAGCTCGAATGGCTGGCCGCCCACCGCGGGGTGCGCCTGATACCGCTGGTCGGGCCGCGCGCCGAGGCCGGTTCGTGGCTGCCGGCCGAGTACGCCGACTACTCCGACGCCGACGCGCTGCGGTCACTCTCCCCCGACCTGGCCGGCCACGATGTGTACGTCTGCGGGCCCGACGCCTGGGCCGCGTCGGTGTTCCGCGCCGCGCGCGCCGTCGGCGTTCCCCCGGCCCGCCTGCACCGGGAGCGGTTCGGGTGGTGAGAATGGGCTGATGCAGGCACACCCCAACGTCATCGCCGTCCAGGACGCGCTGGACAAGGCCGGCGCGCGCACCGCGGACGACGCCCCGTCGCTGGTGATCATCCTGGACGAGGGCGCGCACACCGCGAAGGCCGCCGCCGAGGCCCTCTGCATCGAGGTCGGCCAGATCGCCAACTCGCTGATCTTCGACGCCGACGGCGAGCCGCTGCTCGTGCTCACCTCGGGCGCCCACCGGGTCGACACGGCCACGGTCGCGGCCGGGCTGGGCACGCCGGCCGAGGTGGCCTGACCCTCGATGCCGGTCACTCTGCACGTCTGGCGGGTGCCTCGGCGCCGGGTGCTCTCCGCCCTGCTGCGGCTGGCGCTGCCCTACCGGTCCCCTGACGTCTCGTTCGCCAAGTTCCTGGGGACGGCCTCCGGGATGCGGCCGGGCGATGCCGACCTGACCCGCTACGCAGCGGTGACGGTCAGTTCGACCCCGGTTCACCTTCCCCAATGGGACAAATTGGCCGTTTCCGCCGCTCGCGTCGAGCTGGATCCGCTGTCCAGCCGGGGCAGCTGGTCGGGATACACGCCCTTTGTCACGACGAATCCGCCTAAGGGCGGCATGGTGCTCGCGCTGACCCGGGCCCGGCTGCGACCGACCCGGGCCCTGTCGTTCTGGCGGGCGATCCCGCCGGTGGCCCACGAAGTCGATCAGGCGCCCGGTCTGCTGGCCCACTTCGGCATCGGCGAGGCGCCCATCGGCTGGCAGGGCACGGTCAGCCTGTGGCGTGATGCGGCGGACCTGGTCAGGTTCGCGTACCGTCAGCCGGAGCATCGGGCGGTGATCGCACGAACCCCGTCCGATCGGTGGTATGCCGAGGAGCTTTTCGCCCGGTTCTCGGTGCGGGAGATCAGCGGTGACCGGGCTGTGCTCGGGTGGGTGCAGGAGGGAACGTGACTCGACGATGAGGCTCGTGGCGTGGCAGCCCGACGATCTGCTGCGGCGGCTCGACGACGTGGTGAGCGTCTACGGCGAGGCGATGGGCTACCGGCAGGAGTTGCTGCAGACCCGGCGGGGCTACATCGGCGCCCACGTGCGCCGCTCCGGCTTCCGGGCGGTCGCGACCCTCACCACCGACGGCCGGCTGGCCGGCTTCGGGTACGGCTACACCTCCGGCCCCGGCCAGTGGTGGCACGACCAGGTGCGGGCCAACCTCAGCGAGGGCGCCCGGCAACACTGGCTGGCCGACTGCTTCGAGGTCGTCGAGCTGCACGTACGCCCGGCGGCGCAGGGCCACGGCGTCGGCGCCCGCCAGCTGCGCGCGCTGCTGGCGATGGCCGACGGCGAGACCGTGCTGCTCTCCACGCCCGAGGCCGACGAGCAGAGATCGCGGGCCTGGCGGCTCTACCGCCGGTTCGGCTTCGAGGACGTGCTGCGCCACTTCCTGTTCCCCGGGGACGAGCGGGCCTTCGCGATCCTGGGGCGGGGGCTGCCCGTCGTCGAACGCCCGGCCGAGGATGCGCCGGGCATTGTCGGGCTTTAGGAGACACGCGCCCTGGCTGCTGCTGGGCGCCCTGGTTCTCGCGCAGATCTGCTACCCGCTGACCACCGGCAGCACCCGGGCCCGGCTGACCGTGCTCACGGTCGTCCTCGGCTATGTCCTGTCGGTCTCGCACGCGCTGCTCACCCGCGGCCCCCGAGCCGCGGTGGCGCTGGTCGGCACGGCGACGCTGGGCGGTTTCGCGGTCGAGGCGATCGGCGTCGCCACGGGATTTCCGTTCGGCACGTACGACTACTCGGGGCTGCTCGGGCCCAAGGTGCTCGGCGTCCCGCTGATCATCCCGCTGGCCTGGACGTGGATGGCCTGGCCGGCCTGGGTGGCCGCGCAGCGCCTGCCGGTGTCGCGGTGGGCGCGGATCGGGGTGGCCGCGTTCGGCCTGGCCGCCTGGGATCTGTTTCTCGACCCGCAGATGGTGGCCGAGGGGTATTGGCGCTGGCAGTCGCCGACGCCCGCGCTGCCCGGGGTGCCCGGCATCCCGATCGGCAACTATCTGGGCTGGCTCGGTTTCGCGCTCCTGCTCATGGCCGCCCTTGATCGTCTTCTCAAGATCGTCCTCGTAGCGCCATCCCTGGCCCCCACCCGCGACGCGCCGATCCTCGCGCTCTGGCTTTGGACGTACGCTTCCTCCGTGCTCGCCCACGCCGTCTTCCTGCACCTCCCCGCCTCGGCGGCCTGGGGCGGCGTGCTCATGGGCGTCGCCGTCCTCCCCGTGCTCCCCTACCTGCGCCCGCGCCCATGAGGTGGCTCGTCCTCCTGCCGTGGGCGGCCCTGACCGCCCACACCGCCGTCAACGCCGCCCTCCTGCGCCGCCTCCCCCGCACGGCCACCACCGCCGAGCGGGTCGCCGTCCTGCTGCCGGTGCGCGACGAGGCCGCCCGGGTCGGCCCGTGCGTCGAGTCCCTGCTGGCCCAGCGCGGCGCCGAAGATCTCAGCGTCTACGTCCTCGACGACGGCTCCACCGACGGCACGGCCGAGGTCGTGCGCTCGCTGGCCGGCGACAAGGTCCGCCTGCTCACCGGCGCCCCCCTCGCCGAGGGCTGGCTCGGCAAGCCGCACGCCTGCCAGCAGCTGGCCGACGCCGCCGCCGGGGCCGACGTCCTCTCCTTTGTGGACGCCGACGTCGTGCTCGAGCCGGGCGCGATCGCCTCGGCCGTCACCGAGCTGCGCCGGGCCCGCGTCGACCTGCTCTCCCCCTACCCGCGCATCACCGGCGCCGGCCGCCTGGTCCAGCCGCTGCTGCAGTGGTCGTGGCTCACCTTCCTGCCGCTGCGCGCGATGGAACGCTCCGCCCGCCCGTCCCTGGCCGCGGCGGGCGGCCAGTGGCTGGTCGTCGACGCCGCCGCCTATCGCCGGGCCGGTGGGCACGCCGCCGTCCGCGACGAGATCCTCGAAGACATCGCCCTGGCCCGCGCGGTCAAACGCGCCGGCGGCCGGATAGCGCTGGCCGCCGGCGCCCCCATGGCGACCTGCCGCATGTATGACTCCTGGCGCGAGCTCACCGACGGCTACGCCAAGTCGCTCTGGGCCTCTTTCGGCACCCGGTCCGGCGCCGGCATCGTCGTGGTCCTTCTCCTTTTCCTGTACGCCGGGCCGCCGCTCGCCACCGCAGCCGGGGCCGTCAGCGGCGCCTTCGCGTGGTCCGCCATCGCGCTCACCGCTTACCTGCTCGGCGTCGCCGGCCGCATCATCGCGGCCCGGGCGACCGGCGGGCGCGCCTGGCCCGACGCGTGGGCCCACCCCGTCTCGATCGTGCTGTTCGCCCGTCTCGTGGCCCGCTCGTTCCGGCTGCGCCGCCGGGGCGGCCTGACCTGGCGCGGGCGGCCGGTGTGAGCCGGGTCGTGGTGATCGGCGCCGGGGTCGGCGGGCTGACCGCGGCCGTCCGCCTGGCCCGGGCCGGCCACGCCGTGACGGTGCACGAGCGCTCCGGCGGCCTGGGCGGCAAGCTGGCCGTCCACGAGCGGGACGGTTTCCGGTTCGACACCGGCCCCAGCCTGCTCACCCTGCCGCAGGTGTTCACCGAGACCCCCCTCGACCCGGTCCCCCTCGATCCGGTCGTCCGCCACCTCTTCCCCGACGGCACGGTGCTCGACTCGTCGTCGGTGCACACCGAGTTCCTCGACCGCATCGAGACCGCGCTCGGCCCGGAGGCGGCCCACGACTGGGACAGGTTCTGGCATCGCGCCCGTCGCATCTGGGACGCGTCGTGGCGGTCGGTGCTGCGCCGGCCGGTGACCCCGGCCTCGCTGGCCGCACTGTCCTGGCGGGTCGGTGATCTGGTCGCGATCGCACCCGGTCGCAGCCTGCGCGCGCTCGGCCGGCACTACCTGCGCGACCCGCGGCTGCGGATGATGCTCGACCGCTACGCGACCTACACCGGCGCCGACCCGCGCCGGGCCCCGGCCGCGCTGGCCGCCGTCCCGTACGCCGAGCTGGCCTTCGGCGGGTGGTATCTGCCCGGTGGCCTGGGCACGCTGGCGACCGCGCTGGGTGGCGGCTGCGCCGAGGCCGGGGTCGAGATCGTGCTCAACAGCGAGGTCAGCCGCATCGAGACCGCGGACGGCCGGGTCTGCGGCGTGCGGCTGGCCAGCGGTGAGACCGCCGAGGCCGACATCGTGGTGTCCGACGTGGACGCTCTCGCGCTCTATCGCGATCTGCTGCCCGCGCCGCGCCGGCTGGCCGGCTTGACCGACCGCAGCCTGGCCGGTTTCGTGCTGCTGCTCGGCGTGCGCGGCGAGACGCCGTCACTGGCCCACCACACGGTCTTCTTCCCCTCGTACTACGACCGCGAGTTCGACGAGATCTTCGGCTCGGCCGACCGGCGGGCGGCGCCGGCCGGCGACCCGACCGTCTTCGTGACCCGGGCCGACGACCCGCAGGTGCGCCCGGAGGGGTGCGAGGCGTGGTTCATCCTGGTCAACGCGCCGCGCCACGGCGACGGGTGGCGGGCCACCGACTGGCGGCGGCCGGGGCTGGCCGAGGCGTACGCCGATCATGTCCTGGCCGTGCTGGCCCGGCGCGGCCTCGACGTGCGGGATCGGGTGCTCTTCCGGGAGACGCGCACCCCGGCCGACCTGGCCGAGGCCACGGGCGCACCGGGCGGCGCGATCTACGGCACGGCCGGCGGTCTGATGCGCCCGGTCAACCACGGCCCCGTCGAGGGCCTGCATCTGGTCGGTGGTTCCGTGCACCCGGGCGGCGGCCTGCCGATGGTGACGCTCTCGGCCCAGATGGTCGCCGACCGGATAGGCCCCGCGGGCCGCTAACGCGGGGCGTGGGCGGCCAGGAACGCCTTGGCGATGGCCGAGGACAGGTCGGCCGGGTTGGTCGCCGGGAAGGCGGTGCCGCCGGTCGCCGCCGACATGTCGTTGAGCGACTTCATGTCGACGTCGGGGCCGTAGCCCAGCGCGAGCACCGGCACCGGGCGGCTCGGGTCCTGCTGGGCGGCAAGCTTGGCCATGAACTGGGCCTGCGTCATCTTGAAGGTCGACTCGCCGTCCACGCCGTCGGTGAGGACCACGACCAGGGTGACCGTGCCGGGCGAGACCTTCTCCCGCATCAGCGCCTGGCCGTCGAGCACCGACTGGTAGAGCGGCGTGCCGGAGTCGTCCGCGGCCCGGTAGGTCTCCATCGACCGGGTCAGCGCGTCCCGCCTGGTCTTGCCCTTGAGCGGCGCGCTGATCGGCCCGAACGGGACGACCTCCTCGTGCGCCGGGCTGGTGGGCGTGGGCTGGCCGAAGAACCACAGGCCGACGCTGGTGTCCTCGGAGAACAACTCGGCCGCGAACCGGCCCGACTCGCGCAGCAGAGCCGCCCGGGTCGTGGTGCGGCCGCCGGGGGCGGTGATCTTCTGGTTCATCGAGCCGGACGCGTCGATGAGCAGCAGCACCTGGGTGCTGAGCGACTTGTACTGGCTCCACATGGTCGCCGGGGCCAGCAGGTCGCCCGCCTGCTTGGGCAGGGGCAGCGTGTTCGGCGTGGCGGTGGTGCGGAAGCCGGCCCGGGTGACCGCCGCGCCGGTGATGGCCGCCCGCAGCTTCTGGGTCAGCGCCGTGTCCTGGTTGTTCTTGGCCACCGCGAACGGGTAGTCGGCCTCGACCAGGCCGTCGGCCGGGTAGGCGCCCTTGAGCTGCACGGTGTGCTTGCCCTGCTGGTAAGCCTTGAGCTGCTGCTCGGTGAGCGGGAAGACGCCCACGTCGTAGGCGACGCCGTTGGTGTTCCACTGCGAGGCGATGTCGGCGATCAGCTTGGTCGGGTCGGCCGCGGCCTCGATGAGCCGGCTGCGCAGGGTCAGCGCGCGCAGCTGGGCGATGCCCGCGTCCGGCGTGGTGCGGGCCATCGCCGCGTTGACCGCGTAGACCGAGAGCAGGCCGACCGTGCTCGACTGGGCGTCGGGCATGGTGACCGCGGGGACCTTGCCGGCGGCCACGGCGGCGGTCAGTCCCGCCCACGACGTGCGGTCGCCCTGGCTGATCGCCTGGGTCACGGTGGTCGGGGCGGCCAGCATGATGGGCGTGTGGGCCAGGGGCACGCCCTGCGCCGTGAACGAGGCTCCGCCCGCGTTGGCGATGCTCAGCCAGGCACTGCTGGACGGGATCCAGACGTCGGGCTTGGCCGCGGTGGCCACGGTGTAGCCGGGCTCCTCGGCGACGACGTCGATCGGGTCGCACGGGTCGGCCGGGTCGTTGTCGAGCGTCTTGGCCGCGGCCCGCACCACCGGCGCGATGTCGGGGGCGGCGACGACGCGCAGCTTCACGCCGGCGCAGGCGGTGGGCGAGGGCGCGCGGGTCGGCCCGGCGTTGCTGGTCGGGCCGCCGTCGGCGTCGCGGGTGTACATCCACCACGTGGTGCCGCCGGCCACGACGACCAGGAGCAGCACGATCGCGACGGCGAGCAGGACCCGGCCGGCGCCGCCACCGGGTGGCCCGTGGTGGGTGATCGGCTCGTCCATCGGCGGCTGATTGCGCCTCGTCATGTCCGACATCGCACCCACCTCTCCTGATCATCACATCGAACGGGCTCGCTCTAACGTGAGCGAATAGTAATCACATCTCGGCCGCAGACAATGGCTGGCCCCCTATTGGCACATTGCCGACAGACACCGGGCGGGATGTCACCTACCCTGCGGGCGCGCCACCGCGATCACGATCAATTCCCCATCTTCACCTGTGCCAACAGGCTCTTTGGCCCATCCACCGTAGACCCGGTCGACGTCGAAACCGGCCGCCTCGACGGTCGTCCTGAGCTCACCCTCGGACCGAAAACGCAGCGTGGCCGTGCTCACCAGCTCCTCACTCTCCGTGATTGCGTAGTGCCGGGTGAAGCTGACCACCCCGCTCCCCACTGAATTTACTTCTGTCCATGTCTCGATGTGGTCACCGCTCGGCAACACCACGGGCCGACGTGAGTCGACAGGGTTCCAGAGCTCCCACCGCCGGTCGTCCGGATCACGGCTGTCAAAGATCAACCGGCCGCCCGCGACGAGCGAGCGGCGCAGCACGCGCAAGGTCGACAACCACTGCTCGTCACTGATGAGGAACTGCGCCACGTGACTTGTGAGAAGAACCGCGTCGAACGCCCGGGACGGCACGACGTCGGACGATCCTTCGAGCCAGCGCACCTGTTCCGCGCCCGGTTTGCGACGGGCGGCGTCGAGCGAGGCCCGCGCCGGGTCGATGCCCGTCACCTCGTGCCCGGCCGCGGCCATGGCTATCGCGAGCCGCCCGGTGCCGCAGCCGAAGTCGAGCACCCGGGGCGCGGTCCGCTCGGCCAGCAGCGACATGAAGAAGTCGTCGTCCCAGCCCCACACGTACTCCGCGTCATAGATCTCGACGAGGCGCGGATCCTCGAACTCTCCATGATGCACAGTGAGCAGCCTAAATCGCGGACGAGGCCGATAGGGTCGGCCGTATGGAGTGGCTCACGGAACAGCGGTACGCAGCGGAGCTCGAGGCCGAGGCCCGGCGGCTCGGCGCGGCCGCGACCCGGCGCCCGCCGGAGGAGATCGTCGAGACCTGCCCCGAGTGGACGGTGCGCCGCCTGGTCAGTCATGTCGGCACCGGCCACCGTTACATCGCCGGGATAGTCGAGACCGGCGACCGCGTCGAGTACGAGCTGCTCGACGCGCCCGGCGACCCCGCCGGCTGGACGGAGTGGCTGGTCGCGGGCGCGCGCCGGCTCAACTCCGCGGTGGCTGCGCGCAGCTTCACCGGTCACGTGGCGAGCTGGCACCCGCGGCACCCGACCGCGGCATTCTGGCAGCGCCGCATGGTGCACGACCAGATCGTGCACCGCTTCGACGCCGAACCGGGCGGTGACCTCGCGGCCGACCTGGCCGCGAACGGCGTGACCGACCTGCTGACCGCCTTCGAGATGGTCGAGAAGCTGGGCGGCGACGGCGAGACGCTGCTCTTCACGGCCACCGACCTCGACCACCACTGGCATGTCACCCGCACGCTGACCGGCATCGACTGGCACGAGATCGACAGTCATGGGGGTGAGGCCGGCCCGGCCGATGTCACGGTCGCCGCCCCGGCCCGCGACCTGCTGCTGATCCTCAACCGCCGGCTGCCCTCCCCGGCCGTCGAGGGCGACGTCGACCGGTGGACGAGCTGGCACGAGGCTTCCCGGTTCTAGAGCGTCCTAGAGCGGGCGGACGCCCAGTGGGAGCTCCTGGGTGGCCACGTGGTGCAGCAGCGTGGACCGCAGGGCCTCGGCGGCGTGCGGGAGGACCGAGCGCTTGCGGTGGGCCAGGGCGATCGTGCGGCGCATGCCGGGCGGGGCGAGCGGGGTGGCCCGCAGCAGCGGGCGGTTGGCCAGCACCATGCTGGGGACCAGCGCGACACCGAGGCCGGCCTCCACGAAGGCCAGCACCGCGTCCATCTCGCCGCCCTCGACGGCGAACTTGGGGGTGAAGCCGGCCTTGCGGCACGCGTCGAGGGTGACGCCGCGGATGTCGTAGCCGGCGCGGAACATGACCAGGGGCGTGTGCTCGAGCTCGGCCAGGGCGATCTGCGGGTTGGCGGTGGGCGGCGGCCCGTCGGCGACCGAGGCCACGACCAGGCTCTCCCGCAGCACGGGGGCGGCGCTGAGCGAGTCGTCGACGCCCTCCTCGGGCTGCACGATCAGGGCCAGGTCGAGGGTGTGGGCCTGCAGGTTCTCGATCAGGTCCTGCGAGCCGCCCTCGTTGACGTACAGCTGGATGTCGGGGTGGGCCGCCCGGAACGTGCGCAGCACCTCGGGCACCAGCGACGAGCAGAGACTCGGGGTGGCGCCCAGCCGCACCTCGCCGCGGCGCAGGCCGACGATGTCGGAGACGGCCTCCTGGGCGGCGTCGGCGTCGGCCACCATGCGCTGGGCGAGCGGGAGCAGAGTCTGACCGGCGGCGGTCAGGGTGACGGCACCACGGATCCGCTCGAAGAGCGGCGCGCCGAGGGTCGCTTCGAGCGTGTGAATTTGCTTACTGAGAGTCGGCTGAGAGACGCCCAGATTGTCCGCTGCTTGGGTGAAATGTCGGGTTTGTTCGACTGCGAGGAAGTACCGAAGCTGCTGGAGCTGCACCTCGATAGCCTATCGCTATGATGACTGCGTCGATCATGCATTAGACGAATCAAAGCCCGGTTCCTATCGTCGGAGAGTGTGGCGGTAGATACTTCGAACCGGAAGGCGCGCACGGCGGCGCCCGCACCGGTCACACCAGCGCGGCGACGCTCCTCGGTCGCCCTCAAACTTCTGATGGCGGTGACCGGCCTCCTGCTGGTCGGCTTTCTTTATGCGCACATGATCGGCAACCTGAAGATCTTCTTCGGCGCCGAGACCTTCGACCACTACGCGCACTGGCTGCGGACCATCGCCACGCCTCTGCTGCCCGAGGGCTGGTACCTCTGGCTGCAGCGCGGCGGTCTGACCCTCGCGCTCATCGGGCACATCGTGGCGGCAACCATTCTGGCCCGCCGGGCGCGGCAGGCCCGCCCGGTCAAGTACGCGCACCGCCCGAAGGTCCAGGGCAGCTACGCCGCGCGCACCATGCGCTGGGGCGGCGTGATCGTCCTGCTCTTCGTGATCTACCACATCCTCGACCTGACCACGGGAACACTGAACCCGCACGGGGTCTCCGGTGAGGCGTACGCCAATGTGGCCGCGGACTTCGCGCCGTCGCGCTGGTACGTGACGCTCTTCTACACGCTGTCGATCGTCGCCGTCGGCTTCCACCTGCGGCACGGCATCTGGAGCGCCGCCCGCACGCTGGGCCAGCAGACGGCCCGGGGTGAGGTCATCGCCCGGGCGGTCGCCCTGGTCATGGCCGTGGTGCTGGTCGTCGGTTACCTGTCGGTGCCGTTCGCGGTTCTGGTCGGATTGGTGGATTGAGCATGAGCGACTTCTACAACGACGGCGACGCCATCGTCGACACCGCCGCTCCCGAGGGTGCGATCGAGACCCGCTGGGAGCGCCGCAAGTTCAGCGCCAAGCTGGTAAACCCGGCCAACCGCCGCAAGCTCACCGTGATCGTCGTGGGCACCGGCCTGGCCGGCGGCTCGGCGGCCGCCACACTGGCCGAGGCCGGCTATCACGTCAAGTCGTACTGCTATCAGGACAGCCCGCGCCGGGCGCACTCGATCGCCGCGCAGGGTGGCATCAACGCCGCGAAGAACTACCGCAACGACGGCGACTCGATCTACCGGCTGTTCTACGACACCGTGAAGGGCGGCGACTTCCGGGCCCGGGAATCGAACGTCTACCGGCTCGCCACCGTGTCGGTCAACATCATCGACCAGTGCGTGGCCCAGGGCGTGCCGTTCGCCCGCGAGTACGGCGGCCTGCTCGACAACCGCTCGTTCGGCGGCACCCAGGTGTCCCGCACGTTCTACGCCCGGGGCCAGACGGGTCAGCAACTGCTGCTCGGCGCCTACCAGGCCATGGAGCGGCAGATCGGCCTGGGCAACATCGAGATGAACGCCCGGCACGAGATGCTCGAGCTGATCATCGTGGAGGGCAAGGCCCGCGGCATCGTCGTGCGCGACATGATCACCGGCGAGATCACCACCGAGATGGCCGACGCCGTCGTGCTGGCCTCCGGCGGGTACGGCAACGTCTTCTTCCTCTCGACCAACGCCAAGGGCTGCAACGTCACCGCCTCGTGGCGGGCGCACCGCAAGGGCGCGCTGTTCGCGAACCCCTGCTACACGCAGATCCACCCCACCTGCATCCCCGAGTCGGGCACGCACCAGAGCAAGCTCACGCTGATGAGCGAGTCGCTGCGCAACGACGGCCGGGTCTGGGTGCCCAAGGCCCAGGGCGACAAGCGACCGGCCGGCGACATCCCGGAGGACGAGCGCGACTACTACCTCGAGCGGATCTACCCGTCGTTCGGCAACCTGGTCCCCCGCGACATCGCCTCGCGCGCGGCCAAGAACGTCTGCGACGAGGGCCGCGGGGTGGGGCCGGGCGGGCTGGGCGTCTACCTGGACTTCGCGGACGCGATCAGCCGGCTCGGCAAGAAGGCGGTCGAGGCCAAGTACGGCAACCTCTTCGAGATGTACCAGCGGATCACCGGCGAGGACCCGTACGAGACGCCGATGCGCATCTATCCCGCGGTGCACTACACGATGGGCGGGCTCTGGGTCGACTACGACCTGCAGTCGACCATCCCGGGCCTGTTCGTGGTGGGCGAGGCCAACTTCTCCGACCACGGCGCCAACCGGCTCGGTGCGTCCGCGCTGATGCAGGGTCTGGGCGACGGCTACTTCGTGCTGCCGACGACGCTGGGCAACTACCTGGCCGCCGGCCCGTTCGCTCCGGTTTCTCAAGATCACGAGGACGTCGTGGCGGCGCGGGCCGAGGTCGAGGGCCGGATCAAGCGGCTCCTGGAGATCGACGGCGACCGTACGGTCGACAGCTTCCACCGCGAGCTCGGCCACATCATGTGGGAGTACTGCGGCATGGAGCGCACCGAGGAGGGCCTGACCAAGGCCATCGGGCTCATCCGCGCGCTCAAGGAGGAGTTCTGGCAGCGCGTCAAGGTGCCCGGCACCGGCGAGCAGCTCAACCAGAACCTGGAGAAGGCCGGCCGGGTCGCCGACTTCTTCGAGCTGGGCGAGCTGATGTGCATCGACGCGCTGCACCGCCGCGAGTCCTGCGGCGGCCACTTCCGCGCCGAGTCGCAGACCCCCGACGGCGAGGCGCTGCGCCACGACGACGAGTTCAGTTACGTCGCGGCCTGGGAGTACGCCACCGGCGACAGCGGCCAGCCCACCCTGCACAAGGAACAGCTCGAATTCGAGTACGTCCACCCGAGCACGCGGAGCTACAAGTAATGGACATCAAAGTACGTGTCTGGCGGCAGGCCGACGCGGACGCCGCCGGCAAGATGGTCACGTACGGCGTCAAGGACATCTCCCCCGACGCCAGCTTCCTCGAGATGCTCGACGTGCTGAACGAGTCGCTCATCCTCGACGGTGACGACCCGATCGCGTTCGACCACGACTGCCGTGAGGGCATCTGCGGCGCGTGCAGCATGGTCATCGACGGCACGGCGCACGGTCCCGAGCGGGCCACCACCACCTGCCAGCTGCACATGCGGCACTTCAAGGACGGCGATGTGATCGACGTGGAGCCGTGGCGGGCGGCCGCGTTCCCGGTGATCAAGGACCTGGTCGTCGACCGCACCGCGTTCGACACGATCATCCAGGCCGGCGGCTACATCACCGCGCCGACCGGCGCCGCCCCCGAGGCGCACGCCACCCCGGTGCCCAAGAAGGACGCCGACCTGGCGTTCGAGGCGGCCACCTGCATCGGCTGCGGCGCCTGCGTGGCGGCCTGCCCCAACGGCTCGGCGATGCTGTTCACGGCGGCCAAGGTCGCGCACCTCGGCCTGATGCCGCAGGGCCAGCCGGAACGCGACACCCGCGTGATCGACATGCTGCAGGCGCAGGACGACGCGGGCTTCGGCGGCTGCACCAACATGGGCGAGTGCACCACGGTCTGCCCCAAGGGCATCCCGCTCACCCTGATCGGCCGGCTCAACAGCGACTACCGCAAGGCCGTCCGCCGGCAGGGCTGACGGCTTTCAGCGAGGGGCCGGGCACAACGGCGTGCCCGGCCTTTCTTATGCGCCCATGCCTCGGTGCAGGAACGACGTGAGCGTCTCGATCGCCTCGTCGTCGGCGATCTCCCGCCCGGCCGACAGCCACCTCTGGCCCAAGCTCGAGATCGTCGCGGTGAAGATCGTGGCCACCACGAGCGGGTCGCCGGGCAGGTCGTCGATCTTGGCCAGGTGGTCGGCGATGTGCCGCAGGTCGGGCTCCATCATGGCCTGGGAGCGCCGGGCGAACGTCTCGTCGACGATGGCCGCCTGCTGCAACGCCTCGATGACCGTGCGGTGCCGGCGGTAGAAGCCCCAGTACGCGGCGACGTGATAGCGCACCGCCTCGCGATCGCGGAAGTCGTCGCTGTGCTCGGCCGTCACCGCGCTCGCGTCGCCCTCGGCCAGCAGGTCGGCCAGCAGCGCCTCGAGCAGCTGTTCCTTGCTCGCGAAGTGCTTGTAGAACGACCCGGTGGCCCGCCCCGCCTCGGCCGTGATGTCAGTGATCTTGGCGTTGAGATAGCCGGTGCGCGCGAACACCCGGATCGCGGCCGCCTTCAGCTCCGCCGCCGTCTGTGCCGCCTGCTGCCGGCGCACGCCCATCTCCACTTGACGGAGATTATCAGTCGGCCGTACGGTGAATCCATGTTCACTGAATCCAGATTCACTCTGATCGTCGGCGCCGGCCCCACCGGCCTCACTCTCGCCCGCGTCCTGCGGCGGCACGGCGTCCCCTTCCGGATCGTGGAGCAGGCGCCCGGGCGGCCCGAGGGTTCCCGGGGCAAAGGCATCCAGCCGCGTACGCAGGAGGTCCTGGACGACCTCGGGCTGATCGACGCGTTCCGCGAGACCGGCCGCGACTACCCGGCGTTGCTGATCCACCTGCCCGGCGGCGGCACGATGACTCAGCGGATGGACGAGCTGCACGACCCGACGCCCGCGGCGCCCTACCCGAACCTGATGATGCAGCCCCAGTGGCGTACGTCCGCGCTGCTCGCGGCGGGCGTACCGGTCGAGTTCGGGGTCGGCGTCCTTTCCGTGGCCGAAGACGCGACGGGAGTGCACGTCACGCTCTCCACGGGAGAAGTGGTGACGGCGCGTTACGTGGTCGGCTGCGACGGCGGCCGGAGCACGATCCGCAAGGCGCTCGGCGTCGGTTTCGAGGGCGAGACCCGCGAGGCCGAGCAGCTGTTCATCGCCGACGTGCGGATCGACGGCCTCGACCGCGACAACTGGCACGTCTGGCCCGGTGCGGACGGCCGCTCGATGCGGCTGGGGCTCTGCCCGCTGCCCGGGACCGACGACTTCCAGCTCACGTCACCCTCCGTACCGGAGTCGGTGCCGGAGCTGGTCGCCTCGATCGACCCGTCACTGAAGGTCACCCACGTCGGCTGGACGTCGCTCTACCGCGCCAACATGCGGCTGGTCTCGCGCTACCGGGTGGGCAACGTCTTCCTGGCCGGCGACGCCGCGCACGTGCACTCCCCGGCCGGCGGGCAGGGCCTCAACACCGGCGTCCAGGACGCGTACAACCTGGGTTGGAAGATCGCCCTGGGCAACGAGCGGATCCTCGACACGTACGAGGCCGAACGCCTGCCCGTCGCGGCCGAGGTGCTCGGCATCAGCACCCGCCTGCACCAGCGCGTCGTCGACCACACCACCGACGCCATGCGCCGCGACGACCCGGCCCTGCGGCAGCTTTCCCTGAACTACCGAGGCGGCCCGCTGGCCGCCGAGCACCGTGCCGCGCCGGGCGCCGTGCGGGCCGGTGACCGCGCCCCCGGTCCCGTCTTCGACCTGCTGCGCGGGCCACACGCGACCGTGCTGGCCTTCCACTGGACCGGCGAGCTGCCCCCGTCGTCGCCCGCGTGCCACGTGCACCGCATCACCGATCCTGCGGTGGCTGAGATCTACGACGTACGCGGGCCGGCTCTTTTCCTGGTCCGCCCGGACAACTACATCGGCTGCGTCTCGGCCGATCCCACCGACATCGACGCCTACCGCCGGCTGATCTTCAGCGCCTGAACCCCGGAAGCGCGCAACGCCAGGACGGCCGCGGCGACGCTGATCGTGGCGGTGGCGACGAGGGGCGGCACGGCACCGAGATGGACCGCGGCGGCGCCGAGAGGGATGCCGACCGCGACCGGGCCGAACATAACGGTGTTGGAGGTCGCGGCGACCCGGCCCAGCAGGTGATCGGGCGTGCGGGTCTGCACGGCGGTGACGGCGGCGATCAGCGTCCAGGGCAGGCCGAGGCCGATCAGGACGCTTCCGGTGACCATCGAGGGCCACCAGGGCAGAGCCTGGGTGAGACAACCCGCGGCGAACACGACAGCCCCGATCGCGGCGACGGTGACCGGCGCCAGGCGGGCCAGGACGCGCCCCACCACCAGGCCGCCCACGATCGAGCCGGCGCCCTGGGCGGTGCTCAGGAAGCCGAGGTGGGTGGCGGGCAGATGCAGGTCGTGCACGAGGTGCGCGAGGACCGCGGCGTCCTTCAGCCCCGACGCCCCGATCGCGACCCCGGCCAGCACCACCGGCGTGCGCACCGCGGGAACCCCGAACAACGCCCGCAACCCGTCCCGCAGCCCACTCCCCCGGCCGGCTCCTGCCCGCCCGCCGGCTTCCGGTCCGCCCGCCTGCTCGACAGTGACGGGGTCAGGGCGGCCGGCAGGGCGCCCAGCCCGAGGTCGACCGCGATCAGCATCGGCCGACGGGGCAGACGGTCGACCAGGGAGCCCAGCCAGGGCCCGGCGAAGGTCGGCGCGTAGTAGGCAGACGGCGGTCAGCGCGGCCAGGCTCACCGAGCCGGTCAGGTCGAAGACCCACACCCCCGCGGCGAGATCTAGGACCTGTCAAGGCGAGGATCGAGGTTATCCACAGGGAATGCTGCGGGAGCGGTGTGACGCGAGTCGCGGCGAGATCGGGGGTCAGGCGCGCAGGGACTTCAGGAGCGCGATGTCGGCGGCGTGGCCCTCGTGATCGACCGACGGCGTCTCGACGATGACCGGGACGCCCGCCGTGGCCGGGTGGGCCAGCAACTCGGCGAACGGGGCCGACCCGATGCGCCCCGCCCCGATCGTCTCGTGGCGGTCGCGGGTCGAGCCGCATTCGTCCTTCGAGTCATTCGCGTGGATCAGCTTCAGGCGGTCGGCGCCGACCGCCTCGACCAGGGCGTCCAGCGTGGCGGTCATGCCGCCCGGCGTCGCCAGGTCGTGGCCGGCGGCCCAGGCGTGGCACGTGTCGAAGCAGACGCCCAGGGCCGGGTGGTTTTCCACCGCCTCCAGGTAGCGGGTCAGATCCTGCACCTTCGACGCCAGGCTGCGGCCACCGCCCGCGCTCGGCTCGACCAGCAGCTGCGGCATCCCGGCCGCCGCCGCGCGGTCGAGCAGCGGCAGCAGGGCCTCGTGGAGCTGGTGGAACGCCTTGTCGTCGTGCTCCGGGTCGACCGAGCTGCCCGCGTGGAAGACCACAGCCGTCGCGCCGATGGCCTGGCCCCGTTCGAGCGCGTGGGCCAGCACCGAGATCGAGCGTTCCACGGTGAGCTCGGTCGGCGAGCCCAGGTTCACCAGCAGAGAGGCGTGGATGTAGGCCGGCATCGCGCGCTCGCCGATCCCGTCGCGGAACAGCACGTCCTGTTTCGGGTCGCCGGCCGGCCTGGCCCAGCCGCGCGAGTTCGAGACGTACACCTGCAGGGTCTCGGACTCGGCGGCGTCGACGTAGGGCAGGGCGGCCTTGGCCAGCCCGCCCGACGTCTTGGTGTGCGAGCCGATCCGGCGTTGCCGGGGCACCAGATGATCTAGAAGCACTGGATGGCGACCTCGGTCTGCGCCGGCACCTGGGTGTTGGCGCCGGGCTGCTGGCTGCGGACGACGGCGTTGCCGTTGAAGTCGACCCGCACGCGCAGGCCCAGCCCCTCCAGCGTCGCCTTCGCCTGCTGGCACTGCTGGTTGGTCACATCGGGCACGGTGACCAGCGGCGGGCCCTTGCTCACGTCGAGGGTGACCACGTCGTCCTTGACCGCGCCGGTGTTGGCCTTCGGGGTCTGCCCGATGACCGTGTCGGCCGGCTGGTCGCTGTCTTTGTAACGCTCGACCGCGGTCAGGCCGAGGTCGGCCAGCTGGCTGCGGGCGTCGTTGATGTTCTTGCCCGACAGGTCGGGTATGCGGATGGGCGCGCGGCCCTTGCTGAGCACGACGGCGATGGTGGCGCCGCGTTTGAGCTCGGTGCCCGCCTTGGGGTCGGAGGCGATGACCGCCCCCTCGGGGACGGTGTCGCTGTACTGCCCGGCGCCCTCTTTGAGCTTGAGGTTGAGCTGTTCGAGCTCGCCCCGCGCGGCGGCCAGCTCGAGCCCGGCCAGGTCGGGCACGACGAAGCGTTCCGGCCCGAGCGACAGGGTGAGCGTGATCGTGCCACCCTTGACCAGCTTGCCGCCGGGCTGCGGGTCCTGCCCGACCACGGTGTCTTTGGCGGCCGACTCGCTGTAGGCGCCGTCGGCGTAGACGATGCCGAAGTTCTGTTGCTGGGAGTCGAGCTCGACCTGCGCCTTGGTCCGGTTGAGCAGCGACGGCGCGTCGGTGTAACGGCCCAGCGTGACCCACCAGGTGCTGCCGATGACGACCAGCACCATCACCGCGATGGCGGCCGAGATCAGGATGCGCCGGCGGTCGGGACCACCGGCCGCACGCCCGGAGCGCGGCAGCCGGCCGGCCGAGTATTCCTGGCCACGGGGGGCCTGGTTGGGCAGCTTGGCCCAGTTGGGCCGGGCGCTCGCCCCGACCGCGGGCACCACGGTGGTGGCGTCGACGACCGCGCCCCGCGACGGCGGGACCTGACGCAGCAGCGCCGTCTCGACGTTGGCCGCGCCCAGGTCGTCACGGACCGTCTGCACCTCGGCGAGCAGCGCGCCCGCGTCGGTGGGCCGGGCGCCCGGGTCGCGCCGGGTGGCGCGGGCGGTCAGGTCGTCGAGCACCGAGGGCAGGCCCTTGACGATGCTCGACGGGGCCGGCACGTCGTTGTCGACGTGCTGCCACGCGACCGCGACCGGGTCGTCGCCGTCGAACGGCACCCGGCCGGTGAGCATCTCGAAGAGCACGATGCCGGCCGAGTACACATCCGTACGAGCGTCGGCGTGGCCGTTGGTGACCAGCTCGGGCGCCACGTAGGCGACGGTCGCCATCAACTGGCCGCCGTCGTCGGTGCTGCTCGCCTCGACCGCGCGGGCCAGCCCGAAGTCGGCCACCTTGACGACGGCGTCGACCAGGTTGGCCACGCCGCCGCTGGGCGCCTCGGCCACCAGCACGTTTTCCGGCTTGACGTCGCGGTGGACCAGCCCGGCGCGGTGGGCGGCGGCGATCGCGGCGAGCATCTGCTCGAGGATCGCCAGCGCCTCCACCGGGTTGAGCCGGCGGCGCTGAGTGAGCAGGTCGCGCAGCGTGCGCCCCTGAACGTATTCCATGACCAGATAGGGCAGGCCTTGATGGCGGCCCTGGTCGTACACGGCCACGACGTTGGGATGGGTGAGCCGGGCGATCGTCTTGGCCTCGTCGGTGAACCTGTCCACGAAGTGGACGTTGCTCGCCTGCGACGGATGAATGATCTTCAGAGCGACGGTGCGCTCGAGTCGTTCATCGACGGCGGTGTAGACGGTCGCCATGCCACCACGGGCCACCCGACCGGTGATCCGGTAGCGGCCGTCAATCGTCGTGCCGATCAACGTGTCGGCGACTGTGGTGTCCATCGGCGTGAAGTGTATGTGTCTTTCGCGCGGGGGCAGTCCAGGATGTCACAGCTGAGTCCAAACGGGTACGGGTGATCTCGTCACCCGTCCCGTTCTGCCCAGGCAAAAGCGGATTTAGTGCCGCCGCCGATGCCCGTGCCCGTCCCAAGAACGACTCGGCGAGGCGGAGTGATCCGGCTCTCCCGAGGGGTCGGCCGAATCGCTCGGCGACGGGCCGGGGCCGGCCGAGCCCGATTCGGAGGGCGTCGGGGACGGCGCGGCCGACGGCGACGAGGTGGGCGCGGTCGGCGTCGGCACCGGCGGATTGCAGTGGCATTCCGGATTCGCCGGTTTCGTGGTCCGGATCGGAGCGTTGGCCTCGGGCGGGGGCGGCGTCGCGACGGCCGTCGGCACGAGGTGAGCCGGCGCCGCCGGGCCGGTTCCGACCGCCGCGTCGGCGACCGGCGTCACGGGCCGGCCGGCCGCGGTCGTGGCGGGCGCCCGGCCGGCGGGCGACCCCGGCCCCAGCCCGACGGCCGTGGTGACCGCCGGACGGGAGGGCACGGTCCCGGCCGCGGCCGTGGTCTCCGACAGCAGCGATCCCAGTCCGTTCACGACGACCAGATACGCGCCGGCCGCGCCGAGCACGGTCAGCGTGCCGAACGCGGTCACCGCCACCGCCCGCCGCGGCTTGCGCTGGGGCCGCGCGGCGGGCACGGGGTCGGCGCCCTCGAGCAACGACCCCAGACCGAACGTGTTCATCCCGGTCGACGTCATGTCCGGCCCGTCGGCGGGCGGTTCGACCGGGGTGCGGCCCATGTCGTACCGCAGCGAACGCCACGCGCCGGCCATCTCCGTACGGGTCCTGCGCAGCAGGCTCATCGGGTTCCTTCTCCGCTCTCGTACGCTGTGGGGGTGAGTGAATCCGTAACCGCCGGACCAACCGAGTGGGTCAACCTGCCGGACGTGTCCACGAAGCTCGATGTCTCGATCAGCAAGGTCCACCAGATGATTCGCGACGGCCACCTGCTGGCCGTCCGTCGCAACGGTGTCCGGCTGGTCCCCGCGGAGCTGGTCGCCAACAGCACTGTGCTGAAGCACCTCCCCGGCGTCCTGACCTTGCTGCGTGACTCCGGGTATAACGACGAAGAGGCCCTCCGGTGGCTGTACGAACCGGACGAAACGATCGACGGGAACGCCGCCAAGGGCCTGGGCGGCGACCGCGCCCGCGAGGTCAAGCGGCGCGCGCAGGCGCTCGGTTTCTGACCGCATGGGCCATTTCGGATACCTGGCGGTGCTGGTCGGCTGCCTGGTCGCGGCCGTGTGGCTCGAACCGGTTCTCAAGGTCAACGTGCTGCGCCGGTGGCGCCGCCTGCTGCTGACCCTGCTGCCGGTGGCGATCGTCTTCGTCCTGTGGGATCTGGGGGCGATCGCCGCCGGGCACTGGCGGTTCGACCCCGGCCAGATCACCGGCGTGTTCCTGCCGGGCGGGCTGCCGCTCGACGAGGTGCTCTTCTTCGTGGTGGTGCCGGTCTGCGCGATCCTCGGCTTCGAGGCCGTCCGAGCCGTGCTGCGCAAGCCGGCCGGTGACGAGCAGTGACCTACACCGTCGCCGCGCTGCTCGGGGTGGCCGGGGCCGCCGTGATCGACCTGTGGGTGCTGCGGACCAGGCTGCTGACCCGGGCCGTCTTCTGGGCGACCTACCCGATCATCATCACGTTCCAGCTACTCTCGAACGGGATCCTGACCGGCCGCGGGATCGTGCTCTACTCCCCCGACGCGATCATCGGCTGGCGGATCGCGTACGCCCCGGTCGAGGATCTTTTCTTCGGTTTCGCCCTGGTCCTGCTGACCCTGTCGATCTGGGTCTGGCTGGGCCGCCGCGGCATCCAGCGCACCCCGGCCGCGGGCGAGGGCAGCGCCCTGCTCAAGCTGCTCCGGGAAAGGACCAAACGCTAGACGGTACGGCGGGTGGCGGCGTCGGCCAGGCGGTGCAGCACCTCGCGCGCCTCCTCGTCGATCGGCGCCGCCTCGAGCGCGGTCAGCGACGACGCCATCAGCTCGTCGATGCGCCGCTCGGTGGCCGCCAGGGCGCCGCTGTCGTGGATCAGCGAGCGCAGCCGGGACACGTGCGCGTCGTCCAGGCCCTGGTCGCCCAGGCCGGCGTCCAGCTCGGCCTGCTCGTCGGGGCCGAGCGCCGCGAAGGCCGCCGCCACCAGGTAGGTCCGTTTACCCTCGCGCAGGTCGTCCCCGGCCGGCTTGCCCGTCTGCGCCGGGTCGCCGAACACGCCGAGCACGTCGTCGCGCATCTGGAACGCCTCGCCCAGGGGCAGACCGAAGCCCGAGCACGCCTCGACGAGCCCGGCCGAGGCCCCGGCCAGCGCCGCACCGAGCAGCAACGGGCGTTCGACGGTGTATTTGGCCGACTTGAACCGGGCCACCTTGCCCGCCCGCTCGAGCGACGTGTCGGCCGTGGCCTGGGTCAGCACGTCCAGGTACTGCCCGACGGTCACCTCGGTGCGCATCTCGTCGAAGACCGGCCGCGCCCGGCTCAGCTCGGTCAGCCCGACGCCCGAGGTGTGCAGCAGCTCGTCCGACCACACCAGGGCCAGGTCGCCCAGCAGCACGGCCGCGCTGTCACCGAACGCCGCCGCCCCGCCCCGCCAGCGGGCCGCGGTGTGCTGCGCCTCGAACCGGCGGTGCATGGCGGGCTCGCCGCGCCGGGTGTCCGAGCGGTCCATCAGGTCGTCGTGGATCAGCGCGCTGGCCTGCACCAGTTCGAGCGCCGAGACGGCCGCCACGATCTGATCGGAGTCGGCCCCACCGGCCCCGCGGAAACCCCAGTAGGCGAACGCGGGACGCAACCGTTTGCCCCCGCCGAGCACGAAACCCTCGAGCGCGTCGGCCACGTCGGCCAGCGCCGGGTCGATGCCGAGGAGGCGGGCGCGCCGCTCGCCGAGGAACACGGAGAGCGCCTTGTCGACCCGGGAACGCAGGTCGGCGGCTTCAACGGGGGAGGTCACGGCACGACGCTAGCCGACGTCGTCGGTACAGTCTTCCTGTGGCTCTCGGTCTTCCTTCACGTCTTCCCGGCACACCGGCGATCGGTGAGCTGATCCGCGGTGGCGTCCCGACGTTCTCGTTCGAGTTCTTCCCACCCAAGACGACGGCCGGCGAGCGACTGCTCTGGCAGGCGATTCGCGAGCTCGAGTCGCTGCACCCCAGCTTCGTGTCGATCACGTACGGCGCCGGCGGCACCACGCGCGACACGACGGTCGCGGTCACCGAGCGCGTCGCCACGGAGACCACGCTGCTGGCGATGGCCCACCTCACCGCGGTCAACCACTCGGTCGCCGAGCTGCGCAACGTGATCGGCCGGCTGGCCGGCGCGGGCATCCGCAACGTGCTCGCGGTCCGCGGCGACCCGCCCGGCGACCCGATGGGCGAGTGGGTGCGGCACCCGTCCGGCGTCTCGTACGCCGAAGACCTGGTCCGTCTGGTGAAAGAGTCGGGCGATTTCAGCGTCGGGGTGGCCGCGTTCCCCTACAAGCACCCCCGCTCGGCCGACGTCGAGACCGACACGGCCCACTTCGTGCGCAAATGCCGCGCGGGCGCCGACTTCGCGATCACCCAGATGTTCTTCGACGCCGACGACTACCTGCGGCTGCGGGACAGGGTCGCGGCGGCCGGCTGCGACACGCCGATCGTGCCCGGCGTGATGCCGGTGACCCAGATGGGGACGATCGAGCGCTCCTCGCAACTCTCCGGCGCGCCCTTCCCGCCCGCCTTGCTGGCCCGCTTCGAAAAGGTGGCGCACGACGAGGCCGCGGTGCGGGAGCTGGGCGTCGAACTGTGCGCCGAGATGTGCGCCCGCCTGCTCGACGAGGGCGTGCCCGGCATCCACTTCATCACGCTCAACCGGTCGACCGCGACGCGCGAGGTCTGGCAGCTCCTGGCGCCCTCGGACGTCGCCGCGGCGGCCTAGTGCTCTGGGACGAGTACGCGGCGACCTGGTCCGGGTTGCACGGCGGCTTCGACCCCCGGCGGGCGTCGCCGCTCGTCCGGGGCTGGGTGCGGATCGCGTACGGGATCGGCTCGTGGCTGTCGGCCCGCGGGGTCGGCCCGATGGCCGTGACCACCGCGGGTCTGATCGTCTGCCTGTCGGTGCCCGCCGCCGTGCTGCTGGGCCGGTGGGGAATCCTGCTGGCGGCGATCCTGGTGCTGGTGGCGGCCCTGGCCGACGGCCTCGACGGTGCGGTCGCGGTGATCACCGACCGGGCGAGCCGCCTGGGCTACATCTACGACTCGGTGGCCGACCGGCTGGGCGAGGCCGCCTGGCTGGTCGCATTTTGGCTGGCCGGCGCGCCGGTCTGGCTGGTGGTCGCGGCGGGCGGCGTGTCCTGGCTCCAGGAGTACGCCCGGGCGCGGGCGGCCGCGGCGGGAATGTCCGAGATCGGCGTAGTCACCGTGGCCGAACGGCCGACCCGGGTGCTGGTGGCCATTTTCGGTCTGCTGCTGGCGGCGGCCTGGCCCGTCCTGATCACCGCGGCCGCGGCGGTGTGGCTGGCCCTCTCCGTGGTCGGCGCCGCCCAGCTGACGGTCGCCATCCGCCGGGCACTGCGCCCCTGACCACTGTTCGGGCCGTTTCCGCAAGCCCGCGGCCAGGCCTGTGGACAGCTCACCCCGGGGCGGCGCAGCCTGTGGAAAACCGGACGCGCCGCACTCCTCTCGGCAGTAGCGTCGGCCCCACTCCCTGCCCTTGTGGGCGGGGGAGGCGGTGGCGTACCTGCTTGATCGTTTTAATCGGTTGTAAGGACCGGGTGGCGGCTCGTACGGTTGTCCACATCGGAGCCGCCGGGTCGGGCGACGGGCAGACACGGGGGCGAGTCCGCCGACCGTCCCGGCCCCGGATCATCCAGTAGCGGACGATCCGCGTTAAGCTGGCCTTATGTCCGCCCCGACCCGCACCGAACGCGACATCACCGGCCTGCTCAACATGGCCGGGCACGTGCTCAGCAACCGTCTGGCCGTCGCCCTGGCCGACGTCGACCTCACTCCCCGCATGCAGTGCGTGCTGGTGCACGCCCTCGAGGAGGAGCGCACCCAGATCCAGCTGGCAGCGCTGGCCGACCTCGACAAGACGACCATGGTGAGCACCGTCGACGAGATGGAGCGCCTCGGTTTCGCCGAGCGCCGCCCCTCGACCACCGACCGCCGCGCCCGCATCATCTCGGTCACCGAGAAGGGCCGCCTCGCCGCCGAGGAGGGCCAGCGCATTGTCGACCGGGTGCACGGCGACGCGCTCGGCGCCCTGTCGGCGACCGATCGGGCCGCTTTCATCGAGACGCTCGGCCTGCTGGCCGACACCGCCCGCGAACCGGGTCCGCAGCCCGTCCGCCGTGGGCGCGGTCGCTAATCGGGGCCGTAAAAGATAATCCGCTAACAGATTATCTGTTACGGTCGGGGCATGAGCCGTTCCGTGAACCATCGCGCCGGCGCCCTCGCCGTGCTGTGCGCGATGTCCCTTATGATCGTTCTGGACAGCACGATCGTGGCCGTCGCCGTCCCGGACATCCAGCGCGACCTCGGCTTCTCCGACGCCGGGGTGTCGTGGGTGGTCAACGGATACCTGGTCGCCTTCGCGGGCCTGCTGCTGCTGGCCGGGCGGCTCGGTGACCTGGTCGGCGCGTGGCGGGTCTTCCTGGCCGGGCTGACCCTCTTCACCGTCGCGAGCCTGCTCTGTGGCCTCGCCCCGACGGCCGGTCTGCTGGTCGCCGGGCGCTTCCTACAGGGCGCCGGGGGCGCGTTCGCCGCGGCGGTGGTGCTCGGCATGATCGTGCGGCTCTTCCCCGAGCCCGAGGCGCAGGCCCGGGCGATGGGCATCTACAGCTTCACCCAGGCCGGCGGGGCCGCGGCCGGCTTCGTACTCGGCGGTGTGCTCACCGACGCGTTCGACTGGCCCGTGATTTTCCTGATCAATGTGCCCATCGGCATCGCGGTCGCGCTGGCCGGGCGCCGCCTGCTCCCCCGCGAGACCGGACCGGGCCTCGGCCACGGCCTCGACGTTCCGGGCGCGCTGCTGATCACCGGCGGGCTTTCCCTCGGGGTGTACGCGATCGTACGTACGGGATCTCCGGAAGCCGCCTGGACCGGCGCGGCCGCCGTCCTTCTGGTCCTGGGTTTCCTGCTGCGTCAGCGGCTGGCCCGGCGCCCGCTGATCCCGTTGAGCATCCTCGGCCGCCGCTGGCTGCTCACCGCCAACGCCGCCGTGGTCCTGGTGTTCGCGACCGGGATGGGCTTCCAGTTCACCAATGCGCTGTTCGTCCAGCGGGTGATGGGCTACGACGCCCTGGGCACCGGCCTGGCCTTCCTGCCGACCCCGGTGGTGATCGGCCTGGTGTCGCTCTTCGCCGCGCCCACCCTGACCGGCCGGTTCGGCCCGCGACCGGTGCTGATCGCCGGGCTGACCCTGCTCGTGGCCGGCCTGCTTCTGCTCGGGCGGATGCCGGCCACGCCGTCCTACCTGACCGACATGCTCCCCGCCCTGGTCATCATGGGTCTCGGCGTCGGCGTCACGGTCCCGTCGATCATCATGCTGGCGATGGCCGGCGCGCCGCCGGCCGACACCGGCATGGTCTCCGGCCTCAGCAACACGGCCCAGCAGGCCGGCGGTGCGCTGGGCCTGTCGATCCTGGCCACGATCGCGGCCGGTCGGACGGCGTCCCGGCCCGACCGGCCCGAGTTCGAGGCCCTGCACGCCGGCTACACCCTGGCGTTCCTGGTGGCCGCAGGCTTCGTCCTGGCCGCCCTGCTGATCACAGTGTTCGCCCTGCGCCACCCGGCGCCGGCACCCGTCCCAGTGGCCCCGGCGCCGTGAAAAGACCTCAGCCGTTGACCTCGTCGCGCCACGAGATCCACTCGCGCAGCTCGCTGAAGTCGTAGTCCGGGCCGCCGCCACTGACCGTGAAGAGCGAGACGCCCCGCTCGGCCAGGGCGGGCCCGGACTCCGCGGGCTTGCCCTGGACCGCGGTCGACACCTCGATCTCGGCCGGGTCGCGGCCGACCTCGGCGCAGTGCTGCTTGAGGATGCCCAGCTTGCGCTCGACCGTCTCGAGGTCGCCGAAGCTGTGCCAGATGTCGGCGTGCTTGGCCACCAGGCGCAGCGTCTTCTTCTCGCCGCCGCCACCGATCAGCACCGGGATCTTGCGGGTCGGCGCCGGGTTCAGCTTGGCGAAACGCGACTCGATGCGCGGCAGCGCCTCGGCGAGGTCGTCGAGCCGGCCGCCGGCGGTGCCGAACTCGTAGCCGTACTCCTGGTAGTCCTTCTCGAACCAGCCGGAACCGATGCCCAGGATGAGCCGCCCGTCGCTGATGTGGTCGACGGTGCGGGCCATGTCGGCCAGCAGTTCCGGGTTGCGGTAGCTGTTACAGGTGACCAGGGCGCCGATCTCGACCCGGCTGGTCTGCTCGGCCCACGCGGCCAGCATCGTCCAGCACTCGAAATGCAGCCCCTCGGGCTCGCCGTAGAGCGGATAGAAGTGGTCCCAGTTGAACAGGATGTCGACGCCGAGCTCTTCGGCCTCCGCCGCGGCCCGGCGAATGGTCTGGTAGTCGGCGTGCTGCGGCTGGAGCTGGAACCCGATCCGCACTGCTCTCGAAGTCATGATCGAAGCCTAGTAACCCCGCCGCGCCCTCGCTCGACTCTCAGGCCAGGAGGCTGTGCAGGACGGTGGCCGCCTGGTCGACGGCCTCGTCGTCGAGGTCGAGGTGGGTGACCACGCGGGCGATCGTGGGCAGCATCGGGGAGATCAGGACGCCCTGTTCGGCGGCCCGGGCGGCCAGCGTGGGCGAGTCGATCGACTTCTTGGAGAGGTCGAGCGGGACCAGGTTGGTGCGGATCCGGGCCGGGTCGACCACGCCCAGCGGGGCCAGTGCCTCGGCCAGGCGGCGGGCACGGGCGTGGTCGTCGGCCAGGCGGTCGATGTGATTCTCCAGGGCGTGCCGGCCGGCGGCGGCGAGGATGCCGACCTGGCGCATGCCGCCGCCCATCCGCTTGCGGATCACCCGGGCCCGGGCCATCCGCTCGCGGCTGCCGACGATCAGCGAGCCGACCGGGGCGCCGAGGCCCTTGGAGAGGCAGACCGAGAGCGTGTCGAACACTTCGCCGTACGCGGCCAGCGGCACCCCGTCGGCGACGTGCGCGTGCCAGATGCGGGCGCCGTCGCAGTGCAGCCCGACGCCCGATCTATCGGACAGCTCGCGCAGCGCCCGGAGAGTCGCCAGCGGCACGACCGACCCGCCGCCCAGGTTGTGGGTCTGCTCGACCGCGATGGCGCGGGTCGGCACCGACGGGTAGCCCCTGGGCCGGATCATCGCGGCGATCTGGTCGACGTCGAGATCGGCCCCGACCGAAGGCCAGGTACGCGTGGAGATGCCGCCGACGGCGGCGGCCGCGCCCAGCTCGTAGGTGACGACGTGCGCGTCGCCGCCGGCCAGCAGCTCCTCGCCGGGCGGGACGTGGAGCTGCAACGCGATCTGGTTGGCCATCGTGCCAGACGGGGCGAACAGCGCCGCCTCGTGGCCGAACAACGAGGCCACGTACGCCTCGAGGTCGTTGACGGTCGGGTCGTCGCCGAACACGTCGTCGCCGACCTCGGCCTCGGCCATGGCCTGCCGCATGGCGGGGGTGGGCCGGGTGACGGTGTCCGAACGCAGATCAACCACGGAGCATCTCCGCCACCAGGAAGGCCAGCTCGAGGCTCTGCTGGGTGTTGAGCCGCGGGTCGCAGGCCGTCTCGTAGCGGTCGGGCAGGTCGAGGTCCTCGATGCCCTGCGCGCCGCCCAGGCACTCGGTCACGTCTTCGCCGGTGAGCTCGATGTGGATGCCGCCGGGGTGGGTGCCGAGGCCGCGGTGCACCTCGAAGTAGCCGAGCACCTCGTCGACGATCCGGTCGAAGTGGCGGGTCTTGTAGCCGTTGGACGACTCGTGCGTGTTGCCGTGCATCGGGTCGCACTGCCAGACGACCTTGGCCCCGGCCGCGGTCACCTTTTCCACGATCGAGGGAAGAACCTCGCGGACCCGGCCGTTGCCCATCCGGCTGATCAGCGTGAGCCGGCCCGGGATGTTGTCGGGGTTGAGTTTCTCGCACAGCTCGATCGCGGTCTCGGGCGAGGTGCCGGGCCCGAGCTTGACGCCGATCGGGTTGGCGATGCGGCTGATGAAGTCGATGTGCGCGTGGTCGAGCTGGCGGGTGCGCTCGCCGATCCACAGGAAGTGCCCACTGAGCCCGTACGCCTTGCCGTCGCTGACCCGGGTCAGGGCGCGGTCGTACTCGAGCGCCAGCGCCTCGTGCGAGCAGTACAGGCTGACCGTGCGCAGGGCCTCGCTGTCGGTCATGCCGCAGGCCCGGATGAAGTCGAGGGCGCGGTCGATCTCGCGCGCGATGGCCTCGTAGCGCTCACCGGCGGGCGAGGCGCGCACGAAGTCCTTGTTCCAGTCGTGCAGCCCGTTGAGGTCGGCCAGACCCCCGGCCAGGTACGCCCGGAGCATGTTCATCGCCGCGGCCGAGTTCGCGTAGGCGCGGATCATGCGCTGCGGGTCGGCCACCCGGGCCGTCTCGTTGGCGTCGAGCGAGTTGATCAGGTCGCCGCGGTAGGCGGACAGGCCGAGCGAGTCGGTCGCCGCGGAGCGCGGTTTCGTGTACTGCCCGGCGACCCGGGCCACCTTCACGACCGGCATCGAGGCCCCGTACGTCAGCACGACCGCCATCTGGAGCAGCGTGCGGGCGTTGGCCAGCAGGTGGCTCTCGGTGTTGTCGGCGAACGTCTCGGCGCAGTCGCCGCCCTGCAGCAGGAACGCCCGGCCCTCGCACACGTCGGCCAGTTTGACCCGCAGCTGGTCGACCTCGTAGGGCGCGACGATCGACGGGACGTTGTCGAGGACCTGGCAGACCGACTCGACCTCTTTGGGGTCGGCCCACGGCGGCATCTGCAGCCGCGGCAATGCGCGCCAGCGGTCGAGGCCGAGCGCCTCGTCCTCGGCGGAGTCGGTGGACGGGCGGGACGTCTGCAGAGCCGGGTTGCCCACCCCGGGATAGCTGAGCTGGTGCCACTCTCGGCGCATGGGGAAAGCGTACGGAAGCGGGGCACCAGGCTTGCGCCCGGTGCCCCGCTTCCGTTTGAGGAGAGGTGAGGTCAGAGGTTGTTCTTGATGGCCGTGATCAGCTCACCGTTGCTGGTGTCGCCGGAGAACTCCCAGAAGAAGGCTCCGCCGAGACCCTGCTGCTTCACGTAGGACATCTTGCCGGCGATGGTCGACGGGGTGTCGTAGCTCCACCAGTTGCTGCCGCACTTGGCGTACGCGGTGCCCGCGATCGTGCCCGTGGCCGGGCAGCTGTTCTTGAGCACCTTGTAGTCCTCGATGCCGGCCTCGTAGGTGCCCGGCGCCGCGCCGCTCGCCGAGCCGCCCGGTGCCGCCTGGCTGACGCCCGTCCAGCCGCGGCCGTAGAAGCCGATGCCGAGGAGCATCTTGCTGGCCGGCACGCCCTTGCTCTTGAGCTTCTGGATCGCAGCGTCGGACCAGAATCCCTGGTTCGGGATGCCGGCGTACGAGGTGAGCGGCGAGTGCGGGGCGGTCGGGCCCTGCGCGGCGAAGGCGCCGTAGTAGTCGTAGGTCATCGGGAAGACCAGGTTCAGCTTCGAGATGCCCGAGGCGTAGTCGGCCGCGTCGAGCTTGCCGCCGTTCGAGCCGTCGGCCGAGATGGCCGAGGTGATCAGGAAGTTCTGGCCGAACTTGGTGCGCAGCGCGCTGATCACGTTGTTGTAGGAAGCCGGGCCGGACGCGTCGCAGCTGAGGCCACAGGCGTTCGGGTACTCCCAGTCGACGTCGATGCCGTCGAACACGTCGGACCAGCGGGGGTCCTTGACCAGGTTGTAGCAGGAGTTGGCGAACGCGGTCGGGTTGGCGGCGGCCTGAGTGAAGCCACCGGACCAGGTCCAGCCACCGAACGACCACATGATCTTGATGTTCGGGTACTGCTTCTTGAGCTTGCGCAGCTGGTTGAACGAGCCGCGGAGCGCGCCGGCGTCCCAGGTGTCGGCGACGCCGTCCACACTGTTGGCCGCCGTGTACGCCTGGTCATAGTCGGCGTAGGCGTCACCGATCGAGCACTGCCCGCCGGTGGTGTTGCCGAACGCGTACAGGATGTGGGTCAGCTTGGCCGCGGAACCCGAGGTGACCAGGTTCTTGACGAAGTACTGACGGCCGTAGACGCCCCACTCGGCGAAGTAGCCGACGACGTTCTTGCCACTGGGACCGGACGTGGGGGGCGTCGTGGTCGGCGGAGTGGTCGGCGGCGTCGTGGGGGGTTTGGTCGGCGGGGTGGTGGGGGGTGTCGTCGGGGGCGTGGTGGGGGTGGTTCCGCCACAGACACCGTTGTCGATCCAGACGTCCCACTGTCCGCTGTGCGTGCTGGGCGCCTCGTTCTGCGTCCACCACTTGGCGGTGTAGTTGTGTCCGTTCTGCGACGCGGAGTTGTCCTTGACATACACGGCGGAAGAGGACCAGGCCGGGGCACAGGCCGCAGCAGCCGAGGCCTGAGTGGCCGGAATCGCGGCGGTGGCAGCCACCATCACGATCGCCGACACCCAGGTAGCGCGGCGGAGGGATTTCTGCACAGGGTCTCCTCTGAACAGTTAGGAAAGTTTCCAAAAAGTTCGTTGGAGAGACGGTAGTCACAGAGATTCACAATCGTCAAGATGGTGTTCAGGGATTACGCAAAGGCTTAACTTTGTCGCACCGACGGCTACGGGGTGCACACTGACAGACACAGCGCGTAGTCTGCCGTCATGACCATCTTCGACGTGGTTGTCATAGAGGCCGCACGCCGCCGATGAGTGTCCGGGTGATCGGAGTCGACGCGTACGCGCTCGGCTGGGTCGGCGTCGAGCTGCGCGACGGCTCGTTCGGCCGGGCCGTGCTGGCCTCCACGCTGTACGAGATAGTCGCCGGCAGCTCCGGCGCCTCGGTGATCGGGGTGGACATCCCCCTCGGCATGCTGCCCGACCGCTGGCGGGCCGCCGACACCCTGGCCGCCGACCAGCTCGGCCCCCGGCGCGGCAGCGTGTTCCGCGTCCCACCGCGCTCGGTCTGGCAGGAGTCCGACTTCTCGGCGGCCAACCGGCTCTGCCGCGAGCTGACCGGCGCCGGGCTCAGCCGCCAGTCGTGGGCGCTGCGGCCCAAGCTGCTCGAGGCCAATGCGATCTGGGAGAGGCACCCGGGCCTGCTGTTCGAGGCGCACCCCGAGGTCTCGTTCCGCACGATGGCGGGCGAGCCTCTGCAGTACGCGAAGAAGACCTGGACCGGTCAGGCCCGGCGCCGCGAGCTGCTGGCCCGCAACGGCATCGTGCTGCCCGACCAGATCGGCCCGGCCGGGCAGGCGCCGCCCGACGACATCCTCGACGCGGCCGCCGTGGCCTGGTCGGCCCATCGGATGGCGACCGGGACGGCGCTCAGCCATCCCAGCCCGCCCGAGGAAAACAACGGCTCGAAGATCGCTATTTGGTACTAGACGCTGCCATCTCGGCCGCGATCTGACGGGCCCGGTCGCGAGCCGCCTCGAGCGCGGTGAGGAAAGCCGCGCGTACGCCGTGGGTCTCGAGCTCGCGCAGGGCCGACGCGGTGGTGCCGGCCGGCGAGGTGACCGACTCGCGCAGCTTGACCGGGTGCTCCCCCGAGTCGCGCAGCATGATGGCCGAGCCGACCGCGGTCTGCACCGCGAGCTCGTGGGCGACGTGGCGCGGCAGTCCCAGCAGGATGCCCGCGTCGACCAGGGCCTCGACCAGGAGGTAGAAGTAGGCCGGGCCGGAGCCGGAGAGCGCGGTGACCGCGTCCTGCTGGCCCTCCGGCACGCGCAGGGTGCGGCCGAGCGGCTGGAAGATCCCCTCGGTGACGGCGAGGTGCTCGTCGGTCGCGTACGGCCCCGGGGAGATCACGGTCATCGCCTGGTCGACCAGGGCGGGCGTGTTGGTCATGACCCGCACGACCGGGATGCCGCCGGGCAGCCGCTCGGTGAAGAAGCTGGTCGGCAGGCCGGCGCAGAGCGAGATGACCAGCTTGTCCGGCGGCACCTTCATGCCGAAGTCTTCCAGCAGCTTGGCCGCGTCCTGCGGCTTGACCGCGATGAGCAGCACGTCGGCCTGGGTCACCGCGGTCAGGTTGAGCACCGGGCGGATCCCGTACCGCTCGGCCAGCTCGGCCGCCCGCTCGGGGCGGCGCGTGGTGGCCAGCAGCTGCTGCACCGGCCAGCCGGAGCGCAGGAGGCCCGAGAGGACCAGCTCGCCGAGCTTGCCCGCGCCGATCACGGCGACACTGTGCTTGGTCATGTATGCCCCTCAGATGAAGCAAGGGGCGACCGCAAACCGGTCGCCCCTTGCCGAAAGCTCGACCTAGCTGCCGAAGAAGACCTCAGCCTCTTCGTACCGCGACAGCGGCACGGTCTTGAGCTCACCGGTGCCGTCGATCAGCGGCACCCGCACGATGTCGGTGCCCCGCAGCGCCATCATCTTACCGAAATCGCCCTCGTGGACGGCGTCGATCGCCTGCAGACCGAACCGGGTGGCGAGCACCCGGTCGAACGCCGTCGGCGTGCCACCGCGCTGGATGTGACCCAGGACGACGGTGCGCGCCTCCTTGCCGGTCTTCTCCTCGAGCTGCTCGGCCAGCCACTGGCCGATGCCGCCGAGGCGGACGTGGCCGAACGAGTCGAGCTCCTGGTTCTGCAGCGACATCTGGCCGTCGAGCGGCTGCGCGCCCTCGGAGACGACCACGATCGGCGCGTACTCGACCTGGAAGCGCTTGGTCACGTACGTCGCGACCTGCTCGACGTCGAACGGGCGCTCGGGCAGCAGGATCACGTTGGCCCCACCGGCCAGGCCGGCGTGCAGCGCGATCCAGCCGGCGTGCCGGCCCATGACCTCGACCACCAGCGTGCGGTGGTGCGACTCGGCCGTGGTGTGCAGCCGGTCGATGGCCTCCATCGCGATGTTGACCGCGGTGTCGAAGCCGAACGTGTAGTCGGTGGCGTTCAAGTCGTTGTCGATCGTCTTGGGCACGCCGACCACGTTGACGCCCAGGTCGTTCAGCTTGGTCGCGACGCCGAGAGTGTCCTCGCCGCCGATCGCCACCAGGGCGTCCACACCCTGCTCGGCCAGGTTGGCCTTGATCTTCTCGACGCCACCCTCGATCTTGAACGGGTTGGTGCGCGAGGAGCCCAGGATGGTGCCGCCGCGGGGCAGGATGCCGCGGACCTCGGCGATGCCGAGCGGCTTCGTCAGACCCTCGAGCGGGCCCTTCCAGCCGTCGCGGAAGCCGACGAACTCGTGACCGTACGCGGCGACGCCCTTACGGACCACCGCCCGGATCACCGCGTTGAGACCGGGGCAGTCGCCGCCGCCGGTGAGCACGCCGATACGCATGTTTTGCTCGTCCTCCCACTATCGGGTCGCGAGATGCTTGAGAGCCCGTCGAGCCCCGGGAGGAATGTGTCGGCAGCGTTGCCGGTGCCCGGGGCGGGCCGCGACCCGAACTCTAGTCGCCGCTGCCCGCCCGGGTGCACGCGCCCCTTAAAGGCGGACCGTTTCGTTCTCGCCCGCATCCGGGGTCTTTCCGGTTACGGCCGCCTTGGCGTAGCCCAGCAGGGTGACGACCTTCGAACTGTGCGCCGCCTCCCAGTACTCGGCCGTGTCGGCGTGCACCTTGACGAGCGTCAGGTTCGGCGTCTCGAGGCCCTCGGGGAACCACGCCTTGAGCAGCGGGCTCCACAGCTCCTTGGCCTTGGCCGGGTTGTCCGTGCGCTCGGCCGGGCCGGCGATGGAGATCCAGTTGTTGTGCTTCTGGTCGCTGAACGCCACGTTCACCTGGGGGTGTGTGCCGATCTGCTGGACCAGGTCGGAGTCGGCGTACGTGAAGAACCACAGGTCGCCGTCGAACTCGACGTCCTGCACCGCCATCGGCCGGCTCACGTGCCGGCCGTCCGCGGTCATCGTGGTCAGCATGCAGATCCGGGCGTCCGCGACCATCTCCTTGACCTTGTCGCGGCTCTCCTGCTCGGTGTCGGCCATGATCCGTCCTCTCCTAGTCGGGTGCATCTCTGCGATGCCCGGAGGACGTGACATCAAACGGTCGTCAGCCGAGCATGGTGTTCCACCGCGCCAGGTTGTGGCGGGCGTCGACCAGCGCGTCGTGGCGGCCGGACATGGTGGGCAGCGTCGGCTTGCCCTTGTCGTCCCACAGCTGGCGCAGATCCTTGGTGAAGCGGGGGATGTTCCGCGGCAGGGCCGGCATCGCGCCCCACAGCTGGGCCAGCGCCACATGGTCGTACGCGGCGAACCAGGCCCACAGCTCCATCTGCTCGTTGCGCTCGGCCAGCGGCTCGGTCAGGAACGCGTACAGGTCGTCGCGGATCCGTTCCCGGGAGCGCCAGGCCTTGTCGGCGGGCGACGGCAGCTTGTCGAGCACGTTGCGCCGCACCCAGGGGATGGCGCGGCTGTCGTCGAACTCGGTGCTGATCGCGTAGAACTCGCGGTCGAACTCGTCGACCACCCCGATCGAGACCAGGTCGACGGTGCGCCCGTCCTCGATGAACTCGCAGTCGTAAAAGTATCTGTACGGCCCCATCCGACCTCCCCACCGCCGCCCAAAGAAGGAAATGAAAATCTTCCCCGCCTATCCTGGCATGCCCTCCAAGGCCTCTCGCGCGCGGCGCAGCGCCTCGCCGCCCCCGTCCTGGGCCGCCCGGTCGGCCAGCACGGCCCAGCGCAGCCGCAGCAGGACCGGCAGCACGGCGTGCACCTCGTCCGCGTCGACCGGCCCGGCCGCCACGTACCCGTCGATCAGCTCGCCCGCCCGCTCCACTCCCCCGGCGTAGGCGACCGCCGCCGCCACGTCGTAGACCAGCGGGCCGACCCCGCCGGCCCCGCAGTCGAGCAGGCCGGCGCGGCCGGTGCCCGGGTCGACGACGAAACCGCCCGGTGCGGGGTCGCCGTGCAGGACCCCGTACGTCAGCCGGTCGGTGACCGTCACCCGCTTGGCCGCGTTCGACGCCTCGGTCACCGCGGCCCGCAACCACGGCTCGGCGTCGAGATGACCGGCCTCGGGATCGACCGGCGGCCAGGGGCGCAGACCGGCGTGGTGGAAGCTCTGCAGGGCCCGGTGCACGACGCCGAGGCGATCACCCCACCACTGCTGGTCGATCGGGTCGCCGCCGTCGAGCCGCCGGCCGGGCACCCGGCGCAGTACGGCGAACGTGCCCCCCGCGGCCTGCGCGGTGAGGCTCCCCGAAAGGGTACGGACGGGTTGGCCCGCCGCGATGTCGCGGGAGCGCAGATGCTCGGCCGCGACGAGGCCGGCCTCGACCGGGAGTCGGGCCTCGGCCTCACACAGCCGGACGACGTACTGATGGGATCCGGCGGTCACCTCCCAGCCGTGGGACAGAAGGGAGTGGTCCAGCTCGGCGATCTCGCTCGGGACGAGATGCCACTGGTCCCGCAGGGTCGATCGAAGGAGGTCTGCATCCGGCACGGCGGGATTATCACGGCAGAACCGGGAGATATGACGGACAACCGGGGCGCTCTTCCGCTGTCCACTACTCAAGGCGATCGAGAGGTTTACAGATAGCGACCGGCGCGACATGATCCTACGAGGCGCTCGCGGCGAACGTGCGCAGAAATGGCGCTGGTGGGTGGCTTCGTGCTAAGAGTGATCGTTCGCGTCGCGGGGCCGGCGCGGCGCTCTTCGTCGCTGCGGCCCCCACCGGGGGAGGGATGACGCCGTGGACCATCGCATGCCGGACAACAGTGACGCTCTGACCGGCGTGGAGATGTTCGCCGGATTGGAGCCGGACGTCCGGCAACGGGTCATCGCCACCGCCGTCCCGCGCACGTACCGCAAAGGACAGATCATCTTCGTCGAGAACGATCCCGGCGAATCACTGATCATCCTGAAACGCGGCGCCGTCGCCATCTTCCGCACCGCACCGACCGGGGAACGCGCGGTGCTCACCGTCGTACGCCCGCCCGACGTCCTGGGCGAGGTGTCCCTTCTGGACGCTTCGGCCCGCAGCGCGTCGGCCGAGGCGATCGAGGACTGCCAGGCGCTCACCCTGTCCCGGACGGCCTTCATCGACCTGGTCCACGCCAACCCGCGGATCCTCGACGCCGTGATGCGCTCGGTCGGCGCGCTGATCCGGCGGCTCACCGAGCAGAACACCGACCACGTCTTCCTCGACCTGCCCGGCCGGGTGGCCAAGACGCTGGTGCGGCTGGCCGGCGAGAGCCAGGCCCCGATGATCACGATCGAGCTCAACCAGAGCCAGCTGGCCGAGATGGCCGGCGGCTCACGGCAGAGCGTCAACCAGGCGATCGGCTCGTTCGCCAGCCGCGGCTGGCTGCGCACCGAGGGCCGCCGCATCGTGGTCACCGACCTGCAGGCTCTGAGACGGCGCGCAGGAATGGGCATGGGTTGAGCGAGACCACACACGCACTCCGCCCGTCGGTGTCGAGGGCTTCGAAAAAGGCTAGGCGGAGCCGAGGGCTTTTTCGGAGTCCTCGGCACCGGCTCCTCGGGGCGGAGTGCCGCCGAGCGGAGCGAGGCCATTAGGCTCAGTTTTGAGTTTGCTGGCGTAGACGTCGACGTACTCGCGGCCGGACATCGCCATGAGCTCGAACATGATCTCGTCGGTGATCGCGCGCTCGACGAACCGGTCGCCCTTGGCCTGCGCGTAACGGGAGAAGTCGAGCGGAGCGCCGAACCTCAGGCGTACCCGCTGGATCTTGGGCATCAGCGTGCCGGTCGGCTGGATCTCGTCGGTGTTGAGCAGCGCCACCGGGACGACCACGGCGCCGCTCTCGAGCACGAGGCGGGCCACCCCCGTCTTGCCGCGGTAGAGCCGGCCGTCAGGCGACCGGGTGCCCTCGGGGTAGATGCCGGCCACCCCGCCCTCGCGCAGCACCCGCAGCAGCGTGTCCAGGGCCGCCTGGGCCGCCTTGCCCCCCGAACGGTCGACCGGGATCGTCCCCGTGCCGCTGAAGAACTGCCGCATGAGCCAGCCTTTGAGTCCCTTGCCGGTGAAGTATTCGGCTTTGGCGACGAAGGTCACTCGGCGATCCACCACGAGGGGTGTGAATATCGAGTCCGAGAACGAGAGGTGGTTGCAGGCCAGGATCACCGGCCCGTTCCGGGGCAGGTGGGACAGGCCGCGCACATCGGGGCGGAAGAGAAGCTTCAGCACCGGGCCGAGAGCCACGTACTTGAGCAGCCAATAGAACACGGTTGTCCTTGCTTTCGGCGGGGCCGGCCCGGACGACCGGGGCATCCGGACGTGAAGGAAGCGTACGAAGCGGGACGGCGCGCCACAACGCACTCCCGCAACCTGTCCATGTCGTGTCACCATTCAAGGCACGGTCGGCGAGGGAGTGTGCAGGGGTGACAGCGGGTGGTGCCCGCCGCGGGCGGCGGGACAACGGGCTCGACGCGGCAGATTATGCGGTCGTGGGCGACGTGGATCCACGCGTCGGCGAACACCTCCTCGACGTGCTCGCGGCCGGTGGCATCGCCGCCTATCTGCAGCCCACGGCCGATCTCAATCCCATCCTGCGCGCCACCACCCTGCCCGCGCGGCCGATCGACCGACTTTATGTCGACCGCACCCACCTCGAGGCGGCCCGGGAACAGGTCGACAAGGTGACCGGCGGCGTGAGCGCCACCCCGCCGGACGAGCCGGAGCAGGTGAGCCAGGACCCGACCCGCGAGCCCGACATCGAGGCCGAGTGGGCCAAGATCGTGGCCGGCTTCCACACCACGGTCGACCCGACCGCGGCGCCCTGGCCCGCCTCCGAGGGCATCGAGAAGCCGAAGGAGCCGCCGCGCACGGGCGGCCTGCCGACGGCGGCCGACTTCTCGGGTGTCTCGCTGAACAGGCGGCGCACCGACCGCCCGGCCGAGGACCCGTCGCTGCTCGACGGTCTCGACACGTTCGGCACCGGTCTGCCCGGCGATGACGACGAGAGCGACGAGGACGAGCGCTACAACCCGCCGCCGCCCCCGCCGCTGCCGAAGATCTCGAAGTACGCGGTGATCGGCACCCTGGGCGTGGTGGTCGGCTTCCTGCTCTTCATCTTCCCGACGCTGCTGCCGATCGACCGTGATTACGTGACGTTGATCGGCTTCGCGGCGATCGTCTCGGGCGCGGTGATGCTGGTCTGGCGGCTGCGCTCCGGCGACGACGAGGACGACTACGACGACGGGGCGGTCGTCTAGCCCCAACGCCGCTCGGTTAGGGCGGGTGGCTGGTCAGCAAGGGTTTGTGATGATGTCTATAGCTATGGTGGCTTTGTAGCTGTGTCGGTCTATGTTGGGTCCGCGGGCCTGGTATTTGGAGTTCGAGCGTTTGATCATGCGGGTTTTCACCCGGATCCGGCGGTCAGGTAGTAGATGGGCCAGGACCGCGCGGCCGATGGCGCCGACCAGGTCGATGACGGTGTCGGCGATCACTCCGGCGGCGTTGGTGAGTTGGTCGCGGGCAGTGTTCAGGGCGGTGGTGAAGCTGGCCCGGTCGGGGTCGAGGCCGGGGATACTGTCGGTGGCGTCGGTCATGGCGGTGCGCAGGATCTGGTAGACGACCAGCAGGGCGTGGACTTCCTGGTCGATGCCGTCGGGGGTACGGGCGCGCAGGACCCGTCCGCCGAGGATGCTGGACTTGATCTCCAGGTAGGCGGTCTCCACTTCCCAGCGGCGGTGATACAGCTTGATCAGTTCACCGGCGGGATGGGCGTGCGGGTCGAGCAGGGTGGTGATCAGCCGGTAGCCGCTGGTGTGGGTGCCGTCGCTGGTTCTGACGCTGATCTGGGCGTCGATGATCCGGACCCGGACGGTGCCGATGACCGACAGCCAGGACCCGTCGTGGTAGCGGCTGATGACCGGTAGGCGGCGGCCGTTCTTGCAGCGGATCAGCAGGTCCGTGCCGGTGGCGGCGATGGTTTTGATCAGGTCGGCGGCGGCGTAGTTACGGTCGGCCAGCAGCAACATCCCCGGCCGCAGGCTGCGGGCCAGGGTGCGGGCGTGGTCGAGTTCGCCGGTGCTGGTCGGGCTGAACACGGCGTCGATGATCGAGCGGGTGCCGCCGGTGAGCAGGACACTGAGTCGTAGTGCCGGGTAGCCGGCCCCGCCGTTGTTGCCGCGTTGTTTGCGGTAACGGACCCGCACCTTTTCAGCGTCGGCGACCGACATGGTGGTCCCGTCGATCACGGTCACCAGCAGGTTCCGCCAGTACACGGCGTGTTTGGCGGTGGTCGCGGCCGGGCCGCGGAGCAGGTCGAACAGTGCCCGCAACGGTGCCGGCCCGAGTCGCTGCCGGGCGTCGTGCAGCGTGCCCGAGGACGGCTCGGTCAGGTCCAGCCCGTCCAGCCCGGCGGTCAGTTTCTGCCAGACCAGGGGATAGCCGAGTTCGGCGAACAGGCACCCGGCCAGGATCAAGTAGACCGTCACCCGGGCCGGGAGCAGCCGGATGCGTTGCTGGGTTCGGCGGGTCGCGGCGAGGACCTCGTCGACCATCTCGAAGGGTATGAACCGGGTCAGCTCACCCAGATGGCCCGGCGCGAACACGCCCGCGGCTACCCGCACCGTCCGGGTTATGGCAATCTGATCGACCAAAGCGGAGTTCCTGGTCTCGAGGCTGTCTTGGAGTGACTCACCTCAATACCGGAACTCCGCTTTCCTGTGCCCGACCGACACACCCACCCCTTGACGGCCACCACACCGCCTTAACCGAGCGGCGTTGCGTCTAGCCCGCGCGCCTTCGTAACATGAAAATTAAAACCATGTTTAATCGACGACCGTCGGTATATATCAGGGTAGTCATCCGATAACCTTCGGTGATGCGCCAGAGCTCGCTGGTCGTCGTCGCCAACCGTCTTCCGCTCGATGACAGTGCCGCCCCGGACGGGGCGTGTGAGTGGCGGCGAAGTCCCGGCGGCCTGGCCAGCGCCCTGCACGCGATCCTCCAGCAGACCCCGGCGACGTGGGTGGGCTGGGGCGGCGGGGTCGGCGAGGCGCGCCCGTTACCCGACATCGGCAGCCTGCGGTTGCGCCCCGTGGCGCTCAGTGAGGACGAGCTCCGCGGCTACTACGAGGGGTTCGCCAACTCGACGCTGTGGCCGCTCTATCACGACGCGGTCGAGCCGCCCGTCTTCGATCGGGGCTGGTGGGAGACGTACCGGTCGGTCAACCGGCGCTTCGCCGAGGCCGCCGCCGAGGTGGCCGAGCCCGGCGCCGCCGTCTGGATCCAGGATTACCACTTACAGCTCGTCCCGCAGCTGCTGCGCGAGCTGCGGCCGGACGTCCTGATCGGATTCTTCCTGCACGTGCCGTTCCCGCCGCCCGAGCTGTTCATGCAGCTCCCCCGGCGCGTCGAGCTGCTGCGCGGCATGCTCGGGGCCGACCTGGTCGGTCTCCAGCGGCCGCAGGCGGCGCACAACGTCGCCCAGCTCGCCCAGAAACTGCTCGGCGCCGAGGGCGCCGACGACGCCATTCTTCTGGACGGGCGGGTGGTCCGCACCGGCGCCTTCCCGGTCTCGATCGACGTGGCCGAGATGGTGTCGCTGTCGGCCCGGCCCTACGTGGTCAACCAGGCCCGCCGGCTGCGCCACGACCTCGGCTCGCACAAGCGGGTGCTGCTCAGCGTCGACCGGCTCGACTACACCAAAGGCATCGAGCACCGGCTCACCGCCTACTCCGAGCTGCTGCGCGAGGGCCGGGTCAAGGTCCGTGACACGGTGATGGTGCAGGTGGCCGTGCCGAGCCGGGAACGGGTGGAGAACTACCGCGGGCTGCGCGACCGGATCGAGCGCGAGGTCGGGCGGATCAACGGCGAGTACGGACGGGTCGGCGAACCGGCGATCCACTACCTCAACCAGCCGTTCGACCGGGCCGACCTGTCCGCTCTCTACCAGGCAGCCGACGTCATGGTGGTGACCCCGCTGCGGGACGGGATGAACCTGGTGGCCAAGGAGTTCGTGGCCGCCCGCAGCGACGACACCGGCGCCCTGGTGCTCAGCGAGTTCGCCGGGGCGGCGGCCGAGCTGGAGGACGCCTTCCTGGTCAACCCGCACGACGTCGACGGACTCAAGGAGACGCTGCTGCAGGCGCTGGCGGCCGACCCGGCCGATCTGGCGACCCGCATGAAGGCGATGCGGGCGCACATCACCAGCCACGACATCCACGCCTGGGCCCGCGCCTATCTGACCGATCTTGATCACACCGGCCGGCTGGCCCACCACCTATCCGGCGATCTGGCGCGGCCCCGGTAACTCCAGCTCCTTGCCCAGCCAGTCGAGGATCGCCTCGATCGGCTCGGCCTGGTCCACGTCGAGCATCAGGTCGTGGCCCATGCCCGGGAAGAGCAGCGGCGCGCCGCCGTAACGGGTGGCCGTGCGGTCGAGCGACGTGCGAGGCACGACCCGGTCGTCGGGGCTGCCCACCACGAGCACCGGCGGGTCACCGACCGGGCGCGGCGCCGGGTCGTGCGTCACCAGTTCCCGGCGCGGCCGCGCGACGATGCGATCCAGGAAAGGCTGGGCCTGCTCGGCCGGCATCGCGGGGCTGAAGAGCTGTTTGCGGCTGAGCCGGAGCCGCCCGCCGAACAGGGCCGGCAGCGTACCGAACGGGTTGACCTTGAGCGCCGTCCACAGTGTCTGCCGCCCGTCCAGCACGGGAGCGGCCAGCACCGCGGCCCGCGCCGGATAACGGCCCAGCGCGTACGCCACCACGAGCGCCCCGGCCCCGTGCCCGATCAGCACCGTGCGCCGCGGCAGCGAGGCCGCCACCTGGACGACGTCGTGCACCTGGGCCCGCAGATCGCCGCCCGGCCGCGGGGTGAGCGCGTGGGCCGCGAAGCCCCGGGCCGCGGCCTGCGGCAGCCAGTGCTCGGCGAACGCCCACGCGCCGTGCCCGAGCCCCGGCACGAAGAGCAGCGGGGGCAGGTCTTTGTCGGCGTCCTCGGTGAGCGAGACGACCTCCCGCTCGGCCGCCGGCACCGGGTCGGTCCAGTCCTCGAAGCGCAGCAGCTCCGACTTCATGAGGTGGGCTCCATCTCGCGCAGCAGCCCCTCGACGGCCCGCAGGTAGTCAGTGTGGTCGACCTCGAACCAGTGCCGGGCCGAGGGCACCACCTGGCGCCGCGACCAGGACGCCAGCGGGCGCGCCGACTCCTTCTGCTGCACGGCCGCCGCCCGCGCCGGGTCCTCCGCGCGCAGCCGCAGCCAGCGCGCGACCGCCACGCTCTGCCAGTGCGCCAGCGGGAACAGCCCGAAGTCGGCCTGCAGCAGCCCCACCACGGCGAGCGTCGGATGCTTGCGGGCGAACGCGTGCAGGTGCAGATCGGGGCGGCCGTCCTCGGCCGCGTCGAGCAACTCGGGGGCGAGGAACTCGAACCGCGGACGATAGCCGGTCGCGGTGATCACCAGGTCGGGCTCGATGCGGCGGCCGTCGGCGAGCACGGCCGAGGCGCCGTCGAAACCGGTCACGTCGGGCACCGCGGTGATCCGGCCGTGGCCCAGGTAGTACGGAAGCTGGCTGTTGACGATCGGGTGGCTCTCGTACGGCCGGTGGTCGGGGGCCGGCAGACCGTACCGGGTCAGGTCGCCGGTGGTCAGCGCGAGCACCCGGCGGTAGAGCCACTGGCGCAGGCGCAACGGCACCCGCAGCTGGAGCATGCGGTCGTTGACCTGGTCGGCCGGGCGGCCGAGGACGTACTTGGGGGCGTACCAGTAACCGCGCCGCGTCGAGTGCCAGACCGTGGTCGCCTGCTGGGCGGCCTCGACCGCGATGTCGCACCCGGTGTTGCCGCCGCCGATCACCAGCACCTTGCGGCCGCGCAGTTGGGCCGGGTCCTTGTACTGCGCCGAGTGGATGACCTGGCCGCGGAAGTCGCCCGGGATCTCGGGCTTGGCCGGCGACCAGTTGTGGCCGTTGGCCACGACGACACCGGCATAGCGCTGCACGCGCGAGGACCCGCCACCGGTCGACTGGGTGGTCACGTCCCAGCGCCCGTCGCCGACCGGCACGGCCGAGACCACCTCGGTGCCGAACCAGACGCTGTCGGCCAGCCCGAAATGCCGCGAATAGCGCTCCAGATAGGACAGCACCTGGCGGTGGTCGGGATAGTCGGGCCACGTGTCGGGCATCGGGAAGTCGGGGAACTCGGTCAGCGGCCGCGACGAGATCAGGTGGGTGCCGGCGTAGACCGGGCTGCGGTCGTGCCGCCAGTTCCACGCCCCGCCGACCGAGGTCTCCCGCTCGTAGCAGTCGACCTCGAAACTCTGCTCACGCAGGTTCTTGATCGCGGCGAGACCGCTGGCGCCGGCCCCGATGACGCACACGGCGTCATGACGGTCGGCAATGTCGGGAGTGTCGGGCACCCGGCGATATTGCCAGACCCGACGGCCTATGAGGAAGGGATGCGGAGATCGGCCACTACCGGAAGATGATCACTGGCCCGCCGCGCCCGCTCGGTCTCGACGACCTCGTACTTCTCGATGGTGATGCCGGGGCTGACGAAGATCCCGTCGAGGCGCCGGTCGGGCAGCACGGCCGGGAAGGTGGGCGGCGCCTCCGGGGACGAGACCAGGCCGTCCTCGACCGTGCGCCAGGCGCCCCCGCCGGGACCCTCGTTGAGGTCAGCCGCCGCGATCACCGGGCCCTCGACCGTGGCCAGGGCCTGCTTCCAGAGCGCGGCCTGGCGGGGCCGCTCGGCCGGATCGGTGGCCAGGTGCGAGCCCGAGACGGTGAACTGACCGCCGCGCACCGACCCGCGGACGAACGCGGCGCCGCGCAGATGCCGTCCCGGGGTCAGCGGATACCGCCGGCACCACGTCTCGTGCACGGCGACCCGCAGGTTGACCAGCAGCAGGTTGCCCAGCGAGGGCAGGCCGCCGGCCGCCACCACCAGGCCCAGGTCGTCGGCCAGGGCGGCGCATTTCTCCCGCCACCGGAACCGGCGCGGGGCCTCCTGCACGACCAGCACGTCGGGTTCCAGATCGCGGATCAGGCCGATCAGGGCCGTACGGTCGTCCTTCAGCCCGTGGACGTTGTAGCTGACCACCCGCAGCGAGGCGCCGGACATCGCAGTGACCCCGCCCGGTCTAGAAGCGCCGGGCCAGGTCGGCCGCGCCCACGACGCCGGCCGTGTTGCCCGTCTGCGCCGCGTGCACCTCGGCCACCGGGAAGCGGCCGCGCTGCTTGAGCTGGTCGCGGTAGGCGTTCTGGGTGGGGACCATCAGCAGGTCGCCCGCGTCGACGACACCGCCGCCGACCACCAGGATCTGCGGGTCGAAGCTCTGCGCCAGGTCGGCCATCGCGACGCCCAGCCAGTAACCGATCTGACCGAACGCGTCGCAGGCCACCCCGTCGCCGTCGCGGGCCGCCTCGGTGATCTGACGGCCGCTGATGGCCAGCGGGTCACCCCCGGCCAGCGCGAGCAGCTTGGCCGCGCGCTCCGGTTCCTGCCGCGCGCCGGCCCGGGCGAACCGTACCAGCGCGTTGCCGCTCGCGTACTGCTCGAGACAGCCGAGCCGGCCGCAGCCGCAGGGGTGCCCGTCGGGCACCGACTGGATGTGGCCGAGCTCGCCGGCGATGCCGTTCGCGCCGCGCCACAGCTTGCCGTTGAGCACGATGCCGCCGCCGATGCCGGTGCCCACGGTGATCATCACCATCGAGTCGTCGGCCTCGCGGGCCACGCCGTAGCGGAACTCGGCCCAGGCCGCCACGTTGGCGTCGTTCTCGAGCACGGTGGGCAGGCCGACGGCCTTGGTCACGTAGGCCCGCAGCGGCTCGTCACGCCAGGCCAGGTTGGGGGCGAACAGCACGGTGTCGCCGGGCGCGTCGATCCACGCCGCCGCGCCGATGCCGATCGCGGTGGCCTGCGGGAACTGCTGAGCCAGCTCGGACGCGACCTCGACGATCGTGTCCCGGGTGCCGGCCGGATCCTCGGCCGGGGTGCTGCGGCGGTTGGACGCCAGCACCGTGCCGTGCTCGTCGACCACCCCACCGGCCACCTTGGTGCCGCCGACGTCGACTCCGATGGTCAGCGTCACGCTGCCCGTCCCCTCATCTGTTCGCTCACGCGGCGCCGTCGTCGCGGGCCTCGTCGCCTTTGCCGTCGTCGCTCGCCGAGCCCTCGCGCTCGGCGGGCGCCCCGGCGCCCGCCACATCATGATCCACGGTCGCGCCGGATGCCACCGCCGCCGCCCAGACATCAAACCTTTGAGGGGTACGCGTATTCCGCGCCGCCCCGCCCGCAGTGTCGCCCGTCTCGCCGGACTGGTCCATCGCAGCCTTGTCGGCCGCCGCTTTCTCACGGCGCGCCTTGGCCTGGGCGGCCGCCTCGGCGACCCGGCGCTCGGCCTCGGCCGCCGCCTGCCGCGCGGCCGCCTTCCGTTCGGCCAGCTCGGCCGCGTAGTCGGCGTCGGTGGTGGCCGCGCTGGCCGTCGTGGCCGCGGCCCACGAATCCTGGCTCGGCACCGGCTCGGGATCGGTGGTCGCCGCCGCCCAGGGCTCCGGCCGGGCGGCCCGGGTCGCCGTGGACCAGGCCTGGTCGGCGTGGGGCGCGGGGGCCGTCTTGACCGGGGCCGGCCGGGGGCTTTCCCCGACGATCGCCGAGACCGAGCGCAGCAGGCCGGCCACCGACCCGGCGAGGTCGCCCGCGCCGCCGGCCAGCTTGGCCGCAGTCTCGGGTTTGGGGTCGCGCATCGCCGCGATCGCCCGGCAGACCGGGCACACGCAGCACTCGGGCTCACCGGTGGCCCACTGGCGGCCGAAGGCCTGACCGGTGACGGCCCGTGCCAGCACCGAGGCGACGAGCCGCTCGGCTTCTTCCCGCGCTGATCCGGCCATCGGACAAACCCCCTAGCTCACGCCTCGGCGGGACGCCTCGGCTCACCTCTGGGCTCAAGCGTCCCTCACCCGGCGCGGCCCGGCGAATCAGCCGGGCAGGCTCTCCACCCGATGCTTGAGCTGCTTCAACGCCGTATCCATGATCATTTTCTCGGCTTTGCGGCGGAACATGCCCAACATGCCGATCGAGAGCTCGACCTCGAGCGTGTAGGTCACCGTGGTGGTGCCGCCTGGACCCTCGACCAGGTCGTACGACCCGTTCTGGGACTTCTGCGTCTTCGAGGGCTCGACCAGGTGCCACTCGATGCGCGAGAGATCCTCGGCATACGCGTACTCGAGGGTGTAGTCGTCGGCCATCACGCCGGCGTCGATCACGAAGCGCACCCGGTAGGCGTAGCCGTCCTCGTACTCCTCGAGGACCTCCACCCGTTTCATCGCCTCGGCCCACTCGGGGTAACGCGGGAAGTCGCTGATCACCGTGGCCACGCGGTCGAGGGGCGCATGGACCTGGATCGACTGCGTCGAGGTGTCCGCCATGAACGGAGGCTACCTGGCGGCCACGACATTCCCGGCGGCCGGGCCATGCGGGACGAGCGAGCAGGTCGGGGGGCGGCTACCATCCCACAGGTGCCGTTCCTAGCCAGTGTCACCGGGCGCGTCCAACCGCTCGCGGTGGCCGCGCGCATCATCATGCTCGCGCTGGTCGCGGCGCTCACCCTCATCGCCACCGGCGACCCCGCCCAGCTGCGCTGGATCGCACTGCTCGCGGTCGCGGCCCTGCCCGCGGTGCTCTCTCCCGACCACCGCGTCTTCGCCCCCCTGGGCCGCTTCGCCGAGGTCATCATCACCGGTCTCGCGGCCGGGTCGATCGCCGCCGCCAGCGACCAGAACAACACATTGGACGCCGGGTTCGGCGCCGAGGCCGTGCTCCCCTATCTGGCCGTCCCGCTGCTCACCGCGGCGCTGCGCCGGCGACCCACCGAGGGCACCGCGCTGCTCGGCGTCGCGGCCGTCTCGCTGGTGGTCGGCGGCACCCTGATCGGCGAGGACGTCAACCCGATCACCCAGCCCGGGTTCCTCGCGGCCGGCGGCCAGTGGCTGGTGCTCGGCGCGATCATCACCTTCGCGGCCGACATGATGCGCCAGTTCATGCAGCCCACCGAGCCCACCCCGCAGCCGTACGCGGAAGCGACCCGCCTGCTCACCCAGCTGCGCAGCGTGGCCCGGTCACTGCCGGGCGCCACCCTCGACCCGGGCGGCATCTCCGAGCACCTCCTCGAGGAGTTGCGCCTGGTCAAGCCGGCCGACCGGGCGGCGGTCCTGTCGGCCAGCGGCGGCGGCCGGCTCGTCGTGCTGGCCCAGACCGGCGTCGAGCGCGTCGACTGGGAGGTCACCCTCGACGCCGACTCCGCCATCGCCGACGCCTGGGCCAGCCAACAGCCGCAGGTCGCCAGCCGCTCGCAGGCCCGGTCCAACCGCCGGGGCGACACCTCGTCGCTGGTCGTCCCGCTGGTCGCCGGCGTGCGCACCATCGGGCTCGTCATCCTCGAGAGCGACGTCGCCAACGCGTACCCCAAGGAAGTCGTCAACGAGGTCACCTGGGTGACCGACGCCGCCGCCCTGCGGTTGGAGGCCGCGCTGCTCTTCGACGACGTGCGGTCGCTGGCCACCAATGAGGAACGTCAGCGGCTCGCCCGCGAGATCCACGACGGCGTCGCGCAAGAGCTCGTGATGGTCGGCTACGGCATCGACAACGCTCAGGCCACCCTTCCGGAAGGGGCGGAAGAGACGGCTGAGGAGCTACGGGCCCTGCGGGCCGAGGTGACCCGGGTGATCACCGAGTTGCGCCTGAGCCTGTTCGAGCTGCGTTCCGAGGTGGACCGCAACGGCGGCCTGGCCGCCGCGATCGCCGAGTACGCCCGCACCCTGGGCACCTCGGCCGGCCTGCGCGTGCACTTCACCTTCGACGAATCGACGGCTCGGCTGCCCGCCGCGACCGAGGCCGAGCTGCTGCGCATCGCCCAGGAGGCGATCACCAATGCGCGTAAGCACGCCGGAGCCTCTAATCTGTGGGTGACCTGCACCGTCGACCCGCCGTTCGCGGAGATCGAGGTCTCCGACGACGGCAGGGGCTTCGCTGACGACCGTCCGGACGGTCGCTATGGTCTGACCATCATGGCCGAGCGGGCCGAACGGATCCGGGGCCGTTTGGAGATCACGCCACGACACCCCAGCGGGACAACCGTTGCCGTAGTGCTGGGATCTTCCGCTAGGCGCGATAGCGTGCGGGATAGCGTTTCCGCTCCAGAAGGGGAGTAACCCGAGCATGTCGACCAGTCCGGCGCCGACGACGCGCACCAAGGTCCTCCTTGTCGACGATCATGACTTGATTCGTAAGGGGCTGCGACACGCATTCGAGCGCGACCGTCAATTCGAGGTCGTCGGCGAAGCGGCAACGGCCGCCGAGGCGGTCCGCCAGGCGGGTGCCCTGCAGCCCGACGTCGTGATCATGGACCTGCGCCTGCCCGACGGCAGCGGTCTCGAGGCAACCAAGGCCCTCCGTAAGAACAACGCCAACATGGGCATCGTGGTCCTCACCATGTACGCCGGCGACGACCAGCTGTTCGGCGCTCTCGAGGCCGGGGCCAGCGCATTCGTCCCCAAGACGGCGCCCGCCGACGAGGTCGTGGCGGCGGCCCGGCACGCGGCGTCCGCGCCCAGCGCCTTCACCGCGGCCGACCTGGCCGAGGCCATGAAACGCCGGCTCGCCCCGTCCGGCCCGCAGCTCTCCCCGCGCGAGGGCCAGGTCTTGCGCCTGCTCGCCGACGGCATGAGCGTGGCGGGCATCGCCAAGCAGCTCTTCGTGTCGGAGTCCACGGCCAAGACCCACATCTCGAAGCTCTACGAGAAGCTGGGCGCGGCCAACCGGGCGCAGGCGCTGATGACGGCGCTGCGGCTGGGTCTGCTCGAGGCCCCGGACGCTCCTAAGTTCTAAAGCTTTCCCCACGACGTCAGCGCCCGGTCCCCCCACCGGGCGTGTCGTGTTTTCCGGGGTTGTCCACAGCCCCTTGACACCGTTATCCACAGCTCCCCACGCCCGCCCTAGCCATCGCGTAGGGTCAAAGCCCCCAGGGCGGGCGGGGGTTAGGGATGGCTGCTCCGGCTATTCGCCACTTCCGGCTTTTAGTGCGAGTCAGGCTTTTCGGACACTGAGCCGACGGATGGCCAGGTAGGCCTCGCAGCCCAGGCACAAGCCGAAGGCAGCATTGAGGAAAGCCGCCAACAGGCCGAACGCGGCGAAAACAACGCCCAGCGTGGTCGCGCCGGCGAGATAGCCGACACTCGAGACAGCCAAAAAGCTAAATCCGACCAACTGCGCGAAGCGTACGGGCGCACCGGGCTCCTTCTCGGCGGGCGGCCCGAGCCTCGGCAGGAGCAGGGCGCGATAGACATACCCATAGGGCCCCCGACGCGGATCGACCGCCGTGATCGCGAAGACCACCGCCTGCGCGAGCGCGAGCCATCCCCAGCCCGTCGCCAGCACCACGACCAGAACGACGCTGGTCAGCGAGGCGGCGAACCGCTGCCCGCGGGGATCGAGTTCCATGCCGCCAGCGTCGCACCCGTATCGGATAAAAGCGCTGGTGAGAGCGATCACCAGCAAACCGATCGACTTTGCGCTCTTTCAGCCCTCGAGATCCTGCAGGACCTTGCGCAGCAACCCGTTGAGCTGGATCAGCTCCTCGTGCGAGAGCGCCCGGAGCAGCCGCTGGTCGCGAGCCATGCCCTCGAAGATATATTTGCTCCACATCGCGCGCCCGGCCGCGGTCGGCCTGATCAGCACCCGGCGGCGGTCGGTGTCGTCGTTCGCGCGGGTCACCAGCTCGGCCGCGACCAGGCGGTCGAGCCGGCTGGTCATCGCGGCCCGGGTCACCTTGGCCGCCTCGGCCAGCTGGGCCGGCGTCGCCTCGATCGGCCACGGCTGGATCATCAGCACGTGCAGGGTCTTGTAGTCCTCGAAGGTCAGCTCCTTGGACTCGGCGAAGGCGGCGGCGTCGGCCCGGCGAGCCTCGCGCTGGATGTAACTCATCCGCACCAGGGCCCCCTCGACCTCGGGGGCGAAGGCCGGCTCGTCCTTCCAGAACGCTGACCACCGCGCCACATGCTGGTCGACGCTGTCCTGCTCGCGGTCCAAGGTCATGCGTCCATCATGCCACCGTCTGATTTTTAGATTGTGAATAGTTCGACGGTGAATTAGTTTGGCCGCATGCGACGAAGGATCTCCGACTTCCGGCTGCTCGCGACCGGGCAGACCCTCTCCTGGATCGGCAACGGGTTCCAGACCGTGGCGCTCGCCGTCGCCGTCGTCCTCAACGACGGCGGCCCCGGCGACCTCGGCCTGGTCATGGCCTCGTCGATCGTCGCCCGGCTGCTCTGCACCCTGTTCGGCGGCGTCTGGGCCGACCGCCTGCAACCGCAGCGCGTCATGGTCGGCTCCGACCTCGTCCGGCTGATCACCGCGGTCGCGATGGCCGTGATGTTCTCCGCCGGCGGCTACCACTTGGCGCTGCTCTGCGCACTGGCGGCGATCTCGACCGGCGCTGCCAGCTTCTTCGACCCCGCCTTCGGGGCGCTGCGGCCGCTGCTGGTGCCGGCCGAGAAACGCCAGGCCGCGAACGCCACCCTCAGCATGCTGCAGACCGGCAGCCAGGTGGCCGGCCCGGCGCTCGGCGGCCTGACCGTGGCGGCGTTCGGCGCGTCCGCGGGCTTCACGGTCAACGCGGTCAGCTTCCTGGCCTCGATGATCGCCGCCCTGCTGCTGCGGGTGCGGGCCGACCGCGGACCGCGCTCCTCGATGCTGAGCGAACTGGCCGCCGGCTGGCGCGAGATCAGCCGCCGCGACTGGCTGATCTGCGGCCTGTTCGGCGCGACGGTCTACCACATCGCCAACGGCGTCATCCTGGTGCTGGTGCAGGTGATCGCCATCGAACGCCTCGGTGGCGCACCGGCCGCCGGCTTCATCGCCGCCGCCGAGGGCCTGGGTGGCGTGCTCGGCGCGGCGGTGGCGCTGCGCTTCAAACCGCGCCGGCTGCTGCGGGCGGGCTGGCTGACGCTGCTGCTGATGCCGCTGTGGGCCCTGGCCTACGTGTGGCCGGCCGAACTGATCGCCGTCATCGCGGGCGCCATCATCGGGTACGCCGGGCTGATCTTCTTCGACGTGGCCTGGGAGACCGCCATCCAGGACAACGTGCCCCAGCGGATGCTCGGCCGGGTCTCCTCCTGGGACTACCTGACCTCGTTCCTGGCCATGCCCGTCGGCAACGTCCTGGCCGGGCCGCTGGCCGGCGCGTACGGCACCGGCCGGGTCCTGACTGTCTGCGCCGCCGTCCTCTTCCTGTCGGCCGCCGTCCAGCTCCTGGTCCCCGGCACCCGCCGCCTGACCCGCACCGACGACGCCGCACCGACCGCCCGCTCCCCCGAGCTGGCCGAAGCCACCGGCGCCTGAAGATCACCCGAGCCCCGAACCCCGCCCTCCCAGGGGGCCTCCGTCCACCGCCCATTCTGACGAAAATTGCTGATCATCGCGTGACGGGCGGTCTCGCCCTGTGGATAACTCGCATCTGTGGATAGCAGCGGCGTCCGGAATTGCGTCAGAGAACGTCGCCGAGGGCCGCGATCAGTTGGGGCTTGCCGGGCACGCCGGTGGCGCGTTTGGCGACCCGGCCGTCGGCGTCGAGCACGAGCAGCGTGGGGGTACGCCAGATGCCCAGTGCTCGCACGGCGTCGAGGTGGCTCTCGGCGTCGACCTCGACGTGCTGCACGCCCGGCACCATGCCGGCGACCTCGGAACTGACCCGGCGCACCGCCCGGCAGGGGGCGCAGAACGCGGACGAGAACTGCAGAAGGGTGGCCTTGGCCTCGCCCACCCCGAGCTCACGCAGCAGATCGGCGTCGAGCCGCTGCCCGGCACTGCTCGGGTCCGCCCCGGCCGGATCGATCACCCCGGGCTCCTCCCGCTCATCCGCCACCAACGCCACCGGAGCCGCCGCTCCGCCCGCGACCGACGCTACTCGCGAGCCAGGCACATCCCCGACCGGCGGCTGCTCCGCGCCGGCCGCAGAGGGGCCCGCGGGCGCCACGTCTCTTATCCGGCCGTCTGCGCGACGGCGCCACAAACCGATCGCCACCCCGACCACCAGCACGGCAGCGATCGCGGCAGCACCCACCAAATCCATAGGACAACTCTGTCACGCCGTTCGCCGCGCGGCGAGATCGAGCGACCGGCCGCCGGTTTCAGGCGGACTGGTACGCGTTCGCCTGCAGGGTGAACATCTGGGCGTAAATGCCGCCGGTCGTCATCAGCTCGTCGTGGACACCCTGCTCGACCACGGCGCCGTGGTCGAGGACGTAGATGCGGTCGGCGTCGCGGACGCTGGCCATCCGGTGGGTGATCAGGACGACGGTGCGGCCCGCGGCCAGTTCGCGCAGGCGCTGGTAGACGTCGTGCTCGGCGCGGGGGTCGAGGTTGGCGGTGGGCTCGTCGCAGATCAGCAGCGGGGCGTCACGGTAGAAGGCGCGGCTCACCGCCAGCCGCTGCCACTGCCCGCCCGAGAGATCGGCACCGTCCGTGAAGTGGCGGGACAGCAACGTCTCGTACTGTCGCGCCAGCTCCATCACGAAATCGTGCGCGTCGCCGGCCCGGGCCGCCGTGTGCACCTCGGGCATCGAGGCGGGGCGGTCATGCCGGCCGATCGTGATGTTGGCGCGGGCCGAGAGGGGCCACCGGGTCGGCTCCTGCATGACGACGGCGACCCGCTCCCGCACGCTGTCCGGGTCGAACTGTCTCGCGTCGACGCCGTCCCAGGTCACCCGCCCGTCCTGCGGCCGGTGCAGCCCGGCCAGCAGCGCCGCCAGCGTCGATTTGCCCGAGCCGTTCTCCCCGACCAGCGCGATCACCTCGCCGCGGCGCAGGGTCAGGCTCACGTCGCGTACGGCCGGGTGGTCGGCATCGGGATAGCTGAACGTGACGCCCTGCAGCCGGATCTCCCGGAACGAAGCGGGGGCCGCGCCACCCGGCGTAGGCTCCGCCCGGGTCTGGGACAGCTCGCAGAAGCCCTGGAAATCGGCGAAGTAGAGCCCCTGCTCGAAGACCCGGTTGGCGGTGAACGCGATCTCGCTCAGTTTCCCGATGCCCAGATTGATGGCGTACGCGGCCGCGCCGCCCGCGGCCAGCTCCATCCGCCCGGTCCAGAGCAACCACAACAGGACCGCGTACGTCATCGCGGTCGCCGCCGCGGACAGGATCGTGCCGACGAGGGTCGTGCGCACCTGGCGGACGGAGACCCGGATCTCCTCGTTCGTCGAGATCGACAGCAACCGGCCCACCTCGTCGAGCAGGAACGACCGCAACGTGAACGCCCGCAGCTCGGGCGCGGGTTCGCGGGCCGCGAGCAGCTCGGCGAGCATCCGCTGGCGGCGCCACACCGCGATGAGCCGCAGAACGCGCCGGTAGCCGAGACGGGCCGAGCGCACCGCGGCCCACCCGATCGGCGCGACCGCGAGCACCAGCAGCGGCAGCAGGATCGGGTGGAGCACGGCCAGCACCCCGGCCGCCGCGATCAGGCTGATGACGTTGGTGGCGAGCTCGATGGCCCGGTCGACGAGCTGCTCGGCGGCCGAGATGCCCCGGTCACGGGCGCGTTCCATGGCGTCGCGCCAGTCCGGATCGTCGAAGGTGGACAGGTCGACCCGGGTGGTCAGCGTGAGCAGCCGCATCTCGGCCGCCTGATAGACCTTGGGCGAGAGCCGTCCGTTGGCCGCCGCGGCCGCCGAGCTGAGCGCCCCGCGCACGGCCGCGGCCACAACCAGAAGAGCCAGCGAGGGTACGGCGGCCCGGACGCGCTCCGGCGTGGCCGCATCCTGTAGCAGCCCGTCGAAGACCCCGACCACGCTGATCATCCCCACCGCGCTGGCCGCACCGGCCGCGATCTGCAACAGCACGACGGCCGTGGTGGTGCGCCGATCGGCCCGCCAGGCGAGCAGCCACGCCTCGCGCAGAAGCCGGGGCAGCCGCTGCAGCATCCGCAGGAAGGTCGTGTTGGCCGCCTCCTCGGTGCTGGTCAGCCAGTAGGGCAGCGAGAGCTCCCCGTCCTCGAACTCGTGCTGGACGTCCTGGTCAGCACTGCTCCGCTCCCCCGGCCCGCCGGCGGGCGCCGGCGTTCCCGGCTCCCGGGCCGGGCGCGGCGTCGCAGCGGCCGGGGGCGGTGTCTCGGTGGGAGAGGTGGTGGTCTCGGCATCGGATAACGCGTCCGGCATCGGATGCTCCGCTCGGCGTCGCTGGAACGCAGGCTCCGCGTCGGCCACTGGGCAAGCGCGACGCATGGACGGCACGCGACATGGCGTACCGGAAGCCCTGAGCCTTTCCTACGCCGCCCCACCGAGGGCGTCTATCCAGTTACGCCTGGTTGACCGTTCATTCACGAACGTTTCCCACCATCGAAGGACACCGCCCACCCCGACAGCTCAATCGAGTCAGCGCGTGACTTCAGGTCAGTAGGCGGGTCAGGCGGGCGGCCTGGGTTTCCCAGCGCCACTCCTGCTCGACCCAGGCCCGGCCGGCGGCGCCCATCGTCTTGGCCTTGGTGGGGTCGGACAGCAGGTCGGTCAGGCGGGCGGCGAGGGCCTCGATGTCGCGGCCGCCGACGACGTAGCCGGTCTCGCCCTCGCGGACGGCGTCGGGGGCGCCACCCGAGTCGCCGCCGACGACGGGCAGGCCGGTGGCCGAGGCCTCCAGGTAGACGATGCCCAGTCCCTCGACGTCGAGGCCGGCGGCTCGGGTGCGGCAGGGCATCGCGTAGACGTCACCCGCGGCGTAGTGCTCGGGAAGCTCGGGCCACGGGACCGAGCCGGTGAGGACGACGTGGCTTTCCACCCCGTGGTCGCGGGCCAGGCGGGCCAGGGTCTTGCGGTAGGGACCGCCGCTGACCAGCAGCAGGGCGGCGTCGGGGACCCGGCGGCGGATGGTGGGCAGCGCCTTGATCAGCAGGTCCTGGCCCTTGCGCGGGACCAGGCGGGAGACGCAGACGATGACCGGGCGGCCGGTCAGGCCGTGCCGGGCGCGGACGGCGCTGCCGTCGACGCCGGGGTGGAAGGTGTCGACGTCGACCCCGGGCGCCAGCCTTTCCAGCGTGGTCAGGCCGTGCAGCGCGCGGTCGAGGCGGACGCGCTGATAGTCGCCCAGGTAGGTCACGACGTCGTTGCCGCGGCCGATGCGCCGCAGCAGGTTTCGCGCGCCGGGCAGGGCGGCCCAGCCGATCTCGTGACCGTGGGTCAGGGCCACCGCCCGCTCGACGCCGGCGTTGCGCCGCAGGCCGTCGGCCAGCAGGCCCAGCGGGGCGGCGGCGCCGAACCAGACCCGGTCGCAGCCGTGCGACCGGGCGATCTCGGCTGCCCGGCGCGCCACCGCGGGCGTCGGCAGCAGCACGCCGGTCTTGTCGCGGATCACCTCGAAGGGCTGTTCGGCGTCGAATTTCGCGGGTTCACGCCAGGTGGAGGCGTAGACGACCACCGAGTCGGCCGGCTGGCGCACGGCCAGGTTGTGGACGAACTGCTGGATGCCGCCGGGCCGCGGCGGGAAGTCGTTGGTGACCAGCAGGGTGCGGCCCATCAGCGCTCACCCCGGGCGAAGGCGCGGGCGGCGGCCATCCGTTCCACCGTGGACGGGTGTGAGGCGAACATGAGGTGCTCCCAGGCCGGCGGATCGGGGTCGGACAGGTTGACCGTGCCCAGGCGGCGCTGCATGGCCTCGAAGGTGGCCGGGTCGCCGGTGAGGACGAGGGCGTGCTCGTCGGCCCGGGCCTCGATGCGTCTCGACACGAACGCCTGGGCCGGCCCGGCGACCAGGCCGGCCAGCGTGACCAGCGCGATCAGCAGGCCGATGGCCCGGGGTTCGCCGATGGCGCCGACCCCGGCCCGGTCGAGGAGCCATTGCCAGGAGCCGAACAGGTAGAGCGCGATCACCGCGGCGGCCGTGCCCAGGGCGCCGAGGAGAGTGCCGGTGAGCACGTCGCCGTCCTTGGCGTGGCCGAGCTCGTGGGCGGCGACCGAGACGACCTCGTCGGGCTCGGCCTCGGTGAGCATCGTGTCGTAGACGACGATGCGCCGGGTCGGCCCGAGGCCCGAGACATACGCGTTGACGGCCTTGGTGCGGCGGGACGCGTCGGCCACGAGGACGTCGCGCACCGGCACGCCGTCGCGGGCGGCCAGCTCGATCAGCTCGGTGCGCAGGGGCCCGTCAGGCATGGAAGTGAACTTGTTGAACACCGGCTCGACCAGCACGGGCAGCACGAATGAGAGCAGCATGACCAGCCCGGCCGCCCCCACCGCGCCGAACGCCCACCACCAGCGCGGGGCGAAATGGGTCACCGTGGAGAAGCCGGCCAGGACCAGGCCGCCGATGACCGCGCCGACCGCCCACGATTTCAGCAGGTCGACCGACCATGCGCCCCACGACTGGGTGGAGATGTCGTAGCGGACCACGATCGTGTGCCGCCAGGCCGCCAGCGGCAGCGTGACGACCTCGGCCACCAGCACGACCGCGAACCCGCCGAGGATCGCCTGGGCCAGCCAGTGGCCGCCGAGCGGGCGGCCGGCCTGGGTGACGAGCCACGCGCCGAGCGGGGTGAGACCGATGACCAGGGCGACGATCAGGGCCAGGACCATCGACGCGTACGAACCGGGGCGCAGCTCGGCGTGGAACTCGCGGGCCCGGGCCACCTGGTCGCGCGGGAGCTGGCCGAGCGCGGCCACCTGGTCGGCGCGCGGGGCGGGCGGGCGGTGCCACGGAATCGTCAGGTAGGCCACGACGGCGAGCGCGGCCAGCAGGACCACGAGCGCGCCGGCCGCCCAGAGCCGCGGCGTCACGCCGCACCGAGCTGCATCATCGCCCGCACCCCTTCCCGCCGGCACCGACCGTCGCTGTGCCCATCAATCAGATAGCCGCCTGTCATCCAGCTCGGCCCATCCTAGAGAGACTGGTGATCACGCCACGTGACGCCCTCGGCGATACATCGGGACCACCACGGGCGGCTCGGGAGTCTCGAGCAGCTCGACCTCGAAGCCGGCCAGCTCGAACACCTCGATCGCGCGCAGCTCGCCACCGGTCAGGTCGCTGATGCCGTCGGGCGTGCTCAGCAGGGCACCGACCACACAGCCCCGGCACTCGCCGGCCGACCGGTCGCAGCGACCGCAGTCGATGATCATCACTCCTCCTCCCCGGGTGGCGGCGCGACGTCAACGGGGGAAGCACCGTCGCGGACCGACCACCATCGGTGACCATCACGCTAGGGGCGGGGTATGACAAAAACGGGAAACCGCAGCTCAGGACCGGGCCAGACGGCGCAGGAGAGAGTCAGCGCCCATCGGGTACGCGCCGTGGCGGCGGACGCCGTCGGCGACCTCGCGGTCGGACGAGATGACCACGATCGGCCGGCCCGCCGGCTCGGCCCGCACCAGCTGGCGTACGAGCTCGTCGGCGGTGTCGCCCTTGCGCGAGAACAGGACCCGCACGCCGCGCGGGGCCGGTGGCAGCCCGTGCACCCGCTCGGCGCCGTCGAAGACCACGGTCACCTCGTCGCCGGTCTGCGCCGCTATGCCGCCCAGCCCGGTGATCAGGCGTTTGCGCTGCTGCTCGAGCGACATCTCGGCGAAGCCACGCTTGGTCACGTTGTAGCCGTCGACGATCAGGTGTGCCCGGGGCAGGGCGAGCAGCTGGTCGAGCCGGCCGGGGTCGTCCGTGTCCTGGGCCCGGGCCTGGGAACGCTCGGGGCTGCCGGGCCGGTCGGCCGACGTCTCGGCCACGAAATCGGCCGGCAGCCGGTCGGCCGGGTTGAGGGCCAGCTCGCGGCGCAGCCCCGAGGCGGCCTGGCCGATCGTCTCGATCAGCAGCCAGAGCCGGGCGTCGTCGGCCGCGCGGGCATCCTTGGCGGCCTGCTTGCCGGTCGCGGCGAGCGTCTCGGCCTCGGCCAGGCGGGTCTTGAGACGGCGGACCTCGGCGTCGTGATCGGCCGTGACGCGCGAGGCGCGGCCCTTCTCGGTGGCCAGCAGGTCGCTCGCGCGTTTCTGGGCGGCCTGGGACTCGCGCAGGGCCTTGCCGGCCGAGCGGGCCTCCTCGCGCACCTGGCCCAGCTCCTCGCGGACCCGGGCCAGCTCGTCGCGGAGCTTGTCGGCCTCGACCTTGGCCACCGCCCGGTCGTGCTCGGCCCGCGCGGCCCGCTGCTCGGCCTCGCGCACCTGGCCGGCGATCGCGGCGCTGTCGGCCTCGGCCTGCACGGCGCGACCCGCGTCCTCGATCAGGGCACGCCAGCCGTCGGGGCGGGTCAGGTAGGCCAGCGCGGCCACCTCGACCGGGTCGGCGGCGGCCGGGGCCATGCCGGCCGCGACGGCCGCGCCCAGGTCACCGGTCTCGGTCACGACCCGGCCGCTGATGCGCTGGCGGAACAGCGGGTCGGAGGCGAGCTGGGCGGCGATCTCGCGGCCACCGAGGCGGGCCCGGCGGTTGGGGGCGAAACGGGCGACCCGCCGCATCTGGACCGGCATCTCGTCGGCGGGCAGCCCCGGCAGGGCGGCCGCGGCCATCGTCATGATCCGCTGGCGGACCGATTCGGGCAGAACGGGTTCCGGGGCGAAATCCGCCTCCGTCGTCGGATCGGGCGCAGAAACCTCTGCATCCAGGACGGCCGCCTCCTGCTCGGGGCGGTCGCCGGAAGGCAGAAGCTCTGACATCTAGCCATTCTCCCACCGTGGGCTGCCTAAAAGCTTGTCGAAGCAAGTGATCTTTTCTCCGGCGTCACCGGTTTCTGTCGTACCCCCTCTCTAATCTCCCCGCCGTGGCACAACCGGCATATGTCCAGGGCACTCTGGACACCCTTCTCAGCGCCGACGGTTCCGTCGACCCGGCGGCGCTGTCCCTGGCCGACACCACTTTCGTGGTGCTCGACCTCGAGACGACCGGCGGTGCGGCCGACGGCGCCGGCATCACCGAGATCGGCGCGGTCAAGGTGCGCGCGGGCGCCGAGCTGGGCGTCTTCGCGACCCTAATCAACCCGGGCGAGCGGCTGCCGCCGTTCATCACCGTGCTCACCGGCATCACCGAGGCGATGCTGGCCCCGGCCCCGCCGATCGAGGCGGTGCTGCCCAGCCTGCTCGAGTTCCTGCGCGGCTCGGTCCTGGTGGCGCACAACGCGCCCTACGACGTCGGCTTCCTCAAGGCGGCGTGCGCCCGGCACGGCTACCTCTGGCCCAACCCGCGGGTGCTCGACACGGCCGCGGTCGCCCGGCGCGCCCTGACCCGCGACGAGGTGCCCAACCGCAAGCTCGGCACGCTCGCCCAGTTCTTCCACGCCACCGTCCAGCCCACCCACCGGGCGCTCGACGACGCCCGGGCCACGGTCGACGTGCTGCACGGCCTGATCGAGCGACTGGGCAGCTTCCGGGTGCACACGCTGGGCGACGCGATCGAGTTCGCCAAGGCGGTCACCCCCACCCAGCGCCGCCAGCGTCATCTCGCGGACGGCCTGCCCCACGTCCCCGGGGTCTACGTCTTCCGCTCGGCCGACGACCGCGCGCTCTACGTCGGCACGTCCAAAGACATCGCCACCCGCGTCCGCAGCTATTTCACCGCCAGTGAGAAAAGGGCCCGCATCTCCGAGATGCTCGGCGCCGCCACCCGGGTCGAGGCGGTCGAGTGTGCCCATCCGCTCGAGGCCGAGGTGCGCGAGCTGCGCCTGATCGCCGCGCACGCGCCGCCCTACAACCGCCGGTCGAAATATCCCGAGCGGGTCGTCTGGCTCAAGCTCACCGCCGAGGCCTACCCCCGGCTCTCGGTGGTCCGCGCGCTGGCCGACGACGACGCGGCCTATCTCGGGCCGTTCTCCTCCCGGCGCACGGCCGAGCTGGCCGCCGCGGGGGTCTACGACGCCGTCCCGTTGCGCCAGTGCTCCCACAAGCTCTCGGTGCGCACCCCCACGCCCTCGTGCGCCCTGGCCGAGCTGGGCCGCTGCCCCGCACCGTGCGAACACAAGATCACCCCGGAGGAGTACGAGGCGACGGCCGCGCTGCCGTTCCGCTCGGCCATCCACGGTGACCCCGAAGTGGTCGTCGAGGCCCTGATGGCGCGCATCGAGACGCTCTCCGACAAGCGCCGCTACGAGGAGGCGGCGGTCCTGCGCTCCAGGCTGATCGCCCTGCTGCGGGCCACCGTCCGCATGCAGCGATTGTCCGCTTTGACCCGTCTGGCCGAGATCGTGGCCGCCCGCCGCGACGGGGTCGGCGGCTGGGAGATCTCGGTCGTCCGGCACGGACGGTTGGCCGCCGCGGCCACCTCGCCACCGCGCGAGCACCCCCGCCCGACCCTCGACGCGGCCCGCCTGACGGCCGAGACGGTCCTACCCGGACGAGGCCCCGTCCCGGCCGCCTCGGCCGAGGAGACCGAGCGGATCCTGGCCTGGCTCGAGCGGCCCGACACCCGGCTGGTGGAAACTTCCGGCGACTGGGTGTCACCGGTTCGTGGCGCGGCGCGGTTCACCTCCCTGCTCAACAGGGCAGAAGCGGCAGCATCGGGCAAAGACTCGTCCGTTCGCTCATCGGTAACTGACCGTTCGGATGACGCTCGCTCGCTTAGGCTGTAAGGCAAGTGGAATTCCCGGCCTGCTTCGCGGGGCTTCACGACGATTTGGCCCACGGCTCCCGCGGTCCCCCGCGCGAGATCGTCGGCCCAGTGGTGAGGGGGTGTCCAGTGGACGTCGACGCCGGCCACGGCGCCGCCCTTGGACGTGCCCTGCCGACGACCCCGCCCGAGTTGTCGCTCACGCAGCGCTTGCGTTCCTTCCTGAGTTTCCCCGGCAACGACGACGATCCGGTGACCGTGCTGACCCGCACCCACCGCAACGTCCACCCGTCGGCGGACGCAGGGGTCCTGCGGCGCAGCTATGCGATCGCGGAAAACATGCACCGCGGCCAGATGCGCAAGAGCGGCGAGCCGTACATCACGCATCCGCTCGCCGTGGCGCAGATCTGTGCCGAGCTCGGGATGGACACGACCACACTGGTCGCCGCCCTGCTGCACGACACGGTGGAGGACACGAGCTACACACTCGAGGCGCTGCACGGCGACTTCGGGCCCGAGGTGACCCACCTCGTCGACGGCGTGACCAAGTTCGACAAGGCGTTCTACGGCAAGGCGGCCGAGGCCGAGACCATCCGCAAGATGATCGTCGCCGCCGGCAAGGACGTCCGCGTCCTGGTGATCAAGCTGGCCGACCGGCTGCACAACATGCGGACCCTCGACGCCCGCTCCCCCGCCTCGCGCGCCCGCATCGCCACGGCCACACTCGACGTGCTCGTCCCGCTCTGCGACCGCCTCGGCATCCAGGCCCTCAAGCGCGACCTCGACGATGTGGTGCTCTTCCACCTCGAGCCCGACTCGTTCGCCCGCATCGACGAGCACGTGAAAAACCGTCCGGGCTGGGACGACTACCTCGAGGACGTGGGCACCAAGGCCCGCTCGGCCCTGCGGCGATCACGGGTGGCGGCCGAGGTCACGGCCCGCCCGCGGCACTACTACTCGATCTGGAAAGACACGGTCGCCGGCGGCCACGCCGTCCCGTTCGACCTGCCCCGCATCGCGGTCGTGGTCGACGGCCCCGAGACCGACTGTTACGCCGCGCTCGGCGCCATCCACGGCCAGTGGCGCCCGGTGGCCGGCCGGTTCAAAGACTTCATCGCCTCGCCGAAAAACAATCTCTACCGCTCGCTGCACACCACCGTGACCGGCCCCGACGGGCGCCTGGTCGAGGTGCTGATCCGCACCCAGGCGATGCATCGCTACTCGGAGTACGGGGTCGCGACGACCTACCGCTACCCGAAATACGCCGAGACCGCCGAGACGACCGGCTCCGACCAGCTGACCTGGCTCAAGCGGGTGCTCGACTGGCAGCAGGACACCACCGACGCCGCCCAGTTCCTGGCCTCGCTGCGCTGTGACCTGGCCGAGGCCCAGATCACCGTCTTCGCCCACGGGCACGCCTTCGAGCTGCCCAGCGGCTCCACCCCGGTCGACCTGGCCTACGAACTCAGCTCGCAGAAGGGCGACCAGTGCCTGGCCGCCACGATCAACGGCCGGCTGGCCCCGCTCAGCTCGCAGCTGCGCGACGGCGACGTGGTCGAGATCTTCTCCGAGACCGAAGGCCATGTGGAGGTGGAGCCGAACGCTCCTCGCGGCCCGCGCCGCGAGTGGCTCGGCTTCGTCAAATCGAGCCAGGCCCAGATGCAGATCAACCGGTACTTCGACGAGAAGAACGAGCCGGGCATCAGCATCGCCGACAAGGTGCGCCTGGGCCGGGCCACGATCGGGCTGACCCTGCGCAAGCACGACCGCGGCCTGGCCAGCGAGGTGCCGCTGCGCCGCCTGGCCGAGGAACTGGGCTACCCCGACCTCGAGACGATGCTGGTCGCGGTGTGCGATCGCACCCTCGAGCCCGACATGGTGGTCGAGCAGCTCATCGCCCTGGTCGACCACCCCGACTAATCCCGCGCGGGAACGGTGGAGGCGCACCGCTAGCCTTGCGGTTGTGAGTTTTCCTCGGCGCGTGCGGGCGTACGCCTATCAGACGTTCTATCGCATGCCGAGCTCCGTCCGCCGGGCCGTGGCCGGGCTGGTGTCCCCGAAATACCTGGTGGGCGCGGTGGCCGTGATCCGCGACGCCGAGGCCGAGGAGCCCGGGCGCCTGCTCCTGCTGCGCCAGCCGCCCAACCGGGGCTGGAGCCTCCCCGCCGGCCTGCTGAAACGCCGCGAGGCCCCGGCCGTGGGCGCGGCCCGCGAGCTCTTCGAGGAGACCGGCGTCCGGATCGACCCGGCCGACCTCACCCCCGGCAACCCCAACGCGATCATCCACACCGTCGGCGTGGTCGACACGGTCTGGTTCGGCACGGTGCCCGCCTCCCGCACCGTCCTGCACGTCGACGGCGGCGAGATCCTCGAGGCGGCCTGGTTCCCGGTCGACGACCTCCCCCGCATCACCCGCAACACGGCCGACCTCCTGTCCCGCTACGGCATCGGCCGGAAACCGGCGAAGTGACCAGCACGCCTGCGCCCCGACCGGGTCCCCCGTCGCGGCCGGCCCCGGCCGGTGCATCGCTGGTCTGCGGAGTGGTGCTCGCCGCCGGGGAAGGCCAACGACTGCGGCCCCTCACCGAGCAACTGCCGAAGGCGCTCTGCCCGGTGGGCAATGTGGCGCTGCTCGACCGGGCGCTGGCCCGGCTGGCCGCGCTGGGGCTGGCCGGCCCGGAGTCGGTGGCGGTCAACGCGGCCTACCTCGCCGATCAGGTCGTACGCCACGTGGGCGACCGCGCGCATCTCTCGGTAGAGCTGGAGGGTCCGCTGGGCACTTCGGGCGGTGTGGGCCGCCTCAAGGGCTGGATCGACGGTCGTGGCGCCCTGGTCGGCAACTCTGACGCCTATCTGGCCGATCCGGCGCGCGACCCCGGCAAGGACATCGCCGCTCTGCTGGACGGCTGGAACGGTGAAACCGTCCGCATGCTGACCAAGCCCAACCCGCCGGGCGCGACCGGCGGCTTCAGCGGCCGCCGCTTCACCGGCTTCTCCCTGTTGCCCTGGCGATACGTCCGCGAACTCGCCGACGAGCACGGCAACCTGGTCCGCACGGTCTGGCGGCCCGCCGAGGCCGAGGACGCTCTCGAGCTGATCAATTACGAGGGTGTCTACATCGACACCGGCACCCCGGCCGACTACCTGGCGGCCAACCTGCACGCCGGCCCCGTCGTCGACCCCACCGCCACGGTCACCGGCACCGCCACCGACTCGGTGGTCGGCCCGGGCGCCCAGGTCCACGGCACGATCACCCGCTGCGTCGTCTGGCCCGGCGCCGAGGTCGGCGCCGGCGAGTCGCTCGTCGACACCGTCCGAGCCCCGGGCAACCTCACCGTCCACGCCTGATCCCAGCGCCCGGACCCCAGTCGCTCCAAACGCCAGGGGCTGGGATAACGGGCGGGGCAGGCAAGCCGATAGCCCCACGCTGCGGCAGATCGGCCGGGGGTGGTCAGTCGGCGTCGGGGAGGCCGATCGCAAAGGCGTCCTCCAGGTCGTGCTTGGAGTAGGCGCGGAACGCGATGTGTGACTCCGTGTTGAGGACGCCGGGCGTCTTGGAGATCTTGCCGGCGATGACCTCGGCGATGTCGTCGAAGTGGGCGACCCGGACGATCGCGATCAGGTCGACGTTGCCGGCGACCGAATAGACCTCGCTCACCCCGTCCAGGGCGGCGAGTGCCTTCGCGACCTCGGGGATGGAGTCGGTGGCGCAGTCGATGTGCACGATCGCGGTGTTCACCTGCGAGCTCCTCGGCTTGTGAGGACGGATGGTCGCGACCATGCTATCGGGCCGACGAAGAAGGGCCCGCCGAAGCGGGCCCTTCTCGTGGTGACGCTTACTTACTTGCGGCCTTACTTGCGACCGGAGGTGATCTCCTCGCGGGTGGCGTCCCCGCTGATCGGCGGCATCCCGGGCGAGACTGGGGCCTCGGCCGGTTTCTCGACCGGGAAGAAGAAGCCCTTCACGGCGGGGGCGAGCGCGCCGACACGGTTCATCTTCTTCGGGACGACCCAGCCGCCGTACTCCAGCGGGATCGGGTGTCCGTGGTCGTCGACCGGGCCGAGCGGCTGGTGCACCTCGATGAACTGACCGTTGGGCAGTCGCCGGATGATGCCGGTCTCGACGCCGTGCGCCAGCACCTCGCGGTCGTGCTGCTGGAGGCCCAGGCAGATCCGGATCGAGATGAAGTAGGCCAGCGGCGGCAGGACGATCAGCCCGATGCGGCCGGCCCAGGTCATCGCGTTGAGGCTGATGTGGAACTTGTCGGCGATGACGTCGTTGCCGCCGGAGAGCGTGGCGACGATGAAGAACGTGAACGCCATGGCGCCGATGCCGACCCGCTCGGGGTTGTCACGCGGACGCTCGAGCAGGTTGTGGATCCGCTTGTCGCCGCTCTTGCGCGCCTCGATCCAGGGCCAGAACATCGGGCCGGTGGTGAGGGCGCCCAGGCCGACCACGGCCGGCCAGAACAGCGGCGGAATGCTGTAGTCGCCGATGTAGATCTGCCAGTTCGGCATGAGCCGGACCAGTCCGTCCATGAACATGACGTACCAGTCGGGCTGCGAGGCCGAGGAGACCTCGGACGCGCGGTACGGGCCGAACAGCCAGATCGGGTTGATCTGGAACAGGCCCGCCATCAGCGCCACCGTGCCGAAGACGGCCATGAAGAAGCCGCCCTGCTTGAGCGCGTACCGAGGGAACATGCGCTCGCCGACCACGTTGGTATTCGTCCGCATCGGGCCGGGCCACTGCGTGTGCTTCTGCTTGAAGACCAGGCCCAGGTGGACGCTGATCAGCGCGAGCAGGCCGCCCGGGATGAGCAGGACGTGGGCGATGTAGAACCGGCCGATGATCAGGTGGCCCGGGAACTCGCCGCCGAAGATCGAGGCGGAGAGCCAGGTGCCGACGACCGGGATGGACAGCATGATCGCCGAGGCGATGCGCAGGCCCGTGCCGGAGAGGCCGTCGTCCGGGAGCGAGTAGCCGGTGAAGCCGGCCAGGAAGCCCAGGAGGAACAGCGCCACGCCGATCGCCCAGTTCGCCTCGCGCGGCTTGCGATATGCGCCGGTGAAGAAGATGCGCGCCATGTGCACGACGATCGACGCCATGAACAGCAGCGCTGCCCAGTGGTGCATCTGGCGCATGAACAGACCACCGCGCACCTCGAACGACAGGTGCAGCGAGGACGCGTACGCGCCGGACATCTCGACGCCCCGCAGCGCCGGATAGGAGCCGTCGTAGGGGACCTCGATCATCGACGGGTCGAAGAACAGCGTCAGGAAGACACCGGTGAGCAGCAGGATGATGAACGAGAAGAGCGCGATCTCACCCAGCAGGAACGACCAGTGATCAGGGAAAACCTTGTTGAGAAGGGCTCGCAGGGGCGTAGAGGCCTGAAACCGCTCGTCTACGCCCTTGGCGAAGGTGACCGGCGCCTGCTGAAGGTCAACTTTCCGGCGCTTCACGGCCGCTCCCAGAAGTCAGGTCCGACGGTGTCCTTGTAGTCGGACGTTGCCACGAAGTAGCCCTCCTCGTCCACCCCCAGCGGCAGCATCGGCAGACGCCGGGTGGCGGGACCGAAGATCGGCTGCGCGTTGCGGGTGATCAGGAACTGCGACTGGTGGCAGGGGCACAACAGGCGGTTCGTCTGCTGCTCGTACAAGCTCGCCGGGCAACCGGCGTGCGTGCAGATTTTGGAGTAGGCAACATAGTCACCGTACATCGAGCCTTTGTTGCGCCGATCGGCGTCGGCCGCGTCGCGGGTCTTGGCGGCGTCGTCGGGGCGCAGGTGGATCAGCAGGGTCGGCGAGTCGGCGTACTCGTTGGTCGCGCCGTGCGGGATGCCGGGGAAGACCGTCATCTGGCCGCCGGTGCTCACGTCTTCCGGCCGGATCGGGGTGCCGTCGTCGCGGGTGAGCCGGACCAGCTTGTTGGCGTTGGCCACCGGGTCGAAGCCGGTGTGGAAGAGCTCCGGCTGCGGGTCCTTGTGCGGGTTCTCGATCAGGCCACCGATCAGCGGCGCCGCGGCGACCAGGCCGATCGGCGCCAGACCGAGGCCGATCGCGCCCTTGAGCAGCGGGCGGCGCTGAACACTGCTGCCCAGCTCGTCGGCCACGAACATCATCGTCTGACCGGTGATCAGCTGCTCGTCGCTCGGGGACGCCCCGTCGTGCCGCTTCTGGATCGAGACCTCGTGCGGCAGCAGTTTCTTGGCCCAGGCCAGGATCGCGAAGCCGACCGCGAACAGCGAGATCGCCAGCGAAATGCCGAGCAGCGGCGTGTAGAAGTCGCTCATCGTCGAGCCGAGCTCGAAGCGCCACGGCCACCAGATGTAGAAGCCGAGGAAGGCCAGCGCGCCCAGGCCGGCGATGATGAACAGCAGCGAGATGTTGCGGACGACCCGCTTCTCGGCCTTGCTGTTCTGCCCCTGGAACTGCGACTCGTAGGTGACGATCTCGATCTCGTCGCGACGCAGGCCCTCGTTGACGATGTCCATGCGGGTCGCTCTGGGGTCGAGCACGTCGACCGGCTTGCGCGAGTCGGTCGCGTCGTCGTGCAGCGTGGTCATGACTTCCCCGCAATCCACAGCGATGTGAAGACCAGGACGGTGATACCGACGATGAAGATCGCCATACCCTCCGTCGACGGGCCGTAACGGCCCAGGTTGAACAGACCGCCCGGGTCCCGGTCGTTCTGCAGCTGCAGGTTGATGTAGGTGATGATCTCGCGCTTCTCGTCCGGCGTGAGCTGGTTGTCACCGAACACCGGCATGTTCTGCGGGCCGGTCAGCATGGCCGCATAGATCTGCTCGGGGGTCGCGGCGCCGAGGCTCGGCGCGTACTTGCCCGAGGACAGCGCGCCACCGCCGCCGCCGAAGCCGTGGCAGGAGGTGCAGTTGACCCGGAACAGCTCGCCGCCGCGGGCCAGCGCCTCGGGCTTCGCGTCGAGGTTCTCGACCAGCTCACCCTCGGGCAGCTGCGGGCCGCCACCCAGCTCCTGGATGTACTGGCCGAGCTGCTTGGTCTGGGTCTTGTCGAACTGCGGCTTCTTCTCCTCGGCCTGAGCCTCCTGGCGGGTCATCGGCATGCGGCCGGTGCCCACCTGGAACTCCACCGAGGCCGAACCCACGCCGATCAGGCTGGGACCACGGTCGGTGACACCCTGCCCGTCGCGCCCGTGGCAGGTGATGCAGCTGTTGTCGTACAGCTGCTTGCCCTCGAGCGCGGTGGCGGACAGCTGCGTCGGAGTGTCCGCGAACGCGCCGGGCGCGAACGCGGTGTAGACGCCGCCGGCGAGCGCGAGCGCGGCGATCATGCGCGCTGCCGCTCCGAGACGCCGTCGCGTCTTGCTCGGCGCGCCACGCCGCCGGCCGAACACCCGACTGAGCCGCCCGAACCGGGGCCGGCCGGCGGGGGTGTTTGAAGTCATGGGCTGTGTCCCTCTGGGTTTTGACCTGAAGCTCATGGACGCGACGTGAGGCTCTACTGCAGCCAATAGATCATGGCGAACAGCGCGATCCACACGATGTCCACGAAGTGCCAGTAGTACGACACGACGATTGCCGACGTCGCCTGCGCCGGGGTGAACCGGCCCATGGTCGTACGAATCATGTAGACGATGAAGGCGATCAGACCGCCGGTGACGTGAAGGCCGTGGAAACCGGTCGTCAGGTAGAACATCGAGCCGTAACCGTCGCCGTTGAGCTTGATGCCCTCGTGGACCAGGTTGCGGTACTCGTTCGCCTGACCCAGCACGAAGATCAGACCCATCACGAAGGTGATCGTGAACCAGCGCCGCAGCGCGAACACATCACCCTTCTCCGCCGCGAACACGCCGAGCTGGCACGTGACCGAGGACAGAACCAGAATCACCGTGAACGTCGTCGCGTACGGGATCTTGAGCTCTGGGGTGTGTTCTTCCCACATCGCGTAGTCCGCCGCGCGGATCGAGAAGTACATCGCGAACAACGCCGCGAAGAACATGAGCTCGCTGGAGAGCCACACGATCGTTCCGACGCTGACCATGTTCGGTCGCGTCAGCGAGTGGATCCTGCTCTTGTCGATGGCTGAGGCCGCTGTCACGAGGTCATTATTGCCCCGCGATCAGTCCAACGTGCCGCGGGGGGTGGAATCCGGCACGTGTTGCGGCCCGGAATAACTGGCGCGGACCGGATAGGCCTAGCCTCGGGTGGTGCAGGTAGCCGAAACGACCACTCTCGCCGCCTCGAGCGGGGACACTGTTCTTCCGCCGTTCACCCCGGGCGCGATCTTCACCGAGATCCACCTCGGCAGCCTGGTCGCCCTGTTCCTGCTGGTCTCGGCGGCGCTCTACGGCTACGGCGTCTACCGGCTCCGGCAGCGCGGCGATCACTGGCCGCCCGGGCGCACGGTGGCCTTCGTCGTCGGTGGGCTCGGCTCGATCGCGGCCGTCACGGTGACCGGCATCGAGGCGTACGACACCACGCTGATCTCGGTGCACATGATCCAGCACATGGTGCTGTCGATGGTCGGCCCGATCTTCCTCGCGCTCGGCGCCCCGGTCACGCTCGCCCTGCGTACGCTGCCGTCGGCTCCGCGCAAGAAACTGCTCGCCGTCCTGCACAGCCGGGTCGCGCGGGTGCTGACGTTCCCGCTGGTCGCCTTCGGCATCTTCGTGGCCAACCCGTTCGTCCTCTACTTCACCGATCTCTACCGGCAGACGCTGCTGCACCCGTGGCTGCACGAGTTCATCCACGTGCACTTCATCATCACCGGCTGCCTGTTCTTCTGGCCCCTGCTGGGCCTCGACCCGCTGCCCAACCGCTGGCCCTACCCCGGCCGGGCGCTGCTCATGGTGCTGGCGGTGCCGTTCCACACGGTGCTCGGGCTGACCATCATGCAGAGCAAGACGCTGCTGGCCGGCGACTACTACCCCAACCTCGGCCTGAGCTGGACGGACCCGGTCAGCGACCAGGTCACAGCGGGCGGCATCCTGTGGGCCGGCGGCGAGATCGTCAGCGTCACGATGCTCGGCATCCTGGTGCTGCAGTGGATCCGCCAGTCCGAACGGGAGGCGCGCCGGATCGACCGCGCGCTCGACCGGCAGGAGGCCGAGGACGTGGCCCGGCAGGTTCGCGACGATGCGGCCAAGATCACTAACGGGGTACCCGCCGACCCCGTCCGACCGGGGTCGGACACCGCGTAAAGGGGTCCGTTACGATCGGCGGGCACCTACGACGTGAACCGGGGCACATGATGAGCGACGCGCAGATCTCTCAGTACACGGTCTTGCTGTACAGCGACAAGGCCGCCGTGCGCGACCGGATCCGGTCGGCGATCGGGGTGCGACCGGCCGCCGACCTGCGGGTCGAGTTCGCCGACGCCTCCACCTGGGAGGACTGCCGCGACCTGCTCGACAAGTACGAGATCGACCTGATGGTGCTCGACGGCGAGGCGGCCCCCGCCGGCGGCCTCGGCATTGCCCGCCAGACCAAGGACGAGTACGCGACTCCCCCGCCGGTGTGCGTGGTCATCGCCCGCGCCGCCGACCGCTGGCTGGCGGCGTACGCGCAGGTCGACGAGACCCTGGTCGCGCCGCTCGACCCGGTCACCACCGGGCAGACCATCGCCGCCATGCTCCGCGGCCGCCGCAACGGCGTCGTCCCGCTGGGCACCATGGGCAAGCTGGGCTGACCCGACAACTCCCTGCGAAAGGGCCACGCCATGGGCGCACGCACCTGGCCGAATCTGACGAGCGCCCTGCTGCGCCGCGAGGATCTCGGGACCCCCGACACCGCCTGGGCGATGGGCGAGATCATGGCCGGCAACGCCACGCCGGCCCAGATCGCCGGTTTCGCGATCGCGCTGCGCGCCAAGGGTGAGACCCCGGGCGAGCTGGCCGGCCTGGTCGGGGCCATGCTGGCCAACGCCACTCTGGTCGAGCTGCCGGAAGAGGTGCGCACCGACGCGGTCGACGTGGTCGGCACCGGCGGCGACCGGGCCAACACGGTCAACATCTCCACGATGGCGGCGATCATCACAGCCGCCGCCGGTGTGACGGTGGTCAAGCACGGCAACCGCTCCGCCTCGTCGACCACCGGCACGGCCGATCTGCTCGAGCACTTCGGCATCCCGCTCGACCTGGGCCCCGAGGGCGTGGTGAGCACGGTGACCGGCGCCGGCATGGGTTTCTGCTTCGCCGCCCGCTACCACCCCGGCATGCGGCACGCCGCGGTCACCCGGCGCGAACTGGGCGTGCCCACCTTCTTCAACGTGCTGGGCCCGCTGACCAACCCGGCCCGGCCCACCGCGGCCGCCGTGGGCTGCTTCGACGCGCGGATGGCGCCGGTGATGGCGGCCGTGTTCGCCGCCCGGGGCGACTCGGTGCTGGTGATGCGGGGCGAGGACGGTCTCGACGAGTTCACCACGGCCGCGCCGACCCGGGTCTGGCAGGCGAGCGACGGCCGGGTCGAGGAACACCTGATCGACGCCGTCGAGCTGGGCCTGCCCCGCAGCGAGCCCGAGGCTCTGCGCGGCGGTGACGCGGCCTTCAACGCCGACGTGGCCCGGCGCACCTTCGCCGGCGAGCCCGGCCCGGTCCGCGACGCCGTGGTTCTCAACGTGGCGGCCGCCCTCGCGGCTCACGAGGGCTTCCCCGGCGACCTGAGAGACACGCTGCGGGCCGGAATAGCCCGGGCCCAGGAGACGATCGACTCGGGGGCCGCGACGGCGCAGCTGGCCCGCTGGGTGGAGGCGGCACAGAAGGCCAAGGCCGCCGAATAAGCATTCTCACAGTGAACACGCCGCGCTAGATGCTCCCTTTCGCCTGATTTACGTGGCAGCGTCGGAATTGCATGGGGTCAATCCACCTTCCGGCGAAGAGAGGAGCCACCCGTGTCGGATCGTGAACCGCGCTGCGTGATCTGCGACGGCGACATGCTGTTCGAGGTGTCGCCGACCGTGGACGGTCAGGTGGAGGAACTGGTCTGCGCCCGCTGCGGCGCAGCCGAGGTCGTCACCCCGATCGTCGCCCACCTCTGGCTGGGTCCCAGCACCCCCCACCTACGCATGCCCCACCAACGCCGCGCCGCCGCCTAGAGAACAAAGAAGCCCGCGTCCCTCGGGACGCGGGCTCACCACCTATTGGCGAGAGCACGCCACAGCGGAACTGCCCGGGCTCAAAGGGCGATCGCCCCCGCGCAGCGAAGCGGAGCCATGTTACAGCTAGTGCTCGGCCGGATGACGGGTGCCTGAGTAGTACTCGAAGAGCATGCCGCAGGACGTGACGACCACCAGGATCATGCCGAACGCGACCAGCCACCACATCCAGAACACCAGGCCGAGGCCGGCGACCGAGGCCGACAGCGCGATGCCGAACGGCCAGTAGCTGCCCGGGCTGAAGAAGCCGATCTCGCCGGCGCCCTCGGCGATCTCGCCGTCCTCCCGGTCCTCCGGGCGCAGGTCGATGCGCCGGGCGACGAACCAGAAGAAGCCGCCGCACATCGAGCAGAGCAGACCCGACAGGATCAGGGCGACCACGCCGACCCACTCCACGTGGCCGGTGGCCCCGTGGGTGTAGAAGCCGTACACGGTGGACGCGGCGAAGAGGAAGACCGCTACACCGGCGAAGATCTTGTATTCAACCCGCACGGTTTCTCTACTTCCCGCTGGTCGTCGTCGCGCCCGCACCGGCGGCGACGGAGTTTTCCTGGTTCCAGCCGTTCTTCTGGCGGCGCGTGTTGAACGGCTGGGTGGTCACCGCGTACGCCTGGTCGCCGGTGAACCCGATGGCCGCCATCGCCTCCTGAGTGGAGGAGCCGGCTTCCTTGGCCTTCAGGTACTGGTCGAACCGGCCGGGCGAGACCACGACCAGCTCGAACTGCATGAAGGCGTGGTAGGTGCCGCACAGCTCGGCGCAGCGGCCGACGTAACGGCCCTCCTTGTCGAGCGTCACCTCGAACACGTTGCGCACGTTGCCCGGGAAGACGTCCCGCTTGAACAGCATCTCGGGCACCCAGAACGAGTGGATGACGTCCTTGCTCGTCTCCTCGAACCGGATTTTCTCACCGGTCGGGAGAACCAGGATCGGGATGACGTCGGACGAGCCGACCGTCGAGGCGACCGTGCTGGCTTCCGCACCCATGCCGTCGCGGTAGTTGAACTGCCAGTTCCACTTGAACGCGACGACCTCGACCACCTGGTCGGGGTTCTTCGAGAGCTTGTCGACATCGGTCTGCACGATGGCCGTGTAGTAGAAGAGCACCGCCACGATCAGCACCGGGGTGACCGTGTAGAGCACCTCCATCGGCATGTTGAACCGGGTCTGCACGGGCAGCTCGTCGCCGCGCTTGCGGTACCGGATGATGCACCAGAAGATCAGGCCCCACACGAAGATGCCGACGATCAGCGCGGCGATCACCGAGGCGATCCACAGGTCGTACATCTTGTGCGCCTGCAGGGTCACGCCCTTGCCCGGCCACCCGAAATGACCGAAAGCGTCACCGACGCCGTCGACCGAACAGCCCGAGAGCAGCAGCATCAGCACCGACCCGCCGAGACCGAGCCCGGCGATCCGGACTGCCCCTCGCGGCCGCGCGGCCGAACTCTTTGCGCTCACCTGCTTTTGCCTCCTTAGCAGTTCTTGGGGCCAATTTCTTGATGCTGCATGTTGGGAGAATGATTGATGTACTGGCGCAAACAACTGCAAAACACATTGGTGGATGTAGTGGGTCCAATCAAATTTGCATGGCCAAAAGTGTGCCTTTCTGCTAGCGTTTAAGGCAAACATCTGCTCTGGTAGACAATCACTTGGACGCCGCTGCTACATTTCTAGTATGCCCATTCTCATGTCGGTATGCATGCGTCACTGAGAACACGCATGCATATCTGCAAGCCTCCTATCCTATGTCACGGGGTATGAGCGCGCCTGCAAATAGCTCAGCTTAGCTGGCATACCATGCAGGCAAATCAATTGCAGCACACTGGTGGCTGAGCGTATGCGGGCGCCTACCTTGAGCTCATACTGCAGCGCGCCCAAGTCCGCATCGATGGCCTTGCGGTGCTGGCCCACCAGGTCCAGCGCGATCGTGGCCAGGCTCAGCTTCTCCTCCGCCCACTGCACCAGCTGCCGCTGGTCGCCCTCGATGCCCCGCCGCAGCTCCGCCATCTGCTTTGGCTCCTGGTTGGCTCATTGATAGTAAATTGGAGCTCAGTAAGCCTTGATGACCCGCCGCAGCTCCGCCACCTCTTTGGCTCCTGGGTGCTTCAGATATAGGACCTTGCCGCTCAGTAAGCCTTGATGACCCGCCGCAGCTCCGCCACCTGCTTTGGCTCCTGGGTGGCTCAGACATAGGACCTTGCAGCTCAGTAAGCCTCGATGGTCCCGCCGCAGCTCCGCCACCTGCTTTGGCTCCTAGGTGGCTTGGATATAGGACCTTGCAGCTCAGTAAGCCACGATGACCCGCTGCAGCTCCGCCACCTGCTTTGCTCCTGGGTGGCTCAAATATGGGACCTTGCAGCTCAGTAAGCCTTGGTGGTCCCGCCGCAGCTCCGCCACCTATTTTGCTCCTGGGTGGCTCAGTAACAGGATATTGGAGCTCAATGAGCAGCAGCGTAGCTGCAGCGTGGGCTTTGGCGCTCATGCGTCCTCGGTGCCCTGCGGCAGCTGCCTTAATACTGGCTGTCCTCAATACTCTGAGCCAACACTGGTCGTGTATGCTTAGCTTGACCTCCAGTGCAGTCCATCTGCCAGACCACACTCTATGGCACTGAGTACATATGTTCACAACACGCCTTAAGCCCCTCAGCCTGCTGTGCTTGAGCGTTTGAGCGTTTATGCGTTCCTGGGGTAGCCTGACCGCAGTGAGCCGCTGGCAGGCTGTACGACTTGTATGAGGAGTGGCGCACCTCCCTGGCATCATCTGCGTCAGCCTTGCGCGCCGACTGGCTGGGCTTTTGCAGACAGAGGTCCACATTCCGCCTGATGGTTTCCTGCAGCACTGCATGGCAGACACAGGCAGTGTTAGAAGGCTGTTATGACTCTGTAAGCGACTCCGGTGGAGCAAAATCACACGAGAAGTGTTAAGAGGAGCACCTCCAGAGCGGTCATCGAGGTCCTTGATGGTTGTGAGGATGCGCGTGAGCTCCGAAGGCAGCGATGTAGTGTCTGCGTTAGCACCGTTGTTCAAGAAGGCAAGCAAACAAGCATTCAGACGTTAAACAGGCACAAGACAGGTTGAGCAGTCCACCAGACGCTGACTTACTTTCAATATAGTTCTCCAAATATATAATGTTGCTCATTGCACGTGTCTTCTGCTCATAGCCAGCACTGATGCAGAGGTTTGCTGCCTACCAAGGGCTGCGCAGCAAAGCACGATGCACTTGGGCAGATGGCTGAATACAGCTACGCTTGCGTCAAGACAATGCAGCACTCAGATGTGAAGTTTAGAAGCAATACACACCAGAGTGCCCAGCGACAGCATGGTGCAAAGCACGTGCATGCATATGCCCTAACAAAAGCCCAGAAGAGCCAAGCCTGCACTTTCTGTGCTCAGCACTTGGCGCATCGGGACAAGAAAGTCTACTGCGTACAGGCTGCTCATAGCACAGCCAAAACGGCCAGGCATCCCAAGCACTCGTGGGTCCTGTTTTTGTATCTGCACCGGCCAGCACTTGCAGCTGTGGTGCGCGTGTGAGCTACCTGGGGCAATCTTGATGCGCCGGACGCTGTTTCTGCCCATAGACAGCAGCTGCAACGAGACCCAAGAGCAGCTCCGGTAGCTGCCAGGCGCTCTGACGCCGCAGCTATGTACTCCAACTTCAAGGAAAAAGCTATAGGTGCTGCCCGGCTCAGCCCTGGTGCGGGGGCCTGCTCAGTGCCCTGTGCATGATGGCATTAACACGCAGGTGGCGCGTGCAGAGTATGTCAAGGAGGCGGTTCAGGAGGACAACGCGGGCAACTACCAGAAGGCCTTTGACCTGTATAAGATAGCGCTAGAGTACTTCAGCACGCACTTGAAATATGAGAAGAACCCGCGGGCAAAGGAAGCCATCACCGCCAAGGTGCGCCGCAAGTGTTGCGGTTTAGTTATGGCCACTTGTTGTGCTTGGTTTGCAGTTGAAGTTTGGTGCACGCCTGTGTTGTCAGTCTCTATCCAGCACCTCAGAGTGTATCTCGCTCTTGGCATCCTCGGGCCTACTGTAGTGAGCTCGTGCTGCCTCGCAGTTCAAGGAGTACCTGGAGCGGGCGGAGTACATAAAGGGCGTAATAGATGGCCAGCAGCCGGCCGAGGTCGCGCCCGCGAACGGCGCGACCGGGCAGAAGGCGCGGCCACCTGGCGGCGGCGGCGGCGCAGACGTGCGCGCTCCTAAATTGTCCTCGGAGCAGGGCTTAGGTTTTGCAGTGCAGAGGGCGGCCACGCAGGCAACTTGCGCTGGGTACACCTGCCGGAGTCAGGGTTGCTGGCACAGGCTGTGGCACAGGCAGTTTGGTTGCATGGTGGGTTGGTGTTCCGGCCATCTATGGTTTGTCGTGTGAAACGTTATCAGTTCAGGCTCCTATGTCAAGGTGCTGAGCCCATGCATGCGGCTGTGTGCGCAGGACAGCGACAAGGACAAGTTGCGGTCGTCGCTGGGCCAGGCCATCATGGTGGAGCGGCCGAACGTGAAGGTGGGCTGCAGTCCTGTCCGCCAGCCACAGGCTTCAGTCACGAGGGCAGGCATTCTTCTGCATACGGTGTATCCGGAAGGCTGCTTGCATGTGGTGTATTCAGAAGAAGCCATTAGAGCCATTAGAGTGCTACCTGTGCATTTCAGTAAGGGAGGCATGCTGCGGCAGTGGGACGATGTGGCGGGCTTGGAGGGCGCCAAGGACTCGCTGAAGGAGGCGGTGATCCTGCCTGTGAAGTTCCCGCAGTTCTTTACAGGCGCGCTGTTCGCCTGCCTGCTCGCTCCAAGAGCGTGTTGCCGTCTCTGGTGGAGCAGAAATGCTGCCGCACCTGCATGTTCCGGCAGATCTGTTGCGTTGCGATCTGCCTTAGCTGAGGCTTGACGTCAATTGCGCCGGCAGCACGCCAACGCCATGAACTTAATAGCTCATTTTTAATAGTGAATGCGCAGCACATAGACAGACTTCACAGCATACAAACCCATGGCATGCTGCGGCAGGCAAGCGCAAGCCATGGAGCGGCATCCTGCTGTATGGCCCGCCCGGCACGAACAAGTCGTACCTGGCCAAAGGATGCTCAGCACATGGATCACAACTGAAAAAAATGCTGCGGCAGGCAAGCGCAAGCCGTGGAGCGGCATCCTGCTGTACGGCCCGCCCGGCACGGGCAAGTCGTACCTGGCCAAGGCGGTGGCCACGGAGGCGGAGTCCACCTTCTTCTGCGTGTCCTCCAGCGACCTGGTGTCCAAGTGGCTGGGCGAGAGCGAGAAGCTGGTGAGCCAGCTGTTCGCCATGGCGCGCGAGCGCGCGCCCTCCATCGTCTTCATCGACGAGGTGAGGACCCATTACCTTACACTACTGCTTGGTGTTTGTCACAATGCGCTGGGTCATATCTGCCCTGAACGTGCCATGTTGTGTGCTTGTTGAAGTGAAGCGGACCACTCCTAGTGATGGCACCGCTAGCCTTGCCTTCCAATATCTTTCGCACCCCTACAATTCCAATGCTGGGACATGTCTGTCTGGGCACGTTACTGAATGCTTAAGCCGAACGATCATGCCTGACATGCTAGCATTGCGCGGGCGCAGATAGATGCGCTGTGCGGGTCGCGCGGCGACGGCGAGAGCGAGGCGTCGCGGCGCATCAAGACCGAGTTCCTGGTGCAGATGCAGGGCGTGAACACGCACGACGCGCGCGTGCTGGTGCTGGGCGCCACTAACCTGCCGTACGCGCTGGACCAGGCCATCCGCCGGCGCTTCGACCGGGTGCGCCCCGCTGGCACAGGGTTAGGCTGGAACCCCCCCTGCGCGCTGGACCAGGCCATCCGGCGCTTCGACCGGGTGCGCCTTGCTGGCACAGGGTTAGGCAGGGCTGGAACCTGCCCTACGCGCTGTACCAGGCCATCCGCCGGCGCTCTGGCTTTGGCAACCATGCCATGCCCTTGTCGGTGGTCCATCTTTTGTTCAAGCATTGTAAGCAATTCAGACAGTTGACCCTTATCACATGCGCCCAAACACTCAGCGCATGCTCAAACCTGCTGTTGCTGTGCGGGTCTACACCTTTGTCAATCCTCGTCAATATTTACCAGCAGAATCGTGATGTGGGTGAATGACAATGTTACAAGGTTACATGCGCATGGCATGCTGCTCAACACCTCGTCGATCATCATACATCGATATTCGACGAGGGACTAACCAGCATACGTATATGTGCTGGGCACCATGGCAAGAACAGAGCTGTCCTCATGCACATGCAGAGGCTGCACCACAGTATGTCTATTAATACCTTTCGTTTGGCTTTGCGTGCAGCGCGTGTACATCCCGCTGCCGGAGGTGGCGGCGCGGACGCAGATATTTAAGATCCACCTGGGGGACACGCCCAACGCGCTCACGCAGCCGGACTTTGAGGAGCTGGGCCGCCGCACCGACGGCTTCTCCGGCTCCGACATCAGCGTCGTGGTCAAGGACGTGCTCATGGAGCCCGTGCGCAAGACGCAGGAGGCCACGCACTTCCGGCGCGCCCCGCGCCTGTGCAAGTTAGGGAGGTTAGGGGTGTAAGGATTTGGGGTCTGAGTTAGGCTAAGGTTCTAGGGTTCTAGGGCATAGGTGAAGCATATGTATAGGCTTCAAGTGGGTTAATTTGAGGGTTAGGTATCAGGGCTGAAATGGTTTTGGCACTGTAGGGCAGGGCGCGCATCACTCACACACCGTACACGCCGTCTGCAAGTGCTGGTCCGGTAGACTGCTCACCGTCCTTAAGCCTCCGCATGAGCACCTGCGCTCACACTGTGCTAGAGCAATTGCCGTTCGCGTCTGACAGCTGTGCGTTTACACCCTGACTGCTGCGGAGGAGGAGAAGGTGCTTAGATGCGTGTCTGTTTGGCTCTCCATAGATCTCTGCCACTCTGTTTCAGTTGCAACCTACTTGAGCGGTGACCGGCCGCGCAGGTCGGTGAAGGCGCCGGACGGCAAGACGCACTACCTGCCCTGCTCGCCGGGCGAGCCGGGCGCGACCGCGGCCACGCTCGCCACGCTGGCCGAGAACGGCCTGGCAGAGAATGTGCGCCCAGTCCCGCTCAGTGATCGGAGGTTTCCTTGCCTCTGGCAGCCCTAAGATGCTTTCGTCTGCGGATGTGCATGGCTCTTGTTCTGAGTTGCAGGGAGGCGCTTCTTTCAGAGCACACCATGCAGGATACTGGCATGCATGATAGTTATAGAGCCACTTGCGTCATTCTGGAGCACATAGTGCCACTCCTGGCAGGGGTAGTTGGGCTGTCTTGTGACAATACCACTCGGCAAGGGGTAGTGTGGCACAGGTGCACCGGCGCCTGACCAGGCGCGGGCGCGCAGGTGATGCCGCCCATGATCTCGATGCGCGACTTTGAGAAGGTGCTACTGCGCGCGCGGCCCACCGTGTCCACCAAGGACCTCACCGTATTCACGGAGTTCACCAAGGAGTTTGGGGAGGAGGGCTAGGGCTGGGGGGCATGGAACCCTGGTTGTGCCTGGCTGGGCTCTTGCCCCATGGTGCGTATGTCGCATGCGCATGCATCGTCAGCTGGTGCTGCATGAGGTCCGCAGTATCGGCATGCTCTAAGGCGTGCTTCCAGGGTTGGCAAAGGGTCTCCACGTTGCTCAGCATGTGGTCCTGTCATGCCAGAGGCTGCTGCAAAGGCCAGGAGCTGAAGGTATGTCAGGCCTGCCGGTGTGCATCTTGTATCCATGATTGAAGGTGCGCAGGCTGAAGGCTCGGTCGAGCGCATGCATTGCACTGGCGTGTCGTGCGGCCTGGCTTGTATTAAAGCAGCGCCCGTGTTAGGCCCTGCGTGGCTTCTGGGGCGGTGGTTCTGAGGAGCGTTCTGCTTGGGGTCTGGTGGCTGTCCCTCTGTCTTTGTGCGCAGCAAGCACTTTGGTATCAGGGTTTTCAGCCCTCCGTGGCGCACTATATCTTGAGTTGGCACACCTATTACATCGCACATGCAGATGGCATGGCACCGGGGCTCTGTGCTGAGCTTCGTCATGTCGCAAAGCTGTAATCTGCAGGACAGAATGAAAGCTTCGTGAACCCGGACAGCTAGCTCCCTCACGCACGCCGGCAAACTCCAGAACCCTCACACCATGTGCAAGGGACCCAACTTCCAGTGCGGTGCAAGCGGGTTATGTAGCGGCACCAGCACAGTGACACCTACAGTGCTTCCACTGCACAAATACAGCAGAGACTGCTCACTGCCATACGCACCCTATTTGTCCCACAGAAGCCCTGTGCCGCTGGAGGACCATTGGGCCCCAGCCGCGCAAAGTTACATGCGCCCTACTTGTCCCACCACAGCCCGGAGCCGCCGGAGGGGTCCTCGAGCGTGGGCCACGGCTGCGCCAGCGCGGCCACGGACGCTCCGGGCCCCCCCTTGAGCACGGGGGGGAGGACCTCATACAGCAGCTCCTGGATGGTGGCCGCGTCCGCAATCATGCCCGCGCGCGCGTTCACGTCCAGGCACTCCCTGCCATGCCAAGCTTGCTCATCCATGGCATGACAAAGAAAGGCACATAGCCTGTTGGCATCGGGATGTGCTTGTGGGACTCGGGGCCGGACGGGGCTGTATGGTTCTGGTGGAGCCATAATGCTGCAATACATGTGACATATACGTGTGCCGATTACAGTGCACCTGAAGCACTCAAAAGCAATCCAGCGTAGCATTCCACATATTGACATTGAGCAGTCCAGCATGGGATAATTAATCTGGCTGAAGTAAGGCGCTAGGAGCTCCTATCCAGTTACTCCTGCCTCACGCACCGGGAGGAGCACTCCTGCGCTGTCCAAGCGGCGTAGCGCTCCTCGCCCTCGCCGAACACGGCCCATTGCGGGCTGCCGGCACGCCAGGCGAAGTGGTGCACGTCGCCCAGGCTGCGCGTGAGGTTCAGGTACGCGCGGCTGATGCCCTGCCACTCCCAGTTGTACGGCAGCAGCTCCACCACCACCGCGCCTGCTCGCACGTGGTCATTGCTATACATCAGGCACGCAACAGGGCAGCGTATAAGGCGTATGGGGCGCGCCTGGCAGCAGGAATGCAGCATATTTACCGGATGCTGATGTGAGCATTTACATGGGCAAACACCAGCTGGCAGGAGATGACGGGCCTGGAGCTGGAACGCAGCATTCTGCAGAAATACGTCAGTTGCTCTATTGAAACCCTGACCCTGCAACCCTGAGCTAGAGCACGCGTTGCGGTAGGAACGCGGCGTAGGCAAGCAGCGGGCTGTTCTTCATCCTTACCTGACCTTTAAGCTCTAAGCCAGGGCGCGCCTGGCGGCAGGAACGCGGCGTTGGCGAGCAGCGGCCCGTGGCGCGCGACCAGCACGCCGGTGCGCGCCATGGCGGCCACGTAGGACGCCAGCGGCGCGCGCGGCGTGGCAGTGTACGGCCGCACCCTCAACCCCAGGTTGGCGCCCACGTCGGTCAGCGCGGCGGCCAGCTCCGCCGCGTTGGTGACCTGACACAGCAGCATATGCACTATAACTTCAGGGTGAGATTTAGGGTAGTCACAGCCAGCGACACCGGCAGCGAATGCGGCGCCCCACGTGCGGCTCCCCGATAGGCGCATAGTGGTGCCCATAATGGTCTGCGAGGCTGCCAATCATCCACGTACTTACCTGCAATCAGTGCAGCTGAAGCACTGCCAAGCCTTCAGGGACAGATTGGCTTACTTTACTCACAGCATGAACATCCGCTACACCAGAGGTGCTCATGATGGATAAGCAGGCAGCTATGCTGGGGGTGCGCGTAGATATTTACTCACTTGCGCCGACGGCACTTAGCAGCCTGTTTGTGTGCAGCACTTGCACACCAGATCTATGTCAAGGAGTTGCGCACTTCCTCAGCATCCACAGCAGTCAGCAGCGTGATGGTGCGCGGCGCGGCCGCCGGCAGCGGCAGCCCCACCGCGCGGTAGGCGGCCGCGCGGAAGCGCTGCCCCAGCTCCTCGCTCGCAAAGCCGCCGCGCCCATCGATGCGCGCATACCTGCAAGATCGCCAGACCCACGATCTAAGGATGGCACCCATTGTTACCGTGCAGACACATCATGGGCATCAGCCCACAGCTGTGCATGCAGAATGGCCCTGGTATTCCTCTGATTGAAATGCCCTGGCGCTGCAGGTTAACACTTGCCTTGGAAGTGACTGCCAGGGACTTGTTGACATCAAGACAACATGGAATAAGTATGCACATGGTGCTCCTCCTCAGTTGTAAAGCAGAGCGCCTGTCCAGTATAACCAACGAGTTGCCGCTCCTGCTCCGTTCGAATCTCCGTTCGTATCTGCATGGATTGATGTGACAGGCTGCATGCCAGCCCAGGCAGCGGCGCGCCTGTCCTGGGCGACAAGGGCGGCCTGGAAGCCCAGCCACGCGTCGCCCGGCACCGCAGCCAGCTCGTTGTAGAAGAGAACCGGCGGCAGCTGCCGCGGCGGCCGCACCGCGCCCGCCACCGCCAGCTTCAGCACCTCCCACACCCACGCCAGCCCCTGCATGCATCCTACCCTTTTTGTGGTGCACTGCACATGCAGCCACAGCTGCAAGGTCTGCACATTGCAATCTCTCGCAGGTGTTAGCGCCGGCTATGCTGATCAATTTGAGAGCATCCCCAAAAGCTGTGTCAGGAAGGGCTTGCAGGACGCACAGACAGCTGGTCGCGCTGCGTGTTGACCAGCGTGATGGCGTCCAAAACAGGCTCCACGCCCTCCGGCAGGCTCCGCTTCCACTCCCCCTGCGCATCCGCACAGTGAGCAGTAGCAGTGAAAGAAAATTGGTGTTTTGGCTCTGCTGAGCTGGTGCACTCAGTGGCTCACCCTGCTCCAGTACATCCTGAGGAGCGCTGGGCAACACGCAGGCTGCAAGGCACTCTGACAGAGAGCGGCTAATTCGTATGGAGAGTCAGACGCCTGTGTACCTGCGCCAGGACGTTGTACACGGGCAGCAGCGCCTCAGCCCAGTGGCCAAAGTTGTCCGGGTACGAGGGGAAGGGCATGTCGATCATCAGCGTCACGCCAGGCACCCAGCCCGCCTGCATACCGAGCACAAGCTCAAACACAGCTCCCATTTGCTAGCGCATATCCTTGTGTACTTGTTCCTTGGTTCAGGTAGTACCTGAAACACCTGCTGGAGCGTGACCGGCTGCGCTTAAAAGTTTCCAGCTCGCTGAAGAGCACCGCACCTTGATGTTGCGGCAGAACTCGCGCACGTCGCGCGTGGGCAGCGCGGTTAGCTCGATGTTGTACGAGAAGGCGGTTCTAATGGTGCTATCGGCAGCAGCGGTGAGGCCGTAGAAGCGCGAGCTGTGCCACCACAGGCCGCTGTACAGCGTAAAGTCCTCGGTGCCGGTGCTAGTTGAAACCGTGACTGCGCCGCAAGTGCGCTGCGTGAGGACTTGCAATTGCTGTTTGTTGAAAGCAAGGCAAAGCCACGGAGGGGCACACACTGTTCTCTGCGTGCTCTCCAAGGTCCTCATAGTACCACTCAGGTGTGACTGGGGCTCCAGTCACGCTGAGGCTGGTGATGCCCAGGACCAAGGCGCAGAAGCGTGCTGCACTGCGCTTCACGGCCAGCATAGCTGATAAAGACCTTGATCAGGCCTGCTGCCAGGTGTATGTTGCAAGATTCGCATCTCAGCCAGGCATTGGCAGCTGCTTGACGTGCGGTCCTTAGGTGTAGAGTGCACAAGCAACGTGCCTTACACCTAAGTAGCTCTGCACAAGCTCTGCTGCACGGCCGATTTGTAAAGAGTCTGAGTAGGGAGCAGCGCCTGCTCAGTTCGTCTATTCAAGCGGCACTATAACAAACTGCGCTCACACAATGCCCCCGGCAGGCAGAACAGTGAACTGGTGCTTGGTTTTCATCTCCTCCTTATCATTGGATGGAGACCTAATGTAACCTGCCATTGAAAACTTTGCCAGCCAGGCTCTATGCGGGCGCAAATTGCTTTCACCTGACACTTCCTTAGCACTGATTGCAGGAAGGCTCTTCAGCCAGCACTCGCATTTCTGGCTCCATCGTCTTAGCCAAGCAGCCAGGCACACAACCAAAGCGCAAAATCATATGCAAACGCTGATGAAACTCCCACCCCTTGCACCTGCGCCAGACAGGCACCGCAACCAAACACGAACGTCAAGTACACAGCATTGCACCAGTTTAGTGCTGTCGAGTATACCTCACACTGGGGCTCAATGGCACGTTTGCAAAAATCCTTCAACAAGCTTTCTTGCTGACGGACTGCGCTAGCCCCCCTTCTCCATAGAACTATTAGAGCCGCTGCGCTTACCCCTTACACGTATTTTTCAAGCACCCTTAATGTCCTTGCCCATCACTCACCCTCAGCATCATCATCAATCTCATATGCTGCATATGCTGTGTTCTCGTCGAAACATCGCTCCCAGTCGTAGCCCTCGCGCACGCCCAGCGCCACGTGCAGGTCGGGCAGCACGTCGTCGGTCACCCAGAACAGCTGCCCGGGCGGCCTGCGCCCCGCGGGCAGCAGCGACGTCTCCAGGTGCGGCGCTGCGTCTGGGCGAGGCACCCGCGCCCCGGCCTTCAGGTCCGCCCCGCCAATGCTGAGGCGGCGCAGGCTGGGCAGCACACCGCGCTGCACCAGGCCGCCCACCGCGTCGATGATAGGGCTCGCGCCCGCCTGTTGATTGCAACAGGTGGGCCTCAATTTCATGCAATGTAAACAGAGATGCAGGACCTGCTGAAAGGGCACACACAAGTCTCTGCTTGATATCAAGGAGCGACAGCACGCTGCGCTGCACGAGGCGAGTGGCTGCAGTATCATGACGCAGTGCATGCCCACCTCCGCAAGGACAAGATCATTTGAGCAAGCATGCATAGCTAGCAGAAGCGCAGGCGCAGCAAATGTAGCAGCGCATGCTCGGCACTATGCCAGATACGCAGGCCAATGTGCATGCACTTAATCGAAAGGGGGTTATTATGGCTTATCGAACACTTGCTACAGGTGCGTTCAGACATGCCAGGGACTGAAGCAGGCCTGCAACGGACCCTGGGGATCCCCTGGCTGTAATGTGTGCTGCAGCAATTCCCGCTGTGTGGGGTAAAGCATACATCCGGCAAAGGAAGCAGACTCCACTGCAATGCGGAGCGCCTTCCTCGCATGTGATTTGACATCAACATCAAATCATACATAGCACACATGCACACAGGTTAGTGACATGGACAGGCCATCCCAGCACACTTGATACACACCTGATTGGGACCCGGCAAGTACAGCGGCAGGATATTGTCTGCAGCATGCACGCACAAGTCCGTAACGCCCGGCAGATGTCCCTGTGATGTAGCGACAAGCATCTATCAGAGAACTCCTACCATTGCAAAGGTGCAGGCCTTTGCGCACGTAATGCGAGGTTGTCAACAAGAGGCTGGAAGGGTCTGGTGTTGCCAGGCATGCAATGCTCCTAGACTCAATGTGGGGCCTCCAAGGGTTTGGTGTTGCCTGGCAAAATGCCCTTTACCCTGCATGCCACAAATTCTCTGAGCCCTGCACATCAAGGTGGACCATTCATGGACTTATGCGCTTCAGCAAGCTGGATGGCCGGTATTTGAATAAGGCTTTTTATGCTCCTCATATGTCACAAAGGCACACCCAAAGGGCGGCGGGACCCACCTGCATGAGATCCAGCACACTCGCGATGCGCTCGCCCATCCCACTGCTCGCCTTGCCTTTCATGAACACCCAGCCCAGCGTCAGCGACATCAGGTTGTGCAGCGCCTCGAGCCCGCGCCACAGAGGGCCCAGGTCTTCGTCGCGCACGCCGGGCGCCCCGCCGTCCAGCATGGGCAGCACGAGCTGCAGCGCGCGCAGGCCGGGCGCGCCCACGGCCAGCGCCGGCAGCGCCGCAAAGAGCTCAGCGGCCCCAAAGTCCATAACCGCACCCCACTCATCCGGCAAGTCATCCATCGCAAATACCAGTGTGCGCAGTTGGCGGCACCTGCACAGCGGCATTGGATGACATACTGACAAACCGAAACCGTACCCCAACAAAGCCATGCCCGGTAAATGCACACATGTGAGATGCAGTGCTTCGCTGGAAGCGGGCACGGTGTACCTGAGTGCGAAGCTTTGCTCGCCGCCCCAGCAGCGCGTCAGCACCAGGACCTCCAGCGTGCTGTGCTCCAGCATGTAGCCATCCCCCAGCTGCTCGCCAGCGAGCATGAGTCTCAGATTAAGATTGGGTGGGACAGGACATGATCGGACGCGCACGTCAACACAGGACCAGCAGGGCTGCTGGTGCCCGCTCAGTACCTTGTGACCTGGTTTGATGGACCACAGAGCTGGGCGTGCTTGCGCGCGCCCTCACATTCTGTCCAGGGCTGCCATGACCCAGTACTTTTGGGTGAGCACGCGATAGGAAAGACAAGCAAAGTAACGCATGACTGCACAGCCGTGTGTAGGGACAGGTGAGGATAATACTGAGCAGCCTGAAATGCTGTTGCCACTCCATGCAAGGGACCGCAGAGCCCCCTGGCCGCGCTGCTGCACTTGTACTTGGTGGCCCCACGACCTCAGATGGCAGGTGCAGCATTGCTGTGCAAATCTGGGGCAGCTCTGTAGAGGAGCACACCTGCAGGATGCTGCCTCGGCCGTCCTCGTCGCTGTAGTCGTCGGGTTGCTCATGAACCGCGCGGTTCAGAAGCGCCAGGTGCGTTAGCGTTCCAATGCGCTGCAGCAGCCCCTTCAGCGACTCCACATCCTCGTGACAGACCACGTGGCCCATGCTGTGCAAGACTGCCTGCCATGCATGAGCGGCTAGCGATGAAAGAACGCTCTTCATCCCTCATTTACGCCGAAATAGTCATCATCCCTAATGTCAGAAGCATGCGGCAAGACTTTCTTTTCTTGTTTGGCTTTTTCAGCCTGAGCATACCTGTCTTGCCCAGCGCATGACCAGGCGCCACTCAACATCAGGCTGCATGAAATTTTGTATGGGCGCTCAGACATACGGGAACATGGCTGCAGCCTGGCTGCAGCCTGCCAGATCGTGACTGCCCAGCACACACAAAACCCACTGCCTCACATGGTGTCACTGCGCACCTGCATGCCCCGCGTCAAGCTGAGGGGGCGCAAAGAAGGCGCGCTGTGTCTCAGGCAAAGCAGCAGGTTGTGACTGGCAGGCGCTTGTGGTGGGGGCATGGTCACGCAGCCCTGCATGTGGACCTCCTGCAAGTCCCTGAAAAGGGAGCAGAGCGTCAGAAGTCCCTCTTTCTACTCCAGCACCATGACCAACAACATGCTTAGCACTGACTTTCCCTGTGGCAGCGGGGTATGTGCAATGGCACTTAAGCTCAGGGCTGCGTCAATGCACTGAATGTAGCATGGCACAGGCCACCAAACTTGCCGTCAAGCACCATGCCTCCCGCCGGGGCGATGAGAGCGCACTTGCACTTTGCCAGCTGAAGCGGGGTCCAGAAGCTCACATCCCGGAATGCGACCCATTGCAGCATATGCGGCAGTTGTATACTGCCGCCTTGCATTACTGCAGGGGCGGAAGCACATCAGGTCGATCTCAAGGTCTCTCAGGTTCTGGAAGCTCTCTGCCTCTGCAGACAGCCCAGCAGTCCCGTGCTGCGCCATGAAGGTAGCTCCAGCCCACTGCGAGGGATGCCTGCACAGCTTGAGCAGTTTTGGGCTTATGTGCTGTTGCTCCATTCATGAAAAGGCATGGAGCAGCTGCATGGATACTCAACTATTTTGACACATTAGGAACAAAAGCTCAAGTGCAGCCCACCGTCTCGCCGCAACCATGCTGTAAGGATCGGCAAAGTCGATCTCATTGTGTATCTCCTCCGTGCTTGAACGGTTGCGCCGGATGACTGATGCCCAACCAGCATTGGCAACCTGACTGGGCCACAGGAGGTCTTCGGCGCGTGCGCCCACACGCAAAGACCGCAGCTGCTGGCACAGCGCCGCCGCGCACTGCCAGAGCAAGCACACACTTGCCTGAGCTGCAGACCTACAGCTCAGCAAGTAACGTTCCGGTTGGGAGCTTGAAGGGCAGACAATCAGAGCGGACTGGTGTTGAGCGAGTGCGGCCTCACCAGCAGACCCTGAGCGCAGGGGATGTCGTGTCTGTAGAAGTCCTCATCACCGAAGCAGCTGGAGTCCAAGTTGAGGTCCAGCACTTCCAGGCGCGCGCTGCATGCCACCACTAAGCAGGCCAGACCCGCCATACCGGCCTCCTCATTTGCGTTCCCCAAAAGCGTGGGACGTATGCCAACCTCCAGGCGAGTCACCTGCAGACCACACTACATGTCTTTGCCAAGAGCGTAGCAACAAGGCGCAGAGCTCTCAACCTGGCAGTGACCTAACCCGTGCAGAAGTCACGAGCAGAACCACCGTGCCTGTTGCTGCTGAGGAGTGCTATTGCCTGTATCACACCTGCAGGCGCTCGCGTCGGCTCGTCACGGAATAGAGGAGCGACACCAGACGGGTCTGCAGCTGGTGGTTAGCATCCAGCTCAACTTTCAGCGTGCGCTTGTAGCAGCTCAACTGCCGGCACGCTTTGCTACAGGCTGACAGGCTGCAAAGAGCAGAGTTTGGAAGCAGCTCCAAGACGCCTGGCCACAGCTCTACGGGTATGGCATCCATGGCTGTGGCACTGTCAGGCCGCTTGGCACAGAGTAGAGACGCGATAGCTGTTTCAACTAGGTGCAAGTCTGTCAACGCAATGTGCTTGCCATTGATTGATACCAGGATTTTCTCACCACTGACCGCGGGCCTGCATTGCGACCAACCGAGGCCTGACCATGCAAGCTTGCGAGGAAGCGAGCGTGGTCTTGTGGCAACTAGTATCACTCGTGTCTGTCATTTACATCAGTGAGGTATCTGGAATTCAGGGGCATGGACGCCATACCCGCAGATCTGTGGTCAGGTGTCCTGGAGGTGCTCCCAAACTCTGCTGTCTGCAGCCTGTCAGGCGCAAGCAAAGCGTGCTGGCAAGTCAGCTGTTACAGGCGCACGCTGAAAGTTGAGCTTTATGACGATCAGCAGCTGCACAGCCGTTTGGTGTCGCTGCTATACTTCCTGACGAGCCGACGCGAGCACCTGCAGGTTTGCTGTCTGCAATATCACACTCAGAAGCAATACACTAGTGTTCTTGTCTATGACTGTGTACACACGCGGCTTATGTTATTGGCATTGCGAGCTTTGTGCTGTGTTGCAGCTCCCCGGGCAAAGATATGCAGTGTGGCTTGCAGGTGACTCGCTTGGAGGTCTGTATCTGTCGCGACATGCCAGAAGACCCGCACAGTGAGGCCAACATGGTGGTCCTTGCGTGCATAGTGGTGGCATGCAGCGCGCGCCTGGAAGTGCTAGACCTCAGTTTGGACTCCTGCAGCCCTGTTAACAAGCACCTCAACGAGGGGTACTTCGCCAATCCCTATGCTCAGGGTCTGCTGGTGCGGCCGCGTGTGGCTTTTCATCCTGGTCGAGTGCCCAGCGGTCAGGTGGAAGACTTGCTGAGCTGTACAGCTGCTCAGGCAATTGTGTGCTTCCTCTGGCAGTGCGCGGCGGCGCTGTGCGAGCAGCTGCGTTCCCTGCATTTAAGCGCCCGCGGCGAAGACCTTCTGTGGCCCAGTCACGTCGCCAATGCAGATTGGGCGTCAGTCATCCTGCTCAACCGTTCAGGGCCAGAGGATATATGTAACGAAGTCGACTTTGCCGATCCATGGAGAACGGTTGCCGCAAGAAGGTGGGCTGGCAGCTTTTTCTGTCAGCCTAGCATAAAGATGAGTGTGCGCACGGCGTCTACTTCATGCCCCATCCTTCTCAGCAGCGACAGCAATTGGCCTGAACCTGCTGCGGCTGTGCAGGCACTCATTGCAGTGGGCTGGAGCTACCTTCGCGGTGCAGCACGGGACTGCTGGGCTCTCCGCAGAGGCAGAGACCTTCCAGCACCTGGAAGATCTCGATGTCAACCTGACAGTCTTGCGCTGCTGCAGCGTGCAATTGCCGCATGGAATCAAAAGGGTCGCATTCCGGGATGTGATTTCCCACGGCGCGCTTGGGCTCGACAAGTGCAAGTGCGCGACCCATTGCCCTTGAGGAGCATGGAAGTAGATAGCAAAATGGCTGCCCTTTGTTATGCTAAACTTAGTGCATTCACGCAACCCTTGCTCTGACGGGGAAGCACAGTGCCCTGTGTTCTAAGATGCTGTAGATAAGGGGTGCAATTTCCCTCGCCCCGGTTTCACATGAATTTGTGGTGCTTAGCATGTTATCAGCAGTGGTGCTGACAACTAAGAGAGTGACTTCTGACCCTGCGGCCTGTTCAGGGAGTTGCAGGTGCTCCACATGCAGGGCTACGTGTATGTGCCCACACCACATGCTCCAGCCAACCACAACCTGCTGTGGTGTCTGGGACGCATCGCGCCGTTGCGCGTCCTCAGCTTGACATATAGCGTGATGGTGCGCAGTTACAGCACGCGAATGATTCAACTGTGTTACGCAATCACAGTCTGGCAGGCTGTAGCCAGGCTGCAGCCACATCCCTGCATGCCTGACTGTCCATGCCGTGTTTTTTGCTGTGACGCCTGTCTTTAGGTCGCACCTGGCCATGCGCTTGGCAAGACGGGAAGCTCAGGGTAAGGAACCACAGGGAGTGATATGACACCTTTTGGCACAGAGAAACATGGCATTTGCCAGCAAGAGTTTGTTCTACCTTCTTGATATTGCCTGGCAATGCATGACAGGCAGCCTGGCACAACCCACGCAACACAGCCACAGAAGGTGATGCTGTCGGCCTGCTGAAAAAGTCGCTGCAGCAGCTTGGAACGCTCACGACATTGGCGCTTTTGACACGCGGTGCGATTGACGAGCCGGACGACCACAGCGATATGGACGAGCAAGCTTACATCGACCTCGATTGCATGCTGCAGGTGCCCCCCACCTAGAGGGCTGCCCGGATTGTGCGCATTAACGCAGCGTGTGCCCACTGCAGCAGTATCTTCCTGGCGCGTGAAATAAAGTGCAGTAGCGCGGCCAGGGGGCTCTGCGGCTATCTGCATGAGGTGGCAACAGGGAGACTGTTCAGGAAGAACCCTCAGATGCCCTACACTTGGCTGTGCAGGCTCGTAGCTTTTGACAGTATTTCAAGCATGTGATCACCCAACCATACATGGCCCGATATCACGGAAACCGTGCACAGAAGGCTTGACGCAGACCCCCATGATGTCCTGTCCCAGCCAGTCCTAATCTGAGAGGCATGCTCGCTGGCGAGCAGCTGGAGGATGGCTGCGTGCTGGAGCACAGTGCGCTGGAGGTCCTGGTGCTGACGCGCTGCTGGGCCGGCGAGTGCGGCTTTGCCCTTAGGTACATCACGTTCGCTCAAGTGTTTCGCTGCTCCGCATGCATAAGCACGGAGAGGAGGATTGCCTCACCCGGGGCTGATGTGCAGATGCGGCCGACTGCGCACGCTGGTGCTCGCGCTGGACGACTTGCCGAGGGAGTGGGGCATGCACGAGGGCCGCAGATTCGCGGACCTCATTGCGCGGCTGCCATCGCTGGCTGTGGGCGCGCCCAGGCTGCGCGCGCTGCAGCTTGTGCTGCCCATGCTGGGTGGTGAGGGCGGCGCGGTCGAGAAAGAGTTGGAACATCTGTGGCGAGGGCTCGAGGCGCTGCGCAACCTAGCGTCGCTGGCGCTGGGCTGGGTATTCATGGAGGACGAGGACGCTGCGTACAAGGGCGAGCGCATCGCGTGCGTGCTGGACGCCGCGCAGGTGGGTCCTGCTGAATCACGGCGTGGTGCCTTTGTGACATGTAAGCATGTGTTGCATACAGGCCTGTGTTGCATGCCAGACCTTGCATCGGCCCCACTCCCGTAGAGGCAAGCTTTGCAGACCGAATCACAGCACAGTGTGAAGACGTCTTGACAATGCGGTGCTACACCCGCAGGCTGGCTGGGTTTGATGGGCCGCCAGGTTTCATACGCAGGGCCACAGGGTTGCGGATGCGGATGTGCAGAGTGTAGGGCTCCACCGCAGGCGTTCTGGGAGGCCTTCTCGCAAGCGAGAGTCGTTGCAGCAACGCACCACACCATTGCGGATTGCCTGGGACAGGACGCCAGCTCGTTTGGTGACTAAATGTTGTATCGCAGGCACACCTGCCGGGTGTGACGGACTTTTGCGTGCATGCTGCAATTGACCTGCTGCTGCTGTACGATCCCTGGCAGAGTCGGGTGCGCACCACATGCTTTTGACTGGCCCTGATTGTGTCATGCGCAGCTTGCATGTGTTCGCGAGCAACTCCGCTTTGCGTTCAAGTCTGCTTACTTTTGCAAAGGTCTGTGCCTCAATCAGTAGTAGCGCGAGTTGCTGCCTGCGCACACCGAAGCACGGGGACCCTTGGTCGGTTGCAGCCTTACCTGTAGATTGCATGGGCATGTCTGTGCGGCCCCACCTGGTCACATTACTTGAGGCGGGTCTCAACTGCACTGACACTTGAGATGTCATGTTAGCACACAGGCCTGCAGATTCTGGCATGCCCTTTCATCAGGCCACGCACTCCTTCTGCACTCCACAGGGGGGCGTGCGCGCCGTCATCAACGCGGTGGGGCGCATGGTGCAGCGCGGCGTGCTCCCCAGCCTGCGCGGCCTCAGCCTCGGCGGGATCAGCTGGGAGGCCGGGAAGCCGGTGCCTCGCCCGGGCGCTGCGCCGCACGTGGAGACGGCGCTGCTGCCCCCGGGGCGCAGGCCGCCCAGGCAGCTGTTCTGGGCGACCGATGATGTGCTGCCGGACCTGCACGTAGCGCTGGGCGTGCGCGAGGGTTACCATTTGGCCCACCGCGTTGATGACTTGGGAGTGATAGCAGCGCGCGACCCCCCTGGGCAACTATGCGACAGCGGGAGCGCTCATCAGGCACAGCAAGGAGAGTCGTTCTGGGTGTGCTGCCTGTCCTGATGAGCAGATGCAGGGGTGGGAGTATGTCAGCGTCTGACCTGCAACTGGTTCTTTTGTTTGTGGCATCTGGTTGCCGTGCCATGGTTTTGAAGCCATGCACAATAGGATTGCATGGATGTGAGTGGTGTGCTCAGATGCCCACGTGTAGCCATATACAGAGACCCAGTCGCTTAGAGCTTCTTGAAGCATCCAAGTCAACTTTTGGGGGCCAGTTTGTTGAGATAATTAACAGTAGTCTCCACAACAATGTGTCTACAAGGCGGCGTAGGGCCCTTGGACCCTTTATAGCAGTTCAGGGCACAGCATGCCTGGTAACTTGCTGGGGCCACATTCAACCACAGTAAGCAAGTGGCGCAGGCTTTGCTCAGCAGCTAGCCCTGTACAATATAAAAGTACTGACACCAATGACCAAGCGATCTTATTTCATGGTGTTCTTTCATTTTAAAAACAACTGAACCTTCTCATATCATGTATGATTATACACTCTGGGGCTGCCTTACAAACCACACCGCCAGCACACCCCTGGCAGAGACACAGTGCAGGCCAGCTCCCCTCACTCGCTATAGTACTCAGCGTCATGGTCAGCATCGAGCTCAAAGTCACTGCCCTGGTATTCATCATCCTCATCGTCCGTGACAACCGGCACAACCCTGGACTTGGTGGCGCCGCGCCGCTGCCATCGTAGCCCGCGCGCACGCCGAGCGCCACGCGCAGGTCCGGCAGCACATCGTCGGTCACCCAGAACAGCTGCCCGGGCGGCCTGCGCCCCCAGGGCAGCAGCGCCGTCTCCACATGCGGCGCTGCGTCTGGGCCAGGCACCTGCGACCCGGCGTGCAGGGTGACCCCACCCAGGCTGAGGCGGCGCAGGCCGGGCAGCACGCCGCGCAGCACCATTTGGCCCACCGCGTTGATGACTTCGCGCGACCCCCCCTATGCGACAGCGGGAGCGCTCATCAGGCACAGCAAGGAGAGGTATGTAGAAAGTCTCGAGGGCTCCCACATCAGTTTCAATACAAGGCTGGGAGTGCAGATGGAGCATACCTTGGCACGCAGCACGCAGCCTTAAGGAAGAAGGCCACCTTTTCCTTGACAACACCAGGAACGCAGATGGAAGAGCATATTACGCTGTACAAGGCAGCCCGTTGCTCTGGTTGCATTGTGCAAGAGCTTACCAGTATATCAGAAGCAGTCGCAGCACAGCTAGGAGAGGGCGCAGGCATGTAAGCCTGGGGCAGCGAGGCTACCAGACCAAACTCAGCAAGCATTGTTTGGCAGGTGCGAATGGAGTGGCATGAACAGGCCCCAGTCAGCACATGTCTGTGCACCTGACTCAGCAACGGTTGCTGCACATCCAGGAAGTCGTCTCCAGCGTGCACGCAAAGATCCGTCACACTCGGCAGATGCGCCTGCGATGCAGCGCCCGAGTTGACCAAGCCAGCCCGCGCCCAGGGTGTTCGTTCCCGGTGTATGCGCATGTAATGCAGTATTGGTACGACGCAGAAGCTTCCTAGGGTCTGGTGATGCCTGCGGGGCGCCCGACACCTGCAAGCCCCCAGCCCCCGCATGCCCCCTGCATGTGACGCCTGCAGGTCAACATCCAATGGCACGCACCTGCCTCCAGTACGGGAAATGGCAGCTGCGTTTGCACGGCTTGCTTCCAACGGGTCGAGCAAGCTAAAGGGGGTGTGCTGAGCTTGGGGCTGACGTGCCACATGTGCTATTAACAACAGGGCAGGCGCATGGCACGGAAAGTGACCCATGGTGGTGCACGAGGCGGCCGGGCCCACCTGCGCGGCGTCCAGCAAACCCGCGATGTTATCGCCCGCGTCCGCGGGCCGCTGGTCCGCCAGGAACACGTAGCCCAGCGCCAGCGAGGCCAGGTTGGGCAGCGCCTCCAGCGCGCGCCACAGCGGGGCCAGCAGGGGGGCAGGGTCAAAGCCGTACATGCCCGTCACATCGTACGGTATGGGCAGCACGAGCTGCAGCGCGCGCAGGCCGGGCGCGCCCGAGAGCAGCGCCGGCAGCCGTTTCAGGAGGCCCTGGGGCCGCATGCGCCCCTCCTCATAATCCTACGCCGTCAGGTCCGCGAGCGCGAGCACCAGCGTGCGCAGGCGCCAGCACCTGCATGCCAGGCCCGGGTGACACAACCCACAGCCCAAGGTACAAAAGCATCTGCCAGCAGAGCAGTGGCTGGACTGGCGGCCGGCCCGGCGTACCTGAGTGCAAAGCCGGTCTGGCCGGCCCAGAAGCGCGTCACCACCAGGACCTCCAGCGTGTCGTGCTCTAGCACGCC
>CBDCJN010000041.1:0-20941 GCA_965217855.1 Actinoplanes sp. | reverse complement strand
CGATGGTGGCGCTGATCCACCGGCACGGCGGGCTGGCCTCGTACAACCACCCGCTGGGCCCGAGTCCACAGGCGACGGCGGAGCACATGGTGGCCACGAAGGCGCTCGGCGCCGACATCGTCGAGGTCGCGTACGGGGGACCGTCCATTGTGGACGGCATGCTGCACGTGCTGGACGCCTGCGCCCGCAACCTGGTGCTGGTCACCGCCAACGGCGTCACCGACGACCACGACGGCACCGACTGGTACGCCGACGGCAAGTCCAACTGGATCACCCGGATGTGGGCGTTCTCGGCCGAGCTGCCCGACCTGCAGGCGGCGCTGCGGGCCGGGCGGGCCTGGGCCTACAAGCCGAACGGCTGGAACGGGACGCTGCGCACGACGGCCGGGGACAGCCCGGCGCTGGGCGCGGTCGTGGCCACCGCCGGCCGGGCGGTGCCGGTCACCACCACCGCGACCGAGCTGCCGAAGGGCGGGACGCTGGAGATCGTCACCGGCCGGGCCGACCGGGCCGGGCCCGAGCCGGCGGTCCGGGCCGAGCCGGCGCGGGGCGGCACCCACACCGCCGACCTGGCCCCGGGCAGCTACGTCCGGGCCGTGGTCCGGGACGCGGGCGGGCGGATCGTCGGGGTCGGCAACCCGACCTGGGTGCTGCGCGAGCACACCGGGATCCCGGCCGAGCGGCAGCTGACGGTCTGAGTGGCGCGGCTCACCCGGGCGCCGCCGCCGTCGTGGGGGAGTATCAGAGCCGGAGTTGCCCCCGCGGGACAGGAGCTGACGTGGCCGACAGGGCCGAGTGGCAGGAGCCCGGCGCGCACGAGGTCGCCGACGGGATCTACCGCATCCCGCTGCCGCTGCCGATGGACGGCCTGCGCGCGGTCAACGTCTACGCGGTGACCCACGGCCCGTCGGTGACCCTGATCGACGCCGGCTGGGCCATCGAGGAGTCCCGGACCCAGCTGGAGCAGTCGCTCAAGCGGATCGACCTCGGGCTCGCCGACGTGGACCGGTTCCTGGTCACCCACGTGCACCGCGACCACTACACCCAGGCCGTCACCGTGCGGCGCGAGCTCGGCACCCGGGTCAGCCTCGGCATCGGCGAGAAGGGCTCGATCGACATCCTCAACTCCGGGCGCCCGGACGGGCGGGCCCAGCTCGACCTGCTGCGGCGGTTCGGCGCGGCCGCCATGGTGGCCGAGCTGGCCGCGGCCGGCTGGGGCGGCCAGGTCGACCCGTCGGTGTGGGAGCCGCCGACGGACTGGATCGCCGACGGGCAGGAGCTGCCGGTCGGCGCCCGGGCGCTGCGGGCCGTGCACACGCCCGGGCACACCCGCGGCCACCTCGTCTTCGCCGACCTCGCCGCCGGGCTGCTGTTCGCCGGCGACCACGTGCTGCCGCACATCACCCCGTCGATCGGGTTCGAGGCCGCACCGGCGGAGTCGCCGCTGGCCGACTACCTGGGCTCGCTGGCGGCCGTGCGGGCCATGCCCGACCTGCGGCTGCTGCCCGCGCACGGGCCGGTGACGGAGTCGGTGCACGCCCGGGTGGACGAGCTGCTGGCCCACCACGAGGACCGGCTGGCCGCCTCCCGGGCCGCGGTCGAGGCCGGCGCGGCCACCCCGTACGAGGTCGCCGCGGCGCTGGGCTGGACCCGGCGCAACCGGGCGTTCGCCGACCTGGACGTGGGCAACCGGATGCTGGCCGTCTGCGAGACCGCCGCCCACCTGCTGGTGCTGGCGGCCCAGGGCCGGCTGCGCCGGTCCACTGTGGACGGCGTGGAGCACTTCGCGGCCTGACCGACCGGTCCTCCGCGCGGCGCCACCGGGGCCCGGGGTCGACGCCGGCCATGGGCCTGCCAGACCCGCGCGGACGGTCCCGGCCGGACCGTTCGGCGGCCGCGGGCCGGTGGTGTCCCGGCCGGTCGTCCGGACAGCTGTGATCAGGGCGACAGCGGGTCGTGTCCAGGGGTCGCGGCAACCCGGCCCGGGTAACCTCCGCTCATGGTCGCAGGATCGCCCCGTCCGCCTCAGGCGGTCGGGCCGGCCCCGCGCTATCCCATCGAGTCGGTCGACAACGCGCTGCGGCTGCTGGTCCTGTTCGCCGAGCGGCCCCGGATCCGGCTCACCGACGCCAGTGCGTACCTGGAAGTGGCGTCCTCGACCGCGCACCGGCTGCTGGCCATGCTGCAGTACCGCGGGTTCGTGCAGCAGGACGCGACCCGGGCCTACGAGCCCGGCCCGGTGCTGCGCGGGCTGGCCGCCGCGGCCGAGCGCCGCCAGGACCTGTCCGGGGTGGCCCGGCCGGTGCTGGAGCGGCTGCACGTCGAGCTGGGCGGGACCATCCACCTCGGCCACCTGGCCGGCCGGGACGTCGTGTTCGTCGACGGCGTGCACAGCGTCAAGGTGGCCCGGCCGCCGGGGCCGTCGGTGCCGGCCCACTGCACGTCGCTGGGCAAGATGATGCTCAGCCAGCTGGAGCCGGACGAGCTGCGCGCCCTCTACCCGCAGGAGCGGCTGGACCAGCTGACCGTGCGCACCATCGCCTCCCGCAGCCGGCTGGAGGAGGACCTGCGCACCGCCCGCCGGCGCGGGTTCGCGATCAGCGACGAGGAGTTCCAGGTCGGGGTGACGTCGGTGGCGGTCGCGCTGCCGGGCCTGGGCGGCCTCCGGTACGGCGTGACCGCGGCGCTGCCGGCCCGGCGGATGACGCCCTCGACCCGCGGCGGGGCGGTCCGGGCCCTGACCGGCGCCGCGGCCGAACTGTCGACGCTGGTCTGAAACCCTGGGTGGACGCCGCTCGTTCGGGTAGTACCCGAACGACCCCGACGACAGGAGACTCCGGTGCGCAGAAAAGGCCTCTTCGCCGCCGCGGCCGCGTTCGCGGCGAGCCCGCAGGGCAAGCGGATGATCAGGCAGGCGAAGGACTACGTGCAGAGCCCGCAGGGCAAGGCGAAGCTCGCCGACCTGAAGAACCAGGTCGCCCAGCGCAGGACCCGCCCGGGCACGACCGGGCGCTGAGCGGGAGGGTGGCCCGTCCGGGCCACCCCCTCCTCTCACGTCAGCGGCGGGTGACGGTGAAGGACTTCGTCAGCGTCGCCGTGGACGAGTCGCCGGCGTAGAGCTCGATGGTGCCGGGCTCGACGACGAACTTGCCGCGGTTGTCGTAGAAGCCGAAGTCGGACTTGTCCACGGAGAACGTGATCGTCCGCGACTGCCCCGGCCGCAGCGTGACCCGCTCGAACCCGCGCAGCCGGCGTACCGGCTGGGAGATCGACGCCACCGGGTCGTGCAGGTAGAGCTGCACGACCTCGTCACCGGTGCGGGTGCCGGTGTTGGTGACCTTGACCGACGCCGACACCGAGCCGTTGCGGCCGACCGTGGTCCGGTCCAGCCGCAGGTCGGTGGTGGTGAAGGTGGTGTAGCTCAGGCCGTAGCCGAAGGCGTAGAGCGGGTCGCAGGCGGCCAGGTCCCGGTAGCGGGAGTCGTACTTCTGGGTGACGTCGCAGGGCCGGCCGGTCGGCTCGTGGTTGTAGTAGATCGGCACCTGCCCCAGCACCCGCGGGAAGGACACCGGCAGCTTGCCGCCCGGGTTCACGCGACCGAACAGCACGTCGGCGGTCGCGTTGCCGGCCTCGGTGCCCGGGAACCAGGCTTCCAGGATGGCCGGCGACGCCGCCGCCACCGGGGCCAGCGTCAGCGGCCGCCCGTTGAACAGCACCACCACGAACGGCTTGCCGGTCGCCCTGACCGCGTTGATCAGCGCCTGCTGCTGCCCGGGCAGGTCGATGATGGAGCGGGACGCGGCCTCGCCGCTCATCTCCCGGGTCTCGCCCAGCGCCAGCACGACCTGGTCGGCCCCGCGCGCCGCCGCCTGCACGGCCGCGACGTCCAGACCGCTGCAGGCGTCGTCGTCCCGCGCCTCCGGCGGCTCGAGGTTCTTCAGCGTGCAGCCCTGGGTGAAGGTCGTGTTCGGCGCCTGGGCCTTGATGCCGGTGAGCAGGCTGACCGCGTCGGCGTCCTGGCCCTGGCCCCACCACGGGCCGAGCATGTCGTGCTGGTCGTCGCCGAGCGGGCCGATGACGGCCGTCTTCTTCGCCGGGTTCAGCGGCAGGACGCCGCCCTTGTTCTTGATCAGCACCATCGACCGGCCGGCGGCGGTCCGGGTCGCGGCCCGGTCGGCCGGGGTGACGAAGGACGCCGGGTCCTGCGCCTTGGCCACGTCGACGTACGGGTGGTCGAACAGCCCGGCCCGGAACTTGACCCGCAGGATCCGGCGGACGGCGTCGTTGAGCCGGGCGATGTCGATGTCCCCGGAGGCCAGCAGCTGCTGGCCGTGGTCGCGGATCTCGGTCGAGACCATCTCCGAGTCGGTGCCGGCCGACAGCGCCAGCGCGCCGGCCTGGGAACCGTCGGCGGCCACGCCGTGCCCGCACGGGCCGGTGGCCGGGTCGACCGGCGGGCAGGCCCGCAGCTCGTCGACCGCGGTGTAGTCGCTCTCGATGAAGCCGTCGAAGCCCCACTCGCCCTTGACGATGTCGGTCTCGACGTGTGAGTTCGCGCAGCCGGGGACGCCGTTGATGGCGTTGAACGAGCACATCATCGTGTCCGCGCCCGCGTCCACCGCGGCCTTGAACGGCGGCAGGTAGAGGTTGCGCAGCCGGGACTCGGACATGTCGGTGGTGTTGTAGTCGCGGCCGCCCTCGGGCTGGCCGTACGCGGCCAGGTGCTTGACGCTGGCCGCGACCTTGTCCGGGGCCGCGTACGAGCGGCCCTGGTCGCCCTTGACCCGGGCCGCCGCGTACACGGAGGCCAGGTAGGGGTCCTCGCCGGGACCCTCGGCGATCCGGCCCCAGCGCGGCTCGTGGGAGACGTCGACCATGGGGGAGTAGACCTGCTTGATGCCCACGGTGGCCGACTCCCGGGCCCCGACGGTGGCGTCGGCCCGGGCCACGGCGGGGTCGAAGGCGCTGGACGCGCCGAGCGGCACCGGGAAGATCGTCCGGTAGCCGTGGATGGTGTCGTAGGCGAACAGGATCGGGATGTGCAGCCGGGACTGCTCGACCGCGAGGTGCTGGAAGTGGTTGATCTTCGCCGGGTCGACCAGGCTGAACACCCCGCCCACGCCGGCCTCGGCGTCGGCGTCGGTGATCTGCCCGTCGGACAGCAGCTGCACCTGCTGCAGCTTCTCCGGCACCGTCATCCGGGCCAGCAGGCCGCTCACCCGGCGCTCGACGTCGTCGCCGGGGTGCTGCCGGGCCGCGGCCAGGGCGGCCTCGTCGCTGGACTGACCCGCCGCCCGGACGACACCGCCGCCGGCGAGCGAGCTCAGCACGAGCGCCACGGCCGCCACCAGCGTGGTCCGCCGGATCGTCATGCGCTTGGGTTTCATGGCCACTCTCCTGCACACGTGGCCGCCCCCGTACGCCGACCTCGATGCCGGCCCCGTCGCCCGGTCACGTGTCGCTCGCGCGGGTGGCCCGATTGAAGCCGTACGCCGACCCGGCGCACAAGACCCGCCGGTACCGGATCGTTACTTGTGTGAAATAGCGCCGTGCCGTGAGATGAGCGCGGAGCTCGACTTGTCGGGCCGATGCGCCATGGTCGACGCAGGTCGGAAGGCAGGTGCTCATGCGTACGAGAACACGGACGGCGACGTTCGCGGTGGCGGTCGCCCTGGTGGCCGCCGGCTGCAGCGGCGGCGGTGACGACTCCGGCTCCGGCGGTGGCGGCGGCGACAACTCGCTGACCGTCTGGACCATCGAGGACGTCCAGGACCGGGTCACGGCCCAGAAGAAGATGACCGAGGCGTTCAGCGCGCAGACCGGCATCAAGGTCAACCTGGTCGCGGTCGCCGAGGACCAGTTCGACCAGACGATCACCTCGGCCGCGGCCGCCGACACGCTGCCCGACGTGATCGCCGCGCTGCCGCTGTCGCCGCTGCGCACGCTGGAGAGCGGCGACCTGCTCGACACCGAGACGGCCAAGAAGATCGTCGACGACCTGGGCGCCGACACCTTCGCGCCCAGCAGCCTGACCCTGACCCGCGACGGCGACAAGCAGCTGGGCGTGCCCAGCGACGGCTGGGCCCAGCTGCTGGTCTACCGCAAGGACCTGTTCCAGGCGGCCGGGCTGCAGCCCCCGACGACGTACGAGGCGATCGAGAAGGCCGCCCAGACGCTGAACGGGAAGAACGGCGTCGCCGGCATCACGCTCGCGACCGCCCCGGGCGCCGCCTTCACCGAGCAGAGCTTCGAGTTCCTGGCCGAGGCCAACGGCTGCGAGCTGGTCGACAAGGACAAGAAGGTCATGCTGGACTCGCCGCAGTGCGTCCGCGCCTTCGACCTGTACGGGAAGCTGGCCAAGGACTACTCGGTCAAGGGCAACCAGACCGACGACTCCACCCGCGCGACCTACTTCGCCGGCAAGGCCGGCATGCTGATCTGGTCGTCGTTCCTGCTCGACGAGCTGGCCGGGCTGCGCAACGACGCCCTGCCCAGCTGCCCGCAGTGCAAGGCCGACAAGTCGTTCCTGGCCAAGAACAGCGGCGTGATCACCGCGGTCCAGGGCCCGGACGGCTCCAAGCCGTCCAGCTTCGGCGAGGTCGTGTCCTGGGCGACGACGACGTCGGCGCCGAAGGAGCAGGCGGCCAAGTTCGTCGAGTACATGATGTCCGACAAGTACGAGGACTGGCTGGCCATCGCGCCCGAGGGCAAGGTGCCGACCCGGCAGGGCACCAAGGCCGGCGACACGTCGTACCTGACGGCCTGGCAGAAGCTCAAGGCCGGCGTCGACACCAAGGCCCCGCTGTCCCAGTACTACGGGCCGGACGTGCTCAAGGCCGTGCAGGAGTCGCCGGAGACGTTCAACCGGTGGGGGCTGCCGGAGGGGCAGGGCGCGCTGGTCGGCGCCATGCAGGGCCCGCTGCCGATCCCCAAGGCCCTCTCGGAGCTGATCAACGGCAAGGGTGACGCGGCCGGCGCGGCCGCCTCGGCGCAGAAGGCCGTGGAAGACCTCCAGAAGGACCTCAACTAGGCGTGGCCACGCTCCAGGAGACCCCGCCCGAGTCCGGCGCCCCGGACCGGACCCCGGCTCGCCGGGGTCTGTCCGGGCTGCGCCGGCAGGAGTCCCGGACCGGCCGGCTGCTGCTCTCGCCGACGGTGCTCATCGTCGTGCTCATCGTCGTGCTGCCGATCATCTGGGCGATCTCGCTGTCGTTCCAGCGGGCCCGGCTGCTCAACATCCGCCGGGTCGGCCTGGTCGGCAGCTACACGCTGGACAACTTCCAGCGGGTGCTGCAGTCGGACGGGTTCGCCTCGACGCTGTGGACCACGGTCGTCTACACCGTCGGCGGCACCATCGGCTCCATCGGGCTGGGGCTGGTGGCGGCGCTGGCGCTGCGCCGGCCGTTCCGCGGCCGGGGGGCGGTGCGGGCGGTGATGCTGCTGCCGTACATCACCCCGGTGGTGGCGGCGACGTTCGTGTGGACGGTCGCCCTCGACCCGCAGTACGGCATCGTCAACGCCTGGGGAACCCGGTTCCTCGGCTGGGACGAGTCCATCCCGTTCCTGTCCACCCAGCAGAGCCACCTGTTCGGGATCCCGGTGCCGACGGCGCTGCTGATGGTGATCGCGTTCGAGACCTGGCGCTACTTCCCGTTCGCGTTCCTGTTCCTGGTCGCCCGGATGCAGGCCATCCCCGGTGACCTGGACGAGGCCGCCCGGGTCGACGGGGCCTCGATCTGGCAGCGGTTCCGCAACGTGGTCTGGCCGCAGCTGCTGCCGGTGATCGCGCTGCTGGCGCTGCTGCGGTTCATCTTCACGTTCAACAAGTTCGACGACGTCTACCTGCTGACCGGCGGTGGCGCCGGCACCGAGGTGGTGAGCGTCCGGGTGTACGAGTTCCTCACCGCCCGCAAGGACGTCGGGCTGGCCGCGGCCCAGGCGGTGGTGCTGGCCCTGGTGCTGGTCGGGCTGATCATCATCTACCTGCGGGCCCAGGCCACGGCGGACAAGGCGGGCGGCCGATGACCGCCGTCGAGACCCCGCCGCAGACCCCGACCGCGCCGGCTCCGGCCCGGCGCCGGGTCCGCCGCAGCACCGAGGAGAAGGTGTGGGGGACCGTCCGGGTCCTGACCATCGTCTTCCTGGTCGTCATCACGGTCGTGCCGTTCTGGTACATGGTCGTGCTGTCGCTGCGGCCGATCCAGGAGGTGCTGCTGGACCCGGGCAAGATCTGGGTCTCGGTCTCGGAGCTGACCGCCGGGTCGTACCGGGCCGTGTTCAAGTCGACGGACAACGGCGGCCAGGGCTTCCTGCTGTTCCTGCGCAACAGCGCGATCGTCGCGGTGGTCACCACCGTGGTGACGCTGCTGGCCGCGATCCCGGGGGCGTACGCGGTGAGCCGGCTGCGGTTCGGCGGCCGCAAGCTCATCAGCGGGCTGTTCCTGGTCGTCTACCTGTTCCCGCCGATGGTGCTGGCGATCCCGCTGTTCGTGCTGTTCACCCGGATCGGCCTGCGCGGCAGCCTGTTCGGCCTGGCCCTGGTGTACGTGGCCCAGACCGTGCCGGTGGCGATCTTCATGCTCCGCAACTACTTCGAGACGATCCCGGAGTCGCTGGAGGAGGCCGGGCTCATCGACGGGCTGACCCATATGGGGGTGCTGCGCCGGATCAGCCTGCCGCTGGCGCTCCCGTCGGTCACCGCCACCGCCCTGTACGTCTTCATGATCGCCTGGAACGAGTTCCTGTTCGCGCTGCTGTTCCTGCTGGAGCGGCCGGACCGGTGGACGGTCTCGTTGGGGCTGTCCCGGCTGTCCGGCTCGATCGAGGTGCCGAGCACGGTGCTGATGGCAGGCTCGGTCGTGCTCACGGTGCCCATCGTGATCCTGTTCTTCGTCGCCGAGCGGCGGCTGGTCGAGGGGCTCACGGCCGGCGGCGAGAAGGGGTAGTTGACACTGTCCTCTAGTCTACTAGTTATCTAGTCGATTGGAGTTCGTGGTGATCCAGTTCTCCCTGGACGGCCGGTCCGGCGTCTCGCCGTACCTGCAGCTGGTCCAGCAGGTCCGGCAGGCGTTGCGGCTCGGCCTGCTGCACGAGGGCGACCGGCTGCCGACCGTGAAGGACGTCGTCGCCGACCTGGCGATCAACCCGAACACCGTGTCCAAGGCCTACCGGGAGCTGGAGCTGGAGGGGCTGGTCGCGGCCCGGCAGGGCGTCGGCACGTTCGTGACCCGGAGCCTGGCCGGCTCCTCGCTGGCCGCGCACGAGCCGCTGCGCCGGGACCTCGCCCGCTGGCTCGCGAAAGCCCGGCGGGCCGGGCTGGACGAGGAGAGCATCGAGGCGCTGTTCACGGCGACCTTTCGCGCCTCGGCCGACCAGGACATAGCGTGAGCGCGGTCCTCGCGGCGGAGGGGCTGGGGAAGCGCTACCGGCGCCGCTGGGCCCTGACCGACTGCACGCTGGATATCCCGGCCGGGCACGTGACCGGGCTGGTCGGTCCCAACGGGGCCGGCAAGACCACGCTGCTCAACCTGGCCGCGGGCATGCTCACCGCGACCACCGGCACGATCGAGGTCTGCGGCGGCCGGCCCGCCAGCGGGACGGCCCAGCTGGCCAAGGTCGGGTACGTCGCCCAGGACACCCCGACGTACGCGGGCCTGAGCGTGGCCGACCACCTGCGGCTGGGGGCCCGGCTCAACCCGCGCTGGGACGCCGCGCTGGCGGCGCACCGGATCGCCGCCCTCGGCCTGGACCCGGCCCAGAAGGCGGGCCGGCTCTCCGGCGGCCAGCGGGCCCAGCTGGCGCTGACCCTGGGCCTGGCCAAGCGGCCGGAGCTGCTGATCCTGGACGAGCCGGTGGCCAGCCTCGACCCGCTGGCCCGGCGGGAGTTCCTGCAGGGGCTGATGGAGGCGGTGGCCGAGCACGGGTTCAGCGTGCTGCTGTCCTCCCACCTCGTCGCCGACCTGGAGCGGGTCGCCGACCACCTGCTGGTCCTGGTCGACTCCCGGGTCCGGGTGACCGGCGAGGTCGAGGACCTGCTCGCCACCCACCACCGGCTGACCGGCCCGCGCCGGGACCCGGCCACGCTGCCCGCGGACCAGCACGTGGTCTCGGCCAGCTCGACCGACGTGCAGAGCACGTTCGTGGTCCGCACCGACCAGCCCATCCACGACCCGGCCTGGACGGTCGGACGGCTGACCCTGGAGGACGTGGTGCTCGCGTACATGAGCCCGGGCGCGGCGCCCCGGCCGGCCCTGGCGATGGTCCGATGACCTGGCTGAGCTGGCGGCAGCTGCGTACCCAGGCCGCGGTGGCCGCGGCCGCGGTCGGGCTGGCCGCGATCGTGCTGGTGGTGATCGGCCGGATCGGGCCCGGCCCGACCGGCAACGTCTTCGACCAGCTCACCTCGGCCGACCGCGGGCTGTACTTCACCGGGATCGTGGTCGTGGCGCTGGCCCCGGCGCTGCTCGGTGCCTTCTGGGGCGCCCCGCTGGTGGCCCGGGAGCTGGAGACCGGCACACACCGGCTGGCCTGGAACCAGACCGTCACCCGGACCCGGTGGCTGGCCACCCGGCTCGCTCTGACCGGGCTGGCGGCCGGGACCGCGATGGCCGTGTTGACCCTCGCGGTCAGCTGGTGGTCGGCGCCGCTGGACGGCGCGCAGAGCGACACCCGCGGCGGCCTCCCGTCCCGGCTGACGCCGGTGTCGTTCGCGATGCGCGGGATCGCGCCGGTCGGGTACGGGATCTTCGCGGTCGCGCTCGGCCTGGCCGTCGGGCTGGTGCTGCGCCGCTCGTTGCCGGCGATGGCGGCCACGCTGGCGCTCTTCGCCTTCGTGCAGATCGCGGTGCCGCTGTGGGTGCGCCCGCACCTGATCCCGCCGGTGACCCGGACCGTCGCCCTGTCGATGGACACCCTGGACGGGATCCAGCTGCGCGGGGACGGCGACGACCCGGTCACGCTGGTCACGGCGCGCCCGGCCGGCCCCGGCGACTGGGTGCTGTCCAACCGGACGCTCGATCCCTCCGGGCGCGCGCTGGCCACGATGCCGGCCTGGTTCTCGCGCTGCGTGCCGCCGCCCGGCCCCGAAGCCCGGACCAGCGCGGCCGACGCCAGGGCCGGCCTGGACGCGTGCTTCAGCCGGCTCGCGACCGAGGGCTACCGGCAGGAGCTGGTCTACCAGCCCGCGAGCCGGTTCTGGCCGCTCCAGTGGGCCGAAACCGGACTGTTCCTGGCCCTGTCCGGGCTGCTGGCCTGGTTCTCCTTCCGGCGCCTGCGCCGGGTCTGACGCCGGGTGATCACCGGTATGGCGCGTGGTCCAGGATGTGCGCCGTGGGAATCCTCATCCGAGTCGTGCTCAACGCGATCGCCGTGTGGGTGGCGACGCTGCTCGTCGGCGGGGTCGACGTCACCACCGACTCCACCGGCAAGAAGGTGCTGACCCTGGTCGTGGTCGGCGCGATCCTCGGCCTGGTCAACGCGACGATCAAGCCGGTGGTGAAGCTGCTGTCGCTGCCGCTGGTGATCCTGACCCTCGGCATCTTCGCGCTGGTCGTCAACGGGCTCCTGTTCTGGCTGGTCGCGGCCGTGAGCAGCGGGCTGGGGGCGCCGTTCCACGTGGACGGGTTCTGGTCCGGGTTCTGGGGTGCGATCGTGGTCAGCATCGTCAGCTGGCTGCTGTCGATCGTGGTCCCGGACGGCGACGACTGAGCCGCTCGAGGGCTCCCGGCGTCTGACGCTGCGTTGCGCTGGTCGCTTTCGGTGACGACATGCGAACATGTGTTCGGGTCGAGTCCACGAAAGAGTCCGCGCCGGCTGACCGGCGGGACGACCAGACGAGTCCGGGGGACCCGCGTGACCGACCAGCCCTTCACCATCGTCCGCTCGCCCGACCTGCCCCGGCTGGCGGCGGCCCGGCGGGCCATCCTGGCCGAGATGCCCAACCTGCGGTCGCTGCCGCAGGTCCGGGACGACATCCTGGCCGCGGTGTACGGGGAGCGGGCGGTGGTCGCCGACGACGAGCACGGCCGCCAGCAGGGGCTGGTGATCCAGGCCGACGGGCTGATCTGGGCCGAGCTGGACGACCTGGCCACGCTGGCGGACCCGGTGCTGGACCCGCGGCAGCACGCCGGGCCGGGCACCTGGCACCCGGACTGCCCGTCCTGCCGGGGGGCCCAGGCGGCGGCGCGGCTGCGCAGCCACCGGCGCTACCGGACCGTCGGGCCCCGGTGAGCCGGACGGGCTCAGGAGCGATCCCGGCCCCCGGGCGTGTCCCGCTGGCGTGGCGTGACGATCTCCGTGCACAATGATCGCCGCAGGACCGCAGGACCGCTGGGACGACGCAGGCCGCTGGGGAAGGCGCACCTCGTCCGACCGGAGGTCTCCTGTGCCGACCCGTGGCGTTGTCTACGTCCACTCGTGCCCACCTGCCGTGGTGCCGCACGCCGAGTGGGCTATTTCCGGTGTGCTCGGCACCCGGGTGACGTTGTCGTGGACCGCGCAGCCGGCTGCCCCCGGGCAGCTGCGGGCGGAAAGCGCGTACACCGGCAAGCCCGGCACCGCGAGCAGGATCGCCGCGGCGCTGCGGTCGTGGTCGATGGTGCGGTTCGAGGTCACCGAGGACCCGACCGAGGGGTACGACGGCGAGCGCATCTCCTACGTGCCCGGCCGCGGGGTGTTCCGGACGTCCATCGGGGCGAACGGCGACATCATCGTGGGGGAGGAGCAACTGCGGGCGCTGGTCGCGACGGCCCGGACGGCCGAGGACTACGCCCACACGCTGGACAACCTGCTCGGCGCGGCCTGGGACGCCGAGCTCGAGCCGTACCGCCACGCCGGCGACGGCGCCCCCATCACCTGGCTCCACCAGGTCGTCTGACCACAGCGCCGCGCGGGATCAGCGGCGGTCGACGGTGAGGACGTCCACGCCGGGCAGATCTCCGAAGGCGGCCGACGCGTCACCGGTGAGAACGGCGCGGCCGGTCGCGGCCGCCGTCGCGGCGATGATCAGGTCGTGGGCGCCGCGGGGCCGTCCGATCCGTCGCCCGTGGCCCAGCAACCGCGCGTGGGCGGCGGCCACGTCCAGCGTGTAGTCCTCGACCGGCACCGTGGCCAGCACGTCGGTGAGGAACGCCTCCCGGTCGGCGCGGTGCTTCGGATCTGCCAGCTCGACCCCGACCAGCATCTCGGCGACGGTGATCGCGGCGATCGCCACGTCGTCGTCGTCACGCAGCGCCCGGTCCAGCCGGGCCCGGCCGCGCTCGGCCCGGATCAGCACGCCCGTGTCGAGGATCAGTCGTCGGGCCATTCGACCGGTCTGTCCTCGACGACCGCGCGGACGGCGCGCAGGTCGTCCTCCCAGTCGTCGTCAGGCTGGTGCCGACGGAGCATGTCCTTGACCGACCGCCCGGCCGCCACCGGCGCCGGGCCGATCATGGCGATCCTCCGGCCCCCGCGCGTGACGAGGATGGTCTCCCCGTGCTCCGCTTCGTCGAGGACGGCGGCGAAGCGCCGCGACGCCTCGGTCGCCGTGATCACCTTCATGAGATCAGATTATCAGAGAACGGCGAACAGCCGGCCCCCTCGCGGGGGAGCCGGCCGTTCGTGGTCGCTACAGGGGGATGTTGCCGTGGGCGCCACGGCCGGGCGGGGCGGCGGCCAGGGCCTCGGCCAGCACCCGCCGGGTCTCGCCGGGCTCGATGACCCGGTCGACCACGCCGATCTCCTGGGCCCGGGCCACCCCGCCCGCGACCTTCTCGTGCTCGGCCGCGAGCTGCGCGTGCAGCGCCTCGCGCTCCCCGGGCGGCGCCGCCGCCAGCTTGCGCCGGTGCAGGATGCCGACCGCCGCCGACGCGCCCATCACCGCGACCTCCGCGTTCGGCCAGGCGAACACGGCCGTGGCCCCGAGCGCGCGCGAGTTCATCGCGATGTACGCCCCGCCGAATCGCCCTGCCGGATGGCGTCTTCCTCCTGGCCGACGCGCTGCTCGTCTTCGACCACGTCCGGCGGCGCGTCAAGGTTGTCGCCCACGTCCTACCGGACCTGACCGGCGGCGATGTCGCCGCCGCCTACGCGCGGGCCGAGGAGAAGATCGCGGAGTTGCTGCGGCGGCTCCGCGCCCCGCTCGAACCGGCCCCGCTCGCCAACCGCCACCCCGAATATTTCGACGCCGCCCCGATCCACAACACCACCAAGGCCGACTACGAGGCGAAGGTGCGGCGGGCGCAGGAGTATATCGCCGCCGGGGATATTTTCCAGGTCGTCCTCTCGCAGCGCCTCGATCGCCCCACCGCCGCCGACCCGTTCACGATCTATCGCGCGCTGCGGGCGGTCAATCCCTCGCCGTACATGTATTTCCTCCAGTTCGGCGATTTCCAGATCGTCCGGGGCCTCGCCGGAATTGCTGGTGCGCCTCGAAGACGGGATCGTGACGAATCACCCGATCGCCGGCACCTACCCGCGCGGAGCGGACGAGGCCGAGGATGCCGCGCTGGCCGCGCGCCTGCTGGCCGACGAGAAGGAGCGCGCCGAGCACATCATGCTGGTCGACCTCGGGCGCAACGATGTCGGGCGGGTCGCCGTCCCCGGCACGGTGCGCGTGCCGAAGCTGCTGACGGTCGAGCGCTACTCCCACGTCATGCACCTCGTCTCGAACGTCGAGGGGGAACTGCGGCCCGAGCTGCGCGGTGTCGATGCCCTCCGCGCCTGCTTCCCCCGCCGGGACCGTCTCCGGCGCACCCAAGATCCGCGCGATGGAGATCATCGCCGAGTTGGAACGCGACCGTCGCGGCCCCTACTCCGGCGCGGTCGGCTACGTCGGCTTCGACGGCGCGCTCGACACGGCGATCACCCTGCGGACGATGGTTGTCAAAGATGGGGTCGTCTCGATGCAGGCCGGCGGCGGGGTCGTCGCCGACAGCGACCCCGCGCGCGAATACGCCGAGTGTTTCCACAAGCTCGGCGGCTCGCTGCGCGCGGTCGAGCTAGCGGAAGCACTGGTCAATGACGAGTCGTGAGTCGTAGGTCGTAAGTCGTAAGTAATGGCGCGGTGCCTGCAGAAAGCTCCTGGCTCCCGGCGGACCCTCTTACGACTTACGACTCACGACCTACGACTAAGCGGAGCGGAGCGACACCATGATTCTCTTGATCGATAACTACGATTCGTTCACCTACAACCTCTACCAATATCTCTGCGAGTTGGGCGCGGAGGTGGTCGTGCGGCGCAACGACGTGCTGACAGTCGAGGACGTGATCGCGCTGAACCCGGAGCGGATCGTGATCTCGCCCGGTCCCTGCACGCCGCACGAGGCGGGGATTTCGGTCGAGATCATCCGGCGGCTGGCCGGGCGGGTGCCGATCCTCGGCGTCTGCCTCGGTCATCAGGCGATCGGCGCGGCGTTCGGCGGCGCGGTCGTGCGCGCCCCGGTCGTGATGCACGGCAAGCTCTCGGCGATCCACCACGACGGGCGCGGCGTCTTCGCGGCGCTGCCGCAGGACTTCACCGCCACCCGCTACCACTCGCTGATCGTCGAGCGCGAGAGCCTACCCGACTGCCTGGAGGTCAGCGCGGAGACCGCCGACGGGATCATCATGGGCCTGCGCCATCGCGATTACGCGATCGAGGGGGTGCAGTTCCACCCCGAGGCGATCCTGACCGAGCACGGCCACGAGCTATTGCGGAACTTCCTCAGTCGTCAGGAAGAGGGCGACACACCATCGGCAACATCCGGCGCGCGCGACCACATGCCGATGCCGGTAATGTCACTCTGACGACTGACGACTGACGACTGACGACTCAACTCCCGGAGGGCACCATGATCAAAGACGCGCTGCGAGCAATCATCGAAGGCGACACTCTCAGCCGCGAGACGGCGCGGCTGGTGATGGAGGAGATCATGACCGGCGGGGCGACCGGGGCGCAGTTCGGCGCGCTGGTGACCGCGCTGCGGATCCGCGGCGAGACCGACGAGGAGATCGCCGGCTTCGCGGAGGTGATGCGCGCGAAGTCGCTGCGCGTGCCGCTGCCGGAGGGCTACCAGATCGTCGATTGCTGCGGCACCGGCGGCGACAAGAGCGGATCGTTTAATATCTCGACCGCGGCGGCGATCGTCGCCGCGGCGGCGGGCGCGCGCCTGGCGAAGCACGGCAACCGCTCGGCGTCGAGCATGTGCGGCAGCGCCGACGTGCTGGAAGGGCTGGGCGTGCGGATCGAGGCGACGCCGGAACAGGTCGCGCGCTGCGTCCAGGAGATCGGGATCGGCTTCATGTACGCCCCCGCTTTCCACCCGGCGATGCGCTTCGCCGGCCCGCCGCGCCGGGAGATCGGGATCCGCACCGTCTTCAACCTCCTCGGGCCGCTGACGAACCCGGCGCGGGCGCAGTCGCAGTTGATCGGCGTGCCGGAGCGGGCGCTGGTCGAGCGACTCGGGCGCTCGCTAGCCCTGATGGGCACCGGGCACGCGATCCTCGTCCACGGCCTCGAAGGGCTGGACGAAGTCTCGATCGCCGGGCCGACCCTCGTCTGCGAGGTGCGCGGCGGCGAGAATCCGTCGATCGAGATGTACGAGGTGACGCCGGAACAGTTCGGCCTGACGCGCGGCGCGGCGAGCGAGATCGTCGGCGGCACGGTCGAGGACAATGTGCGGATCATCACCGAGTTGTTCGCTGGCGGCAACGGCGCGCGCCGAGGTGTCGTCCTGCTCAACGCCGCGGCGGTCCTCTACGTCGCGGGGGTCGCGCCGACCTGGGGCGAGGGCGTCGCCATGGCGAGCGCGGCGCTCGACTCGGGCGCGGCGAAGCGCAAGCTGGCGGAATTGGTGATGCTGACCCAGGGTTTCGGCGCGGATGTGCCGGCGGTGGACACGGCGCACGATCCCGCGACGACGCGGGCATAGCGCGGGGCCGGGAGGCGGGGGCACAATGTTGCGTCAGAAATTGGCCGAGCGGGGCGTGGGCGACACGGCGAATTTCCGCCCGCGCGGCGGCGAGATCACCCGGATCGAGGGGTTCAGCGACGCCGTCTTTGCCTTCGCCGTGACCCTGCTGGTCGTCTCGCTCGAAGTGCCAAAAACGTTCGATGAGCTGCTGGAGACGATGCGCGGCTTCGGCTCGTTCGCCATCTGCTTCACGCTGCTGCTGCTGATCTGGTACTGGCACTACCAGTTCTTCCGCCGTTACGGCTTGCAGGACACCCTCACCGCCGTGCTCAACGGGGTCCTGCTCTTCCTGGTCCTGTTTTATGTCTACCCGCTGAAGTTCCTCTTCTCGCTGCTGATCGATCAGCTGACCGGTCGCGGCGAACTCGTGACGCTGGCGGATGGCTCGAAGGTACCGCGGATCGAATCCGCCCAGAGCCCGACCCTGATGGCGATCTACGGACTCGGCTACCTGGCCGTCGCGGTGGTCTTCGCGCTGCTCTATCTCTACGCCTATCGCAAGCGCGACCGCCTCGAACTCGACCAGGTGGAACAAATGGCGACGCTCGCGAGTATCCGCGCTTTCCTCCTGCTCGGCGCGATCGGGCTTCTCTCGGTCGCGGTCGCGCTGGTCGGCGGGCCGGGGGCGACGGCGCTGTCGGGTTTCACCTACATCCTGATCACGCCGGTATTGGGGATTCACGGCGCGATCTCCGGTCGCAGGCAGCGGGCAATGCTCCAGGAAAATGAACGGGCAACGGTGAGGATATGATGAGCGAAGATCGGGCAACGGCGGCGGTCGCCGGCACCTTCCTGGAACGGATCGTCGCGCACAAGGAGCGCGAGGTCGCCGCGCGCAAGAAGCGACGACCACCGGGACGAGTCGAGCGCGAGGCGACCGACCAGGCTCCGGCCCTCGATTTCGCGGGCGCGCTCGCCGCGCCGGGGACGCGCCTGATCGCCGAGGTGAAGGGGGCGTCCCCCTCGAAGGGGATCCTGATCGAGCCGTTCGAGCCGGGGGCGATCGCCGCCGACTACCTGACGGCGGGGGCCGACGCGATCTCGGTCCTCACCGATGAGGAGTTCTTTCGGGGCCGCCTCGACTATCTGCGCGAGGTCAAGGCCCTCTCGGTCGCCGCGCCGAAACCCAGCCCCGTGCTGCGGAAAGATTTCCTGCTCGATCGCTATCAGGTCGCCGAGGCGCGCGCGGCGGGGGCCGATGCGATCCTGCTGATCGTGGCGATGCTCGATGACGCGACCTTGCGCGAACTCCACGCCGCCGCGCGCGAGTGGGGGATGGCGGCGCTCGTCGAGGTCCACAATGAGGACGAGACGGCGCGCGCCCTCGCCGCCGGTGCCACCTTGATCGGGATCAACAACCGCGATCTCCACACCTTCCGCGTCGATCTGGCGACGACCGAGCGCCTGACGCCGCTGATCCCGGCGGGGGTGACGATCGTCGGGGGAGAGCGGAATCGGCACGGCGGACGATGTGCATCGCCTCGCGGCGGCGGGGGTCGACGCGATCCTGGTCGGCGAATCGCTGGTCAAAGCCCCCGATCGCGGCGCGGCGATCCGCGCCTTGCTGGGGCGACTATGACGACCCTGATCAAGATCTGCGGGATCAGTGACGTGGAGAACGCCCTTGTCGCGGCGGGAGCGGGCGCGCACCTGATCGGCCTAAACTTCTACCCCCCGAGCCACCGCTATGTCGAGCCGGGGCGGGCAGAGGCGATCGTGCGCGCGCTCCGCGCGGCGGGGCACGGCACGCTGGCGGTCGGCCTCTTCGTCAACGAAGACCCGGCGCGGATCAACGCGATCGCCGCCGAGGTCGGGCTCGACCTGATCCAACTGAGCGGCGACGAGCAGCCCGCCGACCTCGCCCGGCTCACCCTGCCGCTCCTCCGCTCGGTCCGTGTCGGCGCGGGCGAGAGCCTCGTCCGAGTCCGCGAGCGGATCACCGCCGCGACGACGATGCTCGGGCCGCGCGACCCCGGCCCACTCGGCCAGCCGCTGACGCCGCTGATCGACGCCCACGTTCCGGGGGCCTACGGCGGCACCGGGGAACGGGCCGATTGGGACGCCGCCGCGACCCTCTCGCGTCTCTGGCCGATCGTCCTGGCCGGCGGGCTCACCCCGGAGAATGTCGGCGCGGCGATCCGGGTGATCGGGCCGCTCGGGGTCGATGTCAGCAGCGGCGTCGAGACCGACAAGGTTAAAGATCCGGCCAAGATCCGCGCCTTCATCCAGGCGGTGGGCGCGGCGGACGCGGCGCGACAGAGGACGGCATGAGCGCCGAACGCGGCTACCGTTTGCGGATCGAGGGGCGCGTGCGCAAGCGCGGCATCCTCAAGCAGTTCTATTGGCGAGCCCGATCGCAGCAAGCAGAGAAAGGATCGCCATGCAACTGTCGAGAAGGGGAGAAGACGGATGAAACGAATCCTAACCGGGGATCGCCCTACTGGCCCGCTGCATATTGGCCACTACGCCGGCTCACTCCAGAACCGCGTTGCCTTGCAGCACGAGTATGAGACCTACATCTTGCTGGCCGATGTGCAGGCGCTGACCGACAACGCCGCCAACCCCGAGAACGTGCGCGCGAATATCCTGGAAGTCGCACTGGACTACCTGGCGGTCGGCATCGACCCGCGCACGGCGGCAATCGTTGTCCAGTCGCTTATCCCGGAGATCGCCGAACTGACCATCTACTACCTCAACCTCGTCACCGTCGCCCGGCTCGGTCGCAACCCGACGGTGAAGGAGGAGATTCGGCAGAAAGGCTTCGGGCCAAGCCTGCCGGTCGGCTTTTTCGTCTACCCAGTCAGCCAGGCCGCCGACATCACCGCGTTCGGGGCGCATCTCGTGCCGGTCGGCGAAGACCAATTACCGATGATCGAGCAGACGGTCGAGATTGTTCGCGCGTTCAACCGCACCTACGCGCCGACATTGGTCGAGCCGCAAGCGCTCGTCCCACGCGCGGCCCGCTTACCAGGGACCGATGGCCGCGGCAAGATGGGGAAATCGCTCGGTAACGCGATTTTCCTCGCCGACTCGCCCGATGCCGTTCGGCGGAAAGTCATGGGGATGTATACCGACCCGCGCCACCTACGCGCCAGCGATCCAGGTATGGTGGAAGGTAACCCGGTTTTCAACTATCTCGATGCCTTCGACCCGGATGCCGAGGGGCTGGCGGTGTTGAAAGCCCACTATCGGCACGGCGGGCTCGGCGACGTGTCCGTGAAGCGGCGGCTGATCGATGTCCTCGATGTCGTCATCGCCCCGATCCGCGCGCGCCGCGCCGAATTCGCCAAGGATCCTGAGGGGGTCATGCGCCTCCTCCACGAAGGGACGCAGCGCGGCCGCGCGGTTGCCGCCCGGACACTCGACGATGTGCGGCGCGCGATGCGGCTCGATTACTTCACCGAACTGTCTCGATCGCGGAGTGTCGCCTGAAGAAATAGGGCGGCAGACAGCCATACCAAGGGAGGAATAGGGACGATGAGCACCGCGACGATGACGACCCCGGTGACCACCCCGGCGACAGCGGCCAGGCCGCGCGTCTTCTCCGGCATCCAGCCGAGCGGCGCGCTCCACCTCGGCAACTATCTGGGGGCGATCAAGCGCTGGGTCGCCGAGCAGGACCAGAACGACAATATCTTCTGCATCGTCGATCTGCACGCGATCACGGTGCCGCAGGATCCGGCCGCGCTGCACGAGGCGACGCGCGAACTCGCCGCCGTCTTCTTCGCCGCCGGGCTGGACCCGGAGCGCGTCGCGGTCTTCGTGCAGTCGCAGGTCAGCGCGCACGCCGAGTTGGCCTGGATCCTGAACTGCTTCACGCCGATGGGCTGGCTGGAGCGGATGACCCAGTTCAAGGACAAGGCGGCGCGCGAGGGGACGGAGCGGGCCTCGACCGGCCTCTTCGCCTACCCGGCGCTGATGGCGGCCGATATCCTCCTCTACGACACGAACTTCGTGCCGGTCGGCGAGGATCAGAAGCAGCACATCGAGCTGACGCGCGACGTGGCCGA
>CBDCJN010000040.1:0-62870 GCA_965217855.1 Actinoplanes sp. | reverse complement strand
GGTCGAGGCCGACCTGTCCCCCGGCCTGCCCGCGGTCGTGCTGACCGGCCTGCCCGACACGGCCCTGCACGAGGCCCGCGACCGGGTGCGGGCCGCCGTGGTCAACTCGGGCCAGACCTGGCCCAACCGCCGGATCACGGTGAACCTGCTGCCGGCCGCGCTGCCCAAGCAGGGCAGCGCCTTCGATTTGGCAATCGCGGCCGCCCTGCTGGCCAGCGCGGGCGAGTTGCCGCTGGCCGCGCTCGAGGGCGTGGTCGTGCTGGGCGAACTGGGTCTCGACGGCGCGGTGCGGCCGGTGCGCGGGGTGCTGCCGATGGTGGCCGCCGCGGTCCGCGCCGGGCTGACCCGGGTGATCACGCCGCTCGCCAACGCGCGCGAGGCCACGGTCGTGCCCGGGGTGACCGTGCGAGCCGTCGACAGCCTGCACCGCCTGGTCGACTTCGTGCGCAACGGCGGCGAACTCCTCGAGCCACCGGCCCCCGAGCCGACGCCGCCGCTGTCCGGCCCCGACCTCGCCGACGTCGCCGGTCAGGAGATGGGCCGGTACGGGCTGGAGGTGGCCGCCGCGGGCGGGCATCACCTCGCACTCTTCGGGCCGCCCGGCGCCGGGAAGACGATGCTGGCCGAGCGCCTGCCGTCGATCCTGCCCGAGCTGGACGACGCGGCCGCGCTCGAGGTGACGGCGCTCCAGTCGATCGCCGGGGTGCTGCCGCCGGACGGCCGCCTGATCCGAAGACCGCCCTACCAGGCGCCCCACCACACTGCTTCGTCCGCGGCCCTGGTCGGCGGCGGCAGCGGGCTGGCCCGGCCGGGTGCGCTGTCACTCGCCCACCGGGGAGTGCTGTTCCTCGACGAGGCGGCCGAGATCCCGTCGGCCACACTGCAGGCGCTGCGGCAGCCGCTCGAGACGGGACGGATCGTGCTGGCCCGCGCCCGCGGCACGACCGAATTCCCGGCCCGGGTGCAACTGGTGCTGGCGGCCAACCCCTGCCCGTGTGCCTCGCCGGCCGGTGACCAGCACTGCATCTGCGCGCCCGCGGCCCGGCGGCGCTATCTGGCGAAGCTGTCGGGGCCGCTGCTCGACCGGATCGACATCCGGCTCACGCTCACGCCGCTCAGCGCGGCCCAGCTGACGACCTCCTCGGCGCCGGCCACGTCGTCGGCCGAGATCGCCCGGCGGGTGGCGTCGGCCCGTTCGGCCGCGGCCGAGCGCTGGGCCGACGGCGGGTGGCAGACCAATGCCGAAGTGCCCGGGCCGGCGCTGCGGCGGGCGCCGCTGAGGTTGCCGGTGGGGGACACGGCCGACCTGCGGGCGGCCCTCGACAAGGGGATGTTGTCGGCCCGTGGCTTCGACCGGGTCCTCCGTCTGGCCTGGACGATCGCCGACCTGGACGGGCGCGACAGGCCGGCTCGGGCCGAGGTCAACGAGGCGATCCAGTTGCGAATGGGAGAGATCCGTGGGTGACCTGTGGTCGACGTTCACCGCCGACGAGGCCGACCGGGCCGCCCGGGTCGCGCTGACCTGGCTGGCCGAGCCGGGCAACCGGGAGGTGTGGTCGATGGTCGAGGAGGGCGGGGCGGCGCCGACGCTGGAACGGCTCCTCCGCGGCGACGTGCCGGACGGGGCGCTACGAGCGGCCGTCCTGGCCAAGGCGGCGGCCTTCGATCCGCGGCGGCTGGCCGAGCTCACCCTGCGCCGGGCCGAGCGGCTCGGGGCGCGCGTCGTGGTGCCCTCGGACGAGGAATGGCCGACCCGGGTCGAGTCGCTGGCCACGCTGACGCTCGACCGGCCGGGACAGGTCAATCAGGACGTACGGCCACCACTGTGCTTCTGGGTGCGCGGGGCCTGGCCGCTGGGCGAGACGCTGGAGCGGTCGGTCTCCGTGGTGGGCGCGCGGGCGGCGACCAGCTATGGCGTGCACCTGACTTCCGAGATCGCCTTCGGGCTGGCGTCCAACGACTGGACGGTGGTGTCGGGTGGGGCGTTCGGGATCGATGCGGCGGCTCATCGGGCGGCTGTGGCGGCGGGTGGGCGTACGGTCGCTGTCCTCGCCTGCGGGGTCGACCGGCCCTACCCGGCCGGGAACTCGGCGATGTTCGAGCAGATCGCCGAGTCGGGTCTGCTGATCAGCGAGTGGCCGCCGGGCACCGAGCCGTTGCGGCACCGCTTCCTCATCCGCAACCGGGTGATCGCGGCCGCCGCCGTCGGGACCGTGCTGGTCGAGGCGGCGGCGCGCAGCGGGGCGCTCCAGACGATGGGCCGGGTGCTGGCGCTGCAGCGGGTCGCGATGGTCGTGCCGGGGCCGGTCACCTCGGCGATGTCGGTGGGCTGCCACGAGATTCTGCGGGAGCGGCCGGAGGCGACGCTGGTGACCGGGCTGCCGCACGTGCTGGAGGCGGTGGGGCGGATCGGCGAATACCAGGCTGACGCGCCGCGCGGGCCGGCGCACGCTCGGGATGCGCTCGACGAGGAGACGGCTCTGGTGCTGGAGGCGGTGCCGCGGCGAGGGACCGTCACTCCGGAGGAGCTGGCCGCCCGGGCCGGTCTGACCTTGCGGAACGTGCTGCGGCGACTGTCTCTCTTGGAGCTGGCCGGGCTGGTCGAGCGCCGGGAGACCGGTGTGGCCCTGGCCCGGAAGCGCCCATGACTCTCTACTCCGGGCGGCGGACCTGGGCAGCACGACAGCGGGCGCCTCGCGGTCGCCCCCTCGGTCGTGCGCCACCGAGTCAGTCCTCGGAGTCGTCCAGGTCACGCCGGTGGACCTTCATCCACGCCTCGACGTCGTCGGTCGCCCACACCTTGCCCTGCGCGAGATCGGCCACCGGCTTGGGGAAGTCGGCACGGCTGGTGATCTGGTACGCGCGCTGCCGGCTCACCCCACCCAGACGGATGCGGATCTCGTGCGCCCCCATGAGCCGGATCGGTTTCACTGCCACATGATCGACCGTAGGCGCGAGACTATTAGTCAATCATCAAGTTGATAGGAGACAGCTAGTCGTGAGTCATCTACACTGTCCCCATGACTAGGCGTCGCCAGACAATCCCGCCGGTCCCCGTCGGCCCTCTCCATCGACGTACTTGGCGGTCGTTCTGGCGCCGGTGCAGTTGCGGCCTGAGCGCCCCCTGCATCGACAGACTTGTCCCCACCGTGCCGTTCCCCTTTCCACCCCGCGGCCCGGCTCCCCTAGCCGTCCCTTCCCCGCCCTCACCTGCCATAGAGACGGAAAGGAGGTACCACCACGCTGACGAAAATTTGAGACCGGGCACGACAGCGAACTCGCTGTCACGCTGCTTGCCCGGCGGCCCCCACTCTCCGGCGCGGAGACCCCAGATGCCGCCGGGCAACAGCCCCAAGCCCGCCCGAGCCGACCAGGCCCACACCATCGGGGGCGGCCGCCGTCACCCGAACTCCACCGACGGCGGCCGAGTCACCCCGCCCATGACCACGATCGCCGGCCCTTCCCGGCGCCGCCGCATACGGCGCCCCGACAACGACGCCCCGCCACCGCCCCGACTCGGCGGCCAGGCTTCCAAGACGCTTTCTCTTCCGCGACCGGTCCGGCTGACTGGTCCTCCAGAAAAGACAGCGGCCCTGCCGTGCCGCCCACCGACGAACGCCGACCGGACGGCGATTCGAGCCCCCCTCAGAACTGCCACCACCGACCGCCCGGCCATGGCCTACCGCCACGTCAACCTGAACCACGGCTGACGGTGACACCGCCGCGGCGGCTGCCTCCGGGGTAGATCAGACCCGACGAAGGTGTCGGGCCACGCCCAAGGAACTGTCGATTCGGGCCGGCGGACGGGCTTCACGGCAACGCCTGACGTGACATCCAGAGCGACGCATCTCGGCGGCCATGCCCGGCACGACGCCGACGGCGAGGTCCTATCGGCCAGTGGGGCCATGCGAGCAGCACGACCCAACCGCATCGCAGAGCAACGCGAGCGACACGGCCAAACCGGGCGGTGGGGCCACGCGAGCGACACGGTCTAACTGAATGGTGGGGCGTCACCAACTGCATCGGGAGGTCACGCAAGCGACAGGGGTCCAGTCAGGCGATGCGAGCGGCGTGCCAGCCAGGTTGTGCGGACAACGTCCGATGCGCCGCAGAAGTCGAGGGGACGCGATCCCGGAGGCAAGCCCGGCCAGGTTCCGAGAGGAGCGCCGGCAGGACCTTTGACTGACGACCACGCAACGCAAGACGACCGGATTTGACGACGACCGACGCGTTGCCATGGCATCGCCTCGCGGGGTGTGTCGGCGACGACCGATACGAGAGCGATACCGGCTGCGACCTGCGGTCTTGTACCTCAGGCTCGGAGCTCGGAGCTCGGAGCCGGGCGCTGGAGGGTCGGAGCTCGGGGCCGGGCGCTGGAGGGTCGGGGTTCAGCGCTCAAGGCTGAGGGCGCGTGGCTGAGGGGTCAGGTCGACATTGCGGCTCGTTCGTCGGCTGCCTTGGCCATCGGCTTGGACAGCCGGGGTCCGGCATCGGCTTGGACGACATGCCGGGCCACTGGCAGGTCAAGGCATCGCCTCGGCGATGCCGCGCATGAGGGCTAGGCATCAGGACGGACGGGACCAGGTGGCTCCTGGAGTGTCCCCTGCAGGTCGAAGCCGTTGATGCGCCAGCTTTTTCGAACTCCATAACCGAGGCACTCATCGTCGTCGGCCGGGTCGCACCATCGCTCCGGCCGTCGACACCGGACAGCACCACCTGCCCGAACCTTCGGGCATTCCTGGGGGAACGACCATGACTACTACCGAACCGACATCGGAGCCGCCCGACCCTCCCGGCGAGCAGGGACCGCCGACGGGGCCCAAGGAGCCGGAACATCTGGGCGTCCGCCCGACATGGGACTGCCTTGCCTGCGGGCTGCCGTGGCCCTGCGCCACCGCTCGCGGCAAGCTGCTTGCCGAGTTCGGCCGGTTCCCGTCGGTCATGACGATCTATTTGAGCGCCCAGATGTACGACGCCGTGGGCGACCTGATCTCTGCCGGCCAGTTCGCTCCGGCCAACCTCTTCGAACGCTTCCTCGCCTGGACCCGCAGGCCCTCCACCGACCCCGAAAGGCCTGACCAGCCCGGCGCGACCGACCGCCGGAAGCGACCGCCGTACGACCCGCCCGAGGGGGTCGCCGCCTAGCCCACACTCCCCGACGCCGGCGGACCGAGAGCATCCAGAGCGAGTTGGCCCGGAGCGGGCGGAGACGCGTGGGCCCGTGCGGCAGGAGCGGTGCAATCGGTGGTCGCAGCGCACGGGTCCCGGGCGCAAGGGCGGACGGCCGTTCGGGCTGACATCGGGTTCTGCGCACCCGACCGTGGTGGACAAAACTCGACCTCGAACCGGCCCAGCGCCACGTGCGGGCCGAGACGGCATGCCTTGGCCGACGACAGTGGCCAAGTCGGCCGGCACCGGCCGAATGCTGCGCCATTGCCTGTACGGGCGCGCGGACAGGCACATGCCGTTGCTGACAGGCACGTGCCGCTACTGACAGGCACGTGCCGTTGCTACAGCAGGGCACGGCGTCGAGCGACGCAGCTCAAGGCGACACGGCCCAAGGCACCGCAGCTCGGTGACACGACTCCAGGCACAACGCGAAATCGATGGCCGGCCTGCGGCTCGCAGCGAAGCAGCTCGGAGCGAAGCAGCTCGGAGCGAAGCAGCTCGGAGCGAAGCAAAGTCGACGGCCTGCTTGCAGTGCGGCGCCGTTGACGGTGTCTCGGTGGGGATCCGGATCGGCGAGGTTGGGCGCTACTTGCCGATTCCAGCCGCGAGACTGCCCGTGCGCGGCGTCGATGCCCTGGTGTGGATGGCGCCGGAACAGCTCGGGGCACGCGTGGCGGCGGGTGACTGTCGCAGGTGGAGGTGGCTCCTCGGGAGGAGCGGAAGAACGGGCGACGGCTAGGCCGTCCCGCGGACGCTGACGCGCCCCGTTTTTGCGGCGTTTGACCGCCGCCCGCCCTGCCGCCCGATCAAGCTAAGCCTTCTCAGCGCGGCACGTTCATCATACCTACATGACTTCGTACGTACAATACGATGGAGCATCGTGGTCACGTAGACTGACTGGCATGATCGATCCCTCCGCGGACCGGGCGGTCTTCCGGCAGTTGGCTGATCTGCTGCGCAATCAGATCGAGTCCGGGGAGCTGGGTCCAGGCGAACCATTGCCCAGTGAGCTGCGCCTCGCGCAGGAGTATGGGATCAGTCGCACCACCGTCCGCCAGGCGATCGGCCAGCTTCGCACCGAGGGTCTGGTGACCGTCGACCGGCCGCGCGGCACCTTCGTCCGCGTGCCCGAGCCGACCGAGCTCATCGCCCTCGCCCGCGGCGAACGCGCCGGCGCCCGCATGCCGACCGACGCGGAACGCCGCAAATACCGCCTCGGCGAGGGCGTCCCGGTCCTCGTGGTGACCGCCACCGACGGCACCGAGACAGTCCACCCCGCCGACCGCGTCCAGCTGACCCGCCCCTGAGGTCCTGTCGACCGCGTCCAGCTGACCGCCTCTGAGGCCTCCGGTGGCCACGCCCCACTGACCCACCATCCCGGAGACGCCGTCGACCGCATCCAGCCGACCGCCCCCGAGACCCCGGCGGCCACGCCCCATTGACCCGCCGTCCTTGAGGTGCCGTCGACCGCATCCAGCTGACCGCCTCCAAGGCCACGGCCGCCACGCCCCACTGACCCGCAGCCCCGAGATGCCGCCGACCGCATCCAGCTGGCTCGGCCTCTGAGAGCCAGCTCGCCGAGGCCTCTCGCCCAGACACGAGTGCACAGCCGGGCCGCGCCGGCGCCGGCGCCGGCGCGCGATTACGTCGCGTGGCAAGGCGGCCGTCTCGCCCACTCTGGTCGACTTCTTCATGGCGGTAAGCGGCCCTCCAAGACCATGACGACCTGCCGGATGAGCGCTGCCGCTTTGACCAGGCGGCTCGGGCTCGGTCAAGGCGGGCGATCCCGTTCACCCCATGGCCGGCGATCGCCGGCAAAGGGTCGTCGCCAGCATGACGAGCTGGGACCTGCCTCCCCGCGTGCCTTGGCCCCGGCCCAAGACGAGCCGGACTTGTACCTGATCCCGCGCGAAGTGGATTTCGGGGTTGGAACGGGTCAGGCTCTTGTGCGGCGGGTGTGGCCTCGGGCTGTGTGCCAGGACTCGATGACCAGGTGGTCGGCGGGGACGCCCACGTAGGTCAGGGTCACCTCGTGGATGTCTATGCGGAAGAGGCCGCCCTCGCCGTGGGGCCAGTCGGGTGGGAGCGGCAGCGAGACCGCCACGCCGGCGAGTTTGGCGTCGCCGGGGCCGGACTCGGGGGCGTCGGCGGGTGGTTCGAGGGTGGGGGCGTGCATGGCGATGCGGGGGTCGCGGCGGATGTCTTGCAGCTTGACCGAGTCGCTCATCATGCCGAAGGTGAGCTCGCCGTCCTCGAATTTCGCCTCGTTGGCGCTGATGCGGGGAGAGCCGTCGCGGCGGAGGGTGGCGATCGTCTTGTTGGTGCCCGCGTCGAAGAGCGCCCTCACCCGTTCGGCGAAGGCTGGTGCGTCCTTTTCGATCTCGTTCCAGCTGGCCATGTCGACGACCCTAGAACCTGGGTACGACAGAAACCGCCGGTCAGAAAAGCTTGCCGCGGGCGGTGGAAAGGGTGAAGCCGTGGCCGGTCTTCTCGTCCTTGCAGGTCATTCCGCTGCTGTCGCTGTCGCAGCGGAGGGTGCCGGATTTCAGGGCCTGGCCGTAGTCGAGCGTCCTGTCCGATGAGCCGATCAGGGTGTCGCCCGCGCAGGTGACAGTGGACTTGCCGCCGCTGATGGACAGGCCGTTGCCCCAGTCGAGTTGGCAGTCGGCCGGTTTCGGGGACGGCGTCCACGACTTGCGCACGATGTCGCAGCGCACGTCGGTCTTGGTCAGGGCGCACTCGATGTTTTTCGACGGGGTCCGGAACATCGCCTCATCGACCTCTTCCGCGGGTGGCGGCGACGGGTCGGGGCCGCCGAAGCCCACGTTCGCGGCGGGCGGGGGTGAGCTCGGCGTGGTGCCCTCGCCCTTGTCGCCGGGCAGGGAACAGCCGGAGAGCGCGCCCAACAGGGCCAGGGCGAGGAGCCCGCGGATCGGTGCCATGGTGAGCGCAGTCTAAGAACGGTCCGCAAGACTCGCGTGGCCGCTTGACGATCACGCTCGAAGCGAAGACCGTCGACACGTGGGGACGCGGGAACTGCACGAACGACTGCCGCCGGCGATGCGCGAGGCCGTGGACGACTTCGGTCACCATCTGGCCCGGGTCGACAACCGGTCGGAGCAGACCGTCCGCGCCTATCTGGGTGATGTCGTCTCGCTGCTCGACCACGCCGCCGATTCGGGCGCCACCGCTCTGACCGAGCTCGACATCGTGGTGCTGCGGGGCTGGCTGGCCGCGCGCATGCGGCAGGGGGCGGCCCGCACCTCGCAGGCTCGCCGGGCCGCCGCCGCGAGAGCCTTCACGGCCTGGGCGTTCCGCACCGAGCGCACCCCGACCGATTCGGGCGCTCACCTGGCCAGCCCTCGCGCCCATCGCACGTTGCCCAACGTCCTCCGCGCCGACCAGGCCGCCGACCTGATCGAGGGCCGCCGCCCGAGAGGGACCGCGGCCGAGGAGAGGGAAGGGCTGGGTCAGCGCCCCGCCGACACCGCCCACCAGAAGCAAGAAGCCCCGGAGCGAACAGCCCAGGAGGCAGCCACCGGCCAAGCGAGCGCGACCCCACCCGGCACGGTCGAAGCGGCCAAGATCGAGGCGGGCACGGACGCAGCAGGCACCGTCACGGCAGGCGCAGCCGCCGCAGGCCCGCATCGGACGGGTACGGGGCGCGAAAGCACGGGCCCGCACGCAGGGGAAACGGGAACAGGCGACGGAGGACGAGGAACGGGGCCAGGGGGAACCGCAGAGGATGTGCGGGATCGGGCTGTGCTTGAGCTGCTTTATGCCACCGGCGTACGCGTCAGTGAGCTCTGTGGTCTTGATCGCACCGACCTCGACGAGGGCCGCCGCGTCGTGCGCGTTTTCGGCAAGGGCGCCAAGGAGCGGGCCGTCCCCTATGGCCTGCCCGCCCAGCGCGCCCTCGACCAGTGGCTGCGGCACGGGCGCCCGCTGCTGGCCACGAAGGGCAGCGGCGACGCGCTCTTCCTCGGCGTCAAGGGTGGCCGCCTGCAGCAGACCGTCGTCCGGCGGATCGTCGATGCCGCCGCCCGGGCCGCGGGTCTGCCCCACACCAGCCCGCACGACCTGCGCCACTCGGCCGCCACCCACCTGCTCGACGGGGGCGCCGACCTGCGGGCTGTGCAAGATCTGCTGGGGCACGCGTCGCTGTCGAGCACGCAGATCTACACCCACGTGTCGACCGAACGCCTGCGGGCGGCGTTCAAACAGGCGCACCCGCGCGCCTGACCCCGTACGATCGGAGCGTGAGCGCCGGAGAACCGCCCGCAGCCATCCCAGGCGCCCGCCTCTTGTTCTCGCTCGATCCGGGCGTGTCCTATCTCAACCACGGTTCGTTCGGCGCGGTGCCGATCGGGGTGCAGCGCGCCCAGCAGCGGCTTCGCGACGAGATCGAGTCGAACCCGCTGCGTTTCTATGCCCAGGGTCTGAGCGACCGCATCATCCACACCCGACGCCACATCGCCGCCTTCCTCGGGGCCGACCCCGAGGGCAGCGCTCTGGTGGCCAACGCGACGGCCGCTGCCTCGATCGTGCTGCAGTCGGTGAAGCTCGATTCGGCCGACGAGGTGCTGCTCACCGATCACAGTTATGGCAGTGTCGCGCTGGCGGCCCGCCGTCGCTGCCGCCGGGCCGGTGCGACGGTGCGGACGGTTGCCCTGCCGATGCCGGCCACCGACGCCGAGCTGGTCAGCCGGGTACGCGCGGCGTTGCGCCCGGGCCGCACCCGACTGCTGATCATCGATCAGATCTCGTCGCCGACGGCGATGGTCTTTCCGGTCCGCGAGATCGTCGCGGCCGCCCACGAGCACGACATCCCGGTGCTGGTCGACGCGGCGCATGTGCCGGGCATGCTGCCGGTCGAGGTGGCCGCGCTCCGGGCCGATTTCTGGGTCGGCAACCTGCACAAGTGGGCCTTCTCCCCGCGCGGCACCGCCCTGCTCTCAGTCGCCGCGGAATGGCGCCGCAAGATCGAGCCGGTGATCGTCTCGTGGGAGCAGGAGCAGGGTTACCCGCACGCGGTGGAGTATCAGGGGACGATCGATTACACCCCCTGGCTGGCCGCGCCGAGCGGGATCTTCACACTGCGCACCCTGGGCTGGGAAAACGTGCGGGCGCACAACGCCGCGCTGGCCACTTACGGTCAGCGGGTGGTGGCGGAGGCGCTCGAGGTGCCGGCCGCCGACCTGCCCCAGCCCGCCGACCCCGACCTGGCGATGCGGGTGGTGCCGCTGCCGGCCGGTCTGGCCACCACGATGCCCGAGGCGCAGGCTCTGCGGCAGCACATCGCCGAGAAACTGGCCGTCGAGACCGCGGTGAACGCGTGGGGCGGCCGTGGGCTGCTGCGGTTGAGCGCCCAGGTCTACAACCGCCCGGACGAGTACGACCGCTTCGCCGAGCGACTCCCCCAATTGCTGCACGACTATCACCGCTAGAGCGGCAGCAGCCGCACCCGGCCGAGGCCGAGCAGGGCCAGCGGGTCGAGATAGAGCGGGCCTCGGCGCAGCCCCCAGTGCAGGCAGGCGGCCGACGGGCAGCCCGGGTGGCCCGGCTGCAGCAGCCCGAGCGGGTCGCCCCGGGCAACGACGTCACCGACCGACACCGAGGCGGTCACCGGCTCGTAGGTGGTGCGCAGGCCGCCGGCATGGGCGACGCTGACCACGCCCCGCCCGGCGACCAGGCCCGCGAAGAGCACAGTGCCCGGCCCGGCCGAGCGCACCACAGCGGACGGGGGTGCGGCGAGATCGACTCCGCGATGCCCGGCGAGCCAGGGCTGGGCCGGCGGGTCGAACGGCCGCACGATCGCGGGCGGCGCCACGGGCCAGCCGAAGAGACCGAGGACGAGGAGCAGAAGCAGGCGAACCATGCCGGCCAACCTGCCGGATCAGAGGCCCGCCCGCGACCGCCCCTGTGGATAACCCCGAGCCGGATAACCCCGAGCTGTGGACAACCAGCCCGAAACTAGCTGCCGAAACCTGGCTCGTCAGGCAGGGAGATGTCCGGCTTTTCCAGTTCCTCGACGTTGACGTCCTTGAAGGTCATGACCCGCACGTTTTTCACGAACCGGGCCGGACGATACATGTCCCACACCCAGGCGTCGTGCATCTCGACCTCGAAATAGACCTCGCCGTCGGAGTTACGGACGTGCAGGTCGACCTGGTTGGCCAGGTAGAACCGGCGCTCCGTCTCCACCACGTAGGAGAATTGTCGGACGATGTCGCGGTACTCCCGGTAGAGCTGCAGCTCCATCTCGGTTTCGTACTTCTCGAGATCCTCTGCGCTCATCGCTTCTCGCCCTCCATGGCCTCATCTTCCCCCACCGACGGCGACGGCTGAGGCTGGTCGCCCGACGCCACGCCGACGGTACTCTCAGCGGCGCGCGGAATCACCGGCTGCTCGGCGACGGATGCATCAAACAGTACTGGTTGGGCCGCCTGCGACAAGTCACGCGGCGCCGGTCGGCGAGCCCTCGGCGGGCGGTTGCCGCGCCCCGAGACGGCGGCCACGTTCACGTAGGAAAAGCGGTGCTCGGCGCAGGGCCCGTGCTGCTTCAACGCGGCGCTGTGCTCGTCGGTGATGTAACCCTTGTGCACGGCGAAGCCGTACGCCGGGAACTGGTCGTGCATCTCCACCATGATCCGGTCTCGGGTCACCTTGGCCAGCACGCTGGCCGCGGCCACGCAGGCGGCCACGCGGTCGCCTTTCCACACGGCGAGACCGGGGACGCCGAGCCCGTCGACCGGGAAACCGTCGGTCAACACGTACTCGGGGCGGGTGGTCAGCGACGCCAGGGCGCGGCGCATGGCCGCGAGGTTGCAGATGTGCAGGCCTCGCGCGTCGACCTCGGTGGCCGGGACGATCACCACCGACCACGCCAGCGCCCGGGCCACGACCTGCTCGTAGACGCGCTCACGAGCGGCCGGGGTGAGCAGCTTGGAGTCGGCCAGCTCGTCGATCTCGCCGCGCTTGCCCTCGGGCAGCACGGCCGCCGCGGCCACGAGAGGCCCGGCACAGGCCCCACGGCCCGCCTCGTCGGCCCCGGCCACCTGACGGAAGCCCCGGCGCTGCAGAGCCTGCTCGAGGGCGTAGAGACCGCCCTCGCGGCGGATGATGGTGCGCGGCGGGGCCAGCATCAGGGCAACCCCCGCAGGAGGCCGGGCAGCTCGACCGGGAAGATCGACTCGTCGCTGGCCTCGATCTCGTCGGCCGACCACCACCGGTGGTCGGTGATGGTGGCCTTTTCCTCGTCCTCCATGCCGGCGAAATCAACCTGCCAGCCGGGCACCCGCAGGAGGAAGAAGTCTTGCTCCTGGTGATACTCCCGGCCGTCGTAGCTGAACACGACTTTCTGGCGCCAGTAGCGCTCGCCCAGGTCGCTCGGGTCGACCCACAGGCCGATCTCTTCGAGCAGCTCGCGGGCGGCGCCCTCGGCGGTCGTCTCGCCGCTTTCCAGCCCGCCGCCGGGGGTGAACCACCAGCGGGTGTCGGGCCGGGCGGGATCACCGCCATGGAGGAGCAGAGCGCGCCCGGCCGGATCGATCAGCAGCACGCGTCCGGCACGACGCTCGACAACGGTCACGCGACCCAGCCTATTGCGCCGGACGTGGATCTTACGAGCGGGTATTACTTGGGGTCGGGGATCGACTTGAATCCGTCCGGCACGGTCAGCCACGTGGCCCGCCCGACCGGCCAGAACACCGTGAAGGCCCGACCGACGATCGAATCCTCGGTGATCGTGGCTTCCTCGACGTTGTCGCTGTCCTGGAAGTGCTCCAGGGAGTCGCCGGAGGCCGACCGGTGGTCACCCATCACCCATAGCCGCCCGGCGGGCACGGTGATGTCGAATTTGCCGTCAGCCGGCGGATCCTGCTCTCCGGCGGAGTCCTTGAAAATATAGGGCTCGTCGAGCAGCGCACCGTTGATCGAAAGCTTGCCGACGGCCTCGTCGTAGACGATGTGGTCACCGGGAATGCCGATGATGCGCTTGATGAAGTCTTCGCCCTCGGTGCCCGACTGCCAGTCGGTCGGCGCCTGGAAGACGATGATCTCGCCCCGGCGGGGCTCGCGGAAGTCGTAGACCAGCTTGTTGACCAGCACCCGGTCGAGCACGTTGAGCGTGTGCTCCATCGACGGCGACGGGATGTAGAAGGTCTGCAGCACGAAGGCCCGCACCAGAATGGCGACCAGGACCGCCACGCCCAGGAGGATGGGAAGCTCGCGCCAAAATGAGGAACTGCGGCGCTTCTCGGTCTGGTCGTCAATCACGAGGGGAGCCTACGACGCCGGGTCGAGAACGGCAGTCCGGAACGCGCGGATAACGCCGCACTTAACAGAAACGGCAGTACGAAAACTTCGGTCGCCGGGTCGTGCTTGCGCACCGGCACCGTTCCGGGGGCGGCCGCGGTCGGGCGGTCGGCGGCGTACGCCTTCCAGACGTCGGGCACGGAGAGGCTGGTGAAGCGGTTGCTCGGCCAGACGATCACGAATGCGCGCCCGATGATGTTGTTGATCGGGACCGGGCCCTGACATCGCGCGTCCTGCGAAACCGCACGATGGTCGCCCATGACGAACATCTCACCCTCCGGAACAACCACTTCCGTGAAGCGCCGGCTGGTGCACTGGTTCGGGTTGGGCGGCTGGTTGAGGTCGGAGTTGAAGCCGTCGGCGATGTACGACTCGTCGATGCCCACCCCGTTCACCGTGATCCGGCCCTTGCCGTCACAGCAGGCGATCTTGTCACCCGGCAGGCCGATCACCCGTTTGATGAAGTCGCGCTCACCCGGGCGACTGACGCCGACGAGGTCGCCGACCGTGCGGCCCAGCTTGGCCACGAAGCTGTTGCTGACCTGCTCGGTCACCTCGGGCGCCCAGTTGTCGGTGCCGCGGAAGACCACGATCTCGCCGCGGACCGGGTCTCGCATGTCGTAGATGACCTTGTTGACCAGCACCCTGTCCTTCACCAGCAGCGTGTTCTCCATCGACCCACTGGGGATGTAGAACGCCTGCACCAGGAAGGTGCGGATGAGCACGGCCAGGCAGAAGGCGACCACCAGCAGGAGCGGAAGCTCCTGCCAGAGGGGCATCTCCTTGCGCCGGATCATCGACCGTCGCCGCCGCGAGGACGGGCCGTAGCCCTCCATCGGTTCCACGCTATGCATCTCCCGCCGCCGCAGACCCGGTCGAATCAACCCCGGATACAGCACTACCGCCCGAATGTTGCCCCTCGCGGGGACTTACGGGCGGTAGTGCTGCAAGGGTTCACACTGATCCCATCCGGCACACGGCAAGGATAGTGCGCGCGTGCTCGAATCGATGGGTATCAGACGGTCTGCTTCTCCCGAAGCTCCTTGATCTTGGCCTTCTTGCCACGGAGTTCGCGCAGGTAGTAGAGCTTGGCGCGACGCACGTCGCCGCGGGTCACGACCTCGATGCGGTCGATCGCCGGGCTGTTCATCGGGTAGGTCCGCTCGACACCGACGCCGAAGCTGATCTTGCGGATCTTGAAGGTCTCGCGGAGACCGGCACCCTGACGACCGATGACGACGCCCTGGAAGATCTGGACGCGGGATCGGTTGCCTTCGACAACGCGGGCGTACACCTTGAGGGTGTCACCGGCGCGGAAGTCGGGAAGGTCGGTGCGCTGCGACTGGGCGTCGAGAGCGTCCAGCGTGTTCATCGCTGCATCCTCGTCGTACTCAAGCGCACCGGGAGTTCGGTGCGCGGGATGGGTGATTCTGATCTTCCAGGAGTGCGGAAGATCCTCGGTTTCGCTCCGCGGCGCGGGCGAAACCGGCAACCTCCCTACTTTGCCACACCGGGAGGCGTGATCTGAAATCCGCCCTCATCGAGGGTTCGCTTGTCCGCTTTGTCCAAATGATCAGCCGGGTACGACGCCATCATGTCGGGCCGCCGGGCCGCCGTCCGCAGCAGGCTCTGATCCCGCCGCCACCGGGCGATCTTTCCGTGGTCGCCCGAGCGTAGGATCTCGGGCACCTCGTGCGAGCGCCAGGACGCCGGCTTGGTGTAGACCGGCGCCTCGAGCAGCCCGGCCGCGTGCGACTCCTCGGTCAGCGAGTCGGCGTTGCCGAGTACCCCGGGCAGCAGCCGGGTGATCGCCTCCATGATCACGATGACCGCGACCTCGCCCCCGAAGAGCACGTAGTCGCCCAGCGACACCTCACGCACTGGCATCCGGGTCGCCGCGTCGTCGATCACCCGCTGGTCGATGCCCTCGTAGCGCCCGCAGGCGAAGATCAGGTGGTCGAGCGTGGCCAACTCGTACGCGTCGGCCTGGGTGAACCGCCGGCCCACCGGGGACGGCACGATCAGCGTGCCGGCACCGACCGCGTCGAGCGCCTGGCCCCACGGCTCGGGCCGCATGACCATGCCCGGCCCCCCGCCGTACGGGGTGTCGTCGACCGTGCGGTGCACGTCGCCCGTCCAGGTGCGCAGATCGTGCACGGACAGGTCGAGCAGACCCGTCCCCCGGGCCTTGCCGACCAGTGACAGCTCGAGCGGGGCGAAGTAGTCCGGGAAGATCGAGATAATGTCGACTCGCACTACAGATCCAGCAGCCCCTCGGGCAGGTCGACCACGACGCGGCCACCGGCGAGGTCGACGCTCGGCACCATCGAGGTGACGAACGGGATGAGCGCCGTGCCGCCGCCGGCCTTCTTCAGCACGATCAGGTCGGACGAGGGCGCGTGATCGATGCGATCGACGGTGCCGTGCAGCGTGCCGTCGGCCGACTCGACCCGCAGCCCCACCAGCTGGTGGTCGTGGAACTCGTCGGGATCGTCCGGCGGGGTCAGCTCGGAGCTGTCGACCTGCAGGTAGACGCCGCGCAGTTCCTCGGCGATGCCGCGGTCATAGATGTTTTCGAACACGGCGATGCCGCGGCCCTGATGCCAGCGGATCGACTCGAGCACGAGTTGCGGGGGCACTTCGAAACGGACACCCGGGACGGCCGCCGGGCCGGTGCTCACCCGTCGGTCCCGCGGGACCTCCGTGACGAACACCGACCCGGGGACGAAACGATCTTCCGGTTCGTCGGTCCGCACGACCACCGAGACTTCGCCCCGGATCCCGTGCGGCTTGCCGATCTGGCCGACGACGAGGAGCATCTCTCAGTACGCGTCGACGATGTCGACGCGGATGCCGCGCCCACCGATCGACCCGATGACCTGTCGCAGGGCCTTGGCCGTACGCCCGCCGCGCCCGATGACCGTTCCCAGGTCCTCCGGGTGCACGCGAACCTCGAGCCGCTTGCCGCGGCGCGAGTCGACCAGCCGGACCCGGACGTCGTCCGGGTTGTCGACGATCCCCTTGACGAGGTGCTCCAGCGCCGGCCGGAGCGCCCCGTCAGCTCGCGTCGGCGCCGGCACCGGCCGGGTCCTTTGCGGTCTCGGCGACAGCCTCGCGGTTCGGCTCGGCCGGGTCGGCAGCCTCGGTGATGCCCGGCTTGGCCTCGGCGGCCTCCGGAGCAGCGGCGACCTTGGGCTCGGCAGCCTTGTCGGTGCCCTTGTCGGCAGCCTTGGCCGGAGCCTTCTTGGGGGTCTTGGCCGGGGTCTCGGCGACGCCGGCGGCGGCCTTGGACTCGGCCTCGTAGACCTCGGTGCGGCTCTGCTTCGGCTCGGCGACGAGCAGCGGCGGCGGGGCCGGCAGGCCCTTGAACTGCTGCCAGTCGCCGGTCTTCTCCAGGAGACGCTGCACGGCCTCGCTCGGCTGCGCGCCGACCGAGAGCCAGTACTGCACGCGCTCGGACTTCACCTGGATGATCGAAGGATGTTCCTTCGGCTGGTAAATGCCCACGTATTCGATGGCGCGACCGTCGCGCTTGGTGCGCGAGTCGGCGACGACGATGCGGTACTGCGGGTTGCGGATCTTGCCCATCCGCAGGAGCCGGATCTTAACGGCCACGGTTCTTTACGCTCCTGAATGACTGCGAGGTTGAGCCGAAGGCCCTCACGTGGGGACATGGGGGCCGAAGTCTCATGGACTGGCACGCGGAGGGGTTAGAGGGCGCCTCACGCGAGCCGGATACCAGGGACCCATTCTGCCAGATGGTTGGCCGTGACTCCCAATCGGCCCGGGAAATCAGACCCGGGCCACGACCGGGCGGTCCCAGCCGTCCGGAAGTGAGAGGGGCGTCACCCAGGACGGGTCGGGGTGGAAGTCGGTCCAGGTGCCGTCGAAGGGGAAGTCGCCCGCCTCGATCAGCTTGACGACGCGGAAGCCCTCGGCCCAGACGGCGGCCTCGTCCGGCACCCAGTAGAGGTCGGGGCGGGCGAGCCGCTCCTCGAACTCGTCCTCGTCCTTCCACTGCCACTGCAGGTCGGGAGTGGCGACGATGTCGAGGTCCTGGTCGATGACGTCGATGCCGCCGACCGGGCCGTCGTCCCAGCGGACGGCGGCCTCCTCCAGGTTGACGTAGTAATTCTTGAAGAAGCCCTCGTCATCGCGGAAGAACCAGACCGAGTGGTCGGCCCCGGCCGGGAAGAACCGCAGCACGCCCGGCCCCCGCCAGGTCGTGAACGTGACCTTCTTGGGGGCCGCCTCCCACTCGACGAACGACGCCGAGTCGCGCGGGCCGCGCCCGTCCAGCGTCGTCTCGATCGCCACGGCCGAGTCGCGGGCCAGCCAGAGCAGCAGCCCGCGGTCGTCGTCGGAGATCACCCGCGACGGGTGCACGAAACCGAGCCGGCCGTGGTGGGTGTCGCGGTGCAGGACGACTCGGCCCGGTTCGAAAGGCATGCGTTCGAACCGGATCAGTACGAGCGGGCCAGGTAGGCGATCAGGCCGGGCTCCTCGTCGGAGTCGGGCATCTCGCCGTCGGGGCGGGTCAGGCAGCGGACCGTGACGGCCTTGCCGTTCGCCTCTTTCTCGCCGGCCTCGCCCACGGCCGACCAAGGCACCCGGGCCCAGCCCGTCTGCGCCGCCTCGATCGCCTCGCCCAGCGTCTTGACCTCGACCGTGTTGGCCTCGCGGAACGCCAGCGCATCGTCGTACATCCGGGCCTGGTCGGCCTTGAGCGCGCTGGTCACGGCGCCGGTGACGTCGCCGAGCGGGGTCGGGGTCTTGGAGCCGTCGATGCGGCGCGCGATGGTCACGCTGCCGTTGGCCAGGTCACGCGGGCCGACCTCGATGCGGATCGGAATGCCCTGCAACTCGGCGTCGACGGCCCGGCGGCCGAACGGGATGTCCACCCGGTCGTCGAGCTTCACGCGTACGCCGGCGGTCTTGAGGTCGTCGCGCAGCTGGGCCGCCGCCTCGGCGACGCCCTCGCCCGCCTTGACCACCATGATCTGCACCTGGATGGGGGCCAGACGCGGCGGGAGCCGCAGGCCGTTGTCGTCGCCGTGCACCATGATCAGCCCGCCCATCATGCGGGTGGAGGTGCCCCACGAGGTCGTCCAGGCGTGCTCGACCGAGCCCTCCTTCGACGAATAGGTGATGTCGAAGGCCTTCGCGAAGTTCTGGCCCAGCTCGTGCGAGGTGCCCATCTGGAGCGCCTTGGTGTCGCCCATCATGGCCTCGACGGTCATGGTGTTGGTGGCGCCGGCGAAGCGCTCGCCCTTGGTCTTGCGGCCCGGCACGACCGGGATGGCCAGCAGCTCCTCCATGAACGCCTGGTAGACGTTCTGGTGGATGTTGCGGGCGTGGTCGCGGGCCAGTTCCTCGGTGGCGTGGGCGTCGTGGCCCTCCTGCCAGAGGAACTCGGTGGTGCGCAGGAACGTGCGCGGCCGCAGCTCCCAGCGCACGACGTTGGCCCACTGGTTGAGCAGCAGCGGCAGGTCACGGTAGGAGTCGACCCACTTGGCCATGAACTCGCCGATCACGGTCTCGCTGGTGGGGCGAACCACGAGCGGCTCGGCGAGCTGCTTGCCACCGGCGTGGGTGACCACGGCCAGCTCGGGCGAGAAGCCCTCGACGTGGTCGGCCTCGCGGCGCAGGTAGCTCTCGGGGATGAACAGCGGGAAGTAGGCGTTCTGCACGCCCTCGTCCTTGATCCGCAGGTCCATGTCGGCCTGCATGCGCTCCCAGATGGCCCACCCGACCGGCCGGATCACCATGGTGCCGCGGACCGGACCGTTGTCCGCCAGCTGCGCCTTGGCGATCAGGTCCTGATACCAGCGGGGAAAGTCTTCTGCACGGGGAGTGAGCACACGGGCCATGAGGCGACATCCTAGTCGTGTCCCCCGCGCAACCCGGCGGGCGGGCATCGCGTGTCCTAGGTGGAAGGGCGGTGCCGATGAGTACGAACGGGGACTTCGATGCTTTCTACCGAGATACCTCAAGACGCCTGGCCAGATACGCGTACGGCCTGACCGGCGACCCGGGTGACGCCCAGGACCTGGTGCAGGAGGCGTACGCGCGAGCCTGGCAGCGATGGCGGCGGCTGGCCGACTACGAGGACCGGGAGGCCTGGTTACGGCTCGTGGTCAACCGGCTGTCGGCGGACCGGTGGCGGCGTCTGGGCGTACGCCGGACCCGGGCCGCCGCCGAGCCCCCACCACCGCACGCACCACCCCCCACGGAGGACACGGTGCTGCTGATCCGCGCGATGCGGACGCTGCCGATGGCCCATCGCCGGGCCCTGGCCCTGCACTACCTGCTCGACCGGTCGGTCGCCGAGATCGCCCACGAGACCGGCTCGTCGATCGGCACGGTCAAATCCTGGCTGTCCCGCGGCCGGGCCGGCCTCGCCGCCGCGCTCGGCAGCGAAGCACCCGCTTTAGCTACGAACGGAGCCGACGATGCCCGCTGACCTCGACGACATTTTCGCCTCCGTGGCCCGGCAGGCCGACGTCATCCCGCTCGGCACGGCCGACCAGGCCCGGCGGCGAGGCCGGCAGCGCACCCGCAACGGCGCCCTGATCGGCGTGGCGGCCGCGGTCTGCGTGGTCCTGACCGGCGTGGGAGTGGCCGTCCGGCCCGACCGGCAGTCCGACGGGAAAACCGTCGCGCCGGGCCCGTCGACGACCGCCTCGGTCGGCGCGTTGCCCCTGGTGGGAGCGCCGATCCCGTACGACCGGACGGTCGCGTCGGCGACTCCGGCCATCGCCGGCGGTCGTGTCTTCTCCTCCTGGCTGGCCGCGGACAACTCGGTCACCGCGGTCGCCGCCTCCCTGAGCACGGGCGCGGTCGAGTGGAAGGTGCAGGGCGTGGGTGGCCGGGGCACCCAGTTCACCAGCGTCAACGCCGTGCCCCAGGGCGCCCTGGTCGCCGCCGACCAGACGCTGAACATCTTCGACCCGGCCGGCGCGGCCACGGGTGCCACCGACGGCGTGCTGACCGTCGCCGACCTGGACGAACTCGTGATGCACGAGAAGTTCCTGATCCGCCGGTGGGGGGTGAACGGACAGATCGACGCCTACAACTGGCGGGGTGTGACCGCCAAGCATTGGTCCGTCGACGCCGGGGCCGACCTGCCCGTGCACATTCTCGGCATGCGCACCGGCTCGATGAACCCGCAGCAGGAGAGCTACACCGACAACCGCCTGCTCGTGGTGCTGAAATCGGGCAAGGTGCAGGTGCGCGACGTCACCAACGGCGCCCTGCTGCGGACGATCACGCCGGTGTCGCTGCCGCAGGCGGGGAACAACTATCTCGCGTACGACGGATGGTTGTACGAGGTCGGCCACCCGCGCAGCGGCCCGGTCGACCGGGTCGTCGCCATGAACGTGGACACCGGCGCCTCGGCGGTGGTGGTCAGCGGCGAGCCCGATCACAGCCTGACCAGCCTGGACGCGTGCGGCCCGGGCCGGGTGTGCGTGCTCAACGACCTGAACAACGGCGTCGCCCAGGTGTGGGCGGTCGACGTCGGGCAACGCCGGAAGCTCTGGTCGGCGCTCGCCCCCGGGGCGGGATCCCTCTCGGCCTCCGGCGGATATGTGGTGGCGGGCGGCGGGGCCTCGACCAAGGTCTTCGACCCGGACGGCAAGGAGATCTTCCGGACGGCTCAGTCGCAGGTCGACTGGCTGGATGCCGGACGGCTGCTGATGCTCCCGACGCTGGACAAGGGCGAGGTCTCCACCGTGCGGATCGCCGACGGCAAGGTCACCCGGCTCGGCACCGTGCCCGCCCGCACCGACACCTGCGTGCACACGGCCGACCGGCTGGCCTGCGCGACCACGACCGACCTGCGCATCTACCGGCTCAACGGATAACCCGGCCCTTGAGCACTATCCGGCTCGGCGCGCGGACCACACGCAGGTCCGCGCGCGGGTCGGTGTCATAGACGACCAGGTCGGCCAGACCGCCCTCGACCAGGCCGGGGAAGCCGAGCCACTCGCGCGCCTTCCACGAGCCGGCGGCCAGGATGGCCTCGGCGGGCAGGCCGGCCTCCTGCAGGATCAGCATCTCCTCGGCCACGAGCCCGTGGTGGATGCCGCCGCCGGCGTCGGTACCGACATAGATCGGCACGCCCGCTTCCCAGGCGGCGCGGACCACGGACGGGAACCGGTCGCGCAACGCGAGCATGTGGTCGGCGTACCCGGCGAATTTGCCCCGGGCCTTGTCGGCGATGCCGCCGAAGGTCCGAATGTTGATCATCGTGGGGACCAGCGCGGTGCCCCGGCGGGCCATCTCGTCGATCAGGTCGAACGAGAGCCCGGTGCCGTGCTCGACCGAGTCGACCCCGGCCCGCACCATGATCTCGACACCGGCCTCGGAGAACGTGTGCACGGCGGCCCGCACCCCGGCCGCGTGCGCGGCCTCGACCGCGGCGGTCATCGTCTCGCGATCCCAGGACGGCGCCAGATCGCCCACGCCCCGGTCGAGCCAGTCCCCCACCAGCTTGACCCAGCCGTTGCCGGCCTTGGCCTGCTCGGTGACGGCGGCCCGCACGTCGGCCACCGTGTCGACCTCGATGCCGACGTCGCGCAGATAGCGCCGGGGCGCGGCCACGTGTCGCCCGGCCCGGGCGAGCCGCGGGATCTCGGGCTCGTCGTCCAGCTCGGCATAGGGAAACGGCGACCCGGCGTCGCGCAGCGCCAGCACACCCGCGTCCCGATCGGTGATGGCCAGCGCCCGCGCCTGGTCGAGGCTCTCGATCGGCTTGGCCCCGAACGCGATCCCCGGGTGACAGTGCGCGTCGACCAGCCCCGGCAGCACGAACCCGCCGTCACTGATCGTCTCGGCATCCTTCACCGGCTCGAAGGTGACCCGATCCCCCACCAGCCAGAGATCTTTGACTTCCCCGTCCGGCAGGACAGCCCCACGCACATGAAACGCCATACCGACAGTCCTACCCGATCAGGGCGTCACCAGGGCGACCGGGCGTTGGCCCGAATCCGATCTCGGCGGCGCGTCCAGGCCGGGAGGTCGAGCGTGATCTCCCAGGGCTGCCGCAGGGCGATCCGATCATCCGTGCTCAGAACCTGGCCGTAGGTCTCGTCGGCGAGCAGCAAGAACTGCGTGAGGGTGATGCGGTCGGCCAGCGGATCGACGATCCAGTAGGACGGAATTTTCGCCTGCTCGTAGAACGCGAGTTTGTCCCGGCGATCCGTCTTCCGTGAGGAGTTCGAGATGACCTCGACGACCAGCAGGACGTCGGACGCGGGCACCGGGGAGACGTCGGCACTCCGCTCGGACAGGAGCACCACGTCGGGCCGCAACTCGGTGTTGTTCGAGACCAGAACCGCCTGCTCGATGTTGATCAGGAACTCGTCGGGGCAGCGTTCTTCGATCGCGTCGCCGACTCGCTTGGCGATGAGCTGATGGATGGGCTTGGCATACGGACTCACGACAAGTCTTCCCTCGATCAACTCGTATCGAAGATCCTCGGGAAGACCTGTCAAGTCGTCGACGACAAGATCGTCGCGTTGAAGCAGGGAGAGCGGTAGCGAATCGACCCGTTGCGGCGCAATGGTCATCGGCTCCTCCTCAGCAGGATCACCGTTCACCACACTAGACACTCGACTAGTTGCTCCATGCCGATCTGCCGCCTGTGGATGACCGCGTCAGCGCTTGTCCTTGTCGTCCTTCTGCTGCTTCATGAGCTTGTTGAAGTCGAGGTTGGGCAGGTTGAAGCCGCCGGCGGCGCCGCCCAGGGCGTTCGGGTCCATGCCTGGCGGGAGCTGGGGCATGCCGCCGGGGAAGCCGGCCGGCAGACCGCCGCCGCCCCCACCCGTACGCGGACGGTTGTTGCCGCCCTTGGTGCCCTTGCGCTTGTTCTTCGGGCTCTTGGTCGCCTTGCGGCGGTTGCCGCCGGGCAGGCCCATCATGCCGCCCATCTGCTTCATCATCTTCTGCGCGTCGGCGAAGCGGTTGAGCAGCTGGTTGACGTCCATCACCGTGACGCCCGAGCCGTTGGCGATGCGGGCGCGGCGGGAGCCGTTGAGGATCTTGGGGTTGCTGCGCTCGCCGGGGGTCATCGAGCGGATGATCGCGGTGACCCGGTCGAAGTGGCTGTCGTCGAGCTCGGCCAGCTGGTCTTTCATCTGGCCCATGCCGGGCATCATGCCGAGGATGTTGGCGATCGGGCCCATCCGCCGGACAGCGATCAGCTGGTCGAGGAAGTCTTCGAGGGTGAAGCTCTCGCCGGCAAGCAGCTTGCCGGTCATCTTCTCCTTCTGATCCTCGTCGAAGGCCTGCTCGGCCTGCTCGATGAGGGTCAGCACGTCGCCCATGCCCAGGATGCGGCTGGCCATCCGGTCGGGGTGGAAGAGGTCGAAGTCTTCCAGCTTCTCACCGGTGGAGGCGAAGAGGATCGGCTCGCCGGTGACGTGCCGGACGGAGAGCGCGGCACCACCGCGGGCGTCGCCGTCGAGCTTCGACAGGACCACGCCGGTGATGCCGACGCCGTCGCGGAAGGCCTCGGCGGTCTGCACCGCGTCCTGGCCGACCATGGCGTCGATGACGAACAGGACCTCGTCGGGCTGGACCGCGTCGCGGATGTCGCGGGCCTGCTGCATCATCTCGGCGTCGATGCCCAGGCGGCCGGCGGTGTCGACGATGACGATGTCTTTGGCGGTGCGCTTGGCGTGCTCGATCGAGTCTTTCGCGACCTGCACCGGGTCGCCCACGCCGTTGCCGGCCTCGGGGGCGAAGACGTCCACCCCGGCCCGCTGACCGACGACCTGGAGCTGGTTGACCGCGTTGGGGCGCTGCAGGTCGGCCGCGACCAGCATGGGCTGGTGGCCCTGGCCCTTGAGCCAGCGGGACAGCTTGCCGGCCAGCGTCGTCTTACCGGCGCCCTGCAGACCGGCCAGCATGATCACCGTGGGCGGCTGCTTGGCGAACTGGAGCCGCCGGCCCTCGCCACCGAGGACGGTGATGAGCTCCTCGTGGACGATCTTGATGATCTGCTGGGCCGGGTTGAGCGCCTCGGAGACCTCGGCCCCCCGCGCGCGCTCTTTCAGGTTGAAGATGAAGGACTTGACCACGGGCAGCGCGACATCGGCCTCCAGCAGCGCGAGACGGATCTCGCGCGCGGTGGCGTCGATGTCGGCGTCGGTGAGCTTTCCCTTGCCCCGGAGCTTGGTGAAGATGCCGGAGAGGCGGTCACTCAGGGTGTCAAACACGAGGCGCGCGTCCTTAAGTCAGCTCACAGAGGTGGGTACGCCCGCAAGCCTAGCCGCCCGCGGGGAGCCTCACCGGTTCCGCATGCGGTACGTCTTCGTCGCCGCCTCGATCCGCCGCTGGGTGCGGGTGCCCGGGGCGATCGACTTCTTGGCCTTGGCGTAGAGATAAACGCCGCCCCCGACCACCAGCGCGCCCACGATCAGGTAGAACAGCGCCGGCCCGAGCAGCGAGCTGACCACCCAGCCGACAACGATCACTCCGGCCAGCAGTGCCACCAGAAATGCCACGGCCTTGCCCATCCCGGCCTCCCCCTCATCGTGCGTCGACCTCCACCATGACTCAGCCGAGCAACTCCGCGCATCAGCCGTAACCCTGAGGCCCACCCGTAGGGGACGCAACCTCCGTCCGCGGCAGCCGTTGAGGGTCGTAACTGAACGACGGACGTGGGAGGACGGCGTGCAGATCCTGAGGCTGGCGCCCTGGCCCGTGCGACGGCGGCTGCTCGGGCAGCTGCAGCGGCGTGTTCTCCCCCGCCTGAGCGAGGACCGCCGGCTGCGGACGGCCCGGCGGGTGGTGCCCCTCGGTCCCCGCCCCCGGCTGACGCCGATCAAGGACGCGCCGGCGCTGCGGGTCCGCACGGACGGCGGGCGGCTCCTGGCCCGGCGGGTCCTCGACGCACATCCCGCGGCCGTACGCCGGGAGAACCTCGACCGGGTGCTGGACGCGCTGACCACCGCGGGCATCGAGTGGTTCCGGGTCCCGGTCGGTTCGCTGACCCGCACCGCCGTGGCCGTCGCCGAGACCGACCGAGCCCTGGCCTACGCCGCCTTCCGCGCGATCACCACGAGCGATGAGGGCCGGCTGGAGACGGTCGTCCCGGGCCGGATCGTGCGGGTGAGCTGGCCGGTCACCGACCCGGCGGGCCGCGTCGTCCTCGGCCCCGAGTTCGGCTGCGAGATCGAGTTCTGGCGCCGCACCACCGACGGCAACCTGGCCGGCCCCCGCCCCAACCCGGTGGCCGACGTGATCACCGCCGACGAGCCCGAGATCGTCGTGGCCGAGCCGGTGTTCGGGCCGTTCTGCGCCCCGGCGCCGACGGGAGGCACCCGCCGCTATCGCACCCGCGAGGTGTTCACGATGGTGAGCCCCGACCGGGTGGCCTTCCCGATCGACGCCGTCTACACCTGGGTCGACGGGGACGACCCGGCGTGGCGCGAACGCAAGGCGCGGGCGCTGGGCGAGAACGGCTGGGTCGCCGGCACGAACGGTCAGACCGCGAACGACTCCCGCTTCGTCTCCCGCGACGAGCTGCGCTACTCGTTGCGCTCGCTCCATGCGTACGCGCCGTGGGTCCGCCGGGTCATTCTGGTCACCGACGATCAGGTGCCGGCCTGGCTCGACACCACCCGGGGCGACCTGACCGTGGTGAGCCATCGGGAGATCTTCGGCGGCACCGGGCGGCTGCCCACTTTCAACTCGCAGGCGATCGAATCCCGGCTGCACCGGATCCCCGGGTTGTCCGAGCACTTCCTCTATCTCAACGACGACGTCTTCCTGGGCCGGCCGGTGGCGCCCGAGCTGTTCTTCACGCCGGGCGGGCTGACCCGCTTCTTCCCGTCGGGGGCGCTGGTCGACTCGGCCCCGCGCACCCCGGCCGACACGCCCGCCGACTCGGCCGGCAAGAACAACCGCCGGCTCATCCAGAGCGCGTTCGGCCGGGTGCTGACCCAGAAGATGAAGCACACCCCGCACCCGTCGCGGCGCAGCGTGCTGGCCGAGATCGAGCAGCGGTTCGCGGCCGAGGTGGCGGCGACCGCCGGGCACCAGTTCCGGCATCCCGAGGACATCGCGCTGCTCTCGTCGCTGCAGCAGTACTACGCCTATCTGACCGGCCGCGCGGCACCGGGCAAGATCGAATATCTCTACACCGATCTGGCCGATCCCGGCACGCCGTTCCGCCTGGCCCGGCTGCTGCACGACCGGCACCTCGACGCGTTCTGCCTCAACGACACCGACTCCGGGCCCGAGGCGGTGGGCGAGCAGGCGGCGCTGCTGGCCGAGTTCCTGCCCGCCTATCTGCCGTTCCCGTCGCGCTGGGAGCTGTCGACGCCCCGGGCCGGCACCGCGCCGATCCCGATCAAGACCCTTTCCCCGCGTACGCCCGTGGTGGCTCGTCAGGCGTCCCGGGCGCCGCACCCGGACATCGCGCTCCCCGGCTCCACCCGATGAGGGGATCCTTCCGTGACCTGTGACGTCGTGATTCTCGGACTGGGCTATGTCGGGCTGCCGCTCGCCCAGCAGGCGGTGGGGGCGGGCCTGACCGTGCTCGGCTTCGACGTCCTCCCCGGCGTGGTCGCCTCGCTGGCCGCGGGCCGGTCGCACGTCGACGACCTCAGCGACGCCGACATCGCCGAGATGCTGGCCGGCGGGTTCCGCCCGACCACCGACGAGTCGCTGATCGGCTCGGCCGGCACGGCGGTGATCTGTGTGCCCACCCCGCTCTCCGAGGGCGACGGGCCCGATCTGCGCGCGGTCACCGCGGCGGCCGAGGCGATCGGCCGCCGACTGCGCCCGGGGATGCTGGTGGTGCTCGAGTCGACGACCTATCCGGGCACGACCGACGAAGTGGTGCGGCCGCTGCTCGAGCAGTTGTCCGGCCTGACCGCGGGGGCCGGCTTCCACCTGGCGTTCTCACCCGAGCGCATCGACCCCGGCAACGAACGCTTCGGCGCGCGCAACACCCCCAAGGTGGTCGGCGGCTACACTCCGGGCTGCACCGAGCGGGCGGCCGGCTTCTACGGCGCCTTCGTCGACACGGTGGTGCGCACCAAGGGCACCCGCGAGGCCGAGACGGCCAAGCTGCTCGAGAACACGTACCGGCACGTGAACATCGCGCTGGTCAACGAGATGGCCCGGTTCTGCCACGAGCTCGACATCGATCTGTGGGACGTGATCCACGCGGCCTCGACCAAGCCGTTCGGCTTCCAGGCCTTCTATCCGGGGCCGGGCGTGGGCGGGCACTGCATCCCGATCGACCCCAACTATCTGAGCCACAACGTGCGCAGCCGGCTCGGCTATCCCTTCCGTTTCGTCGAGCTGGCTCAGGAGATCAACGCGACGATGCCGGATTACGTGGCCCGGCGCGCGCAGAACCTGCTCAACGCGGACGGGCACGCGGTGCACGGGGCCACGATCCTGCTGCTGGGGGTCACCTACAAGCCGAACATCGCCGATCAGCGGGAATCGCCGGCGACCCCGCTGGCCCGCCAGTTGTGCGGGCTCGGCGCGACGGTGCTCTACCACGACCCCTACGTGTCGAAGTGGACCGTGGGCGACGTCGAGGTCCCCCGCACCGACGATCTCGAGGGCGCGGCCGCCGCGGCCGACCTGGTGATCCTGGTGCAGAACCACCGTGACTACGACGTCGACCACCTCGCCCGTACGGCCAAGCGCTTCTTCGACACCCGTGGTGTGACAACCGTCCTCGAAGCGCACCGGCTGTGAGACTGAGACCCAGATCAACCGTCACTTGCGCATGAGTCGCAGTAGCGTGGCGGGGTGTCGATCAAAACTGATCTGAGCAGCGAAGACCTTACTGAGATCCGGCAGTCCGCCCTCGGCGCGGCCGATCCGCTCGGCATTGCGGCCGAGCTGGCCGAGGCCGCCGACGCGGGACGCCTGGCTGACAAGGACGACGCCGGCTATGCCCTGGCGCTCGCCGCCGAGATCGCGGAGAGCCGCTCCAAGCTCGACGCCGCCCTCCGCTACGCGGACCGGTCCGTCGAGGCGTACGGGGCGCGCGACGACAATCAGGCCTCCGCGGCCCGGGCCCTGCGCGCCCGCATCCTGTTCCGGATCGGTCGCGAGGACGAGGCGCTGGCCGCGCTCGAACCCTTGCGCCCCTTCCTCACCCAGCACTCGGACGCGCCCGCCTACGTGAGCGCGGCCCTGGCCGCGGGCGGCCGCAACCGGCTGGCCGAGGAGTGGCTGACCGAGGCCGTGCAGGCCGCGCTGGCCGAGCGCGGCGGGTCGGCCGACCCGGCCAGCGCCGAGGACGCCGGTCTGCTGTTCTTCCTGCTGCAGCAGCGGCACCGCATCCGGCACGCGCTGGGCCTGCAGCACGACACGCACGACAACCTGGCCGACCGGCTGGAGACCCGGCTGGCCAACACCAGCGCCCAGGCCGCCGACGACGATCTGCTGTTCTTCCCGCAGGCCGACTTCGACAGCCTGATCGCCAAGTCGCCCGAGCTGTCCGAGGCGATCGGCCAGAACTGGGACGAGCACCGCGCCCGGCTCGAGACCAAGCTGGTCCGGGTGGGCGGCACGCTGCTGCGCGGTTCGGCCGACGCGCTGACCAAGCAGGGCGACCCGACCGACCCGCAGGTCCGCTCGGCCTACGCCCGCCAGGTGACGGCCAAGATCGAGTGGCCACCCGAGCGCAACGGGTCGTGCTGGTGCGGTTCCGGTCTCAAGTACAAGAAGTGCTGCCTCCCCCGCTCGCGCGGCTGAGCTGACCGCTCACGAAAGCCTCCCCAGCACCCGGCCCAGCGCCTCGCGCAGCGTGGCCGCCGGGTCGGTGGGGAGGCTTTCGCTGCGGAAGCAGACGTAGTTGTCGGGCCGCAGCAGGACGCAGCCGGCGTCGCTGACCTCGCGCAGCCGGGCCCAGTCGCCGTAGATGTCCTCGTAGTCGGCGCCGGGCCCGATGGTGAGCGCGACGACCGGTGCGTCCAGGGCCGCGGCGGCTGCTTTCCAGGCCTCGCCGCCGATGCCGGTGAGCAGGGTGAAACGGCCCTGGCCGCCGAGGTCCAGGGTGGACTGCCTGGTCCGGCCACGACCCACCCACGCGTGCGGCGCCTTGGCCCCGGGCCAGGTGGTGGGGTGGTGGTAGAGCTCGTCGTCGCGCGGGTTGGCCGGGGCCGGCGTGCCGTCCGGGTCGACGGCCCCCGAGACGTACCGCTGGTTGAGCTCGACGCCGTGGGTGTTGAACTCGTAGTTCTTGAACGCGATGGCCTCACGCAGTTCGCGCCGCTGCTTCTCGGCCTCGGCGGTGGGCAGCTTGCGCGCGTCCATGTTGCGCTGCAACTGATCGGGGTCGCCGGTGGAGAGCAGGCCGAGCGCCTCGAAGACGCGGCCGGTCTCGCCGATGCTGCGGTTGGCCCGGTCGACGATCTGCCGCCCGATCGGGGCCCGCTCGGCCGAATAGCTGTCCAGCAGTTTCGGGCCGGCCACCCCGTCCAGCACGAGCTTGATCTTCCAGGCCAGGTTGTAGGCGTCCTGGATCGAGGTGTTGGAGCCCAGGCCGTTCGACGGCGGGTGCCGGTGCACGGCGTCGCCCGCGCAGAACACCCGGCCCCTCTGGTACGTCTCGGCGTACATGTGGTTGACCGTCCACGCCGAGGACGACTTGATCGTGACCGGCACGCGGTCGTCGCCGATCAGGTGGTGGGCGATGCGCCGGGCGTACTCCTCGGTGAGGTCCGGCGGTTCGCCGTTGATGTCGTAGCCCCAGACGATCAGCCACTCGTGCCAGGGCCGGACGCAGCGGACCAGGCCCATGCCGATGCCGCCCACGTCCGAGCCGGTCTGCAGCACCCAGTAGAGCGTGCTCGGCCGGTACGCCGTGAACTCGGTCAGGTCGGCCTCGAAAACGATGTTGATGCTGCCGGCCACGCCCATCTGCCCGACCATGGGCAGGCCGATGTCCTCGGCGACCTTGCTGCGACCGCCGTCGGCGCCGATCAGATATTTCGCCCGGATCCGATACGTGTCACCGCGCAGCCGATCCCGGACGGTCGCCGTGACCCCGTCCGCGTCCTGCTCGAGCGACAGGTATTCGGTCTGGTAGCGGAACGACGTGCCCCGGGCGATCGCGTTGCCCACCAGCACCGGTTCCATCAGGTGCTGCGGCATGTCGCAGATGCTCGACGGCGAGGCCAGCGTGTGGTCGGCCAGCCGGGACGGATGGGTGTACCAGGTGTGCAGCCGGCCCAGCTCCTCACCGGCCAGGCTGGAGCAGAAGACGGTGTCGCCCATCAGGTGCTGCGGGGTGGCTTGGGCGATCACCTCGTCCTCGAGGCCCGCGTCGCGCAGAACCTCCATGGTCCGCTGGTTGGTGATGTGGGCGCGCGGGGTGTCGGAGAGCGCGCTGTATTTGGTGACCACGATGTTGGGCACGCCGTAGGTGCTCAGCAGCAGGGCGGCGGCGCCACCGGCCGGGCCGCTGCCCACGATGAGGACGTCGGTCTCGATGTCGGGCATGGGTCAGCTCCCGCTGGGGGCTAGGCGGAACGTGAACTCGACGGCGCGGATGCCGTCGTCCCCGGCGGGGAAGTCGACGATCAGCTCGTCCTTGACCCCGAAGACCGCGTCGGAGTCGAGGTAGGGCCCGCCGCGGACGAAGAGCTGGGTGATCAGCCGGCGGAAACCGGGGGCACTGATCATGAAATGCAGATGCGGGGCCCGGTACGGATGCCGGCCCGTGGCCCGCAGCATCTGCCCCACCGGCCCGTCGTCCGGGATCGGATACTCCGACGGCAGGATCGAGCGGAACCACAGCCGGCCGTCGTCGTCGCTGCGCAGCCGGGCCCGCAGCACCGGCCCCTCGATCTCGGGCAACTGCACGTCGTAGAAGCCGTCCTGATTGGACTGCCAGACGTCGACCACCGCATCCGGCACCGGCCCCCCGTCCAGGTCGGTGATCCGGACGTCGGCCCGCAACGGCACGCCGGGCAGGCCCTCGGCGAGGTCGGCGCCGGACGGCACGGCGGGTGGGCCCTCGACGTAGAACGGGCCCAGCACGGCCGACGGGGTGGAATCCGGCGAGCGCGAGTTGGTCAGGAGGTCGACCGCGCTGGAGATGCCGAGCGTGTCGCTGAGCAGCACGAACTCCTGCCGGGTGGGCCCGCTGATCTGACCGGCCCGGGTGAGGAACCCGATCGCCGTCATCCACTCGGCCTCGGTCAGATCGTTGTCGGCCACGAAACCGTGCAGCCGCCGCACCAGGTCGCCGAGCAGCGCGGCGGCCCGCCGATCCGGCGCCTTGTCAAAGCTGGCCACCACCTGATCGGTGAGCCACCTGATATCGGGGCGGTCGTCGGTGGCCGCCGGGCGGTCGCCGCGCCAGGCCTCGCCGAGCAGCCCGCGGATGCCGTCGGTGGTGACCGGGCGCGGGTTGGGGTAGGGCTGCGCGGTGGCCCGCTCGGCCGCCTCGGCCAGGTCGGCCTCGGCCAGCCCCAGCTCGACCAGCGAGCCGGGCGCACCCAGCCTGGTGGCCAGATCGAAGACCGCGGTCGGGGCGTCGGTCGCGCCCAGAGCGGCGGCGATCCGGCGCATCGGGTCGGGTGCGGCGGAAGCGTTGTACGCCATCGCGTGCGGCAGGACGACGGCGTGCGTCTCGGAGTGCGGCAGCCCGAACGAGCCGCCCAGCACGTGGCAGAGCTTGTGATGCAGCCCCATGCCGACGGTGCCGAGGCAGATCCCGGCCAGCCAGGCGCCGATCAGGGCGTCCCCGCGCGCGTCGAGGTCGTCCGGTCGGTCGGCTATCCGGGGCAGGGCGCGGGCGAGCCGGGTGATCGAGTCGACCGCGAAGCTGTCCACGGCCGGGTTGGCCTGCGGCGCGTAGAGGGCCTCGACCGCGTGCGCCATCGCGTTGAGCCCGCTGGTGACCGTGAGACCGACCGGCAGGCCCAGGGTGAGCTCGACGTCGTAGATGACTATCCGGGGCACGAGCGCCGGGTCGCTCCGGGTGGTCTTGGCGCCGCCCTCGGTCTCCCCCACGACCGGCGTCATTTCCGAGCCCGCGTACGTGGTGGGGACCGCGATCTGCGGGAGGCCGGTGCGCCGGGCCACCGCCTTGCCGAGGCCCGTGCTCGATCCGCCGCCGATCGACACCAGCAGGTCGGCGTCGTGCTCGTGGGCGACCTCGACGGCCTGCTCGGTGACCTCGACCGGCGTGTGCATCGCGACGCCCTCGAAGCGCGCGACGGCCAGCGGGCCCAGCACCTCGGCCGCCCGATCGGCCCGCGTGCCCAGCACCAGCACCCGGCCGGCCCCGAGCCGCTCGACCTCGTCCCGCAGCCCGCCCAGCGTGCCCGCCCCGAAGATCACCCGAGACGCGTGCGCGGTGTACTCGAAAGACTCCACGCTCCCAGTCTGCGCGCCCCGGCCGCCTTTGATCCTGCACGGGCGCGCTGCACAAAAGCGGATCAGCGGCGGCGCATCGCGGCCGGGGTGACGCCCAGGTGGGCGCGCAGCACCCGGGTGAGGTGTTCCTGGTGGGAGAAGCCGCAGCGCTGGGCGACCTCGGCGATCGGAGTCCCGGTGCAGCGCAGCAGCAGGCTTGCGGTGTCGACCCGGCGCTGGATCAGGAACTGGTGCGGGGACAGGCCGGTGCGCGCCTTGAACTGCCGGGCGAACTGGCTCACGCCCAGTCCGGTCGCGGCCGCGAGCTCGCGCAGCGGCAGGGGCTCGGCCAGACGTTCCTCGACCAGCTCGCGGACGGCGTGGAACTGCCGGTCGTTCAGCCCGGCGCGCGGGCCGGGCACGGGCTGGGGTGTGCGCCGGACGTGGACGCTGTGCTGCCGGGCCAGCTGGGCGGCGAGGGCCCGGCCGAGATGGTCCACGTAGGTGCGGGCGGACGGCTCCCACTCGCGCATGACCCCGTCGAGGGTCAGCATCAGGTGTTCCACCAGCGGGTCGAGAGTGCCCAGCTCCTCGACCAGCTCGACCGGCTCGCCGTCGTGGGCGGCCGACAGGAGCTCGTCGGTCAGGTAGGCGTGCACGGTGTCGAGCGGGCCGCCGAGCTCGACGGTGAGGTCTTTGCCCGCCGGGTGCACGAAGAGACCACCGGGCGGCACGGTACGCGAGCTGATCAGACCCAGATGCCCCCGGCGTACGGTGACCGGGCCGTTGCGATGCAGGATCACCAGATGGCTCGGCGCCGCCCCGAAGCTGGCCTGATAGGGCTGCTCGCTCTGGGTCGAGACGTAGAGCTGCTCCCAGCCGAGGCCCCGGCTGGTGCGTTCCGGCTGCACCCACGGCTGTTGCAGGATGCCGTTGGTGTCCTGGACCGTGAGCTCCGCCACACCCCCCATGACACCATCAAGTCGTAGGAAAGGTCCAGCGCGAGTTGAGGGCGTAGTTCACGACCGGGATGACGACCAGCGCCACCGCCTGGACCAGGACGAACGGCCCGCCGAGCAGCTCAGTGCCCAGCCCGAGGACGACGCTGTTGAGCGCGAGGGCCACGGCCGTCACGGTCAGGAAGCGACGGCCGGCGATCGCGTGCCCGGCCGTCGAGCCGAAGACCCAGGAGCGCTGCAGGGTGTACGAGACCCCGATGCTCGCGACGAACCCCACCGCCGACGCCAGCACGGGTCGGACGCCCGCGCCCTCGGTCAGCGACAGCCCCAGGCCGAAGTGGGTCACCGTGCTGGCCGCGCCGCTGACCCCGTACCGGAAAAGCCTCTTGACCTCAGCGTTCGGCACGATCGACGCGTACCCACTGCTCGGGAACGGAGGTTTCCGCCAGCGTTTCCGAGGTCTCCTGCACCAGGTAGCGCGGGCGGCCCCGGACCTCCTCGTGGATCCGCGCCAGGTATTCGCCGATCACGCCCAGCCCCAGCAGCAGGAACGTGCCCATCACGAGCAGCAGCAGGATGACGGTCGGGAAACCGGCCACCGAGTCGCCGCCGATCCAGCGGATCAGCGTCTGCGCGCCCAGCAGCACGGCGAACCCGGCGAAGGCGAGCCCGACCATGGTGACCAGGTGCAACGGCACCGAGGTGAACGAGGTCAGCCCGTTGACGGCCAGCCGGAACAGCGACTTGAACGTCCAGCGGGACCGGCCGCCCTCGCGGTGGTCGATGTCGACCTCGACCGTGCTGCGGCGGAAACCGATCCAGCTGCTCGTGCCCCGGAAGAACGACGAGTGCTCGGGCAACCGCAGCAGCGCCTCCAGCGCCGGCCGGCTGAGCAGCCGGAAGTCGGTCGCGTCGATCAGGTCGACCTGGGTCAGCCCGGTGAACGCCTGGTTGAACAGGCGCCCGCCGAGCCGGCCGAGCAGTCCCTGACCGGTGCGGTTGCGCTTGACCGCCTCGACCACGTGCGCGCCCTCGCGCCAGCGCCGCACCATCTGCGGAATCGCGCTCGGCGGGTGCTGCAGGTCGGAGTCGATCACCACCACGGCGTCGCCGGACGCGTTCTCGAGGCCGGCCAGCACGGCCGCCTCCTTGCCGAAGTTGCGCGACAGCTGCAGGCCGCGCACCCGGTCGTCGAGCAGCGCGCGCTCGAGGATGCGGTCCCACGAGTCGTCGGTCGAGCCGTCGTCGATCAGCACCAGCTCGTAGTCGAGCCCGGCGTCGGTCAGCACCTCGCCGACCCGCCGCACGAAGCGTTCCACCCCCGGGCCCTCGTTGAAGATCGGGGCGACCACGGAGATCAGCGGGCTCATGACGGTCACGCTCGCCCAACGACTGTTTTATGGGCGAGGTTGCGACCCGCGGTCAGCGCAGAAGCTCGGCCAAGGTCGGCGGATGGGCCCGGTCAACGATGATCGTGCGTACGGTTCCGTGGTCGCGGTAGAGGCGGGACAGCCGCTCGGAGAGCACGTCCTCCCACGAGCGGTCCGGACGGTGCTGCTCCCAGGTGGCCCGGTCAGGCAGGTATTCGAGCAGCACGCCGAGGTTGCCCAGCAGGCCGCGCAGCTGCGAGAAGGACGAACAGTCGGTCATCACCACGGCCCGGTGGTCGGGGTTGACGAGCAGGCGCTGCTGCAGGGTCAGGATGAACTCGCGGACCGCCTCGAAGTCGTGCCCGATCACCACGTACAGGTGGACCGGAGGCCGTGGGGCGACCGGCGTGCCCGTCGGGGTGTCCCGGCGGAACCGGCGCAGCAGCTCCTGGAAGAGGGAGGGCCGCTCGCGGCGCAGCCGGTCGCGTTCCCGGCGCAGCGCCTCGACCTGGCGGCGCTCGTCGACGAGCTTGCCCTCGAGCGTGCGCAACCGGCCGGCCATCGCGGCGAGCTCCCAGCGGGCCCGCTGGATCGAGTCGAGCGGTTCGCGTACGGCCCTCTTCTCCTGCACGGCGATGTCGGTCATGTCAGCCTCCGATCCGTTCCCGGGCGGCCAGCCCGCTCAACCAGGTCGCGACGGGTGCCGCGTCCGTGCCTTCTTCGCTGAGGTCGAACACGCGGTCGCCGCGCACCCAGCCCCAGGCGAGGCCCGGGTGATCGCGTACGACGTCGGCGATCCCCTCGGGCAGCGGGCCGGCGACCGCCACCGCCTCAGGACGGTGCAGGTCGATCAGGTGGTCCACCCGGTCGGGCACCATCCCCTCCGAGGGAAGGTGCTCGGTCAGGAAGCCGTCCAGGTAAGCGCCGGCGTCGTCGCTGACCAGGAGCAGGCGCCGAGCCGGTCCCTCCTCGGCCCGCGCCGCCTCGCGACGGCGGGCCGGGGCGTTGATCCGCGGGCGGATGCCGAACCCGGCGAGACGCCTGAGGTGCGCGTGATGGCCGTGCCGCCGGTCCAGCCGGCGGAAGACCTCGCCCGGCGTCTCGGAGAACCGCCCCCGGTTGTCGCGCCACCAACTCGCCATGTCGGTGATCACCGGCCAGTCGTGCGGCGTGAGCCGGCAGGAGATCGGCATCGCCGCGCGCACCCGCTCGTCGACGGGCGCCCACTCCACCGCCTTACCGGCGTGGCCGTCGGACGGCGGCTCGGCGGCCACGACGACGATGCGGGCGGCCTGCACCTTCCGCAGCAGGCCGTCGGTGAGCAGCGCGGCCCGCCGGACGATCAGCAGGCGAGCCGTCACGGGCTGGTCGTCGCGGGCCAGGGCGGCGCGCCCGCTGCGGACCAGCTCGGTCACCGCCGTACCGAAGCCTTGGCGCTTGTTGTCCTTCTCCGGCGCGTGCACCAGGACCGTGGTCAGGGCCGCATCGGCCTGGGCGTGCACCTCGGCAACCACTCCGGGGCTCTCCGAGCGGAAATCGTCCAGGATCGCCACGTCGAATGCGGTCGCGGGCACGGCTGAACCCCCTCAGAACGGTCTGAAGTGATCAACGACAACCGGCACGCACCGTGACGGCAACGTCACGGAAACCGGCCGCGGGTAGCCAACCGTTCGGCAACCCAAGGGCATCCCCAAGGCACCCATTCAGCGGTCATCTTCACTGCGTCAGGGCCGAACTATGTCGTTGAACGGCCCGGGAGCGGGTCGGGAACACCTACCGAAAGGCAGTCGATGCGCTCTTCGATCACCAAGCGTCTGGCCCTGATCGCGATGATCCCCGCCACCCTGCTCGTCGTGGTCGCGTTCGCTTCTTCCGCCCAGGCCGCGGTCGTGAGCACCGCCCAGTTCCAGAGCGACATCGTCACGCTGACCAACAACCAGCGCACGCTGCACGGATGCAAGCCGGTCGTCGTCAGCCCCAGTCTCACCAAGGCCGCCATCGGCCACAGCGCGTGGATGGGCCGCACCGGCAAGTTCAGCCACATCGGCGCCAGCAACTCGACCTTCGCCTACCGCGTCAAGACCGCCGGTTACGCCCGCCCGCTGAGCGAGAACATCGCGTTCGGCTACCGCACCGGCGCCGACACCGTGAAGGCGTGGATGGCCAGCCCCGGCCACCGGGCCAACATCCTCAACTGCAAGGCGAAGACCGTCGGCGTCGGCGTCGTCTACGCCGCCAACGGCACCGCCTACCAGACCCAGGAGTTCGGTTACTGAGACCGGCTCAACTGCCGCACGATCCGTTGGTAGGACAGCACCGCATGTCTTCCGAGGGCCTCACCTTCCTGGGTGAGGCCCTCGATCGTTTCCAGCCACCGGCGAAGCGGATCCGGCTGAACCTCCACGAAGATCACCGTGGCCCCGTCGGACAGCCGATCCTCGAGCAGGCGCAGCGCGGGATAGGTGGCATCCGGCCCGGTCCCCTCGGGCGGGCCGCCGATCACCAGCAGCTCGACCGCGGGCACGTCGGCCAGCGCCTCGAGGTCGTACCAGGGATAACTCCGGCCCTCCAGCGTCACCGGGCGCAGCGTGGCCGGGCGCACCTCGGCCACCCCGGTCAGCCCGTGCCGGCGCAAGGCGGCCCGGGCCCGCTCGACACCGGCCCCGTCGTGGTCGAGCGCGACGAGCTTGCCGCCGGCCTCCTCCAGGGCGTACGCCATCCAGACCGTCGACGGGCCGCAGCCGAGCTCGAGCACGACCCGCGGCTTCCGGGTGCGAATCAGGTGCACCACGTCGAGCAGGACGGTGGGATCGGTGTCGCCCGGCGACGGCATCGGGGCCCGCGGCGTGAACTGCTGAAAAAGCTGGACGAGCGCCTCGACCTCGCCGGTCTGGGCCCGGAACCGGTCGGCCAGGCTGCTGGTGAGCTCCCGATGCCGATCACCCGAATGCAGCCGAAGCTCCTCGATGGCGCCGAGCACACGGCGCTGGGTCTGATCGAGCACGGCCCGCACATCGGCCTGCTGGCGACGCTGAGCCCGATGAAGCCCGGCAATCCGGCGCGCGACGAGAAGCAGCCCACCGAACAGAATCGTGAAGAAGAAGGCCAACAGGGTGAGCGCGACGGCGACGTTCCCGGTGAGGGCCGCCCCGGCGACCGCGGCGCCGAGCACACACGCGCCTACGGCCAGGACCGCCTGCCGACGAGTCAGGGCCCGCAACCGGAGCATCAACATTCCCTCCGCAGCGACTCGGCACCATCCATCACGTCAACGCGACCGGCCTCGCCCGGTTACGCCGCACCGGCCGCCCTTTCCCTCGGCGCCCCTGTGGACAACTCCCCTCCCCCGCTTGACACCCGAGTACTTTCCTTCCTATTCCCCGGGCGGGTGGGGGCTAGGGATGGCGCTTCCCGATGATCTTGAATTTGAGGCGATGAGCTCGGGCGGCTGAGGGCGGGCTACCGGCCGGTGACGCCGGGGCAGAACGCCACGTCCGCACGCTGCCGCGATGTCACCTCGAGCGACTCGTCGAAGCGCCGCACCGAGAACGGCGAGCCGGCGTAGAGCTCGAGAAAGTCGGCCCGCAGGGCACAGCGACGGGCCGCGCCGGCCGGGCTCGGGTCGAAGTCGGCCATCTCGACCGCCACCCGGTCGGCGAGCCGCGCGGCGGGGCTGGCCATCGTCGTGTCGCGCTGACGTTTGTTGGCCGCGGCCGACACCGTCGCCGTCGCGGCGAGAATCACCACGGACGCCACGAGAATCCATTGCGGGCCGCCTGTGGATAACCGGCCCCGCTCGCGCCGGCCGACATAGGAACCCGGCGGCGAGGAGTGGAGCGCGGAAGCGCCGTTCGCCGGGGCCGGTGACGAGAGCCCCGCCGACGTTTGGACCGGCAGAGACAGCCCTGGCGGGTGGGCCGGCAAAGAAAGCCCCAACGGCTGCGGATTGCCGGTCACGGGCTGCGCCACGCCTCGGAACGGCCCACGCCACCGAATTCGCTCGGCAAAGGATCGCTGTGCGGGGCCCGGCACGGAGACGTCCGGCTGCGCACCGGCCGACGGTTGGGTCGGTACGGGCACGGGTGACGAGAGCAACGAGGCGACGCTCGGCCCGTCGAACACCCTGTCGGGCTGCGGGGGCGTGCCGGCCGGCGGGGTGCTGCGGCGGGTTCGGGCCAGGTGGAGGAGGGCGGCCAGCAGCATGGCGCCGGCGGTGGTGGTCACGGCGGAGTCGCGCCAGCCTTGGCCCCAGCGGCCGGCGGCGACCATCTGCTGCACGTCGACGTTGAGGGACCCCATGGCCGCGCCCAGCAGGACCAGGGTCAGTGCAGCCACGGCGACGGCCACGGCGGCCCGCCCGCTCACCGGGGAGAGGCGCGTCAGGTCGCGGATCGCGTGCCAGGCCAGCAGTCCGAGCATCAGCACGGCGGCCAGCAGCACGAGGCCGGCCAGCCACGGGCGGGAGCTGCCGCCGGCCACCGCGGCTCGCCACATCATCGGGGGGAGCCAGGCGATCGCGCGTACGGGAAGGGCTTCCAGGGTTTCCGGGCCGAACTGGACGTCCGATCCCTTGTAGCAGTTGCCGGCGGCGCAGTAACGCTGGATCACCACCCGGACGGCCAGGAAGATCGGCAGGAAGCCCAACCAGATCAAGCCCAGCGCGCGGGCGGGGGACGCGGTGAGCAGGCGGCCGGGACGCAGATCGAGCACCAGGCGGCCACGCGCGAAGACGGCCATGGTGGCGAAGGGCAGCGCCAGGTAGGCGATCTCGTTGAACGCGGCCAGCGCCGCCCCGCCGAGCAGCAGCAGGGGGATCCACCAGAGGCGCAGGGAGCGTTCGGGGTCGATGCGGCAGACCGCCGCCGCCACACCGAGCACGAGGGCCGCGGAGCCCAGGTAGAGGCCGCCGAAGAGGACGACCGGACTGGCCCCGCCGGCCGCCACGAAGCCCGCGGCCATGGCGAACGGGATCAGCGCGGCCACTGTGGACGGTGGGCGGCGGAACAGTTTGCCGCGGGCGATGACGCTCTCGGCGAACAGCACAGCGGTGACGCACAACAGCAACGCGGACACGAACGAGACGAGCCGGAAGCCGACGTTCACCGGCAGGCCGAGGACCTCACTCAGGGCGTACGCGGCCAGATCCAAAGCCTTTTCGAGCATCCGGCCGAAGAGGCGGAAGTTCCCCAGTTTCAGGTACGCGGGGAGCGAGTCGACGGTGTGCGGCACGATCGTCAGCGGGTTGTCGCGGAACAGACCGCCGTGCCAGTAGAGGTTGAACCGATGATCGCGGCTCGGGGCCAGCGCGATCAGCGGGATCAGCACCGGCAACGGCACCAGCACAGCCCGCAGCAGCGCCCTTTTCCAGAGCGCACCCACCGGCGGCCCCTCGACGACGAAGCGCATCCCGACACGCGCGGCGGGTGCATCGACCGTCGGAGAGCTCATGCCCGAGTGAACGACGGCGGGAAGACATCGGTGACGCTCGCGCGTTTCAGGCGGTGTCGAGGAGGCGGGCCAGGGTCGGCGGATCACGAGGGTCGATCACGACCGCCCGGGAGGCGCGGTGGTCGCGGCAGAGCTGGGCTATCCGGTCGGCCAGCAGCGACTCCCAGCGTCCGCCGGGGTCGTGCCGGGACCAGGTCACCGGGTCGGGCAGGTATTCGAGCACGACGCCGGGCACCTGCAGCCCGCGCAGGGCCGGCTGGTCGGTGACCACCACGGGCCGGTGGTCGCCGTCGACCAGCACCCGCTGGCGCAACGCCCGGATCAGCGCGGCCGAACCGGCCCGGGAGAGCCCGACCGCGACATAGACCCGGGCCGGTACGCGCACCACCGCCGCCTGGGGCCGGGCGTGCCGTACGGGCTGCCCGCGGAGCCGCCGGGCGGCCTGGCCGGCGATCGACGGGCCGGTCCGCATCGGGTCGCGGGCCAGGTCGACCAGGGTGCGGCCGAGCCGGTAGGAACGGCTGCGGCGCAGGGCCAGCACGAGTTCCCGGTTGCGGTCCCGGTCGCGTACGGCGGCGTCGCGCTCGTCCTCGACGCAGCGCAACCGGCCGCTCAGGGTGGCCACCTCCCACCGGGCCAGCGCCAGGTCGACCGCCTCGGGCTCATCGGCGTCGAACACCTTCGGCCTCCACTTCGGATTGTCGGTGGCAGTGCGCGGCCACCCATTCGGCGGCCTCGTCGGCGCCGTTGGTGAACGACAGCTCGGCGCAGCGGCGGCTGAGCGCCTCCCGCGACTCGGGGTCGGCCAGCCGTTCGAGGGCTTCGGTGGCCGCGTCGTCGTCGGTGGCGCAGACCGCCACCCCGGCCGCCGCGGCGAAGCGGGCCCGGGCCAGCTCGTCGTCGGCGCCGTCGGGGTCGGGCACGAAGACCGTCGGGACCCGGGCGCCGAGCAGCGAGTGGAAGTTCGTGTAGTCGGCGCGGGACACGGCCAGCGTGACCTGGCCCAGTTCGCCCGGCCCGACCTCGACCCGGGCGAAGCCGGGCAGCGTCGCCTCCACCCCTCGGCAGAGAAGCGTGTTCCGGGGCGGGCGGCGCGGCAGCGGGAGCGGCACCTCGGTGATCGGGTCCACCGTGCTGACCCCGGCCCGGGCGGTCGTGGTCCAGCCTTCGTCGCCGGCCGCGGCGAACTCGCCCGGCTCGAGGATTCCGGCGAAGAGGGCGCCCCGGGCGGCCCATTCGCCGCCGGTGCCGCGGCGCCACATGGCCGGTCGCAGCCAGAGCCAGCGCGGGTGGTCGTTGCGCTCGATCGCGGCGGCGATCCCGTCGTGCGGCACCCCGCCGACCAGGACGGCCCGCGGGCCGTAGAGCTCGATCAGGTGCCGCAGCCGGTCGCGGACGAACGCGGCCCAGCGGTCCTCGGGCACGCCGAGGTCGGCCGCGGACGGCAGGTGCTCGGTGAGCAGACCGGCGGCGTGCGCGTCGGGCAGGCCGCCCGATCCGGCGACGACGATCGCCTCGATCTCGGCCGGCAGCCGGCGGGCGATGGCCCGGAAACGCGCGATGTCGTCGCCCACGAAAAGCACCCGGCGCAGCGGCCGGGCCATGGGGTGCACGGCCGGCCGGGGCCGCGGCGGGACGATCCCGCCGGGGAGGACACCCAGCGAGGCCAGTCGCGCGATGTGCGAGGCGCTGCCGAAGTGCTCGGTCACGAACGAACGGGCCCGGGCGGCCAGGGCGTCGTACGCGGGCCGGTCCTTGTGCAACCGCAGCGCCAGCTCGGCCAGGCCGCCCGGGTGCGCGTAGGCCGCCGATTCCGCGAAGACCGACCGGAACTGCGGCCCGAGGATCACCGGCACCCCACTCGCCATGGCTTCGAGGATCCCGCGATCGAGCCCGCTGCCCGGGGCCGGAAGGTGCGCGAAGAAGTCGATCGTGCCGAGGAACTCGCGCGGCGGTTCGTCCCCGAGGATCTGCACCTCGACGCCCCGCGACTCAGGAACGGGACGCTCGTGCAGCCCGATCACCGGCCTCGTCGAGGGTGCGTGCGGCTCGATCTGCCAGTCGGCGGCGTCGATGATCTCGTGCCAGTCGGTGTCCGGCAGCACCGCGTCCGGGGTCACCTGCTCGCGGACCTGCCCGTTGATCGGCGCCCAGACCACGCCGGGGCCGAAGCAGCGTTCGATCCGTTCCCGGACCTCGGCCGCGAGGGGCTGGTCGAGCACCGCGATCGTGTGCCCGGCGCGCACCTGGGGCACGAGGGCCGGTTCCGCCGTGAAGATCTGCGGCCGCCGGATCAGCAGCACCTTCGCCGTGATCTCGGCGCCGTCGTCGTGGGCCAGGTCGGCCTGCCCGTCGCGCAGGCAGGCCACGATGCGGGGTTGGAAGGGCCGGGCGTGCCGCAGGTGGGGCGACGGCACATGGATCAGCACAGTGGTCAGACCGGCCACGGCCTGGGCCCGCACCTCGGCCACGATGCTCGCCGCGTTCCCGCCGGGTTCGCGCAGGTCGGACAGGAGCGCGACGTCGTACACGGCTTGGTCAACGAGAATCGCCAACCGGGCGATACGGACAATTCACCCGGCTTCCTTGATCGTTAGGCCTCACGGAACCGAAACTGAGGAAGAGGCCACCCCATGCGCGACTCCGGACCGCACCCGCTCGCCGTCGCTGCCTTGCAGGCCCGGTCGATCGCGGCGCGCGGGCCGCTGGCGCGGGCGGCCGAGGAGGCGGACGACCCGTGGCTGACCGGCGAACTGGCCCGGGTGATCGCCCTGCAGGAGCTGCGGGCCGACGACCGGGCCGACGCGCTGGCCCTCCTCGACCGGCTACGCCGGCAGCGGCAGACCGCGGGCGTCCACCAGGGACTGCACTGCCAGATCGCTTACGCCGAAGGGGATCGCGCCCTCACCGAGGCGCTGCTGGCCGAGTATCCGGAGGTGCCGGAGCCGATCCGGGCCGCCCTCGCCGCCGACCTGGCCAACCCGTACGCGGGCGGCCCGAGCGGCAGCTGGCCCTTCGCCGCCCTGCTCCCGGCGCCCAAGGTGCAGGTCGCCGACGGGCTGGGCACGCCGTTCGACCGGCTCACCACCGGCCCGGTCCAGCGTCTGGGCCACCCCAGCCGGATCACCACGATCGTCACCACCCGCCAGCCCGACCGGTCGCTGCTCACCTCGGTCCGCTCGCTCGTGCGCCAGACCTGGACCAACCACGAGATCCTGATCGTCGACGACGCCTCGTCGGGTGAGTTCGCCCCGCTGCTGCGCGCGGCGGCCGACCTCGACCCCCGGGTCCGGGTGATCCGCATGGTGACCGGCGGCGGCGCTTTCGTCGCGCGCAACGCCGGGCTGGACGCCGCGACCGGCGACTTCGTGACGTTCCAGGACACGCCCGACTGGTCGCACCCGCTGCGCCTCGAACGCCAGGTCGCGCCGCTGCTGGCCGACGCGACGGCCTTCTCGGTCACCGCGGCCGCCCTGCGGGTCACCACTGACCTGCTGGTGACCCGGCCCGGCGAGCCCGCCCCCGTCCCGCACCACCTGATGGTCCGGCGGTCCACCGCGCTGAGCCGGGTCGGCCATTTCGACCCGGTGCGCACGGGCGCCGAGGCCGAGTACGTCGAACGGGCCCGCGCCGTCCTGGGCCGGGCGGCCACCCGGGAGCTGGCCGGGCCGCCGCTCGCCCTGATCGCCTGGCTCGACGCCGACCATCGCCCCGGCTGGATGCACCCGGCCCATCGCTCCTATCGTTCCGCCTTCCGGGCCTGGCACGAACGGGTCCGGACGGGCCAGGCGCAGGCCACGAAAGCGGAGTACGCGGTGCCGCGGCGGCTGCGCGGCGAGACCGGAGCCAAGGCGTACGACGTGGTGCTGGCGGGCGACTGGACCGCGGCGGGCGGGGCCGGGACGGCCGGTCTGGGGCAGCTGAGGGCCCTCGACGCCCGCGGTCTGCGGGCGGCCCTGCTGCACCTCGACGTGCTGACCCACCTGCGCGAGGGCCCGCAGGATCTGGACCCGGCCGTGCAGGAGCTGATCAACGACGGCCGGATCGTCCAGGTCGAGCTGACCGACGACGTCCGGGCCCGGCTGGTGGTGGCCCGCTCGGCCCGGGTCCTGCAGCACGCGCCCGACCTGCCCAGCGGCATCCGCGCGCAGCGAGTCGTGATCGAGGACGCGACCGTCGTCCCGGCCGCGGCCGCCGCGTCCCGCCGGCTGTTCGGCCACTCCCCGCTGTGGGCGCCGGCCGGGCCGGACGGACGGCGGCTGATCGCGGCCGACCAGGTGGCCAAGCTCGACCTGCCCAGCACGCTGGACGCGGCCCAATGGCGGCTCGACCGGCGCGGCCCGCGGGCCGACCGCCCGGTGGTCGGCCGGCACTGCCACGGGGGCCGGGCCGAGTGGCAGCGCCTGCGCGACGAGTTGCCCGACACCGCCCGGATGGACGTGCGGCTCCTCGACTCGGCCGGCACCGCGACCCGCTCGTTCGGCCGGTTCGGGCCACCGCGCAGCTGGCTGGTCTACGGCCCGGACGACGTCAGCCTGCGCTCGTTCCTTTACCAGATCGACTTCTACCTGCACCTGCCGTCGGACGACGAGCCCGCCGATCCGGGCCCGGACGTGCTGGCCGCGCTGGCCGCCGGTTGCGTCGCCGTGCTGCCCTACCGCTACGCGCCCGCGTTCGGCGAGGCCGCCGTCTACTGCGAGCCGGACGAGGTGCAGGACACGGTACGTCTGCTGCACGCCGACCGCCGGGCCCTGCGCGACCAGGGAGCCCGCGGAGCCGACTTCGTCCGCCGCCATCACGCCCACGAGTTGTTCGCCGAACGGGTCGCCTGGCTGGCAACCCAAGGGTGACGCATTGGCAACCGACCGGATCGTCAACCCCGCCCGCGGGCAACCGATTCTTCAGGGCGTAAGACGCAGCGAACGACTCGGGACGGCCCCCGCCGGCCCGCTAGCGGGTAGCACCACCCCCACCCCGCGTACAGCTACCCCACCGTCCCCCGCGGTGGGGTAGCTGTATTTCTTCAGCCGGCCGTCGCCGCCGCCGTCGGCTGCGGATGTGTCAGCGCCGTCCAGCGGCCGGGCAGCCGGCGCCGCACGGTCAGCCCGAAACCACCACCCTGCCGGGGCGCGACCCGGGTCGGCTCGTCGTCGACCACCACCGCCGCGGCCGGAGCCAACCGGCGGCCGAGCACGTGCAGCGCCGGGGCCAGCGGATCGGGCGCGGCGGGCGTGACCGAGCCGTCGACCACCAGCAGGTCGATGTCGGTCAGACCGTCGAGCGCGTCCACGTCGTACCAGTCCACGCTCCGGCCGTCGACCGACAGCTCGGCCAGCGGGACGTGGCGTACCTCGACCGCGGTCAGGCCGTGCTCGGCCAGCCGGGCCCGCGCCCGCTCGGCCCGGGGCGCGTCGTGGTCGACCACCACCAGCCGGCCGCCGGACCGTTCCAGGGCATAGCCCAGCCAGAGGGACGACGAACCGCTGCCCAGCGCCACGGTGAGGGCCGGCCGGCGGTCGCGCGCGATGTGCACGAGCCCGAGCAGGTCGGTCGGGTGCAGGCCGTTCCCGGGCGGCATCGGCGCCCGGGGCGCGATCGCCTGGAAGAGCTGGAACAGCGCCTCGATCTCCCGGCTCTGCTCGTGCAGCAGCAGCTCGGCGCCGCGTCCGGTGAGCCGCTCGGCGCGGGCCAGGGCCTCGGTCAGCTCCTGATGGCGGTCGCCCGCGGTGAGACGTTCCTTCTCCACCGCGGCGATCACCCGGCGCTGCAACTGGTCGACGGTGCCGCGCAGGTCGCGGACGGCTTCCTGGCTCGAGTGGCGCACACCCCCGATCCGGCGGGACAGATGGATCACCCCGGCCAGCACGGCCGTCAGCACCAGCGCGCCGACCGGCGACCGGTAGGCGACGGCGGCCGAGGCGAGCAGGGTGACGACGATGCCCGCGAGCTGCCGCCGGGACAGCCCGCGCAGCCGCCTGACGACGCCGCGGGCCAGCCGGAGCAGCCCGGTCATGATGATCTCGTTGGTCCGGCGCACACCGAGGTCAACGCGGCGGCGACCCTGCCCGTTACGGGATCGTCAGCAAGGCCGGCAGCAACGACCTGATCCGCTCGACGAACCGGGCCGGGTCATGGGCGGCGGCGACAGTACGCCGGGCCCGGTGGCTCTGCTCGGCGTAGAGAGCCGGGTCGGCCCGGTAGCGGGCGATCAGCGGACCCGCCTCGGACCGGGCGCAGTAGACGGCCGCGTCACCGTAGAGCGGCTTGTAGCGCGGCGGCATCAGCACCACGCAGCCGGTGGCCGCAGCCTCCAGCGCCGGGCGGGAGAACCACTCGGCCGACTCCCGGGGCGGGAAGTGCAGATAGAAGTCGAGCTGGTGCAGGAACGGGCGGGAGCCGAGATCGGCGGCCTGATAGCTGAGCCAGCTCGGGCCCACCTCGACGTCCCAGGTGCCGGCGGGCCGGTCGGGCAGCCGCACCCGGACGTCCGCCTCGGGCAGCCGGCGGCACACGGCGAGGCTGTCGGCGGCGTCCGGCGGCCAGTTCGCGGCGTCGCAGAGGTCGGTGCCGACGATCGCCGGCCCGGTCGAGACGCCGGCCCGGTCGGCGACCCAGCCGACGGGAGCGACGGTGAGCGGCAGGTCGTCCGGGTCCAGGTTCTCGACGGTACGCAGGGCGGAGCGCACCCCCGCGTCCGGCGCCAGCCAGACCGGGTCGGGGCCGAAGAGCCGCCGGACCGCCGCCTCACACGTGGACGGCTCGTAACGATGGTCGGTGCCGTCGGCCCGCACCGGCGCCCGGTCGGCCACGATCAGCGCGCGGGTCGCCCGTACGGCGCTGGTCTGCCCGCCCGTGAACTGCACGACTGCGGCCTGGCGCACGATCAGCAGCGCGGCCTCGACCCGGTCGTCGAGGTCGATCCGGTCGATCACCTCGTCGTTGACCAGATCCTGCACCGGCGGCGCCAGCGGCACCCGGCGCACCTGGATCGCCCGATACGAGTCCAGCTGCAGCACCGCCACCCGCAGCCCGGCCGTGGCCAGCGCCCGCAGCTCGTCCAGCCCCGTGCGCTGGGTGCTCTCCAGGAACCGCCAGTCGGCCACCACGACCACGTCGTACGCCCGGTCGCGCACCGTGCCGAGCAGGTGGTCCGGTGCCGGGAAGGGCCGGTCCGAGCCGTCCGCGGGCCGGTAGGCGCTGGCCCGCCGCTGGGCGATCTGGGAATGCAGCCGCTGATAGGCCGACATGTAGGCGGTCCGCGCGGGGTGCATCCAGTGCGCCCGGATCTCGGCCCGAGAGAGCGAGCCGGGCGAGAGCCGGATCAGCGCGAGCGGCAGCGCATCCAGGTGCCGCACCCGCCCGGCGCCGAACGCGGCCTGGATCCGGTCGATGTATTCGGAGTCGGCCGCCTTGCGGAGCCGGTCGAAATAGCCGACCGTACGCAGCACCGTGCCCCGGCGCAGCAGCAGCGACGACGGGTTGAGCCGGCCGCTTCGCACCCCGGGCCGGGTGCAGATCAGCTGGTCGGTGACGGCCAGACCGTCCGAGGTGGTGGCGACCAGCCGCCGGTCGTCGATCAGCGGCTGCACCTGCAGCTCGATGCGGCGCGGGTGGGACCAGTCGTCGGAGTCCTGAAAGGTCGCGAACTCGCCGCCGGCCGCGTCGAGGCCGGCGTTGCGGGCCGCGTACGTCCCGGAGTTGACCGGCATCGTGACCAGCTTGATCCGGTCGCCCAGGGCCAGCGCCTCGCGCAGGATCTCGTCGAACTCCGGCGGCGAGGCGTCGTCCACGATGATCACCTCGGTGTTGGCCCAGGTCTGCGCGAGGATCGAGCGCACCGCGGTGATCAGCCCGCGGTCCGGGCGGTAGGCCGTCACGATCACCGACACCCGGTGCGGGCCCTCCACCCGTTCCGCCGTGGCCGCGGTCAGCCGGTCGAACGGCACCCCGTCGCCGTCGGCCACCTCGGGCCCCGGCGCGGGCAGCAGCGCCTGGAAGGCCGGCCGCCACGGGCCCGGGGACCGCTCGGCCACGAACGGGTTGAGCAGGTCGGCCCGCAGGCACGAGCGGGCCGCCTCGCCGATCCGCAGATAGCGCCGGAGCAGCTTGCGGGCCCGCTCCGGGCTCGTCGAGGAGAGCACCAGCTGGGCGTGCAGCAACTGGTTGGCCGGTGTGAGCGAGCGCGCGCCGCAGGCCCGCCGGACCAGCTCGAACAGCGCGAGCGCGTCGTCCCGGTCGGTCGGGAGGAGCTCCTGCACGCCGATGGTGTGCGCGAGCGCGGCGACCAGGCTCGGGTCGATCCTGCGGCGGAGGCGGCGCAGCCACCGCCGGTCGCCGGCCCGGGCCGCCTCGAGCAACTGGTCGAGGGTGCTGTGCTCGCCGAGCGCGGCCCGGGCCATCAGCGCGCGGGCGTCGAGCGAGCGGTTGCGGGCGGCCGTGGCGGTCAGCGCGAGCCGCAGCCGGGAGCCGATCGCCTCGACATGATCATCGAGCAGGCCGGATGAGGAGGGCATGCCCCGGTCAACGCCGGCACGCCGGTGGTGGTGACGAGCGGGTCTAGACGGCGGCCAGCACGGCGTCGGCCACCCGGTCCCGCTCGGACGCCTCCAACCAGGCTCCGACCAGGTAGAACGCGTCGACCACGTCGCCACCGAGGGTGGAGATGCGGGCCGCGCGCACCTCGGCGCCGGCCTCGTCGAGCGCGGTCGCCACCCGGTAGAGCAGACCCGGCGAGTCGGCCGCGCGCAGCTCGAGAACGGCCGCGTCGGTCGCCACGTCGCGCTGCCAGACCACCCGCGGCGAGGCCGTGCCGCCCCGCGCGCTCATCGCCCGGGCCCGCACCCGCTGGGTCACCGAGACGTCCCCGGCGGCCACCCGGCGCAGGTCGGCGGCGAGTGCGACCGGGTCGTACGGGCTGCCGTAGCGGGGCTGGGTGAAGAACTCGACGATGGCCCGGCCGCCGACCGTGCTCGCGTTGGCCCCGACCACGTCGAGACGGTGCATGGCCAGGCAGGCGGCGACCGCGGCGAGCAGCCCCCGGCGGTCGGCCGCGGCCACCGCGACCCGGTCGCCGTCCAGGTGCACGGCGGGCAGGTCGCCCTCGAGCAGCTCGGCGTCGGGCGCCGGCGGCTCGGGCAGCTCGCCCGTGTCGAGCGCGGTGTGCACCCGGCGGACCAGCTCGGCCATCAGCCGGCCCTTCCAGTCCGACCAGGCGGCCGGTCCGGTGGCGTGCGAGTCGGCCCGGGACAGGGCGTGCAGCAGGTCGAGGGTGGCCGAGTCGCCGACCGCCTCGGCCACCGACGAGATGGTCATCGGGTCGCTCAAGTCGCGCCGGGTCGCCACGTCGGGCAGCAGCAGGTGCAGGAGCACCAGCTTTTCGATGGTGGCCACGTCGGCCGGCGGCAGCCCGATGCGGGTGGCGATCTCGGCCGCGATCGGAGCGCCGACGATGCTGTGGTCGCCGGGCAGGCCCTTGCCCACGTCGTGCACGAAGGCGCCGATCAGCAGCAGGTCGGGCCGGTCCACCTCGCGGGCGTACGCGGTGGCCTCGTAGGCCGCCTGCACCAGGTGCCGGTCGAGGGTGAACCGGTGGATCGGGTGGTGCTGGGGCAGGCTGCGCATCCGCGCCCACTCCGGCAGCCAGGCGTCGATCAGCCCGTACCGGTCGCAGGTCTCCCAGGTCGGCAGCAGGCCGGGGCCGGAGCCGAGCAGCGAGACCAGCGCGGCCCGGGCGGCGGGCGGCCAGGGGGCGGGCAGCGGTGGGCAGAACGCGGCCAGCCACTCGCTGGTGGCCCGGGCGATCGGCAGTTGGACGGTGGCGGCCGCGGCGGCGACCCGCAGCGAGAGGCTGGGGTCGGGCACCGGGCCGATCGCGGTGCGGGCGAGCACCAGCTCGCCGTCCTGCTCGACCACGTCGCGGGCGACCGGCCGGCGGGTCGGGGTGCCGCTGGGCACGCCGCGACGACGGCCGTTGCGCAGGCGGTCGGCGGCGCGCCAGGCGTCGTCGAGGGCGTGGGCGACCGTACGCGCGTCGCCCGCGGTGCGCCGCAGCAGAGCGTCGCCGTCGTCGAGTTCGAGCAGGTCGGCCACGGCCTGGCGCTCCTGCGCGACGAGCCGGTCGATCCGGCGCCCGACCGCCAGGTGCAGCGCGTCGCGGGTGTCGAGCAGGCGCAGGTTGGCCGCCCGGACGGCCGGGCGCATCGTGTCGGCGACCCCGGCGCGGCCGATGGCGCGCAGCAGGGTCACGTCGCGCAGCCCGCCGGCCGCCTCCTTGAGGTCGCCCTCGAGCAGGAAGGCGAGCTCGCCGTTGCTCGCCCAGCGGGCCGCGGTCAGTTCTTTGAGCGAGGGCAGCAGCCGCACCGCGGTGCGCCGCCACTGGTCGCCGGCCGCGGCGACCAGTTCGGCCGTGAGGGCCGCGTCGCCGGCCACGTGGCGGGCGTCGAGCAGGCCCAGGGAGACCTTGACGTCGTCGTGCGCGACCGACAGCGCCTCCGGCAGGGTGCGCACGGAGTGGTCGAGGCCGAGCCGGGCGTCCCAGATCGGATACCACAAGGCAGCGGCTATCCGGTCGATGCCGGCCGCCCCGTTGTGCAGAAGCACGAGGTCGAGATCGCTGTACGGCGCGCAGTCGCGCCGGCCCAGGCCACCCACCGCGACCAGGCTGACGCCGGGCACGTGGCTGGGGAACAACTCCTGCAACCACGCATCGAGCGCCGACGCCCGGTCAGCCCGGGCGGCGGCGCCGATGTGATCGCGCAGCTTTTCGGGCGAACCGCCGACCGGCACCTGGGGTGGGGTCGGCGGTTCGCTCGTCATACGTTTCCTTCGATCGTGATCAGAGCGCGTCGAGACCGCGCTCGCCGGTGCGGACCCGGATGACGTCGTCGACCGACGTGACCCAGACCTTGCCGTCGCCGATCTTCCCGGTCTTCGCGGCCGTCACCACGGCGTCGACGATCTTGTCGACGTCGATCTCGTCGGTGACCACCTCGACCTTGATCTTCGGCAGGAACTCCACCGTGTACTCGGCACCCCGGTACACCTCGGTGTGGCCCTTCTGCCGTCCGTAGCCCTGTACCTCGCTCACGGTCAGGCCGGCCACGCCGAGGGCGTGCAGAGCCTCCTTAACCGCGTCGAGCTGGTACGGCTTGATGACCGCGGTCACCAGCTTCATGCTCAGTCCTTCCATCGGGGCAGTCATAGGAGAATCTAACCGGCAACCTTCTGGCTGACGTCAGCCTTGCCGTCAGCGTCGATACCCGGCTTGAGGCCGGCCATCGCGAAGGCGCCACCGCCACCCGAGCCACCCGAGGGGGTGAAGTCGTAGCCGGTCTCGCCGTGGTCCGCGATGTCGATGCCGCCGACCTCGGCCTCCTCGCTGACCCGGCCGAGCTTGACGGCCTTGAGGATCAGGGCGAGCAGAGCCGCGATGACGAAGGAGTAGACCGTGACTGCCGCGCTGGCCACGAACTGCCGGCCGAGCTGAGTCGCGCCGCCGCCGTAGAACAGACCCTCCGAAGCGCCCAGGACGTCGCTGATCGCGCCGTTGACCTGGGTCGTGGCGAAGAAGCCGATGAACAGCGAGCCGATCCAGCCACCGACGAAGTGGACGCCGACGACGTCGAGCGAGTCGTCGTAGCCCAGCTTGTACTTCAGGCCCACGGCCAAGGCGCAGACCGCACCGGCGATGATGCCGAGCAGCACGGCCGGGAGCGGAGCGATGAAGCCACAGGCCGGGGTGATCGCGACCAGACCGGCCACTGCACCGGAGGACGCGCCGACCAGGGTGGGCTTGCCGTCCCGCAGCCACTCGACCACGATCCAGCCGAGCAGGGCCGCCGCGGTGGCGAGCTGCGTGTTGACGAAGGCGACCGCGGTGGTGCTGTCGACGGTCAGCTCGGAACCGGCGTTGAAGCCGAACCAGCCGAACCACAGCAGGCCGGCGCCGAGAGCGACGAACGGCACGTTGTGCGGGCGCATGTTCTCCCGCGGCCAGCCGACGCGCTTGCCGAGGATGATCGCGACGGCGAGCGCTGCGGCACCGGCGTTGATGTGCACGGCCGTGCCACCGGCGAAGTCCAGCGCGTGCAGGTTGGCGCCGATCCAGCCGCCACCCCAGACCCAGTGGGCCACGGGGACGTAGACGATGGTGAACCAGCCGAACGCGAACAGGATCCAGCCGCCGAACTTGAAGCGGTCGGACAGGGCGCCACTGATCAGGGCGACCGTGATGATGGCGAACATCATCTGGAACGCCATGAAGACGTACGTCGGAATGCCGGTCTCGCCCCACATCTCGGAGACCCAGCTGGTGCTGGTGCCGGCGTAGCCCCAGTTACCGATGATCTTGTTGATGCCCTCGGAGCCGTTAGCGCTGAACGAGAGCGAGAAGCCGTAGAGCGCCCAGAGAATCGAGATGAGCCCGATACTCGAGAAGCTCATCATCATCATGTTCAGAACGCCCTTGGACCGGTTGAGGCCACCGTAGAACAGCGCCAGACCCGGGGTCATGAGCAAAACGAGCGCAGACGACAGGAGCAACCAGGCGGTATTGCCGGTGTCGATCTCCACGCTGCCTCCTCTCGGAATGAAGGTGTCCTCTAACACGACCCACAGCAGCGTCGCCGTCCGGCCGGTTTCGTGACGAGAGACTTCCGGTCCGAGGTTTCACGCACGGTCTACGCTCGATTTCCAGCGCGTGACGGGTTGTTTCGTACGTGTGAAGAAACTCTCACAGGCCACCGGACAAAACGGCGTGAACTGGAACAATAGCCGCCGAAATTCGACGGGCCCACCCCTAGGGGATTGTCAACGCCCGATCAACGGAGCGCGTATTCGAGGGTGTGACGCTCGTAATCGAGCAGCCTCAGATCACGCATCGGACGCCGGAGATGCCCCTTGTGCACGATTCGGACGAAGGCCGGGTCGCCGGCCGCCGCCATCCGCCGGATGCCCTCGACGTGATCGACGATCCGCTTCCTTATGGTGCGCACCAGCCGGTGCCGGTCGCGCGGGATGAGCCCGTAGGCGTCGGCGAACAACCGCAGGCGACGCGGCCGGTTCGGCCTCTTCCAACCCAGCGTGTACGAATCCCGGTCGCTGAACAGCGGCACCCACGTCCAGGCCGCGTAGGCCACGTCGTAGATGCGCGCGCCCGGCGAGGCCAGGTCGAAATCGATCAGCGCGAGGGTGCCGTCGGGCCGCCAGACCACGTTGTGCGGCGCGGCGTCGTGGTGGCAGATCACCTCGGTGTCCGGCGGCGGCGGCCCGAACGAGCGCCACACCGCGTTGGGCGGCGGGACGAAGCCGTACTGCGCGTCGTGGAACATGCGCAGCATCGTGGCCACGGTGACCAGCGCTTCCTCGGTCACCCAGTGCGGGGCCAACGGGTACTCACCGCATTCGCCGTCGAGGTACGAGAGGACCTCGCGGTTTTTCTCGTCCATGCCGAGCGCGCTCGGTGAGCCGGTGAAGCCCACCCGCTCGAGGTGGTTGAGCAGGGCGTGCACGGCCGGCGTCCACGGCCCGGCGTTACGCCGGACGGTGTCGCCGACCCGCGAGACCGTGCTGACGTTGCCGCCGTGCAGCGGAATCTCCCGCACCGGCTCCTGCGACACCAACACCCTCCCCGCGTTTTCCCCACCCTGACAACCGACTTCGAGACTACGCGGCGCTGCCAAGCAGCGCCTCGACGAACGCGGCCGGCTCGAACGGCGCCAGATCGTCCGGGCCCTCGCCCAGCCCCACCAGCTTGACGGGAATGCCCAGCTTGCGTTGCACGGCGATGACGATTCCCCCCTTGGCGGTGCCGTCCAGCTTGGTGAGCACCACACCGGTCACGTCCACCACTTCGGTGAAGACGCGGGCCTGCTCGAGACCGTTCTGACCGGTCGTGGCGTCGAGCACCAGCAGCGTCTCGTCGACCGGGCCGTGCTTCTCGACCACGCGCTTGACCTTGCCCAGCTCGTCCATCAGGCCGACCTTGTTCTGCAACCGGCCCGCCGTGTCGATCACCACGACGTCGATGCCGGTGTCGATGCCCCGCTTCACGGCGTCGAACGCCACGCTGGCCGGGTCGCCGCCCTCGGGGCCGCGCACGGTCTCGGCGCCGACCCGCTCGCCCCAGGTGGTGATCTGGTCGGCCGCGGCGGCCCGGAAGGTGTCGGCCGCGCCGAACAGCACCGAGCTGCCGTCCGCGATCAGCACCCGGCCGATCTTTCCGCAGGTGGTGGTCTTGCCGGCGCCGTTCACGCCGACGACCAGCATCACCGCGGGCCGGCCGTCGTGCGGCGTGGTCTTCAGGCTGCGGTCGAGCTCGGGCTCGAGCGCCGCGACGAGCTCCTCCGCGAGCTGCTCACGCACCTCGGAGACGGTCCGGCTGCCGAGCACCCGGACCCGCTCGCGCAGCCGCGCGACCAGCGCCTGGGTCGCCTCGACGCCGACGTCGGCGCTGATCAGGCTGTCCTCGATCTCTTCCCACGCGTCCTCGTCGAGGTGGTCGCGGGAGAGCACGGTGAGCAGGCCCTTGCCGAACACGTTCTGCGAGCGCGACAGGCGGGCCCGCAGACGCACCAGGCGGCCGGCGGTGGGCTCGGGCCTGTCCAGCACCGGGGCCGGGGGCTGAAGCTCCTCGATCAGGGGCTCGTCGGCCTCGGCCGGCACCACCAGCGGGGGCGCCTCGGTCTCGGGCTCCCGCTCGAGGGTCGTCGTCCCGCCCGTCGCCTCCGACGGCGGGAGCTGCCGGCGGCGCATGCGCGGCACCACCAGGCCGATACCGCCTGCCACCAGCACGACGAGCAGGATTACTGCGGCCACCACGTATTCCATAGCCGAAATCCTGACAGATGTGCCCGGCCCGCGTGGCGTCGGCCGTGCAGTGGCGACCTGCGGCACCTGTGCAGGAGGATGGACACCCCCCCTTGTACCTGCGTGGAAGGCTCTCCCGATGCACCGCATCCCGGCGGCTCGCCGATGACCGCTCATCTCCTCATCGGCCCGCTGCTGCGGCGCGTCACCGGCGATCGCGCCACCCTCTGGGTGGAGACGACCGAGCCGGCCTTCGTCCGGGTCGAGGCCGAGGGCGGCGGCTCCGGCTCCACCCCGACCTTCACCGCGTACGGGCACCACTACGCGATCGTGGTGGTCGAGGGGCTGAGGCCGGACGCGGCCAGCGCCTACCAGGTCTTCCTGGACGACCGCGTGGTGTGGCCGTCAGCCGAGTCGACCTACCCGGTGTCGGTCATCCGCACCCGGCCGGCCGACGACGCCGCGGCGCCGGTGCGCATGATCTTCGGCTCCTGCCGCGAGGCGACGCCGCACGCCACCGGCCGCAAGCTGCCACCGGACGCGCTGGACGCGTACGCCCGCCGGTTGATGGCCGACCCGCAGGACCCCGAGCTGCGCCCCGACCTGATCGTCCTGCTCGGCGACCAGGTCTACGCCGACAAGACGTCGGCCAAGGTGCGCCGCTTCCTGCGCAGACGCCGCCCGGCCGAGCAGACCGGCCCGGCCGACGAGGTGATCACCTTCGACGAGTACACCAAGCTCTATCTCGAGTCGTGGCGTGACCCCGAGGTGCGCTGGCTCTTCGCCACCGTCCCGAGCGTCATGATCTTCGACGACCACGAGCTGATCGACGACTGGAACACCTCCGAGTCGTGGCACCGCGAGATGCTCGAGAAACCGTGGTGGATCGAGCGGATCACCGGCGGCCTCGCCTCGTACTGGGTCTATCAGCACCTGGGCAACCTGGGCCCCGACGAGCTGGCCACCGACCCGCTCTACCAAAAGGTCATCACCGTCGACGACGCCACCGACCTGCTGCACGACTTCGGCCGCTCGGTCGACAGCGGTTACCAGCCCTACCACTGGAGCTACTCGCTCGACGTGGGCCGCACCCGCCTGGTGATGCTCGACAACCGGTGCGGACGGGTGCTCACCCCCGACCGTCGCGAGATGCTGCCGCCCGAGGAGTGGAACTGGTTCGTCGACCAGGCCCACGGCGAGTACGACCACCTCGTCATCGGTTCGTCGCTGCCCTGGCTGATGCCGCCCGCGATCCACTACCTGGAGGCGTGGAACGAGAGCACGGCCGCCTCCCACCGCCCCCGGGTGGCCGCGCTGGCCGAAAAGCTGCGGCGCGCGGTCGACCTGGAGCACTGGTCCGCCTTCGGCCGCTCGTTCGACGCGCTGGGCGAGCTGTTCCGGCGCCTCGGCGAGGGCGGCACCGGCTCACCCGGCCACCGGGTCGGCGCGGGCGGGGCCTACGCGGCGCCCGCCTCGATCAGCGTCCTCTCCGGCGACGTCCACCACTCGTACGTGGCCGAGGCCGACTTCGGGTCGCAGATGGCCACCCCGGTGATGCAGCTGACCTGCTCGCCGGTGCACAACCAGGTGCCCGCCTTCATGCGCCCGCTGATGCGCTTCAGCTGGTCGCGGGCGGCGGCCCACGGCGTACGCCAGGTGGCCCGCACGGCCGGCGTCCGCCGCCCCGCCTGGACGTGGAAACGCCTGGCCGGCCCCTACTTCGGCAACGCTATCAGCACTCTGAAACTGCACGGCGCCGACGCCACGGTCCGGATAGAAGGCACCGACAAAGACGGCGGCCTCTTCGAGGTGGCCGAGGTGACCTACCCCCGCTGACTCCTACTCGGCGAGGTCGAGCGCCTTGCGCAGATAGTCGAGGTGCTGCGGGCCGCTCCAGCGGTAGGCCGAGAGGCCGGCCGCGCGGGCGGCCAGGACGGCCCGGTTGTCGTCGTCCACGAAGAGCGTGAACTTGGGGAGGACGCGGATCAGCTGGCAGGCCCTCGTGAAGAACTCGGGGGCCGGCTTGTGGACCTTCTGCTCCCACGAGCTGATCACCACGTCGACCTCGTCGAGCAGGCCCAGCGTCTCCAGGTCGCCGCGCAGGCGGTCGGTGGCGTTGGTGGCCAGGCCGACCCGGCGGCCGCCGGCCCGCACCTCGCGGATGAAGGCCAGCACCTCCGGGTCGGGCTCGCCGCGGTAGGACTGCCACTCGGCCACCGCGGCCCGGGCCACGTCGATCTCCAGCGGCAGCCGCGAGGCGACCAGTTCCATCCACTCGGCGTCGGTGATCTCGCCTGCCATCGCCGGGCGGTAGATGTCCCAGGACATCGCCGTCTCCAGCAGGGCGGCCGGTTTCAGCCCATGAGCGACCTCGACGGCGATCATCGGGGCCGGGTCCCAGCGGCGCAGCACGCCGTCCAGGTCGATCAGCAGAGCCTGGGCGCGCTCGCGCGACATGCCGGTCAATCCTCCGAATCGTGCTTCAACCGCTGGCTGATCACCTGGGTGACACCGGCGCGCATGGTGACGCCGTAAAGCGCGTCCGCCACCTCCATGGTGCGCTTCTGGTGCGTGATGATCAGCAGCTGGCTCTTCTCCCGCAACTGTGCGAAGAGCGTAATCAACCGGCCGAGGTTGACGTCGTCGAGGGCCGCCTCGACCTCGTCCATGATGTAGAAGGGCGAGGGGCGGGCCCGGAAGATGGCACACAACATGGCCACCGCGGTCAGCGAGCGCTCGCCCCCGGAGAGCAGCGACAGGCGCTTGATCTTCTTGCCGGGCGGGCGGGCCTCGACCTCGACCCCGGTGGCCAGCATGTCCTCCGGGTCGGTGAGCACGAGCCGGCCCTCGCCGCCCGGGAACAGCACCTGGAAGACGGTCTCGAACTCGCGTGCCGTGTCCTCGAAGGCCGAGGTGAAGACCTCGAGGATCCGCTCGTCGACGTCCTTGACCACGGTCAGCAGGTCCTTGCGGGTGGCCTTGAGGTCTTCGAGCTGGTCGGAGAGGAACTTGAAACGCTCCTCGAGCGCCGCGAACTCCTCCAGCGCGAGCGGGTTGACCTTGCCCAGCAGGGAGAGATCGCGCTCGGCCTTGTTGGCCCTCTTCTCCTGGGTCGGCCGGTGGAACCCGGCCGGCTCGGGCACCGGCTTGCCGTCCTTCTCGGCCAGTGCCCACCTCGGCCTGGGTCGGCGGCACCGGCTGTTCCGGGCCGTACTCGGTGATCAATGTGTCGACGTCGAGCGAGAAGTCCTCGGCCGCCTTGGCCTCGAGCTGCTCGATGCGCATGCGCTGCTCGGCCCGGGCCACCTCGTCACGGTGCACCTCACTGGTGAGCCGCTCCAACTCGGACACCAGCCGCTTGGCGCCGGCCCGCACCTCCTGCAGCTCGGCCTCGCGCATCGTGCGGGCCTGGGCCAGCTCGTCGCGCACCTCGATCGCGCCGGCCAGCGACACCCGGACGCGAACCAGCGCGGCCGCGGCGCCCAGGGCGACCGCCTTGGCGATCTCGGCCCCGCGGGCCCGGGCGGCGCGGCGGGCGGCGGCCCGCTCGCGGGCCTGCCGTTCGGCGTTGGCCTGGCGCAGCAGCGAGTCGGCCCGGCCGGCGATCGAGGAGACCCGCTCCTCGGCGGTGCGCACCGCGAGCCGGACCTCCATCTCGTTTCTGCCGGGCCTGGGGCACCAGCGCGGCCAGCCGGTCGCGCTCGTCGGTGGACGGTTCCTCGTCGATCGGGGTGGCCTCGGCCAGTCGGAGCCGTTCCTCCAGCTCCTCGACCCGCATCAGGTCGGCCTCCCGGGCCGACTCGGCCTTCTGCCGGGACGCGCCCAGACGCTCGGTCTCGGCCTTGGCCGAGCGGGCGGCGGCACCGAGCTCGGCGAGCCGGCGGGCGGCCGCGTTGCGCTCACCCTCGGCGGCCCGCTTGGCCGCGGCCGCGACGTTCACGGCCTCCTTGTGCTCGGTCACCTCGGCCCGGGCCGCGGCGAGCTGGTCCTTGAGCTCGCCGATCGACTCCTCGGCGGTGGCCCGGCGGGCCTTGGCCTCGTCGACCGCGGCCTGCACCTCGAGATAGCTGGTGCCCTTACCCGAACCACCGGCGGCCGCGTACGCCCCCAGCACGTCCCCGTCCGGGGTGACCGCCCGCAGCTCGGCGTTGGCCGCGACGAGCGCGACGGCGGCCGCGTGATCGGGCACGAGGGCGACGTCGCGCAGCGCCCGGTTGAGCGCCGGCCGCAAGCTCTCGGGGCAGCCGATCACGTCGGGGGCCCAGGTCGCGCCCTCGGGCAGGACGGGCCGCAGCACGTCGAGCGAGCCCTGCATGCCGGGACCGGCCGGCGACGCCACGACCAGCGAAGCCCGCCCGGCGTCGGCGATCTTGAGCGTGCGCATCGCCTCGACGGCCTCGTCCACACCCGAGAGTGCAACGGCGTCGGCCAGCGAGCCCAACGCGGCGGCCAGGGCCGCCTCGTGTCCGGGCTGGACGGTCAGCATCGAGGCCAGGCTGCCGAGCAGGCCCGGCACCTCGCCCGCCTTGGCCAGCAGCGCCCCGGCGCCGTCCTTGCGCTTGAGGCCGAGCGCGAGCGCCTCCTCGCGGGCCTTCCAGCTGGCCGCGTCCTTCTCGGCGGTGCGCTCGGCGTCGGAGAGTTCCTTGACCACGGCCGCGGCCCGGTCGTGCTCGGCGACCGCGTCGGCGTGCCGCTCGTCCAGCTCGACGTTGTCCCGGTCGGCCTCGGACGACTCGGCGGCGACCGCGTCGACCTCGGCCTGGGCGGTCTCGGCGCGCATCATCGCGTCGGTGTGCGCGGCGGCGAGGCGTTCGATCTCGTCGGTGGCGCCCTCGGTGCGGGCCCGGGCCGCGTTCACGTTGCCGGTGAGCTTGGCCAGGCCCTCCCGGCGGTCGGCGATCGCCTTGGCCGCGGTGCGCAGCGCGCCCTCGGCCACGGCCAGCTCGCGTTCCAGCTCCTGCCGGTGCTCGATCGCCTCGGCCAGGCGCATCTGGTCGTCGGAGAGCGCCTCGCGCAGCTCTTCCTCCTGCTCGCGCACCCGCTCGGCCTCGGCCACCAGCTGGTCCGGGTCGCGACCGGGCCGTTCCTCGTCGGGGGTGGCGGCCAGGTGCCGCAGCCGCTCGGTGGCCAGCTGCTCGGTCGAGCGGAAGCGCTCCTGCAGGGCGGACAGCTTGTACCAGGTGTCCTGGGCGGCCTGCAGCAGTGGCGCGTCCTCGGCGTGCGCGAACTCGAGGTCGGCCAGGTGCCGCTGGACCTCGCGATTTTCCTCCTCGACCTGGCCGCGCCGGTCGCGCATCGCCGACTCGTCGGCGATCTCCCGGTCGAGGGTGGTGCGCAGGGTGTGCAGGTCGTCGGCGAGCAGCCGGAGCCGGGCGTCGCGCAGGTCGGCCTGGATGCCGGCCGCGCGCCGGGCCACCTCGGCCTGCTTGCCGAGCGGCTTGAGCTGACGCCGCAGCTCCGCCGTGAGGTCGGTGAGCCGGTTGAGGTTGACCTGCATGGCGTCCAGCTTGCGGATCGCCTTTTCCTTGCGTTTGCGGTGCTTGAGGACGCCCGCGGCCTCCTCGATGAAGGCGCGGCGGTCCTCCGGCTTGGCGTGCAGCATCGCGTCGAGCCGGCCCTGGCCGACGATGATGTGCATCTCCCGGCCGATGCCGGAGTCGCTCAGCAGCTCCTGGATGTCGAGCAGCCGGCACGCGTTGCCGTTGATCTCGTACTCGCTGGCGCCGTCGCGGAACATGCGCCGCGTGATCGACACCTCGGTGTACTCGATCGGCAGGGCACCGTCGTTGTTGTCGATCGTGAGCGTCACCTCGGCCCGGCCCAGCGGCGCCCGGCCGGACGTGCCGGCGAAGATGACGTCCTCCATCTTGCCGCCGCGCAGCGCCTTGGCCCCCTGCTCACCGAGCACCCAGGCGATGGCGTCGACGACGTTGGACTTGCCGGAGCCGTTGGGTCCCACCACGCAGGTGATGCCCGGCTCCAGCCGCAACGTCGTAGCGGAGGCGAAGGACTTGAAGCCCTTGACCGTCAGGCTCTTGAGGTGCACGGATCTCCGGGGGTCGCTGGTATTTCTGCTTCGGCGCAGACTACCCGCAGGTCGTGTCGGCAGCCGTCTACGCCGCGCTCACGACGTCGCAGAGGGCGAAAAAGCGGCGAAACCCGACAAAAAGATGCGCGCCGCCACAAGGGTGGAGGCGCGCGATTTCGAGATGCGTCTTTGGTGCGAGGGGGGATCAGAGGCCGCCATGCCGGTTGTCACAGGGCGACGGCGGCCGGTGGAGCTCAGGTCAGCGCGGGCTCGGTCAGCCGCGCGAAATCGTCTGCCTCAGCGGCGGCGGCCGCAAGACGATCATTTTCCGCCCGGAGACGGGTGACCTCGAACTCCAGGGCCTGCACCCTGGAACGCAGACGGGTGACCTCGTCGAGCAGACGCCGATCGGGCGCCGCACCTACGTGGCCAAAGAGGGCCTTCGCCATGGTGACTCCTTGAGAAGCACTGCTTCTTCATTGTGGAAAGCGTTGCCGGAAGAAACCCGGCCTCTACGCGCGCCCAGACAAGCACCGCGAACTGCACTCAAGGGCACGCATGAGCACAGAATCATGCACCCTGTGAATGGTTCTTAAGGTGCAGATCTCTCACGTCCGACTGGAACCGGGCATGAGTGGGCGCGACTGGCGACATCTCCATAGTCCGCCGCAACCCAGTTTCCGTCAAGCGCTGTGGAGGCGTCCCGCCGTGCCGAGACAGTGAATCATGCCACCCGGAACGCTGCCATCAGGCCCTATGGCCCGTTGACGCCGGGTTTGCGCGCTTGCCGGCCCTGCTCGAAGATCCAAAACGGACGTCGAACTTGGCATGCCCGACCGGTCAAGCGTGATCTTGACTCCGCTTTCCGTTCGGTTGAGTCATTACTTCCCCGTCGAGCGCCGACCACACCGACTCGGCCGCACTAAATCAATCTCATTCATGTTCGCCCGCCGCACGAGTCCTCACCGGCACCGGCGGTCGCCGTGATCTTGAGTGTAAAGAAATGGACATTAACCCTAAAAGGGGCGGCAAATCGGGTAAAAACCGCGTAATAATGTCTTCTACCCGACACGCTCCCCCGCCTGCGCCGGACTGTCTCGTTGCCTCCATCGTGAATCCGACCCCGCCGCGCGAGCGCATCTGCCTGCTGACCGGCGGCGGGTACCCGTACCGCCGGGACGCCTTGAGCGGATGGTGCCGGACCCTCGTCGAGGGGCTTCGCCGGTTCCGCTTCGAGCTGCTGACCGTCACCGACCGGGAACCGCCGTCCACGCCCGCCTACCCGCTGCCGCTCAATGTCGGCTCGGCCCGGGCCGTCGCCCTCGGGCGTGACATCCGGCCCGAGCGGCGCCCCGGCGAGGTCGCGAAGAAGGCCGCCCACCTGCTCGGACAGGGCCTGGTCGGCGAGCCCGAGCAACTCTTCGCGGA
>CBDCJN010000039.1:0-86044 GCA_965217855.1 Actinoplanes sp. | reverse complement strand
AGGCCTCGGCCTACGGATTCACCCTGCGCACCGCGGGCGGCAAGCTCGTGGCCGGGCGTGGGCGACCAGCGCTTCGGCGCACACCGCGTGCTCGTCCTGCAGGCGGGCAACGACCAGCGCTATCAGAGCTGGACGGCGGTACCCCGACTAGCCGGGAGGCAAGGCGATGCGTGACACGCTCAGCAAGCCCCTGACCGAGCCCGAGGAGGGCCCGGCCAGGATCAACAAGCGCCGACTGGTCCGCTGGATCGCCGTGCTGACGATCGGCATCGTCGTGGTCCTGGCGATCTGGCAGGACCCCGCTCTACGCGTTACGGGTCTCGTAGGCGCCGATCTCGTAAGCATCGATCTCGGCCACCAGCGCGGCCTTGCCCGCCGCGTCCAGGAAGCTCTGCTCGACGGCGGCGCGGGCCAGCCCGGCCACGCCCCGGTCGTCGAGGCCGAGCAGCTGCTGGGCGACGGCGTACTCCTCCCTCGAGGGTGGTGCCGAACATCGGCGGGTCGTCCGAGTTGATGCTCACCGGCACGCCCGCGCCGACCAGGGTGGCCAGCGGGTGCTCGTCGAGCGAGGCGACCGCGCGGGTACGCACGTTGGAGGTCGGCGAGATCTCGAGCGGGATCCGGTGCTCGGCCAGATAGGCCATCAGCTCCGGGTCCTGCGCGGCCGTGATGCCGTGCCCGATCCGCTCGGCGCCCAGCTCGCGGATGGCGTCCCAGACGGTCTGCGGCCCGGTCGTCTCCCCGGCGTGCGGCACGCTGTGCAGCCCGGCCGCGCGCGCGCTGGTCGAAGTACGGCTTGAACTGCGGCCGCGGCACACCGATCTCGGGACCGCCGAGCCCGAAACTGATCAGGCCGTCGACCTTTTCGTCGAGGGCGATCCGCAGCGTCTCCTCGGCCGCGGCCAGACCGGCCTCGCCCGGGATGTCGAAGCACCAGCGCAACTCGATGCCGAACTCGGCCGCGGCGGCCCCGCGGGCGTCCTCGATCGCGGCGCAGAAGGCCGGGGCCGGGATGCCGCGCTTGACACTCGAGTAGGGCGTGACGGTGAGCTCGGCGTACCGGACCTGCTGGCGGGCCAGCTCGCGGGCCACCTCGAACGTCAGCGTGCGCACGTCCTCGTCGTCGCGGATCAGGTCGACCACGGTCAGATAGACCTCGATGAAGTGCGCGAAGTCGCTGAACGCGAAATAGTCGGCCAGCGCGGCCGGGTCGGCCGGCACCGGCGAGGAGCCCTCGTGCCGGGCGGCCAGCTCGGCCACGATCCGCGGTGAGGCCGAGCCCACGTGGTGCACGTGCAGCTCGGCCTTGGGCAGGCCGGCGATGAACGCGGTCACCTGGACGATCCCTTCTCTTCGGCGGTCCGGGCCACCACGAAGATGCGGCGGAACGGAAACGCGACGTACCCGCCGGTCGCCGGGTAGGCGCCGGACAGCTCCCGCGCCAGGTCGGCGCGGAACGACTGCCAAGCATTCTCGTCCAGCGCCGCCTTGACGGGCCGCAATGCCGTCCCTTCCATCCAGCGCAGCACCGGATGCTGGTCGGTGTCGTCCGGCAGCAGGTGCAGATACGTCGTCTCCCAGGCGTCCACCTCGGCCCCCGCGGCGGCGGTGAGCAGGCCGGCGTAGTCGGCCGGGTCGTCGACCGGCGCCTCGCGCAGCACGTCGGTCAGGCCGTACCGCTGCCCGACGGCCCGCAGCAGCACGTGCGAGGGCGCGCCGAAGTTGCCCGGCACCTGCATCGCCAGCCACGCGCCGGGCGGCAGCTCGGCCACCCAGCGGGCGAGCAGGGCGCGGTGTTCCGGCACCCACTGCAGGGTCGCGTTGGTGACCAGCACGTCGACGTCGGGCCCGGGTCGCCAGTCGCGGACGTCACCGACCTCGAACCCGGCCGGGCCGCCGTGCGCGACGGCCTTGGCGATCATCTCGGGCGACGAGTCGACGCCGCTGACACGGGCGCCGGGCCAGCGCTCGGCCAGGGTCAGGGTGAGCTCCCCGGGCCCGCAGCCCAGGTCGACCACCGCCCGCGGCCTCTCGGCCCCCACCCTGTTCACCAGATCGAAGAAGGGACGGGAGCGCTCGGCCCCGAAGCGGCGATAGACGGCCGGATCCCACATAATCTGCCTCCCCTGTGCCTGCACCTGAGCCAGGTCCTTCAGACGGCTGGACGACCAAAGATCCAAACCGTACGTACGTTTTGCAAGCAAGTTACCAGACCGCCGGTAGGGTCGAGCCCGTGGAGAATCGCACTTTTGGCAGGATGGGACGGACGGTCGGCGTGGTCGGCCTCGGCGCTTGGCAGCTCGGCGCCGACTGGGGCGACGTCAGCGAGGCCGATGCGTACGCGACCCTGCAGGCCGCGGTGGACGCCGGCGTCACGTTCATCGACACCGCCGACGTCTACGGCGACGGCCGCAGCGAGCAGATCATCGGATCGTTCATCAAGGACAAACCCGAGCTGACCGTGGCCACCAAGATGGGCCGCCGGATGGCCCAGGAGCCCGGCAACTACACCCTCGACAACTTCCGCGCGTGGACCGACCGGTCCCGGGCCAACCTCGGCGTCGACTCGCTCGACCTGGTGCAGCTGCACTGCCCGCCGACCCCGGTCTTCTCGGCCGAGGCGACCTACGACGCGCTCGACACGCTCGTCGCGGAGAAGCGGATCAAGGCGTACGGCGTCAGCGTGGAGAAGGTCGAGGAGGCGCTGGCCGCGATCGCCCGCCCGGGCACGGCCAGCGTGCAGATCATCCTCAACGCGCTCCGGCTCAAGCCGCTCGAGCGGGTGCTGCCGGCCGCGGCCGAGGCCGGGGTGGGCATCATCGCCCGGGTCCCGCTGGCCAGCGGGCTGCTCTCCGGGCGCTACGACGAGAACACCACCTTCGCGGCCGACGACCACCGCAACTACAACCGGCACGGCGAGGCCTTCGACGTCGGCGAGACGTTCTCCGGCGTCGACTTCGCGACCGGGCTCGAGGCGGTCGCCCGGCTGCGCCCGCTGGTGCCGGCCGGCTCGACGATGGCCCAGTTCGCGCTGCGCTGGGTTCTCGACCAGCCGGGCGTCACGGTTGTCATTCCTGGCGCCCGCAATCCCGACCAGGCCCGCGCGAACGCGGGAGTGGCCGACCTGGCGCCGCTCACCGCAGAAGCGCAAGAAGCAGTCAAGAGCGTCTATGACGAATTGATTCGCCCACAGGTGCATCACAGATGGTGAACGAACCGGCATCGGCTCCCAAAAGGCTCATCGGATGGCTTCCGATGGCACTCGGGGTATTAGCCGTCGTCGTCGGTTCTCTGTGGACACTGCAGGGATTCGACGTCCTCACGGACAGCCGGATGAGCGGAGTCGGCATCTGGTCGGTCATTGGTCCGGTCGTGGCTATCGCCGGACTGATTTTGATCATTGCCGGCGAACGGATGCGATCGCGCGCAAGGAAGGCCCAAGCATCGGTCGACATTCCCGACCACGAATAGTGGCCCGATGACGAACGTCCCCGCATCCTCGATGAGGATGCGGGGACGTTCTGCGCTAGAGCCGACCTCCGCCAGGCGATCGGCGGCCGGTCTCTCGACCGGCGTGGTGGTCTCAGAGCGGGCGAACCTGCTCCGCCTGCGGGCCTTTCTGGCCCTGGGCGATCTCGAACTCGACCCGCTGGTTCTCTTCCAGCGAGCGGTAACCGCTCGTCTGGATGGCCGAGAAGTGGACGAACACGTCGGCACCCCCGCCGTCAACGGTGATGAAGCCGAAGCCCTTGTCTGCGTTGAACCACTTCACGGTTCCTTGCGCCATGCTGAACTCTCCTTCTGAAAATGCCGACCCTGTTATAGCCCCGGGGCCGATGACCGTTTTCGAGCAGCGGCGCCGTGAGGCGGCCTTTCAGAGGACGTCCCATCCACCGTGATCGCGTGACACCGGCCGTCGCCATGTGAGCGACCGGCATCCCTTGATCGGGCGGAAGCAGCGAACCACGTACGCAAAAACTGGCCACACTGTACCTGAAAATCGGGTCGCAAAGCTTCCCCTCGGGACAATCGAATAATTGCCCGCAGATACGGAAAAGGCCCCCACTTCGCTCTCGCGATGTGGGAGACCAGTGACTGTTAACCTAACTTCAGTTAGGCCATTGACCAGTCAGTTTCCGCACTCCTGAGGCGCCACCTCGATCGACGGCCGCCTTCACGAGAGAGAAGATCGCGCCTTGCAACGCGGCCGCCGCGAGAACCTCGCCCCAGCCCCGATCCTCGTCGGTCGCGTTCGGTGCATCGTCGTCGCCGGCGGCCACTCGCCAAACCTCTTTGAAGACGAAGCTCGCGATCGCGCCGGCCCCGATGCCGAGCAGCAACCCGACCGGCTTGTAGGCCAGCTTCGAAACCTTGCCGCTCACCGGCGCCCCCCTCGGACGATCAGAATGATTCCCACCAGCGCCACCACTCCGGCGACGACCAGAGGCAACGGAACCGGGCTGTTCCGCGCCTTGAAGACCAGTTCGTTCTCCTCGAGGCCGTCGGTCGTGTGCGACACCTTGTCGGCAACGTGAGACGCCTTGTCGGCCGTCTGCGACGCCGAGGCGCGCACCTTGTCGGCGGCGGCCACAGCGGCGCCCCGGACCTTCTCGGTGGCCTCGACAGCCTGCGCCTTGACCTTGATCTTGGTCTGCTCGACCTGCTCCTTGGCCCGGGCCTTGACGTCGGCCTTGGCCGCGAGCGCCTGCACCGTCTCGCCGAGCTCGGCGCGGGTCTGCTTGATGTCGGCCCGCAACTCGGCGACCGACGGCTTGGGGGCCGGAGTCCCGTCCTTCTCACTCATCAGCGACTCCGCTCCTTGACCGCGTGCTTGACTTCGTCGACGTCGGCCTTGACGCTCTCGATCGCGGCCGAGGGCTCGGGCGGGACGGCCTTGGACACCTGGTTCTTGCCGAGAAGGGCGAGAATGCCGGCGACCAGGAAGAGCGAGACCGTGATGATCAGGGCCGCCAGCCACAGCGGCAGGAAGAGATCGAAAACAATGATCAGAGTGGCGATGAGGGCACCCACTCCGTACATGGCGAGCACACCGCCACCGCCGAAGAGGCCGATGCCTATCCCGGCGTGCTTGCCTTTCTCGGCCAGCTCGGCCTTGGCCAGCGCGATCTCGTCACGCACCAAGCGGCTGACCTGTTCACTCGCCTGCTGCACCAACTCGGCGGTGGACTGATCCGAGCCCGTCGGGGTGCGGCCGTTCAGAACTTCGGCCATGGTGTCCTCCTTTCTTCCATGTCCCGGTGTATGCCCTGATCACCAGAGCGTCAATCCTGTTGCTGCAAACCCGTCAGCGGTTCGCCGGGACGGGCACCTCCGCCTCCGGTCCACCGAACGTCGCGGCCCGCGCATCGCCGTCCTCGCCGGTGAAGAACCGGCCCTCCTCGGGGCCGCTCCGCGGCGCCAGGCGCGGCCCGGCGGCCAGGCGCGGCTCGGCGGCCAGGCGCGGCTCGGCGGCCAGGCTGAAGGGCTTGTCGGCCATCTCGGCCCGGTAGCGCGGCAGCGAGCCGCGCTGGTTGGCCCAGATGAAGGTCACCAGCCGCTCGCGCACCAGGCAGCGCAGATCCCACAGCGAGGGCGCGTCGCTCGCGCTGACCAGGGCCCGCAGCCGCACCATACCGCCGACCGCATCGGTCACCTGGAGCACGCAGACCCGGCCGTCCCACAGCTCGGAGCCCTCACAGACCGACCGGAGCTCGGTGCGCAGCGGCTCGATCTCGGTCGACCAGTCGACGTCCACCTCGGCGGTGCCCAGCACGGCCGAGGTCGACCTGGTCCAGTTCTGGAACGGCTTGCTGGTGAAGTACGAGGTGGGCAGAAGCAGCCGGCGGTCGTCCCAGATCTGCACCGACACGTAGGTCAGGGTGAGCTCCTCGATGCGGCCCCACTCCCCCTCGACGACCACCACGTCGTCGACCCGCACGGCGTCGCTGAACGCCAGCTGCAGGCCCGCGAACACGTTGCCCAGGGTGCTCTGCGCGGCCAGCGCCGCGATCACGCTGATGATGCCGGCCGAGGCCAGCACGCTGGCGCCGAGCGCACGGATGCCGGGGAAGGTCATCAGCACCACGCCCAGGGTCAGCACCACGATCGAGGCCACGGTGACCCGGCGCAGGATGACGATCTGGGTCTTGAAGCGGCGGCGGCGCAGGTTGTCGGCCACGTCGGTCCGCCAGCGGGCCAGCGCCGCGTCCTCGAGTACCAGCAGCAGCGCGGCCACCAGCCAGGCGAACGCGGCGATGAAGAGAATGACCAGGGCGTGCAGCACGCCGCCCCGCGCGGTGAACTCACCGGCGGTGGCGCGGATCGCCTGCTGGATGGCGAACAGGGTGATCGTGAACAGGAACGGCTTGTGCGCCGTGCGGGCCAGGTCGGCCGCGAACGCCGAGTTGCGGCCGAACCTCTGGAGCAGCCAGTGCAGGATCTCGACCGCCACCATCGCCGCCCCCGCCGAAGCGACGACGACGAGCAGGGCCATTAGAAAGCTGGGCACGTCTCTCTCCTCTTCGGGAAGTGCCGATACCAGCGACCCATCTTGCCCAGGTCACCGGTATCAGCAACTTTCCCGCACGGAGGTTGGAGGTTGCTCACACTTTCCGGTACCTGGCCTGTGCGATGCAGTACACCCCGAAGCAGGCGATGCCCAGCGCGATCAACGCGAGCACCCACACGCCCCAGGAGTTACCGGCCAACGTCTTCAGCGCCGCGTCGAGGCCGCGTGCCTTCTCCGGGTCGTAGTTCACGGCGGCCGTCACGACCAGCACACCCGCGATCGCGTACGCCGTTCCCTTGGCCATGTAACCGGCCATGCCGAGCCGGACGATCGGCTGACGGGTGCCGTGCGTCATCTCGCCCATGTTCAGGTGCTTGGTGAACTTCTTCTTGTAGCCGTAGACGGCCATCCCGACGCCGACACCGACCACCACGATCCCGACCAGGCCGATCAGCCACCGGCCGCCGGTGTTGTCCATGATGCTCGAGGTCTTGCTCTGCGAGTTGTCGCCCATCGAGGCGTTCGAGCCCCGGATCACCTTGATCGCGGTCCAAGCCAGAGAGAGGTAGAGGATCGCGCGGACACCGGAGACCACCCGCTCGGCGATCGCCATGCGGTCCTGCTCGCCGCTCTCGCCGATCGCGGCCTCGAAGGCCTGCCAGACGGCCATGGCGATCATGCCGATCACGATCAGGACCAGCAGCGTCTTGCCGAGGCCACCACCGGCCAGCGTCTTCAGCGCGCCGGACTGGTCGCTCTCCTTGTTCGAGCCGCCGAAGGCGACCTGGAAGGCGATCCAGGCGAAGATGAGGTGGACGATGCCGTAACCGATGAAGCCGCCCCGAGCAAGATATTCGAGCGGCTTGCTGTCGGCGGCCCGCGAGGCGGTGCTCTTGACGTTCTGGGCGGCTGTCATGGACGTCAAAATGACCCGTCCCGGGTTTTCCCAAACCCCGGACGGCGTGGCGCCGGATATGTTACTAGCGCGAGACCTGCAGACCGATCTGGTCGCTGGTCACGCTGTCGAGCGACACCTGCAGACCGGCGACCTCGATGGCCTGCTGGCCCTTGGTCAGGCTGATCTGCTCACCGGCAACGTCGAGCGTCACCGTGTTGGCGTCGGCGCTGATGAATTTCGCCTCCACACCGAGGAAGCTGGCGCCGGCGTTCGTTTCCCGGTCGATCGTCACGGTGCACTGGTCGAGGCCGCAGTTGACGTTGTCACTGCTGCAGCCGGTGAGGAGCGCGAGGCCGAGGGCGGCCGAGCTGAGGACGACGGCGAGCCTCTTCATAGGAGGGGTGGGTTTCAGCACCCCTCCAGCGTACGGGGCCTGCGCGACCCTAAGCTGGGCCGATGAGCGACGTCGATGTGCGCGACAACCCTTCGCAGAACCGCTTCGAGCTGACCGTCGACGGCGAACTGGCCGGCATGGCCGTCTACCGGGTCCGGGACGACGTCGTGGCCGTCACCCACAGCGAGATCGACCGTCAGTTCCGAGGGCAGGGCCTAGGCAACGTGCTGGCTCAGCGCACGCTCGACGAGTTGCGGACGCGCGGGGTCAAGGTCTACCCGGCGTGCCCGTTCTTCGCGAAATACGTCGCCGAGCACCACGAGTACGACGACATCCTGGCCGAATAGGACCGATCGCCGGCGGTCGAGCCCCCCGCCCTGACCGCCGGCGACCGGAGTTCTCAGGCGGCCAGCGGCTGCGGCGCCGGTGCCGGCACCCGAGTGCCCGCGATCAGCTCGGCCGCGGCCAGGCCGCAGGCGCGGGTCGCGCCGAAGGTGGCGATGTGCACCGCGCCCAGCACGGTCTCGGGCACGCCCATCTCGACCACGATGGCGTCGGGGCGCCGGGTCAGCACCGCGCCGAGCACGTCGCCCAGCCACGGGTGCCGGTGCACGTCGCGCACCACCAGCACCAGCGGGCGGCCGTCGGTGCCGGCCAGCACGGTCGCGGCCGGGTCGGCGCCCAGGTCCTCTTCGGTGAGCCGGACCGAGGTGGTGCCGGGCAGCAGCTCGTCGAGCGGTGCGCCGACGCCCCAGGGAGTCTCGGCGCCGATCGCGATGTTGCGCGGCGGGGCGAACTCGACCACGTGGGCGGGCTCGGTGACGGGCAGCTGAGCGTTCCCCTCGGAGATCGTCACCCGCACCGCCCGCCGCGCAGCCGCAAACCCGATGGTGGCCCCGGTCGCCAGGACGGCGACCTCCGCGTCGGCGATCGCCCGGGCTCCGGTGGCGGACTGGGTGGTGGTCGTCCAGGTGCCGAGGTCGCGCACCCGGGCGGCGGCGGCCCGCAGGCGTTCCTCGGACAGCTCGCCGGAGCGCACGGCCTCGACGATCGCGTCGCGCAGCAGCACGGCGGTCTGCTCGTCGGCGTGGTCGCCGCCGACACAGATCGCGTCGACGCCGGCGGCCAGGGCCCGGACGGTCGCGCCGGCCAGCCCGTAGCGGCGGCGCACGGCCTGCATCTCGATGCCGTCGGTGACGATCAGCCCGTCGAAGCCGAGCTCCTCGCGGAGCAGCCCGGTCATGATCTTGTGGCTGAGCGTGGCCGGCAGTTCGGTGTCATACGCGGGGACGAGCAGGTGGCCGGTCATCACGACGCGTACGCCGGCCTGGATCGCCGCCTTGAACGGGATGAGCTCGCACTCCTCGAGCTGCGCCCGGTCGCGGTCGATCAGCGGCACGTCGTGGTGCGAGTCGACACTGGTGTCGCCGTGCCCCGGGAAATGCTTGGCGCAGGCGGCCACGCCGGCCTCCTGCAGGCCGCGCACGAAGGCGGCCGAGTGACGCGCGACCAGGTGCGGCTCGGCCCCGAAGGCCCGTACGCCGATGACCGGGTTGGCGGCGTTGCTGTTGACGTCGGCGTCCGGCGCGTAGTCGAGGGTGATGCCGGCCCGGGCCAGCTCGGCGCCCAGGTCGCGGGCGACCTCCTCGGTCAGCAGCACGTCGTCGATCGCGCCGAGGGCCAGGTTGCCGGGCCGCGAGCTGCCGTGCCGGGACTCGAAGCGGGTGACGTCGCCCGCCTCCTCGTCGATCGCGACCAGCACGTCGGGACGCTCCGCGCGCAGCTGGGCGGTCAGCGCGGCGACCTGGGCCGGCGACTCGACGTTGCGGGCGAACAGCGCGACCCCGCCGAGACCCGCGCCGAGCCACCGCCGGACCCAGTCGGGTGCAGTGGTGCCGGCGAATCCCGGCTGAAGCACTGCCGCGGCAAGTTCCGGCAATTCGCCATGTTTCGGCATGGGCCCCCGTACCTCCGGTGACGTCCAGCGCGCTCTTGGGAGCGCGCACCCCCGCTGTGCGGACCTATGGTCACACCCTCCCCGCGATTTAGTCAACAAACCTTTCTATTAGGTTTGGACAAAAGTCGGTCGATACGATGCCCGGGTGACCCCCACCGTGCTGGCCGCCGCCACCGTCGACTGGTCCGAGGTGCACGCCGTCCGACTGCTCGGCGTCGCCCTGGCGTTCCTCATTCTCATCTGGGCGATCCGCCGCATGTTCGGCGGCAAGAAATAGGGGTAATCCGGGCGGCATGCGCATCGGATACTTTCTCTCGTCCGAGGAATACACCCCGGCCGAGCTGCTCGAACAGGCCCGTGGCGCCGAGCGCGCGGGCTTCGGCGGCCTCTGGATCTCCGACCACTACCACCCCTGGGTCGACGCCCAGGGGCAGAGCGCCTTCGTCTGGTCGACGATCGGGGCGCTGAGCCAGGCGACCAGCCTGCCGATCACCACCGCGGTCACCTGCCCGACGGTCCGCATCCACCCGGCGGTGATAGCCCAGGCCGCGGCGACCAGCGCGGTGCTGACCGGGGGCCGGTTCCGGCTCGGCGTCGGCACCGGCGAGGCCCTCAACGAGCACATCTTCGGCGACGCCTGGCCCGAGCTGGACGTCCGGCTGGAGATGCTCGAGGAGTCCATCGAGATCATGCGGGGGCTGTGGACCGGCGACAACTACTCCCACCACGGCAAGCACTACACAGTGGAGAACGCCCGCATCTACACCCGGCCGGCCGAACCGGTCGAGGTGCTGATCTCCGGGTTCGGGCCCAAGGCGGTCGACCTGGCCGGGCGGATCGGCGACGGCTACGTCAGCACCATGCCGGACGGCGAGCTGGTGTCCCGCTTCCGGTCGGCCGGCGGCGGGAAGAAGGTCGCGCAGGCCGGGTTCAAGGCCGCCTTCGCCGCCACCGAGGACGAGGGCGCCCGGATCGCGTACGAGAAATGGCCCAACGCCGGCGTGCCGGGCGAGCTCTCCCAGGTGCTGCCGTCGCCCAAGCACTTCGAGCAGGCGGCCGAGCTGGTGACCGAGGACATGGTGCGCCAGGCGTTCGTCTGCGGCAACGACCCGGCGGCCCACCTCGAGATGATCGACAAGTACCGCCAGGCCGGCTTCGACGAGGTGTACGTGGCCAACAGCGGCCCGCACTCCGAGGGCCTGTTCGAGCTTTATTCGAACGAGATCCTGCCCAAGATCTCGTGAGCGTTTGCCGGTCACATTCGTGGGGCAAAATGGCCGCTCGATGAAGTTTCCAGTGTATGGACCACGCCTGCGTAAGGTCGCCCGCCAGCAGTTCGGGTGGCCAACGCTCCGGCCGGGCCAGTTCAAGCCGATGCGGGCCGTACTGCGCCGCCGCGACGCCCTGGTCGTGCTGCCCACCGGGGCCGGCAAATCGGCGATCTATCAGATCCCCGCCGTGCTGCTGCCCGGCCCCACGGTCGTGATCTCCCCCCTGCTCGCCCTGCAGCAGGACCAGATCGCCGCCCTCAACGAGCGGAACGACCCCAAGATCCGTGCGGTCCGGGTCAGCTCGGCCGAGACGCCGCACCAGCAGCGCGAGGCGATCCGGGAGATCCGCGAGGGCCGGGCCGAGTTCCTCTTCATCACCCCCGAGCAGCTCAGCGATCCCGAGCGGATGGCCGAGGTCAAGGCGCTCAAGCCCGGCCTGGTCGCGGTGGACGAGGCGCACTGCATCTCGGCCTGGGGCCACGATTTCCGCCCTGAGTTCCTCGCGCTGGGCGACCTGATCAAGGGGATCGGCCGGCCGCCGGTGCTGGCCCTGACCGCGACCGCCTCGCCGCCGGTGCGCGACGACATCATCGAGCGGCTGCACCTGCACAAGCCCGAGGTGCACGTGTCCGGCCTCGACCGGCGCAACCTCTTCCTCCAGGTGGCCTACTGCCCCGACGAGGGTTACCGCTGGCGCAAGCTGACGGCAATGCTCGACTCGGCGCCGCGCCCCGGCATCATCTACGTCGCCACCCGGCGCGCGGCCGAGGAACTGGCGTCCCGGCTGAGCGACGCCGGATATCCGGCCGATTTCTATCACGGCGGCATGGCCGGCGGCGCCCGCGAGCAGAAGCACGAGGACTTCACCGCCGACAAGATCGAGATCATGGTCGCCACGTCGGCCTTCGGCATGGGCATCGACAAGCCCAACATCCGCTGGGTGGCCCACGTGGCCCTGCCCGACTCCCCGGACAGCTACTTCCAGGAGATCGGCCGCTCGGGCCGCGACAACGAGGGGGCGCAGGCCCTGCTGCTGTGGCGGGCCGAGGACGAGGCGATCCAAAGGTTCTTCAGCGGCGGCTCCCCCGACGAGGTCGAGCTGCGCGAGCTGGCGGCCGCGCTGCGCTCGGGCCCGATCACCAAGGCCGAGCTCAAGGAGAAGACCGGGCTGGGCCCGCGCAAGCTGGGTGCCTACCTCGGCTTGCTCGAGCACGTGGGCGCGGTGGTCACCGGCCGGGGCAACAAGCTGACCGTCCCCGTCTTCGCCCCGCTGCCGGCCGCGGCCGCCGCGGCCGCGGTCAAGGAAAGCGAACGCCAGCAGGTCGTGTCGCGCTCGCGGACCGACATGATGCGCGGCTTCGCCGAGACCCGCGCCTGTCGCACCCAGACCCTGCTCGCCTATTTCGGCGAAGACCTGCCGAAGCCGTGCGGCCATTGCGACAACTGCGTCGAGGGCAGCGCCGCCGAGCTGGTCACCGCGGCCGGCGACGAGCCCTTCCCGGTCCACGCCAAGGTCCGCCACGGCGGGTGGGGCCTGGGCACGGTGATGGGTTACGAGGAAGACCGGATGACCGTGCTGTTCGACGAGGTCGGCTACAAGACACTCTCCGTCCCGGTCGTTCTCGAGCACAAACTGCTCACGAAGACGAAATAGAAGCGGTCGGCCCACTCGTGATCCGCGGTCAGACGGACCATGCGATCGAGGTGATCGGCGGCCCGGCTCGCTGAACCCGACTGATCCGCCGAAGGCCGCTTTGGCACATCGTCAGGGTCGCTATGCGCGACCCCCGTCGATACGATCCGTGACGTGACGACGCCTACGCCTGTCGTACGGGGGCTGCCGGTGGTGGGGAGCGCGGTCTCGATGGCGCGCGATCCCGCCCAGTTCTTCGTCGACTGCTATCGCCAGTACGGTCCGGTCTTCCGCGTCCGGGTGATGGGCCGCGAGCATCCGGTCATCGCCGGGCCCGAGGCCGCCGAGTTCATGGGCACCAAAGAGGGGCGCGACAGCCTGCGCTCCAAGGAGTTCTGGCGGGGGCTGGTCGACGAGTACGGGGCCACCCGCACGCTGCCCGGCGAGGACGGCCCGGCCCATAAGGAGCTGCGCGACATCATGCGCCGCGGCTACTCCCGCGAGGCGATCGCCGACCGGCTGGACGAGGTCGTGGCGATCACCGACCGCAACCTCGACCGCACCTGGGCGCCGGGGGCCTCGGTGCCGGTGCTGCGCTCGATGCAGGAGCTGGTCACCGATCAGCTGGGCGAGCTGCTCACCGGCGCCTCCCGCCCGGAGTACGTGGCCGACATCCGGCTGGCCACCCAATACATCCTCAACGTGCTGGTGACCCATCAGCGGCCGAAGATCATGCTGCGCGACCCGCGCTACCGGCGGGCCAAGGCCCGGGTCGCCGAGCTCGCCACCAAGATGATCGAGGACAGGGAACGGCCGGACGGCAAGCCGGCCGTGCTGATCGACGACCTGCTGCGGGCCCACCGCGAACGGCCGGCCGCGATGCCCGCCTCTGACCTGCTGATCAGCGTCACCGGGCCGTACGTGGCCGGGCTCGACACCGTGGCCAACACGATCGCCGCGTTCGTCTACGCCGTGCTCAAGCACCCCGACGTGCTGGCCCGGGTGCAGGCCGAGGCGGACGCACTGTTCGCCCGCGACTCGTTCTCCGAGAAAGACCTGCGGGACATCCCGTCGATCCGCGGCGCCCTGATGGAGACGATGCGGCTCCACCCGATCGCGGTGGTGCAGATGCGCACGGCCACTCGCGACTTCGAGTTCCAGGGCCACCAGATCACCGAGGGCGAGAGCCTGTACGTGGGCACGACCGTCCCGCATTTCCTCGAGGAGTACTTCCCCGACCCGATGCGCTTCGACATCGACCGCTACGAGAAACCGCGCGCCGAGCACCTGCAGGCCGGGGCCTATTCGCCGTACGGGCGGGGGCAGCACGTCTGCCTGGGCAAGACCCTGGCCGACGTGCAGATGCTGGTCACCATGGCCCGGCTGTTCCACCGCCTCGACCTGCGGCTCGAGTCGCCCGACTACGTGCTGGCCCGCAAGACCACCCCGACCCCCGGCCCGGCGCTGTCGTTCCGGGTGCGAGTCGCCGGGCACCGCCGCTGAGGTGCAGTCGTCGGATATTGTCCGGCCATGCATGGTGAGCGGTGGCGTCAGCTGATCGACGATCGGCTGCAGGAGGCGGTCACCGTGCTCGGCCGCAGGCCAACCGCATCGCGCTGCTGGCCGGCGCGGACGCCGAGACCGCGTCCCGCCGCGCCGCGAACGCGCCGCTGTGGCTGGCCGAACGCATCGACCTGTGCCTGGCCGCCCGGCGGGCGATCGGCGAGCAGGTGACCGAGGCCGAGAATGCGCGTGATCAGCTGACCGCGTACACCGTGCATGTCACCCGCCACCGATCCGACCTGGACGGGCCGTGGACGGGCACGCCCGACGACGACCTCGACACGTACGTGGCCGACCTTCATCGCGTGATCGGTCTGCTCGCCGGTGGGGTATAAGAGCTCGACACGCTTCGCCGACCCTAAGGATTCACCGTGAGTGACGATCCGCTGTACTCGATGCTGGGCTTCACCGACGCCGAGTGGGGGCTGCTCGTCGGACTGCCGCAATCGGTGCTCACCGCGGCCAGCGCCGCCACCCCCGACAGCACCCGCAAGACCCGCAACGAGATCGCGGCCGGGCTCGACGTCGTCTCGGACGCCCGGGCGTCGGCCAGCCCTCTGGTCGCGGCGGTGGCCGGGGCGATCGTGGCCCGGTTCGGCGACCCCGAGCTGGGCGAGGAGGCGCCGGTGATCGAGCCGCGCGACCCCATCGCCTACACCCAGGACGTGCTGGGCCGGGCGGCCGAGGTCAACGGGCTGCTGGTGGCCAAGGCCGCGCAGGCCGACGCCGAGACCTACAAGCACTGGCTGGTCGAGATCGCCGAGAGCGTGGTCGGCGCGTCCTCGACCGGTGGCGTCCTGGGGCTGGGCGGCGAGACCGTGACCGAGAGCGAGCGCGCCTTCCGCGACGACCTCGCCAAGGCCCTCGCCGACTGATGATCGTCGAGGAATACATGCAGGCCCGGCCGGGTGCCGGGCTTGCGGAGTTCGTCGCGCACTACTCCGGCTACCGGCAGCGCGGGGCGCCTCCGATGCGGCATCTCGGGCTGCCCTCGCCGCACCTGACGATGATCCTGACCATGGACGACCCGCTGGTCATGGCCGCCCACCCCGATCCGCGGCAGCGGCCCGGCCGCTACGACTCGCTGATCGGCGGCCTGCACCTGGCGCCGGCCGTCATCACGCACGACGGGCGGCAGTCCGGGGTGCAGGTGGCGTTGCGGCCGCTGGGCTGCCGCGCGCTGCTCGGGCTGCCGTCGGCCGAGCTGGCCGGCCTCGACGTGGACGCGGCGGCCGTGCTCGGCGAGGCCACGGTGGCCGAGGCCCGGGAACGGCTGATCGACGCCCCCGACTGGCCGAGCCGCTTCGCCGTGATCGACGCCGCCCTGACGAAACGGATGCGGACCGCCAAAAGCATCCGGCCCGAGGTGGCGTACGCGTGGGGCCGGGTCTTGCGGGGTGAGCCGGTCGCGGCCGTCGCCGCCGAGGTGGGCTGGAGCGGGCGGCACCTGACCGACCGGTTCCGGGCCGAGGTCGGGTTGCGGCCCAAGGAGGCGGCCCGGGTGGCCCGCTTCGACCGGGCCCGCCGAGCGCTGCGGCCAGACGCCCGGATAGGGGACGTCGCGGCGGCCCACGGCTTCGCCGACCAGTCGCATCTGGTCCGCGAGTTCCGCGCGCTGGCCGGCTGCACCCCGTCCGAGTGGCTGGCCGACCAGTTCGGTTTCGTCCAAGACCTCACCCTGACCGGACGGCAGGATGAGGTTCATGACTGATGCGAAGACACCGCCACCGCAGGTGTGGCCGACGTTGCGGGCCGACGACGCCCGCGCCCTGATCCGGTTCCTGGTCGACGCGTTCGGCTTCGCCGAGGTCGTCGTGCACGGCGAGGGCGACCGGGTGGATCACGCCCAGCTGAGCTGGCCGCTCGGCGGGGGCATCATGCTCGGCTCGGCCGGTCGCGGCCCGGACGACGGGTGGCCGCTGAAGCCGGGCACGTTCGGCGCCTACGTGGTGGCCGACGACATCGACGCCCTGCACGAGCGGGCGGCCCAGGCGGGGGCCGAGATCCTCAAGGCGCCGTTCGACACCGATTACGGCTCGCGCGACTTCACCGCCCGCGATCCCGAGGGCAACCTGTGGTCGTTCGGCACCTACCGCGGCGAGCCCCGCTCCTAACTCTGGAGCAGGCCCCTCTCGAAGGCCACGGCCACGGCCGCCGCGCGGTCGCGGACACCCAATTTGGCGTACGCGTGCAGCAGGTGGGTCTTGACCGTGGCCTCGCTGATGAAGAGGCGGCTCGCGGCCTCCTTGTTCGAGTTGCCCCGGGCGATCAGGGTGAGCACCTCGAGCTCGCGCTGGCTCAGCGGCTCCTTGGCCGGCGAGCGCACGTTGCCCATCAGCCGCCGGGCCACCGCCGGGGAGAGCACCGACTCACCCCGGTGGGCCGCCGTCACGGCCCGGAAGAGCTCGTCGCGCGACGCGTCCTTGAGCAGGTAGCCGGTGGCGCCCGCCTTGATCGCCGGGAGCACGTCGGCGTCGGTGTCATAGGTGGTCAGCACGAGTACCCGGGCCCGGCACCCCCGCGCGTGCAGCTGTTTGATCGCGGTCACCCCGTCCATCCCCGGCATCCGCAGATCCATCAGGACGACGTCCGGGTCGACCGCCTGGGCCACGGCGAGCGCCTCGAAGCCGTCGCCCGCCTCGCCGAGCACGCGGAACCGGTCGTCCCCGGCGAACATGCCACGCAGGCCGTCGCGGACCACCGGGTGATCGTCGACGAGGATCAGGCTGATCATGCGTGGGCCCCGGCGGCGAGGGCCGGCACGCAGGCCGACAGCGCGGTGCCGGCGCCCGGTTCGGACTCGACCTCGAGGCTGCCGGCTATCCGGGCCAGCCGTTCGCGCATCGCGGCCAGGCCGTACCCGCCGGTCTCGGTGGTCTCGCGCGGCGCCTCCAGGTCGAAGCCGGCCCCGTCGTCCCGCACGTCCAGCGTCACCACATCCTCCATGTAGGACAGGGTCAGCCCGACCCGGCCGGCGCCGGCGTGCCGGGCCACATTGGCCAGAGCTTCCTGCGCCGTACGCAGGAGGGTCGCCTCGATCTCGGGCAGCAGCCGGCGTGCCGTGCCCGTCGTGGTCAGCTCCGCCCCGACGTCGTGCACCCGTCGCCAGTCGGCCACCAGGTCGCCGATCGCCTCGGGCAGGCCGGAGCTGTCGAGCGTCTGCGGCCGCAGCGCCTGCACCGACCGACGCGCCTCGCTGAGGCTGTCGCGGGCCAGGCGCTTGGCGTGGCCCAGGTGGCGCTGCCAGTCGGCGGGCCGGTCGGCCGCGGCCTCGGTCGCCTCGAGCTGGGTGACGATGCCGGTCAGGCCCTGGGCCAGCACGTCGTGGATCTCGCCGGCCATCCGCTGCCGCTCGTCGAGCACGCCCGCCTCGCGCGCCTGGTTGAGCAGCTGGGCGTGCAGACCGGCGTTCTCCTGCAGGGCCGCGGCCAGCTTCATGTTGGCCTCGGCCAGCTCGTCGATGGTCTGCGCGCGCCGCTCGGACTGCTTGTGGTTCTGGTTGGTGAACCAGATCATCGTGGACGCGACCCCCACGTTGATCGCCAGCACCACGGCGAAGACCGGCCACGAGTCGCGGTCGGCCAGGGTCGCGAAGCCGCCCATCTGCGAGATCGCGCTGGACAGGGCGATCACGCTGCCGCCGGCGACCGGGCGCCAGGAGCGCAGCCCGCGGGTCGTCAGCAGGTAACCGGACCAGGCGAAGAAGCCGAACAGCGGGCTGCACCAGATGAGCAGCAGGATCAGGACGACCAGGCCGCCGAAGAAGACGAGCATCTTGGGCTCGTCGTTCGCCCACTGCGGGTGCAGGGTGACCCACCAGAGCAGCCACCCGACGGTGATGGCGGTGACGAGGCCCAGCACCGGCCAGGGCTGATGCGCGATGTCGACCGTCTCGCCGGCCAGCACCAGGGCGACCGAGCAGACCAGGGCGATGTACGGCACCTGGACCGCGAGCTCGTCGAGCCGGTTGCGCGTCCGCTCGGCGCGGTCCGCCGCGGGCCTCTCCACCACCATCACCGTCACCCCCGTCAGGACCAGCGGAACAGGCGCACGGCGGCGAATCCGAACGCGGCCACGTACCCCACCAGAACGGTAACCGAGAGCAGGTTGGGCCAGCTCCCCGTCATCGCGTCGTTCAGGGCGCGCTCCCCCGCGCCCAGCGGCGTGAAGTCGGCGATCCGCTGCAGCACGTCGGGCATCACCTCGCGCGGCGTCCACAGCCCGGCGAAGAACATCAGCGGGAAGAAGAGCAGCGTGCCGATCGAGTTGCCGGCCTTGCCGTTGGGCACGATCGCGGCGACGAAGAGACCGATGGCCAGCGTGCCCGCCGCGGTCAGCAGGAAGGCCAGCACGAAACCGGCGAACTGCCCGGCCAGCGGCACGTCGAAGGCGATCCGGCCGACGGCGAGCACCAAGGCGGTCGAGACGATCGCGGCCAGCCCGTTCATCGCCAGCTGCGCGCCCAGCATCTTGAGCGGTGACACCGGGGTGGTGGCCAGCCGGCGCAGCACCCCGCGCTCCCGGTACATCGCCAGGACCGCGGGCGTGATCTGAATGGACACCATGGCCACGGTCAGCACCACGGCGATGCCGACGTAGAGGTCGATCACCCGGGCGCCGCCGAGGTCGTCGGACGGCTCCCGGAACGATGGGATGTTGCCGAGAATCACCACCAGCAGGGTCGGGAAGAACAGGACGAAGAAGTTGGCCATCGGCTCGCGCAGGAACAGCCGAAGCTCGGTCAGGGTCAGCTTGGCGAAGACACGCATCGGAGTCACTCCTTGGCCGAACGGCCGGTCAGCCGGACAAACGCGTCGTCCAGGCTGGCCTGCTCGATCCGCAGGTCGGCGGCGATGATCTGGTGGACGGCGAGCACCGAGGTGACCGCGTGCAGGAGGTTGCCGGTCCCGACGACCTCGACCTGCGAGCCGTGCCGGTGCACCGAACGCACCTCGGGCAGCCCGCTCAGCAGCGCGTCGTCGACCGGCGCGGACGGCCGGAACCGGATCCGCTGCTCGGTGTCCATCCCGGCGACCAAGCCGCCCGGGGTGTCCAGCGCCACGACCTCGCCGTGGTCGATCACGGCCAGCCGGTCGCAGAGCCGCTCGGCCTCCTCCATGAAATGGGTGACCAGCACGATCGTGACGCCGCTGTCGCGGACCGACTCGATCAGATCCCAGGTGTCGCGGCGGGCCTGCGGGTCGAGCCCGGTGGTCAGCTCGTCGAGGATCGCGATCTGCGGGTTGCCGATCAGCGCGAGGGCGATCGAGAGGCGCTGCTTCTGACCACCGGACAGCTTCGCGTACGGCGTGGCCAGCTTGTCGGCCAGACCGAGCTCGCGGGTCAGCGCGCGCCAGTCGGCCGGGTCGGGATAGAAGGAGGCGTAGAGATCGAGCGCCTCGCGGACGAGGAGTTTGTCGGGCAGCTGGCTCTCCTGCAGCTGCACGCCGACGTCGTGGCGCAGCGACTTGTCGCCCGGTTCACGGCCGAGCACCTCGATCGTGCCGCCGTCGGGGCGGCGCAGGCCGGAGATGCTCTCGACCGTGGTGGTCTTGCCGGCGCCGTTGGGGCCGAGGATCCCGAAGATCTCCCCGGCCTCCACGGTGAAGGAGACGTCCCGTACCGCGACCGTTTCCCCGTACGTCTTGCGCAGGTGGCGGACCTCGATGACTGTCATGCATCGAGCGTCACATCAGCCCGGGGGCGTCGAATCGACCAGCTCGCTCGTCCCCGGGTCCACCAGTTGGTGGATGCCGTCCTACGCCGTGCCTGTTTGAGCGACCGCTTCGCTGTTGGAGCTCTTGCGCAGGCCGGTGACGGCCGAGTAGACCGAGCCGACCTGGGAGGCGACGCGCTTCCAGGAGTACGCCTGCCGGGCCCGGTCGAGCGCTGCCGTCGCGTACGCAAAGCGCCGGACCTTGTCGTTGACCAACCGGCGCAGTGCCCCGCCGAGCGCCCGCGGGTCGCGCGCCGGGACAAGGTCGCCGGTCAGCCCGTCGACCACGGTCTCGGTCAGGCCGCCGACGGCCGTGCCGATCACCGGGACGCCGCAGGCCATCGCCTCGAGCGCGGACTGCTCGAACTGGTCCTGCCAGGGGGCTGCGACGAGCAGGTCGGCCGAGCGGTACCAGCTCGGCATGTCTTTGGCGGAAACCGCCCCGACCATCCGGAACCGGTCGCTGACCTGCAGTTTCTCGGCGAGCGCGCGGAGCTTGCGGGCCCCCGCGTCAGCCGGCAGCTGGTCGGCCGGCGGTCCGCCGACCACCACCACCTCGGCCCCGGGCACGTACCGCATGGCCTGCAGGACGTCGCCGAAGCCCTTGCCCTCGACCAGGTGCCCGACCGAGAGGATGCGCGGCCGCTCGGGGTCGCGCTCGACGGCCGGGCCGTCCGGGCTGAATCGGATGCTGTCGACGCCGGCCGGCACGACGGTCAGCCGGGCCCGCGGGATGCCGATCCGGACGAGGCCCTGCATCTCGTCCTGGGTCTGGGCGACCACCTGGTCGACCGCCCGGCCGAGCGCCCGCTCGTAACCGGTGCGGGAGGGGCCGGTGGCGCCGGTCTGGATCTCGCCGAGCTCGTGGAACGACTGCACGATCGGGATGCCGACCTGGCGGGCGGCGGTGACCGCGGCCAAGCCGCTGGTCCAGAAGTGGGCGTGCGCGACCTCGGGCTTCCAGTCGCCGTGGCGCCAGTTCTGCTCGAGCCAGCGGGCGAACTCGCCCATGTGCGGCAGCAGCAGGTCGGGCGGGAGGAAGCGGGCCGGGCCGGCGGGCACGTGCACGACGCGGATGCCGCCCGGGGTGGTGACCACCTCGGCCACGTCCGGATCCTCGCGGCGGGTGTAGACGCGGACGTCGTGCCCGTCCTCGGCCAGAGCGACGGAGAGATCGGCGACGTGGGTCTGCTGCCCGCCGTCACCTCGGGGGCCGGCGTGCTCGGAAATCATGGCGATGCGCACGTGTTCCCCTCCGTATGGCTGCGGTACGCGGTGGCAAGTGCCCGACCGCCGAATTCGTAAACCTGGGCCTCTCCGTTACGCAGGTTTCTCGCAGGGTATGTCCTGGTCATGGCTACTGTGCAGCGTACCGTCCAGGCGTCGCCCGACCGCGTGTTCGCCGTCCTGGCCGACGGCTGGAGCTACAGCGACTGGGTGGTCGGCACGGTGCACATCCGCGACGTCGACGCCGGCTGGCCCGCGGTGGGCAGCCGGCTGCACCACAAGGCCGGCCCGTGGCCCCTCTCGCTGCACGACAAATCCGAGGTCCTGCTGGTCGAGCCCGGCCGTCGCCTGCGTCTGAAGGCGGGCCTCTGGCCGCTCGGCGAGGCGGTGGTCGACATCCGGCTCGAGCCGGCCGGCAACGACGCCACCGAGGTCACCATGCACGAGGACTTCGAGAACGGCCCGCTGCTGGCCGTCCGCAACAAGATCAATGACCTCGTCCTGCACCGCCGCAACCTCGAGTCACTGAGCCGCCTGGCCGACATCGCCGAGCGCGCGCCGGTCAGCCGTACACAGCCCGGTTCCCCGCGTTGATCACCGCGCGGTAGGCGCCGCCGGTCAGGCTGCGGTGGCGGGCCAGGGCGGCCCGGGCGGCGTTGCTGCCGGGGGCGCCGTGCACGCCACCGCCGGGGTGGGCCGAGGCGCTGGCCAGGTAGAGGCGGTCGACCGGGGTGTCGGCGCGGCCGAGGCCAGGGACGGGGCGCAGGAAGAGCTGCTGGAACGCGGCCGCCGTGCCGCCACCGAGGGCGCCGCCGACCAGGGACGGATTTTCCCGTTCGAGGTCGGCCGGGGAGAAGACGTTGCGCCCCACGACCTGCTGCCGGAAGCCGGGGGCGTGCTCCTCGAGCACCGTCTCCATCCGCTCGACGTGGGCGGCGACCTCGTCAGGCTCCCAGTGCGCGCGGTGCGGCAGGTGGGTGTAGGCCCACAGCGACTCCGTCCCGGCCGGCGAGTGCGTCGGGTCGGCCGTGGTCATCTGGCCGAGCAGCAGGAACGGGTGCGGGGGCATCTCGTCGGTGGCCAGATGGGCCGAGTACCGGGTCAGGCCGTTCATGTCGGCGCCCAGGTGGACCGTGCCGGCGCCGGCCGCGGCCGGATTTTTCCAGGGCATCTTGGCGCCGACCGCCCAGTCGACCTTCACCGTGGCGCCGTCCCAGCGGAAGTGGGCCAGATCCTCGACCAGCCGGGCCGGCAGCCACCGCTCCCCCACCAGGTCGAGATGGAGCACGGGGGCCGGCACGTCCGCCAGCACGGCACGGTAGGCCCGGTAGGTCTCGTCGGCGGTTCGGACGCCCATGGCCCGGCCGCGAGCGATCAAGATCTTTTCGACTCGGGCGCAGTAGATGATGCGGCCGCCGCGCTGCTCCAGCCGCCGGACGAGCGCGTCGGTGATCTGCTGGGCGCCGCCGACCGGCACCGGCCAGCCGTGCTCCTGGCCCAGCATCGCCAGCAGCCAGCCGTACACCCCGCTCCCGGCGTCCTCGGGCGAGAGATCGGTGTGCAGGGCGCAGCCGGCCAGCATCAGCGGCGCACCCTCCCCGCGGAACATCTCGGCGCCGAGCTCGCGGGCCGACAACAACAGACGGCGGGCCAGCCGGAGCGCGCCGGGGGCCTTCAGCCGGCGTACGGCCCGCAGGCCCGACCGCACCGGCGGGAACGGGCCGAGCAGCGCGTCGAGCAGCGGCTCGGAAATCGTCCGCCACTCCTCGTACGTCGAGGCCCAGCGCTCGCCGTCACCGTCCGCGAACTGCTCGAGCGACTGCATCGTGCGGGACAGATCGCGGCTCAGCGTGGCGGCCCGCCCGTCCGGCAGCAGGTGGGTCAGCACGTCGGGCGCGTGTGTCCAGGTCAGGCCCAGGTCGAGGCCGGTCAGCACCGGCGAGGCGTACCCCAGCGGGTAGAAGGAGCTGAAAAGGTCACTGAGGTAGCCCGGCGCGGTCACGTAGCCCGACCGCACGGCGCCACCGGGGTGCGGCGTGGCCTCCAGGACGAGGACCGACCACCCGGCGTCGGCCAGCAGGTTCGCCGCGACCAGGCCGTTGTGCCCGGCGCCGACGACGATCGCATCCGCGCTTTCCATGGCCTGTCCCTTACCCCTCGCGTTTGTCGCCCAACGTGCCCGGGTAGCTGGATTTCACATAACTCGAGGAGCCGTCAATGGACGCAGAGCCGACGGTCGATCGCGAGTCGGAAGCGCACGCCGACGACGTTACGCCGCGCCCGGTGCCTCGACGGCTGCGCCAGTTGAGATGGCGCTACTGGCGTTCGGTGCTGTGGCGCAGCGTGGCCGGGTACATCGAGGACGACTGCTCCGACTTCGCCGCCGCGATGACCTATCAGACCGTCACCGCGTTCATCCCCTCGCTCGTGGTGATCGTCGCCCTGATCAACCTGGTCACCGACGGCTCCACGGTGCTCACCGCCACCATCGAGATCCTGCGCGACCTCGGCATCGGCTCGGTCGTCGACAACGAGCAGCTGATCACGATCGTGCAGGCCCTGCTGGTCAAGCAGGACTCGGCCAAGGTGCTGTTCGGCTTCGGGCTGCTGCTCGCGCTCTGGTCGGCTTCCGGCTACGTCTCCACGTTCAGCCGGGCGTCCAACCGCATCTACGGCGTCCGCGAGGGCCGCAGCTGGTGGAAACTCCAGCTCCTGGAGATCGCGCTGGCCGCCGTCGCGCTCATGCTGCTGGCCGCGATCGGCGCCGGCCTGATCATCAGCGGGCCCCTGGTGGACGCCGTCGGCGATGCGCTCGGCGCCGGCGCGACGGCCCGCCAGCTGTGGTCGGTCGGGCGCTGGCCGGTGCTGGTCGCCATCGCCACCGTCGTCCTTTCGCTGCTGTTCTGGATCGCCCCGAACGTGCGCCAGCCCCGGTTCCGCTGGCTCACCGTGGGCGGCGGGGTGTCCCTTCTCGTGTGGAGCATCGCGTCGTTCGGGTTCGGCCTCTACGTGGCCAACTTCGGCTCGTACGACCGCACCTACGGCAGCCTCGGCGCGATCATGGCGTTCCTCGTCTGGATCTATTTGTCGAACATCGCGGTGCTCCTCGGCGTGCAGGTCAACGCCGAGGTTCAGCGGGCCCGGCTGCGCCAGGCGGGAGACACGAATCCGAAGACACCGCTCGCTCCTCGTTTAGCTCCCGCCGACCCGGGCACCCCTTGAGACGCAAGGCGGGGAAACACAATCAGGAGGAGTTCACACCGTGAGCAGCACCGTGACCGAGTCCGTAGACGTCGACGTTCCTGTGCGCACCGCGTACAACCAGTGGACGCAGTTCGAGGAGTTCCCCCGTTTCATGGAGGGTGTGCAGGAGATCCGCCAGCTGGATGCCACGCACACCCACTGGAAGACGGAGATCGCCGGGGTCAAGCGCGAGTTCGACGCCGAGATCACCGAGCAACTCCCCGACGAGCGGGTGGCCTGGAAGTCGACCGAGGGCGAGAAGCAGGCCGGCGTGGTCACCTTCCACCGGCTCGACGACACGCACACCCGGGTCACCGTCCAGATGGACTTCGACCCGCAGGGCTTCGTCGAGAACGCCGGAGCCAAGCTCGGCGTCGTCGACCACCGCGTGAAGGGCGACCTCAAGCGGTTCAAGGAATACATCGAGAGCCGCGGAGGCGCCGAGACCGGCGCCTGGCGCGGCCAGGTAGACCGCCCCGGCGAGTAGATCCAAAGGGGTTCCATTGCGCAGCGGCCGTCCGGAGCTTTCCGGGCGGCCGCTTCGTACTGTCCCGTCCCGGCCGGCGGCCTCACTGCGACGCAAGCCGATCACCGGCTTCCGGCCCCGGACATTTCCGTGCGGCGCAGCGACAGGATGCCGATCCCCGCTTTGGCTCTCACGGCGTAGCGGTCGCGGGCGGTGAGCCAGATCGCCGGGGCCAGGGTGGTGGCGGGCGGCAGTTCCTCGTCCGCGGTCCACGGCGTCAGGGCCGAACCGGCGCCCCCGGCCAGATGCAGGCGCACCGGCGCACCCTGCGGCGCGATCACCGACAACGTGCCGATCCCGCCGGTGAGGGTCACCGGCACCGTCCCGTACGGCCGGGGCAGGCGCAGCTCGACCAGCCCGGAGGCGCCCACGTCGAGGCGGGTCAGGCGGCCGCGCGCCAAGTCGAGGCTCTGCTCCCCCGCTCCCGCGGGCAGCCGGATGTCCCAGCGCACGCCGCGGTTGAGCACGATGCGTACCTCGTCGGGCCCGTCCTGCCCGGTCGGCGCCAGCCCGGCCCGCACCACCGCGCCCCGGCGGGTCACCCTCGGCGTCAGGCCCGAACCGGCCGGCGTGCTGATGCGATAGAGCAGCCCCGGAATGTTGGCCAGCACCACCTGCACCCGGGACGCGGCGTCCGGCACCACCAGACGGGCGATTGTCCGATCCTGTAACACGCCCGTCACGACGTGTGCATACTCCACGGGTGCACCGACCGGCACACGAGCCTCACAGCCGGCCACCATCAACGCGCTGACCAGCCAGAACGCAAATGTTGAGCGACGGCGACGCAACACTGAGGGCACGATCGGTCAACGCATAATCGGCCGAACGGGTGACGGCGATGGGCCCGTTGCGAGTAAGACTGTCCGAATGCGTTCTGCCGGATTTCTCTCCGATAGTCAGCGTCGTCTCGCGTGGGTGGGCTTCCTCCTCGCGGCGTTCCAGGCCCCGCTGGCGGCCCGACTGATCGACGACGCGTCGTGGCTCTTCGCCGTGGTGGTCGCCCTGGTCGTGGCCACGGTCATCCTCGCCGACGACGCCCAGCGCCGCCGCCCCGTTGTCGCCGAACCGGCGGAGTGATCAGCGGGCCTCGTGCCCCGCACGGCCGTGGGTGCGACGCCGCTCCTTGAGCTCCGCCTCGTACAGATGCCGCCGCCCGCCCGCCAGCTCGTCGCGGGCGGCCCGCTCCACCGCCCGGAACTCGCTCCAGTAGCCGTCGTCGTACTCCTCGACCAGCTGGAACGTCCAATGCCCCGGGGTGACGTTGCGCCCGATCAGATCCCGCTGGATCCGGTCGGCGATCGCATCGTGGCCGGCCTTGCGAAACAGCTCCACCGCCTCGTCCAGCTCGAAATCGGCCTTGCCGGTGAGCTGATGGAACGAGTAGAGATGCCCGCGCGCCCGCTCGGTGCTCTCCAGCGCCGCGCTGAGCTTGCCCAGCGCCTCCACGGTCCCGTCATCCAGCCCGCCGGGCCGCCGATGCCCCTGGTCAGGGCCGTCCGCGTTCGTCATGCCGCCTGGTTTTCCCCGCCCCGCCATCTTCAACCGAGCTGCACCAGTGCGAAGAACCGTTGGCTACCCGAAGCTCCTTAACGTTCTTCTCATGAATGGCCTGTTCAGCGGCGCTGCCGCCCGTGCTGCCCACCGTTCCGCCCACGCCAGCCTCGCCGAGCTGCACGACACTGTCGGTGTCAGCGGCCTCGTCGCGGCCGACGCCAACCCCGGCCTGATGGCCCTCGTCGACCAGCATGCCGCGGGCATCCGCGACAGCCTGTCGACCGACCTCCGCCCGCTGACCGCGGTGCTGCTCGCCGCCTACGCCGAGGGCGTGCGCGACGCCGCCTTCACCCACGGCTGGCGCCCGCCGGCCGACGTCATCGACTGGTCGGCCAACGACTGGGTCCTCCGCCGCCTGCTGGCGGTCTGCACCCTGGCCCGCACCCTGCCCCAGCCCTCCTGACCACCGACCGTTAGCACCGCCGCAACAGGCTGACCGACCTTTCATCGAGGGCCGGTGCCGGGGATCTCCCCGGCACCGGCCCTCCGCATTTCTCCCCGGCCCCCACGCCCGGCCCGCCATGGCGCATACGCAGCACTGAGACTCGTCTCGGCCGTGATGCATGCCGGCGTGGCCTGCGCGAAGCGCTGCTCGCCGGCCCGTGAGCTCGCCCGACTCCGACGCCCGGCCCACACCGCCGCGCGCCCCCGCCCTGACGCACGCGGCCATGATCGAAATTGCCCGCCCGCAAGCGCCATCCCTAACCCCCACCCGCCCGGGGAATGGAAGGGAAGCTACGCCCTGTCAAGCGCAGGGATCGGGTTGTCCACAGGGCGCGATCGCCGGCTTATCCACAGGCTCACGGATGGCCGACGTACCGGCTGCTCCTCGGCCGGGCGTCACGACGGTGCGGAATTGCTACTTGGGTGGTCCTCGTCGTCCGTCGTGGGGAGGGGGCGGGTGGTGGTTGTTTCCGCGGGTGGGAGGACCTGGGTGCGTTCGATTTCCCCGGGGCCGATGACCAGGGTCTCGTTCGGGCCGGGGTTGACGATCGTGGTGTCGGCCGCGCCGGAGCTGATCACCGTGGCCGCGTCTTCCTCGGGAGCGGCCACGTCTTCCTCGCCGGCCTGGCGTGGTGGCGGGATCACCTGGGTCTCCTCGGCGGGGAGGTGGTCCGCGTGGGGTTCGGCCCGGATCACCTGGGTGGCTGCTGCCGCGTCGGGGTCGGTGGAGTAGGCGGACACCGCCTGGCGGGCCTGGTCATCCTCGGAGAGGCTGCCCTCCTCGGACCGGTGGGCCTGGGCCGCGGCGTGGCGGTCGGCCTGGCGGAGGCGATCGGCGTCGGCCTGGCGGGCGCGGGCCTCCTCGGCCTCGCGGGCCTCGATCGCGGCCTGGCGGCCGGCTTCAGCTTGGCGGTCGGCTTCGGCCTGGCGGGCTCGGTCGGCGGCGTAGGCGCGGGCGTGGTCGCGAATGGTGGCGGACTCGGCGTCGGCGCGTTGCAGCCACGTGTCCCAGCGCTGCTGCATGGGACGGATCAGGCCGCCGCCGACGCCGACGATCAGGACGCCGGCGACCGTGGCCAGGACGGCGATCAGCAGGGGCTGGGTGACCGAGGTGGCGATGCGGACCTGGTCGAGGGCGGCGATCACTCCCAGGGCGACGATGACGATCGAGGCGGCCCGGGCCAGGACGCGGCCGTAGGTCAGCGCGCCCAGGGCGCCCTCGATGAGGTCGTGGGCGGCTCGGGCGATGGCGGCGGCCACGATGACCAGGACGATCGCGACGAACAGGCGGGGCAGCCAGGCGATCAGGTCGGTCAGCAGCGTGCTGACCGGATTGGGGCCCCAGATCCCGAAAGCGAGTTGCAGCGCGAACAGCAAGATTCCGTAGAAGGCGATCAGGCCGCAGAGCTCGCTGGCGGTCGTGCGGCCGGCGCCGAACAGGCGGGCGGCGGCGCCGCGTTCCACGGCGCGATCGAGGCCCGCCTTGTGCAGGCCGCGGGTCACGGCAGTGCGCAGCAGGCGGGCGATCAAGTAGCCGACCAGGAGGATCGCGGCGAAGGCGAGGGCGGCCGGCACGAACAACAGCACCGAACGCCACATGTCGCTGAGTCCTCGGCCCAGGCCGTCCCCGGTCATCGCGTACTCCCTGCTTCCGGCCGGTCGGCGGCTGCCGACCCGTGGTGACCATAGGAGGCAACGAGGCAAACCGCCCGTCGACCACCGCTGTCACACGTTCAGGAGCAGCGACCCGGAGCGCGGCCAGGAACAGCGGCCCAGGAGCAGCGGGGGGACGAGCGTCAGGGGGTGGGGCTGCGGTGGATCGGGTCGGCGGCCAGAGGTGGCACGCCGCGCCGGAAGGCGGGTGGGGTCGCGACCACGGCGGGCGCGGATGGGATGGCATCCGACGGTCCCAGCCGGAGGGCCGGTCGCAACGCGACATACCCCACCCCACCCGCGACGACAGCGAACGCCGCGGCGACCAGGAGAAGGGCGGCGAGCGGGCGGCGGCGGCGGACGGGAGCAGGCGACGGCGGGGCCGAGAGGTCGATCAGGACGAGGTCGTCCGAGGGCGGGCGCTGGCCCGGAACAGGCCGCCGCCCGGGAAGGCCGACGGGGGCCGGGGCGCGCGCGGGGCGGCGGTTCGAGGTCACGCGAACAACTGTAAGTGACGACCAAGGGGGGAAGCCAGGCTCAACCGGGGCGAATAAAACTACCCAGAGTGAGATGACGAACAGAACGCCCGAGGGGGATCAGGGGGTCGTACCGTCAAGAATCGGACGGTTGGCCGGTGCGGCATCGTCCGAATGGCCGAGTCGGGCTACTCTTTTCTCATGGCCGGGACGGGTGGGGTGAGCCCCTCAGTGATGCCCGCTCTGCCCGCGCAGCCGGCCGGGGCGCCGACAGGCCGTCCCAGCTGCGCCGATCTCGTGCACGGCCGCGATTGGAGCGGCACCGAGCTCGGCCCCCGCGACCACTGGGATCCGGCCGTTTCGGCGACCGTCGAGCTGGTGCTCTCCTCCCCGATGCCGATGGCCTACAGCCACGGTGACGGCTTCCTGCTGCTCTACAACGACGCGTACGCGGATCTGATCGGCACGCTGCACCCGGCCGCGCTGGGCCAGCCCGCGGCCGGGGTGTTCGGCGATCTGTGGGAGTCGCGCGGGCTGGGCGGCGCGGTCGAAGCCGTCTACCGCAGTGGCCGGCCCTTCCTCGAGGCCGAGGCGCCGCTCACCGTCGTCCGGGGTCAGCACGGCCGCCCCGAGCAGGCCTTCTTCACCCGTGGCCACTCCGTCGTGCGTGACCTGCGGGGCCAGGTCACCGGCGTGCTGACCGTCGCCGCCGAGACCACCACCGTGACCCGCCGCCTGCAAAACCTGGGCGATCTGACGTCGCGGCTGGCCGGCGCGCTCACCGTCGACGACGTGGCCCGGGTCGTGCTCGGCTACGCGATGGCCTCGTTCGACGTCGACCACTGCACGTTCGCGGTCGACGACGCCTCCGGGAGCAGTGCCGGCGGCTACAGCTATGTGCGGCGCATCCGCGGCGAGATGCTCGACGAGGCCGACGAGCGCCTCCCCCCGGTGTGGAAAAGGGTGCCGGACGATCCGCGCGCGCCGATAGTGGCGGCGGCGCAGACCGGCCGGCCCTCGTTCGTGCCGGACGGGGAGCCGTTGCGCGACGTCGCCGCCGACCGTCATGAGCAGCGCATACGCGCGCTGGCCGCGCTGCCGTTGCGCACGCCGTCGCTGACCGGCGCGCTGACCATCGGCTATCGCAGCGCGCACACGTGGCTGCCGGCCGAGCGGGCCCTGCTCAGTGCGGCCGCTCAGCTGATCGCGCAGGCGGCCGAGCGGGCCCGCCGGTTCGAGGCCCAGCACGGCACCGCCCAACTGCTGCAACGCAGCATGCTGCCCGAGCACCTGCCCGAGCTTGAAACGTTCCGTATAGCGGCCCGCTACGACGTGGGGGTCGACGGCAACGCGGCCGGTGGCGACTTCTACGACGCGTTCCGGCTGACCGACGGGCGGCTGGCGATGGTGCTGGGCGACGTGGCCGGTCACGACGTGCGGGCGGCCGCGGTGATGGGTCAGGTGCGGGCCGCGCTGCGGGCGATGGCGCTGACCGATCCGAGCCCGCCGAGCGTGCTGGCCGGGCTCGACCGGCTGGTCGGGTCGCTGGGCGCCGAGTCGCGCAACGAAGAGATCTTCGTGACCGTCGTCTACGGCGTGCTCGACCCGGCCGACGGCACGATCACCATGTCCAGCGCGGGTCATCCGCCGCCGGTGCTGCGCCGGGCCGGGCAGGGGGGCGGGCGGCCCACGGCCGAGCTGGTGAAGGTGCCGCCGGGCGCCCCGCTGGGGCTGGGCGGCCGCTGGCAGACCGGTCAGGTGCGGCTCGAGCCGGGCGATTCGATCCTGATGTTCAGTGACGGCGTGGTCGAGCGCCGGGGGCACCCGCTCAACGACGGGCTGGACGCGCTGGTGGCGGCGACCGCGGCCGCGTCCAGTGGCGATCCGCGCAACCTGTGCTCGCTGGCCACTTCCGCGGTGGCGGGTTCGACCGAGGACGACGTGGCGGTGCTCGCGGTCGAGCACGCGGTCGCGCTGAGCCGGTCGGCGACGATGCTGGTGCCGGCCGAACCGACGGGCCCGAGCCGCGTACGGCAATGGATGACCACCCGCTTGCGCGAGTGGTCCGTGCCCGAGCCGGTCATCGGCGCGGCCATCCTGTGCACCAGCGAGCTCACCACCAACGCCCTGCTGCACGCGGGCACCCCGGCCCAGGTGCACGTCGACCTCAACGCGGAGAGGTTGCTGGTCTCGGTGGCCGACACCGGCACCCGGGGCAGCGTGATCCGCGCGCACACCGACACGATGAGCAGCCGGGGCCGCGGGCTGGGCCTGATCGAGGAATTGAGTGACTCGTGGGGCACCGATCCGACGGTTCGCGGCACCACCGTGTGGTTCGAAATGCTGATTGCCGACAGCCACTCCCATTGACAGTGGTAATTGGAAACGCTCCCACTACTGGCAAGATTGCGGCACGTTAACGCAGGCGTGATACCCCGCTACAGGCAGTCACTTTAAGTAGCGGAAAGACGCTCTAAAGCGGACATTGAACCCCCGGGTAGTGACGGCGCGTATAGATTGCCGTAGAGTCGTCGTCATTCGGGGACGTCCACGTTGGAGTGGTATATGCGGATCAGAGGCTTTGCGCCGTCGACCCCCTGCTGGGTGGAGTTGACGACTTCGGACCCGGACGATGCGGCCGGTTTCTATGCCGGGCTGTTCGGCTGGCAGGTCGAAGGCGATCGATTCCTGCTCGACGGGCGCGCCGTGGCCGGCATCGGCCGGACCAGACCGGAACGGCCCGAGGGCTGGCTGACCTACCTGGCCGCGCCGGAGCTCGAGGCGACCGCCGAGCGCGTGACCCGCGCCCACGGCCGGGCGCTGACCTGGCCCGAAGAACGACCGGGAGCCCGTACGGCGATCGTCACCGACTCGTCCGGCGCGGTCTTCGGCCTCTGGCAGGCGGCCGGGTTCGCCGGCGCCCAGGTGCGCGGCGAGCCGGGCACGATGGAGTGGTCCGATCTGCTCACCGGGGACGCATCCGAGGCGACCGCCTTCTACGGCTCGGTCTTCGGCTGGAAGCTGACCCACGAGTTCGGCAGCGGCGAGTGGCTGACCGAGGCCCACGACTCGGTGGCCGGGCTGATCACCGGCCGTTACGGCACCCGCTGGCAGCCGTCGTTCCAGGTGGCCGACGCCACCGAGGCGATCGACCGGTGCGCCGGGCTGGGCGGCCGGGTCGTGGCCGGGCCGGTCGAGATGGGCCTGGGCTGTTACGTCGAGATGGCCGACCCGCTGGGCGCGCCGTTCGCCGTCACGGCGCCGGTGCATCGCCCGGTCGAGTTGAGTGTCGCTTACAACGACATCATCGGCATGGAGTTGACGTACGGCGGGTAAGGGAACAGGCGTTCGAACAAACCAGCTGGAAGGACGCCGCCATGAGCGACCTCTCGAACACCGAGAAGGACCCGTCGGACTGGACCACCGGTGATGAGCCGGCCACCGGCGCCCAGGAGTCCTACCTGCACACCCTCGCCTCCGAGGCGCACGAGGACGTGCCGGACGACCTGACCAAGGCCGAGGCGTCCGTCAAGATCGACGAGTTGCAGGAGAAGACCGGCCGCGGCCGGTAGTCCCGGAAAAGGCCGGCCCTTGAGGGGCCGGCCTTTTTTTGCCCACGCTGTCAACCCGGGTTGACGTCGAGCCAGCGTCAACGTAAGTTGACAGCATGACCGAAGCAACCGACCTCGCCGCCGCGGCGAGCAGCGCCGACCCCAAGGTCGGGCTGCGCGCGGTTGTGGCGCTGCGCCGCCTGCTCGAGGGCCTCGAGCACCTGCAGGTGGCCAACGCGCGCCGCAAGGGCTGGTCCTGGCAGGAGATCGCCGACGCGCTCCAGGTGACCCGTCAGGGCGTACACAAGAAGCACGCGCACCTGATGCCGGCGCACGACCCACGGGAGGACTGAAGGATGTTCGAACGATTCACCACCGGGGCACGCGCCGTCGTGACCGATGCCCAGACCGAGGCCCGCTCGCTGCACCACGACCACATCGGCACCGAGCACGTCTTCCTCGCTCTGCTGGCCGACCCCGACGGGCCGGTCGCCCGCTCGCTGCGCGGCTCCGGGCTCGACGCCGAGGCCGTCCGGGCCGACGTGCTGCACCGGATCGGCGGTCACACCGACTCGGGCCCGCTCCTCAGTGACGCCGACGCCGAGGACGCGGCGGCCCTCAAGGCGATCGGCATCGACCTGGCCGCCGTCCGCGAGGCGATCGAGGCCAACTTCGGAGCGGGCGCGCTCCGGCTGCCCCGCCCGGCGCCGAAGAAGCGCGGCCTCTTCGGCAAGTTCGCCCCGGCGAGCGGGCACATCCCGTTCACCAACCGCAACAAAAAGGTGCTGGAGCTGTCGCTGCGCGAGGCCGTCCGGCTCAAGCAGAAATTCATCGCGCCCGAGCACATCATGCTGGGCCTGTTGCGCGAGGGCGAGGGCCTGGCCATGCTGATCATGGCGGACCACCAGGTCGACTTCGACCGCCTGCGCGACGAGATGGAGCGGTCGGTCGACGCGACCGCGGCCTAGGTTCTAGTCGTCCCGCCCGCGGTAATAGACGCGCAGCTGGTGGCCGTCGACGGTGCGGTGCCAGCCGACGTCCCCCAGCGCCGTGATGTCGGGTCTCTTCTCGAGCCAGGCGGCGGCCATCGCGAAGGCCTCGGCCGGCGTCCGGCCGATGAAGACGACCCGGCGCTCCCACTCCTCGAAGATCGGGGCCACGTCGAGGTGCCGCGGCTCCGCATACTGCTTGGGGCCCGAGATCACCGCGGTCGGGCCGACCCGGCGCCGGTTGCGCACGCCCTGGACGAACCAGTCGTTGATGCTCTCGTCGTGCTCGACCGCCCAGCCGTCGATGCGGCCCATGTCGTTCACGATCGCGTTGCGCGCACACTCCAAGGCGTCATCCAGCGCGGCGAAGTCGATCTCCTCGCCGTTGTACTCCACCCGATAAGCCATTAACCGCCCCCACAGGCCAACCGAACCCCGGGCCCGATGATAAGTGAATACTCCAGTAGGTTCGCTGCTCATGGCAGCTCACGTCCTCGTCACCGGGGCGGCCGGGTTGATCGGCACCGCCGTGCTCGACCTCCTCGCCACCGCCGGCGTCACCGCCACCGCCCTCCTGCTGGGGCCCGCCGACACCCGTGCCGACCGCGTCCTGGTCGGCGACGCCCGCGACACGGCCCTGGTCGCCGACGCCCTCACCGGCGCCGACGCGGTCATCCACCTGGCCGCCATCCCGCAGCCGGGCCTCGACCCCGACGAGGAGGTCTTCGGCCGCAATTCGCAGGCCACCTTCGCCGTGCTCGACCAGGCCGCCCGGCGCGGCGTCGGCCACGTGGCCTTCGCCAGCAGCTACGCGATCTGCGGGCTGCCGTTCGCCCGCCAGCCGCTGACCATGCCGTACCTGCCGATCGACGCCGACCTCCCGCTGCAGATCACCGACCCGTACGCCCTCTCGAAGCGCGTCGACGAGGCCACCGCCGACATGATCCACCGGCAGTACGGGACGACCGTCGTCGCGCTGCGCCTGCCCTTCGTGGGCGCGCCCGACGAGCGCCTGCGCCCGATGTCCGACCTGTTCGCCCGCGACCCCGGCCGGGGCGCGGCCGACGTGTGGAGCTACCTCGACGTCCGCGACGCGGCCCGGGCCCTGGTCGCGGCGCTCTCCCCCGCCGTGGACGGCAACCACGTCGTCTACGTGGCCGCGCCCGAGACCCTCGCTCCGCAGGAGACCGAGTGGCTGCTCGACAAGTTCCACCCCGGCGTCCCCCGCCCGCACTTCCCGGGCCGCACCGTGCCGATCGACCTCACCCCGGCCCGCGACCTGCTGGGCTTCACCGCCGAACACACCTTGGCCGTCGCATGACCAACCCCACGATCACCGGCGTACGCGTCATCGTGACCGCGCCCGGGGGCGTCAACCTGGTCGTGGTGCGGATCGACACCTCCGAGCCCGGGCTGTACGGCCTCGGCTGCGCGACGTTCCACCAGCGGTTCGCCGCCGTGGTCGCCGCGCTCGAGACCCACGTCGCCCCGCTGCTGCTCGGCCGGGACGCCTCGCAGATCACCGACATCGGCCGGACGTTGCACTACTCGTCCTACTGGCGGGGCGGCCCGGTGCTCAACAGCGCGCTGTCCGGAGTGGACATGGCGTTGTGGGACATCGCCGGCAAGCGAGCCGGCCTGCCCGTGTACGACCTGCTCGGCGGCACCCTGCGGGGCGCGGCGCCGGTCTACCGGCACGCCTCGGGCGCGACGATCGAGGAGACGTTGGACGACGCGCAGGCGCTGGTCGAGGCGGGCTTCCGGTACGTGCGGCTGCAGACCGGGCAGCCGGGCCTGGGCACGTACGGCGCCCCGGGCTCCTCCGGCAGTCACCCCGGCGCGCCGTACCCGGACGGCTGGAACGTGCAGCACTACCTCGCGCGGACGCCGGGCCTGTTCGCGGCCGCGCGCGACCGTCTCGGCGACGACGTCGAACTGCTGCACGACGTGCACAGCCGGCTCACCCCGAAGCAGGCGGTGCTGCTGGCCCGCGCGCTCGAGCCGTACCGCCTGTTCTTCCTCGAGGACGTGGTGGCGCCCGAGCACTACGACCGGCTGCCCGAGGTGCGCGCGGCGTCGCCCGTCCCACTGGCCGTGGGTGAGCTGACCGCCTCGGTGACCGATGCCGCCCGTCTGGTCACCGCGGGCGGGGTCGACCTGCTGCGCTGCCACATCTCGGCGATCGGCGGCCTCACCCCGGGGCACAAGCTGGCCGTGCTGTGCGAGCTGCACGGCGTGCAGACCGCCTGGCACGCCCCGGCCGACGTCTCCCCGATCGGCGCCGCGGCCAACCTGGCCCTCGACCTGACCAGCCCGGCCTTCGGCATCCAGGAGGGCTACGTCTATCCGGACGTGGTGCACGAGATCTTCCCCGGCACCCCGGTGATCTCCGCCGGGTACGCGAGGCCCTCGACCGAGCCGGGCTGGGGCATCACGCTGGACGAGGGTCTGGCCGCCCGGTTCGAGCCGGTGGTGGGCGGGCACGAGCGCTGGGCGGCCACGGTCCGCCGCCCGGACGGTGCGATCGAAGCCCCTTAGCGCCTGTTTCGTAGGGGGGCAGCGTCACGGTGATCCGGGTTCCGCCGCCCGGGTTGTCGGCCGCGGCGATGACGCCCCCGTGGCGCTGGACGATTCGGTGGCAGATGGCCAGGCCGAGACCACTTCCGGCGTACGGGTCGCTGCGGCCGGAGCGGAAGAAGCCGGCGAAGACGGCGTCCTGCTGATCCCGCGGGATGCCGATGCCACGGTCGGCGACCACCAGGCGCAGCTCCCCGGTCTCCGGCGTCTCGGCGGTGATGTCGAGCGTGGCCGGCTGTCCGGGCTGGGTGAATTTGAAGCTGTTGCCGATCAGGTTGTCGAGCAGCTGCCGGATCATCGACGCGTCGGCCCGGATGGCCGGGAGCGGCCCCACGAAGACGTGCGGGGCGGGGTGGCCGGGCCGCGCGGCGTATTCGATCAGCCGGTCGGCCACGGCCCGGTCGACCAGGGCCCGCAGGTCGATGTCGGCCCGGTCGAGGCGGCCGTCGCGGGCGGCCGCGTACCGGAGCAGGTCCTCGATCAGCTGGTCCATCCGCCGGGTCGCCTGGAGCACCTGCTGCAGGTGCCCGGAGGCGGCCTCCCGCGAGGCGCCTGCGACGAGCGACGACAGGGCGAGGTGGCTGTACCCCGCGGCCACGGTCAGGGGCGCCTTCAGGTCGTGCGCGACGACACCGGCGAACGCGGTCAGCTCGGCCTCGTGCTCGCGCAGCTTCGCCTCGGCGGCGTACCGCGCACCGAGCTCGATGTGCAGGTGGTTGGCGTTGCGGACCAGTTCCGCGGTGGCGACCCGGACCCGGCGGTCGGCCCGGGCCCGCCCGGTGATGAGCACGGCGGCCAGCAGGGCGATCAGCGCGCCGACGACTCCGGTGGCCACCGGCAGGGCGCTGTGCACCCCCGGCAGCCGGGCCGCGGTGGCGTCGATCTGAATGTTCCAGTGGGTCTGCGCCACCTCGAGATCGAGGGCGCGGTGCAGGTCACGCGGGCTCGGGTCGGTGGCCCGCAGACCGGCCACCGTCACCGCTCGCCGGTCGGTGTCGCGGACCCACAACGTCACGTCGACGAGATCCTGCGCGAACTCCTGGAGGGTGGCGGTGATGAAGTCCTGGCCGCGCAAGCTGATCACGACCCAGCCCTGGAGCGGCCCGTCGGCGCCGTCGCGGACCGCCGCCGCGAGGACGAAGGAGACCTGCCGCTGCCGCGACGGCAGCGCCTGGTCGCGCAGCAGCTGGTACGGCGCCGAGACGGTCACCCGGCCGGACGCTCCGGCCTGTCGCATCGCGGCCGCGGCGGCCGGCGCCCGGGTCGAGTCGCCCCCGAGCCGGGGCGGCTCCGTCCCGTCGATCGTCCGGTTCAGCACGGCGAAGAGGTGGACGTGGACGTCGCGGTTGGCCACCAGCTCCAGCCCGGTCGCGCCGCGGGACCGCCACCGGGCCTGGGTCGCGGCGATCTGATCGTCGCGCGCGGGCACCACGAAGGCGACCGACGGCACCCCGCTCAGCCCCAGTTCCCGCAACGGCGCGGTGACCCGGGTGAAGGCGGTGGCAGTCACCGGCCGGGCTGCCGCGAGGCCGGCCGCGGCCATCGAGAGGGCGTCGACATACCGGTTCAGCTGATCGGCCGCGGCCGCGCTGACCAGGGCGGCCCGGTTGTCGAGCTGCTGCCGGGCGGCCCTCTGCTGAGCCGTGTGAGTGAGGCCCGCGACGGTCAGGACGGCGAGGCCGACGAGCGCGGCGACGACGCCCGCGAGCAGCAGGGCCGAGCGCATCCGGAGCGGGTTCAGCACCGGACCGTCCCCTCCATACCGGAAACGCTACGGGCGTTAAGTCCGGAAAGCTACCATATGCGAAAATCGGGAGGCCGCATGGCAACGGTGTTGATCGTGGATGACGACGAGGCCGTCCTCGGCCTGATCGCGGCCACGCTGGCGGTGGACGGCATCGACAGCCGGACCGCGACCAACGGCCCGGAGGCCCTGGACTCGATCGCGAAAGCCCTGCCGGACTGCGTCGTGCTGGACATCATGCTGCCCGGCCCCTCGGGCCTCGACGTGTGCGCAACCCTGCGCGCCGACAGCCGCACCGACGCCATTCCGGTGATCATGTTGACGGCCCTCGTCCAGCTCGGCGACCGGGCCTCGGGTTTCGATCACGGCGCCGACGACTACATCACCAAGCCGTTCGATCCGGCCGAGCTGAGCCGCCGGGTCAGCGCGCTGCTGAGCCCGGTGCGCCAGCAGCGCTGGCACCGGGTGGACGGACCCTCCCCACGGTGAGCGGCGACACTTGTTGTTTCAGATTTGAAAGAGTTACAGTTCTCGCATGGCCGACCCGCTGACCGAGAGCGAACAGCTCTGCTGGCGCACCTTCATCGAGAGTTCCTGGGCGCTGCACACCCATCTCGAGGACGATCTGCGCGCCCAGACCGGCCTCAGTATGAACGACTACCACGTTCTCGTGACGCTCTCGGAAGCGCCCGAGCACCGCCTGCGCATGGGCGAGCTGGCCGGGCGGCTGGTCTTCTCGCCCAGCCGCATCACCTATCAGATCAGCTCGATGGTCAAGCGGGGCCTGGTCCGCAAGCAGCCCTGCCCCGAGGACGGCCGCGGCCAGGAGGCCGTGCTCACCGACGAGGGCCTGCAGGCGCTCGAGTCGGCGGCCCCGATGCACCTCATCACCGTCCGCGACAGCTTCATCGATCGACTCGATCCCGACGAGCTCGCCGTGATCACCCGCGTGTTCGAAAAAGTCAGGAAGGCATGACATGCCCGCCATCACTGTCGACGATGTCCTCGTCCTGCCGCGACTCCCGCAGCTCGGCCCCGACACCGACTTTCGTCCCGTCCGCCGCCTGACCACCGCGCCCAGCGGGTTCGAGGGCGAGGGCTTCCCGGTGCGCCGCGCCTTCGCGGGCGTGCCGATGAACGAGCTCGACCCGTTCATCCACCTCGACCAGATGGGCGAGGTCGACTACGCGCCGGGCGAGCCCAAGGGCACCCCGTGGCACCCGCACCGCGGCTTCGAGACGGTGACCTACATGATCGACGGGATCATGGACCACCAGGACTCGCTGGGCAGCGGTGGCACGATCGCGAACGGCGACACCCAGTGGATGACCGCCGGCCAGGGCATCCTGCACATCGAGGCGCCGCCCGAGCACCTGGTGACCAGCGGCGGCCTGTTCCACGGGCTGCAGCTCTGGGTCAACCTGCCCCGGGTGGCCAAGATGATCACGCCGAAGTACCAGGACATCCGCGGCCGCGAGTCGTCGCTGCTCACCACGCCCGACGGCGGCAGCCTGATCCGAGTCATCGCCGGCGAGATCGCCGGGTACGCGGGCCCCGGCTCGACGCACACCCCGATCAACCTGGCCCATGTCACGCTGCAGCCCGGCGCCCGGCTCGACCTGCCCTGGCAGCCCGGTTACAACGCGCTGGTCTACGTGCTGGCCGGCCGGGGCACGGTCGGCGCCGAGGCCCGGCCGATCCAGATCGGCCAGCTCGCCGCGTACGGCAAGGGTGACGCCATCCGGGTCACCGCCGACGCCACGCAGGACTCCAACATCCCGGCCATGGAACTGTTCATCATGGGCGGTCAGCCGATCCGCGAGCCGGTGGCGATGCACGGCCCGTTCGTCATGAACACCCGCGAAGAGGTCATGCAGGCCTTCGAGGACTTCAACAAGGGTCGCCTCGGCGTCATCCCGGCCGGCCGGCTGCCGCACACGGACTGACCCGGGCCTGAAGATAAGAAGGCTTCCATAAGCTGCCTATCGGGGGCGTTCCGGTATGCCTCCTGCGATGTGCCGTTTGATCTAACCTGCTCGGCATGGCGCTGATCGAGCGATTTGCGGACCTTGTCGTACGGGGCGGCATCAATGTCCAGCCCGGGCAGGGTGTCGTGCTCTTCACTGACACTGCCCACCTCGAGATCGCCCGGGCGGTGACGCAGGCGGCCTACCGAGCGGGGGCCGCCTGGGTCGAACCGGTCTGGGCCGACGGGCCGATGCGCCGGTCGGCCGTCGAGAACACCACGGTCGAACAGCTTTCGGCCGTACGCCCGTGGGCCCTCGCCCGCCTCGACCAGTGGTGCGAGGCGAGGGTCGCGTGGATCCGGCTGCTCGGCGAGGCCGACCCGCACCTGTTCGACGGGCTCGACCCGGCCAAGGTCACCGCGTCCCCGGCCGAGGAGTTGCAGGCGATGCGCCGGGCCGTGCTGGCCGAGGGGATGCGCTGGACGGTCGTCGGCGCGCCCAACCCGGGCTGGGCGCGCGAGGTCTTCGGCGAACCCGACGTCGAGCGGCTGTGGCGGTGCATCGGCACGGCGATGCGGCTCGACCTCGACGATCCGGTCGCCGCCTGGCGCGAGCGGGCCGAGACGCTCGCCGAACGCGGCCGCCAGCTCGATGCGCTCGACCTCTCCGAGCTGCGCTATCACGGTGAGGGCACCGATCTGACGGTCGGTCTGCTGCCGGACAGCCGCTGGACCGGCGGCGGGCTGGTCGACGACGACGGCATCCCCTACCTGCCCAACATCCCGACCGAAGAGGTCTTCACCAGCCCCGACCGCCGCCGGGCCGAGGGCATGATCCGGGTGACCCGGCCCGTGCTCATCGGCGGCCAGGTGATCACCGGGCTGGTCGTGACCCTGAAGGACGGGCAGATCGTCGAGGTGTCGGCCGATGAGGGCGCCGACATCGTGCGGGCCCAGCTCGACACCGACGAGGGCGCCCGCCGGCTGGGCGAGGTGGCCCTGGTCGACAAGGACAGCCGGATCGCCCGCGCCGGCGTGGTCTTCCACAACATGCTCTTCGACGAGAACGCGGCCTGCCACGTGGCCTGGGGGCAGAGCTTCCCGTTCGCGGTGGCCGGCGGCAGCGCGATGACCGAGCAGCAGCGAGCCGATCTGGGCCTGAACATCTCGGGTGTGCACACCGACGTGGTGATCGGCGGGGAGGGCATCTCGGTCACCGGGCGCGGTCCCGGCGGTACGGTCGCGATCATCCGCGACGACGAATGGGTGCTCTGATGCGCGTCCTGGTTCTGGGCGGCACCGGCTTCGTGGGCCGGGCGATCGCCGCCGAACTGGACCGGCCGACCCTGTTCAACCGGGGCCGCGACGACGTCTTCCCCGACCTCGAACGACGCCTCGGTGACCGGGAGACCGGCGACTACGCGTCGCTCGAGGAGGGCGAGTGGGATGCGGTCGTCGACGTCACCGCCTACTACCCGTGGCAGGTCCGGCAGACGATGGACGCGCTGGGCGATCGGGTCGGCCGCTACCTGTTCGTCTCCAGCCATGCGGTCTTCGCCGGAGCCGGGCTCGAGCTGCGGCCGGCGGTCACCGATGCCGCGCCGCCGCTGAGCAACGACACCTACGGGCCGTCCAAAGTGGCCTGCGAGCAGGAGATCGTGGCGCGCTTCGGCGACCGGGCCACGATCGTGCGCCCGGTGAAGGTGGCCGGCCCGCACGACAACCAGGGCGGCCTGACCTACTGGATGCGGCGGGCCGCGCAGGGCGGGCGGTTCGCGCTGCCGGGCGATCCGGCCCAGCCGGTGCAGCTGGTCGACTCGCGCGACGTGGCCCGGCTCGTGGTGCGGCTGCTGGCCGAGGATCGCGGGGGTGCGTACACGGCGGCCGGCCCGACCACCGACCTGGCCGGGCTGATGGCGGTCTGCGCGGCGGCCGCGGGCACCGAGGTCGAGGTGGTGCCGGTGGACGAGGTGCCGTACTTCCCCTTCGTCAAGCCGCGCGAGCTGTGGGACACCCAGCACCGGTTGCCGGCCGTGGGACAGACGGTCACGCCGCTCGAGGTGACCGCGCGCGACGTGCTGGCCTGGGACCGCGGGCGGGGCGAGCCGCCGCTCGACGACGGCCTGACCGACGAGGAGCAGGCTTCCCTGCTGACTCGCGCGGCAGAATGAGGGCATGACCCCGACGGCGGCGTACGACGAGATCGCGGACTGGTACGAGAACGACTTCCTGCCGACGACCGGGCCGGGTGATCCGATCGGCATCCGGAGCCAGCTGGCCGAGTTGCTGGGGCCAGGCACCGGGCTGTGTCTCGAGGTGGGCTGCGGCACCGGGGTGCACGCGGCGCAGATCCGCGAGCTGGGGCGCACGCCGGTGGGTGTCGACCTGTCGGCCGGCATGCTGGCCTACGCCCAGGGCCGGCTCCCGGTCGCCCGGGGCGACGCCACCCGCCTGCCCGTGCGCGACGCCTCGGTGCCGGCGGTGGTGGCGATGATGGTGCACACCGACATGCCGGACTACCCGGACGTTCTGCGCGAGATCGGCCGGGTGCTGCGGCCGGGCGGCACATTTGTCCACGTCGGAGTGCATCCGGCCTTCTGCGGCGGCTTCGCCGATCGCAGCGATCCCCAAGCGGTGATCATCAGGCCGGGCTATCTCGACGGCAGCTGGACCAAGAACTCCTGGACGACCGAGGGCGTCCGCAATCGGGTCGGCGCCACGCACCTTCCCCTGCCCGCTCTTCTCCAGGCGGTGCTGGACGCGGGACTGATCATGACCGGTTTCACAGAGGGCGGCGGGCCGACCCCGACCACCCTGTCTCTTCGCGCCGTCAGACCATGAAGAGCATGGCTCCGACGCCCAGGAGAACGAGCATCAGGACCGCGATGAGCAGGCCTTTCTCGGCGGCCGCGGCCGCGACAGCCGGGTCGGCCTGGGTGATGTCGGTGGTGGCCAGCGGCTCGCTGCTCATGACGGTGTTCCCTCCGGGAGAGCCGGTCTCGCGCTGAAAAAGTGCACGTCGCCGATCAGGGGCTTAGTTTGGGGGCGTGCCTTTGCCGGATTGGTTTCTCAGTGCTGAGGAGCGTGGCAACCCTGACTCCTCCATACCCACCTGGTCTGCCGGAAACGCGGTCGAACCGCTAATTCATGGCAAAACATATTTTGACCGTCTGGTGACGGAGGTGGAAAGTCTCCGCGAGGGTGACCACCTGTTCTTCACCGACTGGCGGGGCGATCCCGACGAGCGGATGCGCGACGACGGGCCGACCATCGCCGAGCTGTTCTCGGCCGCGGCCAAGCGCGGGGTGGTCGTCAAGGGGCTGCTGTGGCGCTCCCACCTCGACAAGCTCGCCTACAGCCAGGAAGAGAACCGCAACCTGAGCGAGGCGATCCGGGCCGCCGGCGGCGAGGTCCTGCTCGACCAGCGGGTCCGCCGGGGCGGCTCGCACCACCAGAAACTCGTCGTGCTGCGGCACCCCGGCCGGCCCGAGCTCGACATCGCCTTCGCGGGCGGCATCGACCTCTGCCACAGCCGGCGCGACGACGAGCGGCACCTCGGTGATCCGCAGGCGGTCGCCATGGCCAAGGCGTACGGGCCGAACCCGCCCTGGCACGACGTGCAGCTGGCGTTGCGCGGGCCGGTGGTGGGCGTGCTCGACTTCACCTTCCGCGAGCGGTGGACCGAACCGGACGACCTCGACCAGCACGGCCCGATCTCGACGCTGACCGACAAGCTCCATGGCGCCGACCTGCACGCCGACAAGCTGCCGCCGCAGCCGCCCGACCCGCCCGAGTGCGGGCCGCTCAACGTCCAGACCCTCCGCACGTACGCGTCGATGCGCCCCGAATACGACTTCGCGCGCAACGGGGAGCAGAGCATCGCGCGCGGCTACACCAAGGCCATCAAGCGGGCCCGGCGGATGATCTACGTCGAGGACCAGTATCTGTGGTCGACCGAGGTGGCCCGGCTGTTCGCCGACGCCCTGCGGGCCCACCCCGCGCTGCACCTGATCGCCGTGATCCCGCGGCACCCCGACGTCGACGGCCGGTTCGCGCTGCCGCCCAACGAGATCGGCCGGCAGAAGGCGATCGAGCTCTGCACGAAGGCCGCACCCGGCCGCGTGCACATCTTCGACCTGGAGAACGAGGCCGGCACCCCGATCTACGTCCACGCCAAGGTGTGCGTGATCGACGACGTCTGGTGCAGCGTGGGCAGCGACAACTTCAACCGTCGCTCGTGGACGCACGACAGCGAGCTGTCCAACACGATCTTCGACGAGACCCGCGACGAGCGGGCCCCGGCCGACCCGGCCGGGCTGGGCGACGGCGCCCGGCAGTTCCCGCGCGACCTGCGGCTCACGCTCACCCGGGAACACCTCAGCCAGGACGACGACAAGGAGCTGGTCGACCCGGCCGACGTCATCCAGGTGATGACGGCCGCGGCCGACCGGCTGAAGCAATGGGCCGACGACGGGCGGAAGGGGCCGCGCCCGCCCGGTCGCCTGATGCCCCACTCGATGACCCCGCTGCCCTGGTATCAGCGGTGGTGGGCGATGCCGGCCTACCGGCTCGCCTACGACCCGGACGGCCGCTCGTGGCGGGACAGGTGGGCGAACCGCTGGTGAGCCCGGGCCCTCGTCAGGGGGCGAGCTCCCACGAGTGCGGCAGCAGGACAGGGGCCTGCGGGTCACCGCCGGGGGCCAGCCGGATGCGCCACGCCTGCAGGGGCGGGCGGCGGGCGGCGACCCAGCGGTCGAGCACCGTCCCGGCCTCGGCGGCGTACCGGGCGGCCTGCGCTCCCCCGGCCAGCACGCTGCCGTCGGGCAGGATGACCGCGCCACCGGTGCGCTCCTCGTCCAGCAGCACCAGGCCGCTCTGCTCGTGGCCGGGCACGCCGGCCTGGGTGGCGCGGCGGTGCCAGACCCCGGCCGCGTACCAGAGATCGCGGTAGGCCAGCGGTTCGAGCGGAGGATCGAAACGGGCTTCCGCGTACGCGGTCAGGTCCGTGACCGTGCCCGGGGCGGCCGGCGCGGGGAACGGCTGGGCGGCGGTGAGCGGCCCGGCCGCCGTCATGAACCCGGACGGGCTGATCACCCGGGCTTGCTGATCCTTGGTCGCGACCAGCACCGGGTGAGTGCCGGCGTGCTCGACGGGCGCGACGACGACCCCGTCCGGGGCGAGCTGGTCGAGCCAGTGCGGCGACAGGCCGGCCACCCCGACGGTGACGATCACCCGATCGACTTCGACGCCCGGGTGCCCGAGATAGCCGTCGCCGTGCTCGACCCGGACGCCCTCCAGGCCGGCCCGGGTCAGGGCGACGCGCGCCCGGTCGGCCACGTCCTCCTGCACGTCGACGCTCACCACCGAGGCGCCCAGCGAGGCCAGCAGGGCCGCGTTGTAACCGGTGCCGGCGCCGATCTCGAGGACGGTCAGCCCGGGCCGCACGTCGAGCGCGCCGATCATCAGGGCCATCAGCGAGGGCTGACTGGACGAGCTGATCGGCGTGCGCCCGGACACCTTGGTGACCAGCACGTCGTCGCGATAGACGATGTCGAGGAAGTCGGGATCGGCCGGCCCGGCCCACGAGCCGTCCCGCCGCTGGAACCCGTCGGGGACGAAGACCTCGCGCGGGACCTGGGCGAACGCCGCCGCCAGCTCCGGCGAGAGGGCCACCCCGCCCTGCCGGATCCGTGCCAGATAGCCAGCCCGGGGCCCGCTCATGCCTCCACGATAGAGGCGGCCGCGGCGAGACCGTCCGGAACGTCGGCGGCGTGATAGGGCCATTCGGTGGGTTCGATGGTGTCGAGGAAGGTCTGATAGATCAACGCGCCCCGCAGCGGCGCCACCGGCCGCAGCAGGTCGATGGCCCGGCGCGGGTCGGAACCGGGGACGCTGTGCCGCCAGCGCTCGACCCACTGCTCGACCAGCTCGCCGGCCCCGTCGACGCCCTCGGTCAGGAGCAGGATGTCGAAGCCGGGGTGGCCGAGCACGCAGTCACCCCAGTCCATGATCGTGATCTTGTCGTGGTCGTCGGTGCGCACGTTGCCGGGGTGCAGGTCGCCGTGGACCAGGGTGTCGGGCAGACCGCAGGCGGCGATGGCGGCGAACCGGGCCGGGAGGTCGTCGATCAGCCGGGCCAGGCCGGGGATCGCGTCGAGGTGCGGCGCGGCGACCCGACGGTAGTCGTCGAGCGTGCGGTCGAGGCGGGCGTCCGGGATCTGGTCGAGAGCCGGGGCGCCGGCCAGACCGGCCTGGATCGGGTGGAAGGCGGCGGCTATCCGCGCGCACAGGCCGGCGCCGGCGCCGTAGCGGTCCTGACCGGGGGCGTGGGCCAGCAGCATGCGGCCCTGGTCACCGGCGGCGATCAGATCGGGGACGACGTCGGGGGCGATCTCGGCGACCAGGCGGATCGCGAACGGCTCGTGGACGAAGAACCGGGGCACCTGCTTGAGCCAGGCCACGGGCCGGCCGTCCCGGTCGTCGAGCCGCCAGATCGCCGAGAGGTTCCAGGTGCGGCGCTGGCTCGCGGTCGTGCCGGGGACGACGTCGGCGGCCCAGGCGAGCGAGGCGGCCGGGCCACCGATCTCGGCGTAGGCGGCGCGGTGGGGATGGCTTTTCGTGATCACGGCCGGGTCGGTCCGCACGCCGGCCCCGCCGGGCGTCTCGGCGCCGCCTCGGTGGTCGCGCTCCCCGACCCCGTACAGCTGGGTGGGTGTGAGGTTTCGGGGTTTCTCGGTGGTCTGGGCGAGGTAGGTGACGTGGCCGCCGGGTGGGGCGGGGCGATCGGCGTGCAGCAGGCGCAGCGTCTGCTGGCCGGGGCCGAACTCGTCGACCCCCTGCCACCAGGGCGCCACGGTCTCGAAGGGCTCCCGCTCCCCCAGCAGCTCGCCGTCCGGGCCGACCAGCACGAGCGTCACGGTTCTCGTCGTCACGACGGAAAACGTAACGTAGGACCGATACCGTGCTCGCGTGAATTTCTCCCAGGTCGGTTGTTTTCTCGGCTTCGAGGTCAGCGTGCCCGCCGAGATCGCCCTGCAGGTCACCGCGGTCGCTCCGGTGAAGTCCACTGTGAACGTGACGGCCGGTGAGCTCACCGAGCTGCCCGACGGCCAGCTGCTGCTGCGCGCGCCGGCCGGCCGGGTCGAGGTCAGCTACGAGGCCACCGTCACGCCCGGCACCGAGCCGCCGCCGGTCACCGAGGTCGACCGGATCATCGCGACCCGGCCGAGCCGCTACTGCCCGTCCGACCGGCTGACCGGGCTGGCGGCCCGCGAGTTCGGCGGGCTGAGCGACGCGACGGCGACCGTCCGGGCGATCACCGACTGGGTGTTCGAGCGCCTCGCGTACGTGCCGGGCAGCAGCGGGCCGACCACCGACGCCGTCGACACGCTGCTCGGCGGGGCCGGCGTGTGCCGCGACTACGCCCACCTGGTCGCCACGTTCTGCCGCGCGCTCGACATCCCGGCCCGGGTCGCCGCCGTCTACGCCCCCGGCCTCGACCCGATGGACTTCCACCTGGTCGTCGAGACCGCGCTCGACGGCCGCTGGCGGGTCTGGGACGCCACGCGGCTGGCCCCGCGCCAGAGCCTGATGCGCATCGCCACCGGGCGCGACGCGGCCGACACCGCGCTGGCCACCACACTGTCCGGCGCGCTCACCATGCCCGACATCTGGATCACCGCGGTCGCCGGCGGCGACCTGCCCTACGACGACCATTCCGGGGTGGTGTCGCTGCCCTGACGGCAATAGGCTGCGCGGATGTTCGGACGCCCCGAGACAGCCCTGCCCGAGCTCGGCACCGATCTGGCCGAGGCGGTGACCCGGCTCGATACCAAGGCCTCGGCCAAGAGCTACCGGGCGATCGTCGACCGTCTCCCGCACGCCGACCAGGCCGAGCTCAGCGCCGGTCTGCTGCCGCTGGTGCCCGCGCTCGAGCAGGTCGCCCTCGGCAACGGCGGGCTGCTGGCCACCCTGGTCGCCGGCCTGATCGAGCAGGGCGCCGACCCGCTGCCCGTGCTGCCGGTGCTGGTCGAACGGGTCGCCACCGGTCTCGAGCTGGCCGTCCAGTTCGGCGCCGTGGCCGACAATCTCGGCGGGGCCGAGGTGAAAGCGCCGACGTCGGCCGACGAATACTTCGAACTGCGCGAACGGGTCGTCCGCGCGGCCGCGGCCGGGATCAGCCCCGAGGAAGCCGGCGAGATCACCCAGGCCTGGTTCTCGGTCAACGACTGGATCCCCAGCCTGCTCCTGCCGCTGCAGCAGAAACCGGCTCGGCAGGCGCTGCCCGACCGGGCCCGGCTGGCCGCCGCCACGGCCGCCATGGCCACCCACGTCGAGGACGCGGCCTGGCTGTTCGGGCTGCTCGAGGTGCTCGACGACGAGCCGCTTCTGGTGCTGCACCGGCCGACCGGGCAGGCCTACGAGCTGACGATCAGCGGGGTGAGCGACAACTTCCAGCTGCACACCCTGCTGGCCGCGACCCTGATCGGCGACGAATACCGTGGCCTGCTGCCGGGCGACCCGCCCGACCCGGCATGGGTGGCGGCGGCGACCGACGGCGAGCTGATGCCGGCCGGCGGGATCCACGGGCAGTTCTACCTGGCCGACGCGGCCGGCGAGACGATCTGGAACGAGGGCCGGCCGGCCGACATCCCGCTGCTGGCCGACCACCGGGTGATCGTGCTCGACCCACCGCCGTACCCGCGCAGCTGGAACCTGGGCCGGGCCTACCCCCTGATGCGGCCCGAGGTGGTGCTCAACCGGATCCTGCCCCACCCGGAGGCAGTTGAGTGGGCCGCCCGGGTGTCACCGGCCGCCTGACTTCCCGACTTTCAGGGTTGCGGGACGCCATGTTCGGCGTACGTGGGCAGGCCTGTGCTCCGGGCGGCGACGGCGATGCGGATGCGGCGGGACAGGCGCGGCAGGACGTAGTCGTCGAGGTCGTCGGGGGCGACGAAGCGGCACTCGGTGATCTCGCCGTCGGGAAACTCGGTGGGCTGCTCGGCCAGCGGGCCGCCGTCGAAGACGAACAGGATGCGGTCGCCGTCCCGGGGCGCCCAGTCGACCACCAGGAGGCTCCCGACCGGGACGGTCAGGGCCAGTTCCTCCTCGATCTCGCGGACGCAGGCGGCGTGCGGGGACTCGTCGGCCTCGACCCGGCCGCCGGGAATCTCCCAGCCGTCCTTGTAACTGGGCTTCACCAGCAGGACACGGCCCTGGCCGTCGAAGAAGAGAGCACCGGCGGCGATCAGCGGGGTGGCAGCCATGCCTCGCAGACTAGAACGCCCGGTCGCGGATTTGATCTTCATCCGGCTGTCACAGGGGGCGGCTAGCCTGGCGAACATGGTCGAGCTGGTGTTGCGGTCGCGGCGGGTGGTCACGGGTGAGGGCGAGCGGGCGGCGGCCGTCGCGATCGAGGGCGGCCAGATCGTCGCGGTGGGTGACTACGACGAGGTCTTCGAGGCTGCCGTCGACACCGATCTGGGCGAGACCGCGCTGCTCCCGGGCCTGGTCGACACGCACGTCCACGTCAACGAGCCGGGCCGCACCGAGTGGGAGGGCTTCGCCTCAGCCACCCGGGCCGCGGCGGCCGGTGGCGTCACGGTGATCGTCGACATGCCGCTCAACAGCCTGCCGCCGACGGTGAGCGTGGCGGCGCTGCGGGTCAAACAGGCCGCGGCGACCGGCCAGACCTATGTCGATGTCGGCTTCTGGGGCGGGGCGATCCCCGGCAACGCCTCCGACCTGCCCGGTCTGCACGCCGCGGGGGTGTTCGGCTTCAAGGCCTTCCTGGCCGACTCGGGGGTGCCCGAGTTCCCCCCGGTGTCCGCGGCCGAGTTGCGCGAGGCCCTGGAGACGGTCGGCGGCGCGCAATTTGTCGTGCATGCCGAGGATCCCGAGTATTTGGGTGATTTCGCAGCCTCGGCCACCTACGCCGACTTCCTCGCCTCGCGGCCGGCCGACGCCGAGCACGCCGCGGTTGCCACGGCCATCGAGGCGGCCCGGGCCACCGGCGGGCGGGTGCACATCCTGCACCTGTCGGCGGCGACCGCCCTCCCACTGATCGCGGCGGCCAAGGCCGAGGGCGTCCGCGTCACCGCCGAGACCTGCCCGCACTATCTGACGCTCGACGCCGACCTCATCCCCGAGGGCGGGACCGAGTTCAAGTGCTGCCCGCCGATCCGCGACGCCGCCAACGCCGACCTGCTCTGGTCGGCCCTGGCCGACGGGCTCATCACGTGCGTGGTCAGCGATCACTCCCCCTGCACGCCCGAGCTCAAGCGGCGCGACACCGGCGACTTCGCGGCGGCCTGGGGTGGCATCGCGTCGGTGCAACTGGGTCTGCCGGTGATCTGGACCTCGGCCCGAGTCCGTGGCTATTCGCTCGCCGACGTGGTCGACTGGATGGCACGCCGCCCGGCCGACCTGGTGGGGCTGCACGACAAGGGCCGGATCGCGGTGGGCGCCGACGCCGACCTGGTCGCGTTCGACCCCGACGACTCGTTCGTCGTCGAGCCGGCCCGGCTGCACCACAAAAACCCCGTCACGCCGTACGCGGGTAAGAAGTTGCAGGGCGTCGTCCGCACGACCTGGTTGCGCGGACAGGCCGTCACCGGCGGCACGGCACGGGGAAGGTTCCTGACACGGAAGGACGCTTGATGGAGGATTTCGCCACCCTGCCCGACCTGGCATCTCGCGCGCTCGGCGGTGGCGTCGTCCACGCCAACGACGAGTTCTTCGCGGCGGCCGACCATCTCGTGGTCCCCGCTCCGCCGGTCTTCGCGCCCCGCACCTTCGACCACCGCGGTCAGGTGTACGACGGGTGGGAGACCCGCCGGCGGCGCGAGGCGGGCTTCGACGTGGCGATCGTCCGGCTCGGCGCGCCCGGCGTGATCCAGGGCGTCGACATCGACACCGCGTTCTTCACCGGCAACTTCCCGCCGCACGCCGCGCTCGACGGGCTGGCCGTCGACGGTTACCCCACGACCGGCGAGCTGCTGGCCGCCGAGTGGGTGCCGCTGGTGCCGAAATCCCCGCTCCAGGGCGACAGCCGCAACCTGTTCGCGGTCACCGGCAACCGCCGCTTCACCCACGTGCGGCTCACGATCTTCCCGGACGGCGGGGTCGCCCGGCTGCGCGTGCACGGCACGGCGGTGCCCGACCCGCGGCTGCTTCCCGAGGTCTTCGACGTGGCCGCCCTGGCCTACGGCGCCCGGCTCACCGAGTGCAGCAACATGTTCTACGGCCACCCGGAAAACATGCTGATGCCCGGTCTGGCCCAGCACATGGGCGACGGCTGGGAGACGTCCCGCCGCCGCGACGACGCCAACGACTGGGTGACCGTCCGGCTGGCCGCGCCGGCCGAGATCTCCCTGGTCGACCTGGACACCACGCATTTCAAGGGCAACGCACCCGGCTCGGCCGCCGTGCGGGGCACCAAGGACGGCCAGGAGTGGTTCGACATCCTGCCCCGGGCCGCCCTGCACCCCGACACCCCACACCGCTTTCCGGTACGACCGGGGCGCGCGGCCACCCACGTGCGGCTCGACATCTTCCCGGACGGCGGCATGGCCCGGCTCCGCCTGCACGGCCGGCCGGTCGAGGGCTTCCTCGAGGATCAGTTCCGCCGCCACGCCGGGAACGACTGACCCGCGTGGCCTATGACGAGACGCTGGCTCAGCGGCTGCGGGACCGCCTCGACGATCCCGCCGTGACCGAGCGCAAGATGTTCGGCGGGCTGGCCTTCTTCACCAACGGCAACATGACGGTGGGGGTCTCCCGCGACGAGCTGATCGTGCGGCTGGGTCCGGCCGAGATCGCGGCCGCGGTGACCGAGCCGGGGGTCCGGCCGTTCGAGTCGGGCGGGCGGCCGATGCGCGGCTGGATCCTGGTCGCGGGCGACCACCTCGACGACCCCGAGCTCGACCGGTGGCTGGCCACGGCGTACGCGTACGTGCGTACGCTGCCGGCCAAATAGTCTCAGGCCGCCTGACGCTTCTTGAGGTGGGGCAGCAGGTAGAGATAGATCCCCGAGAAGAAGAGCAGGGCCAGGGGCACCAGCGGCGTGTAGGACACCCACACCAGCGGATCCTCCTGGGCCAGGGAGACCGTGGTCGCGATCACCGTGACCGTGAAGAGCACGGCCATCCATCGGTGTGCCTGCCGGATCCACTTGTTCATGTCGTTCCCCTCCGCGTGGGCTGTTGGCAGGGGCCACGCTAGGGAAGCGGACGGACAGGTGCTTCTCGATTCCTGATCTCTTTGGCAGTAGCCGGGATCCGCGTATTGGTGGCGGCGCGTTCTTGCAGGTCGTTGGCTTTTGCAGCGTTGTCGCATGCCTAGTGCCGGCCGTAGGGTGAGGCCATGGACGAACACGAGCACCGCCACGGGGCGTGGGCCCGGCTTCGGCACGCGGCGACCCCGCACTCGCACGACAGCGCCGACAAGGTCGACCCGGCTCTGGCCGCGTCGGCCGAGGGATTACGCGCTCTGTGGATCTCGCTGGCCGGCCTGGGGATCACGGCGGTGCTGCAGGCGGTCGTCGTCGTCTTCTCCGGCTCGGTGGCCCTGCTGGGCGACACCCTGCACAACGTCGCCGACGCGCTGACCGCCGTGCCGCTGGCCATCGCCTTCCTGCTCGGCCGGCGGGCGGCCACCCGCGCCTACACGTACGGCTTCGGCCGCGCCGAGGATCTGGCCGGCATCGTGATCGTGCTCGTCATCGCCGGTTCGGCCGTGGCCGCGGGCTGGACCGCGATCGACCGCCTGCTCGACGCGCGCCCGATGCACCACGCCGGCTGGGTCCTGGCCGCGGGCGTGATCGGCTTCGCGGGCAACGAGATCGTCGCCCGCTACCGCATCACCGTCGGCCGCCGCATCGGCTCGGCCGCGCTGGTGGCCGACGGCCTGCATGCCCGCACTGACGGTTTCGCCTCGCTGGCCGTGGTCGCGGCGGCCGCCGGCTCCTGGCTCGGGTTCGCGTGGGCCGACCCGGTGGTCGGCCTGGCCATCGCCGTGGCCATCGGCTTCGTGCTGGTCGACGCGGCCCGCGAGATCTATCGCCGGCTGATGGACAGGGTCGATCCGGCCCTGGTCGACCGGGCCGAGCTGGCCCTGCGGGCCGTCCCCGGCATCCAGGAGGTGCCGTCGCTGCGTCTGCGCTGGATCGGCCACCGCCTGCACGCCGAAGCCACCGTGGTCGTCGCGGCCGACCTCACCCTGCTGGCCGCCCACGAGATCGCCGCCGACGCCGAGCACCGGCTGACCCACGACATCCCCCACCTGGCCGCGGTCACCGTGCACGTCGACCCGGCCACCCACCCCGGCGACGCCCACCACCCGGCCCTCTCGCACCACCGGGCCCTCTCCCACCGAGCCCTCTCCCACCGAGCCCTCTCGCACTGAGCCCCCTCGCACTGAGCCCCCTCGCACTGAGCCCCCTCGCACTGAGCCCCCTCGCCCGAGATCAGAGCAGCCGGGTGAGCAGGATCCGGCCGCCCTCGTAGACGCCGCCGTCGATGGCCAGCACCCGCCCATCCGCATAGCGGATAGCCTCGCGTACGTCCTCCGGCGCGACCCCGAAATGCTTGGTGAGGGTGCTGTGCCCGTGGACGAGCACGTCACCGCCGAGCGTGCGCAGCATGGTGGACACCGAGTCGTCGGGCTTCGCCGGCTCGGCGTCCCGGAACGCGCCGCGGTCGCTCATCCGCCCGCAGAAGGCGAGCCAGCCGGCCGCGTCGGTGCCGGCCAGTTCCCCGGCCACCGCCTGGCCCAGGAACCACAGCCGGGCGCCGCCCCCGGACCACGCCCCGGCTTCATCAACGAGCCCCTCGTCGCGCAAGGCCTGCGCCAGCTCGGCGCGGTGACCGTGCACGTCCGCCAGGACGTGCAACTCCGCGATCGACATCGGTCCACTCTAGACGTGGCCTATCGTGCACAGATGCCGATCTACGTCCACGAGTGCGCCGGGCCGTCGTCGGCCACGCCCGCCATTTTCGTGCACGGCACGTTCTCGTGGGCGCTGCGGGCCTTCGAGCATCAGCGGCCCCTGGCCCGCGACCGCCGGGTGCTGCTGCCCGACCGGCGCGGTTTCGGCGACAGCCCGATCTGACGGGCGCGGTCACCAGCGACTACGCGGTCGACGCGGCCGACGTCCTCGAGCTCATGGAAGCCGCCGGGTCGCGCGGGGTTCATCTGGTCGGGCACTCCTACGGCGGAACGGTGGCGATGCTGGCCGCGGCGGCCCGGCCCTATCTGGTGCGGTCGCTCGTGCTGGTCGAGCCGTGCGCGCACACCGTGGCGGCGCACGACCCGGTGGTCGCGGCCGCGATCGAGGACGGGCGGCGTTTCACGGCCGGCGCCCGCACCGGAACCGCGGAGGACTACATCGAAGCGGCCTTCGGCGACGGCCCTCGCCCCGGGTCGGCGGACAGGCTGATCCGCGCCGCCCGGACCGCCCTGAACGAACGGCCGTGCTGGCTGGCCGATCTGGCGACCGAGCCGTTGCTGGCGGCCGCCTTTCCCAAGCGAGTGATCCTGGGCGGGTGGGAGCCCGTGCCGGTCGGCTATCGACCCGGCATGGCTGCCGTGATGCGGGCGGTCTGCGGTGTGGTGGCCGACCGCATCGGCGCCGAGCTGACCGTGATCCCCGGTGCGGCCCACGAGCCGCAGCGGGAACAGCCCGAGGCTTTCAACGCGCTGCTGACCGAGTGGTGGTCGGGTCGCGGCTCGTCTCGTCTCGTCAGAGGAAGGCGAGTAGTTCCTCCCTGGAGTAATGGGCATCTTTCAGGGCCCCGCAGTTGAGGCCGCGCAGGAGGTAGGCGGCGAGGGCGCGAGCGGTGGCGGGCTCGTCGGCGATGCCGCTGTCCTGGCGGTCGAGGTAACGCTGCAGGCGGGTGACGGCGGCGGCGCGGCCCTCGCCGAAGAAGGCATAGGTTGCCGCATATCGAGTGGGGAGCTGGGCCGGGTGGAGATCCCAGCCCTGGTAGAAGCCGCGTTCCAGCGAGCGGCCGACCAGTCGGTGGTGGACCTCCCAGGCCGACTGGACCTCTTCGCGGGTGCCGACCGGCAGGATGTTGGTCGACCCGTCGGAGAGGCGGACCCCGGTCTGGGCCGCGGCGACCTGCATGACGGCCTTGGCGTGGTCGGCGACCGGGTGGTCCATCGCCTGATAAGCGGCGGCCACCCCGGCCGCGGCGCTGTAGTCGTAGGTGCCGTAGTGCAGGCCGGTGCAACGACCGTCGGCCGCGGTGATCAGGCGGGCCACGGTGGCGGTGCCGTCGGCAGCGAGCACGGCGGCCGGCAGCTCGATCTGGATCTCGAAGCGGAGCGTGCCGGCGGCCAGGCCGTAGGAGCTTTCCAGCTTTTCCAGGAGCGCGACCATGGCGACGACCTGGTCGGCCCCGCTGACCTTGGGCAGCGTGATGATGAACTGATCGTCCTGATAGGACGACAGGAACAGGTCGAGGGTGCGCAGCGAGCGGTGCCGCGTCGGGGCCTCGAGCGATTTGATGCGCACGCCGAGGAACGGCGGCCGCTCGCCGGACCGCAGGATCGTGGCCGCCTTGCGGACGGCCGCATCCTCCTGATCGTCGTCGCGGACGCCGTAGCCGTCCTCGAAGTCGACACGCAGATCCTCGATCGGCTCCCGGGCCAGCTTTTCGCGGACACCGGGCACCAGCCACGGAAAGTCGTGCCGCTCCATCACCCGCAGGGCCTCGGCGCCCCACTCGCGGAAGCCGTCGAGCCGGTCGGCCGGGATGTAGACGGTGTGCACGGGTTGCCGGTCGGCGCGCTCGCCCGGGTAGCGCGCGGCCAGGAACCGGTCGTGCGCCGCGAGCCGCCCGTCGAGATCGTCGTAGTCGGCGCCGGTGAGCCGCATCAGTCGATCGAGTCGTAGGCGGCGGTGGTGAGGAAGTCGGCGAAGTCGGCGGCCAGCGCCACCCGCTCGAACAGCTTGCGGGCGTCGTCGAAGCGGCTCTGCGTCCACGCCTCGTCGCCGATCGCTTCGCGGATCTTGGCCAGCTCTTCGTCCTCGATCCGCCCGACGAGGTCGGCGGTGATCTCGGTGCCGTCGGGCAGGCGGACGCCGTTGTGGATCCATTGCCACACCTGGGATCGCGAGATCTCGGCAGTGGCCGCGTCCTCCATCAGGTTGTTGATCGCGACGGCGCCGTTGCCGCGCAGCCACGCCTCCAGGTATTGCAGGCCGACCGACACGTCGGAACGCAGCCCGGCCTCGGTGATCTCGCCCGGCGTCGCGGCCACGTCGAGCAACTGCTCGGCGCTGACCGACACGTCGGGGCGCAACCGGTCGAGCTGGTTGGGCTTGTCGCCGAGCACCCGGTCGAAGATCTCGCGGCAGACCGGGACCAGGTCGGGGTGGGCGACCCAGGAGCCGTCGAAACCGTCGCCGGCCTCACGCTCCTTGTCCTCGCGGACCTTGGCCAGCGCCACCTCGTTGACCGCGGGATCGCGCCGGCTCGGGATGAACGCCGCCATGCCGCCCATCGCGAAGGCGCCGCGCCGGTGACAGGTGGAGACGAGCAGCTCGGTGTAGGCCCGCATGAACGGCGCCGTCATCGTGACCGCCGCCCGGTCGGGCAGCACCATCGCCGGGTTGTCGCGGAAGTATTTGATGATGCTGAACAGGTAGTCCCAGCGGCCCGCGTTGAGACCGGAGATGTGCGGGCGCAGCGCGTGCAGGATCTCCTCCATCTCGAACGCGGCCGGGATGGTCTCGATCAGCACGGTGGCCCGGATGGTGCCGACCGGGATGCCGAGTGCCTCCTGCGCGTGGGTGAAGACGTCGTTCCACAGCGCGGCCTCTTTGTGCGACTCCATCTTGGGGAGATAGAAGTAGGGGCCGCTGCCCCGGGCCAGCAGTTCTTGGGCGTTGTGGAAGAAGTAGAGGCCGAAGTCGACCAGCGCGCCGACGGCCGGCTCGCCGTCGACCGGCAGGTGGCGCTCGTCGAGATGCCAGCCGCGGGGGCGCATCACGATCGTCGGGTAGGGACCACCGTTGAGCTCGTACGTCTTCTGCGGGGTCTCGAGGGTGATGGTGCGCCGGATCGCGTCGTACAGATTTTGCTGGCCCTCGGTGACGTTGGCCCAGTGCGGCGTGTTCGCATCCTCGAGGTCGGCCAGCCACACCTTGGCGCCGGAGTTGAGCGCATTGATCGTCATCTTGCGCTCGGTGGGGCCGGTGATCTCGACGCGCCTGTCCGTCAGATCGGCCGGGGCGGGCGGCGCGCTCCACTCGGCGGCGCGGATGTCGGCCGTCTCGGCCAGGAAACCCAGCGACCCACCGGCGGCGATCTCGGCGCGACGGGCGGCCCGGGCCTGCAGCAGCTCGTCGCGGCGGGGGCGGAAACGCCTGTTCAGATCGGCGACGAACGCCACGGCCTCGTCGGACAGAATCTCGGTCATCGTCGACGGCTCCCCTCGGTCTGACTGCTCCCCCAAACCGTAGTGGAGGCGCCGGACTTCGTCAGCGTGACGACGATTGCCTGTGGATAACCCAACTGCAGCGGAACGTGCCCACCCCCGCGGTCCCAGCGGGGATGAGCACGTTCCGGGCGGCTACGGGCGTGGTCGGGGACGGTGAGCCACACCCGCAGCCGCGTTCTTCGAACCAGCTGCGATCAGAAGTTGCCGAAGGTGTCGCACTTGGCCTTCTGCTGGATGCAGTCCTTGACCCGGTGGCCGAGGGCCGCGTTGTCCCAGGCGAAGAACGCATCACCGTGCATCGAGCTGGCGTTGCCCGAGGCCAGCTTGAGGCCGGCGCTGGAGCCCGAGGTCGGGTAGCCGATCACGAAGGAGAGCGACGGGATCGCGACCGGGAACTTGCCGGAGCACTTGCCGTTGCCGTCCGCGCCACCGACGTGCGACTTATGGTCGGGGCTGTCCAGGTGCACGCCGTCCCAGCAGTCCGGGAAGGTGAGCTGGAAGGTGATCTCGGCGGTCTTGGCGCAGACCGGCCAGTTGCCGTCGGCGCTGCGACCCTGCTCGCCACCGGCGCCGGCGCACCAGAACTGGCCCGGGGCGCCCTTCGGCGTCGCGACCTGCTTCTTGGCATCGCCGACGATCATGCGGAAGCCCTGCGGGAACGGCATGGTCTGGCTCGGGTCGGGCAGCCGGGAACCGTAGTAGACGGTGACGCCGTGCGGCTCGACCGCCTTGCCGTTCTCGTACAGGGTCGGGATCCAGTAGGCCGAACGGTCCTCGAGCGGCTTGCAGCTGGAACCGGCGTTCTTCAGCAGGGTCTCGCCGGTGGTGAAGGCGTCGGTGCTGTCGTTGCCGAGGAACGAGTGCATGTGCGAGCCGCCGGGCAGGCCGGGCAGCACGATCGGGTCGTCGGCGGCCGAGTGGCTGACGCTGCAGGAGGCGTTGAACTCCGAGACCCGGACCGGGTTGCCGGTGACCGCCTTGGGCTTCATGGCGTTGAACTCGGCGAGCTGCGCGTTCCACTTCGCCTGATCCATCGTGACCCAACCGGCGCCCGTCGCGGGCGGCGTGCTGCCGGTGGGCGCCGTGGTCGGGGCGGTCGTGGGCGCGGTGGTCGGCGGCGTGGTCGGGGTGGTCGCCGTCCCGCCCAGCGTGAACCAGTTGATGTTCACGAAGTCGCCGGCCTGCTTGCTCTTCAGCACGGCGACCAGGTTCTGCTTGCCGGCCGGGGCCTTCACGGTCGCGGTCTTGGTGACCCACTTCTGCCAGCCGCCGGTCTTGGCCACCGGGATCGTGGTCAGCAGCGTGCCGGTCGCGGTGCCGAGACGCAGCTCGATCGAGCCGCCCGTGGAGTTGTCCGAGGCGATCCGCGCGGTGACGGTGCCGCTGATGGTCACGTTGTCGTAGCGCAGCCAGTCGCCGTTCGCGAGCCAGCCGACATTCTTGCCACCGTCCTGGTCACCGGTGTTCTCGGTCTGCGCGCCGGACTGCGCCGAGAAGGCCTCGGCCTGCAGGCGGCCGGGGACGACGGTCTCGGCGGCGTTCGCGGTGGCGATGTAGACGCCGCTGCCCCCGAGGGCCACGGCGACGGCCGCGCCGAGAACGACGCGAGTGACTCGGCGGCGGGTCCGGGGGTTGGGCGGTGCGACGTGGAGGGGGTCAGTCCGCATTCAAATCTCTCGTCTCTGCCAATGCTGGGCCGTTTCGAGAGCGAGTATGCCGAGGTCAGAGAGTTCTTTCAACGTGTGGAGAAAGAATTAGGAATTGCTTTTCGGAGCACCGCAGGTGGCCGCGATTTCCATTCCGGATAACATTTTTACGGCCGAACTTCTTTAAGAATTCCTTAAATCCGCTCGGGATCGGCGTCGCTGCTAAGCGTGACGGCCGCGGTTGTCGCCGCCGGCAAAGATCAAGAGCCGTGACAGTACGCGGGTCAGCGGCCTTCGTCGAGCAGCCGCCGGTGGGCCCGGGCGGCCTCACGGGCCAGAGTCTCGGCGTCGGCGTGCACGAGCTCGGCCCGCTCAACGACCGGGCGCCCGCCGACCAGCGCCAGCTCGACCGGGGCGGCCGGGCCGAACACCAGGGCGACCAGCTTGTCGTCGATGCCCGCGTGGCCCAGACCGTCGAGCCGCCACAGCACCAGGTCGGCCAGCTTGCCCGGTTCGAGCGAACCCAGGTCGTCCTGCCGGCCGAGGCAGCGGGCACCGCCCATCGTGCCCAGGCGCAGGGCCTCGCGGGCGTTCAGCGCGCCCGGGCCGCCCCGGGTGCGGGCTGTGTAGAGCGCCTGCCGCAGCTCCTCACCCAGGTGGCTCGCCTCCTGCGAGGCGGACCCGTCGACGCCCAGGCCGACCGGCACCCGGTGGTCGAGCAGCTCGCGCACCCGGGCCGCGCCCGCGCCGAGCCTCGCGTTCGAGCTCGGGCAGTGGGCCACGCCCGTGCCGGTGGCGCCCAGCTTGGCGATCGCCGAGTCGTCGAGGTGCACGCCGTGGGCCAGCCACACGTCGTCGCCCAGCCAGCCGAGCCGTTCCGCGTACTCGACCGGGGTGCAGCCGAACCGCTCGCGGCAGAAATCCTCCTCGTCGTCGGTCTCGGCGAGGTGCGTGTGCAGCCGGACGCCCTTACGGCGGGCCAGCTCGGCGGCCTCGCTCATCAGCCGCTCGGTGACCGAGAACGGCGAGCACGGGGCGACCGCGATCTGCAGCATCGAGCCGGGCGACGGGTCGTGCCAGCGGTCGATCGCCTTCTCCGTCGCGGCCAGCGCCTCGTCGGTGGTCTCGACGACGTTGTCCGGGGGCAGGCCGCCGTCCTTGTGGCTCAGATCCATCGAGCCGCGCGTCGGGTGGAAGCGCAGGCCGATCCGCCGCGCCGCCTCGATCTCGGCCTCGAGCACGTCGCCGCCGTCGCGCGGGAAGACGTAGTGGTGGTCCATCGACGTCGTGCAGCCCGAGAGGGCCAGCCAGCCCAGGCCGGCGCCGGCCGCGGCGCCGACGACCCCGGCGTCGAGCCGGCCCCAGATCGGGTAGAGCGTGGTCAGCCAGCCGAACAGGGTCTCGTCGACGGCGAGGCCGCGGGTCGCCCACTGGTAGAGGTGGTGGTGGCTGTTGACCAGGCCGGGGGTGACCAGGCAGCCGGCGCCGTCGACGCGCCGGGCTCCCGGGGCGGCGGCGGGGGCCGGGCCGGAGCCGACGGCGACGATGCGGCCGTCGTCGCCGACCACGACGTGGCCGGTCGGGTGATAGGTGTCGGAGGCGTCGACCGTGGCGACGGCGACGTTCTCGATGACGATCACGGATACCACTCCGTCAGCGAGGGCGGGACGTCGTCACGGGTCACGGTGCCCTCGATCAACCCGTACGGCCGGTCGCCGGCGAGGAAGACCTCGTTGTCGTTGGTCAGGTCGAACGGCGACAGGTCGACCAGGTAGTGGTGCTTGTTGGGCAGCGCGAGCCGGATCTCGGCGATCTCGGCCTGGTCGTGCAGGACCTGGCTGCCCATCGCGTAGAGCGTCTGCTGCAACGAGAGACTGTGGGTGCTGACGAACGCCTTGAGCAGAGCGTCGACCGCGCCGTCGTAGGACCTGGCCCAGTCGGCGTCGTCGCGCAGGTGGCGCCAGCGGGCGTCGACCGCGGTCGCCAGGATGCGGTCGGTGGTCTCGGGCAGGGTCGTGTAGCGGTCGCGCGGGAAGCCGTGGAACTCCGAGCCGGTCGAGTTCATCACCACCAGGCCGGTGATGCCGCTGACCACCTGGGTCTGCTCGACCGTGACGGTGACCTCGGTCGTCCGTGTGTGGTCGCCCTGCCGCTGGAACGAATGCGGGCCGAGCCGGGCCCAGCGGAACGACTCGATGCCGACGCGGGCGGCACGGATCTGCGTCTGGGTGTCGACGAAGTGGTGAGCCAGCCGCAGCGCGAACTCCTCGGGCTCGCCGACCCCGTGCTCCTTGGCGAACGCGTACACCGTGTTCTTCATGGTGTCGGTGGGCAGCACGCCCGAGTTGTCGCCGGTCAGGTGGGTCGCAGCGAGGTCACCGGAGAGAGCCACGCTGACGTTGAAGTCGGCCAGGGTGTGCGTCTCACCATCGCGGGAGACACGGACCAGCCGAGTCTCGGCCTTGCCGTAACGGTTTTCTCCGAGCACGATCGCCACGCGCCATCAGCTCCCTCGATAGGTCGTGTATCCGTAGCGGCTGAGCAGCAGCGGCACGTGGTAATGCCGCTCGGGGTCGCGGACGTGGAAGGCGACCGTGATCTCCGGGAAGAAGCAGTCGGCGCCCAGGTAGGGCTCGACGTAGAAGGACAGGCGATAGCCGCCGGCCTGCCACTCGTGCAACGGAACCCGGTAACGCAGCCGGCCGTCGTCGTCCGTGCGCCCCTCGGCGATCGTCCCCCACCCCTGCGAGTCGCGTCGCTCCAACCGGACATAAACGTCGCGGGCCGGGTCGCCGGTGACCGTGTCGAGGATGTGGGTCGAGATCTTGGCGTGGAACTCGGGTTCCGTGCCGTCGTCAGAGGGCATCGAGCACCCGCTCGAGTCGCAGCCGCGCGATCTGGCGCAGCTGGTCGGTCACGATGGCGCGCTCGATGGTCTCGTCGTTGGCGGCCCGCGCCCGGGCGGCGGCGAGGATCTCCTCCTGCGTGCGCCCGCTCGCGAAGATCAGAAACACATGACCGAACCTGTCCTCGTACGCCCGGTTGGCCTCGATCAGCGCTGCTTTGGTGAGCTCGTCGGCGCTCTGCGCGGCGGCCGACTGCTCGCGGCGGGACCAGGCCGCTTCCTTCGAGTCGCCGGCGGCGCGCTCGCCGATGCGCGGGTGGGCGGAAAGGCCGGCCAGCACGTCCTCCCAGGTCAGCGCGCGCGAGGCGGCGTCGGCCGCGGCGAGCAGGGCAGCGTGATCGGGATAGGGCCGTTTCGCGATGACGGCGGCGCCCCACGCGGGAGCGGCGCAGCAGGCGAGGAGATCCTCCTCCAGACGGGCGGCGGGCAGCGAGTTGAACACCTCGACCGCGTCCATCAGCACCCCTTCCTGTGTCGATCAGTCAAGCAGGCCATCGGTGGCCGGTGGAGCCTTTCGGCCGGGAATTAACACACCGCACACGTACGGCGTCCGCTGTGTCCGTTTTCCGGTCGAGGGACACCTTGCCACGCCGGTCCGACAGTTTCCCGGCCCGGCCGGCTGCCTGTGGACAACCCGGCTCGGCCGGTCGCGCGCGGAGAACTGTCGGACCCGTGCGCCAGGATGGTCCCGTGCTCATCGCCGACGACGCCCTGCCCGATCTCCCGATCCGTGGTGTCCTGCCCCGGGTCCGCGAGGTGCTGTCCGATGGCGGGGCCGCGGTGCTGGTGGCGCCGCCCGGCACGGGCAAGACGACGTTGGTGCCGCTCGCGCTGGCCGGCGCCGGCCGCGTCCTGGTCGCCGAGCCGCGCCGGTTGGCCGCCCGGGCCGCGGCCCGCCGCATGGCCTCGTTGCTGGGCGAGAAACCGGGCGGCCGGGTCGGCTACACGGTCCGCGGCGATCGCCAGGTCTCGAGGCAGACGGTGGTCGAGGTGGTGACGACCGGCGTGCTGGTGCGCCGCCTGCAGCGCGATCCCGAGCTGGCCGGCACGGCGGTCGTGATGCTCGACGAGTGCCACGAGCGGCACCTCGACACCGACCTCGCCCTGGCCTTCCTGATCGAGGTGCGGGCCGCGCTGCGCCCCGACCTGGGCCTGCTGGCCACCTCGGCCACGGCCGACTCGAGCCGCCTCTCCGAGGTGCTCGGCGGGGCGCCGGTCGTGTCGGCGTCCGCGCGGCTGTTCCCGGTCGAGGAGCACTGGGCCCCGCCGACCGGCCCGATCACACCGCCGCTGGGCCTGCGGGTCGACCCCCGGCTGCTCGACCACGTGGCCGCCACGACCCGGCGGGCCCTGCACGAGGGCGACGGCGACGTGCTCGTCTTCCTGCCCGGCGCCCGTGAGATCGACGTGGTGGCGGGCCGGCTCGGCGGCATCGAGGCCGAGGTCGTGCCGCTGCACGGCCGCCAGCCCGCCGCTGTGCAGGACGCCGCGCTCCGACCGAGCAACCGGCGACGGGTGGTGCTGTCGACGGCGGTCGCCGAGAGCAGCCTGACCGTGCCCGGCGTCCGCGCGGTGGTCGACGCGGGCCTCAGCCGGGTCCCGCGGATGGACCATGCCCGCGGGCTGGGCGCCCTGGCCACGGTCTCGGTGTCGCGGGCGGCGGCCGTCCAGCGGGCGGGGAGGGCCGGCCGGGAAGCGCCCGGGCGCGTCTACCGCTGCTGGTCACCGGCCCAGCACGACCGGCTGCCGGCCCAGCCCGAGCCCGAGATCGCCGCGGCCGACCTGACCGGCTTCACGCTCGACCTGGCGCTGTGGGGCCATCCCGACGGCAGCGGGCTGTCCCTCCCCGACCAGCCACCGGCGGGCGCTCTGCAGTCGGCCACGACCACGCTGCGCGACCTCGGCGCGCTGGACGAGACGGGCCGGGTGACCGCCCGGGGCCGGGCGCTGGCCGACGCGGGCCTGCATCCCCGCCTGGCCCGGGCCCTGCTCGACGGGGCGCCGCTGGTCGGGGCGCGCCGGGCGGCCGAGATCGTCGCGCTGCTCGACGACGACCGCGCCCAGTCCGACGACCTGATCGCCGTCTGGCGCCGGGCCCGCGGCAACCGCGACCCGTCCTGGCGCACCGAGGTCACCCGGCTGACCGCGGCCCTCCACCGCAACCCCGCCGACGAGACCGTCCCTGACGTGACCGACGCGGCCGCCGCCCTCGACTCAACCCTCGCCGACCCAGCCGGACCATCGCACCCCGTCGATCGCCCGCGCTCCGACGGCACGCAGTCCAGAGTTGCGGTTGGTGGCTCCGGGACGGCGGGGGCGCGCTCCGGTGCCGCGGGCGCCGACTCCGGGACGGGGACGACGCGGGCCGATGGTGGCGACCGGGAGCGACGGCTGCCCGATGATCTGGCGGCCGGGCTCGTGGTGGGGCTGGCCTATCCGGAGCGGGTGGCCCGGGTCCGGCAGGCGGGTGGGCGGTCCTATCTGATGGCAGGCGGGACGGCGGCCGATCTGTCGCCGGGCAGCGGGCTCGCGGGCATCGGCTGGCTGGCCATCGCGTCGGCCGACCGGGCGGCCGGGGCGCGGACGGCGCGCGTCCGGGCGGCCGTGCCGCTCGATGAGGCGACGGCGATCGAGGCGGCCGCGACGCTGCTCACCGACGCCACCGAGATCGGGTGGGTGGACGGCGATGTCGTCGCGCGCACGGTCCGGCGGCTCGGGGCGATCACTCTGGTCGAGCGCCGGATCGCCGACCCCGACAAGACTCTGGTGCGAGCGGCGCTGCTCGACGGCCTGCGGCGTTCGGGGCTGGGGCTGCTGACCTGGTCGCGAGGGGCGGAAGAGCTGCGGGAACGGCTGGCCTTCGCGCATGCGGCGATCGGCGACCCGTGGCCCGACGTCTCCGACGAGGCCCTGCTCGCCCGGGCCGACGACTGGCTCGAGCTCGGCCACGCGCGGCGCCGCGCCGACCTGGCCAAGATCGATGTCGCCACCAGCCTGCGCCGGCTGCTGCCGTGGTCGGTCGCGGGGCGGCTCGACGAGGTGGCACCCGAGCGCCTCGCCGTGCCGAGCGGCTCCCGGGTGCGCGTCGACTACGCCGATCCGGCCGCGCCGGTGCTCGCCGTGAGGGTGCAGGAGGCGTTCGGGTGGCGTGACGCTCCCCGCCTGGCCGACGGGCGCATCCCGGTGCTGCTGCACCTGCTCTCCCCCGCCGGGCGGCCCGTCGCCGTTACCGCCGACCTGGCCTCCTTCTGGGCGCAGGGCTATCCCCAGGTGCGGGCCGAGCTGCGCGGCCGCTACCCCCGCCACCCCTGGCCCGAAGACCCCACCACAGCCGAACCCACCCGCCGCACCAAGCCCCGCGCCCGGTAAGGCGCCGGGGTGCGGCCCACGGTGAGATCACCCACCGCAATCGTATTGACACCCTTCAGTGCATTACGAACAATCCTCGTAGTCGATGAGGATCCGGCCAGCCGGGTCATGCTTGTGCCCGGCCGTGCCGCGTCCTCGTTCGTCTGAGCATCTCGCTGTCGGGGGACGGGGGGCTGGACGATGTTCGCAGGCTTGCTCTCACGCGGAGCACACGATCTCTACGACCGGTTGGTGACATCCGGCGGGCTGCCGATGGACGGCCCCAGCGGCATTCTCGAGCACCAGGTGACGGCGCTCGAGGAGCTCTCGTCGCACGGCCTGCTGTGGGAGTCCGCAGGTCCGCCGCGCCACGTCCGCGCCGTGTCGCAGCCGGTGGCGCTGCGGCGGCTGATCGGCGCCCGGCAACGGGAACTGGCCGAGGCTCATCGGCAGCTGGCCGACGACTATCTCCGCCTGGAGCAGTGGGAGTCACGCGCCCCGCTCACCCCGGTCCCCCGGTCCTCCGGGGTCGAGCTGGTGCCGGGGCCTGATCAGGTGCTCGCCAGGCTGCACGACCTGCTCGCCGGCGCCCGCCGGGAATGCCGCATCCTGGGCAGCGACGAGCACCATGGTCTGCTGAGCGACGGGATCGCCCTGCGAAGCACCGCGCGGGAGACGGTGCGCTTCCGGGCCATTCTGACGCCGCCGGCGCTGCGGCACGAGACGGCCTATACCGGCGGCGGGCGACCGGCCGACGACAGCCAGGTGCGGCTCCTGCCCGCACTGCCGGCACCTCTGGCGCTCATCGACGACACCGCGCTGATGCCCATCGGCACGTTGTCGGGTGCGGCCCTCGTGATCCACGTGCCGGCCCTCGTCGAGGCTCTGAGCAGCTATTTCGAGATGCTGTGGCCCACCGCCGCACCGCTGGGCCAGGACCGCCCGGCCCCGGCGGACTCGCCGGGGCCGATCGAACTGCAGATCCTCCGGCTGGCCGCGACCGGGCTGAAGGACGAGGCGATCGCTCGCAGCCTGGGACGCAGCAGCCGGTGGGTGCGCCGTCATTTCGAGGCGCTGGAGGAGCGGCTCGGCGCCACCAACCGCCTGACCCTGGGCATCGCGGCCGCTCGGCGGGGGTGGGTGTGAGCCCAGCCCGCGGCCTCAGGGTTTGCCTCTTCCGGACAGCGTCCGGTTCGCCCTCCCCTGGCACACCCGCCCGGCGGCAGGCTCGGCTGGCCGGCGGAGAACCCGCCGGTTGATGTGCGGCCGGAATATCCGGGCGCTGCACGCCGACTCGGAGGACGCGTTGAGCAGACCATCCAGGCTTCGAAAAGCCTTCACCCTCGGCCTTGCCGTCACCACGATGAGCGCGACAGCCGTGGTGACGACCGGCGCCCCCGCCGCAGCCATCCCGGCCGGCACCAACCACGTGATTCTGTGGAACGAAGCGCTGCGCTACGCCTTCACCCAGACCGATCTCGCGCCGGGCCCGCTGACCCGCCGGGCGGCTCTGCTGAACACGGCCATCTATGACGCCGTCGTGTCGCTTCAGGGCAACAGCACTCCGTATCTCGGCCGGGTGCCGAAGGAGCCGAACTTCAGCTACGACGTCGTGCAGAACATCGACGCCGCCGCCCGTACCGTCCTGCCCCAGATCTTCCCCACCGTCAACTTCACGTCCTATTACAACGAGGCGGCCAAGTACAAGCCCATCGGCGAGCCGGGCCCGGAGGGCTGGAGCACCTCCGTCGGTGTCACGGCCGCTCAGCGCATCATTGCCGCACGGGCGGCCGACGGCTCGGCCAACACCACCCCGTACGTCGAGAGCACCGAGCCCGGTCAGTGGCGCCAAACCGGTTCCGGTCCGCCCGCCACCCCGAATTGGGGACTGGTGACGCCCTGGACCCTGAGCTCCGGCAGTCAGTTCCGGCCCCCGCTGCCGGGCGGGTTCAGCTCACTGCCGGCCCTGCTGGCGAGCCCCGAATATGCGGCGCAGGTCAACGAAGTCAAGTCACTCGGTGCAGTCAACTCCACCACGCGCACCGCCGAGCAGACGAGGATCGCCTTCTTCTGGGCCAACGACGTCGCGGGCACCTACAAGCCACCGGGCCAGCTGCTGCGTCACACCTCGATCCTGGCCCTCGACCACAACTTGGAGACCTTCCAGTCGGCTCGGCTCTACACCCTGGTCAGCCTGGCCATGGCCGATGCCGCTATCACCGCCTGGGACGCCAAGTACCGCACCTCGATCGACCTCTGGCGGCCGGAGACGGCGATCCGGCTCGCCGCCACGGACGGCAATGCGGCCACCGTGGCCGACGCCGGCTGGCAGCCGCTGTCGGTGGACCGCAACGGAGTCCGCTTCTCCCCGCCCTTCCCCGCCTACACCTCGGGGCACGCGACCTTCGCGGGCGCGTGGGCCGGGGTCATGAAGCGTTATTTCGGCACTGACAATGTCACCTTTCGGGTGGATAGCGCCGACCCCAACGAGATGCTTTACCGCACGTACAACTCGTTCTCCGCAGCGGCCGTGGAGAATGCCCGCAGCCGCGTCTACCTGGGCGTGCACTATCAGTGGGACGCCGACTTCGGGTTGTCGTCGGGTGACTCGGTGGCCGGCCGGGTGTTTGCCAGACTGAGCTGACCGTCCCTCGCATCCGCCGGGATGCTGGTGGGTCCGGTGCACTCCGGGCCCACCGGCACGCGTCCGGCGGACAGGAGACGACGTGAGCTACCTGGTTGAGGTGGAGCGGCGGTTTCGGGCGGTGCAGGGGCTGCCGTCGCCGGTGCGGGCGCAGCGGGGGCTGTCGTTGCTCGCGGCCGGTGACGGGGTCGAGGTCGTCGTGCGGGCTGGCGTGGCCTTCGAGGATGAGCAGCTGACCGGGCGCGGGTGGTTCTTCGACACCGATGCGGCGGCGGGCGAGCTGACCCGGTGCTGCGCCGAGCTCGAAGGGCGGCCGTGGACCGAGGTCTTCGACTTCCGGCCCACGTTCGAGCTGGTCGCCCGGCACCTGCACGGTCGGCTCTCGGCACGGCTGCCACAGCTCGCCTACGTCGAGATCAAGGACGCGAGCTTCGGCGTCACCACCCGCTACCGGCCGGGGTGAAGGACGCACTCGCATCGGCACGGCGATGACCTGGCCGGCGGCCCTGCCGCGGTCGGTCAGGAGGCCAGGTGGGCGGCCGGGGAGGACGGCGGGGTGTGCTGGGACGGGATCGTGGTCGGTTTCTGGCGGTGCAGGGGGCCCGGCTGGCCGAAGAGGTAACCCTGGCCCAGCGGGCACCCCACCTCGGCCAGCGCCCTGGCCCGGGACGGGGTCTCGATGCCCTCGGCCACGACCACGATGTTGAGGTCGGTGCAGATCGCCAGGACCGACCGGATCAGGGCGCCCGCGCGGTCGGGGGCGATGTCGACGTCGGTCAGGGTCGAGTCGAGCTTGACGATGTCGACCGGCAGCGAGTGCAGCTGGGCCAGCGCGTTGAAGCCGCTGCCGAAGTCGTCCAGGGCGATGCGGACGCCGTGCGCGCGCAGGCGGCTCACCACCGCCGCCGCGGAGGGCAGGTCCTGGATGCGGTGGGTTTCGGTGATCTCGATGACCAGGCGGGACGCAGGGACGCCGTGGCGGGTCAGGGCGGCCGCCACCGATTCCTCCAGGCCTGTGCGGCTCAGCCGGACGGCCGACACGTTCACGTGCACGTCGATCGGCCGCTGATAGATCATGGCCAGGGCCGCGGCGTCGGCGCAGGCCTGGTCGAGGACGAAATCGTCGATGGCGGCCACCAGGCCGGTGCGTTCGGCGACCGTCACGAAGACGTCGGGGTGCACCGGGCCGGCCACCGGCGAGGTCCAGCGGGCGAGCGCCTCGACCGCGACCGTGGCACCGTCGTCGAAACGGACGATCGGCTGGTAGAAGACCTCGAAACCGGCTCCGGACGGGTGCCCGGAGGCCAGCGCCTGGGCCAGCAGGTGCGGCAGGTCGGCGTTCGGCCCACCGTCGCTCGTTCCGGCGTACCGGGCCAGCGCGCCCTTGCCGCGGCGCTTGCTCGAATACATCGCCGCGTCGGCCCGGCGCAGCAACGCGTCCGCCGTCATCGGCTCGCCGGGCTCGGGCACGACCAGGCCGATGCTCGCGCCCACGCCGACCGTGTGGCCGTCGATCACGAAGGGCTCGCGCAGCGCGGCCAGGATGCGGTGCCCGACCGGTTCGGCGTCGGCCGGCGAGTGGTCGAGCAGCACCGCGAACTCGTCGCCGCCGAGCCGGGCCACCAGGTCGTCGGGCGAGACGCAGCGTTGCATGCGGTCGGCGATCGCGTGCAGCACCCGGTCGCCCATCGCGTGCCCGAAACTGTCGTTGATGAGCTTGAAGTCGTCCAGGTCGGCGAAGAGCACCGCCACCGGCCGGCTGCCGAGCGCTCCGGTCAGCCTCTCGCGGAACAGCGCCCGGTTGGCCAGGCCGGTCAGGGGATCGTGGTAGGCCTGGTGGTGCAGCCGCCGCTGCCCCTCCGACACCCGGTCGAGCAGCACGGTGTTGTCGACGATGGTGAACATCTGCCGGGCCACGACCAGGCCCAGGCCGAGCCAGCCGAGATAGGCCTCGAAGGGCGACAGCGGGTTGCCGGCCCCGCTGTTCACGGCGATCATCACGCCGGTCGCGGTCACCGGCACGTACGGAAGCAGCAGGTGCAGCCACTCGTGCTCGCCCGTGTTGACGGCCGGCTGGTCGGCCGAGGCCGGCGACGGGGCGCCGAGCGCCGCGACGGCGAGCAGCGCGGGGCCGAGGAGGTGCCCGGCCGACTGCCACGGCGCGAGCGGGCCCTCGGCCAGGTGCACCAGCCGCAGCGTGTCGGTGACACCGAGGGCGAGCACGGTCAGGCCACCCAGCGTGAGCGGCGTGCGGGCGGAGCGGGAGTCGGGCCGGGTGAGCAGCAGCAGCACGACCATCGTGGCCAGCACCAGGTCGACGATCGGGTAGGCCGCGGCGGCCACGATCAGCGACGTGGTCTGCCCGGCCCAGTGGAACCACTCGGTGGGGATGGCCGACCAGGCCAGGGCCAGCAGCGAGCCGGCGATCAGCACGCTGTCGATCATCAGGGCGATCTGGTCGCGGCGGGCCGAGGTGGGCACCGACCGCGGCCGCGTGTACGGCGCGAGCAGCAGCGCGACCATCAGCGAGGCGGGCAGCACGAAGAACCCGACGTCGGACACCATCGTGACCGCACGGTCGGGCACCATCACGTCCTGGACGACCCACCAGAGCCGGATCAGCGCCCAGCCGGTCAGGCCGACGCCGACGATCTGCCGCCAACGGCGTTGCAGCCCGGCCCGGCTCCTCGCGGCCGAGAGGCAGATCGCCGCCGCGGCCGCCCCCACGACCAGCTGCGTGACGTCGGCGTAGACACGCCAGCCCTGCGGCTCGACGAACTCACCGAGCGCGACCACTCCGAGGACGATCGCCAGCGTGACGAACAGTCGCGCCGTCATCATCACCACCCATGTGTGCCGCAAGCCCCCTGGTCGCGGCCGATGTAACCTACCGCAGCTCCGGGCGCGACAAAGAGTGCTCAGTCACCGGATGTCAGATCGGCGACAATCACCGTGACGTTGTCGGGGCCGCCGCCGCGCAGCGCGAGGTCGATCAGCCGCTCGCAGCACGATTTCGGGTCCTCCGCGGCGAGCATCTCCTGCTCGATGGTCTCGTTGGTGACCACGGCGGTCAGCCCGTCGCTGCAGAGCATCCAGCGGTCGCCCAGCTCGGGCTCGACGATCACGTAGGCCGGGCTGACCGGCTCGCCCTGCAGCACCCGGGTCACGACCGAGCGGCGAGGGTGGCCGGCGGCCTCGTCGGGGCGGATGAGGCCCTGGTCGACGAGCATCTGGACGTACGTGTCGTCCTTGGTCAGCTGGTTGAGCCGGCTGTCGCGCAGCAGGTAGGCCCGGGAGTCGCCGACGTGCGCCATGGCCGCCCGGGTGCCCGAGAAGATCATCGCGGTCAGCGTGGTGCCCATGCCCTGCAGGGAGATGTCGGCCTCGACCTGCTCGGCGATCCGGCCGTTGGCGACCTCGAGCGCCTTGTGCAGCGCGTCCATCTGGAGGTCATTGTCGATCGGGATGTCGAGCGGCGTCATCGACTCGATGGCGAGACGGCTCGCGAGGTCGCCGGCGGCCATGCCGCCCATGCCGTCGGCCACGACGAGGAGACGGTCACCGGCGTAGTAACAGTCCTCGTTGTTGCTGCGGACATGTCCTTGATCGGTGCCGGCGGCCCACCGCAGATGCAAGGTCATGGCGTGCAGCTTCCCAGATCATCGCAACCCTGTCTGCACGCGGTCGGCGGCGCGTCGCCGGAAAAGCCCGCTAGCTGGGGTTGAGCGGTCGCCCGAGGCATCGTGGATCGACCTCCGTCACACGGCGTGTCGGTGCTATCCAGGACAACGCGGAGTCGGTAGCGGCCCACCCGCGCACCGAGACGGAGCTGTCGGGCGGGCGCACCGGCTCGGGGCAGAGCGTCTTGGAGCGCACCTGGTCGTTGGGGATGAACGTCACCAGTCCACCACTTTCCAGCACCGTGGTCGAGGTGTCGTCGACCGCGATCAGCTGACCGCGGTACACGTGGGTCTGTTTCCCGTCCGTACCCACCTCGACGGCACTGCTGGGCAGCACCGGCGCCCGGAGGAAGACCACCCCGATCACGAGCGGCGCCACCAGGGCCGCGCCGACCGCCGGCCAGTGCGTGACGAGCCGGGCCGCGCGGGCCGGGACCGGCCCGGTGAGCAAGGGCCCGAGCAGCGGCGGCACACCCAGCAGGACGGCCGTGGAGGTCTCGCCCAGCCGCAGCGCCTGGGTGACGCCGGGCCAGACGAAGATCAGCACGAGTACGCCGACCAGCACCGGCACGCCGATGGTGATCCAGACCATCAGCCATCGTTCGGTATGGAAGCGCTGCACCGCGGTCAGCCCGAGGATCGCGACGAGCAGCATGCCCAGCAGCGGGAGCAGCCGGAGCTGCCAGGTGAACGCGGCCAGCATCGCGGCCAGCAGGACCACCCAGTCGGGCATCCGCACCGCGGTCACCGCGAGCAGCGAGCGGCCGGCGTCGTCGGGCGCGCTGACCACGAGCACGCTGCCGAGCAGCCGGAGCACCAGGACGACCGCCGGGACGCTCCAGATCAGCGTGATGAACAGGGCGCTGACCATGCCGAGGGGCGAGATGTACTGCACCAGCAGCAGCATCGTGGGCAGATCCTGGCGGCTCAGATACCAGAGCCGCAGCACGAGCAGCACCAGCGGGAACGCGGGCAGGACGGTGAGCAGATAGTTGAGCTGCGCGCGCCGCCGTCTCGGCGGGATCGGGCCGCCCTTGACGTAGATGCTGTCGCTCATCCGAAGACGTCCTCCCACGGCTGCTCCCGGATGTCCGGGCGTACGGCGCGGGGTTGCTCGGCCACCGCGATGGGTGTCGCACCGTTCGCGTCCACCTCGGACTGGAAGTTGCGGTCGTACGCCTCCTCCCACCGGGAGTCCTTCGGATCGACATACGAGCGATAGAGAGTCAGGTCGGCGAGTTTCTGCAACGCCGGGTTGTCGCCCACATTGACGCCCCACTGCTCGGTGGCTTCCCGGCCGACGTCCCAATGGTCGAAGTCATCTCGAAATTTCGCTTTGTACCCGGCGAGGATCGCGGCATCGGTGGAGACGGCATCGACCCGGTGCGCCCGCAGATCCTCGATGCACTGGCTGATTCTGTTTCGCGGTACAACGAAGGCGCCGTTGTCACCCGGGGCGACCGTGCTGGTCGAGGCAGCGATCGAGCAGACCCGCTCACCGCGGAGGTCGGCAAAGGTGGAGACCCGCGGGTGGTTGTCGCTGCGCAGCGTCAGCACCGATTGTTCGGTGTAGAGGTAGGGCGACGAGAACTTCACGCCGGGCTCTTTCTTTCGGGCCTCGGTGATGCTGTAACTCGCGACAACGAGACGCACCGGCACTCGTTTGCCGGTGGCCGCGGTGGCCTGCATGCGGGCCCTGTCCTCGCTCTCGATCGCGTAGAACTTGACCTCCGCGCGACGGAACCCCAGATCCTCGGCGATCATGTACGCGATGTCGATGTCGAAGCCGCTCCACCGACCGTTCTTGTCGCGGAACGCCGTACCCGGCTGATCGTCCTTGACCCCGATCGGCAGCTCGGTCCACGTGTCCACACCGGCTTGAGCGCGCAGGTCGGCGACCGACGGCGGCCCGCCCACGAAGAGCCGCACGATCGCCAGCGTCACGGCGAGCACCAGCGCCAGCCCCAGTGCGGCCAGCCGGAACGCGGCCAGGTTGAACCGGGGCGGCGCGATCATCGGCTCGGGCTCGGGCGGCGGCAACCGCTGGTCGGCGGCCTCCCGCTCGGCGAGATCCTGCACCGCGATGTCTTCCGCGGTGCCCTCCGGGCCGGGCGGCGTGCGCCGTCGCACCGGCCAGGTGAACCGGCTCGACAGTCCGTTGCGCTCCGTGCTCATCGCCGCGCTCCCCCCAGGTCTTGGCGGGCCAATCGTGCCGCATGAATGTCACGGCCCGGCGTCCCGGATGGACACCCGGAAGGAATTCACCCGCAGAGCGCCCGGAAGAGAAGATCAACTCGCGATCTTCCTGTACGCCACCGCCTCCCCCGCCCACCCAGGGACGCGGGTGGGTGAAGTTACACCCTGTCAAGCGGACGGAGCGAGTTGCCCACAGGGCGGGCTGTCCGGGTCGGCTCAGCGCGCGAGTTGTCCACAGGACGGGGCTGTCCGGGTCGGCTCAGCGCACGGGCTGTCCACAGGACGGCTGTCCACGTCGGCTCAGCACGCGGGCTGTCCACAGGCGCGGCTCAGCGGTAGGCGACGATGACTGCGCTCTCGGCGGGGAGCTCGGCCCGGTCGCGCTGCAGGACGACGCCCTCGGCGGTGGCCAGCAGCACCTTGGACGGGACGTCGCGCAGGGAGACCGTCTGGGCCACCGGGGCCAGGTTGACCGCGACCGCGGTGTGCCCGCGCCGCACGACCAGGTGCTGGTCGCCGTGCCACACCTCGACCTTGTCGAGCCACGGGTCGGTCAGCTCGGGCCGGCTGCGCCGCAGCGCGATCAGCCGCTTGTAGAGACCGAGGATCTCGACGTGCCCGGGTTTGCCCAGTTCGTCCCAGTCGAGCTTGGACCGCCGGAACGTCTCCGGGTCCTGCGGGTCGGGCACCTCGGCCTCGGCCCAGCCGTGCGCGGCGAATTCGCGCCGGCGGCCGTTCTGCACCGCCGCCGCCAGCTCGGGCTCCGGGTGGCTGGTGAAGAACTGCCAGGGGCTGCTGGCCGCCCATTCCTCGCCCATGAACAGCATCGGCGTGAACGGCGAGGTCAGCAGCAGCGTCGCGCCGACCTTGAGCAGGCCGGGCGAGAGGGTGGCCGAGATGCGGTCGCCGATCGCGCGGTTGCCGATCTGGTCGTGGTCCTGCAGGAATGCCACAAACCGGTGACCCGGCGTACGCGATCGGTCGACCGGCCGCCCGTGCCGGCGTCCGCGGAAGCTCGAGAACGTGCCGGCGTGGAAGAACGCCCCGGTCAGCACCGTCTCGAGCGACTCGAGCGAGCCGAAGTCGCCGTAGTAGCCCTGCCGTTCCCCGGTGAGCAGCGCGTGCAGCACGTGGTGCACGTCGTCGTCCCACTGCGCGTTGAGGCCGTAGCCGCCGGCCTCGCGCGGGGTGATCAGTTGCGGGTCGTTGAGGTCGGACTCGGCGATCAGCGACAGCGGCCGGTTCAGAGCGGTCGACAGTGACTCGACCTCGACCGCCATCTGCTCGAGCAGGTTGATCGCGGAGTGGTCGGCCAGCGCGTGCACGGCGTCCAGCCGCAGGCCGTCGACGTGGTAGTCGCGCAGCCACATGAGCACGTTGTCGATGATGTAGCGGCGGACCTCGTCGGCGCCCGGCCCGTCCAGGTTGACCGAGGAGCCCCACGGGTTGGCGCCGGCGCTGCTCAGGTAGGGGGCGAACATCGGGGCGTACGCGCCGCTCGGCCCGAAATGGTTGTAGACCACGTCGAGCACGACGCCCAGCCCGCGGTCGTGCGCCGCGTCGACGAAACGCTTGAGCCCGTCCGGGCCGCCGTACGCCTCGTGCGGCGCATACCAGGCCACGCCGTCGTAACCCCAGTTGTATTCGCCGTTGAACGAGTTGACCGGCAGCAGCTCGACCAGGTCGACGCCGAGCTCGACGAGGTGGTCGAGCCGGTCGATCGCGGAGTCGAACGTGCCCTCGGCCGTGAAGGTGCCGATGTGCAGCTCGTAGAGGACCGCACCGGGCAGCTGACGACCCGTCCACGCCTCGTCGGTCCACCCGAACGCGCTGTGGTCGTAGACCCGGCTCGGGCCGTGCACGCCCTGCGGCTGCCACGGCGAACGCGGGTCGGGCAGCGGCGCCTCGACCTCGGGAAGGCGGTACGCGTAGTCGGCGCCGGGGCCGGCCGACGGCACGTCGAGCCGCCACCACCCGTCGTCGCCGCGTTCCATCTCCCGGTCCTCCCCGGCGACGGAGAGCCGCACGGTCTTGTCGGGCGCCCAGACCTCGAAGTACGTCATTGCTCTTTCACCAGGAGTGCGACGGGATAGGTGTGCAACAGTTCGGACACAGCCAGACGGCTCCCGCCGTAGGTCGTATTCGTGAAGACTTCCGTCCAGCTGTGACCATCGAGTGACAGCATGGTGTCTCCCCAGCCGCCGTGGCGTGACAATCCCACGGGAAGACGCGTGGCGATGGTCACGGCGCCGCCCCGGTCGAAGGCCAGCAGGTGCTCGCCGACCCGGCCCTCGGCGAAGACCGGGCGGTAGCCGCCGAACAGCTCGGGGCGTTGCCGGCGCAGGCGCAGGGCGCGGCTGGTGACCAGCAGCTTGGCCGCGCCGGTCTCGTCGATCGGCGGCAGCCAGCCGTCGTCGATCCGGGCCAGCAGCTCGCGGCGGGCGCCGAAGTCGACCGGACGGCGATTGTCGGGGTCGACCAGCGAGAAGTCCCACAGCTCGCTGCCCTGGTAGACGTCGGGCACGCCGGGCATGGTCAGCTGCACGACCTTCTGGCCGAGGGCGTTGGACCAGCCGGGCGGTGTGATCGACGCGGCGAAGTCGGACACCTCGCGGTGCAGCGCCGGGTCGTCGTAGATCTGGTCGACCATCGCGCGCAACGCCGTCTCGAACCGCTCGTCGGGCTTGGTCCACGAGGTCGCGACGGCCGCCTCCTTGGCCGCCTTGAGCGCGTACGCCTGCAGTCTCTCCCTCGAGAGAGGCCAGGCGCCCACCGCGGCCTGCCACACCAGGTGGGCCAGCGACGGGTCGGTCAGCGGCGCGATCCGCACCCACCGGCGCACCACCTCGGTCCAGTCCCCCGGCACCTCGGAGAGCACCGCGAGCCGGGCCCGCACGTCCTCGCTGCGCTTGGTGTCGTGGGTCGAGAGGGCGATCATCGCCTCCGGCCACTGGCGGCGGCGTTCCTCGTTGGCGTCGTGGAAGTCGTCGGTGGTGACGCCGAAGTCGGCCGGGTCGTTGCCCACCTCGTTGCGCGCGGTGAACCTGGTCCAGCGGTAGAACGCCGTGTCCTCGACACCCTTGGCCATGACCGCGCCGGTGAACTGCTGGAACCGGGCCGCCAGCTCGTCGGCCGGGTTGCGCAGCCGCCCGGTGAGCTGGTCGAGCACCGGGATCAGCTGGGGGCGGCGACGGCCGGCCTCGGAGCGGGCCTTGGCCAGGTGGCGCGAGCCGAACGGCAGGTAGGAGCGGTAGACCGGGAAGCAGGCGGCCAGCTCGGCCAGCGCGCGCGGGGCGCCCTCGATCTCGGGCGCGAGCCGGGCCATCCGGGCCAGCTCGGCGGCAAGCAGCGTGGTCGCCGCGTGCAGCTTGGTCTCGTGCACCAGGTCCTGCCAGGACGTCTCGCCGCCGGTCAGGTGGTGCTGCAGGGTGTCGAAGAACGCCTCGGTACCGGTGTCGACGAAGACGCCGCCCACCTCGGCCAGCGCGTCGTAACCGGTGGTGCCGGCGACCGGCCAGTCGGGCATCTGCTCGCCCGGTTCGAGGATCTTCTCGACCACGAGCCAGGCCTCGGGCGCCGCGCCCCGCAGACGGTCGAAGTAGGCGCCGGGGTCGCGCAGGCCGTCCGGGTGGTCGATCCGGATGCCCTGGATCATCCCCTCGTGGTACCAGCGGAGGATCTCGGCGTGGGTGGCGTCGAAGACCCTGGGGTCCTCCACCCTCAGGCCGGCCAGGTCGACGATCGAGAAGAACCGGCGGTAGGTGAGCTCGCTGTCGCCGCGGGTCCAGTTGACCAGCTCGTAGTGCTGCCGGTCGTGCACCTCGCGCGGCGAGCCCTCGCCGGTGCCGTCGGCGATCGGGTAGCGCTTGTCGAAGTAACGCAGCTCGCCGTCCTCGAGACGCAGGTCGTCGAGCGCATTCGGGTCGTCGGCCAGCGTCGGCAGCAGGATCCGCCCGCGCGACCAGTCGATGTCGTAGAAATCGGAAAATTCCGACTCGCGGCCATTTTTGAGAACGGACCACCAAGTCGGATTTGCGGGCGGGACGGCCACCCCGGCGTGGTTGGGCACGATGTCGACCACCAGCCCGAGGCCGGCGTTCTTGAGCGCATCGGACAAATGCCGCAGACCGTCGGCACCGCCCAGGGCCGGGCTGACCTGGGTGTGGTCCACGACGTCGTAGCCGTGTTCGGAACCGGGAGTCGCTGTGAGCAGCGGTGCGGTGTAGAGGTGGCTCACGCCGAGATCTGCGAGGTAGTCGGCGAGCTCGGCCGTCGCTTGCAGACCGAACTCGGGGCGGACCTGGACTCGATAGGTTCCAGAAGGGGGCATTCAGACCGTCCTGTCCAGCACGATGAGCGACCTGTCCGGCACCCAGATCTTGTTGCCGGCCTCGACGACCGACGGGCGATCCGGGGACGGCTCGGCCGTCTCGATGACCTTCTCCCACTTCTCCCCGTACTCGGCGGGAGGCGTGGCGAACTCGATGGGCGCGTCGTGCGCGTTGAAGAAGAGCAGGAACGAGCTGTCCACATGCCGCTGGCCGTACTGGCCGCGTTCGCGGATGCCCTCGCCGTTGACGAAGAGCGCGACCGCCCGGCCGAAGTCGTTGCCCCAGTCGTCACCGGCCATCGGGCGGCCGTCGGGGGTGAACCACTCCAGGTCGGGCAGCGGGTCGCCGCCACCGCGGGCGGTCACCGGCAGACCGGTGAAGAACCGCCGGCGCTGGAACACCTGGTGCCGGTGGCGGAACGCGGTGAGTTTGCGGGTGAACTCGAGCAGCGTCTCGTCGGCGTCGCCCCAGTCGATCCAGGAGAGCTCGTTGTCCTGGCAGTAGGCGTTGTTGTTGCCCTGCTGAGTGCGCCCGAGCTCGTCGCCGTGCGAGATCATCGGTACGCCCTGCGACAGCATCAGCGTGGCCAGGAAGTTGCGCCGCTGCTTGGCCCTCAGTTCGAGCACCTTGGCGTCGTCGGTCGGGCCCTCGATGCCGCAGTTCCACGACCGGTTGTGGCTCTCGCCGTCCCTGTTTTCCTCGCCGTTGGCGTCGTTGTGCTTGTCGTTGTAGGCGACCAGGTCGTTGAGCGTGAACCCGTCGTGCGCGGTCACGAAGTTGATCGAGTGGAAGGGCTTGCGGCCGTCGTCCTGATAGAGGTCGGCCGAGCCGGTGATCCGGGACGCGAACTCGGCCAGCGTGGCCGGCTCGCCGCGCCAGAAATCGCGGACGGTGTCGCGGTATTTGCCGTTCCACTCGGTCCAGTTCGGCGGGAAGTTGCCCACCTGGTAACCGCCGGGCCCGACGTCCCACGGCTCGGCGATCAGCTTGACCTGACCGACCACCGGGTCCTGCTGGACGACCTCGAAGAAGGTCGACAGCCGGTCGACGTCGTAGAACTCGCGGGCCAGCGTCGACGCGAGGTCGAACCGGAAGCCGTCGACGTGCATCTCGGTGACCCAGTAGCGCAGCGAATCCATGATCAGCTGGAGGCTCTGCGGGCTGCGCACGTTCAGGCTGTTACCCGTGCCCGTGTAATCCATGTAGAACTGCGGCTGATCGTCGACCAGGCGGTAGTACGTCCGGTTGTCGATGCCCTTGAGCGACAGCGTCGGGCCCAGGTGGTTGCCCTCGGCCGTGTGGTTGTAGACGACGTCGAGGATGACTTCCATGCCCGCCTTGTGCAGGGCCTTGACCATGCCGCGGAACTCCTGGGTCTGCTGGCCCAGCGTGCCGGTCGACGAATAACCCTGATAGGGCGCGAAGAAGCCGAGCGTGTTGTAGCCCCAGTAGTTGCGCAGGCCCAGGTCGTGCAGCCGGTTGTCGTGCACGAACTGGTGCACCGGCATCAGCTCGACCGCGGTCACGCCGAGGCCCTTGAGGTGCTCGATGATCGCCGGGTGGCCGATCGCCGAGTAGCTGCCGCGCATGTCCTTGGGCACCTCGGGGTGCCGCTCGGTGAGACCCTTCACGTGCGTCTCGTAGATCACCGAGTGGTGGTACGGGATGTCCGGCCGGCGGTCGTTGCCCCAGTCGAAGTACGGGTTCACCACCACGCCCTTGGCCATGTAGGGCGCCGAGTCGAGATCCGACATCTGGTCCGGATTCTCCATGTCGTACGCGTACAGCGACGGGTGCCACGCGATGTCCGCGTCGACCGCGCGGGCGTACGGGTCCAGCAGCAGCTTGTGCGGGTTGTAACGCAGGCCGCGGGACGGGTCGTACGGCCCGTACATGCGGTAGCCGTACCGCTGACCAGGCTCGACGCCGGGCAGGTAGGCGTGCCAGACGAAGGCGTCCTGCTCGTGCAACTGGACCTTGCGCTCATTCCCGGACGGGTCGAACAGGCAGAGCTCGACCGCCTCGGCCCCCTCGGAGAAGATCGCGAAGTTCGTGCCCGTGCCGTCGTACGTGGCACCCAGCGGGTACCGGTGACCAGGCCAAACCTGCATGTCGTAACTCCCACCCCTCGACCGTCGGTGCGCTGCGTCCCCCACAGCCGGCGGCACCGGGCGAGCGGTGATTGCCCACCCCGTTGCCGGCGTAATCCTGTGCGAGGCGCGTCAGCCCTCATTGTCCTCGATAGGGCTGACGGCGTGCGCACGACTGTCTGGTTTCCCGCGCACGGGGGAGGCTGTTCAGCTTCCGCGGCCACCCCTAGGATCAGCGGTTATGGGCAAAGGCGTGCACATCCAGGAGCTACCGGGGCTCGGCACCCGCTATGACGTGGATCTCCGATCCGGTGGCGGCGAACGGGTGTCGATCGTCGTCGGCCGGGACGGCAAGCGGCACCTCTACGTGTTCACGTCCAAGGGTGACGAACCGGCCGCGGTCCTCGAGCTGACCGAGGAGCAGGCCCGCAAGGTCGGCGCGGTCCTCGCCGGCACCTTCTTCGTGGACTGACCCGGGTGCACGCGAACCTCATCGGGCTCGGCGGCCTCATCCTGGTCGCCGGCCTGCTCGCCCGTTTCGGCCGCCGGATGGGCCTGCCCACGGTCCCCTTCTTCATGCTGGCCGGCATCCTGCTCGGGCCCAGCACCGGCGGGATCACCGCCTTCGAGCACCCCGAGGACCTCGACATCCTGGCCCTGTTCGGGCTGGTTCTGCTGCTGTTCCACCTGGGCCTGGAATTCCCGGTCGAGCAGGTGCTGGGCAGCGGCAAGAGGCTGTTCATCGCGGCCGGGGCCTACATCGGCATCAACATCAGCGCCGGTCTCGGCCTGGGCTTCGCGCTCGGCTGGGGCGCCAAAGAGGCGTTCGTGATCGCCGGTGCGGTCGGCATCTCGTCCTCGGCCATCGCCACCAAGCTGCTCATCGAGATGCGCCGGCTGGCCAACGCCGAGACTCCGGTCATCCTCGGCATCATCGTCATCGAGGATCTGTTCCTCGCGCTCTACCTGGCCCTGCTCAGCCCGATCCTGGCCGGCGCGGCCTCGGCCGGCGAGCTGATCGGCAAGATCGCGATCAGCTTCGGCTACCTGGCCCTGCTGTTCGCGGTGGCCCGCTGGGGCGCACGCTGGATCGGCATGATCCTCGACACCCGCGAGGACGAGCTGGTCGCCATCATCATGGTCGGCTTCGTCGTGCTGATCGCCGGCGTCTCGGCCGAGATCGGCGTCTCGGACGCGATCGGCGCGCTGATGATCGGCCTGGTGGTGGCCCGCACCTCGATCCGCGAGCGGGCCGAACGCATCGTGGTGCCGCTGCGGGACGTCTTCGCCGCGATCTTCTTCATCGCGTTCGGGCTGAGCATCGACGTCGGCGCGATCGGGTCGGTGGTCTGGCCGGCGCTGATCGCCGTGGCCATCACGGTCGTCACCAACATCACCGCGGGCCTGATCACGGCCCGGCTGTTCGGGCTCAATCAGCGCGGCGCGGCCAACGTGGGCCTGACCGTGCTCGGCCGCGGCGAGTTCTCGCTGATCCTGGCCACACTGGCCCTGGGCGCCGGTCTCGACGAGCGGATCGGCCCGTTCATCGCGCTCTACGTGCTGATCCTGGCCATCCTGGCGCCGATCCTGGCCGCCAACTCCCAGTACCTGGCCCGGATCATCCCCGACCGCCTGCTGCACGACCGCTGGCGGTACGTGCGGGAGGAGACGATCAGCACCGGGTGCACCCACCTCGACCGCATCCAGATCACCGAGACCGACGTCGACGTCTGCGCCGAGTGCGTCGACCTGGGTGACACCTGGGTGCAGCTGCGCATGTGCCTGACCTGCGGCGAGGTCGCCTGCTGCGACGACTCGAAGAACAAGCACGCCACGGCCCACTACGCGGACAGCCGGCACCCGTTGATCCGTTCGCTGCAGGAGGGCGACGGCTGGCAGTACTGCTACGAGGACCAGACCCTCGTCCGCGAACCGGCCGGCTCCAGCTCGAAGTCGTAGAAGCGCATGACGGTCGGGATCACCGGCGTCGCCTACTCCCTGCCGGCCCGGACGGAGCTGACCGACGACCTGCAGCGCCGGGTGACCGCCGGGCTGCCGGTGCCGCCCGGGCTGTTCCGCCGGGTCACCGGCATCCGGCAACGCCAGGTGGCGGCCGGCGACGAGTACGCGTCGGATCTGGCCATCGACGCCGCCACCAAGGTGCTGGCCGACACCGGCACCGACCCGCTCGACGTCGACCTGCTGCTGTTCGCCAGCGCCACCCGGGACATGACCGAGCCCGCCACCGCGCACGTCGTGCAGGCGGCGCTGGGCAGCCGGGCCCACGCCCTCGACGTGACCAACGCGTGCAACAGCTTCCTCAACGGGATCGACCTGGCCCGCTCGATGATCCTCGCCGGCCGCGCCCGGAAGGCCCTGGTGGTGACCGGTGAGACGCCGACCCGGGCGATGCGGCCCCGGCTCGAGACGGCGGCCCAGGCGCGTACGGCGTTCGCGGGTTACACGTTCGGCGACGCCGGAGCGGCCGTGCTCGTCGAGCCGGTGCCGGCCGGGGGCATCCTCGACATCGACACCGAGACGCACTCGGAGCACTGGCCGGTCGGCGGCATCTTCGGCGGCGGATCCCGGCACCCGCGGGGCGAGGAGCACACCTACTTCACCGGCGACGGCCGCCAGTTGCGCACGGTCTTCGAACGGATCGGGGCCGGCCTGATCGAACGGGTCGCCGAGCGCACCGGGTTCGGCTGGGACGCGTACGCGAAGGTGCTCGTCCACCAGGTGACGCTGCCCTATCTGGAACGCTTCGTCGCGGTCACCGGCGTGCCGCGCGACAAGCTCGAGGTCACCGTGGGCGCGCTCGGCAACATGGCCTCGGCCTCGATCGGGGTCCAGCTGGGCCGGGTCCGCCCGAGCCTGCGCCCCGGCGACCGGGTGCTGATGGTCGGCCTGGGCGGCGGGGTCAGCCTGATGACCATGGTCTGGGAGGTCTCGTGAGCCCGCCGCTGTGGGTGATCGTCCCCGCCTACAACGAGGCCGCCCGGATAGGCGCGACGCTGCAGGCGCTGGCCGCGCAGACCGACACCGACTTCACCCTGCTGGTGGTCGACAACGGCTCGACCGACACGACCGCCGAGGTGGTCCGCCGGTTCCGCGGCCCGTTCCCGACCCACCTGCTGGCCGAACCCGAGAAGGGGGTCGGCTGCGCGGTCGACACCGGCTTCCGGCACGCCATCGCGGCCGGCGCGGTCCACCTGGCCCGCACCGACGCCGACTGCCTGCCGGCGCCCGGCTGGGTCGAGGCGGCCCGCCTTTCCCTGACTAAGAACGGCGGCCTGGTCTGCGGTCACATCACCGCTCGGCGCGACGAGCACGGCCCGTTCGGGCGCGCGTTCTTCCGGCTGCTGGTCGTGCTCGCGGCGAGCTTCGGACGGCTCCGCCCGGCCCACCGCAGCCGCGAATACCTGGCCCCGTACCGGATGCACGCGGGCAACAACATGGCCATCACGGCCGAGCTCTACCAGGCCTGCGGCGGCATGCCCCGCCGTCCCTCCCCCACCGACCGGCTGTTCCTCAACCGGGTGCGCCGCACCAGCCCCGCGATCGTGCACAGCCGGCGCATGGTGGTCGGCAACTCGACCCGGCGGATCCGGGCGTACGGCGTGGTCGGCACCGCGAAGTGGTATCTCGACCGGGGCAGCGGCCCGCGCACGGCGGATCCCCGCTGATGCTGGCCGACTTCATCGACGGCCTGCGCGAGGACGACGGCGATCCCGCGCTGCCCGGCACGACCCGCGGCGACCTGGCCCGCCTGGTGCGGGGCTATGCCGTGGCGCTCGCCGCCGAAGGGCTCACCGCCGGCGACACGGTGGCTTTGGCGGTGCGCCCCGGCGCGCGTTCCCTGGCCACCCTGATGGCGGCGTACCACCTGGGTCTGCGCATTGCCGTGCTCGACCCGACCGCCGGGCCCGAGGTGGTGCGCGCGCGTCTCGCGCTGGCCGAGCCGCGCCTGGTGCTGGCCGATGCCGCGGCCCAGGCGGTGGCCGGCTGGGCGGCGCCGCTGGCCCGCCGGGCCCACCTCGCCCTGCCCGACCTGAGCTCGATCGCCCCCGTCAAGACCATCGGGCGCCGGCTCCCCGGTTCGCCGCCGGCCCTGCGACCCCTCAAAGGTCAACGTCCGCGGCCGTACGCCGGGGAGGGCGACGCCGTGGTCGTCTTCACCTCGGGCACGACGAGCCATCCCCGCGCGGGTCGTGCACACCCGGGCCTCGATCTCGGCCGGCATGGCCGCGGCGCGCGACCTGGTGCGCCCGGTGCCCGGCCGGCCGGTGCTCGGCGGCACCTTCTTCGTGCTGCTGCCCTCGCTGGCCAGCGGTGCCCCCGGTCGCTCTGCCGGCCCGCCGGGGGCTGCGGCGGCAACTGAAGCGGCTCGAACCGCAGGCGGTCTATCTGACCCCACCACAGTTGCGCGCGGCGCTGGCCGAGGAGTGCCGCTTCACCGGCCGGGTCTACAGCGGGTCGGCGCCGGTCAGCGCCTCGCTGCTGGCGGCCGTGCGCCGGGCCGGGGCCCGCGAGGCGTGGGGCGTCTACGCGCTCACCGAGGTCTTCCCGGCCGCGGCCGTCGAGTCGGTTACCAAGAGCGCTTTTACCGGGGAAGGTGACCTGGTCGGCGAGCTGCTGCCCGGCGTCGAGGCCCGGGTGGACGAGAACGGCCAGGTCTTGCTGGCCGGGCCGACCGCGGCCGATCGCTACCTCGGCGAGGAGCCCTTCGCCTGGGTCGCGACCGGTGACATCGGCCGGCTCGACGGGCGCACGGTGGTGCTGGGCGGCCGGGCCAAGGACATGATCCTGCGCGACGCCGAAAACATCTATCCCGGCCTGTACGAGCCCGCCCTGCACGTGCCCGGCGTCGAGCTGGCGTTGCTGGTCGGCGTCCCGGCCACCGATGGCGACGAACGCGTGGTCGCAGTCATCCAGACCGCGGCGGGCGCCGCCGAGCAGGACGTCCGGGCCGCGCTGCGGTCGCCACTGACCCGGATGGGTTCGGCCCGGCCCGACGCCGTGGTCTTCGCCCGCATCCCGCTGTCGGGCCGCTCCCGCAAACCCGACCGCAGCGCCACCGCCCGCCTCGCCGCCGAGGCCACCCAATGACCGCCTTCGCCCAGCTCCCCTGCTCCTGCCCCGCTCCTTGCTGCCGCCCCGCTCCCTGCTGCTGCCCGGCTCCGCGAGGGCAATCCGTGACCAGCGTGGCTCGCGCGCGGGATCGGCGCGTCTATCTGCGGAGCCATCCGGTGCTGTTCGCGGTGCTGGCGGCCACCCGGCGGCGGCCGGCGCTGCGGGTCGACGCACGGTGCTGGTGCACGGCGGCGAGGCCTTCCGGACCGCGCTGACCCGGGTGCCCCTCGACCGGACGGCGGCCGGCACCACCGGCGGTGCGGCCGGCGAGCTGGCCGATCGGGCGCGCTCTTCGACCAGCAGGGCGCCTCGCACAAGGAGACCCGGCGAGACACGGCCGCACTGCTCGGCACGGCCGGAGTGGCCGAACTCCGTCCGGTCTGGACGAAAATCCTCGATGATCGCCTGCCGGTGCTGGGCGCGGGCGGCACAGTCGATCTGGTGCCACTGGCCGCCGAGATCGGCCGGAGCCACCACGGCCCGCCCTGCTCGATCTCGACGTCGACCCGGTCCGAGCTGGGCCGAAGCGGCCGGAAAGGCGGCAGCGACCGCGGCCCGGGCACACCTGCCGGGGCCGGTCCGGTGGCGGGCCGACCGTTCAGCGGAGGCCGCGGCGGCTCGGCTGATCGAGCTGGTCGCACCGGGACGACCCGAGGAGGCGGGGCTCGCCGTGATGCTGGCGGTCGCGGCGATCAACACCACGGTGGCGGCCCTGCCCCGGGCCGTGGCC
>CBDCJN010000038.1:0-26160 GCA_965217855.1 Actinoplanes sp. | reverse complement strand
CCGGTCGTACTGCTCACGGCGGGCCGGGCGCACCAGTTGCTCGCCGGCCGCGATGATCGTCCGCTGCTGGGCGTCCAGCTCCTCGCGGTTGGCCGGTTCCCGCCGCTGCTGGGCCCGCAACTGCGCGACCAGCCGGTCCCGCGCTCCCCGGATCTCGGCGATCGGCGCGTCCGGCTCGACGCCAAGCAGCGAATAGTTGGAGTCCGTGGAGATGTCAACCATGAACATCGGGGGTTCCTCTCGTCGCTGCGGCCAGCAGGCTCCGCAATTCGCTCGTCCGGGGCTCGAAGCGCCGCGCCCGGGCCAGCTCCAGCGCGTGCCGCAGATCGGCCACGGCCGCCTTGGCCCGGTAGCGGCGGATCTGCCGGTGCACCGCCGCGTCGGCGGCCCGCGGGAGTGCCCGGACCCGGGCGTACAGCCGGCTCCGCATCCTCTCCGCCGGCGCCTCCCGTGCGGCCGCGGAGAGCAGGTGGGCGGCTTCGTCGAAGTGCGCCTCGCCACCCAGGCGGGCGAGCCGGTCGGCGACCTCGGCCCGGACAGTGGTGCTCAGCGGATAGGCGCGTAGCAGCACCCGAACGCCCGGCCCGTCATCCGGCCCGCCGGTCAGCTCCTTCAGCGCGGCCGCACCGGCATCGTCCGCGACGGCGGCCAGCAGATCGCGCATCCACTCCGTGGCGCCTACCACGCCGAGGGCCCGGGCCGCCGCCGCGTACGCCTCGGCCGGCCGGCCGTTCCACAGCAGCAACCGGCCGTACGGCACCGCCAGGCCGACCGGCTCGGCGGCCGCCCGATACGCCGTCTCGACGCCCGAGAGCAGGGCGGCGACCTCGGACTCGCCGGCCGGGCTCGCGGCGGGCCACCGTTGCGTCACCGCGCCCGCGGAGACGTCGAGGATCGCGGTGAGGGTCTCGTCGGTGGCGATCAGCCCCAGTTCGGCGCAGCGACGTTCCAGCGCCGGCAGCGGCAGGAGGAACAAGTGCCGCAGCGTCGCGGCGGCCTGCCGGAGCCGCGGCAGCGACGACGACACCCCGCCCAGATTCCAGAGCACGCGTCGCAGCAGCAGGGCACGGTCCAGCGCCTCCCGCTCGAGATCCTCGAACGCTGTCCGGTCGCCGGGCGGCCCGCCGTCCGTGGCCGCCGCGACCCGCTGCTGGGCGAGGACGGCATAGGCCGCGCCGCCGGGCCGGCCCGGACGCGCGAAGGCCGCGTCGAGGTGGCGCAGCAGCACCCGGCGGGCCTGGGCCACATCGGCCGGTGAGTCGTCGCCGGCCGAGCCGAGGAGCAGCGCGACCGAGCGGAAGCGCAGCCGGGCGTTGAGGTAGTAGAGATCCCACTCCCGCAGCCACACCTCGACGGCGTCACCGTCGCCGATCCACCGGCCCAGCGCGTCGTCGTCCGGATGGTCGCTGCCGGCCGTACGCATGCTCTGGGTGCTGTGCGCCTTGTGCAACGCGATCCGGTCGGCCAGCCGCCGGTCGGCCTCGCCCGCCGCGACGGCCTCCTGGTAAAGGAGCTCGGCGACCCTGTCCCAGGCCGGGCGGTAGGCCGGCGACCGGCTCCGGCTGGCGTGCATCGCCAGGTTCAGCGCGGTGTCGGCCCGGTCGGGGTCGAGCCGGATCATCGCCCGCCACAGCGTCGCCGCCTCGTCGAACCGTCCGTCCGCCCAGGCCTTTCGGGCCGGCCCGTCGAGGACGGCGATCCTCAGCTCGCGGAAGCAGTCGAGCTCACGGACCGGCGCCGGGTAGCCCTCCAGGAGCGCCAGCCCGTCGAGCACGTCCCGGTCGCCCCAGCGCTCGAAATGCAGCGCGACCACCAGCTCGGGCGGAAGCCATCGGCCCTCCAACAGGGCCGCGGCCCGCCGGACGAACTCGCCGGGGTCGGTGTCCGCCGCCAGGTCCAGGGTCGCGGCGAGCATCCGGGCGGCCGGGTGGTCCGCGGCCGGCGCCGAGCTGCCGGCGGCCAGGGCACTACGCACCGCGGCTGGTGGGGCGCCGCAGCCGAGCAGGAGGGTGGCGGCCACCGCGGATTCCTCCGGCCCGACGCCCGCGCCGACGTAGGCCGTCACCCATTTGTCGGCCGGCGGCTTGCGCACCAGCTGTTCGTGGAGCAGGGCCCGCCACGCCGACGGGGCCGCGCGGCCGAGCAGATCCGGCGTCGGCACGGCCCGCTTGCCCCGGGCCGCCCGGGACGGGCCGACCGGCTCGTCGGCGGCCGGTTTCTGCTGGTCGACGACAGTGTCGAAGCGGGTCACCGCCGCGTCGATCGCGGCCTGGTCGTCGCGGACCACGGCGATGAGCAGCTCGGCGCCGAGTTCGCGTTCGGGCCGCCCCAGGTCGAGTAGGGCGGCCGCGGCGAGGAGCGGGATCCGGCGGTTGGCGGGCGCGAGCCGGTAGCCGCGCCGGTAGGCGGCGAGCGCCTCCCACCGGCGGCCGGACCGCTGCAGCAGCCGTCCGAGGTGGAGTTCGGCCTTCGCCGCGTACGGGTCGTGGCCCAGCGCCCGCCGCAGACGCTCGATCGCCTCCGCGGTCGCGGCCCCGGGCAGCAGAGCCAGCCGGAACTCCGCCTCGGCCAGCGCCAGCCGCACCGCCGGACTGCGCGGCTCACGCTCCAGCCCGGCCACCTTGGCCAGCAGCGCGGCCCGGTCGCGGATCATGCCGGATCCTCGATCAGCTCCACCCGCCCCGGACCGTGGATCGCGAGACGGCGGCCGTCGGCGGTGATCGTCCCCCCGGTCGCCTCGGGCCGGCACAGCAGCTCGGCGCCGTCCCGGCGATAGATCACCCCGTCCACCCGCCTGGTCAGCAGCCGGCGGCCGGTGGCGTCGGCGCTCAGCAGCGTCTCGCCCGGACGCAGCGTCAGCTCGGGCACGTGGGCGTCGTGCTCGTCGACGCTGCGCAGCTCGGTGACGGCTTCCGTCCCCTCGCCGGCTGGCCGGCGCACCACGGTCAGGCAGCACGGGCGGTCGCTGACGGAGAGCAGCGTGGTCGCGCCGGGCACCTCCACGGGGGCGCTCAGTTCACCGTGGACCCGCCAGCCGGCCACCGCCTCGCCGGTCAGCAGCACCAGCCGCGGACCGGCGTAGGCCAGGTCGGCGACCGGTCCGGCGATCGGCACCGGATGCACCGGATGGTCGCCGTTGTAGACGAAGACGCGACCGGTCAGCTCGGCCACCGCGAACCGCCCACCGTTGCGGGCGACCGCGATGCGGTGCACGCCGCCCTGCACCGGGCCGAGCGAGGTGCGCACGCCGGTGTCGCCCACCCGCCACAACGCGTGCCGCCAGCTGCCGGCGAGCAGGCCTTCCGGCGTGCATCGCAGGTCGCCGACCGTGCCGTCCAGTTGGAAGGCCGCGACCGGCGCCGGTCCGGCCACGAAGTAGCGCACCTGGCCGGCCCAGCCGCCGATCGCCAGCCGGCCGCCCGGGCCGGTGGCGACCCGGCGGACGATCATGCGCTCGTCGTCCTGCCAGAGCACCTCGTTGCCGCGCAGGCAGCGAAGCCGTCCGTCCCGCTCGTCCCAGACGACCAAGTCGTCACCGAGCGGCCACGCCGCGTCGGCCGCCACGGACGAGACGCGGACCGTCCGGAGGGTGCTGTCGTCCCCCGGCCGGCGGTCGGGCTTCGGGGGCTCGACCTGCTCGGGGAACATCCAGTCGCGCAGCTCGGCCAGCGCTGTCCGGGCCCGTCCGACGCTCTCCTGGGCGCTCTCGCTGCCGAGGCCGGACTCGTGGCCCACCGCCTGGACGCCGAATGCCCGCAGGCGGCCGAGGGCGGCCGCCGGATCACGAGGCAGCTCCCCCGACCGGAGCAGCTCGTCGGCCAGCGACTCGAGGGACCGGCCCGCCGGGTCCTGCTCGAGCAGGTCGCGAAAGGCGTGCTGGGCGAGCTGCTGGCCGGCCAGCCGGATCTTGAAGAGGGCGACCCGGGGGTCGTCCGGCCGTTCGAGCGCGTCGGCCAGGATGCCGGCGACCTGCTCGTGGTCGGGCGGCGGGGCGGGGTGGGCGAGCCGGTCGCGAATGGCGTCGCGCAGCTGCCCGTAGGACCGTCCGAACGGGTCGTGCCGGCTGAGGTCGTACTGGGTGAGGTGGGCCAGGTAGTTGGGCGGCGCTTCGGCCCGGTCGAACCAGACCGGGATGATCCGGCCGTCGTCGCCGGCCGGGTTCTGGGTCAGGACGTTGAGGAGTTCGAACCGCGGCCACTGCCCACTCAGGTAGGCCGGGGTGAGACAGGCCACGACGTGATCGGAGGCGGCCAGCTCGTCGGCCAGCTGCATGATCAGCGCGCCCGGACCCACCCCCCGGTCACGATCGAAGTAGACCACGAACCCGTCGGCCACCAGTTGCTCGACGAACGGCTTGATCAGATCGCGGTCGCTACCGGCATAGCTGACGAACAGCTGGTAGCGACCGTCCGGTCCGTGTGGCACCCTCGCACCTCCCGGGCAGTGCGGAAGGCTCGGACATCGAGCTTGATCGGCACTCTACGCGCTGCGTAGCCGCAACATCACTGTCGGAAAGGAGGACCCATTCCCGCTCTTCATCGGGCCGGCTCGGGCTCCGTCTCCTCGGCGGCGCCCATCGCGGTCGGAGCGGGTTCGTCGGGCCGGCGGGCGAGCTTGCCAGGCCACCATATGAGCCGGCCGACGTCGAGGTTCAGTGCGGTCACCAGCACCGAGCGCACGATCAGCGTGTCGAGCAGGACGCCGAACGCGACCGCGAACCCGATCTGGACGAACGCCACCAGCGGCAGGCTGGCCAGCGCCGCGAAGGTGCCGGCGAGCACGATGCCGGCCGAGGTGATCACGCCACCGGTGGCGGCCAGGCCGACCAGGGCGCCCCGCCGGGTGCCGTGCTGCTGGGCCTCCTCGCGGACCCGGGTCATCAGGAAGATGTTGTAGTCGATACCGAGGGCGACCAGGAACACGAAGACGAACAGGGGGAACGACGTGTCCTCGGCCGGGAAGTCGAGGATGTGCCGGAACACGAGCACGCTCACCCCCAGAGCCGCGGCGAACGAGAGCACGACCGTCCCCATCAGGATCAGCGGCGCCACGATCGCCCGCAGCAACAGGGCCAGGATGAGCAGCACGACGAGCAGCACCAGCGGAATGATCAGCCGGTTGTCGTGCCGGTTGGCCTCGTTGATGTCGACGATCATCGCGGTGCCCCCGCCGACCCTGGCCTCCGCGCCGGGCACCGCGTGCAGCGCGTCGCGGGCCCGCACGACCGTCTCCTGCGCGGCCTTGCTGTCCGGCGCGGCGGTCAGCGTGCCGTCGATCAGGACGAGGTTGTTCTTCGCGACCGGGTCGGCCACCTCGCTGATGCCGGGCACCGCGCCCAGGGCCTGCCGCACCTGATCGGCGCTCGACGCGTTGGCGATCACCGTGACGGGCTGGCCGCCGCCGGCCGGGAAGTGCCGGGCCAGGGCCTCCTCGGCAACGGTCGAGGGCTGCGTGGTGGTGAACTGGTCGGCCGAGCTCAGGCCGACGGCGTTCGACTGCAGCAGGCCCAGCGCCATCCCGCCGAGCACGACCGCGGTGGTGATCCACACCGTGCGGGGGCGGCGGGCGATGCGGTTGCCGAGCCGGGCGTAGAGCCCGGTCGCGGTCGGCTCGGCCGTGCCGGACCTCGGGCGGACCGGCCAGAACAACCAGCGACCGAAGATCACCAGCAGGGCCGGCAGCAGCGTGACCATAGCGGCCAGGCCGACCACGACGCCGAGCGCCGCCACCGGGCCGAGGCCGCTGGTCGAGTTCAGCTCGGCCAGGGTCAGGCAGGACATGCCGATCGCCACCGTGGCCGCGCTCGCGATGATCGCCGGGCCGGCCCGGTGCAAGGCCATCTGCATGGCCTCGTGCCGATCCTCGTGACGGCGCAACTCCTCGCGGTAACGTGCGACCAGCAACAGGGCGTAGTCCGTCCCCGCGCCGAACACCAGCACGGTGAGGATGCCCGCGCTCTGCGCGTTCACCACCAGGCCGGCGTGCTTGGCGAGCAGATAGATGACCCCCTGCGCGCCGGCCAGCGCCACACCCGCGGTCATGATCGGCAAGAGCCAGAGGACAGGGCTGCGGTACGTGATGAGCAGGATGATCGCGACGACGGCGAGCGTGGTGTAGAGCAGGGTGCCGTCGATGCCCGCGAAGGCGCCCGCGGAGTCGGCCGCCGCGGCCACCGGACCGGCCAGATAGACGTCGAGCCCGGCCGGGGCGTTCGCCGTGGCGGTTCCCTTGATCGCGTCGGCGACGTCGGCCAGCTTGTCCCAGCCGTCCTCGTCGATCTTGACCGGGACGATGACTTCGATGGCCGCCTTGTCCGGAGCCTCGATGGGGCCGGCGACCTGGCCGCTGACCCCCGCGACGCCGGCCAGGGCGGGCATGTCGGAGGCGGCCTTGGCCCGGTCGGCCGCGGTGAGCCCGCCGGGGCGCTCATAGACGATGATCGCCGGGGCGATGTCGTCGGGCTGGAACTCGCGTTGGAGGTCGGCGACCTGGGTGGCCTCGGCCCCGCCGGGCAGCCACGCGGAATTGTCGTTTTTCTCGACGCTGGTCAGCTTGCCCGCCAGCGGCGCCGCCAGCACCAGGATCACGATCCACAGAGCCAGGACGATCCATTTCGACCAGCGGCCGCAGACCAGCCTGGCCACTCCACCCGTTGCCATCCGGTTCCCCCCCGAGACCTGGTGTCAGACGGGCGGAAGCGTAATCCCCGTGCACGTGACCCGTCAGTGCCTCTCAGGGTGGGTTCAGGGTTTTCTCAGGGGAGATCGCCGGCATTTAGTCCACAGTGCGCGATGTAGACCATAAGTCCCCGGTCGGCGCGCTCCCGATCAACTCGGCATAATCCTGGAGTGACCAATTGGGAATACGCGCGGCTCGAGTACCGCGCAGCCGGGACGCTCGGCGCCGACCGGTTCATGGACTGGACGGCCACCTTCCACCACCCCGGCGGGCTCCTGCGGTGGGGCACCGACGAGCGCTTCGACGACCTGCGCCACCTCAACCGGGCCGGCGCGGCGGGCTGGCAGGCCTACGACCGGGCCGCTCAGCATGTGCACAACGAGCCCCACCGGCTGAGTGTCGTCACATATTCGATGCGGCGGCCCGTGCCGTAAAGCTAAGTTTGCCTGCGTGAGCAGGGAGACCGGACGCAAGCTGATCGCCTCCAACAAGAAGGCGCGGCACGACTACGCCATCCTCAGGACGTACGAGGCGGGCGTCGTGCTGGCCGGCACCGAGGTGAAATCGCTGCGCGAGGGCCGAGCGTCGCTGGTCGACGCGTTCGCCCAGGAGCACGAGGGCGAGATCATGCTGTACGGGCTGCACATCGCCGAGTACGGCTACGGCAGCTGGACCAACCACGTGCCCCGCCGCACCCGCAAGCTGCTGCTGCACAAGTCCGAGATCGTGAAGATCCTCAGCCAGCTGCGCGACGGCAACGGGCTCACCCTGGTGCCGCTCTCGATGTATTTCAACGAGGGCTGGGCCAAGGTCGAGCTCGGGATGGCGCGCGGCCTCAAATCGTACGACAAGCGCCAGGTCCTGGCCGCCCGCGACGCCCAGAAGGAGATCCAGCGCGAGATGGGCCGCCACCTGAAGGGCCACCGGACGTCTCGGTAGCATGATCATGGTGGAATTCGGACTGGACACCTTCGGCGACGTCACCGTCGACTCCGAGGGCAAAAAACTCGCGCACGCGCAAGTGATCCGCAACGTCGTCGAGCAGGCCGCGCTGGCCGAGCGCGTCGGCGTCGACGGCTTCGGCCTCGGTGAGCACCACCGCGACGACTTCGCCGTGTCGTCGCCCGAGATCGTGCTGGCCGCCATCGCCGCCCGCACCGAGCGCATCAAACTGGGCACCGCGGTCACCGTGCTCAGCTCCGACGACCCGGTCCGCGTCTTCGAGCGCTTCGCCACCCTCGACGCGGTGTCGCACGGCCGGGCCGAGATCATCCTGGGCCGTGGCTCGTTCACCGAGTCGTTCCCGCTGTTCGGGTTCGACCTGCATGACTACGACAAGCTCTTCGAGGAGAAGGCCGACCTGATGGTCAAGCTCCTCGAGGAGGGCCCGGTGACCTGGTCCGGCAGCGTCCGCCCGCCGCTGAACGACCAGCAGGTCTACCCCAAGACCGAGTCGGGCCGCATCCGCACCTGGATCGGCGTCGGCGGCAGCCCCGAGTCGGTCGTCCGGGCCGCGCAGCACGGCCTGCCGCTGGTCCTGGCGATCATCGGCGGCGAGCCGGCCCGGTTCGCGCCCTACGTCGAGCTCTACCACCGCGCGCTCAAGGAGTTCGAGCAGCCCGACCAGCCGGTCGCCGTGCACTGCCCCGGCTTCGTCGCGGCCACCGACGAGGAGGCGGTCGAGACGCTCTGGCCGCACGCGCGCAACATGCTCAACCGCATCGGCCGGGAACGGGGCTGGCCGCCGTTGAGCCGCGACCGCTTCGAGAACGACATCCGCGAGGGCGCCTGGCACGCCGGCTCCCCCGAGACCGTCGCCCAGAAGATCGCCCGCACCATCCAGCACCTCGGCATCCAGCGCTTCGACCTGAAGTACTCGGCCGGCACTCTGCCCCACGAGAAGATGATGACCGCGATCGAGCTGTACGGCACCCAGGTCGTGCCGCGGGTGAAGGAACTGCTCGCCGCGTCCTGACCACGAAGAAACGCCCGCGCCCCGGACGGGGGTGCGGGCGTTCTCGTGAGAGCAGGTGTTACTGAGCCTCGTCGTCCGTCTTGTCGGCGTACGACCCGACCTTGTGGGTCTTGCACAGGGCCAGGTACTTGCCCGTGCACAGGGCCTTCTCGGCGACGAACCCGTCGTCCAGCACGGCGGTGATGTTCTCGAGCGTGATCGCCTGGGGCTTGAGGCTGACGAACTTGACGTAGGCGCCGGACTCCGGGTCCTTGAGGCTGCCGGCCGGGGCCGTCGGCTCACCCTTGAACAGCTTGGCCGCGTAGCTGGCGGCGACGTTGGCCTCGTTCTTGGTCGCCTTGTAGACCGTCATGCATTGCTCGCCGGTCAGGATGTTCTGCAGGCCCTCGATCGTCGCGTCCTGGCCGGTGACCGGGATGACGCCGCTCTTCTTGTACTTGCGGAGCACCTTGATGACCGCGTTGGCCATGCCGTCGTTGGCCGCGAGCACACCGCGGATCCGCGGCGCCTGCTTGATCATCTGCTCGAAGATCGCGCCGGCCTCGTCGTTGTCCCAGTCCGGCACCCACTGGTCCGGGCCCTTGGTGTAGTTGCCCGAGTCGTACTCCTTGTCGAGGACGCTGTCGTAACCGTCCTTGAACAGGTGGGCGTTGTTGTCCGACGGCGAGCCGTTCACCTCGGCGATCAGCGGGTTCTGCGCACTCTTGGCGGTGAGACAGTCCTTCAGCGCGTACGCCTGCTGGGTGCCGACCGTCTCGTTGTCGAAGCTGACGTAATAGTCGGCGCCGCCGTTGAGGGTGAGCCGGTCGTAGTCGATCGTCGGGATCTTCTTGGCCTTGGCCTTGTCCAGGACCGCCTTGCCGGTGACCGAGTCGAGGTTGGCGATGACCAGCACCTTGACGCCGCTGTTGATCATCGCGTCGCCGATGGCCTGGAACCGCGCGCGGTCGCCCTGGGCGTTCTCGATCTGATACGGCACCTTGAGCGATTCGAACGCGGCCTTCAGGTACTTCGGGTCCTCGTTGGCCCAGCGTTTCGAGCTCTTGGTGTCGGGCAGGATCACCCCGACGCGGGCTTTGTTGTCGAAGTTGAGGCCCGCGATGCCGCTACTCGTCTCACTCGAATCACCGGAGTCGTCACACGCAGTCATGGAGGCCGCCGCCATCAGGCCGACGGCGGCAATAGCCAACAGTTTCTTGCGCATCTCGTGAGTCGTCCTCTCCGATGGAACTCGACCTGTGAGGCTGCGAGCGGGCCGACCAAGTATCGGGCAGACCCTCACGCGCCCGACAGGGGGTACGGCATCGGGAAGAAAAATAGTTCATTTCCCGTCCGTAAGCACCCTCGCATTACGCACGGTATCGACAATCGTGATCTTTACCAGGTCAGGGCCGTTCGAAATCTTTTCGGCCGCCGTCCGGGAACGGCGAAAAGACGATCTTCACCGGTACGCCCGGACGGCCGCGCCCGCCATCAGGACGATCTTGCTCACCTCGATGCCGCCCGCGACCTGCGCAACGGCGGTGGAAACGGCCCGAAAAGCGCGGTGACCGATCGGCCGCCGCCGCGCCCGCACGCTTATGCCACCCGGCGCCGAATCCACCACACACAGAATGCGGAAAGTAGTCCGGTGGTGACGAGAAGCAACCCCAGCTCGCGCCATTGCAACGCCCAGAACTGCCCGGCCGGCACATAGGTGATTTTCTGCGAGAGGCCCTGACCGGCCAGCCACTGCTCACACGCCCGCGGCCCCTCAGCCTCCCGGCCGCAGTAGAGTGGCGTGTCCTGGGCGACGAAACCGACCCGCGGCGACCCGCTGACCGGCGTCTCCCCCAGCACCCGGAGTCCGTACTTCTTGGTGAGGCCCTGGGTGACGACGACGTCAGTCATCCTCGTCGCCCCGCTCTCTCTTCCGAAAATGCACGAAACGTGCTCAGCAGGAGCGCCTCGACATCCTCGTCGTCGAGCCCGGCCTTACGGGCCTGCCCGAGCCACTCGGTGAGCGCGAGCCGCAACGGCTCGTGCGCGGCGCGGCTGTCGTCGTCGCCGCCGAGCGTGCGGGTGACGAAGGTGCCGAGGCCGGGCCGGGGCTTCACGAGCCCCTCGTACTCCAGCTCGCGGTACGCCTTCAGCACCGTGTTGGGGTTGATCGCCACCCGGGCCACCACCTCTTTGACCGTGGGGAGACGGTCGCCCTCCTTGAGCAGGCCGAGCCGCATGGCGTGCCGGACCTGCTGGATGAGCTGCTGATAGGGCGCCACCCCGGACCGCGCGTCCAGATGAAACTCGATCATTCGCATACCACCATTCAGCTAGTTACCTAGCACAATAGTGGTAGTCCTCTCCCGACAGTCAACCCTCCGTCATTGATGGATGAGGGCGGGCAGCACGAAGAGCATCGTGGACGACCAGGTGATGTGGGTCAGGATCGGCGCCAGGATGCCGCCCGAGGCGCGTCGCTGCAGCCCCAGCACCAGGCCGAGCAGGAAGGCGGCGAAGACCAGCATCAGGTTGCCGGTGGCGACCGTGGCGGCGGCGTAGATGACGGTGGAGATTTCGACGGCGTGCCGGCGACCGATCGCCGCGAACAGCGCGCCCCGGAAGAAGACCTCCTCGGCCACGCCGTTGAGCAGAGTGACCACCACGATCGGCACGATGGCCCCGTACCGGGCGTGGGCCAGGACGCTGTTGACCAGCTCGCGCAGCGGCGGCAGCTCACGGACGACGAGCGAGCCGGCCACGAAGACGCCCCCCAGCACGAGCCCGGTGACGATCGGCGTGACGATCGGCCGCCGCAGCCTGTCCCGGAACGGGATGCGGCCCAGGTGCAGCGGCCCGGACAGCAGCGCCCCGCCGACCCAGGTGACCGCGACCAGCCCGGTGAGCAGGTAGAAGACGTCGTCGCCGGGACGCACGGAGAGGGAGAACCCCAGCAGGACGGCCCCGGCCACCAGGGTGATCGCGACCACGACGCGGCGCCGGCGGAACTCCTGATCGCTCTGGTGGTGATCGCGTTCGACCTGGTCGATCAGCGAGGGCCCGACCGCACGCCGGGCGCGGGCCAGCCAGGCCGCGTTCACCGGGGCACCCGCGCCCGGCCGTCGTGGTCGCGGTCGGCCAGCGCCAGCCGCACGGCTTCGTCATAGCCGATCGGCGTCCCGGGCACGAGCCGGGTGATGGCGTCGTCCCGCACGACGACCTCGGTGGTCATCGAGTCGACCAGGTTGCGGGCGGTCGCCGAGTCGACGTCGGTCACGAATTTGAGCCAGGCCGACGACAGCCGCGGGGTCAGGATCGGCACGGTGAGGTTGGGCAGCCGGCTGCCCCGGATCCGGGCCACCCGTTGCAGCATCTCGAGGTAGCTCAGCACCTCGGGCCCGCCGATCTCGTAGGTGCGGCCGCGGGCCTCGGCCGGTTCCAGCACCCCGGTCAGATAGCGGACCGCGTCCGGCAGGGCGATCGGCTGGGTGCGGGTGCGCACCCAGCGCGGGGTCACCATGGCCGGGAGCCGCTGGGCCAGTTGCCGGGTCATCTCCCAGGAGATGCCGCCGTGCCCGATCACCACCGCGGCCCGCAGCACGGTCACCGGCACCGTTCCGGCCCGGAGGATCTCCTCGACCTCCCGGCGGGAACGCAGATGGGCCGACAGCATGCCGTCGTCGGCGCCGAGACCGCCGAGATAGATGATCCGTTCCACGTGAGCCGCGGCCGCCGCCTCGGCGAAGTTGCGGGCCGCGCCGGCGTCACGCCGCTCGAAGTCGTCCGACCCCAGCGAATGGACCAGGTAGTAGGCCACGTCGACCCCGGCGAACGCGGCGGCCAGGCTGCCGGCGTCGGACACGTCGGCCTCGACCGGCTCGCCCGCGCCGTGATAACCCCGCGCGTGCCGGGTCATGGCCAGCACCCGATAGCCCTCCTCGACGAGGCGGGCCGCCACATGAGAGCCGATGAACCCGGACGCGCCACTTACCAGAACCGTCTTCGTCACAGCCCCCTACTACCCTCAACACCGCCGGCATCCCGCCCCCGCGGCGATCAGGCCGACCAGAAAGGGGCGGCGACGGGCGCGTGTTGTCCGAGAGGTTGCAGGTCCGGCCGCCTTGAATGGGGAGATGCAGCTTCACAAAAAGGATAAATTAGTCACCACTGCGCTGCCCGTCATGCTGGCCGCCGTCGTTGTGCTCTCGTCGTCGCTGGTCGGCGGCCGGCCCGCGTCGGCGGCGACCGGTCTCCGGAGCGGCGAGCAGCCCCGGGAGAGCATCCAGGTCAGCGGCACGGGCGAGGTGTTCGGCGAGCCCGACACCCTCACCGCCGACTTCGCCGTGGAGACGAGCGCCTCCACAGTCGACGCCGCCCTCACCCGGGCCACCACGGCGGCCACCCGCATGCGCGACGCGCTGCTGAAAGGCGGGCTGGTCAAGGCCGATCTCCGGACCTCGAACGTCGGCATCAACGCGAAGCTCGACGACAAGGGCAAGACCACCGGGTACGCCGTCAACCAGGGCCTCACCGCGACGATCCGTACCGTGCCGAAGGCCGGGGCGCTGATCTCCGCGGCTGTTGCGGCCGGCGGCGACGCGGCCCGCGTGAACGGTGTCTCCTTCGCCATCGAGAACTCGGCCGCCCTGCTCGCCGAGGCGCGCCGCAAAGCGTTCGCCGACGCCCGGGCCAAGGCCGACCTGTATGCCCTCGCGGCCGGCCGCCCGCTGGGCCGGGTCGTCGCCGTGACCGAGACGACCACCCCCGGCGACGAGGGCTCGGGCCTGCGCCACTACCAGGGCGCGGCCGACTCGGCGGTGCCGATCGAGCCGGGCCGCCGGCGCCTGGCGGTCACCGTCACCGTCGCGTGGGCCCTGCAGACGGCCGGGCGGGGTTGAAGCAACAATGAGGCATGACGCTGACCAGCCGGATCGCTGTCCGGGACGACGTGCACGCTCTGCGCGAGCTGATGGACCGGGCGATCGGTGAACTGCTGAAACCGTTCCTCGACGAGGCGCAGATTCGCAGCAGCGCGGCCATCATGGGGCTGGACACCCAGCTGATCGACGACGGGACGTACTTCGTCGTCGAGGAGGACGGGGTGCCCGCGGGCTGTGGCGGCTGGAGCCGCCGGGCGACGCTCTACGGCGGCGATCACTCGGCGACGAGAGACAGCGCGCTGCTCGACCCGTCGAAGGACCCGGCCAAGGTGCGAGCCATGTACACCCACCCCGCGTTCACCCGGCGCGGGGTGGGACGGCTGATTCTGCAGCTCTGCGAGCAGGCGGCCCGAGCCGAGGGTTTCACCCGGCTCGAATTGATGGCGACGACGGCGGGCGAGCCGCTCTACAAAAGTTACGGCTTCGTCGAGGTCGAACGAAGCGAGGACGCCCGTGGGGGCGTCCCCGTGCCGATCGTGCGAATGATGAAGGACGTCACCAGCTGACGGCGATGTATTTCGACTCGAGGTATTCGAGCAGGCCCTCGTGGCCGCCCTCGCGGCCGATGCCGCTCTGCTTGACGCCACCGAACGGGGCCGCCGGGTCGCTGACCAGGCCGCGGTTGAGGCCGACCATGCCGGCCTCGATCGCCTCGCTGACCCGCAGGCCGCGGGCCAGGTCGGTCGTGTAGACGTAGGCCACCAGGCCGTACTCGGTGTCGTTGGCCAGCCGCACCGCCTCGGCCTCGTCGGTGAACGTGACGATCGGCGCGACCGGCCCGAAGATCTCCTCGCGCAGGATCGCCGCGTCGGGCGCCACCCCGGTCAGCACGGTCGGCGGGTAGTAGAAGCCCGCGCCGGACGGGCGGCTGCCACCGGTGGACGCGACCGCCCCCGCCTCCACGGCCGTACGCACGAGCGAGTCCACCTTGGCCACCGTGTCCTCATTCACCAGCGGGCCGACCTGCGTCTCCGGCGACGTGCCCGGGCCCACCCGCAGCGCGGCCATCCGCCGGGCCAGCCGCTGGGCGAACTCGTCGGCCACGCCCGCCTCGACGTAGAACCGGTTGGCCGCCGTGCAGGCCTCGCCGCCGTTGCGCATCTTGGCGATCATCGCGCCCTCGATCGCCGCGTCCAGGTCGGCGTCGGCGAAGACCAGGAACGGCGCGTTGCCCCCGAGCTCCATCGACGTGTTCACCACATTGTCGGCCGCCTGGGCCAGCAGGATCCGGCCGACCTCGGTCGAGCCGGTGAAGGACAGCTTGCGGACGCGGGCGTCGTGCAGCATCCGCGAGACGACCTGGCCCGAGCTGCGCGACGGCAGCACGTTGACGACGCCCGACGGCACCCCGGCCTCGGCCAGGATCGCCGCCATGGCCAGCGCCGTCAGCGGGGTGTCGCTGGCCGGCTTGAGCACCACCGCGCAGCCCGCGGCGAGCGCCGGGCCGATCTTGCGGGTGGCCATCGCGGCCGGGAAGTTCCACGGCGTGACCAGCACGCACACGCCGACCGGCCGGCGTACGACCAGGATCTTGTTGGCCCCGGACGGCGCGGTCGCGAACTGGCCCTCGCCGCGGACGGCCTCCTCGGCGAACCAGCGGAAGAACTCGGCCGCGTACGTCACCTCGCCCTTCGCGTCCACGAGGGCCTTGCCGTTCTCGAGGCTGATCATTTTCGCGAGCTCGTCGGCCCGCGCGGTCATCAGCTCCCACGCCTTGCGCAGCACCTCGCCGCGCACCCGCGGGGGTGTCGCGGCCCAGGCCGGGCCTGCCTCCGCCGCCGCGTCGACCGCCGCGATCGCGTCGCTCTCACCGCCGTCGGCCACGGTCGCGATCACGTCGCCGGTCGCCGGGTCCAGCACGTCGAAACGGTTCCCGGAGGACGCGGGAACCCACTTGCCACCGATGAAGAGTTCAGTTTCCACACCCCTACCTTGCCCCCGCTCGCTTTTCGGCGCCACGCTTCGGGGGTATGCCCCGCCCCATGACGTTCTTCGGGCAGCCGCGGCCGCTGGCCAATCTCTTCGGTGTCGAGCTGTGGGAACGGTTCTCGTTCTACGGCATGCAGGGCATCCTGCTGATCTACCTGTACTACGAGGCGTCCCGCGGCGGCCTGGGCATCGACGAGGGCGCGGCGACCAGCATCGTCGGCGCGTACGGCGGCTCGGTCTATCTCGCCACCGTGGTCGGCGCCTGGCTGGCCGACCGGCTGTTCGGGCCCGAGCGGGTGCTGTTCGGCAGCGCGATCCTGGTCATGGCCGGGCACATCGCCCTCGCCCTGATTCCCGGCATTCCCGGCGTGGCCGTCGGCCTGGTCCTGGTCGCACTGGGCAGCGGCGGCGTGAAGGCGACCGCCACCGCGATCGTCGGGCTGCTCTACGCCGAGGACGACGAGCGCCGCGACGCCGGGTTCTCGATCTTCTACCTGGGCATCAACCTCGGTGCGCTGGTCGGCCCGCTGCTCACCGGCGTGCTGCAGCAGGAGGCCGGCTTCCACTGGGGCTTCGGCCTGGCCGCGGTCGGGATGGCGCTCGGACTGACCCAGTACGCCCTGACCCGTCGCCGCCTCCCGCCGGAAGCGCACGAGATCGCCAACCCCCTCCCCGCGCGAAGGCGGCCGCTGGTCGCCGGGATCGCGGCCGCGGTGATCGTCCTCGTCGTGGTGGTCGCCCTGACCGGCGCCATCCGCGCCGACTGGCTCTCGAACATCGTGGTGGTGCTCAGCATCCTGGCCGCGATCGCCTACTTCGCGGTGATCCTGTCCAGCCACCGCATCGACGCCGTCGAGCGCCGCCGGGTGCTGGCCTTCATCCCGATGTTCATCGCCAGCGCCGCCTTCTGGTCGCTCTACCAGCAGCAGTTCACCGTGGTCACGATCTATTCGGACAAGCGGCTCGACCGCAACCTGTTCGGCTGGGAGATGCCGGTCTCCTGGGTCCAGTCGATCAACCCGGTCTTCATCATCATCCTGTCCGGCGTCTTCGCCGCGATCTGGACCCGTCTCGGTGACCGCCAGCCGTCCACCCCGGTCAAGTTCGCCGCCGGCACCGCCGTCATGGGCGTCGCGTTCCTGCTCTTCCTGCCGTTCGCCGGCTCCGCGAGCGTGCCGTTGCTGGGCCTGACCGGCATTCTGCTCGTCTTCACGATCGCCGAACTGCTGCTGAGCCCGGTCGGCCTGTCCCTGACGACCAAGCTCGCCCCGCACGCCTTCCGGACCCAGATGGTCGCCCTGTTCTTCCTGTCGGTGGCCCTCGGCACCGCCCTGTCGGGCACCCTGGCCGGCTATTACCGCGAGGACCGCGAGGTCCCCTACTTCGGCATCCTGGGCGCCATCGCCATCGTCCTCGGCGCCGCGCTGCTCACCCTGGCCCCGCTCCTGCGCCGCCTGATGGGCGGCGTCAAATAACAACAACCCTGCGGCGATACGGGGTTACGGAGGGCTCCCGTGCGACGCGGCGGGCGCCGTCGTGGGTCCGGGCCGTCGCGACGCTCCGGCGGCCGGGGAGCGTGGTACCGGAGGTCCCAGGATGATCTCTCGCTCCCGCCGGGCCCGGACGACGGGCACGATCAGGGGCATGAACAGCACCCTCGAACTCGCCGACGACCTCGTGCTGAGCCGCATGGGGTACGGCGCCATGCAGCTGGCCGGACCGAACGCCTTCGGGCCGCCACGGGACCGGGCGGAAGCCGCACGCGTCCTGCGGACCGCCGTCGAGCTGGGGATCACCCACGTCGACACCAGCGACTACTACGGTCCGGTGGTCACCAACGAGATCATTCGCGAGGCCCTCCACCCGTACCCCCGGGATCTGCGCATCGTCACGAAGATCGGCTTCCGCCGGGGGCCGCAGGGCAGCTGGGACCCGTCCCCGCACGACCTGCGCGATCAGGTGCAGGCCAACCTCGACCACCTCGGTCTGGACGCGCTCGACGTGGTCAACCTGCGCGCCGCCGGGCCCGGCTCGATCGCCGAGTCGTTCGGCGAGCTGGCCGGTCTGCGGAGCAAGGGCCTGGTGCGCCATCTCGGCCTGTCCAACGTGACCGCCGAGCAGATCGCCGAGGCCCGCGCGATCGCCCCCGTGGTCCTGGTGCAGAACATGTACAACGTCGTCGCCCGGGCCGACGACGCCCTGGTCGACGTCCTCGCGGCCGACGGCATCGGCTTCGTCCCGTTCTTCCCGCTCGGCGGTTTCAGCCCGCTGCAGTCCACGGTCCTCGACGAGGTGGCGGCCGAGGCCGGCGCCAGCGCGCAGCAGACCGCGCTGGCCTGGCTGCTGCAGCGCTCACCCACGATCCTGCTGATCCCCGGCACGTCGTCGGTCGGCCACCTGCGCGAGAACGTCGCCGCCGCGACCCTGGAGCTTCCGGCCGAGGCCGTCCAGCGGCTGAACGCCCTGGCCACCGCCTAGCGCCTGTTTCGTAGGGGCCGAGCTACGAAACAGAAGCCAGCGCGACCAGGTGGGCCCGGCAGGCCCGGGCGGCCGGGGGCAGCCGGCGGTCGCGGTGGTGGATCACGCCGATCGGCGGGTGGGCGACCGGCGGCTCCGGGTGACGCAGCGCCACCGGTGGGCCCGGGCGGCGGGTGGCCGAGGCGGCCACCAGGGCCACGCCCAGGCCCGCGGCGACCAGGTCGCGGATGCCGGCCGCGCTGTGCGTCTCGAACTGGACCCGCGGGGTGAAGCCGGCCGCGGCCGCCGCGTCGTCGAGGATGCGGCGCAGGCCGCTCTCGGCGGACAGGCAGACGAACGGTTCGTCGCGCAGGCCGGCCAGGGACAGGCCGGCCTGTGGGCCGGCGGCGAGGCGATGGCCCGGGGGCAGGGCCAGCACCAGCTCCTCGGTGGCCACCCGGTGGGCGGCGAACCGCGACGGCAGGTCGTCGTGGACCGGCCCCACCACCAGGTCGGCCGTGCCGTCGTCCAGGCTCGCCAGCAGCCGGGCGATCAGCCCCGACCGCAGGCTCACCCCGACACCGGGGAAACGGTCGTGGAAGCCGGCCAGCGCGGCCGGCAGGTCGTACCCACCCATCACGGCGGTCGCCCCGATCGCCACCCGGCCGCGCAGCACCGCCGCCAGGTCGGCCAGGTCGGCGCGGGCGCCGTCGAGCTCGGCCCGGACCCGGTGGGTGCGGGCCAGCAGCAGCTCACCGGCCTGGGTCAGCGTCACCCGGCGGGTGGTGCGGGCGAACAGCGCCGTGCCCAGCTCGGTCTCGAGCGCCCGGATCTGGGCCGACACCGCGGACTGGGCCAGGTGCAGCTGCTCGGCGGCGCGAGTGAAACCGCCGTGCCGGGCCACCGCCTCGAACGTGACCAGTTGGCGCAGTTCCATCCATTCATCGTCGGCCGCGATGAATCCCAGCGCAAGTCGCTGTTGGACAGATCGATGGGGCCGGCCGAGGCTCGAGGGCATGGAGAAAAGGACCTTGGGTGGACTCACCTGTTCGGCGATCGGGTTCGGTGGGATGGGCCTGTCGCAGGCGTACGGGCCGGCCGACGACGAGCGGTCGGTGGCGACGGTCCGGGCCGCGCTCGACCACGGCGTGACGTTGCTCGACACGGCGATGAGCTACGGCGCCGGTCACAACGAGGAGCTGATCGGCCGGGCGATCCGGGGTCGGCGCGACGAGGTGGTGCTGGCCACCAAGTTCGGCATCGTGCGCGGGCCGGACGGGGTCGGGCTGGACGGCCGGCCCGAGCACGTGCGCGGCTACTGCGAGGCGTCGCTGCGGCGGCTCGGCACCGACGTGATCGACCTGTACTACCTGCACCGGGTCGACCCGTCGGTGCCGGTGGCGGAGACCGTCGGGGCGATGGGGGCGCTGGTCGAGGCCGGTCTCGTCCGGCATCTGGGGCTGTCCGAGGCGAACCCGGGCCAGCTCGGCGCGGCGGCCGCCGTGCACCCGATCGCGGCCGTGGAGTTCGAGTGGTCGCTGTCCTGGCGCGAGCCGGAGGACGACGTGGTGCCGGCCGCCCGCGCGCTCGGCATCGGCCTGGTCCCGTACAGCCCGCTCGGCCGGGGTCTGCTGACCGGTGCGCTGCCGTCCGGCCCGTTCCCGCCGGGCGACTTCCGGGCGACCGACCCGCGCTTCGCCGGGCCCGCCCTGGACGGCAACCTGGCCCTGGTCGGCGAGCTGGCCCGGATAGCCGCCCGGCACGGCATCAGCACCGGGCAGCTGGCCCTGGCCTGGCTGCTCGCGCGCGGCCCGGACGTGGTGCCGATCCCCGGCACCCGTAACCCGGACCGGGTCGCGGAGAACGCCGCGGCGGCCGCCGTACGCCTGTCGCCCGCGGATCTGGCGGCCCTCGAGGCAGCCGCTCCCCGCGACGCCTGGCGCGGCGACCGCACATCCTTCGCCGCCCAGAACACGACCCGAAGCTGACTGAGGCGTTTATATCTTGGTAGCCCGTCCGGGTTGCTCTCCCTTCTCGTGAGGAGCAGACGATGCGGTCTCTCGTCCTTCGCACCCTCGGCGGCCTCGCCGCCACCGGCGTCGCCCTGGTCGTCGCCGCGGCCCCCGCCGCGGCCGCCGGCAGCACGTCGTTCCGGCTGGTCAGCGGCAATGTCGTCGGCTACGGCACGTACCAGAACATGTCGAGCATCCCGGAGCGCCCCGTGCCGCCGTTCCGCATCACCGGCACCCTGGTCGGGCGCAGCCTGTTCCGCTGCGCCGCGATCCAGGTCTCCCGGAGCGGCCCGGCCGACGGCCTCGAATGGCAGACGTTCGGCCGGCACTGCGGCCCCGGCCGGACCAACGTCCGGGTCCAGGCGAACTACCTCTTCCGAGGCGTCAAGCCCCAGGTACGCCTCTGCACCGGCCGGACGGTGTCGCAGGCCGAGCAGGGTTACCAGTGCGACATCTACCAGCCGCCGACGGATCGCTGACGCGCGTCGACGCCGCCGGTCTCGTGGTCGTGCAGCAGGTCCAGCACGTGCTGGGCCTGGCCCTGCTCGTCGCCGATCATTCCGGGGACGAGTTCGGCGGCCGGCCGTGCTCGTCGCAGGTCACCGGCTCGGGGCGGCCGGCCACGACGGCCGCCCCGAGGTAGGTGCAGCAGCCGAACTCGGTGGCGGCGTACGGCTTTCCCTGCCCCGGGTCCGCGGCCGAGCCTGAGCCACTGACCGCGAATTGGCCGCCACGGCAGAGCCGGTCCCGGCCGTACGGTGACCGCATGATCTGCTGCGCGAGGTGCTCGACGCCGGTCCGATGGCCGGCGCCGTCTCACGGGTCAAGGCGGGCAAGCTGGCCGGCGGCGACTTCGCGGTGCAGGCGTCGATCCGCGACGTGCTGATGAACAACCGGCTGATCATCGAGGCGGCCCGGGACGGCGGGCTGGCCTCGCCCCTGCTGGACGCGTGCGAGCTGCTCTACGCCGAGACCGCCGGGGTGGGCCACGGCGAGGCCGACATGGCCGCCGTCATCCACACGATCGGCGGGCGGGCTCAGGGGTAGCGCAGGTCGGCGATCAACGTCCGGGCCAGCGGCCAGTCGCCGTACCCGGAAGCGGTGTTGATGTGCCCGGCCGGGCCGGCGTCGACGAGGCGGCTCCCCCAGGCCTGCGCGAACTCGCGGGCCGCGCCGGCCGGGTCGTAGGGGTCGTCGGAGCTGGCGACCACGATCGACGGGAACGGCAGCTCGTCCATCGGCGGGTTCCGGAAGGTCGGGGCCAGGGGCGGGAACTCGGGGGCGGCCGGGTCGGGGATGGCCACCAGCAGCGCGCCCAGCACCCGGGCCGACGATTTGGCCGCCCAGTGCGCGACCAGCAGCGTGCCCAGGCTGTGGGCGACCAGCACGGGCGGGCCCGGAGTGTCGTAGACGGCCCGGTCGAGCGCGGACAACCAGTCGTCGAGCTGCGGCTTCGTCCACGAGTAGGGTTCCAGCCGCGCGCTCTGCGGGTCGTCCTGCTCGAGCAGGGTCTGCCAGTGGCCGGGGCCGGAATTGTCGATCCCGGGAACGATGACGGTCGTGGTGCGCGGCGAGTCGATCACCTGCGCGACGGTAACTTACTAGGCTCGGCGGGTGGCGAAGTATTTCGACGTGCATCCGGACAATCCGCAACAACGTTCGATCCGGCAGGTGGTCGAGATCATCCGCTCCGACGGGCTGATCGCCTATCCGACGGACTCGTGTTTCGCGCTCGGCTGCCGGCTCGGCAACAAGGACGGTCTGATGCGGATCCGCGAGATCCGGCACCTCGACGACCGGCACCACTTCACCCTGATGTGCCGCGACTTCGCCCAGCTGGGCCAGTTCGTGCAGATCAGCAACGCGTCGTTCCGGCTGGTCAAGGCGTCGACCCCGGGCCCTTACACGTTCATCCTGCCGGCCACCCGCGAGGTCCCGCGCCGCCTGCTGCACCCGAAAAAGAAGACGGTCGGCGCCCGGATCCCCGACCACGTGGTGGCTCAGGCGATCCTGGCCGAGCTGGGTGAGCCGCTGGTGTCGACCACCCTGCTGCTGCCCGGCCAGGACGAGCCGATGACCATGGGCTGGGAGATCAAGGAGACCCTCGACCACTCGGTCGACGCGGTGGTCGACTCGGGTGAGTGCGGCGTCGAGCCGACCACGGTCGTCGATCTCTCCGGCGGCGAGCCCGAGATCCTCCGGGTCGGCGCGGGCGACCCCAGCCGCTTCGAGTGACGCGCTAGGCGTTGAGCGCGCCGTCGGCGCCTAGGGCGAGGATGACCAGTTCGCCGCGGTGGTCGGTGGCGGTGAGGCGCTGCTCGTCGAGCCGCTGGAGGGCCGCGATGCCCGCGCTGAACTCGCCGGCCAGGCTGGGGCCGATCGGCGGGCCGCTCCAGTCGATGGTCCATGAGTAGAGCCGGAACTCGTACGACGCGGCGACGACCACCGTGGTCTCGGCCGTGCCCAGCAGCGCGACCGTGCGCACCGGCTCGGGCGCGCGCAGCGTGATCCCCCGCTCCACGTCGTAACCGTCCGGGTCGAGCCGGGCCACCCGCACCGCCTGGTGGGCGGCCGAGACAACGACCCGGTCGGCCAGCGAGTCGACCGCCCCGACGCGCAGGTCGTGCTCGACGACCACGGTGCGGTTGCCGGGCGGGCCGGCGGTCACGACGCGTCCCTCGGCCGCGAGCATGCCGTCGCGGAACGGCCGGAACGGCGGGGGCAGCGCCGGCAGCGACAGGCCGGGGGTCAGCGCCGTGCCCGAGGTGGCGTCGAGCAGGTAGGGACGGCCGGCGAAGGTGGCGGTGGCCAGCACCGGGCCGCCGACGGCCAGCGAGCGGGTGCGGATCGTCGGGTCGGTGAGCCGCCACACCGGCCGGCCCGCCGGGTCCAGAGCCGAGATCGTGCCGTCGTACGCCCCCACGAGCACCTGCCGCCCGTCGGCCGACCAGGTGACGGAGCGCAGCGGCGCGTCCCCGGCCGAGATCGAGCGGATCGGGTCGAGGTGGGTGTTGCGCAGCTCGATCGCACCGTCGCGGCGGGCCAGGGCCAGCGTCGTGCCGTCGGGCGACCAGGCGCAGGCCTCGACGGCGGGGGCCGCCCGGCCGGCCAGCGGGGCGCGGTCCTGGGCCAGGTCGCGGACGGCCACGAAGCCGTTGGCGCCCACGGTGGCGACCAGGCCGGTGGAGCTCACGTCGAGGCGTACGCAGTCGTCGATCTCGCCCAGGAAGGCCTCGCCGAACGCCTGCCACACGGCCGCCCGCCCGTCGCCGAGCTGGCAGAGCAGATGCTGGCCGTCGGGCATCCAGGAGACGCCGGTGACCGCGGCCGGGTGCCCGCTGAGAACCTTCATGAGGTACGGCGGGCGGTCGTCGACGACGCGCCACACCGCGGCGGTGCCGTCGGCCGAGCCGGTGGCCAGCAAATCGGACGCGCCGGGGTTCCAGGACGCGGCCAGCGCCGCGGACCGGTGGGCAAATTCGGTCAGGGTCACCGGCCGCGAGGGGTCGCTGGTCTCCTGCACGGTCACGCTGCCCGCCTGTGTGCCGCTGGCCAGCCGTCGTCCGTCCGCGCGGAACGCAACGCAGCTGACCGGCGCGGCATGCGCCGCGGCGCTCCCGGTTGTCACGCGACATATGCTGGACATCAAGCCGCAACGAGTCAATACCGTGATCGGTCCGAAACGGTCGGTTGCAGCATAAGCAAGTCCATGTGACGGTACGGCGTCGGCCCCGCCGGCGGCAGTTCACCCACCGCATATTCGATCGCCGCGCGCAGCCGTTGCTCCTCCCGCCGCCGGTCGCGGTGCCAGGCGGCGCTCCAGACACGGTGCAGTTGCCAGCCCAGGCCGGTGAGGATCTCGGCGCTCAGCCGGTCGCGGTCGCGGGCCGCGCCGATCGAGCCGTAGAGCGGCCCGTCGCACTCGATGCCCAGCACGTAACCGCCGTCGGGCGTGGGGTGCCGCACGCCGATGTCGATGCGGTAACCGTCCACCCCGACCGCGGTCCGGGCCCGGTAACCCCACGAGCGGACGGTCTCGAGGATCGACGCGACCAGCTGATCGGGCGGCCCGGCCGGCGCCGGTCCGTGCCGGGTGGGTGGCAGGGCGACGACGCCCCGTTCGGCATAGTCCAGGTACGCGGCCAGGTGGCGTACGCCCTCGTTGGCCGACTCCGGGATGTCCTTGGCCCGCACCGACGAGATGATCTCGACGCGCTGCCGGGCCCGGGTGATCGCGACGTTGAGCCGCCGCCATCCGTTGGGCTGGTTGAGCGCGCCGAAGTTGGTGCTGACCCGGCCCTGCTCGTCACGCCCGTAGCCGATCGAGAAGATCATCACGTCGCGTTCGTCGCCCTGCACCGACTCGAGGCTCTTGACGAAGAAGCCGGTGAGCCGGTCCCCCTCGAGCAGCCGGGCCGGGCCCGGGTGGCGGCCGGCCCGGCGGTCCAGGGCCGCCTCGATCGCCTCGGCCTGGGCCACCGAGAAGGTCACCACCCCGAGCGACAGGTCGGGCCGGGTGGTGAGGCACGAGATGATCCGCTCGGCGACCATCTCGGCCTCGACCGGGTTGTCGCGGGTGCTGCCGCGGCGATAGACCCCGCCGGCCGGGATGAACTCGACGCCCGCCTCGGGGTCGGCGTTGGCCCCCGGGAAGGTGGTCAGCCGGCCGTCGTAGAAACGGTGGTTGGCGAACGCGATCAGCGCCTCGTGCCGGCTGCGGTAATGCCAGCCCAGGGCCAGGGCCGGGAAAGCGCCGCACCCCTTGGCCAGCTCCAGGATGGACTGGAAGTCGTTCACGTCGTTGCCGTCGCCCGGCTCGTCGTCGTCGAGCTCGGTGGCCCGGGTGAAGAACGACGTCGGCGGGAGTTGCCGGTCGTCCCCGGCCACGACCAGCGACGACGCGCGGTAGAGGCAGTTGATCGCGTCGGCCGGGGTGACCTGCGAGGCCTCGTCGAAGATCACCACGTCGAAGGTGAGGTCGGCCGGCAGGAACTGGCTCACGGCGAGCGGCGACATGAGGAAGCACGGCCGGCTGCTCTGCACGGTCTGGCGGGCCCGGCCGATCAGATCGCGGACGGCCAGGTGCCGGGTCTCCTTCATGCCCTCGCGGCGCAGCAGCGCGACCTCGTCGGCCACCCGCCCGGCGGCCCGGCGCGCCTCGACGGCCGCGCTGATGACGGCCGGGGCGTCGGCCGTGTGGGCCGCGTCGCGGAGGCGGAACTCCTCGACCAGGCGGTCGCGCTCGGCCCCGCCGATCGGGCGCAGCCGCTCGTCCTGCCGGATCACCGTGTCGGCCCAGGCGGTCAGCAGCGCCCGCTCGACGATCGGGCCGGTCCGGTCGCGCTCGTCGTGCTCGACGCAGTACGCGATCAGCGCCTCGGGCAGCACCCGCCGGGCCGAGGCGAAGCCCAGCCACTGCTCCTGCCCGTCCGGATCGTCCACCAGCGCCCGCAGCAGCTCGCTGTCGTAGTCGTCGAGCGCCGCGCCGACCTCGGCCCGCCGGCCCGGCGCGAAGGCCGCCACGACCGTCTCCCGGCAGTCCTCCCAGGCGCCCGCCCGCTCGGTCAGCGCGCCCGCGTCGCCGCCCGGGCTCAGCGCCCCGGCCTGGGCCTCGGTGAGCGCCCCGCCGACCAGCCCGCGAGCACCCTTGGCCCAGGCGACCGCGTCGGCCAGGTCGGGCACGTCGCCGATGGTTCCGGCCGCGTCCAGGGCGAGCACCTTCTCCTCCTCGGCCGCGCTGTGCCGCAGCCGGGCCAGCCGCAGGGCCTCGCCCAGGTCGACCTCCCGCCCGACCGCCTGGCTGTAGGCGGCCAGCGCGGCCGCGGCGTCGGACAGCGGCGCGATCTGGCCCCGCCTGCGCGCCGCGGCCGCCTGGGGCGTGTCGGCCCCCGACTCGCGCTCGGCCAGCTCACGGGCCCGGGCGCCCAGCTCGGCCAGCAGCGGATCGGGCGCGGGACGGCAGATCTGGTCGGCGACGGCCGGCACCGCGTCGGGCGGGGTCAGCCGCAGGATCTCCCCGGCGATCCGCAGCGCCTCGTGAATCGCGGCGAAGTCGTCGCACCGCGCTGCCAGTAACGGCCGAGCAGGGGCGCGTACTGCTGCTCGGCCGCGTCCCGCTCGCGTAGCGCCTGCCGCCAGGCCACCGCCGCGCCCAGATTGGCGACAGCCTGGGCCACCGGCACCTGCGGCA
>CBDCJN010000037.1:0-167531 GCA_965217855.1 Actinoplanes sp. | reverse complement strand
CGCCCTCACCGCCGGCAGCCTGCCGGTCCCGCGTGAGCTGGTCAGCTACAAGCCGGTCCTGGCCGCGCACGTCGCGCTGCTCAGCGGCCGGCACGCGGCCGCCATCGCCCTGCGCGAGGTGCTCCGCGAGCTCTACCCGGCCGCACTGCGGGCCTACCCCGACCCGTCGCACCCGCTCGCGCTGGCCGTGCTCGACGCGCTGCCCGAGCCGGGCCGGCTCACCGGTCAGGGCGAGCCGCAGCACGTTGCCGAGCAGGTCGCGGTCGAGCTCACCCGGGCCGGCGCCGGCACCGAGGACGAGATCATCGCCGCGGTCACCGCGCTGCAGGTCGCGATCAGCGAGTCGCCCCGCCGCGGCGGGGTCAACAAGTCGCTGGCCCCCGCGGCCGGCGAGACGGTGCGGCAGTCGGTCGCCTCGGTGCGCGCCTGCGACGCCGCCTGCGCGTCCCTGATCAGCACCATCGCGGCCCGCAGTGCCCCGGCCGGCGGTGGCCGCCGCACCCGCCGGGCCCCCGAGCCCGCCCCGCTGCAGTCCGTGACGGGCGACGCGAGCCGGTTCGGCCGGCGCAGCCGCCCCGAGCCCGCCACGACGGGCACCGGCCCGGTCATGCCGCGCCCGCTCACCACGCCGCCGGTCGCGCCCGACCCGATCATGCCGCCGCCCCTGGCGCCCCGGCCGGTCTCCCAGCCGCCGGCGGCTCCCGCGGCCGCCGCTTCGCTCTTCCCCAACCGCACCGCCCCGGGCAACCGGCCGATCTCGACGCCGCCGCCCCCGCCGGGCATGACGCCGATCACACCGGGCTCGCGGCCGGTGCCGGGGTCGCGCACACCGGTCGCGCCGACCGGCACGACCTACCCGGCGGCCTCGGTCTCAGCGGCGCCGTCCTCCGGCGCTCCCACCCCGGCCGACAGCGGTCAGCCGTTCCGCGCCACGCTCACCAGCGCGGCGATCACCAACGCCCGCGCCGAGCGCCAGCGCACGGTCATCCCGCCGCGTCCGTCGACCCGGCCCGCGGCGGGCACGCCCGACGCGACCGACTTCTCGCTGCCGATGCCGACCCCGCGCCCCGAGACGCCCGAGCCCGGCTCGCGCGCCAACTGGCCGTTGATGAACACGAACGGCTCCGACGACGCGGTGTCCACGCCGGCCGCCTCGGCCAGTGCCCCGCCCTCCGACGGCCGGGTCCGCCCCCCGTGGCAGGACATGCCCAAGGAGCCGCCGGCCCTGCGCCTGGTGGAGAACAACGGGCTCGACACGACGGTCGCCGACCTGGCCGCGATCTCCGAGCCGCCGTCGCTGCGGGTGGTCGACGGTCGCAACGGCATGCGCCGCCCGACCAGCCTCGGCTCGAGCACCACGCTGACCGCGCTCGACCGCAGCACCAACCCGCCGGTCGCGGCCGACAGCAGCGACGGCGATCTGCTGATCTTCGCCGCCGCCCGCTCGGCCTGGTTCACCGGTCACGCCGAGCCCGACCGGCCCGACTGGGCCAACCCGAACGACACGGGCTGGCGGGCCGCCGAAAAGGCGTCCATCCCCGAGGTGGCCGCCGAGACTGCGGCCGGCCTGCCCAAGCGCGTGCCCCAGGCCAACCTGGTGCCCGGTTCGCCGCTACGTGACGAGCGCCCGCTGCGCATCGTCCGCGACGCGGCCAGCATCGCTGCCCACACCACGGGTTACTTTCGGGGCTGGCGGCGCGGGCAGGAGATCGGCGGTTTCGCCATGGGTGGTCGCCCGGGCCGCGAGGCCGCCGGCGGCTGGGACTTCACCCGCGACGGTCAGAGCCCCGAGGATTACCGCGACAACCCGACGAACAACAACGCGGGCTACGGCTCCCGCTAGTTCTTCGGACTCGGCCCGGCCCGCCTCCGCGGTGCCGGGCCGAGTTCTTTGTCCACGGCGAAACGGTCAGGTCCGCGTAGGCGACGCCGAACAGGTACGAGTGAGCATTCCGTTTCTGGCGGCCTCGTTGATCGTGCGGGACGAGGCGGCCGACCTGCCGGGCTGTCTCGCCGCCCTCGACGGCGTGGTCGACGAGATCCACATCCTGGACACCGGCTCGGCCGATCGGACGCCTCAGATCGCCGCAGAGCTCGGGGCCGACGTCACCCTGTCCGAGTGGACCGATGACTTCGGTTCGGCCCGCAACGCGGCGCTGGAGGGGTGGAGCGCTCTCTGGGTGCTGTCGGTCGACGCCGACCAGCGCTACTCGGGCAACCCGGAACTGCTGCGGGCGTTCCTGGCCGACTGCACGGCCGATGTCGTCGAGGTCGACGTCGACAATGCGCACGACGAACTTGCCTACACCAACACCGCCGCCCATCTGCTCCGCCGCGGGGCCGTGCGATGGCGTGGGCGGGTGCACGAGCGGCTGGTCACGGCGGACGGGCGTACGCCCTCGGTCGTCCTGGCCCCGCGCGAGGCGATCGTGCTCAAGCACCACGGGTATGCCGATCCCGACGTGCGCAAGGCAAAGGCCCTGCGCAATGCGGCGCTGGCCCGGCACACCCTGGACGAACTGCGCCAGGCCGGCGACCGGGCCGACCGGGCCGTGGTCGCCCGAACGCTGCTCGACCTCGGGCGAAGCCTGATCGGCGCCCGCCGCCGGCAGGAAGCGGTCGACACCCTGGAGACGCTGCGGGGACTCTTCCCGGGGACGCCCGAGTGGCTGCAGGGCACCGACTTCCTGGCGCGGCAGGTGCTGGCGGCGGGGATGGACGAGGTCTGCTTGACCCTGGTCGAGCAGATGCGCGCGGCGGGGGCGGGCCAGCCCTACTGCGACTGGTTGGCGGCTCAGGCCCTGGCCCAGCTGGGTGACATCGCCGCCGCCACCCGTCTGCTGGCCGGCGTCACCGAGGTGGTGGACACCTCCGGCCGTCGCCACGACCCGCGCGCCCTCGAAGAACTACGCACCCTGCTGACCAGGCTCGCCCACGCCGCGTAGGCCGTCACCGCAGTTCCCGGTCACCGCAGTTCCCGGTCACCGCAGTTCCCGCCCACCCAGGGGGCCTCCGTCCACCGGGGAAGTATGGCGAAAATCGCCGATCACTGCGCGAAAAAGCGAGCCCCCTGGGGACAGAACCCGACCTGTGGACAACCCCGGGTGATCGACGCCGACCTGCTACGACGAACGGTCCTGCCAGGTGCACAGGCAGACCCGGTTGCCCTCGGGGTCGGCCAGCACCCAGAACGCGGGAGCCTCGGCGTCGCTCACCAGGGTGCCCCCGGCCGCAATGGCGGCGTCGATGCGGGGCTGCACCTGAGCCGGGTCGACCCAGACGTCCGGGTGCCAGCGCTGCCGCGGCTCCTCGCTCCCGGATCGCTGGAACCACACGGCGGGGAGCAGACCGGCCGGATCCTTCACGTCATTCCCCGCGTCAAACTCCATCGCGAGCACCGCGGCCCAGAACGGCTGCACCGACTCATGGGCCGGCGTGTCCAGTGCCCACTCGTGCACCGACACCTCGGCCGTCGCGAGGTGCAGGCCGAGCCCCGACGCGATCGACGAGATCTCCAGGGCCAGGCGGACGTCGCGCGACGTCACGCCGTCGACGTCGTGGCTGCTGAGCCGAATGTCGACCGCCGGGTAGCGCAACGTCAGGTCGGGATGATGATCCATCCGCTCGGCCGCCTCGGCGATCGCGTTCACCAGCGCGAGACCAGTACGGAAATCTCCGGTCTTGATCCTCGTGTGCAGACCGCCGGGCAGCGAGATCCACCCGTCGAGCTTCTCGGCCGCGATCTGCTTCCCATCGAGCTTCGTCATGGACCCATCGTGGCCCACCCCGGGCCGGCGGGCGACCCGGTCAGCGGACCGGCTGGATCCCGTTGTTACGGATGTGCTCGTAGACGATCGAGGTGCGCACGTCGGCCACCTCGGGGCGCTGGGTCAGCCGGTCGATGACGAACTCGTAGAGGCTGTCGTTGTCGGGCACGGCCACGTGCACGATGAAGTCGTCGGTCCCGGTCGTCACGTACAGCCCGAGCGTGTCGGGCAGGGCGCTGACCCACTCGCGGAAGGCCTCGATGTTGCGCCGCGACGGCGGCCGGATGCGGATCGCGATGAGCGCCTGCACCGGCCGGCCGATAGTGCGCAGGTCGACGTCGAGGATCGCCCCGCGGATCACGCCCCGCTTGCGCAGCGCCCGGGTGCGGTCGAGCGCCGTGGTGGGTGAGACGCCGACCGCGGCCGCCACCTCGCGGTTGGTCTTCCGTGCATCCGACTGCAGTTCCCGCAGGATCGCCGTATCAAGTTCGTCCAGGTCCACCGATTCGGCCCTTCTGTCGAGACAAGTACGGGTTCGTTGCAGCGCAACCTAACACCTGCCTAGCATTTCGTCCGCAGGCTGGACTTATGCACAGGAGAGCTGACCATGATCGGTTTTGCCGCGGACGAGATCGACCAGAGCGCGCCCACCCGGGCCGCCCGGCTGAAGTGGGTGGTGGTGGTCGACAGTGACCTGCCCGCCGGGCGCGCGGCCAACGCCGCGATCTGCACGGCGGCGGCCACGTCGCGGGCGGTCGACGGCCTGCTGGGCGACGACGCGGTGGATGCCGACGGCCACGCCCACCCGGGTCTGCCCTGGGCCGGGTGCACCGTGCTGGCCGCCGACGCGGCCACCCTGCGGACGATCCGGGCCAAGGCCTCGGCGCGGGCCGACTTCTTCGTGGCCGACATGCCCGCCGCCGCGCAGCACACCCGCGTCTACACCGAATATCTCGAGGCCGTGGGCGGCGCCGACGCGGCCGGCCTCGATTACTACGCGGTCAGCATCGTGGGCCCACGCAACCCGGTCGACAAGCTGGTCGGCAAGCTTCCCCTGCTCGGTTAGGCGACCGCGGTCAACGCCTTCTGGATGTTCCACTCGGCCAGGTCGAGCATCCACTCGCGGTCGGGGAAATCGGTGCTCGCGATCCGCAGCGGCCCCTCGATCAGCCCGATCACCTGCGCGAAGCGGTAGAGCTCCAGACGATCAAGATCAAGGTCAACCGGCCGCAGCGACGCGTACGTCTCCTGGAAGCGCATCTGCGTCCAGGCGTGATCCCACTCGACGTCGAAGTAGGTCAGGCCCTCGATGTCGATCAGCACCGGTTCTCCGGCCGGGCCGATCAGCACGTGGTCGGGCCCCAGCTCGCCGTGGACCAGGCCGTACTGCCGCCGCGGGGCCACCCGCCCGCGCAGCTCCCGCAGATGATCCTCGATCCTCGACCCGGCCGCGGCCAGACGCTCGTCCAGCTTCGTCACCTTGCCGAGCTGGGTGAGCGCCAGGTCGAGGATCATCTCGTCGGCCGGTCGGGCCTGGGTCGCGAGCGACGCCGGGCGACCCCACTCGGGCCCGAAGGTCGTGTGCATCCGCCGCATCGCCGCCCCGAGCTCGGCCAACGGCTCGGCGGCCGCGGCGGGATCCCGTTCGATCAGCGCTTCGAGCTTCTCGCCCCGCACGTCCTCGGCCAGCACGAGGTCAGCCTCCAGATGCCGGCCCGAACGGTCAAGGACGAGCAGCTTCGGTACGCGGGCGCCCGCGGCGGCCAGCAGATCGTGATTGACCGCGAACAGCTCGGACCCGGACGCGTCGATGAACGGATCGTCCGGCACCGTCTCCGACACCGGCCAGTAGGTCTCGCCCGCGGCCCAGACGTAGAGGATCACCGAGTCACCGTCGTCGAGCCCCAGCCGGTAGACGCCCTTCTTGGTTCCGCCGGTGAGCCGCTCGAGACTCGCGACCCGCCGATCGCTCCCGAACTGTTCCGTCGCCAGATCTGTCACGTCATCGATCGTCAGGAAGGCACGCACGGGGAGTGATCCTGCCCATGCCGCCCGCAACGGCACAACCTGATTAGGACATCATGGCGAAGTGCGCGCGATCGTCTTCGACTTCTTCGGCACCCTGACCGATCCCGGAGCCGAGGCGCACCGGCGCGAGTCGTTCACCGGCACCGCGGTGGCGCTCGGTCTGCCCCTCGACGTCTTCTGGGCGGCGATGAGCGACAGCTTCCCCGACCGCCTCGTGGGCCGGCACCGCGACACCCGGCAGACGATGCTGGCCATCGCGCGGAGCTGCGGGGTCGAGCCGGCCGACGATCAGCTCGACGCGGCGGTGGCGGCACAGAAGACCGGGTCCGAGCGCGTACGCCCACCCCGGCCGGGCGCCCTCGACCTGCTCGACCATTTGCGCGCTCAGGGGTGGCGGCTCGGGCTGATCAGCGACTGCTCCAGCGAGTTGGTCGAGGCGTGGCCCGGGACGCCGTACGCGCCTCGCCTCGACGCCGCGGTCTTCTCCTGGCGGGAAGGGCGCCGCAAACCGGACCCACACCTCTACGCCACCGCGGCCGCCCGCCTCGACGTGCCGGCCGGCGAGTGCTGGTTCGTGGGCGACGGTGGCAGCCGGGAGCACGACGGCGCCCGCCGGGCCGGGATGCGGCCGGTGCTGGTGACCAATGTGGCCTTTCCGACCGCCGGTGCCCTGCGCAGCGACCCCGACCCATACCGCCCGGAATGGGTCATCGACGATGTGGCCGACCTGCCGAAGCTGCTGTGAGCCGGAACAAGACATGGCAAAACCCCGCTCCGGCGACCGGAGCGGGGTTTGCCACCGTCTGTCAGGCGGGCGCGACCGCGCGTGTACGACGCATCGTCAGCACATACTCGACCAGCGAGATGAGGACGTTCTTCGTCGACTCACGGTTACGCGCATCGCAGCTCACCACGGGCACGTCGCTCGAGATCGCGAGAGCGTCCCGAACGTCCTGAGCGTTGTGATACTGCATGCCGTCGAAGCAGTTTATCGCCACCAGGTAGGGCAGGCGGCGGTGCTCGAAGAAGTCGATAGCGGCGAAACAGTCGGCCAGACGCCGAGTGTCCACCATGACGACCGCACCGATCGCTCCTCGCACCAGCTCGTCCCACATGAACCAGAAACGCGTCTGGCCCGGTGTTCCGAACAGATAGAGGATCAGATCGCGGTCGATGCTGATCCGGCCGAAGTCCATGGCGACGGTGGTCGTCATCTTCCCTGGCACTTGCCGGTTGTCGTCGACACCCACACCCGCCGAGGTCATGATGGCCTCGGTGGTGAGCGGGGTGATCTCCGAGACCGACCCGACCAGCGTCGTCTTACCGACGCCGAACCCACCGGCGATAACAATCTTCGCCGATGTAACGCGTCCCGCAGCGGGTCGCGACATGTCAGAGCCTGCGAAGTCCACTCAGCACCCTTTCCAGCAGTTCCGTGCCTACCGCGTCGGTCTCGTCTTCCAGCGAGGTGGGCTCGTATACCGCGACAAGACCATCGGAGGCCATGTCGGCGACGATCACACGGGCCACACCGAGCGGCAGTTGCATGCGTGCGGCGATCTCGGCCAGCGACTGAACTCGGCCGCCGTCGCACATCGCCGCGATGTACTGATGCTCGCTTCCACCCTGCCCGCCGCGGTTCATTCCCGAACGACCGCGAACGGTTGTCTCGACCAGCGCTTCCAGCGCTATCTCAAGCTTCGGCCGGGTCCGACCGCGGGTCACGGCATATGGTCTGACCAGCGCGCCGGTTGGCTCATCGCGTTCAGGCATCGTCACCGCTCACCCCTTTCTCGAACCCTTAGAAGTGTCTCTTATTGTCAACTTTTTGAACAGCGGCCGAATAAACCGGCCGGCTGCCCGTTCAGCCGAGGACCCCGGCCGCCGAACGCGGAGCCGGGGTAAGGGCCTCGCCGACGCGGTCGACCAGAAGGGCCATTTCGTAGCCCACCTGTCCGACGTCGCAGCTACGAGCCGCGAGCACCGCGAAGGAGGAGCCGTCGGAGATGGACATCAGGAAGAGGAACCCGTTGTCCATCTCGACCACCGTCTGCAGCACGGCGCCACCCTCGAAGCACCGAGCGGCGCCCTGAGTGAGGCTTACCAGGCCGGAAGCGATGGCTGCCAGCTGATCGGCGCGGTCCCGGGGGAGGTCCCGCGAGGCCGCCAGGAGCAGACCGTCAGCGGAAACCGCGATCGCATGTGCGACTCCGGGAACGCGGTCGGCGAAGTTGGCCAGGAGCCAACCGAGATCCTGCGTAGATGTCATGCCTCATGCTCCTTGCCAGCCTGCGAGGACTGCTGCCCTCCCGGAGTCTCCTCCGGGTTGGTCGATTCTTGGGTGCGCCCGCGCTGCACACCTCGGTGGTATGCCGACAGGAGACCGCGGACACCTTCGGGGGTACGACGTTGCACGTCCTTCTCGCCCCGGTCGACTCCACCGGGAACGAGCTGTGCCATCGGCGTCCGCTTGGGCAGACCTGCCGTGGTCGTGATCTCGACGGGCGCTTCCGCCGCCGCCTGAGCGGCCTGCCAGCCCTCATCGGCCGCGGTGTGCCACGGGTTCGTGGCGACGCTGCCGTTGGAGCTGCTGCCGTTCGACGCCATACCGTTCGGAGCGGCGCCGTTGGAAGCGATGCCGTTGGCGGCACCGACACCAACAGTAGCCGGATCCCGGTCGCGCGACTCGGGCGAGAGAGCCTGCTGCGGCACACCGACCGAACGGGCCGGTTCCCCAGTGGGGATCCGCTGCGAGGTGACCGCCTCGTCGAGACCGTTGCCCGAGGGCTTGGCGTCGGCCGGCCGGGCCGTCGTGAACCAGGCCGACTCGAGCTCCCGGAAGATCGGCAGCTCCATCGTCTCGTCCGCGAACTGACCCTGGCCGCTGTCACGCTGACGGGCCGCAGCCTGAGCCGCGGCGATCTGCGCCGCCGCCGTGGCCTGAGCCTCAGCGGCCTGCACCGTCGCGGCCTCGTGGGCCGCCTTGGCCGCCGCGGCCGCCCGCTGGGCTTCGGGGTTCGGGACGCCCGAGGTGGGCGCCGCGGACACCGGAGCGGAGGACGGGATCGGCGCGGTCTGCGGGTTGGTCGGACGCTCGACCTGCGGACGCTGGTCGGCGGGCCGATACCGAGGGATCTCGGCGGTCATGTCGAGCGCCGCGGCGAGACTCTCGGGCACGTGCGGAGCCGAGCTCTCCCGTTCCGGCGCGACCGGCGGCCAAGCCGGCGGTGCGGCCGAGACCGGGTTGTTGGTCGGCGGTGCGGAGACCGGCGGTTCCATGCCGGGTGGCGACGAAACCGGGCGACCGCCGTACGGCACCGGCGGAGCGGAGACCGGGGGCACGGGCGGAGCCGAGACCGGCGGGACGAACGGGCTGCGTCCCTGGTTTTCCGGGTTGGCCGAAAGCTGGCGCGGGATGGTGGCGCCGAAGCCGTTGGTGTCGCCGTCGGGACGGTACTGGTCACCGTTGCGACGCTGCGGCAGGCCGTCGGGACCGGCGTAGCCCTGGGGCGACGACGGACCGGACGGGCCGGACGGCAGCGGCGGGATCGGCTCGTTGCTGCGCGGGCCGTAGAAACCGTTGCTGCCGTTGCTGCCGTTGCTGCCACCGTTGAGGCCGTTGACCGAGCCGTTGGAGCCGCCACCGAAGCCGTTGCTCGGCGCGCCGGTGAGGTCGGACCAGGCCGGCACCGAACGGCCGTTCGTGCCCAGCATGCCGCCGGTGTTCATCGGCGGGTTGGGGTCGAACGGGCGACCGGTGGGGTAGCTGCCCGTCGGGTAGCCGCCGCGGCCGCTCTCGAGCGCGAGCGGCTCGGGCATGCCCGGCCGGCCCTGCTCGTCGTAGCCGTTGCCGACCTGCATACGACCGGCGCCGGCTACCGCGTTCTGGCCCAGACCGGGGGTCAGCACCGAGAGCGGCAGGCCGACCTCGGCCACGGTGCCCCGCTCGGTGTCGGCCGGCCGGAGCTCGACCTTGACCGCGTGCCGGTTGGCCAGCCGGGCCACCACGACCAGGCCCATCATGCGGGAGACAGCCACGTCCACCATCGGCGGGTTCGCGAGCCGGTCGTTCAGCTCGCGAAGCTGCTCGCGGCTGATGCCGATGCCGCGGTCCTCGACGGAGAGCAGCGAACCGTCACCCAGACGCCGGGCCTCGACGATGACCGTCGAGTTGGGCGGGGAGAAGGCGGTCGCGTTGTCGAAGAGCTCGGCGACCAGGTGGACCATGTCGTTGACGGCGTGCGCCGCCACCTCGATGTCGCGGTCGATCATGCCGAACTCGATGCGGGTGTAGTGCTCGACCTCGGACTGCGCGGCGCGGAGCACGTCGATCAGGGCGGCGGGCTCGCGCTGGACACGGGTCGAGTCGGCGCCGGCCAGAACCAGGAGGTTCTCGTCGTTACGACGCATTCGGGTGGCCAGGTGGTCGAGCTGGAAGAGCTCGGCCAGGCGGTCCGGGTCTTCCTCGCCGCGCTCCAGCCGGTCGAGGTGACCGATGAGCCGGTCGACCAGGATCTGGGAACGGCGGGCGAGGTTGACGAACATCGTCGCGACCGAGGCCCGCAGGGCGGCCTGCTCGGCGGCGGTGCGGACAGCCTCGAGGTGAACCGCGTTGAACGCCTCGGTCACCTGACCGAATTCGTCACGGCTGCGCACCGGAAGCGGCTCGGCGATCTGGTCGGCCAGCTGAGCCGGGGTGAGCGAGGTGGACAGCTGCGGGTCACGCAGCCGGCTCACCGCGTGCGGCAGGCCGAACTGGGCCACCGAGAGCGCACCCTGGCGCAGCTCGCGCAGCGACCGGGCCATCGATCGGGCGACCAGCCAGGCGAACAGGATGGCCAGCAGCAGCATGCCGAGCAGCACGCTGGTTTCGAGGAAGACCCGCCGGTTGGTGTCGTTACGGAGGCCGGTGGCCTGCGCCACGATCTCCGAGTCCATCTTGACCTCGACGCTGCGGAATTCCTGGCCGTACGCGGACATCGCGTCGTCCCAGTTCTGCGTCTGGAACGGGATGTTCCGGGTGTTGGAGGCCTCGAGGCGCGACAGCTGGACGGTGAAGTTCGTCGCGGCCCGCCCGGTGGGCAGGTCGGCGATGCGGTCGAAGGCCGCTTGGTCGGACGCCGAGCCGACCGAGTGCAGGGTGTTGCCGGCCAGCTTGTAACCGGTCTCGGCCTCGAGGAAGTCGCGCCGCAGGTCGGTGGTGAGGTTGCCCTCCTTGATGACCTGGTGCCCGACGATGCGCTCGCGGGAGATGTATTCCTTGGCCTGCGCCACCGCGGCGACCGCACGAAGGTGGTCGCTCAGGTCGGTGTCGGTCGCCAGCTGAGCCGCGGCGTCACGCACACCGAGCAGGTCGTCGATCAGGTCGGTGTAAGTGTCCTCGACGCCCTCACTGAGCCGCAGGTTGCCGATCTGGCTGCGCTTGGACGGCAGGTCCTCGAGGTTGCGGTCGAGCCGCAGGAGGAGAGTGCTGACGTTTTCCGGAACCTCGTCCAGCGCGGCCTTCTGCTGCGCGTAAGGAACCTTGGCCGCGTCGACCTTCGCGTTCTCGGAGGCGTACGCCTCCTTGGCCTTGATGAACTCGGGCTTCGTCCGGTCCGCCTGCGGGATCGTGGTGATGATCACGGCATAGGCACGTTCGTTCTGCAGGTGGTCGACGAGACCGCCGGCCGCCTCCGACAGCACCGAAAGGGTGCGGGCGCGCTCCGCGTTGTTGGCCTCATCGATGTGGTCCACCAGGCCGCTGACGCCGACAATGATCGTCGCCAGGGTGGGGACCAACATGATCAGACCAAGCTTCGACCAGATCGGGAGATCTCGCATCCGATCGGCCGGCCGACGGAGACGCGACATGACGCCGGTCGCCGTCTTGGGGCGCTTGCTCACGTCACCGTCCTCCTGATTCGGGCCCGGCACTCGGCTAGCCCGGGCACCGCACACGGCCGACTGCCGCGTCGGGCCCCCGAGATTCCATCACGACGAGTGTCAAAGAGAAAGGGCCGCCGGACACGGACCGGTTGTGTGACGAGATGTTGCTCCGCCGAAGCGGGGACGTCGCCGGTCAATATCACGGTTGGTATATGTGCCGTTTTCTCAGTGTTACCCAGACCGATCGACCCGGCGCGGGGGTGTCGCCGAAACGATCGAGCCCGATCGTAGAGGATCGCGGCAGGAGGAACGATGTCGCGGTTGCGAACGATCGGCAAGGTGAGATGCCGGATTTCGCAGTGTTTGGTGGGACCATTCTGACCGAACGGACGATCACCATCGCCGAATCGGCAGTGTCGCTTGCCGGAGAGCGAGTTGTAACAACTCTGTGCCGTCAGCCGATCAACTTTGCGTACCCGGGTTTGATGACTTCGTTGATGATCGCCAGCCGCTCGTCGTACGGGATGAAGGCCGACTTCATGGCGTTGATGGTCAGCCACTGCAGGTCGGCCCAGCCCCACCCGAACGCCTCGGACAGCAGGGTCATCTCGCGCGACATCGACGTACCGCTCATCAGGCGGTTGTCGGTGTTGACGGTGACCCGGAAACGAAGATCGTGCAGCAGCCCGATCGGGTGCTCGGCGATCGACGGCGCGGCACCGGTCTGGATGTTGGACGACGGGCACAGCTCGAGCGGGATGCGCTTGTCCCGGACGTAGGCCGCCAGCCGGCCCAGCACCGGGTCACCACCACCCGGCGTACCGGTGATGTCGTCGACCAGCCGCACGCCATGCCCGAGCCGGTCGGCCCCGCACCACTGGATCGCCTGCCAGATCGACGGCAGGCCGAAGGCCTCGCCCGCGTGGATGGTGAAGTGGAAATTCTCACGCTGCAGATATTCAAAAGCGTCCAAATGGCGGGTGGGCGGGAAGCCCGCCTCGGCCCCGGCGATGTCGAAGCCGACGACACCCGCGTCCCGGTAGCGCACCGACAGCTCAGCGATCTCCTGCGACCGGGCCGCGTGCCGCATCGCGGTCAGCAGCACGCCGACGCGGATCGGGGTGCCCTGCGCGGCCGCCTCCGCGGCGCCCTCGGCGATGCCGGCGTTCACCGCGTCGACCACCTCGTCGAGCGAGAGGCCGCCCTCCAGGTGCTGCTCGGGCGCGTACCGCACCTCGGCGTAGACGACGCCGTCGGCAGCCAGGTCGAGCGCGCACTCCTTGGCCACCCGGTGCAGGCCCACCACCGTCTGCATGACCGCGACCGTGTGGGCGAACGTCTCCAGGTAGCGTTCCAGCGAGCCCGAATCGGCCGCCGCGACGAACCACTCGCCCAGTGCGGCCGGGTCGGTCGCGGGCAGCGCGTGGCCCACCCGGTCGGCCAGCTCGATGATCGTGGCGGGACGCAGCCCACCGTCGAGGTGGTCGTGCAGCAGCGCTTTCGGCGCCGGGACGATGTCGTTGTACGCGATGGCGGCCATCAGCAGAGCCTAGAGGCAGGGGATCAATGATCGACGGAGCATTGCCGTACCTGCGATGCCCGGTCTGCCGACAGCCGCTCGAGCGCCGGGACCGGACCCTGCGATGCCCGTCCGGGCACAGCTTCGACATGGCGAAACAGGGGTACGCCGACCTCACCGCGGGACGGATGCCGCATATCGGGGACACGGCCGAGATGGTGGCCGATCGGGAGGCGTTCCTGGCCGCCGGTCACTACGACTTCATTGCGGACGCTCTGACGTCGTACGTCGGCGGTGACCTGCTGGTCGACGCCGGGGTCGGCACCGGGCACTACCTGGCGCGGGTGCTGGAGGCTGCGCCCGGGGCGACCGGGCTGGGGCTGGACGTCTCCAAGCCGGCGTTGCGGCGGGCGGCGCGGGCGCACGACCGGGCGGCGGCGGTGCTGGCCGATCTGTGGCGGCCGCTGCCGGTCGCGGACGGGGTGGCCTCGGTGGTGCTGAACGTCTTCGCGCCCCGCAATGGGGCCGAGTTCCGGCGCATCCTGCGGGCGGACGGGGTGCTGGTGGTGGTGACGCCGGGGCCTGATCATCTGCGGGAGCTGATTGACGCGTACAGCTTGATTCAGGTCGACCCGGACAAGGCGGCTCGGGTGCAGGACGCCCTGGGGGAGCATTTCTCGGCGGGTGAGGCGCTGTCTTTGCGTCGTCCTCTCGAGTTGACCGGGGTGGAAGCTCGCACTCTGGTCGGCATGACGCCCAGCGCTCGCCACGTGCCGACCACGGATTTGGCCGCTGATGCTCCGGCTCTCGTTACCGCTTCGGTCATTTTGACGGTTTACCGCCCGTTTTGAGCGGTAGCGCCATCCCTAGCCCCCACCCACCCGGGGGAACTGGAGGTGAAAGTACGCGGGGGTCAAATCGAGCGGGTGAGTTATCCACAGGGGGCTAGACAGAAAGGTCTACTTCTTCCCATTCTGCGGGTTTGTCGTGATACGGGCCATGCAGGATTACCGCCCATTCCAGGGCCCACCGCCGCTGCCCTATCGCGTTGCCGTCGATCTCGCCCGGCAGCTGCAACCCTGCCTGTTCGGCCTCCTGGAACGCCCAGTCCAGGCAGTAATACAGGTCCAGCAGCACGGCCGCCTCGATCGGGTCGCGCGGCGACATCAACGACCTCGACCGCCACCGGCCGAACGACTCCCCCGCCGGCAGGTCGGGCATCTCCCCCATCAGGCGGCCCTCGGGCGGCGCGGTCGGGTCGAGGTGCCGGCTCAGGCCGAGCAGCCAGGCCAGCGCGAAGACCGCGTCATGGTGCAGCACGAAGGAACGGTGATCACCCTTCGCGCCGATCACGAACTGCCACTCCGGCGGGGTGACCAGGTCGACCAGGTGCGATCCGAGCAGCCAGCTCATCGCCGCCTCGGTCGGCATGCCGAAGCAGCGCGCCACGACCACGTGCAGGATCGCGGCGCGGGCCTCGATCTCCTCGGTCGCCCGCAGGTCGATCGTGTCGCCCGGCTCCCAGATCAGCGGGAAGCCGGGCGGGGGCAGCGGCAGTCCGAGCCGAGCCAGTTCGTCGAGGCTGGCCTCGCGAACGGCGCGCGGGTCGGGTGCGGCCTTCGTCATGGTGCGTCAGGCTATGCGGTCGAGCACCAAATTTGTAGGAGTCGGTCGTTCCGTACCGATGACGATCGCCTCGGGCAGGGAAGCCAGGGCGGTCGGGATGCGGGCCGGGTCGTCGGCGTGCAGTTCGAGCAGCACGTCGCCGACCTGCACCTCGTCGCCCGGCTTGACCTTGAGCTGGATGCCGGCCCCGAAGCTGACCGGGTCTTCCTTGCGGGCCCGGCCGGCGCCGAGCCGCCAGGCGGCAATGCCGATCCCGTACGCATCCACCGCGCTCACCACCCCCGCCGAGGTCGCTCGCAGCACCTCGGTCTCGCGCGCCACCGGCAGTGCCGCGTCAGGGTCGCCGCCCTGAGCCCGGATCATCGCCCTCCACGTGTCCATGGCCGCGCCGGATTCGAGCACCTTGGCCGGGTCGGCGTCGATCCCGGCCGCGGTCAGCATCTCGCGGGCCAGGGCCAGGGTCAGCTCGACCACGTCGGCCGGGCCGCCACCGGCGAGCACCTCGACCGACTCGGTCACCTCGAGGGCGTTGCCGACGGCCAGGCCGAGCGGGGAGTTCATGTCGGTCAGCAGCGCGATCGTGGTGACGCCGCTGTCCTTACCGAGCTGCACCATCGTGCTCGCTAGCTCGCGGGCCATGGCCAGGTCTTTCATGAAGGCGCCGGAGCCGACCTTGACGTCCAGGACCAGCGCGCCGGTGCCCTCGGCGATCTTCTTGCTCATGATCGAGCTGGCGATCAGCGGGATGGCCTCGACGGTGCCGGTGACGTCGCGCAGGGCGTACAGCTTGCGGTCGGCCGGGGCCAGGCCGTCGCCGGCCGCGCAGATGACCGCGCCGACGTCCTGCAGCTGCCGCTTGAACTCGTCGTTGCTGATCGTGGCGCGCCAGCCGGGGATCGACTCGAGCTTGTCCAGCGTGCCGCCGGTGTGCCCGAGGCCGCGGCCGGAGAGCTGGGGCACGGCCGCGCCGCACGCGGCGACCAGCGGGGTGAGCGGCAGCGTGATCTTGTCGCCGACGCCACCGGTGGAGTGCTTGTCGGCGGTCGGGCGGGTGACCGACGAGAGGTCGAGCCGCTCCCCGCTGGCGATCATCGCCGCTGTCCAGCGGGCGATCTCGGCCGGCGTCATGCCGCGCAGCAGGATCGCCATGGCCAGGGCCGACATCTGCTCGTCGGCCACCACCCCCCGGGTGTACGCGTCGACGACCCAGTCGATCTGGGCGTCGCTCAGCGTGTGCCCGTCCCGCTTGGCCCGGATGACGTCGACCGCCGCGAACTCACTCATGACTGTCCTCTTCCCATACCGACGGAATGCCCTCGGGCGGCAGTCCCTCGCCGGCCCAGGCCAGCCCGCCATCGGCGGCCACGACCACGATCCGCGGGGTGCGTACCTGTCCCCAGGCCACAGCCTCGGCCGCGGTCGGGAAGTTGGGGCCCTCCTCGAGCACGCCCTTCTCGGCGTCGCTCTCGGCCGGACTGCCCGCCGAGCGTTCCCAATAGCCTGTCCAGACTGTCGCACCACCGGAGAGGTCGGGGTGCACGAACACGGTGCCCCGGCCGCGCCACTTGGCCAGCGCGGCGGGCACCTCGGGGCCGGTGGAGAGCTTGTTGACCCGTTCCAGGTCCTCGAGCCCGAAGGCGTGCGGCAGCAGCTCGGCCAGCCGCAGCGGCGCGGGCCGCCACTCGACCAGCATCTCCGGCCCGCCGTTCTCCCACAGCAGCTGGCGGCAGCGGCCGCACGGCATCAGCGGGTTGCCGGTGGCGTCGACGCACGAGAAGGCGACCAGGCGGCCGCCGCCGGTCGCGTGCAGCGAGCTGACCAGCCCGCATTCGGCGCACAGGCCGACTCCGTAGGACGCGTTCTCCACGTTGCACCCGACGACCACCCGGCCGTCGTCCACCAGGGCCGCCGCCCCGACCGGAAAGTCGGAATAGGGCGCGTACGCGTGCCGCATGGCTTCGGTCGCGGCCGCGCGCAACCCAGCCCAGTCGATCTCCATGCCGCCGATTCTGCCTGACGAACGATGACATCCCGGCGTCCCGGCCCGGATGAGCCGGGTCGATCACGCCGGGATGTCCCGGTTCAGTACTGGACGTACAAAAACATCAGCTCTTGACGTACGGGACGCCGTCCGCCGCCGGGGCTCGAACCCGGCCCACCAGACCGGCCACCGCGATGATCGTCGCGATGTACGGCAGCATGTTGAGGAACTGGTTGGGCACCGGGCTACCGACCGCGCTCAGGTAGTTCGCCAGTTTCTGGGCGAAGCCGAAGAACAGGGCCGCACCGAGCGCGCCGAACGGTGTCCACCGGCCGAAGATCAGGGCGGCCAGCGCGATGAAGCCGGCGCCCGCGGTCATGTTCTTGTTGAAGGCGCTGGTCGAGACGAGCGTGAAGTACGCACCGCCGACGCCGGCCACCACGCCGCCCAGCAGCACGTTCATGTAGCGCAGACCACGGACCCGGATACCCACGGTGTCGGCCGCGGTGGGGTGCTCGCCGACCGCGCGGGTGCGCAGGCCCCAGCGGGTGCGGGTGAGCGCGAAGTGGATCACGAAGACCAGGATCAGGGCGATCCAGACCAGCAGGTTGGTGTCGAACAACACCGGGCCGACGACCGGGATGTCGGACAGGCCGGGCACTGTCCACGACGGCAGGCGCGGCGGCGAGTTGTACTTGAGCGCGTCGGGCTGCATCAGCCGCTCGTACAGGAAGCCGGTGACGCCGAGCGCGAACAGGTTGAGCACGATGCCGACCACGACCTGGTCGACCAGGAAGCGGATGGCCAGCACGGCCAGCATGGCGGCGATCACCATGCCACCGACGACCGCGCTGATCAGGCCGGCCCAGACGCTGGTGGCGAGGGTGCCGACCAGGGCCGCGCCGAACGCGCCCATCAGGAACTGGCCCTCGATGGCCACGTTGACCACGCCGGAGCGCTCGCAGAGCACGCCGGCCAGGGCGCCCAAGATCAGCGGCAGCGCCAGTTCGAGCGAGCCGCTGACCGTGTCGACCAGGGGCAGGAACTTGCCGGCCACCTGCCAGCACAGGAAGGACAGCACGAAGGTCACGATGCCCAGGCCGAGCAGCGCGGTCTGCCAGCGCTCGGCCACCCCGGCCAGCAGCGTGCCGCCGGCGGCGATGGTGACGATGCCGAACAGGATGGCGCCGAACTGCCCGTTGATCGAGAGCGCGGCGCCCTCGGCGTCCTCGCTGAGGGTGAACCGGGCGGTCGCCGACTCGGCCAGCGAACCGAAGATCACGGCGGCGATCAGGCCGATGATCACCAGGGCGGCGCCGAGGCGGCGCTGCCGGTTCCAGAAACGATCCGGGGCGGTGGCCTCGGTCAGGTCTTCCACTGTCGCGGTCGACACGCGGGTCACCACCCCTTCGCCATGGACGTGCCGAGCCGCGCGGTCCGAGCGTCACGGAGCTGGAAGATCGCCTTCACCAGGGCGGGCGCGGCGATGAAGATGACGATCAGGGCCTGCAGGACGGTGACCAGCTCGAGCGAGATGCCCACGTCGACCTGCATGAGGTTGCCGCCGGCCCGCAGCGCGCCGTAGAGGATCGCGGCGAACAACGTGCCCCACGGCTTGTTCCGGCCGAGCAGGGCGACCAGCAGGCCGTCGAAGCCGATGTTGCCGGCCACCTGACCGGTCAGTTTCTCGGCCGTGCCGAGCACCTGCATCGCGCCCCCGAGGCCGGCCAGGCCACCGGCGACGACCATGACCATGACGTACGTCCGTCCGACGCTCATGCCCGCGGTCTTGGCGGCCGGCGGGTTGACGCCCACCGCGCGCAGCTCGAAGCCGAACGAGGACCGGTTGATCAGCCAGGCCACCCCGGCCGTGACCAGGACGGCGAGAATGATGCCGAGGTGCACACGGAGCGGGGCGGGCAGGGCCGGCAGCACCGCGCTGGGGTCGATCGTCTTGCTGATCGCGTCGGACCGGTCCGGGTCACGGACGCCGTTCTGCAGGATCAGCCAGCCCAGGAACAGCGTGGCCGTGTAGTTGAGCATGATCGTGGTGATCACCTCGTGGGCTCCGGTCCGGGCCTTGAGCAGGCCGGGCAGGAAGCCCCAGAGCGCACCGCCGATGAGCCCGGCGGCCAGCGCGACGACCAGGTGCAGACCGGCCGGCAGGCCGATGGCGAAACCGGCGACGCCCGCGGTCAGACAGCCGATCACCGCCTGGCCCTGGCCGCCGATGTTGAACAGGCCGCCCCGGAAGGCGATCGCGACCGACAGGCCGGTGAAGACCAGCGGCGCAGCGTACGTGAGTGTCTCGGAGATCGGGCCGAACGCCGCCTGCCAGGTGCCGGTGCCGTTGCCCCAGGCCTGGAACGAGGCCGGGTCGAAGATCGCCCCCTTGAACAGGTCGGCGTAGGCCGAGCTGATCAGATCCCAGCTCGCGGTGAGCGCGTCGCTCGGCCGAGCCGTGAAGTACTGGTATTTGGCCAGCACGTCGGCGTCCGAGACGACGATCAGGATCGCGCCGATGACCAGCGCCAGAAAGATCGACAGGATCGTCACGACGACAGTGTTGGCAGACCACAGGTTGCGCACGAACAGGGCGAAGAAGGAGTCCGGCTCTTGTTCTTTTTCCTTGCGCGGCGGCGCCGCCTCGGCCGGGGCTTCGGTGGTCACTTCGTCTCCTCGTTCCCAACGGCGTCCCCGGCCTCGGCGAGGCTGGTGATGCCGGCCATCAGCAGGCCGATCTCCTCGCGTGGCATGTCCGGTGCCACGATGGCGAGGACGCGGCCGCGGTACATCACCGCGATCCGGTCGGCCAGGCCGACCACCTCGTCCAGCTCGCTGGAGACCACGATGACGGCGGTGCCGTTGTCCCGCTCGTGGATGATCTGGTTGTGGATGAACTCGATCGAGCCGACGTCCACGCCCCGGGTCGGCTGCGACGCGATCATCAGGCGCAGCGGGCGGGACATCTCCCGGGCCACCACGACCTTCTGCTGGTTGCCGCCGGAGAGCGTGCTGACCGCGGAGTCCGGTGAGGAGGTGCGGATGTCGAACCGGGCCACCCGCTCCTGGGCCGAGTCGGCGATCGCCTTGGGGTTGAGCTTGAACGCGTTGCCGAACGGCGCCCGGTCGTACGTGTCGAGCACCAGATTTTCGGCGACGGAGAACTCTTTGACCACACCGTCGAGGCTGCGGTCCTCGGGGACGTAACCGACGCCCGCGCCGAGGATCTGCTTGGTGGTCCGGCCGAGGATGCTGGTGCCGTCGAGCTCGACCCGGCCGGCGCGGGCGGCCCGCAGGCCCATCACGGCCTCGACCAGTTCGGTCTGCCCGTTGCCCTGGACGCCGGCGATACCGAGCACCTCACCGGCCCGGACCGTCAGGTCGATGCCGGCCACAGCGCGTACGCCCCGGTCGTCGTCGACGATCAGGCCGGTGATCTTGAGGACGTCGGCGCCCGGATCGGACGGTCCCTTGGTCACCTCGAGGCTGACGTCACGACCGACCATCAGGGCGGCCAGCTCGTCCTCCGAGGTGTCGGGGCTGGCCACGCCGACCGTGCGGCCCCGGCGGATCACGGTGATCCGATCGGCGATGGCCTTGACCTCGCGCAGCTTGTGCGTGATGAAGACGATCGACTTGCCGGCGTCGGCCAGCGACCGCATCACGCCGAGCAGCTCGTCGGTCTCCTGCGGGGTGAGCACGGCGGTCGGCTCGTCGAGGATGAGCAGGTCGACGTCGCGGGTCAGCGCCTTGACGATCTCGACCCGCTGCTGCGCGCCGACCGGCAGGTTTTCCACCAGGGCGTCGGGGTCGACCGGCAGGCCGTACCGTTTCGACGTCTCGAGCACGTCGCGGCGGTTGCGCCGCCTGTCCAGCAGGCCGAGCGGGCCGCCGCGCACCTCCTCGGCGCCGAGCGCGATGTTTTCGGCCACGGTGAAGACGGGGACCAGCATGAAGTGCTGGTGGACCATGCCGATGCCGGCCGAGATGGCGTCCCGGGGGCTTCGGAAGACCTTCTTCTCCCCGTCCACCAGGATCTCGCCCTCGTCCGGCTGAAGCAGGCCGTAGAGCTGGTTCATCAGGGTCGACTTGCCGGCGCCGTTCTCGCCCAGCAGGGCGTGCACCTCGCCGGGCTCGACGGTGATGTCGATGTGATCGTTGGCCACCAGGTCACCGAAGCGCTTGGTGATGCCGCGCAATTCGAGTCTCAGCGGGATCTCCTGACCTCGGCTTTTTGATGAGTCAACCAGCAACCGCCGCCCGGTCGCGAGAAGAACTCGCGACCGCGCGGCGGCCGAATGCTACCTAGTGGATCGTCAGGCCGGCGCGCTGGCCGACTCGACCTTGATCGTGCCCGCGATGATGTCGGTCTTCAGCTTCTCGACCTCGGCCTTGAGCCCGGCGTCGACCTTGCTGTCGAACTGGTTGTACGGCGCCAGCGAGACACCGTTGTTCTCCAGCGTGCCCAGGTAACCCGGGGTGGCGGCGAGCGGCTGACCGGTGGCGCCGGTGACGACCGCCGTCTTGACCGCGTCGGTGATGTTCTTGACCACGGTGGTCAGGAAGACGTCACAGTCCTGCGGAGTGCTCTTGCAGCCGTCCTGGTCGACCCAGATGACCGAGACCTTGCCGCTGGAGCCCTTGGCGACCTCGGCCGCACCGAGGCCCGTGCCGCCGGCCACCGGCATGATGACGTCGGCTCCCTGAGCAACGAACGTGCTGGTCAGCGCCTTGCCCTTGGCGGGGCTGGCGAAGTCCTCGGCGAAGCTGCCGTTCTGCTTGGCCTTGTCCCAGCCGAGCACCTGGACGTTCTTGCTCTTGGCCTTGTTGTACTGGGCCACACCGTCGGCGAAACCGTCCATGAAGATGGTCACCGGCGGGATCTTGAGGCCGCCGAAGGTGGCCACCTTGCCCGACTTGCTGTAACCCGCGGCCAGGTAGCCGGCGAGGAACGCGGCCTGGTGGGTCGCGAACTGCATCGGGTAGACGTTGGTCGCACCCGCGATCGAGCTGTCCACGATGCCGAACTGCTGGCTCGTGTTGGCCGAGGCGACCGCCTTGGTGGAGTCGCCCATCAGGCCGCCGACGGCGAGGATGAAGTTGCACTTCTGAGTGACGAAGCCGCTCAGGTTGGGCTCGTAGTCGGCCTCGGCCGAGGACGCCACGTACTTCGGGTCGACGTTCGGAGCGTCGGTCTTGGCGTTCTGCAGACCGGCCCACGCCGAAGCGTTGAAGGACTTGTCGTCGATGCCACCGGTGTCGGTGACCATGCAAGCCTTGTATGCAGCGGCGGTCGCAGCGCTGCTGCTGCCACCGGTGGGGGTTTCAGCAGGGGCGTCGCCACAGGCGGCGGCGGCGAGCGTCAGCCCACCTGCCGCGAGAATCGCCAGAATCCGGTTCCCACGTACTGGGCGCAAGACGCCCTCCTTCCAACGCACACCGACACTTGTCGGTGAGTCTTCACCGCGGGACTGTAGCCGCAGGCCAGGGCGTCGGAGGAATTTCGGACCGGACTGTTGGCGCACCGTTATCTGCCCGCAATCGCGGGTCATGCAGGACGTGGCTTCTATCCGTTACTGCGGCAAATCATCGGTGCCCGTGGTAACGAACCAGAAACCTTACGGTCGCCCCAGGTGACGCGCAGAGATCTTTCGCCACGCCTTCACGTCCAGGACACCATGCGCAGGACACCATGCCCAGAACACCACGGTCAGGCCGTCAGGCGGGCGGCTATCCGCGACCAGCCCGCGCGCACCTCGGCCTCGGTGGGGGGCCGGCCCGGTCGGACCCGGCGGGTCTCGTACTCCTCGTCGGTCTCGGCGTCCTCGCCGTCCGGGCCCTCGACGGCCGCGCGGGCCAGCTCGATCTCGTCGCGGATGGCCTCGGCGTCGGGGCGCGGCAGGAGCGGCTCGACGACCGCCATCAGGTCTTCGTCGGCCACCACGGCCTGCGCCAGCGCGAGGGCATGGGCACGCTCGTACGGTCCGCAGACCACCGGCTCCCAGTCCTCCTCGTCGCCCAGCGATCCGATCGTGATGACCCAGGGAAGATCGGCCACCGGCGAACCGGCCGGCAGATCCAGCGTCACGAGAGTGCCCACGAGGTCATCATTCCGGGGTGGTGTGCCGAATCCAGGTATTTTGCCCCACCGGAGCACTTTTATCGTCAGCTGACAAGTCGATGACCCGACCGTGCGGGCTGGTCGCCGCCCAGGCCGCTCCGAACAGCAGCAACTGGTTGAAGACGTACAGGTAGACCAGCACACCGACGGCCGAACCGACCAGGCCGTACGCCGGGTTGCGGGTCACCAGGCCGACGAACGACTTGCCCACCGTGTTCAGCAGCATCAGCCCGAGGCCCACCTGCAGCACCGGCGGAGCCATCCGGCGGAGGGTCATCCGCAACCGGGGCACCGCGGCCAGCAACGCCGCCGCCAGCAGCATGTTGACCGCGACCGTGAGCAGCAGACCGGCCGTCGACCGGACGATCCCGTCGGCCATCCAGTCGAGCAGCAGCTCCAGGCCGTAGACGGCGAGCTGGGAGAGCGCGAGCAGCAGCAGGATGCCGAGCAGGACGAGCAGATCGAGGGCCTGCCGGACGCCGATGTAGCCGGGGTTCTCGTTGAGCCGCCAGATCAGCCGCTGCGACGAGCGGATCGCCTCGACCCAGGCGATGCCGGTGAAGGTCAGGCCGATGATGCCCACGATCCCGACCGTCTTGCCGCTTGACAGGATCGCCTGCACGTCGAGGAAGGGCAGGTTCTGCCGGAGGAAGTCGCGGACGATGTCGAACAGGTCCTCGTTGTTGTCGAGCAGGATGCCGAAGATCGAGTAGCCGATCAGCAGCAGCGCGAACACCGCGAAGAAGCCGTAGTACGCGATCGCGGCGGCGAGCCGTCCACCCTGCGCGTCGATGTAGCGCACGACGGCCCGGCTCAGGTGATCGAAATATCGGGACCGGCGACGCAGCACCATCACCCGCTGCTCGGCGGCGTCGTACGCCCGATCGATCGGATTCACGCGCCGACCGTAACCGACGTCACTTGCCGAGCTGCTCAGCCACCCAATGGATAGTCACGCCGGCGGCGCCACGGACCCTCGCCGCCGTGCGAGAACAAGGTGAACGCCGGGACGTGGAACTTGGCGGTGAAGCCGGCCAGCTCCTCGAAGACCGCGTCGAGCGCCTCCGGCGCCACCTCCTGGGCCACCGTCACGTGCGGGTGGTAGGGGAAGCGCGCGTCCCGGTTGACGTCGTCGGAGCCCACGATCGCCTCGGCCAGCAGCTCGCACTCGCTGATGCCGACCGCGAGCGCCACGAAGACGACCTCGGTCACCGGCCGGAACGTGCCCGTGCCGCGCAGGTGGATGGTGAAGGGCACCTGCGCGGCGGCCACCGTCTCGAGGTGTTTCTCGATGCGCGGCATCGCCTCGCTGCGGACCTCGGTCGGGCCGAGCAGGGTGACGTGCGCCGGGGTGTACGCCGCCTGGGGATCGCCGGCGTCGGCCCGGCGCTGGGTCAGCAGCTTTCCCCAGGGCTCGGGGATGTCGATGGCGACGCCGATGCGGGTCGTCGCGGAGGGGGTCTCGGCCACGGGGGTGGTCAGGCTCCGCGCGCCGGGCTGAGAAAACCGACGTGCTGGTACGCCTCGGCGAGTGTCACCGAGGCGACCGCGCGGGCCTTCTCGGCGCCGATCGCGAGCACCTTGTCGAGGTGACCGGGGTCGTCCAGGTAGGCCTTGGTGCGTTCCTGGAGCGGCCGGACGAACTCGACCACGATCTCGGCCAGGTCTTTCTTGAGGTCGCCGTAGCCGCGGCCGTCGTACTGCTCGAGCAGCTCGTCGATGGTCTGCGTGGTGAGCGCGGCATAGATCGTGAGCAGGTTGCTGACGCCGGGCTTGTTCTCCTCGTCGAAGAGGATCTCGCGGCCGGTGTCGGTGACCGCCGACTTGATCTTCTTGGCCGAACGCGCCGGGTCCTCCAGCAGCTCGATGATGCCGTTGGGCGAGGAGGCCGACTTCGACATCTTCGAGGTCGGGTCCTGCAGGTCGGTGATCTTGGCCGTGTCTTTCACGATGTAGGCCGAGGGCACGTTGAACGTGCGCCCGTACCGCGTGTTGAACCGCTGCGCCAGGTCGCGGGTCAGCTCGAGGTGCTGCCGCTGATCCTCACCGACCGGAACCTGGTCGGCCTGGTAGAGCAGGATGTCGGCCGCCTGCAGGATCGGGTAGGTGAACAGGCCCACCGTCGTCGTGTCGGCCGCCTTGGCCGACTTGTCCTTGAACTGCACCATGCGGCCGGCCTCGCCGAAACCGGTGATGCAGCTCAGCACCCAGCCCAGCTGCGCGTGCTCGGGCACGTGGGACTGGACGAAGAGCGTGCAGCGCTCGGGGTCGAGCCCGACGGCGAGCAGCTGGGCGACCGAGACGCGGGTGCGTTGACGCAGCACGGCCGGGTCGTGGCCCATGGTGATCGCGTGCAGGTCGACGACGCAGTAGTAGGCGTCGTGCGACTCCTGCATCGCCACCCAGTTGCGCACGGCACCGAGATAGTTGCCGAGGTGGAACGAGTCGGCAGTCGGCTGAATGCCGGAAAGCACGCGAGGACGGCGGGCGACATCGGACATGAGGACATTGTGTCAGCCGCGTGACGCGCGCCGCGAACACCCCGTACCGCGGCGTCGGATGTTTGAAGATGTTGACTTATGAGCGAGTGTGATGGAAACTCAACACGGGTCCGGCGGGCTGCCTAGTCTGGTCGGGAAGACTCACCGAAGGGGAATCGCTGTGAAACTGCTCGTCACCGGGGGCGCCGGCTACGTCGGCAGCGTCACCAGCCGACTCCTGCTCGACGCCGGCCACGAGGTGGTCGTCCTCGACAACCTGGTCACCGGCTTCCGCGAGGCCGTCGCACCCGACGCCACCTTCGTCGAGGCCGACATCGCCGACGCGGCCGAGGTGCTCACCCCCGAGGCCGGTTTCGACGCGGTGCTGCACTTCGCGGGTCTGATCGCGGCGGGCGAGTCGATGGCCAAGCCCGAGCTGTACTGGCACGACAACGTGGTGAAATCGCTCGCGCTGCTCAACGCGGTGCGCGCCGCCCGGGTGCCGCGGTTCATCTTCTCCTCCACCGCCGCCGTCTACGGCAACCCGCTCGAGCTGCCGATCACCGAGTCCGCCGTCAAGGCCCCCACCAACACGTACGGGGCCACCAAGCTGACCTTCGACTTCGCGCTCACCTCCGAGACGTTCGCGCACAACCTCGCGGCCGTCTCGCTGCGCTACTTCAACGTCGCGGGAGCCTACATCCACGACGGGTACGAGATCGGTGAGCGCCACGACCCCGAGACGCACCTCATCCCGATCGCGCTGCAGGCCGCGGCCGGTAAAAGGGACAAGCTGCAGCTCTTCGGGGACGACTACCCGACCGTCGACGGCACCTGCGTGCGCGACTACATCCACGTCGAAGACCTGGCCCGGGCCCACCTGCTCGCGCTCGACGCGGCCACCGCGGGCGAGCACCGCATCTACAACCTGGGCAACGGCAACGGCTTCTCCAACAAGCAGGTCGTCGAGGCGGCCCGCGAGGTCACCGGGGCCGAGCTGCCGGTCGAGATCGCCCCGCGCCGCGACGGCGACCCGGCCAGCCTGGTCGCGTCGAGCGCCCGGGCCCGCGAGGAGCTCGGCTGGGTGCCGCAGAAAAACACCCTGCAGGCCATGATCGGCGACGCCTGGACCTTCTACCGCGCCCACGTCGCGTGAACGCCCGCGAGGCCTTCCTCAAGGAGTACGGCACCGAGCCGACCGGGCTGTGGGCCGCGCCGGGCCGGGTCAACCTGATCGGTGAGCACACCGACTACAACGAGGGCTTCGTGCTGCCCTTCGCGCTGCCGCAGCGAACGGTGGCCGCGGTCGGCCCGGCGCCGGACGGCGAGTGGACGGTCTGCTCCACGTTCTCCGACGAGGCGGTCAGCTTCGGTCTGACCCAGCCGGGCGAGGTGACCGGCTGGGCCGCGTACGTGGCCGGGGTGGTCTGGGCTCTGCACGACGCCGGCTACCAGGTGCCCGGCGCTCGCATCGCACTGGCCTCCGAGGTGCCGCTGGGGTCGGGCCTGTCGTCCTCGGCCGCGCTCGAGTCCTCGGTGCTCACCGCGCTGGTCGACCTGGGCGGCATCGACCTACCCGTCGAGCGCCGCCCGGCGGTGGCCCAGCGCGCCGAAAACGTGTACGTCGGCGCCCCCACCGGCATCCTCGACCAGTCCGCGTCGATCCGCTGCCTCGAGGGCCGGGCGCTCTTCCTGGACTGCCGGTCCTACGAGGTCGAGCAGATCCCGTTCGACCTGGCCGCCGAGGGCCTGGCCATCCTCGTGATCAACAGCAACGCTCCGCACCAGCACGTCGACGGCGAGTACGGCGCCCGCCGCAAGTCCTGTGAGGACGCTGCTCGCCTGCTGGGCGTGCCCGCCCTGCGCGACATCACGGGCGCCGAGCTTGACGACGCGCTGGCTCGCCTCGACGACGACGTGATGCGCCGCCGGGTGCGGCACATCGTCACCGAGGACGACCGCGTGCTCGACACGGTGAAACTGCTGCGCGCCGATCAGGTCCGCGAGATCGGCCCGCTGCTCACCGCCTCGCACGTCTCGATGCGCGACGACTTCGAGATCACCGTGGCCCAGGTCGACCTCGCGGTCGAGACGACGCTGGCCGTAGGCGCCTACGGGGCCCGGATGACCGGTGGTGGCTTCGGCGGGTGCGTGCTCGCCCTGATCGACTCGGACAAGGCCGACGCGGTCACGGCCGCGGTCGAGGAGGCGTACGCGCAGGCCGGTTTCACCGCCCCCACGGCCTGGACCGTCACCGCAAGTCCCGGTGCCGGGAAGCTTTAGGCGGCGGCCGGCCGGGTATCCGGCGTGACATGACGACTTCACCGCAGGAGCCCGGCGAGAGCCGCGAGCAGCAGGAACAGGACGAACCCAACGAGTTCGGCTTCGCCGGGGGCGCCACGGCGCCTGAGCCGATCGAGGAGCCGGCCGAGGGGTACGGCGAGAGCATCGCGGTGCCCGCGGGCGATCTGACCGGCGCGATCACCGAGGCGATCGACGAGATCACCGACAAACAGTCCTAAGGAACCTCCTGCGGTTCGGCGGTGGGCCCATGGACGACGGGATGGCCGGCGGGCCAGTTGACCCGGTCGAGCCACAGTTGGCGGCCGGGGGCGACGCTGCCGACCGCCCCGTCCGGCCAGGCGTGATAGAGCAGCCAGGTCACGCCGCCGGGCGCGGTGACCAGGAAGCCGTGCCCGGGGCCGGCCGCGGCGGCCGACGAGTGCAGGATCGGGTTCTCCGGTGCCTTCGTGCACGGGCCGAGCGGGGCCTCGCAGGCGGCGTAGCCGGGGGCGTACGCGTCCTTGTCGAAGGTGTTGGCCGAATAGAACAGGTAGAGCCGGCCGTCGTGCCGCACCATCTGCGGCGCCTCGATGACGTGCGCCTCCCAGTCGGCGTCGTTGCGCAGCAGCCGCTTCGACTGCCCGGCCAGTGCACGGCCGTCGTCGGTCAGACCTGCGGCGGAAGCCTACGCGCCCCCGTTCACCGTGGGCCAGCCGTCGATCCGAGCGGGCTGCGCGAACGGCCCACCGAGACGGAGTAGCCGGTGGTCGGCCCGGCGCAGCAGTTCGCGGACGATGCGAACAGGTAGTACCAAGCGCCACGCCGGACGACGTACGCGCCCTCGAATTTGTTGTCGATCGTGACCTGGGTCGGCGTGCCGGTGATCCGCAGGCCGTCGGCGGTGAGCTCGCTGACCCAGATGCCGCCGAAGTAGCTCCCGTAATACAGGTATTTCCGGCCGTCCGGTGTGGTCAGTCGGGCCGGGTCGAAGGTCCACCACCAGCCGCCGCCGGGCGCCGCGCGGGGTGGGACGGCCGGCTCGGGTGCACGTCGAGCGGGATCGCATAGCGGGTGTTGTTGTAGATGCCCGCGTTCCACACCGGCGGCGAGAAGTCCTCGGCGGTCAGATTGAGCGCCTTCGACAGGTCCTCCAGCGGCAGGATGACGCCGCGGGCCGCGTTGGTCGCGACGTGGTCAACGTGCATGATGCCGACGTCCGGGCCGTTGCCGGTGGCCACCGCGGCCGGCGTCTTCCGGTAGTAGTCGGCCCACTGATAGGTGTTCATCGAGACCTTGATGTTCGGGTGCTCGGTGTTGAACTGGTCGACCAGCTTCTTCATGAACGGGCCGTCGCCGCCGGTGAAGCCGTTCCAGAAGGCCAGCGCCACGTTCGGGCCGTCGTAGCTGGTGGCGGCGGGCGCGGCGTTCTGTCCGGCTCCGGTGACCTTCTCGTTAGGACCGCTGTCGCTGCAGGCGCCGAGCAGGACGGCCCCACCGGCACCTATGCCGAGGCCCAGCAGACCGCGGCGGGAGAGATTCGAACTCACTTGGACTCCTCGGGAGTGAGGCACAGGGCGTGCCAGGAGACGGGCGGAAGGAGGATCTCGTCGGCGGGCGCCTGCTCGATCGGCTCGGGGCGGTCCGCGGTGAGCATCAGGTGCTGGGCGAGGCGGTGACGCGGGAAGGCGCGCAGGTCGAGGTTCAGCGGCACCGGCTCGGTGCCGCGGTTGACCAGGAAGACGGTGAGCGCGCCGGTCTCCTCGTCGTGCGTGGCCACCGCGTCGACGGCCGGCACCTCGCCGAAGCGTCCGGTGGTCATGTCGGGCGCGGTGAGCGCGGGCCGCAGGACGGTGCCCTTGGCCAGCCGCGCGGTGTGCGCGAACGGGTGGAAGATCGTCTGCCGCCAGGCCTCGCCGCCGGCCCGGGTCCGGATCGGCGCGATCACGTTGACCAGCTGGGCCTGCAGCCGACGGTGAGCCGGTCGGCGTGCCGCAGCATGCCGATCAGCAGGTTGCCGACGACCACCGCGTCGGTGCCGTTGTAGTCGTCCTCGATCAGGGCCGGCACGTCCTCGATCGGGCGGTCCTCGGGCTCGGTGAACCGGGACTGGTACCAGACGTGGGGCCGAACTTACGCCCGCGGCAAGGGGTGAATCGGGTTATCCACAGGTGCTTTCGCGCACTATCAGCCGATGATCCACGCGCAGCTCACGCGGGGCGCCCGCGGCCGCCGGGCCGTCGCTGAGCCGCTCGGCCAGCAGGTCGACCGCGAGCTGAGCGATCCGCGGAGCATCCGGCGCGATCGTGCTCAGCGTCGGCGTCGAGAACCTCCCGTCCTCGATGTCGTCGAAGCCGATCACCGCGATGTCACCCGGCACCGACACCCCCCGCGACATCAGGGTGCGCAGGGCGCCCAGCGCCAGCAGGTCGTTGAAGCAGAAAACCGCGTCCGGCGGTTCGTCCGCGTCGAGCAGACGGGCCATGGCGGCGGCGCCGTCGGCCCGGTGAAAGCCGTACACCGGCATCTCGAGGGCCGGATCAGGCTGCAGTCCGACCTCGACCAACGCCGCTCGATAGCCGGCCAGGCGCTGGTGTGCGGTGACGGCCGAGGGCCGGCCCTGCACGCCAATGGCCGCCACTCGCCGCCGGCCCAGCGCGCACAGGTGCCGGGTGGCCTCGGCCGCGGCGGCCGTGTTGTCGATCGCCACGTGGTCGGCCGGGCCGTGCCAGACCCGCTCGCCGAGCAGCACCATCGGGGTGCCGTCGCGCAGCGCCAGTTCCTCGCCGGCCAGCGCCAGCGGACTGAAGATCAGGCCGTCGATCGCATGACGCCGGAGGCCCTCGACCAGGTGGCGCTCGCGTTCGGCCTGCCCGTCGGTCTGGTCGATCAGAACCGTCCACGAGCGCCGCTCTGCGGCCTGCACGATCAGCCCGGCGATCTCGGCGAAGTAGGGCGACTGGAGCTCGGGGACGGCCAGCGCGATCACCCCGGAACGACCGCTGCGCAGCTGGCGGGCGGCGATGTTGGGCACGTAGCCCAGGGCTTCGATGGCCGCCTGCACTCGGGCACGGGTCGTCGGGGCCACGTGCACATATCCGTTGACGACATTGGAGACCGTCTTGATGGACACACCGGCCCGCGCGGCGACATCCTTCAGGCCCGGCGGCACGAAGATGGACTATACAACGTTGCAGTACTTAAGTCCGATCACCCGGCGGAGCTACTCCAAAGCTAAAGGATCTGTCGGCGCGGTTACCGTGACCGCATGTCCCTGAGCACAGCGTGGCCGCCGGCACCGTCGGTCCACCTCGAGAGCGACGAGGACGCCGCCGTCGCGCTGATGACGGTGATCGGCCGGTGGGACGCGTCGCTGTGGCAGCGAACCACCGAGATGTTGCGCAAGTGCCTGGCCGAGCATCCCGAGGCCGTCATCGTCGATCTGTCCGGGCTGGACGACGCCACCGGCCGGAGCGCACCGACCTGGATGGCGGGCCAGCGCGCGGCCGCCGCGATGGAGCCACCGGTGCAGATGGCCCTGTGCATCCCGCCGAACCTGCCGCTGGCCGACCGCATGCAGCGCCTCGGTGCCCGCCGCTATCTGCCGGTCTATGCCAAGGTGCGCCAGGCCCGGGTGGCGATCGCGGCCCGGCTGCCGCTGACCGAGCGACTCATGGTGAAGCTGCGTCCGGACGCCGACGCGCCGAGCATCGCCCGCAACCTGGTCGGCGACGCCTGCCTGGCCTGGGGCCTGCCCGAGCTGCTGCACCCGAGCCGCTCGGTGATGTCCGAGCTGGTCACCAACGCGGTCGAGCACGCGGAGTCCGAGATCACCGCGGTGACCGGTCTGCGCGGCAACGGCATCCACATCAGCGTGGCCGACCTGTCGCCCCAGCTGCCCTACCTGATCAAGCCGGCCCGGCCGCGGCGCGGGCTGCCGCTCGACGAGCGCGGCCGGGGGTTGCGCGTGGTGCGGGCGACGGCGAACGCCTGGGGCGCCCTGCCCACCCGCACCGGCAAGGTCGTCTGGGCGACCCTGCGCTCCCCGGCCGACGCCTCGTTTACTGAGCCTCGATGATCATGCCGGCGGCGACCGTACGGTTGGTGCTCTCGTCGATCAGGATGAAGCCGCCGGTCGTGCGGTTGCGCCGGTATTCGTCGGCCAGCAGCGGCACCGTCGTCCGCAGCCGGACCCGGCCGATCTCGTTGAGCTGAAGCTCGCCGGCCGTGTCGTCGCGGTGCAGGGTGTTGACGTCCAGCCGATACTGAAGACCGCGGACCACCGTGCGGGCCGACCGGGTGGTGTGTTTGATGGCGTATTTGCCGCCGACCCGCAGCGGGGCCGTCTCGTCCATCCAGCAGACCATCGCCTCGATGTCCTGGGCGACCGCCGGCGCATTGTGCGGGCGGCAGATCATGTCGCCCCGCGAGATGTCGATCTCGTCGTTGAGCCGCACCGTGACCGACATGGGCGGGAACGCCTCGTCGACCGGGCCGTCCGCGGTGTCGATGCCGGCGATCGTGCTGGTCAGGCCGGACGGCAGCACCAGCACCTCGTCACCGGGCTTGAGCACGCCCGAGGCGACCTGCCCCGCGTACCCGCGGTAGTCGGTCACCGTGGTCGACTGCGGACGGATCACGTACTGCACCGGGAAGCGCACGTCGACCAGGTTGCGGTCGCTGGCGATGTGCACGTGCTCCAGGTGGTGCAGCAGCGACGGGCCCTCGTACCACGGGCTGTTCTCCGACCGGGACGCGATGTTGTCGCCGTTCAGCGCGGAGACCGGGATGATCGTCAGGTCGCCGATCTCGAGCTTGGCCGCGAACGAGGTGAACTCGTCGGCGATCTTGTCGTAGATCGATTTGTCCCAGTCGACCAGGTCCATCTTGTTGATGCAGAGCACCAGGTGCGGCACCCGCAGCAGGCTGGTCAGGAAGGCGTGCCGGCGGGACTGCTCGACCAGGCCCTTGCGCGCGTCGACCAGGATCAGCGCCAGGTCGGCGGTCGAGGCGCCGGTGACCATGTTCCGGGTGTACTGGATGTGCCCCGGGGTGTCGGCGATGATGAACTTGCGCTTGGGCGTCGCGAAGTAGCGGTAAGCCACGTCGATCGTGATGCCCTGCTCGCGCTCGGCCCGCAGGCCATCGGTGAGCAGCGCCAGGTTGGTGTATTCGTCACCGCGCGAGGCGCTGGCCAGCTCGACCGCTTCCAGCTGGTCGGCAAAGATCGTCTTGGTGTCGAACAGCAGCCGGCCGATCAGGGTCGACTTGCCGTCGTCGACGCTGCCCGCGGTGGCGAACCGCAGCAGGTCCATGCGCGCGGAAGGCGCCGCCTCGTTCTCCAGGACGGCCTGACTCATCAGAAGTAACCCTCTCGCTTGCGGTCTTCCATCGCGGCCTCGCTGACCTTGTCGTCGCCGCGGGTCGCGCCGCGCTCGGTGATGCGGGTGGCGGCGACCTCGTCGATCACCTTTTCCACCGTGTCGGCCTCGGAGAGCACCGCGGCGGTCTGCGAGGCGTCGCCCACCGTGCGGTAGCGCACCCGGCGCACCTCGGAGGTCTCGCCGTCACGGAGCCGGATGAACTCGTTGACCGCGTAGAACATCCCGCCGCGCTCGACGACCTCACGGTCGTGCGCGTAGTAGATGCTCGGCAGCGGGATGCGCTCCTTGGCGATGTAGTGCCAGACGTCCAGCTCGGTCCAGTTGGACAGCGGGAAGACCCGGATCGACTCGCCGGGGTGGTGCCGCCCGTTGTAGAGCCCCCACAGCTCGGGCCGCTGGTTTTTCGGATCCCACTGACCGAACTCGTCGCGGAAGCTGAACATGCGCTCCTTGGCACGCGCCTTCTCCTCGTCGCGGCGGGCGCCGCCGAAGAGCGCGTCGAAGCGGTATTTCTCGACCGCGGCCAGCAGCACCGGGGTCTGGATCCGGTTGCGGGTGCCGTCGGGCAGCTCCCGGACGTGACCGGAGTCGATCGCCTCCTGCACGCTGGCGACCACCAGGTTGAGCCCGAGGGTCGCGACCCGTGAGTCGCGGTATTCGAGCACCTCGGCGAAGTTGTGGCCGGTGTCGATGTGCATGACCGGGAACGGGATGCGCGCGGGAGCGAAGGCCTTCTCGGCCAGCCGCAGCATGACGATCGAGTCCTTGCCGCCGGAGAACAGCAGGACGGGCCGCTCGAACTCGGCCATGACCTCGCGCATCACGAAGATGCTCTCGGCTTCGAGAGCATCCAGATGCGAGGCGCGGTAGGGCTTCGTCTGGCTCATCGGTGGTATCCAGACCTTTCGGGGGTGAGCGGCAATGTTCCTAGGGAGGAACCGTCATTCTGACGGAAGGTGACGCTGCAACGCTGCAAGCAACCGAGGAGCGAGATCCTTACGGCACACCACCAGGTCCGGCAACTTAGGGTCGGCCTCGTTGTATTTCAGCGCAGATCCGTCGATTCGGCTAGCGTGCAGCCCGGTGGCCAGCGCCACAGCGACCGGCGCGGCCGAGTCCCACTCGTACTGACCGCCCGCATGGACATAGGCGTCGGCCTCGCCGTTGATCACGGCGGCGATCTTGACACCGGCCGAGCCCATCGGCACCAGCTCGGCGCCGATCTCCTCGGCCAGGGCGGTCACGAAGGCCGGCGGCCGGGTGCGGCTGGCGGCGATGCGGATCGGGCCACCGGTCGCGGCGGTCAACGGCAGCGGCGGGTACGCCGGGGCGTGGTCGGTGGCGATCGTGCGGTGCTGAGCCGGCATGGCGACCGCGCCCGCGGCCAGGCAGGACGGGCTCGAGCAGTCGGCCGTCCAGAGGGCGACGTGCACGGCCCAGTCGGAACGGCCCTCCTCGGAGAACTCGCGGGTGCCGTCGAGCGGGTCGATGATCCAGACCCGCGAGGCGCCGAGCCGCTCGGGCCGTACGGTGCTGTGCTCGCCCTCGCGCCACGCGTCGCGGGCGTGGTCGTCCTCCTCGGAGAGGACCGCGTCGGCCGGGCGCCAGCGGGCCAGCTCGGCCCGCATGAGGTGGTGCGCGGCCTTGTCACCGGCGGCCTTGAGGGCGGCGCCGTCGACGTAGCCCATCTCCTCACGGACCTGGAGCAACGTCTGCCCCGCCCGGTCGGCCAGCCAGCGGGCGAAGGCCGAGTCGATCACCGGCGGGGTGCCGCCGTCACTGCTCTCCCGGCTTTCCCGCTGGGAGTGAACGCGCGCCGACGTCTCTGTCGCCTCGCCCATCGTCTGCCGCTCCTCGTAGTCAGTACGCTCCGGACGACCGCACCACTGCGGTCATCGTGCGCAGCAGGATCACCAGATCCAAACTGAGAGACCAGTTCTCCACATAGCGCAGGTCCAACCGGACCGCTTCCTCCCACGGTAGGTCGGAACGTCCGGATACCTGCCACAGCCCTGTCATGCCCGGCTTGACGGCGAGCCGGCGCCGCACGTCGTCGGCGTACGCCGCCACCTCGGAAGGAAGCGGCGGCCGCGGCCCGACCAGCGACATCTGCCCCAGCGCCACGTTCAGCAGCTGCGGCAGCTCGTCCAGCGAGAAACGGCGCAGATACCGTCCGACCCGGGTCACCCGCGGATCGTCACGCATCTTGAAGAGCACACCGTCGTGCTCGTTCAGATGCCGCAGCTCGGCCAGGCGGGCCTCGGCATCCACATACATACTGCGAAACTTGAAGATGCGGAACAGCCGTCCGTCGCGACCCACCCGCACCTGCCGAAAGAGTACCGGCCCGCGTGAGGTGCATCGCACACACAGTGCGAGGGTCAGCAGCAACGGGCCGAAGATCATCAACAGCCCGAGGGCGCCGAGCCGGTCGAAGGCCTCCTTGACCAGGCGCGAACCGCCGTGCAGCCGCGGGTGCTCGACGTGCAGCATCGGCAGCCCGTCGAACGGCCGGATCGTCGTCCGCGCGCCGGCCACGTCGACCAGCGAGCTCGCCACCACCAGGTCGACCTCGTCGCGCTCGAGCCGCCAGGCCAGCCGCCGCAGCGCCGCGCCGTCCAGCTCGGGGCAGCTCAGCACCACCACCGTGTCCGCGTCGGCCTGCTCGACCGCGCCCGCCACGTCGTCGAATGTGCCGTAGACGACCAGCCCCTGCGGTCCGCCGACGCCGACCCCGTCGTGGTCCGGCGGCAGGCAGGCGCCCACCACCTCCAGGCCGTGATAACGCTCCCGGCGCAGCTGGCGGCTCATCCCGATCACGGCGAGCTCGTGCCCGACCAGGATCACCCGGCGCAGGCTCTCCCCGCGCGCCCGGGACCGGTGCAGTCGCTTGCGCAGCGCGAACCGCAGCACCACCGACGAGGCGATCGCGGTCGGCAGGGCGGCCAGGACATAACCCCGGGCCAGATCCAGATCGAGCGCGTACGACACCACGGCCGCACCCGCGATCAGGCCGACGCCCCCGCGGAACACCCGCTGGTATTCGTCCGTGCCGACGAACAGATACCGCCGCTCGTAGGCCCGTGACACCGCGAGCACGGCCAGCAGCAGCACCGGCAACAGCGCCGACAGGATCATGTACGCCCGGTTGTAGCTGGTCACCACGTCGCCGAACCGCAGCCCGAAGGTGATCGCACCGGCCACCGACCCGGCGACCAGGTCGCAGAGCACCAGGGACTGCACGTAGTGGCGTTCCCAGCGCTGCCGGCGCGACATGGCGGCGTGCCGGCCGCGTACTCGTAGGAACGGCCGGGTCGCGGGCCGGTCCGCGACCGACCGGTTGGGCCGCTGCGACCAGTGCCGGTCGATCGCCTTGTTGCGAGCCGGATCGGCCTTGCCGCGAGTCTTCAGCGGCGGCGCGTTGCCCGGCCCGGCCGTCTTCGTCGCCACCGCGGGCGCCTGGTTCATCGTCGTCACCGGCGTGTGGGATCCGGCCGGCGGCGGGCTCAGCGGCACGACCGGCGCCGGGATCTTCGAGCGACGGGGACCCTGGTTCGCCGGCGGGTGGTTCGCCCGGCCGTAGCCCTCGGGCGGATGCACCGGCGGGCGTACCGGGCGGATCGCCGGCAACAGCACGGTCGGTTGGAGGAGCACGGCCTCCTGCGCGGACAGGTCCTGCTGCACCCCGAACCTCCCCCATCCGACGGTCATTTCGCACCCAATCGGTGCATACGTGTGACCAACGGTCGGACGGTCGTGAGCGTCACGGGATCAGCAGGCGTACAAAACCGCCCAAAGGATCTATTTGTTTCGGCCTCGCGAGATCAACCGCCGTGGTATTTATTCTGCGCCCACTCGACGCCCTCGAGCACGATGGCCTCGACCACGTCGGCCGCCCGATCGACGAGGAAGTCCAACTCCTTGCGCTCCGAGCCGGAGAAGTCGGCCAGCACGTAGTCGGCCGCGTCCTGCCGTCCCGGCGGCCGTCCGATCCCGACCCGGACCCGTGCGTATTCCTTGCTCGCCAACGACTTCGACATCGAACGCAGCCCGTTGTGGCCACCCTCACCACCGCCACGCTTGGCCCGCACCTGCCCGAATGGCACATCCAGCTCATCGTGCACGGCAATCACGTTCGCCACAGGCACTTTGAAGAACTGGGCCAGCGAGACCACCGGGGCGCCCACCAGGTTCATGTAGGTCAGCGGCTTGAGCAGCACCAGCTTGGGCCCTCCGAAGCCGAGACGGCCCTCGGCCACCTCGGTGTGCGCACGCTTGGCCCGGCCGAACTTCGCGCCCACCCGGGACGCCAGCAGGTCGGCCACCATGAAGCCCACGTTGTGCCGGTTGCCCGCGTATTCCTTGCCCGGGTTGCCGAGACCGACAACCAGCCACGGCGCCTCGTCGCTCACTGACCCTCCACCGATCCATAAAGAACCGGGGAAAGCGCCGTCACGGCACTTTCCCCGGTCACTGCTCGTACGCCGACTTGGCGCTTGTCCTACTCGGCGGCGGGAGCCTCGCCGGCCTCGGCCGATTCGGCGGCCTCGGCGGCATCCGCGGAGTCACCCTCGAGCTGCTCGGCGGTCTGCGCCTGCGAGATGACGGCCAGGACGAAGTCGGGCTCGACGGCCAGCTCGGAGCCGGTCGGGAGCTGGATGTCGCCGGCGGTGACCGTCGAACCCGCCTCGAGGCCCTCGATGGACACCTCGAAACCAGAGGGCAGGTGCATGGCCTCGGCGACCACGGCCACGGTGTTGGACTCGTTGACGACCAGGGTGTTGCGAGCGGCCTCACCGGTCAGCGTCACGGGGACGTCGACCTGGACCTTCTCGCCACGCTTGACGATGATCAGGTCGACGTGCTCGTAGGTGTCCTTGATCGGGTCACGCTGGATGGCCTTGGGCAGGGCCAGCGTGGCGCCCGAGGCACCGACGATGTCGATCGTGAACACCGTGTTGAGCCCACCGTGGCGGATAGCGGCCGCGAACTCACGGGCCGGCAGCGCGATGTGCACCGGCGCCTCGCCGTGGCCGTAAAGCACCGCGGGCACCAAACCGGCCCGGCGCGTGCGGCGGGCACCACCCTTGCCGAACTCGGTGCGGGGCTCGGCGCTGATCTTTACCTCGGACACGGGGAAGCTCCTGAAACTCTTGGATCGGGCTGCGACTAAGTCGGCGGGCGGCTTGCCTGTAGTTCGTTGATGCAGTCGGCAGTGCTTGGCCAACGACCGCCAACGATGCTGGAGGCCGTCACCGGCGCTGCCGGGCAAGGGGGCGCGCTGGGCACAGGCCCGGAGCACCGCGTCGATCACGGTGCCCCCGATATGGCTGCGAACCTCAGCAGACCGCGGGGCACCCTCGCCGTGGCAACCGCACTATCTTACCTACCGCCGCGGCGCACGCCCCAGCGGGTCCGGCCCACCTAGCCCCTGCGCGAAATATTCACTCTCCCGATGCACTCTGCATCGAACAATTCAGGCGCTTTCCGGACGACTAGCTCAGGCCGCCGAACAGGGTGGTGACGGAGCCGTCGTCGAAGACCTCGCGGATCGCGCGCGCGAGCAGCGGGGCGATCGACAGGACGGTGATCTTGTCGAGGCGCTTCTCGGGCGGCAGCGGCAGCGTGTTGGTGACGACCAGCTCACTGATCTGGCTGTTCTTCAGACGCTCGGTCGCCGGGTCGGAGAGCAGCGCGTGCGTCGACGCCACGATGACATCGGCCGCCCCCTCCTCGAACAGGATGTCGGCCGCCTTGGTGATCGTCCCGCCGGTGTCGATCATGTCGTCAACGATCAGGCAGACCCGGCCCTCGACCTCACCGACCACGCGGTTGGCCACGACCTGGTTGGGCTTGAGCGGGTCGCGGGTCTTGTGGATGAACGCCAGCGGGCACCCGCCGAGCCGGTCTGTCCACCGCTCGGCCACCCGCACCCGGCCCGAGTCGGGCGCGACCACGGTCAACGGGCGACCCGCGAACTTCTTTTCCACGTGCTCGGCCAGGATGTCCATCGCGAACAGGTGGTCGACCGGCCCGTCGAAGAAGCCCTGGATCTGCGCGGTGTGCAGGTCGACCGTGAGGATCCGGTTGGCGCCCGCCGTCTTCAGCAGGTCGGCCACCAGACGAGCCGAGATCGGCTCGCGGCCGCGGTGCTTCTTGTCCTGCCGGGCGTAGGGATAGAACGGCAGAACCACGGTGATCCGCTTGGCCGACCCGCGCTTGAGCGCGTCGATCATGATCAGGGTCTCCATGACCCAGCGGTTGACACCCTCGGTCATCGACTGCACGACGAACGCATCGGAGCCGCGAACGGAGTCCTTGAAGCGGACGAAGATCTCACCGTTGGCGAACTCGTACGAGTCGGCCGGGGTCGGCGCGACGCCGAGCACCTGGCCGATCTCCTCCGCCAGCTCCGGGAAACCGCGCCCGGAGAAAAGCATCAAACTCTTACGGTTCTCCGCGACGATGCTGCCCATCGGCTCGCTACTCCCGTGGATCGAGGGGGTGGGGATGTGATTCCCGTGAAGTATCCCCCGCGGCCATCTTCCCGCCACGTTCCCAGGCCGCCGGGTGGGATGCCTCACCTCGGTGTCACTCGGCCGTGCTGACCTCGCCGCCCTTGTCCTTCTCGGCCTGCGCACGCTCGGCCGCCGCGGCCGAAACCGTGCCCGCCCGGCGACGCGCCACCCAGCCCTCGACGTTGCGCTGCGGCGCCCGCGTCACACCCAGGCTGCCGGCCGGCACGGATTTCTGAATCGCACTGCCCGCGGCCACGTACGCCCCCGGCTCGATCTCGACCGGCGCGATGAGCACGGTGTCGGAACCGACGAACGCGGCCTCACCCACCGTGGTGTGGCTCTTGGTGACCCCGTCGTAGTTGGCGAAGATCGTGCCCGCGCCGATGTTGGCCTTGGCGCCGATCGTCGCGTCACCCACGTACGACAGGTGCGGCACCTTGGCGCCGTCGCCCAGCTCGGCGTTCTTGGTCTCGACGAAGCCGCCCACCTTGGCCTTGCGCCCCAGCTTGGTGCCCGGCCGCAGGAAGGAGAACGGGCCCACCGTGGCCTCGGCGCCGATCTCGGCCCCGATCGAGTGCGTCCGCAGCACCACCGCGCCGGCACCGACCGTGCTGTCGATCAGAGTCGTGTCCGGACCCACGATCGCTCCGGCCCCGACCGAGGTCGCGCCCAGCAGCTGCGAGTTCTGGTCGATCTCGGCGTCCGGTTCGAGCGTCACGGTCACGTCGATCCAGGTCGTCGACGGGTCGAGGATCGACACCCCGGAGCGCATCCAGGCCTCGTTGACCCGGTCGCGCAGCAGCGCCCGCAGGCTCGCCAGCTCGGCCTTGTCGTTGCAGCCGAGCGTCTCGTCGGCGTCCGGCGCCACGAACACCCCGACCGGGTCACCGGTCGAGGCCAGCAGCCCGAACACGTCGGTCAGGTATTCCTCGCCCTGGTCGTTATCGGTGGACAGCTTGGACAGCGCCTCGCGCAGCGACACCACGTCGAACGCGTAGATGCCCGCGTTGATCTCGCGGATCGCGCGCACCTCGGACGACGCGTCCCGCTCCTCGACGATCCGCTCGAGGTTGCCCGCCGCGTCCCGCACGATCCGGCCCAGCCCCGTCGGGTTGACCACCTCGGCGGCCAGCACGGTCGCGCCCCGGGAGCCCGACTCGTGCGCCTCGACCAGGGCCGCCACCGTCTCGCCGCGCAGCAGCGGCACGTCACCGTTGAGCACGACCACCGTGCCGGCCGCCTCGGGCACCGCCTCGAGCGCGATCCGGACGGCGTGACCCGTGCCGTTCTGCTGGGCCTGGAGCACGGTCGTGACGGCCGGCGCCACCTCGGCCAGGTGCGCCTCGACCCGGTCGGCCTTGTGACCCACCACGACGACCGTCCGCTCGGCGGTGGCAGCGGCCGACGCCTGCAGCACGTGGCCGAGCAGGCTGCGCCCGAGCAGCGGGTGCAGCACCTTGGGCGTGGCGGACTTCATCCGCTTGCCCTCACCGGCGGCGAGGACGACAACGGTACGACGAGGGGCCTGACTCACGCGCTACTCCAGTGTTCGCAGTAGTCATTCAAGAAGACGCGGCGACAACTCAGCCACAGGCAGACTGCTCCCGGAAGAGGATTCGAACCCCTATAAACGGCACCAAAAGCCGCGGTCCTACCATTAGACGATCCGGGACCATCATGGACATCTCTCTCCAGAGAACTGCCCACCGGTCACATCTTAGCGGCACCCCGACAGCCCTTTTCCCCGGCAACAGGGGTCCGCGCGGGCGGCGCGCTGTCCACCGTGCGAGGTCCGCTGTCGGGGGGAGATGGGAACTCGGGGGACCTGGCAGGATGGCCGGGTGACCGAACCAGACGATCCCGGCGAAAAGCAGCGCCGCGTGCGAGCGACCGAGAGCCCTCGGGTCCGCATGTCGGCTGCGCAGCGTCGTGAGCAGTTGATTGCGACCGGCCGTCAGCTGTTCGCGGAGCGCGGCTTCGACGGGACCAGTGTGGAAGAGGTCGCGGCCCGGTCCAAGGTGTCCAAGCCGGTGGTCTACGAGCACTTCGGCGGCAAGGAGGGGCTCTACGCCGTCGTGGTCGACCGTGAGGTGCGGGCCCTGCTCGACCGGATCGCGGCGGCGCTGACGGCGGGGCATCCACGAGAGTTGCTCGAGCAGGCGGCGCTGGCCCTGCTGGATTACATCGACGACGAACCGCACGGTTTTCAGGTGCTCGTGCGCGAGTCGCCGGTGCTGTCGCCGGGCGGCAACTTCTCGAGCGTGATGAACGACGTGGCCCACCAGGTGGAGCACATCCTGGCCGCCGAGTTCAAGAGCCGGGGCCTGGACCCGAAATTCGCCGAGCTCTACTCGCAGGCCCTGGTCGGCATGGTGGCGCTGGTCGGCCAGTGGTGGCGGGAAGCGCGTGAGCCGAAGAAGGAGATGGTGGCCGCCCAGCTGGTCAACCTGGCCTGGAACGGCCTCTCCCACCTCGAGGCGAAACCGACCCTGCTGACCCGCAAGACCCGCTAGCTAGCGAGACCCGTGGGCCGCAGCCGACTCGTCGCGGGCCGCCGCGGAGCTGCCGACCTTGGCGTAGAGGCCGGCGGTCAGCACGATCAGGCCCAGGGTGCCCAGCACGACCACGTTGACCATCGAGACGTTGAAGACGTTCGCGTCGGTCTGGATCAAAGCCATCACCACCATGGCGTACGCCGAGATCCCCCAGCCGAGGACAAGGGCGATCTGGTGATAGAGGTTGCGGCCGACGATCACGGCCAGCAGCAGCACCAGACCGAGGAGAAGGGTGAGCCAGGCCGTGGCGGGGTTGGTCCGCAGGCCGAGGACCCAGTCGTGGCCGCGGTGGAAGAACGGGTCGCCCGCCGTCACGCCGAGGCCGATGGCGCCGAAGAGCGTCAGGTAGGCCGCGGCCAGGAAGGTGAGGAAGCGGTAGACGGGGCGCAGGGGATGGTTGAGGGGATAGTGCGCCATCAGGCCGTGCGACCCTCTCGAACCTGGCGCGGCGCGCCGGCCTGCGACTCCGGCGCGATCTTGCTGTAGAGGCTGGCCGTGATGAGCACGGTGCCGACGAGGTAGGTGACGACCACCGTGGCGATGCTGAAGCCGAAGAAGTTGGCGTCGGTGCGGCTCGCGGCCAGCTCGTAGCTGCCGAAGACCAGCAGGGCCCAGCCCATGTATTTCTCGGCGGCGACGTCGAGGTTGCGGCCCAGGGCGGCGCCGGCCAGCACGATCACGCCGATGGCCAGGGCGATGATCGACCAGAGCATGTTGCTGTGCTGGCCGAGGACCCGGATGCCGCTGCTGCCGGTGAAGCTCTCACCGGACGTCTGGATCATCCCGATGATGCCGAAGACCACCAGGTAGGCGCCGGAGACGAAGCTCAGCGCGCGATACAGAGGCCGCAGCGGGTGGTTGACCGGGGTGTGCGCCATGGTGTCCGTCTCCAAGGTCAGGTGTTGTACCCGCCGATTCTCGCGTATCCCGGTCAAGCGGCGCAGGCACACCCCCCGGATCAGTTTCCGGGCACCTGCTCGGCCAGCTCGAGCCAGGCCTCCTCGACCTCGGCGCGTTCTTTCTGGACGTCCTTGAGCTGGGCGTCCCATTCCATGATCTTGTCGTAGTCGCTGCCGTGCTCGGCCAGCTTCTCATTGATCTTGAGGACCCGCTCGTCGAGCTTGACCAGCTGCCGTTCGAGACGGGTGAGGTCTTTCTTGACCTGCCGCACGTCAGCCGCCGACAGGCCACCGCCCGCGGCCGGCGAGGAGGGCCCGGCGCTGGAGGTCAGGGCCCCACCGTGGAAGCGCGAGGTGGCGCGGACCAGGTAGTCGTCGACGCCGCCGGGCAGGTGCACCATGTGGCCGTCGCCGAACATGCCGTACGCCGTGTCGGTGACCCGCTCGACCAGGTAACGGTCGTGGCTGGCGACGATCATCGTGCCCGGCCAGGAGTCGAGCAGGTCCTCGAGCGCGGCCAGCGTGTCGGTGTCGAGGTCGTTGGTCGGTTCGTCGAGCAGCAGCACGTTGGGCTCGGTGGCCAGCAGGCGCAGCAGCTGGAGCCGGCGCCGCTCGCCACCGGAGAGGTCGCTGACCGGGGTCCAGATGCGCTTGTCAGTGAAGCCGAACACCTCGGCCAGCTGACCGGCGGACAGCTCGCGGTCGCCCAGCTTGACCCGCTTGGCGACCTCTTCGACCGCCTCGAGCAGGCGCAGGTGGCCGGGCAGCTCCTTCAGCTCCTGCGAGAGGAAGGCGGCGCGGACCGTCGAGCCGGTGACCAGGCGGCCGCCGTCGGGCCGGGTGATGCCGGCCAGCAGCCGCAGCAGGGTCGTCTTGCCGGCCCCGTTGGCGCCGAGGATGGCGATCCGGTCGCCCGGGCCGACCTGCCAGGTCAGCTTGTCGAGGATCGGCTTGGTGCCGGCCACCAGCGTCACGTTTTCCAGGTCGTAGACCTGCTTGCCGAGCCGGGTGGTGGCCATCCGTTGCAGGCTGACCTTGTCGCGCACCGGCGGGACGTCGGCGATCAGCGCGTTGGCGGCGTCGATCCGGAACTGGGGCTTGGAGGTGCGGGCCGGCGGGCCCCGGCGCAGCCAGGCGATCTCTTTGCGCAGCAGGTTTTGCCGGCGGGACTCGGTGACGGCGGCGACCCGCTGGCGCTCGGCGCGGGTCAGGATCCAGGCCGCGTAACCACCCTCGTACGCATGCACCTGCTCGTCGACGACCTCCCAGGTCGCCGTGCAGACGGCGTCGAGGAACCAGCGATCGTGGGTGACGACGACGAGGGCGCCACGGCGGGTGAGCAGGTGGCGCGCCAGCCAGTCGACACCGGCCACGTCGAGATGGTTGGTGGGCTCGTCGAGGATCAGCAGGTCGCTCTCGCGCACGAGCAACGCGGCCAGCGCGACCCGGCGGCGCTCGCCACCGGACATCGGGCCGACCGGCGTCTCGAGGCCGAGATAGCCCATGCCGAGACCGTCGAGGATGGCGCGCACCCCGGCGTCGCCGGCCCACTCGTGCTCGGCGCCCATGCCCTCGCTCAGCCAGGCGGTGCCGAGCACGACGTCGCGCACGGTCGCCTCGGCGGCCAGGTCGAGCGTCTGCGGCAGGGTGGCGACGCGCAGGTCGCGCCGGAGGGTGACCCGGCCGGAGTCGGGCTCCTCGGATTTCGCAAGCATGCGCAGGAGCGTCGATTTGCCGGCCCCGTTGAGGCCGACGATGCCGATGCGCGCGTCGTCGTCGAGCCCGAGGGAGACGTCGGTGAGGAGTTGACCGGCGGCCCCATAGCCCTTGCTGACCCGGTCCAGGTTGATGATGTTCGCCACGATGGCTCTAGGTTACCCGCGCGCCCGGCATCGGGCCCCGCGCGGTGACCGCCTCACGGCACACCCCGGCCGCGTTGAGCTCGGCCGCGACCTGGCCGGCGTGGGTGGCGTCGGTGGTCAGGAACACACAGGTCGGGCCGGAACCGGACACGAGCCCGGTGACGGCGCCCGCCTCGAGGCCCGCCTTGAGCACGTCGGCCAGCTCGGGGCGCAGGGCGAGCGCGGCCGCCTGGAGGTCGTTGCCGAGGGCGGCGCCGAGCACTTCGGGGTCGCGCTGGCGCAGCGCCGACATCAGCTCGTCGGGCTCCTTGAGAGCCGGCGGGGGCCAGGCGCTGTCGCGCAGCTCGTCGAGCTTGCGATAGACCTCGGGGGTGGCCAGGCCGTCGTCGGCGATCGCGATCACCCAGTGCCAGGTGGTCGGGCGGGCCAGGATCGGGCTGATCGCCTCGCCGTGGCCGGTGCCCAGCGCGGTGCCCCCGTGCAGCAGGAACGGCACATCCGAGCCGAGCGTGGCGCCGACCTCGGCCAGCTCCTCGCGGGAGAGGCCGGTGCCCCAGAGCAGGTCGCACGCGAGCAGGGTGGCGGCGGCGTCGGCGCTGCCCCCGGCCAGGCCGCCGGCGAGCGGGATCGCCTTTCGCAGGTGCAGCCGGGCGTAGGCCGGCACGCGGGTGCGCGCGGCGAGCGCCTTGGCGGCCCGGATGATCAGGTTGGTCTCGTCGAGCGCGAGCAGGCCGGTGCCCTCGCCCTCCATGGTCAGCGCGAGGGTGTCGGCGGGGCGCGCGGTCAGCTCGTCGAACAGGCTGATCGCGTGGTAGACGGTGTTGAGCTCGTGAAAGCCGTCGATCCGCAGCGGACCGACCCCGAGATAAAGATTGATCTTGGCCGGCACGCGCACCTTGACCGGCCCGTGATGGCGGCGCGGCTCGTCGTCGTCCGGTCCCCAGGCTTCGGTCACGGAGTGATGCTCCGGATCGGGAGCTTGATCTCGAACGGTGCACTCAGTGCGAGTTCCTCCGCGGAGTCCGCGACCAGTTCGTAGCGGCCGTCGACTAGGTCGTAGGCAAAGACGTGAATCGGATCCTGCTCGATGCGCCAAAAGTGAGGCACTCCGGCCCTCGCGTACTGGACCGGCTTCTCAAGACGATCTCTGCGCCTCGTGCTGGGCGAAACGATCTCGACAGCCACCGTGACCTGTTCCGACAGGTAAAAATGATGGCCTAGTTCGACCGGCCCGTGCAGGAGAACGACGTCCGGCTCCAGCGTCTCCCTGATGCCGATCATCACCCCGACGGCGAACAGCGGCTGAAACTCGGCCGGGGCATGCTGCCTCAGCCACATCCAGAGCAGACCGCTGATCTCTTGATGTCCGCCGGTCGGCGTCGGGACCAAGGTAAGGGCTCCGTCCGTGATTTCGAGGCGAGGGGCGCCGGATCGCATCCTCAGGACGTCTTCGATCGTGTAATCCCTGTTGCGCTGCCGGATCGGGTCCGGCGCCCACTCGAGATCGCCAGCGGGTTCCGCGGTCATGAGTCCACCTCCTCGGGCTGCCTTCCGGACGGGCTGAGCTTACCGCCGGGCTCCGACAACTCGGCGGCGGCCGCGATCGCCACGAACTGGTCGACGGTAAGCGACTCGCCGCGCGCCTGCGGGCTGACCCCGGCCGCGACCAGCACCTTCTCGGCTCGGTCGGCGCCACCGGCCCAGCCCGCCAGCGCCGCGCGCAGGGTCTTGCGGCGCTGCGCGAAGGCGGCGTCGACCACCGCGAAAACTGCACGACGGTCAATATCCCCCGGAGGAGTGCGCCGGGTGAAGGCGACCAGACCCGAGTCCACGTTGGGCACCGGCCAGAACACCGCGGGCGGCACCTTCCCGGCCGAGCGGGCCTCCGCGTACCAGGCCAGTTTCACCGACGGAACCCCGTACACCTTGGAACCCGGGCCGGCGACGAGCCGGTCGGCCACCTCTTTCTGCACCATCACCAGCCCGCCGCGCAGGGTCGGCAGCTCGGCCAGCAGGTGCAGCGTCACCGGGACGGCCACGTTGTAGGGCAGGTTGGCGACGAGCATCGTGGGCGCCGGGTCGAAGTCGGCCCCCCGTACGTGCATCGCGTCGGCCTGATGCACCGTCAGGTGAGCCGCCGTGACGGTCTCGGGCAGCGCGGCGGCCAGCCGGTGGTCGATCTCGACCGCGTGCACGTGCCGCACCGCCCCGACCAGGCCCAGCGTCAGCGAGCCCAGCCCCGGCCCGACCTCGAGCGCCACGTCGTCCGGGGTCAGCCCGGCCGCGGTGACGATGCGCCGGATCGTGTTGGGGTCGTGCAGGAAGTTCTGACCGAGCTTCTTCGTGGGCGCCACACCGAGGCGGGCCGCCAGTTCCCGGATCTCCGCCGGGCCGAGAAGTGCGTCAGCCATGGGTCAGGAGCCTAGACGCCAGGAACCGAACGCCCGCTCGCCGTTGGCCGAGATCGCGGCGCACAACTCGTCGAGGTCGCCGCCGCGGGTCGCGGCCAGGGCGCGCACGGTCAGTGGGATCAGGTAGGACGCGTTCGGCCGGCCCCGATGCGGGATGGGCGTCAGGTAGGGCGCGTCGGTCTCCACCATGATCTGCTCGACCGGGGTCAGCTGGGCCGCCTCGCGCAGGTTGCCCGCGCTGGCGAAGGTGACTGTCCCCGCGAAGCTCAGGTAGTAGCCCCGGCGTACGCACTCTGCCGCGAACACCGCGTCGCCCGAGAAACAGTGCATCACCACCGTCTCCGGCGCGCCTTCCTCGTCGAGCACCCGCAGCACGTCCTCGTGGGCGTCCCGGTCGTGGATGGTCAGCGCCTTGCCGTACCGCTTGGCGATCGCGATGTGCGCCCGGAAGCTGGTCTCCTGGGCCGCGCGGCCCTCCTCACCCGTCCGGAAGGTGTCCAGGCCGGTCTCGCCGATGCCCCGCACCCGGGGTTCGGCGGCCAGCGCCTCGATCGCGCGCAGCGAGGCATCCAGATCGGACAGCCGCGGGGCCTCGTTGGGGTGCAGCGCGACCGCGGCCAGCACGGACGGGTGACGGGCGGCGAGCTCGGCGCCCCAGCGTGACGACGGCTCGTCCACCCCGACCTGCATGATCCGGTCCACTCCGACCTTCGCGGCCGCGGTGATCAGCGCCTCGACCGGGTCGGCGGTCTCGCCGCCCGGCACGCCGGCCTCCTCGATGGTCAGGTCCAGGTGGGTGTGGCTGTCGAAAACCGGGACCGCGAGCGGTTCGGGAGCGGCGGGGAACTCGCCGGCCCGCCGGGCGGCTTTCGCTCGGCGGGACTCCGATGGTGACGATGACATGTGAGACATTCTGCACTTCGACCCGGTGGCCACCGTTGGTTCACCTGAAGTCCACCGCTGTCGCCTAACTTGCGCACAGTGACCGTGACCGGCGAGAACAGTGTGATCGACACGGATCCGCTCGAGCCACCGCTCTCCGCCCCGCTGAGGCGTGACCTCGGCTGGGGCCAGGTGCAGCGGATGAGTCAGTCCGCCAACCACCGGGACGACCCGGTGCTGCGGCAGATCCGGGCCACGGCGGCGGTACGCCGGGGCACGCGGATGATGAAAGTGCTGTCGGCCGCCCAGGTCTCCGGCCATCTCGGCGGCTGGCTTCCGTACGGCTTCTGCTACCGCGCCTGCGACATCGCGCACCTGCACGACCCGCACACCCTGGCGCTGTTGCGGGCCGACGGCGCGACCGACACCGAGGTGGCCTTCGCGCTGCGCTGGCGGGCTGTCGATCCGCTCGACTACGAGGTGCCGGGCGGCCCGGAACAGCCGGGCCTGGCCCTGCTGCAGGCGCACAACCGGATCGGCGCGATGATCCTCGGCACCGGCTTCACGCCGAGCACCGACGAGCTCGTCCCGGAATACATCACCGCCGGGTTCGCCGACCTGCCGATGCCGGCCAACGCGCAGATCATCGCGATCGTGCCGGGCGGCGAGGAGGTCATCCTCTACACGTACCAGCCGGAGCAGCACGGATGGCTGCGGCTGGCCGGCCCCCGCTGGCGCGGCCTGCTCGACAACCTGCCCGGGGTCAGCCCCGACCGGGAGTACGTGCCGTGCACGACGCCAGGCTCGGCCAAGCTGGTCGGGCAGATCAAGGACAAGGAGTACGACGCCATCGCGGACCCGCCGGACGAGTTCCGGGTGCGGGCGCTGACCCGGGCCGCGCGGTACCCGGTGTCCACGTTGAGCCGGCGCGCCGAGCAGGCTCTGTGGCGCGGGGTGCCGTGCTGGGTGCTGCAGCGCGACGACGCCTGGGCCCGGCTGCGGCTCGTCCGGCCCGACAACGACGCCCTCTCGGCGACCGGGGCGCGCTGTTACGAGCGCGGCGTCTACGAGTCGTGGGCCCCGGTCGGCGAGCTGATGGACCACCACATCGCCGACATCCCGTACGTACTCTGAAGGCTTTGTTTCCGGCAGCGCAAAGCCGGCGCCGTCCCTCGCGGGGCGGCGCCGGCTTTTTCGTATTGCCCGCGACTAGCTGAGCGTCGTCTGGTACTCAACCGTGGGGTTGTACAAGCCGGACCAGTCCGTGGCCTCGACCGAGGTGATGAAGCGGCCCTTGGGCGTGCCCACCAGGCTCAGCGAGAACTTACCCTTGGACACCTTCACCGGGACCACGCAAACCATGAGGTTGGTGCTCGAGGTGATCGTGATCCACTTCTTCTTGGCGGTGTAGCAGACCACCGAGCCGTTGCTCTTGCCGACCATGGCCAGCGCGTAGAACTCCTTGATGCCGGAGCCCTTGTCGGTCGCCGTGCCCTTGATCGCTTTCCAGGACGAGGCCTTGCTCGGCTTCGACGGCTTGGTGAGCTTGACGACCGGGCGCCAGCTGTCCTTCTTGAGCGTGACCTTGCCCACGGTCAGCGCGGTGGCGACACCGTACTTGTTGTAGACGAAAGCCTTCAGGGTCTTCGCGCCCGGAGCGACGTAGTAGTCGTTCTTCGGGGTGAGGTAGTAGTAGCGCGTGATCTTCTGCTTCCTGGGCGAGAAGACCGTCGCGCGCCCGTCACCCCAGGCGACCGAGATCTTGGTGGCGCCGGCCGGCACCTGAGTCATGTCCCAGACGAACTTCTCGCCGGCCCAGACCGACGACTTGCTCAGCTTGTACTTGAGCGCCGGGGCGGCCACCGTCGGGCCGACCGACTTGGCGACCTTCTTGTTGCCGGCGGCGTCCGTCAGCGTCAGCGTGATCGGCTTCTTGCCGGATGACTTGTACTGGTGCGTGACGTTCTTCGCCGTCCAGTGCAGAGTCTGGGAGGCGCCGTCACCCCAGGTGAGCACGCGGGTGATCTTGTCCTGCGGGCTCACGTTGTCGGCGACACCGACCACGGTCACCGTGACCGTCTGTCCGGTCCAGATCGACCAGCGGTTCAGGCCGAACGCGCCCGAGGGCGCAGTCTTGTCGGCCGGCGGCGCCGTGGTGGTCGGCGGCGCCGTCGTGGTCGGCGGCGGCGTGGTGGTCGCCGGCGGCGTCGTCGTGGTGGCCGGCGGCGTCGTCGTCGGCGGAGCCGTGGTCGGCTCCGTGGTGGTCGGCGGCGGAGTCGTCGTCGGCGGCGCCGTGGTCGGCTCCGACGTGGGTGGAGTGCTCGTCGACTCGGTCGCATCGGGCAGCGGCGGCGGCTCAGCGAGCGCAGGCGCGGCGAACAGACCGCCGCCGGCCAGGAACGCACCGCTGACGACGGCCGCGAGCAGCGGGCGCGAGAGGCGAGAGTTCAAGGAAAAGCTCCTTCGAGGGGGGTTAGACCTCACGAAGGGGACATGGTTGATCCGGCTCGCGTCAGGACGGAGCCGTATCGATGCAACGCTGGTGTTCCCCCGTGGAGCGCGAACGCTACCCGATCTTACGGCTGTCGATCAATCCCATAAATAGACGATGCTCGCTCGCACCTTTCGTGCGAACGAGCATCGTCGATATGGGTCGATCAGTCCGCCAGGCGGGCCAATTCCTCCTCGATGACCGAGGGCTCGAGCTTGCGGAAGACGGGTTTCGGCGTGGCCAGCGGGGTGCCGGCCACGAGCGGCACCGATTCCCAGCGCGTGCCCACTGTGTAGTCACCGGTGAGCACCGGGTAGGACGGGCCACCGTCGAGGTCGTCGACCTGCTCGATGCGCGGCATCGGCGCGTGCACGCCGTCGCCGCCGAGCAGCTCGAAGACCTTCTGCGCAGAGTGCGGCAGGAACGGCGTCAGCAACGTGTTGGCGTCGCTGACCGCCTGGAGCGCGACCGCGAGGATGGTGCCCTGACGGGGTTTGTCCTCCTCGGACTTGAGTTTCCACGGGGCCTGGTCGGAGAGGTATTTGTTGGCCTCGGCGACCACCCGCATCGCCTCGCCGATCGCCGCTTTCTGCCGGTGCTTGCCGATCAGCTCACCGACCGTGCCGAAGCCCGCCTTGGCCACGGCGAGCAGTGCCTCGTCCTCCGCGGTCAGCTCGCCCGGCGCCGGAATGACGCCGAAGTTCTTCGCCGCCATCGAGACCGAGCGGTTGACCAGGTTGCCCCAGCCGGCGACCAGCTCGTCGTTGTTGCGGCGAACGAACTCGGCCCAGGTGAAGTCGGTGTCGTTGGACTCGGGCCCGGCGACCGCGATGAAGTAACGCAGGGCGTCGGCGTCGTAGCGCTCGAGGAAATCACGCACGTAGATGACGACCCGGCGCGACGACGAGAACTTCTTTCCCTCCATCGTCAGGAACTCGCTCGACACCACCTCGGTGGGCAGGTTGAGCCGGCCCAGCTCGCCCGGCTCGCCACCCTTGTCGCCCTCGCCGGAGTAGCCGAGCAGCAGCGCCGGCCAGATCACCGAGTGGAAGACGATGTTGTCCTTGCCCATGAAGTAGTAACCGACCGAGTCCTTGCCGAGGCCGTCGGCCGACCACCACTTACGCCACGCCTCGGGGTCGCCGGAGCGGCGGGCCCACTCGATCGAGGCGGACAGGTAGCCGATCACCGCGTCGAACCAGACGTAGATGCGCTTGTCGTTGCGGTCGCGCCAGCCGTCCAGCGGGATCGGCACGCCCCATTCGAGGTCGCGGGTGATCGCCCGGGGCTGCAGGTCGTCGAGCAGGTTGCGGGAGAATTTCAGGACGTTGGGGCGCCAATTCTCCCGCTGGTCGAGCCAGTTGCCGATGGCCTCGGCGAAGGACGGCAGGTCGAGGAAGAAGTGCTCGGTCTCGACGAACTCCGGGGTCTCACCGTTGATCTTGGAGCGCGGGTTGATCAGCTGCTCGGGGTCGAGCTGGTTGCCACAGTTGTCGCACTGGTCGCCCCGGGCGCTGTCGTAGCCGCAGATCGGGCAGGTGCCCTCGATGTAGCGGTCGGGCAGCGTGCGCCCGGTCGACGGCGACCTGGCCCCCAAGGTGGTGCGCGCGACGATGTAGCCGTTGCGCTCGAGGGCGGTGAACAGCTCCTGCACCACGGCGTAGTGGTTGCGCGTGGTGGTGCGGGTGAAGAGGTCGTAGGACAGGCCGAGGCCGTGCAGGTCTTCGACGATCACCCGGTTGTAGCGGTCGGCGAGCTCGCGCGGGGTGACCCCCTCGGCGTCGGCCTGCACCTGGATGGGCGTGCCGTGCTCGTCGGTGCCCGAGACCATGAGCACGTCGTGGCCGGCCATGCGCATGTACCGGCTGAAAACGTCGGAGGGCACCCCGAAGCCGGAGACATGACCGATGTGGCGCGGGCCGTTGGCATAGGGCCAGGCAACCGCGGCGAGAACGTGACTCATGAGGTCCAAGCGTAGTGAGGGCCGGGGGCGGCGCGCGAACGGATTGGTTCCGCCCTCCGCGAGATCCCGATTTATCCCGACACGCCCTCTTCGGAACGCGGTCAACGCTCGCTCCCGTAGTCCAATGGAGCTGTGATCGGAGACACGCCACAACCTGGGGAAACGCCTCGCAGCGAGGACGACCCGTGGTCGTTCGCCGATCCTGACGCCGCCTGGTGGCGCGGCGAGACCGACCCGGGACGCTCCCGCCCCGCCGCACAGGCCGCCCACGAACAGCCCGCCGGCAGTACGGGCCTATTGCTCCCGCCCGCGTCCATGCCCCGCTCGGGCGACGCGGCCGAGGCCCACGCAGCCGGCGCCCAGGACGTGGCGGCGGAGCTCGCGACACCCACCGTCGCCGCGCCGCCCCCGGTCATCGAACCCCTGGTCATCAACCCGCGGCCGGTGGCCGTCGAGCGCGATCACGACCAGACGGACCCGCACCGCTACAACCCCCTGCAACCCCCGGCCGGGTACGTCGCCCAGAAGTCACCCGAAACGGTGACCGCGGACGCTCCCGCCGAGGCCAGGTCCCAGCTCAAGCCGCCGCCGGACGACGTGATGGTGCTGCCCCAGCCCAACCTCCAGAACCGCCCCACGGTGTCCCTCGACCAGCCGATGCCGGCCCGCCCCCGACAGGCGGCCGTCCCGCTGGCCCGGCCCACCGAGCGACTCCCGCTCGTACGCCCGACCGTGCCCCTCCCCCCGCCGACCGGCTCGCCGGACACCGACGCCCGCCTGGAACGACTCGAGAACTCGCCGTTCTGGCGCGACCCGGTGGACGACACGATCGAGGTGCCGCCCGGCGAGGAGCCGCCGCCGGTGCTCACCGGCCCCCGGCACCGCGACCGCAGCCGGTCCCGCGCTCGCCGGCAGACCGGCCGCCCCGTCTCGGCCCAGATCTCGCTGGTCGCCCTGGGCCTGGTGGCGGCGTTCTTCGCCTGGGTCAGCGCCGAGCCCTTCTGGCTGGCGGTCAACCACGGCGACCAGGGGTACGTCACCACGACCCGATGCACCGGCGACGGCGTCACCCAGCGGTGTGCCGGCCGGTTCGCCGATGCGGGCGGGCGCTACACGATCACGCAGGTCAGGCTGCTGGGCGTCGAAGGGCAGGCCCGCCAGCCGGGGGCGGTGACCCCGGCCCGGATGGTGAGCCCCGACAGTCGTCAGGCGTATGTGGGGGGCACGGGGCCGTTGCTGCAGTTGCGCTGGTTGCTCGGTTTCGCGCTCGTGCTGCTCTGCGGCTATGCCATCGCGGGGGTGACCGGGGCCCGTCGGCTCGACACCGCCCGAGCCCGCCGCGGCGCCGTCCTGCTCAGCCTGGCCGGCCCTCTTGTCCTGCTGGCGGGTTTCCTGGTGGCTGCGTACTGACTGGTGGCGGCCTGCTGAGAGCGCGCCCCATCCAGCCCACCCGCCCAGGGGGCCACCACCCTACGGACGACGTTACGCGGATCGGCGGGCGAACGGCCCGCGTTGTCCACAGGCCGCACGTTATCCACAGGCGCGGATCAAGCCTTTGCGGTCACCAGCGCGTACACCTCACGCTTCTTGAGGCCGTACTCGTCGGCCGTCTCCTGGATCGCGTCGCGCCGGGTCGACCCGGCCGCCTCCCGGGCCGCCACCGCCGCCCGTAACTCCTCGTCGGGCGGCCGCGAGACCGGCCGCACCGGCGCCCCACCCACCACCACCGTGATCTCGCCGCGCGGTTCCTCACGTTCGGCCCAGGCGGCGAGCTCGACGGCCGTGCCGCGCCGGATCTCCTCGTACGTCTTGGTCAGTTCGCGGCAGACCGCGGCCGGCCGCTCGTCGCCGAAGATCGCCGCCAGGTCAGTGAGCATGCCCGCGATGCGGTGTGGGGCCTCGAAGACGACCAGCGTGCGCGGCTCGGCGGCCAGCTCCCGCAGGCGCGAGCGCCGGTGCGACCCCGTACGGGGAAGGAAGCCCTCGAAGACGAAACGGTCGCTGGGGAGCCCGGACAGGGCCAAGGCGGTCGTCACGGCGCTCGGGCCGGGCGCGGCAGTGACCGGGTAGCCGGCGTCCAGCGCGGCCCGGACCAGGCGATATCCGGGGTCGGAGACGCTCGGCATGCCCCCGTCGGTGACCACCGCGACCACCGCGCCCCCGGCCAGCGCCTCGACCAGTTCCGGCGTACGCCGCTCGTCGTTGCCCTCGAAATACGACACGACTCGCCCGGTGACCGTGATCTCCAGGTCGCGCGCGAGCCGGGACAGGCGGCGAGTGTCCTCGGCCGCGATGACGTCCGCGGTGGACAGCACCTCGCGCAGCCGTGTCGAGGCGTCGCCGACGTTGCCCAGGGGGGCGCCGACGAGCACCACCCGGCCCGATCCGTTCTCTGCTGCAGCCACGGCGAAAGTCCATCACATGGCGCGACCCGGCGACGGCACGCCTCTCCTGAAGGCCGCACGTCCTACCATTCCGGGGTGACTACGGCGGCGACTGCGGAGACAGAGCTCACCCCGGAACCGCCGGAGGCGGACGAGCCCAGGGGCGTCCGGGCCGTCCCCGACATCGTGCGGCGACGGCTGACCACGCTCGACAACTGGCTCAACCCGTACTCATGGCTGGTCACGGCGCTGATCGTGACGATCGCGGCGATCCTGCGGCTGAACGGGATCAGCAACCCCAAGGGCTACATCTTCGACGAGGTGTATTACCCGACCGACGCCTGGGACATGCTCCAGCACGGGGTCGAATGGGACGAGAAGAGCAACGGCCCGGCGTACGTGGTGCATCCCCCGCTCGGCAAATGGCTGATCGCGCTGGGCGAGATGCTGTTCGGCAACAACGAGCTGGGCTGGCGTTTCCCGGCCGCGATCGCCGGCACCGTGATGATCCTGATCCTGATCCGGGTCACCTACCGGCTGTTCCACTCGGTGCTGCTGGCCGGGCTGGCCGGGATGCTGATGACGCTCGACGGCTTCCAGCTCGTCCTGTCCCGCACGTCGCTGCTCGACATCTTCCTGGGCACGTTCATCCTGGCCACGTTCGCCGCGCTGGTGCTCGACCGCGACCACTACCGCCGGAAATGGCTCCAGGCCCTCGAGAACGGGTACGACCCCACGAAGACCGCCGCGGTGCCCCGGATCATCCCGTGGTGGTTGCTCGTGGCCGGGATCCTCTTCGGCCTGGCCTGCGGCGTGAAGTGGAGCGCCCTGTTCTTCGCGCCGTTCCTGGCCGCGCTGGTGATCGCGTGGCGGGTGCAGGCGCGCCGCTCGGCCGGGGTGCAGGGCCCGTTCCTGGCCGGCATCATCGGCGACCTGGGCTGGCTGTTCCTCAGCCTCGGGCTCACGTTCGTGATCTACCTGGCCACCTGGACCGGCTGGTTCGTCACCGACACCGGCTACTTCCGGCACTACCGAGAGGCCAACGGGCTCAGCGAACCGCCGATCATCGGCGCCCTGCTCAACCTGTGGCACTACCACAACGAGGCGTACCGGTTCCACAGCGGCCTGACCGAGCGGCACGTCTATCAGTCCTGGCCGTGGCAGTGGCTGCTGCTGGGCCGGCCGGTCGCCTTCTACTGGAACAACAGCGGCAACTGCGGCGCCCCCAGCTGTGCCCGCGAGATCCTGCTGCTCGGCACGCCGATCCTGTGGTGGTCGTTCCTGCCCGCGCTGGCCGGGCTCATCTGGTTCGGCCTGGCCCGGCGCGACTGGCGGGCGTGGGCGATCCTGGTGCCCGTCGTGGCCGGCCTGCTGCCGTGGTTCTACTACGCGGTCAAGGACGGCCGCACGATGTTCTCGTTCTACGCGCTGCCCGCCCTGCCGTTCCTGATCCTGGCCGTCGTCTACGTCCTGGGCGCGATCATGACCCCACCGGACGGCATAGCGCGCGGTTCCGGCCGCACCGATCGCCAGCTGATAGGCACCGTGATCGCGGCCGCCTACCTCGTCCTGGTGGCGGTCTGCTTCGCCTACTTCTACCCCATCTTCGTAGCCCAATTACTCCCGTACGACAGCTGGTCCGCCCGAATGTGGCTGGGCGGCCGCTGGATCTAGCGCCCGCCAATGGGCCGGGGGATGGCCGGTGTGGCGGCGGAAGGCCGCGGTGAAGGCGTTGGGGGAGCTGTAGCCGGTGAGGTGGGCTATCTGGGGAGCCGTGGACGCTGCTTTTGCGGCCGCGATCGCGGCGGGAGGGTCGAACGAGGGCGAACCGGCCGAACGCGCCTACTTCGCACCGGGTTATTACGCCGCCAACGTCGCGGACTTCGACGGCAACCGCCTGGAGATCGTCCACAAAGGATGGCTGGACCGGAAGTAGGCACGGTCCGGAAAATAGGGCGCGCCCCGATCGCCTGCCACGGGGGAAGCGGGCGATAGGGGCGCGCAAGATGAAGCTTAACGACCTCCGATGTCGGACACAACGGATGGCCAGGGGAACTTTCAAATTTCGATCATGCCGATCCGGGAACTCGGACATAATGGTACTTTCTTATTAAGCCGTACATATCGGGCCATGAATATGCTTCGCCATTTCGCCTCTTTCACTGTCACGAATGCGACAGCAAAACAATTGGCGAATTCGCGTAACTTGGATCCATTCGCCCTTGCGATGCAGCTCAGCGGCGCGTGCTTCTCGGTGGCACAGATGACCCGCCATCTGGTCAAACTCTACGGGTCATCATTTCGGTTGATTTCCGGGTAACGATCATCCGTCCCCCCGTGGAGTGAGCGCCACCAAGATCGGCGTTTATGTTTTTAAGCTCGCCGCGTGACTTCGCAGGAGCCAGAAAACCCGCATTTCGTCGCGACCGAGATCCCCGACACCGAGGTGATCTCGCTGGCGATGCCCGCACCGGTCTTCGTGGACAGCACCGGGCGCCGCAGCCGGTTCTTGCGGCGGCTCGCCTACGCCTTCGGCGCGCTGGTCATGCTGTACGGCGGCCTGATCAGCGTCAGCCTGGCCGGCGGACCGGTGCGCTCCAGCGCCGTGCTGCCGCTGCCCGGCCTCGACCCCGAAAAGGAGGAGACCCCGGCGGCCAAGCCCAGCCCCACCCCGACGCCGACGCCGACCCAGGCGGCGCGGGCTCTCTCCGTCGCCGAGGCACTGCCCCGTCGTACGCAATCGCCTCGGCTGGAGGCCACCCGGGTCGCGCCGGCCACCAAGAAGCCGTCGCCGTCCAAGACGCCGACCCCCGCGAAGACGAGCCGGACGCCCGAGTCGACCAAGCTCCCGCCGGTCGGCACGACGTCGCCGAGCACGACACCGACGATCTCCACTCCGCCCACCACCACGCCACCGCCGTCCACGCCGGTGGTGCCGGTGCCGCCCGCGCCTCCGGCACCGCCAGGAACCGGCGGGTCAGGCGGGGGAACCGCCATCGACGACGACCCGACGAGCCCGAGCCCGAGCGGCTCGGGCTCGTCCGGCTCTGGCGGCGGAACCGGCGACGACGACCCCGGCGGCGACCCGAGCGGCGACAGCATCACTGCCACCCCGGCCAGTGCCTCCTCCGGTTCGGCCTCCTCCGGTGGCACCTCCGAGACCACGAGCGACGGCCCCGCCGCCCCGCGCCAAGCCGACGCCCCGGCCAAGGCCCTCCAGGCCACCGACCTGGTCCTCACCAGCGCACTCGACCTGACCACCAAGGTGCTTCCGTGACCCCGTCACCCCACACCCCCGCCCATCAGGCCCCGGCGCCCAACACCCCGCCGCCGATGCCGGCCACCCGCGCCCGCACCCGGGGCCGCGGCCCGGTGCGCCGCCGCCTCCTCCCTCGCCCTCGCGTGCTGCTCGGCACGCTGCTTGTCGTGGTCTTCGTCGGCGTCCTCGTCGTGCAGGCGTACATCAACGCCGAATTCCGCAGTGACCACCTCGACTCCGAGGTCGGTGACCAGGCCGGCGTCCCCGAGGCGATCCTCAACGGCGGGCCGGTCATCAACACCACCGGCGGCCAGGCCAGCACCAGCCGCATGCCGCCCAAGACCATCGCGCTGACCTTCGACGACGGTCCCGATCCCGTGTGGACGCCGCAGGTCCTGCAGGTGCTCAAGGAGAACGACGCGCACGGCACGTTCTTCGTGGTCGGTTCCGAGGTGTCCCGGCAGCCCGCGCTCGCCAAGCGGATCACCGACGACGGCAACGAGCTGGGCCTGCACACGTTCACCCACCCGAACCTGCAGCGCATCGCGCCCTGGCGGCGCACCCTCGAGCTGTCCCAGACGCAGGTCGCGATCGCCCGGGCCACCGGTGTGCACACCAACCTGGCGCGCTTCCCCTACTCGTCGAAGAACGCCGCGATCGACGAGACCAACTGGAAGATCATCAAGGACGCCGGCCGGCAGGGTTACCTGGTCGTGGTCAACGACCTGGACAGCGAGGACTGGCAGCGCCCGGGCGTGCCCGCGATCGTCAAGAACGCGACCCCGACCGGCGAGGGCGCGGCGATCATCCTGTTCCACGACGCCGGCGGCGACCGCCGGCAGAGCGTCGAGGCGCTGCGCACGTTCATCCCGATGATGAAGGCCCGCGGCTACCAGTTCACGACCGTCACCGAGGGCCTGAACCGCACGATCCAGCAGAGCAACCAGGCCGCCGCCAAGAACGCCGCCGCCGTGCCGCTGCTGGCGGAGAACCCCGACGCCGCCGGCAGCGATGTCTGGCGGGGCAGCGCGGTGATCTGGACCGTACGCCTGGCCGACGGTCTCGTCTGGTTCATCGCCATCCTGTTCCTGGTCGTCGGCGGGCTGACCATCGCGCGTACGGCGTTGTTGCTCTTCCTCGCGACCCGGCACGCCCGGCAGCGCCGCAAGCCGAGCTGGCGCTGGGGCGCCCCGGTGACCGAGCCGGTGTCGGTGATCGTGCCCGCCTACAACGAGAAGGAAGGCATCGAAGCCGCGGTACGGTCGCTGGCCGGCGGCCACTACCCGGACATCGAGGTGGTGGTCGTCGACGACGGTTCGACCGACGGCACGGCGGCCCTCGTCGAAAAGATGAGGCTGCCCAACGTACGCGTGGTCCGCGTACCCAATGGCGGTAAATCGAATGCCCTGAACACCGGCATCGCCCTCGCGCGGCACGACCTGATCGTCACGGTGGACGGTGACACGATCTTCGAGCCCGACTCGATCCGCGAGCTGGTGCAGCCGTTCGCCGATCCGAAAGTCGGGGCGATCGCCGGCAACGTCAAGGTCGGCAACCGCGAGAAGATGGTCGCGGCCTGGCAGCACATCGAGTACGTGATCGGGTTCAACCTCGACCGCCGGCTCTACGAGGTGCTCGGCTGCATGCCGACTGTGCCCGGTGCGATCGGCGCGTTCCGCCGCGAGGCGCTGGCCCGGGTGGGCGGGATCAGCGACGAGACGCTGGCCGAGGACACCGACGTCACCATCGCGCTGCTGCGACAGGGCTGGAAGGTCGTGTACGCCGAGAAGGCCAAGGCCTGGACCGAGGCCCCGGCCACTTTGGAGCAGCTCTACCGCCAGCGTTACCGGTGGAGCTACGGCACCATGCAGGCGATGTGGAAGCACCGCCGGTCGCTGCTCGACTCCGGTCCGTCGGGCCGGTTCGGCCGGGTCGGCCTGCCGTTCCTGGCGCTGTTCGGGGTCGCGCTGCCGATGCTGGCCCCGGTGGTCGACATCATGCTGGTCTACGGCCTGGTCTTCTGGGAACTGAAGGAGACCGTGATCGCCTGGCTGGGCATGCTCGCCCTCCAGTTGTTCACCGCGGCGGTGGCGTTCCGCTTCGACAAGGAGTCGCTCAAGCCGCTGTGGCGGTTGCCGTTGCAGCAGTTCGCGTACCGCCAGTTGATGTATCTGGTGTTGATGCAGTCGGCGACCACCGCGCTGACCGGCGGGCGCCTGCGCTGGCACAAGCTGCACCGGGCGGGCCTGAGCGCGCGGGCCGGGACGATGCCGTCGGCCGCCCCGATCGAGGCCGAGATGGTTGCGCCGGTCGTGGACACTTGGCCTTCGACGCTGGGGCAGGGCCGCGACGACCCGCATCCGGCGGCGGGCCGGGCGTTCGCCCGTCCGGCGGTGCCGTCGCAGCCGGTGCGCAATCACACCGATTACGACCCTGAGGATCTTCCGTCAGCCGGCTCGCCCCCGGGTGGCGGCTCCGGCCCGGTTTACACCGGGTGACAGCCCGGCCGTACGCCGGGTGACCGCCCAGACGTACGCCGGGTGAACGCGTCGGCCCGTGCGCCGCTCGAACTGCAGCCGAGCGGGGCACGGGCCGATGTCTTTGGCCAGGTCTTTTGCTAAATCTTTTGCTGGGTCAGACCGCGGCGATCAGGTCGTCGAGGAGCGCGGTGGGCGATGAATCGGCGGAGGGGAACACCACGTGCAGTGAGGTGCCGTCGCCAGGCCGGTCCGACAGCGCGACGGTCGCGTGGTGCGCGTCCAGGATCTTCTTCGCCACGGCGAGCCCCCGGTCGGGGCCGGGCACCGTGGTCGGGTTGGCGATCGCGCCGTAGTAAAGGTGCGGGAACAGGTCGGGCCGCAGACCGTCGGGCATGTCCATGTCGTCGAGGTGCACAGCCGGCCCCGACTCGATCTCGGTGCCCACCCGCAGCCGGCCACCCGACGGCGTGTACTTCACCGCCGCGAACAGCAGGTGGGTCAGCACCTGCTCGAGCCGCACCGGATCGGCCAGGATCGGCATCGCGGGACCGCCGCCCTGATTGAGGATCCAGATCTGCTTGGTGGCCGCGATCGGCCGCACCGCCTCGACCGCCCGCCGGGTGATCTTCGTCAGGTCGATCTGCCGCATGTGCAGGCTCTCCGTGCCGAACCCGGCCTCCGCCATCGTGCTGAGGTGGTGCAGCAGGTCGAGAAAGCCCCGGATGTGCCCGGACGTCGCCCGCGCGACCAGCTCGGCCATCTCGGCGTCGTGATAGCCCGTCTTTCCGAGCTTGTCGACGTACGCCGAGATCAGGCGCAACGGCGCCCGCAGGTCACCGCCGATGAGGCCGGCCATGTCGTCCTTGCGCCTCTCGAGCTCCTGCAGGCGGGCCGTGGTGTTGGCCAGCGCGACCGCGTGCCGCCTCAGCTCCATCTGCGAGGTGACCTGCCGGGCCAGCGCGCGCAGGGCCTGCAGCTGCTCGATGTCGAGCCGCCGGGGTTCGTCGTCGACGACGCAGAGGGCGCCCAGTGCGAACCCCTCGGTCGTGACCAGCGGCGCGCCCGCGTAGAAGCGGATGCCGTCGTCGCAGGCGACCTGCGGGTTGTCCGAGAACCGCGGGTCCTTGGTCGCGTCGGGCACCACGAGCAGGTCGCGGCCCAAGATCGCGTGCGAGCAGAACGAGATCTCGCGATCGGTCTCGACCAGGTCGGTGCCGATCCGGGCCTTGAACCACTGCCGGTCGGTGTCGATGAGGGTGACCAGCGACATCGGCGTCCCGCAGACGTTCGAGGCGAGCGCGACGATGTCGTCGAAGTCCTGTTCCGGGGCGCTGTCGAGGATGTCGAGCGAGTACAGAGCGGCGAGACGGTCGGTTTCGTTGCCGGGCACGGGTGCTTTCATGGGCCACCTCCGAGGCTTCCTCAAGAGGTAGCATACAAAAGTAGCAATCCTCATGTTTGGGGCAGAGCGATAGAGAAGGCTTCGATGCCCGTGAAATAAGTGATCAGGTTACGCGTCTTTCCCGGACAAGCCGGACCGCGGGATCGAGAGATCGACCCCTTCCGTGATATCCACGTGGCACACCACTCACGACAGTCACGGGGGAACTACGTGAAACGTTGGGGTGCCGCACTCGCGTGTGGCCTGATCCTGTCCTTCGGCTTTGCCGGCGTCGGCCACGCCGCCGAAGCACCGACCTGCACGCCGATGAGCGAAGGCGGCTTCGGAACGCTCGCGCCGGCCCAGATCGGCACGGCGACGCTCGCGTCGGGCGAGACGGCCTGCCACACCGTCGAGCTCACCGCCGGGGCCCACTACATCCAGTTCACTAGCCTGCGCGTGGTGCGTACGGCCGCGGTTCTCGACGCGCGGGGGGCGACCGTCTGCACGGCGCCGGTCGGCTATCAGTGGACCTGCGACATCCCGTCCGACGGCACCTACACGATCCAGGTGAAGGACACCTACACCTTCGGGCTCACCTATCAGGTCGCGGCGATCTCCCAGGGCGCGGCCACCTGCACCACCAAGGTCGGCACGGCCTGGAACGCGGCTCGCGTCAAGGTGCCGACAACCGACCTGGAAGCGCACTGCGTCCGGTTCTCCGGCCAGGTCGGCGACAAGATCCAGGCCTTCAGCAACAACGGCCGGCTGCTCGTCCGCGACTCCGCCGACAACCTGGTCTGCGAACTGCCGCAATACTTCAACGACCCCTGTGTGCTGGCCGGACGGGCGCCGTTCCGGGCCATGTCCGTCGCGGGGACCGGCAACCCGACGAACGAGATTCAGGTCGGGTCGCTGAGCCCGGCGGTCGGTTGCCCCGTCGCCACGCCGGTGCAGCTCGCCGATCCGTGGAGCGACAACCGCTGCCGGACGATCATCGTGCCCACCGCGGGCAAGTACTTCTTGAACTCGTGGGCCGAGGACAACAACTTCCGCAACCTCGTCATCCGTAACGCCGCCGGCACGCCGGTCTGCGACGTGGGCGACGGCAACCCGGGCCAGTCGAATTGGATCTGCGACCTGCAGCCGGGCCGCTACACCGCGATCGCGGACGGTGCGACGGCGAGCATCATCGACCAGACGTTCGTGTCCGCCCTCGTTCCGCTCGACAGCCTGGGCTGCCGCCCGTGGGGCACCGACGTGCGCACGGTCTTCAGCCCCAACCGCACCATCGACTGCTTCACTTTCAAGCCCAAGGCCGGCACGGCGTACGTCGGCATCGACGTCCAGAAGCTCTCCGGCACGGGCGAGGTGGACGCCTGGGGCTTCGACGCGACCCAGCGCACCTGCTACCAAGATCGGGTGGCCGGGCTCGGAGTGACCTGCCAGGTCACGAACGGCGAGCCGCTCACCCTCGTCCTGTCGGGCGATCGGGCGTCCGCGACCTACCGGATCATCCGCACCGACTTCGCGAGCTGATCACACGCACCGGCTCGCCCGAGACCACCTCGGGCGAGCCTGATCGCCCGAGCCCGCCGATCAGGCAGGCGAATCCTTGCCGTGATCCCGCACGACCTGCCGAACCTCGTCCGACGGCATTTCCCCAGCCTCATACGCTTCCGCCGAGGCCCGCTCAGCCGCCGCAAACCGACGCAGCCGCTCCGCATGCTCGGCCGCTTCCGGCGACCGCTCCCCCATGCGCTCATGAAGAACAGCACTGGCCTCAGCGGTATCCGCAATCTTCTCGGCCGTCTGCGCCAACCGAGCCACGGTCTCTTTCAACCGCTCAGCAGCCTCACGCCCACGGTCCACGTCACCCATAACCGCCGAGTACCCCCAAGCCCCCACACCATGCCCAGACAGTGGCGACCCACCCGATGGTTTTCGCTTGGTTGCCGAGGCGCAGCCTCAGGGAGAAGCCCCGCTCCCCACCCAGCGCGACCGACCGCGCCGTGGGGTTTCCGGGGGCTCGGCCCCCGGAGCAGATATGACGAGTGACCCCGGTCCGCGCTTCTTGCGGACTGAGGTCACCAGAACTCGTGGAGCTGTGGGGATTTGAACCCCAGACCCCCTCGATGCGAACGAGGTGCGCTACCAGACTGCGCCACAGCCCCTTACCAGCCCTCGGACAGCCGTCCGGGGAACCTCAGAAATGCTAACAGGTCACCTGACGTTGCGGCCAACCGACCCCACTCATGCGGTGTGGTGCCGGCCGCCCGCTTCGTAGGCGCGACCGCGCAGACCGCCGGCCCGGCGGTAGGAGACCGAGGCCGAGGCGGCCGGGGGCAGGTCTTCCTCGCGGTCCAGGCCCATCGCGGTGCGGCGGACAGCTTCCTTCTGCGCGGCCAGGCGCTTCTGGGCCTCGCGCCGTTCCGCTGCTCGGCGGGCCTGGGCGCGCCGCACCTCGGCCTGGCGCATGGCCAGCCAAGCTGCCTCGCGGGCTTCGATCCGGCGGCGGCGGCGGTCGACCAGGGCCCGGTTACGCAGGTGGACCAGGTCGATGGCGAGCAGCGCGCCGGTCACGGCGAAGCCGATCCAGAAGCCGGGGCCGACTGCGGCCACACCGACCAGCTCGATGATGTTGAGCAGCATGAGGGCGGCGAAGACCCGGCGGCGGCGTACGACCGCTGGGGTGTGCCGCCGTTGCGGTGCTCGGCGTGACGGGCGGCGGCCCGGCGTGACCAGGCGCAGGCGACGCTGCTGGGGCTTGGCGGTTTCACCCGTTGGAGGGGAAACCGTAACCGTGACGAGCCGAGCCGGGTTTATCGGTCGTCGCCCGGGCACAGTACGGCGACGGCGGTGGCGCTGAAGCACCCTCGCCGTCGACGACGCCCGCTCCGCGGCCAGGCGCTCGGTGGCGTCGTACCGGCGAACGAGCGCCGGTGCGAGGGCGAGCAGTCCGGCCGCGGCGAGGACGGCGAGGAGTACCGAGGTCGGCACCCTCACCCCTCCCGTCAGCTACGGGCGGCCCACCTGTACACGTTCACAAGAGCAGACCGCAAGACCCAATCTCCCCGAGGCTACGGGCGGGAGCTGCGGAAATGCGCACGGCGCGCCGGTGCGTCGAACTGTGAGGATCTATCGGCACACGGGGTGTCAGGCCCGCACGCGCCGCCACCGGGCCAGCAGGCCACCTTCGGCGGCGACCTCCTCGCTGGTCAACGCGTAGCCGAGATGGTCGCGCCAGTTGCCGTCTATGTGCATGTAGCGCTGGTGGTAGGCCTCCTCGCGGAAGCCCAGCTTCTCGACCACGCGCCGGGACGGCGTGTTTTCCGGGCGGATGTTGACTTCGATGCGGTGCAGCCCACCGGGGCCGAACGCGTGGTCGACGGCGAGCGCGAGCGCGGTGGGGATCACACCTCGGCCGGCCACCCGGTTGTCGACCCAATAGCCGGCGTACGCCGAACTGAAGGCCCGCCGCACGATGTTGCCCAGGTTGAGGTGGCCGACGAGGCGTTCGCTGCCGTTCTCGCGCAGGCAGACCGCGAACGGCATGCTGTCGCCGCGCCGCGCGGCCCGGCGCATGTCGGAGTAGACGTAGCTGTAGGCGCGGGTGGAGTTCATCTCAGCCCACGGGCCGGGCGGGGCTGATTCCCAGGGGGCGAGCCACTGCTGGTTGGCGATGCGCACGTCGGACCAGGCGCGTCCGTCGCTTCGCTTGTAGGGCCGCAACACCACGGGGCCGTCCGCCAGGACGGCGGGCCACCCGGGTGTGGACCCCAGCATCTATCGCCTCCGGTCGAGGAGTAACACGTCAACGGTCGAGCCGGCGGCCGCCGTGGTGACCCGCTCGCCGAGCACCAGCAATCCGTTGGCCCCGGCCAGGCCGGAGAGAGTGTACGGCCCCCCGGCCAGCGGTTGCACCGTGTGGCCGCCGCCGCGCCGTTCGGCCACGTGCGCGGGGCGGAATTCGCGCAGCCCGCCGGGGGACGAAACCGTCTCCAGCAGGTGCGCCTTGACGCTGTGCCGGAACACCGGTTCGGAGCCGGCCAGCAGCTGGATGACCGGCCGGGCCAGCACCTCGAAGCCGATCAGGGCGGCGCCGGACTCGCCGGGCAGGCAGACGACGGGCACCTCTTCGCCGCCGACCGTGCCGAAGCCGAGGGTGGCGCCGGGGCACAGCGCGACGTCGGTGAACTCGACGGCGCCGCGTCCGGGGTCACGGCGGGAAAGGACCCGGCGCAGCATGTCGCCCGGCCCGGTGCCCGTACCCCCCGTGGTGATGATCAGGTCGGCCCGCAGGGTCTGGTCCTCGAGCAGGCCGCGCAGGCCTTCGGGGTCGTCGTCGCAGATGCCGATCCGGTAGGCCAGGGCGCCCGCCTCGACCGCGGCCGCCGTCAGCGCGTGCGAGTTGGCGTCCACGATCTGGCCGGGCTGGCTGGGCCGGCCCACGTCGACCAGCTCATCCCCGGTGGCCACGACCACGACCCGCGGGCTGGGCCGCACCACGACGTGCCCGATGCCCGAGGCGGCGAACGTGGCCACCATGGCCGGTGTCACGTACGACCCGGCCGGGGCCAGCACCTGGCCCGTCTGCACCTCGTCACCGGCCCGGCGTACGCCCGAACCCCGCTTGGGCGCATGCAGGATCTCGACGGCCGCCATGCCCTGGTCTGTCCAGTGGACGGGCACGACCACATCGGAGCCGATCGGCAGCGGCGCCCCCGCGGCGACCGAGAAACAGGTGCCCGGGGTGAGCCGCACCGGCCGCCAGCTGGCCGCGCCGAGGTCACCCACGACGTTGAGCCGGACCGGCCGCGGGCCGCCCTCGAACCGCCCGAAGGACGGGTGCGAGCCGACCCGGCCGGCGCCGGACAGGTCTTCCACCGGGCCGCGTACCCGTCGATCGCGGCCTGGTCGAAGGCCGGATAGGGGTGCGGCGCGAGCACGTCGTTGGCCAGCACGTTGCCGTGGGCCTGGGTCAGGTCGAGGTCGAGCGGAGGCAGCGCCCTCAACCTGCGCAGCACGCTGCCCAGGTATTCGGCGAGAGGCATCAGCTCGTTGGCGGCCGCCTCGGCATCGGCCGTGGCCGTCATCCCTTCGCACCGCCGGCGACGAAGTCGGCGAGCCAGGTGCGGAACTCCTCGCCGAGATCCTCGCGCTGGGACGCCAGCATGACGACTGTCTGCAGGTAGCCGAGCGGCATGCCGGTGTCGTAGCGGTGGCCGCGGTAGACGATGCCGTGCACCGGTACGCCGTCGGCCAGCAGCTGGGCCATGGCGTCGGTCAGCTGGATCTCGCCGCCGCTGCCGGGCTTGGTGTTCTGGATCGCCTCGAAGATGCTGGCCGGCAGGATGTAGCGGCCGAGGACGGCGAGGTTGCTCGGCGCCTCCTCGGGGGCGGGCTTCTCGACGAGACCGGTCACCTGCACCACGTCGACCCCCTCCTCGGAGGGCGAGACGGACGCGATGCCGTAGCGCGACGTCTCCTCGGGCTTGACCTCGCCCAGGGCCAGAACGATGCCCCCCGTACGGGCCTGCAGGTCGAGCATGGCCGGCAGCAGCGGCTTGTCGACCTCGACGAACTCGTCGCCTAGCAGCACCGCGAACGCGTTGTCACCCACGTGCGAGGCGGCGGTGCCGACCGCGTGACCGAGCCCCAGCGGCTCACCCTGCCGGACGGTGTAGATGTCGGCGAGCTCACTCGTCCGGCGTACCTCGGCCAGCCGTTTGTGGTCGCCCTTCTCCTCGAGCCGGGCCTCCACGTCGGGCCGCCGGTCGAAGTGGTCGACCATCGAGGTCTTGCCCCGGCCGGTCACCAGCAGGACGTCAGTGATGCCGGCGGCCGAGGCCTCCTCGACGATGTATTGGAGAACGGGCCGGTCGACCACGGGCAACAGCTCCTTGGGCACCGCCTTGGTGGCGGGCAGGAACCGCGTCGCCATGCCGGCGGCGGGAATCACTGCCTTCACCGCCCGGCGGCCGGACGCATGCGCGTTCGAGGTCATTTCGAGGTCACCGCACCTTCGCTCAGTCGTGCCCGTGGTATGCCGCGAGACTATCGGCCACGTCTGTGTTGCGGCGGTCGTGGCCCGCTCGGCACAGCCGACGTCTGATCAAAGTTTCCTTCATGAACCCCCGGGGAAACGGGTGACTTCGTCACATCCGCCGGTTCGGCCAGCCGATACGTGTCCCGGCCGGCGTTCTTGGCGACGTAAAGAGCCCGGTCGGCGGCCGCGAGCACCTGCACCGAATTCTCGCCGTGCTCGGGGTAGACCGCCACTCCGATCGACACGCTGACCGGAATCTGGACCCCGTCGACCAGCACGGGACGGGCCCGGACGGCCGTGCCGAGCCGTTCGGCGACGATCGCGCCGCCGTACGCATCGGTCTCGGGCAACAGCACCACGAACTCCTCACCCCCCTGCCGGAACGCCACGTCGACCTCGCGCAGCCCGACCCGGATGCGCCGGGCGAACTCACCCAGCACCGCGTCCCCGGCCGCGTGCCCGTACGTGTCGTTCACGTCCTTGAAGTGGTCGAGGTCGAGCACCAGCACCGCGAGCATGCGCCCGAAGCGGCTGGCCCGCTCCACCTCCCGGCGCAACGATTCCCGTAGGTAACGGTAATTCCACAGCCCCGTGAGGGGGTCGGTCAGCGAGAGCCGCTGCGCCTCCTCGTGCAGGCGCACGTTGTGCACCGCGACCCCGGCCTGACCCGCGAACGTACGCAGGGTGTGCAAGTCGGAGTCGTCGAAGGCGTCCCCGCCGACCCGGTCGTAGAGGGCCAGCACGCCCAGCGGCTCGGGGAGCGGCAGCGGGTCGCCCGGCTCCTCCGGGACGGCCGGGGCGCAGATCGGCACGGCCACATAACTCAGGCACGGCGGCTCGGACGAGACCGGCTCACCCTGCCCTCGGCGGGGCTCGCCGCTCGCGGCCACGGCGCCGAGCACGCCCACGCCGATCGGCAGCCGCTTCTTGGGCAGCTCGGTGTCGGGTACGTCCCACTGCCCGGTCAGGCCCACCCCGCTCTGGGCCACCAACTGACCGGCGTCCGGGTCGATCAGCAGCACCAGGCCGGCGCGGGCGCCGGTCGCGGCCAGGGCCGTTCGCAAAATGACCTGCAGTATGCGCTGGAGGTCGTGCGTGCTGGACAGCGTCTCGCCGAGGATCGCCAGATGGCCGCGCAACTGGTCCCGGCTGGCGGTGAGCGCCTGCACATAGGCCTGGAGCTCGCGCGTCATCCGGTTGAAGGTGGCGGCCAGCCGGCCCAGCTCGTCGGGGCGCAGGATCGGCACGCGGGTGTCCAGGGCGCCGTCGGCCACCCGGTCGGCCGCCCAGGCCAGGTCGGCCAGTGGGCGGGTGGTCGAGTGGGCCAGCCACCGGGCGACCAGCACCGCGGCCAGGGCAGCGGCGAGGACGACGGCCGGGAGTACGGCGTACAGGAAGGTGGGCCGACTCGGCGGGACGGTGAGGGTGAGGGCCAGGGGCTGGCCGGGCTCGGCGGCGAGGACCCGGTGCTCGCGGGTGGGCCGGGCGGCGGTGAGGTCGACCTCGGTGTTGGCGGCCGCGGCGAGCCGGTCGAGGAAGGCCCGGTCGACCTTCTGGGCCGCGGTGATCGTGCCGTTCCCGGAGACGGCGGTGGCGGCGACGGCGGTGGCCGGCCCGCCCGCCGGGGCGGCGCAGTCCTGCCAGCCTCCGGCTTCGGTCCTCAGCTCGACCGGCCGGGGCGCGGGTATCGACTCGGTCGGCGCCGCCGAGGGGATCCGGATGTCGGTGGCCAGGCCGCGGGCGATCAGCTGGGCGGCCACGGCCGACCGCTCATCGGGGGGCACCACCGCCACGGCGTCGGCGGCGGCCTGGAGCTGATGGCAGGCGGAGGCCATCGCGGTCCGCACCGTCGTGGTGGCGTGGTCGAGCCGCTCGGCGGTCCTGTCCCGGCTCACCGTGGCGACAGTCAGGGCGACGAAGATGGACCCGAGCAGGACCGGGCCGAGCACGACCACCAGAAAGGCGGTGGTGAGCCGGCCACGTAGCGTCACGCATCCTCCCGGCACTGGCCCTCTTTGGAGCGATGCTGACATAGTGTGCACCGTTTGCCGCTTTTCAAAAGGGGGTGTTGCATGTCCGATTTAGCCCGTGCTGCGGAAAGATCTCGGACGGCCAAGATCGCGCTCCGCAATCGGCTCCTCACGGCACGTCGAGATCTGCCACCTGCCGCGTTGGCCTCGGCGGCGGCCCTAATCAAAGATCACATTCTTTCCCTCGTACGTCGTGAGTCACCCTCCGTGATCGCCGCCTACGTCCCGATCGGGCGCGAACCGGGCGGGGCCGACCTTGTCTCAACGCTTTCCGCCCATGCCCGGGTATTGCTGCCGGTGCTGCTCCCCGATGGTGACCTGGACTGGGCCGCGTACGACGAGTCCCTGGCGGCCGGCCCTCGTGGGCTGCTCGAGCCGGTCGGGGCTCGGCTCGGAGTCGAAGCCGTCGCATCGGCCGACCTGGTGATCGTGCCGGCGCTCGCCGTCGACCGGCGAGGGATGCGGATGGGACGCGGGGGCGGTTCCTACGATCGAGCGCTGGCTCGGCTGACCGGGAACAACGGCCCGCTCGTGGTGGCTCTGCTGCACGACGGGGAGGCGGTCGAGGGCGTGCCGGCCGAGCCGCACGACCGGCCCGTGCATGCGGTGATCACGCCGGGTGGCGGGCTTTCCCGGCGGCCCGAGGCGGCCTGACCGATTCTGATGATGGACGGCGCTGAGACTCAGCCGTCACGTCGAGTGGACGAAATGACCTCCGATGGCGCAACATTGGCACTCGGAGTTGGCGAGTGCCAGCAGCCGACCAGATCCGGAGGAGCCGTGCCTACCTATCAGTACGCCTGCACCGAGTGCGGACACCAGCTCGAGGCCGTGCAGTCGTTCTCCGACGCGGCCCTGACCGAGTGCCCGGAGTGCCAGGGCAAGCTCCGCAAGGTCTTCAACTCGGTCGGCATCGTCTTCAAGGGCTCGGGCTTCTACCGCAACGACTCGCGGTCGGGCAACGTCAGTGCCGAGAAGCCCGGTGGCGCCGAGACCGCCAAGACGGAGTCGTCGTCCTCTACTTCGAAGGAGTCGTCTTCGTCGTCGAAGGAGTCGTCTTCGACGCCGGCCTCGACCTCGTCCTCGTCCGGCTCGGGTTCCTCGAGTTCGGGGTCGGGCTCCGGCAGCAGCAGCACGAAGGCCGCCGCCGCCTCCTGAGCAGGGCATCACCGCCGCGTCAGGCCGTTCCCGGTCTGGCGCGGCTTTGTCGTGGGCCCATTGCCGCGGCCGCTAGCACACCTCGCGCGACCGGCCCAAGTTATCCACAGAGCCGGGTTGTCCACAGGCCCGCAGCGAACGATCTCCCGCCCGCCCTAACGTCTGCCCCGGCGCCGCAAGACTGCGACGCCGGAGCGAGCGGGAGGGGCACGGCCATGGGCAGATCCGGCACATCCCGGTTGGGGGCTGCCCTCCCCGAGGCGCAGAGGACTCCGAGCCGCGACGGCGGCGACGGGCGCCTGGATCCTGTGCGCTGGCGCCGGCCGGCTCGCGGCACACTGCTACGCCTCGCAGTGGTCGCGATCCTGTTGGGCACCGCCGCTCTGGCGTCGTGGTCACCACCACCGAGCTGCGCCCCGCCGACCTACACCGTGCCGGCGGCCAGTTCGCCCGTGCCGTCCGGCTCACCCGGCGGCCAGGCTGTCCCACCGGGCAGCGTCGGCGTGCCGGTGCGCTTGGCCGACCCGGCCGCGCTCGCCCTGGTCGAGACGGGCAACCGCGTCGACCTGTTGCGCCTCGACGAGTCTGACGGCACCACGACCCAGGTCGCCGAATCCGCCCTGGTCCTCCAGGTGACCGGCTCCGACGATCCGACCGCAGGCGGTCTGTTGCTGGCCCTCGCGCCCGACGAGGCCGAGCGAGCCGTCGCCGCGCCGGGCCACAGCTTCGCCGTGCTCATCCGCCCGCGGTAAGGGTAGTCACCAGTGTGGTGGGCGGTCCTCCAACAGGCGCTCGTCGTTCTCGTGCGATCGTTCGCCCCAGCCGCGCTCGGTGTCGTCACGGGTCTGGTCGGGAAGGACTGCTGCCTCTTCCGACTCGAAATCGACCTCGCGTTCCGCGTCGTTGTCGCGCTCGGGCTCATCCAGGATGTCCACGCCTACGAGGGTAGGCCCGCGCCGCTGCGGACGTCTTCCCCCTCCGGCTGTACCGTCGGTGAACGTGAGCTCCCCCACCGGCGTCCCGGACGACGCGTATTGGCAACGACCGGATCCCGATGCCGCCGCGCCCGCGGGGCCGCCGGAGGCGCCCACGCCGAAACCCGGCAGCGACTACTCGGGCCCGCCCCGCACCGGGCGGCCTTCGGCCAACTGGCGTCCGCCCACGATCGCCCACCCGCCGCCGCCGCGGAGCATGCCGGGGCAGGACATGGACGCCCTGGACGACGACGAGGGCTCGGCCCGCACGGTCACCTACGGCGTGGGGCTGGTCGCGGGCGCGATCGCCCTGATCCTGCTCTGCCTGCTCTGCGCCCGCGTCATCTTCTGACCCTCGCTTGCCGACCCTCGCTTGCCGACCCTCGCTTGCCGACCTTCGCTTGCCGACCCTCGCTTTAACGACGATCGCCCCGGTGCGCGGGTGGCGCATCCGGGGCGAACTGCTTCCGACCACTTGCCGGGCGGTGGCGGGGTTGCTAGTAGGAGCCCCAGACCGCCGTGGCGCCCGAGTCACCGGTCTTGTAGACGTAGTAGCCCGACGCCGCGGCCAGGGCGATCAGCACGACGGCGCCGCCCACTTCACCGATCATCGGGAGCCGGCCGCCGCCCTTGCGCCAGGTCAGGGCGACCATCACGAGGCTGGCCACACCGAGGGCCAGGGTGAACCAGAAGGTCATCGACCCGAAGCCCATGTGGTCGTCGAGGATCTCCTTGCCCGGGCCGCTCATGCCCTGGCCGAGCAGGCGGTTGTAGAGCTCTGTCCCGGAGAGCTTGGCCACCAGTGTCGCCACCGGCGCGGCGATGGACAGCAGCACGAGCGCCCAGCCCAGCTTGGGCCGCCAGCGGGGAACCAGCGCATAGACCACCGCCCCCACCGCGAGCAACGGGACGAAAACGACCGCGGCGTGCAGCACAAGCACGTGCACCGGCAGGCCGTTGATCTGGTCGAACACGACGCCTCCTGATAACTGGTCGGGGCCGCCAGCGAAGAAGTATCTGACGGCGCAACATTCCCCGTATGCGCTTACGCCCGCGAGCCGGTCCTGGTTCACCGCTCCGGCCGATCTTGTCCAACTCGCGCTTGATCAGGTTGTCAGATGATCGAGGTGTTGGGCTTTCCTGCGAATCGTGTTGTCATGGACCGATGCCGACCGGCGAAGAACTGCTGCGCGAGCACGGCCTGCGGGTCACCAAGCCGCGCCTCGCCGTGCTGGAGATCCTGGCCCAGGGCGGCCACCTCGAGGTCGAGGACATCGCCCGCCGGGCCCGCACCCGTCTCGACTCGGTCTCCACCCAGGCCGTGTACGACGTGCTGGGCGCCCTGTCCCGGGCCGGGCTGGCCCGGCGCCTGGAGCCGGCCGGCAGTTCCGCCCGCTACGAGGCTCGCGCCGGCGACAACCACCACCACGTCGTCTGCCGCGGGTGCGGCGAGATCGCCGACGTCGACTGCGCGGTCGGCGAGCGCCCCTGCCTGACGCCCGCGATGGCGCACGGCTTCGAGCTGGACGAGGCCGAGGTGACCTTCTGGGGTCTCTGCCCGGCCTGTCAGGCCCGTCGTGCCGCCGACTCCGCCTGACGTTCCCTTACCAGCCATAATTTGAAACTGAACGAGTTCAACTTCGCGGGTTCGGCGTGGCACTGTTGAGTGCATGAGCGTCGACGTCGGGTTGTTCGGGCCGGATTCGGTCACCTGGAAACTTCACCGCGAGCCGATCCTCCTGCTCGGCGGGCTCCGCTCGCTCTACCTCCAGGCCCTGCACCCCCGGGCGGTGGCGGGCGTGCAGCAGAACTCCGGCTATCGCGCCGACCCGTGGGGGCGGCTGATCCGCACCTCGAACTACGTCGGCACGGTCATCTACGGCACCACGGCCGAGGTCGAGCAGGCGGCCGCCCGCCTGCGTCGCCTGCACTCCCGGATGACGGCGACCGACCCCGGCACCGGCGAGACGTTCCGCATTGACGAGCCCCACCTGCTGCGCTGGGTGCACGTCGCCGAGGTCGAGTCGTTCCTGACCACCGCCACGAGGGCCGGCCTCAGGCTCACCCCCGACGAGGTCGACCGCTACTACACCGAGCAGCTCAAGGCGGCCGAGCTGGTCGGTCTGGACCCGGCGACCGTTCCCGCCACCGCGGCCGAGGTCGAGGCCTATTACGAGGGCATCCGCCCCGAGCTCAGCCTGACCAAGGACAGCGCGGAGACGGCGCTCTTCCTGACCGTGCCGCCCGTGCCCGATTACTGGAGCAGCCGTGCCCTGCGCGTGGGCCTCAGCCTGGGCCCGACCCGCTGGGCCTATTTCGGCGTCGCCGGCACCGCCATGGGCCTGCTCCCGCCCTGGGCGCGTCGCCTCTACGGCGGTCTCGGCTGGCCCACCACCGACGTGACCGCCGACCTCTCGGCCCGCGGCATGCGCCTGCTGCTGACCGGCGTCCTCAACACCCTCCCCCGCAAATACCGCGTCTCCCCCGTCCGCCAGGAGGCCCTCGCCCGAGCCGGCGTCACCGAAGCCTGACAGCAGGTCTCCCAGCATCACCGACCCCCAGCAGGCCGCACCCCCGCCGCACCCAGCCCGGGACGCCGCAGGGGCATTGGGCCTTGGACGAGACCCGGTGCCGCCGAAGCCCGAGCCTGGGGCGGTACCGGGGCCGAGGCGAGACCGGGGCCGGGGCGGAACCTGGGCCGGTTTACACCGTTAGGTGGTCGACGGCGGCCCAGGGCTCCTTGGTGGCGGCCTCGATGCCGGCCGGGCAGGTCTTGCGGAAGTCGCACCACGAGCACAGCGCGCCCGGGTTGGTGGGGAACTCAGCGTCGGGGTCGGCCCCGGCGGCCACGGCCTTTTCGGCGGCGATGATGTCGCGGGCGGTGTCTTCGGCCCGGGTGACCTGGCGGGCCAGCGACTCCTCGGTGTGCTCGTGGACCGCCACCGTGGCCGTCGGCAGGTGGTGCAGCTCGACGCGGTAACTCGGGCGGCGGAAGACGCGCTGGGCGGCGTAGGCATAGAGCGCCAGCGCCTGGGAGCCGCGGGCGTCGTCGGCGCTGAGGCCGGACCGGCCGGTCTTGTAGTCGACGATCACCGCCTCGGGGCCGTCGGGACCCTGGCGGGAGTCGATGCGGTCGGCGCGGCCGTTGAAGGCCAGCACGGCCGTCTTGGTGGCGACCACCCGTTCCACCCCGAGCGGCTCGACGGCCGGGTCGAGCCCCTTCACATAGGTCTCGAGCCAACCCAGCGCCGCCCGGTAGGCCACCCGCTCCTGGTCGACGTCGCGGTAGCCCTCGCGGACCCAGGTCGCCTTGAGCAGGGTGGGCAGGTTGTCAGCCGCACGCCGGTCGGCGGCCACGCCGTACCAGTTCTTCATCGCGGTGTGGACACTCGCGCCGAGCGAGTTGTGCGCCCAGGGCGGGCCCTTGGGCGGGGCGGGACGGTCGACGTAGGAGTGTCGATAGCGGCGCGGGCAATCCGCGTAGGACCCGAGCTTGCTCGGCGTGCACACGAAGAGCCGCTCGGGCATGCCGGCAAAACCGAGCTGCTCGGGCACCACGCCGGAGCTCTGGGTGGAGGAGCCTCGGGCCGAAGGGGGTCTGGTGGGGGGCACAGAGCAATCCTGCCAGCCGGGTACGACAAAACCCCGGCCCGTCACCCCGCCGAGATGTAGAGCTGCACGAAGGCGTCGATGGCGTCGGCGATGAGCTGCACCGCGATCGCCGCCAGGAGCAGACCGGCGATCCGGGTGAGCACCTCGATGCCGGCCGGCCGGAGCAGCTTGACGATCCCGCCCGAGAACCGCAGCACCAGCCACACCGTGGCCATGACCAGCAGGATCCCGATGCCGATGACCAGATACTCGTCGGGGCCTTCGGCCCGCCGCACGAACAGCATGGTGGCCACGATCGCGCCCGGGCCGGCCAGCAGCGGCGTGCCGATCGGCACCAGCGCGACATTGCTGGTGCCGCCCTGCTCGGACGGCTCGTCGGCCTTGCCGGTGAGCAGCTGCAACGCGACCAGGATGAGCAGCAGACCGCCGGCCCCCTGCAGCGCGGGCAGCTGCACGTGGAGATAGTCGAGCAGAGTCTGACCGGCCACGGCGAAGCCGATGATCACGCCCAGCGCGAGCAGGACGGCCTGCGTGCCCGCCTTCATCCGGGCGCGCGTGTCCATCGTCCCGGTCAGCGCGAGGAAGACGGGGACCATGCCGGGTGGGTCGACGATCACCAGCAGGGTCACGAAGACCTCGCCGAGCAGCTTCAGATTCACCCGATCAAGGTAGGTGCGCGGGCCGCCCGGCCGCAGTCCGGTGCGTCCGACGTCACCCCAGGACGGAAACTCCGGTCGCGGCGGACACGATGTTCTCGTACGCCTCGGGGTCGGTCGTGAAATCACCCAGCCGAACGGTCTTGTGGGTGCCGTGGAAGTCGGACGACCCGGTGACGACGAGCCCGAGGCTGTCGGCCAGCGCGCGCACGTGGGCCCGCTCGACCGGCGAATGGTCCTCGTGGTCGGCCTCGAGACCGAACAACCCGGCCTCGGCCAGCTCGACGATCAACCTGTCCGGCACCACCCGCCCGCGCACGGTGGCTCGCGGGTGGGCGAAAACGGTCACCCCGCCCGCCGCCCGAACGGCTCGCACCGCTTCGAAAACGTCCAGGTCGGCCTTCGGTACGAAATACCGAGCCCCCAGCCAGCGGGAGGCGAAGGCCTCGTTCGTGGTGCGGACGAGCCCGGCCCGGATCAGCGCCTGCGCGATGTGCGGCCGCCCGACCGAACCGCCCGCGGCGTAGCGATACACCTCGTCCCAGGTGATCGGCACCCCGTCGGCGCTCAGCTTGTTGACGATCTTTTCGGCCCGCTGTTCCCGGTCGCGGCGCAGGCGGGCCAGGTCACCCGCGAGGCGCGGCTCGGCCGGGTCGAACAGGTAGGCCAGCATGTGCAGCGCGATCGGCCACTCGTCGGCGCCGTGCCACCGGCAGGAGAGCTCGGCCCCGCGCACCAGCCGAAGACCGTCGGGCCTCGCCTCGGCCGCCGGCTGCCAGCCACCGGTGGTGTCGTGGTCGGTGATCGCCATGACGTCGAGACCGGCCGCGGCACCCGCCTTGACCAGCTCGGCGGGGGTCAAAGTGCCGTCGCTGGCCGTGGAATGGCAGTGCAGGTCGATTCGGCTCACCGGAAAACGCTACCGGCCGCGTGCCACCCGCTGCTCGTCTCCCGCGCGATCCCTTCGTCACAGAGTGGTGAATCCGACCGGATCAAGCGTCGTCGCCGTCGCTGTCCTTGCCGAGACGGGCCTCGACGGCCTGCGGCTCGTACATCTCTTCGACCACGCGCAGGTAGAGCTCGTTGGGGTTGGGCAGGTGCTTGACCTCGCGGAGGGCCTGATCCTGGCCGGCCGACTCGAGGACGAACGTGCCGTAGCTCAGCATGCGGCCGAGCGCGGACTGCTCGTATTTCATGTCGGTCACCCGGAGCAGGGGCATCATGGCCACCCGGCGCGTGATGATGCCGTTGACGACCATCACCCGCTTGTTGGTCAGAATGAACCGGTCGAAATACCAGTCGAAGACCTTCCAGGCGACCCAGCTGATCACGCCCAGCCAGATCAGGACGGCCACGGTCACCAGGCCGTTGATGTTCTGCCGGGTCAGGAAGCCGGCCAGATAGCCCAGCAGGAGCGTGGCGCCGGCGCCGATGCCGAGCGGCGTGGAGAGGTGGATCCAGTGCCTTTTCCACTCGCCACGGTAGCGCTCCGTCGGGAAGAGATAGCGAGCGACCAGAGTGGTCGGTTCATCCTCCAGGGGGAGCACCCGACGGGGACCGCCACCGCCACCGCCCAGGCCTTCGAGCTCTTCCTCGGTGAAGACGGGAGCTTCGTACTCGTCGCCGCTGTCGTCATAGCCACCGTCGCGGTAGCCGGCGCTGCGCGCATAGCCCGCGTCCTCGGAGTAGCCGGCGTCCGGTGAATAACCGGCGTCGGGCGAGAAACCAGGACCGTCCGCATAGGCACGACGCGGCGGACGCGTGTAGTCGGCGTCGTCGTCGAACGCCGGGTCGTTGAACCCGAAGTTGTCGTCGTCGTCCCGAGGGCGCCCGGCGCCCTCGCCTCGAGGCTCGTGCGGCTCAGCTGGACCACCCATGTGGTGATGCTAAGCGACGAGGTTGGTGAAGAACGTGCCGAAGCCTCGGGCAATATCGGCGATCGTGCCTCCGAGTGACTCGAAGACAGACGCCGCCGAGTTCGGGTTGAAGGCAATGAAAAAGATCAAGAACGCGATACCAAGCCAGGTCAGAACCTTCTTGATCATGGCGGGCCTTCTCCTGTGGGTGCGGGTGACGGTCAGCGCCGCGGCAGTACTGACGGTATCAGCTTCGTCGCTCGGTGTGAACATTGTGGCCGAAAAGCCGATTCCATATCCGCAGGTCAAGCCCCAACTTGCCTAGGCAGGCGGGTCAACCCCGCCGTGTCAAGCCTTGCTCTCCGTCAAGCCCTGCCCTGAAGCATTGCCCGTTTCAAGCTCGGCCCTGCAGATACGGAGACGGCGCTCCGTACACCAGCTCGGACGGAACGCCCTCGGAGAGATCGTGCAGGACGACGTGCTCCGCGAGGAAGTAGCCCGCGCTTGCGGGCCACGCTACCGCATAGAGCCACATTCCTTTTGCCTCACTCACGTACGCGCTTCGATCCTCCGGGGACTTGACACACCACAGTGGAGTGGGGTGGCCGGCCGCTTTGATCTTGGCGTGCGGACCGGCGTGGCCGGCTCCGTCGGCGAGCGCCTCGGCAATGAGATGACCTGGATCGATGCCCGGAATTCCGGCGAATCTGGTGCCCAGCCCGACGCCCGGCTGCTCGGCGATCAAGACCACATCGGCCGGACCGCCGCCGAGCGGCTCCGGGCCGCTGCAGGCGATCGCGGTGGCGCGGACGCCCAGGCGGTCGTCGCCGGCCCAGCCGACACCGGTGACCATCCAGCCGAGCGGCAGCGGCCACGGACACCAGAACGGCACCTTCTCGGGCGAGGAGGCCTGGCGCTGCAGCATGCTGTCGACGATTTCGGTGCCGATGTGCTCGGCCACATGGAACGGTGGGACCTCGCCGCAGTTGTCGCAACGCCAGTCGGAGTGCATCAGGTCCGGCTTCCGGACCTGCGCACCGCATCTGGGGCAACTCACTGTGACACCCACGCCTCTTACCGTGCGGCCCGAGACAGGCCGCGTCAAGCGGATCCGCAGAACCCGGACTTTTCCGCAAGATTCACTCGGGTGGGGGTCCCGCGTGCGCGCGGACCCAGGCGTGCATCGCGATCCCACTGGCCACCCCGGCGTTGATCGAGCGGGTCGAGCCGTACTGCGCGATCGAGAACAGCTCGGTGCACGCCGTCCGGGCCGGCTCGGACAGCCCGGGACCCTCCTGCCCGAACAGCAGCACGCAGCGCCGGGGCAGGGTCACCGTCTCCATCGGCCGCGAGCCCGGCAGGTTGTCGATCCCGATCACCGGCAGGTCGCGCTCGGCGGCCCAGGTGACGAATTCCTCAATCGTGGGGTGGTGACGCACGTGCTGGTAACGGTCGGTGACCATGGCACCTCGCCGGTTCCACCGTCGCTGCCCCACGATGTGCACCTCGGCGGCCAGGAAGGCATTGGCGTTGCGCACCACCGTGCCGATGTTGAAGTCGTGCTGCCAGTTCTCGATCGCCACGTGGAAGTCGTGCCGCCGGGTGTCCAGATCAGCCACCACGGCCTCGCGCCGCCAGTACCGGTAGCGGTCGACCACGTTGCGGCGATCACCGCTGACCAGCAGCTCGGGGTCGTAACGGGGATCATCGGGCGGGTCGCCGGCCCAGGGCCCCACACCGACCTCGGCGGACTCGTCCTCAGCGGCAATCATGGGCGGTTACGCTACCCAGCCCGGCCGGCCGGCGAACGGTCGGAGGAGGAGACGCAATGAGCGGCGGGGCCCTCCCCGGCACCCGCCGCCCACGCTCTGATGCAACCGAGTCTGCCTTACCCTGCGTATCGATGTGAAGGGTGTTCACCAGTGACACAATTCACATTTAACAAGGTTTCCAATTACTCTCGGCGAGCGCAGACTGCGAGGTCACCGGCGGTTCGGCCTGGCCCGACGCGCCATGTCCGGATTCCTCAGCGCAAAACGGACGTTACAACTTGCTCGGTAAGCTCCAGCGCTCTCTTCACTAAACGTTACGATGGGTTGCCCGAGCCCCACACCGCGTCCCCATTTGGTGCTCCAGACCACGTGTCGTCCGGCCCCGGATAGGGAATGCCTGATGTGAACTATGGGTTTGCATCCCACGAAAGCCAATTTCCCGTGGACGGAGACATCATGGCGACGGTTGCGCTGACCGCTGAGAACTTCGACGAGGTCACCGGCAAGGACGGGATCGTCCTGGTCGACTTCTGGGCAAGCTGGTGCGGGCCGTGCGTCCGCTTCGCTCCGACCTACGAGCGGTCTTCCGAGAGCCACACCAACATCACCTTCGGCAAGGTCGACACCGAGGCCGAGCAGGCGCTCGCCGCGAAATTCGACATCCGCTCGATCCCGACGATCATGGCCGTCCGCGACGGCGTCATCGTCTTCTCACAGCCGGGCGCTCTTCCCGAGTCGGCCCTGGAAAACCTGATCGAGCAGGTCGAGAAGCTCGACATGGACGAGGTGCGTACGCAGCTGGCGGCCCACAGCCACTGACCCGCACCCTGACCTTCGGGTCAGGCTTGTTTTTCCTCGTCAGGCCCGCGAACCCGTTCGGTTCGCGGGCCTTTCGCATGCCGCCACGCCGGGCGGGCTCCGAGGCCGGCGACACTCCGAAAGATGACTGGACAAGCAGATCGAACATGTGTTCGAATTCCTGCCATGCGATGGTCCAACCTGTCGGTCCCGTCCGACGGCGGCTCGTTCCTCGACAGGGCAGCGCCGGCGGCACCCCTGCCGCTGGCGCTGCCCGGCGCCACCGTCCGCACGTTCGACACCCCCGGCTTCAGCGGAATGACGTTCTACGAGATCCGGGCGAAAAGCCTGATCAACCGGGTTCCCGGGGCGTCGCGGGTGCCGTTCGGGTGGACCATCAACCCCTATCGAGGCTGCTCGCACGCCTGCGCCTACTGCCTGTCCGGTGACACCCCGATCCTGATGGCCGACGGCACCACCCGTCGGCTGGCCGAGCTCACTCCCGGCGACAGCGTGATGGGCACGATGGGCGCCGGCTCCACCCGGCGCTACGTGCCGACCACCGTGGTCGACCACTGGTCGACCACCAAGGCGGCGTTCCGGGTCACCCTGGCCGACGGCACCCGGCTGGTGGCCAGCGGCGACCACCGCTTCCTGACCGATCGCGGCTGGCGGCACGTCAGCCCGGCCGAGGCCCACCAGCCCGCGCTCGCCGTCGGCGACCTGATGTTCGGCGTCGGCCACTTCGCCGAGCCGCCCAAGGAGTCCCCCGACTATCAGGCGGGCTTCCTCTGCGGCCTGGTCCGGGGCGACGCCGGCCGCGGTGACACCGACGGCGTCCCGGCCCGCGAGGGCGACGCCTGGGTTCGCGCCGATGGCTATCTCGACGACGTGCCCCTGCACGAGGCGCTGCGCTGGCCCGAGATGCCGACCACGGGGTGGTATCGAGGGTTTCTGGCCGGAGCGTTCGGCGCCGTGGGCCGGGCCGACCGGCTGGCGATCAGCTTCACCAGCGGCGACCGGCTCTTCCTGTCCCGGGTGATCGAGGCGCTCACCCACCTCGGCCTGCCCAGCCGCAGCCCGGTCCGGGCCCGTCCCGGCCTCACCGGCACGGTCGAGATCGACCGCGACCTTTGGGCGGCGCTGCGCTTCCGGCATCTCACCGGGGTCGACGGCGCCCCACTCGACGCCTCCGGGGTCGGCGTGCGGGCCGGCCGTCAGCTCGCCGTGGTCGACATCGAGGATCTCGGGCTCACCCTGCCGCTGTTCGACATCTCCACCGGCACGGGCGACTTCATCGCCGACGGCGTGGTCAGCCACAACTGCTTCGCCCGCCACACGCACAGCTATCTCGACCTCGACACCGGCCACGACTTCGACTCCAAGATCGTCGTCAAGGTCAACGCGGGCGAGCTCATCCGCCGCGAGCTGGCCGCGCCGAAATGGTCCGGCGCGGCCATCGCCATGGGCACCAACGTCGACGTCTATCAGCGGGCCGAGGGGCGCTACCGGCTGATGCCCGAGATCCTGACGGCCCTGCGCGACCACGCCAACCCGTTCTCGATCCTCACCAAAGGCACGCTGATCCTGCGCGACCTCGAGCTGCTCACCCAGGCGGCCGAGGTGACCCAGGTCGGGCTGTCGTTCTCGGTCGGTTTCGTCAACGAGCAGGTCTGGCGCGCGGTCGAGTCGGGCACGCCCAGCCCGCGGCGCCGGCTCGACGCCGTGCGCCGGCTCACCGACGCCGGCTTCGAGATCGGCGTCCTGATGGCGCCGATCCTGCCCGGCCTCACCGACACCGACGAGTCGATCGACGAGACCGTCGCGGCGATCGCGGCCGCCGGGGCCACCAGCGTCACCCCGCTCCCCTTGCACCTGCGGCCCGGCGCCCGGGAGTGGTATGCGGCTTGGCTGACCCAGACCCGGCCCGACCTGGCCCCGCGCTATCGCGAGCTCTACGGCAACGGGTCCTACGCGCCGCAGACCTACCAGCGCGAGGTCACCGCCCGGGTGCGCATCGCGGCTCGACGGCACGGGCTGCATCGCGCCGAGCCGGGCGAGGCTCGCTCACTGACCGAGGCCGCCCCCGAGACGACGGAACCGCACGAGGAACAGCTGACCCTGCTGTGACCAACAGATCGATCAGGGCAAGGGAGGCTTGACTACAGTCGAAGTCATGAGGGATGCACAGCAGATCCTGGCCGAAGCCACCGTCATCGCCGTGGTCGGAGCGTCGCGCGACCCGTTCAAGCCCGCACACACGGTTCCGCTGCAGATGCTGCGGCACGGCTGGCGGATCATCCCGGTCAACCCGTTCGTCGACGAGGTCTTCGGGGTGCCGACCGTGGCCAGCCTGGCCGACATCGACGAGCCGATCGACCTGGTCAACGTGTTCCGGCCCGCGCGCGACGCGGTCGAGGTGGTGCGGCAGGCGGTGGCCATCAAAGCCCCGGCCGTGTGGCTGCAGAGCGGCATCTTCTCGGCCGAGGCGCGCAGCATCGCCGAGGCGGCCGGTCTCGACTACGTAGAAGACAGGTGCCTCGCCGTCGAACGAGCGGTGGGCAGCCTCACCAAGCTGTCCTGACGAGGGTCGGCCGGTCGGACAAAGATCGGGCCGGATCAGTCCGATTACCGTCGCAACCTGCGGACACGTAGACCTATCGTGTTCTGTTTCGCGGCCTGGCTAGTACCGTGCCGGGGAACAAGGAGGACCTGATGACTTATCCGCCCGGCGGAACGCCGGATCCATACCAGCCGCAGCAGCCTTACGGGCAGCAGCCGTACGACCCGACCACGCCCTATTCGGCCGAGCCGTCAAGCGGGCAGCCCTACGGCGCCCAGCCGGCCAGCGGTCAGCCGTACGGGTCCCAGCCGTCGAGCGGGCAGCCGTACGGGTCGCAGCCGTCCAGCGGCCAGCCTTACGGGTCGCCACCGCCGCCGGCGTACGGGCAGGACCCGTACAAGCAGTCGGGTTACGGCCAGCCCGCCTACGGGCAGCCGTACCAGCCGGTCGCCACGACCAACACGATGGCCATTCTGGCGCTCGTGTTCGCGTTCGTCTTCGCGCCCGCCGCGATCGTCATGGGCCACGTGGCCAAGAAGCAGATCCGGCAGACCGGCGAGCAGGGCGAAGGCCTGGCCACGGCCGGTCTCTGGCTCGGCTACATCTTCACCGGCCTGGCCGTCCTGGCCTGCGCCTTCTACGTGGTCGTCGTCGTCATTGCCGTCGGCAGCGCGAGCACCAGCCCGTAAGACACCACGCGGGTCGGCCGGTCGCCCCGGCCGACCGCGCGATGGTCGGTAAAACGGTGTTCGGCAAAGCCGTGGTCCATCACGCAGCGGTCTCTGAAGCAGTGGTCCGTAGCGCATTGCCCGGTGAAGCGGCGGTCCATAACGCAGCGGTCCCTGAAGCAGTCGTCCGTAGCTCGGTGCTCGGTGAAGCGGCGGCCCTGAGCGGCGGTCCGTAGCCCGTGGCCGGTGAAGCGCTGGCCGGCAGACCGCCGGTCAGCGGAACTCGGCCTCGCGGACACTGTTGCCGCCGTCGACGACCAGCATCTGGCCGGTGATGTAGGAAGCGGCCGGCGACGAGAGGAACGCGATCGCCGCGGCCACCTCATCGGGCGTGCCGGGACGGCCGATCGGCGTACCCAGGCCCTGCTTGATCTCCGTCACGGTGGACGCAGCGGTGTAGATCGTGCCCGGCGCCACGCAGTTGACGTTGACGCCGTCGGCGACCAACTCCATCGCGAGCGCCCTGGTCAGACCGACCACGCCCGCCTTGGCCGCCGCGTAGGCCGCCTCGGTCGGCAGCGCGTTGACCGGCCCGGCGGTGGCCGAGAGGTTGACGATCCGGCCCCAGCCGCGTTCGGCCATGCCGCCCTGGAACGCGCGGCTGCACAGGAACGCCGTACTGAGGTTGCGGTCGATCTCGGATTTCCACTCGTCATAGGTGAGCTGGGCCACCGGCCGCAGCACCTCGGGACTGGCCCGGCTGGTCAGACCGGCGTTGTTGATCAGCACCTCGACGTCGCCCAGCTGGTCGGTGATGGCGTCGGCCAGCGCGCCCACCTCGGCCTCGTCGGTGAGATCGGCGACGAACCCGGTGACCCCCAGCTCGGCGGCCCGTTCGTGAATGCGCCGCGTCGTCGACACGATCGCCACCCGCGCACCGAGATCACGCAGCCGGCGCGCCGTCGCGTACCCGATGCCGTCCGGACTGCCGGCCCCCGTGACCAGGGCGACCTTGCCGTCCAGCCGCAACGTGACCGGCGCTTCCTGCGTCTCCGCAGCCTCCACCTGGACCTCCACCTCGACAGCGACTTCCGGCGAGATCACGCCGGACCCTTTTCGCCGCTGCGGCGATCCTGCCCGGTCCTCGGGGCCAGGGCAAACATCGCCGGCCCCGTGGCGCATCCCGGGGACATCCTCTCAATGCGCTGCCGCCCCGGCGTCGCGAGGGACGCCATTCCACCCGGCGCCGCCGATTTCCCGCCATACAGCCGAACCCCACCGGATGGAAATCAGGGTTCCTCGCAGCCTTTTCACCCCAGCCCGCGTCCGCTGGACAAGGCGCCCTTCAGGTCTCATCGCCGTGTTCTGGTTATCCACAGCCCGGGGTTATCCACAGGTCGTCGCGCAAGAATCCGCAGATTTCGTCACACTGATGCCCGGCGGCGGAGGCCCCCTTGGGGAGGGCGGGCTCTGCGGTGGCCGGGCTCTGCGGTGGGCGGGCTTCCGTCAGTTGGTGCGGGGGGTGGGGGTCGGGTTGGCCAGGGGGCGGACCGGGGCTTCGGCGAGGAACAGCAGCGGCGCGTCGGGGCCGTAGCGGGCGGGGATCTCCGTACGGGCCTTGTCGAGATCCTGGGTGCCGATCTCGACGCCGGCGCCGTCGTGGCGGGCTCCGACCGAGACGATGCGGACGCCGGAGTGGGCCCAGTAGTCGAGGTCAGCCAGCACCCGGTCGTGCCAGAAGGCCAGGTCGACGGCCGAGTGGGCGGCGTCGCGGACGACGATGCACGTGGCCTGGGCGGCGGTGCGGATGAAGTCGTCGAAGGCCGCCGACGGGATGCGGTGGACGATCGCCCGGGCGTTTTCCTGGTCGACCTCGATGCCGGCGTAGCTGCCGGGGAACTCCTTGCGGCCGGCCTGCTCGATGCGGCCCATCGCGGCTTCCAACTCGGCCGGAGTGACCGGCATGGCCACGCCGGAGATGGCCACCTGCTCGGGCAGGCGCAGAAATTCGCAGCCGGCCGTGCTCCAGCCGCCGGTCAGGCCCGGGTTCTCACCGGGCTGTTCGTCGGCCGACTCGGCGCAGCCCCCGATCACGAGAACCACCCCGAGCACCAGGAGACAGCCGGTCCGGAATCGAGCACCGTACATTGCATTCCCCCTCTCTACCCCGCACCGGCGAAGGCCGCCAGGCGAGCGCCTCAGGGCTCAACGACCGAAAGCCGCGAATCGCGCAATTAGGGAGAGGACGGATCGAGCACGGGACGGGCCGAACGCCGCGCGCCCAGGATGACCACGGCCACGCCGGACATGATCAGGGCGAGGCCGGGCAGGGCTGCCGCCCGCAGCTCCTGACCCAGCCACAGCCAGGCCAGCAGGGCCGCGCCGGGCACTTCGAGCAGGATCAGGACGCTGACCGTGGTGGCCGAGATGTGCTTCACGGCGTAGTTGAGCATCGAGTGGCCCAGCAATTGGGCGCCGGCCACGATGGCCAGGATCGCCAGCCAGGTCCGGCCGTCGTAACCGCCGAGCCGGACGCCGGACACCAGACAGACCACCAGCAGGAGCACGGCGCAGGTGCCGTAGCAGATCCAGGTGTACGTGATCGTGCTCAGCTCCGAGCGGGTGCGCTCGCCCAGGGCCGTGTAGACCGCGGCGAAGATGCCGCCGAGCAGGGCCAGGATGTCGGCCAGCACGGCCTGCCGGGACACGCCGATGTCGGCGCCGGTGGCCCAGGCCGCGCCCGCGACGGCCAGCCCGATGCCGATCCAGCCGGCGGTCGAGGGGCGACGGCCCTGCCCGGCGGCGATCAGGCCCTGCCACACCGGCTGGGTGGCGACCAGGGCGGTGGCCGTGGCCACCGAGCCGAGTTGGACGCTCGGCATCCAGGTGGCGAAGTGGGCGGCGAGGGCGGCGCCGGCGAGCACGCTGAAGATCACCACCCGGCGGGAGGCGCCGAGAATCTCGGAACGCCGGGGCCCGTACGCGATGGGGGTCAGCGCCACGGTCGCGATCGCGTTGCGCCAGAACGCGATGGCCAGGGCCGGAGCGGCCGCGAAGGCGATCAGCGAGGCCGACGAGGACAACGCGAAGACCGCAACGACCAGTGCCAGGACGGTCGGCAGTTGGCGCGATGAGCGCTCATTCATCCCCGGCAGTCACTTCTTGCGGACTTGTGCACCACATTTTGCGAACCCCTATTGAACGGAGAGTGATGCCATGGCTACAGTCACCGAGGTTTCGCGACCCTTTTGAACTCATCGATGCCTTGGGAGGCGTTTCGCCATGCCCGCATACCGTGCGGTCGTGTTTGACTTTTTCGGCACCTTGACCCGATCTGTCCAGCGGGGACCCCAGCACGCCGAGATCGCGCGATCGCTCGGCGCTGATCCCGAGGCGGTTCTCGGGGTGCTGGACCGCACGTTCCGGGCCCGGGCCCGGGGCCGCTACGGGTCCGCCGAGGCCACCCTACGATGGGTGATCGAGCAGGCCGGTGGCCGCCCCCGCACCGACCAGCTCCGGGCCGGGGTGCCGGCCCGGGTCGACGCGCTCAAGGCCGACACCCGGCTGCGGGCCGACGCGGTGACCGCGCTCGTCGCGATCAAGCGCCGCGGTCTGGCCACCGCGCTGATCAGCGATTGCACCCACGAGCTGCCGGCTTTCCTGCCCAGTCTGCCGGTCGCTCCGCTGCTCGACGCCACGATCTATTCCGTGCGGCTGGGTGTCTGCAAGCCCGATCCGCGCATCTATCTGGCCGCCTGCGACGAACTGGGCGTGTGGCCGTCCGAATGCCTCTATGTGGGCGACGGCGGCAGTCACGAGCTGACCGGCGCCGCCGCGGTGGGCATGACCCCGGTCCGGCTGGCCGCCCCCGACCTGGCCAACCACCTGGTCTTCGACGCCGACACCAACTTCGCCGGCCGTACGGTCCGGTCGCTCACCGAGGTGGTCGGCCTGGTCGACCACGCCCGCGTCGCCGGCACCAGGCAGCAGGCCGCAGTCTGACCGAGGCGTGGGAGGATGGCGGCGTGAGTTCGGCGGTGCTTGATGAGGCGCTCAAGAAGGCTGCGCTGGCCTGGATCTCGGTCGGTGACGGGCCGGCCCTGGCCCTGTGGGTGATGCCGCTGGACGGGACGCTGATCGTGGTCAGCGGGGCCGGCGAGCAGTTCGCGCCCGACCTGGCCACGGCCTCCCGCGCCATGGTCCGGCTCCGGGGGGACAACGGCGGCCTGATCGTGATCACTGAGGCGGCCGTGGCTCGATTGACCCCGGGCAGCGACGAGTGGAACGAGGTCGCCCCTCAGCTGGCGGCCAAGCGGCTGAACGCCTCGGGGACGGCCGACGACGTGGCGGCGCGCTGGGCCGAGGACGGTTGTGCCGTCGTGCGCCTCACGCCCGTGGCCGAGCAGGCGCCGGTCAGCGCCCCTGATCTCCCGGCCGATTCCGGCGCGGCCGAGCCGCGGGAGACGCCGGCCCGGGTCGAGACCCCTCGCCCGTTCCGGCTGCACCGGGTCAAGCGCCGAAAGATCCTTTAGCCGACGAACGGCGGGATCGCGATAACCCCGGCAGCGATGGGCCAGACGTGCCCGCCCACCGTGGCCAGCGTGGCCACGCCGTCGGTGGCGGTGACCCGGCAGTCGAGCAGCGACGGACGCTTCATCTCGATGCCCTGGTGCACTTTGTAGGCCGCCGTGCCCACGCCGGGCAGCCATCCCGACGCGACCAGCCACACGCCGAGCCCGAGCGCGGCCGAGCCGGTCGCCGGGTCTTCGGGCACCGCCGTGCCCGGGATGAAGACGCGGGCATGGGCCTCGGTCGGCGATTCCGACCAGGAGAAGACGCTGAGGTCGGCGATTCCTGCCCGTTCCGCGGCCGGCTGATCGATCCTCACCTTGGCCAGCGCCTCTCGGCGTACGGGAAGAAACACCCAGTCCAGACCGCACCCGGCCGAGCGTGGGGCCGCCTGCTCGTCCCCGGCGTAGTCGTCGGCCGTCAGACCGGCCAGCGCGAGCAGCGGGGCCGGATCGAGCGGCGGGCCCAGCTTCGGCTCTCCGCCGGTGACCGTGGCCGCCCCCGACTCGGTCACGGTGATCGGCAGCAACCCCGCGCCGCACTCCTGCACGACCTCGCCCGCCGGGAACAGCCCGCGCCGCATCGAGGTGACCGCCGCGCCGACGCTCGGGTGCCCGGCGAACGGCAGTTCCGCCTCGGGAGTGAAGATCCTCGCCCGGTACGTGGCCGACGGATCACGCGGTGGGAGCACGAACACCGTCTCGGCCAGGTTGAATTCACGGGCGAGGGTATGCATCTGATCAGTGGCGAGGCCGGCGCCGTCGTAGACCACCGCGAGCGGATTACCCGCGAACGGGCGATCGGTGAACACGTCGACGATCTCGTACGCCACTCCTGACATGTCCGGACCCTAACCTAGGCTGGAACGGTGACCATGGGGACAAGGGTTTATCTGGCCCGGCTCGCCGGCCTGCCCGTCTTCGACCCCAACGGCGACCGGGTCGGGCGCGTGCGCGACGCCGTCGTGCGCCTGCGCACCACCAACCGGCCGCCGCAGGTCGTCGGGCTGGTCGCCGAGATGGCGCTGCGGCGGCGCATCTTCCTGCCGATCGGCCGGGTGACGTCGATGGACGCCGAGGCGGTCGTGCTCTCCAGCGGCTCGCTCAACCTGCGCCGGTTCGAGAAACGGCCCAACGAGCTGCTGGTGGTCGAGGATCTGCTCGACCGCCGGGTGACGGTGACGCCCGACGGCGGCGGTGACTCGGGCATCGTGGCCAACGTCGTCGACATCGGCATGGATCTCAACCGCAACACCGAGTGGCTGGTCACCCGGGTCGCCGTACGCGGGCAGACCGGCCGGCTGGCCCGCCGCGGGCACGTCTTCCAGGCCGAGTACGAACGGGTCCGCGGGCTGGTCGGCCCGACCGACACCCAGGGCACCTCCAACCTGCTGGCCCTGCTCGAGCAGATGAAACCGGCCGACATGGCCAACGCCCTGCAAGACCTGCCGGACGCGCGGCGCAACGAGGTCGCCGCCGCGCTGAGCGACCGCACGCTGGCCGACGTGCTCGAGGAGCTGCCCGAGCACGACCAGGTCGAGATCCTGGTCCAGCTCCCCCGGGAACGGGCCGCCGACGTGCTCGAGCGGATGGACCCGGACGACGCCGCCGACCTGCTGGCCGAGCTGCCCAAGGCCGAGCAGGCGGTGCTGCTCGACCTGATGGAGCCGGACGAGGCCGACCCGGTCCGCCAGCTGATGAACTACCGCCCGGGCACCGCGGGCAGCGTGATGACCTCGGAACCGGTGATCCTCACGCCGGACACCACGGTCGCCGAGGCGCTGGCCCGCATCCGGGAACCGGAACTCTCCCCGGTGGTCGCGGCGCAGGTGTTCGTGGCGCGCGCGCCCTCGGCCACGCCGAGCGGGAAGTATCTGGGCATGGTGCATTTCCAGCGGCTGCTGCGCGAACCGCCGTCGTCGATCCTCGGCGGCATCATCGACAACGACCTCGAGCCGTTGCGCCCCGAGGCCACCCTGGCCGAGATCATCAAGCGGATGGCGACGTACGACCTGGTCGCGATGCCGGTGATCGACTCGGCGCACCGCCTGGTCGGTGCGGTGACCGTCGACGACGTGCTAGACCACTCGCTGCCGCGCGACTGGCGCGACCGTGACCTCGCCGAGGACATCGAGGTCACGCTGTGACCGACCCGCGCCGCGATCGCCTGGACCAGCCGGTCGAGCCGGGCCGGGTCCGGCTGCCGCGCTTCGACCCCGAGTCGTTCGGCCGCTGGTCCGAGAGCATTGCCCGCTACATGGGCACGGCCCAGTTCATCGTCTGGATGACGATGGTGATCGCCGGGTGGTTCCTGTGGAACACGCTGGCGCCGGCGGCGATGCGCTTCGACCCGTACACGTTCACGTTCCTGACCTTGATCTTGTCGTTGCAGGCCTCGTACGCCGCGCCTCTGATCCTGCTCGCACAGAACCGGCAGACCGACCGTGACCGGCTGACGATGGAGGAGGACAGGCGTCGCGCCGCGATGCAGAAGGCGGACACCGAATACCTGGCTCGGGAGATCGCCGCGCTACGGATCGCGCTGGGCGAGGTGGCCACCCGCGACTTCGTGCGCTCCGAGCTCTCCCGGCTCGCCGACGAGCTCGACGAGGCCGCTCAGCGGCGTAAGAAGAGAGAGAAGAAGTCCCGCGCCGAGTGGGAGGAAAAGACCCGCTCGGGGTGGGAGGAGGATCGCAAGGACTGGGACGAGGAGCCTCGATAGCCCCGACGTAGCATGGGCATCATGTCCGCACCTGCCTCCACCATCGAGGACGCGATCCAGGCCGCTCTGGCCACGGTCGACGACCCCGAGATCCGCCGTCCGATCACCGACCTCGGCATGGTCAAGGGCTTCACCGTCGCCGCCGGCACGGTGCGGGTCGAGCTGCTGCTGACCGTGGCCGGCTGCCCGCTGCGCGACAAGCTCAACAACGACATCTCGGCCGCGCTCACCGCGATCCCCGGCATCACCTCGGTGAGCGTCGACTTCGGGGTGATGGACGAGGAACAGCGCAAGGCCCTGCAGGTCACGCTGCGCGGTGGTGGCGCCGCCACGGCCGAGCCGGTCATTCCCTTCGCCCAGCCCGGCTCACGCACGCGGGTCTACGCGGTGGCCAGCGGCAAGGGCGGCGTCGGCAAGTCCAGCGTCACCGTCAACCTGGCCGCGTCCCTGGCCAAGCGGGGTCTGGCGGTCGGCGTGCTCGACGCCGACATCTACGGCCACTCGGTGCCCCGCATGCTCGGCGTCGCGGGCCGCCCGACCCGGGTCGAAGACATGATCATGCCGCCGCAGTCGCACGGCGTGAAGGTGATCTCGATCGGCATGTTCACGGCCGGCAACGCCGCGGTGGTGTGGCGCGGGCCGATGCTGCACCGCGCGCTGCAGCAGTTCCTGGCCGACGTCTACTGGGGCGACCTCGACGTGCTGCTGCTCGACCTGCCGCCGGGCACCGGTGACGTGGCCATCTCGCTGGCCCAGCTGCTGCCCAACGCCGAGATCCTGGTGGTTACCACCCCGCAGACGGCCGCGGCCGAGGTGGCCGAGCGGGCCGGGGCGATCGCCATGCAGACCCACCAGCGCCTGATCGGCGTCGTGGAAAACATGTCCTGGCTCGAGCTGCCCGACGGCTCACGCATGGAGGTCTTCGGCTCGGGTGGCGGCCAGGCCGTCTCCGACTCGCTGACCACCACGATGGGCGCCTCGGTGCCGCTGCTGGGTCAGATCCCGCTCGACACCCGGGTGCGCGAGGCGGGCGACGCCGGCGAGCCGATCGTGCTGGCTGCGCCCGAGGCGCCGGCCGCGCAGGCGCTCGACGCCGTGGCCGGCAAACTGGCCGTCCGCCGCGACTCGCTGGTCGGCAAGCCGCTGGGTCTCTTGGTCAACGCCAAGCGCTGACCCGCTCACGACAAGAACGGCTCTGCCCCGGGAAGGGGTGGAGCCGTTTCTATGTGGCGTCGAGGTCGAACTTCTGCGCCGCCACCGAGGGCGGGGTGGCCGCGGGCGTGCTGTCGCTGCGGTTGTTCTTGATGTCGGCCGCCGCGGCGACCTCGCTCAGGTCGCTGCGAACCCCGTTCAGATCCTGCTTCACGTCGTCGAAGAGGCCCTGAAGCGGCTTGCGGATCGCCGCCTCGTCCTCCTCGCTCAACAGGTGCTTGCGGATGAACGCCTTGGGGTGCAGGTCTTGCAGCTGCAGGTCGGTGCCCAGCTCGCGGTTGAGGTCGGTGGTCGCGTTCTGCGCCATCGCCCGCAGGCCGCGCAGCATGCGCAGGCCGTCGCCGATGACCTTGGGCAGACGCTCACCGAAGATCAGCAGCGCGAGCATGAGGAGCGCGCCGATCTCCCACCAGTTCAAGTTTTCGAACATGTGGCCTCCCAAGTTCCGAAGCCAAGACTACGCACGCGAGGTGGCCCTTGGCAGTCCGGAGAGCGATCAGTTGGAGTCGGCGACCAGGGTCACCGAGGCCGTCTGGGTCTTCGTCCCGCGACGGTACTCCACCGAGACGGTCGAGCCGGGGGCGTATTTGCGGACCATGGCGATCAGGTCGGTGCCGTCCTCCAGCAGGTGACCATTGATCTTGGTGAGCACGTCGCCGCCCTTGAGACCAGCCGCGGCGGCCGGGCCGGACGGCTCGACCGCGCTCAGCCGGGCCCCGCTCGATCGCGCACCGCTGTCACGCACCGTGGCGCCGATCACCGTCTGGCGGGCCTTGCCGCGGTCGATGATGTCGCCCGACACCCGCTTGGCCTGGCTGATCGGGATGGCGAAGGCGAGGCCGATGTTGCCGGCCTCGGTCTCGCTGCCGCCGACCGAACGGATCACCGAGTTGACCCCGATGACCTGACCCGCGGCGTTGACCAGCGGGCCACCGGAGTTGCCCTGGTTGACCGCGGCGTCGGTCTGGATGGCCGCGTAGTAGCGGGTGGTGCCCGTGTCGCCGGCCTCGATCGTGCGGTCGACCGCGCTGACGATGCCGAAGGTCACCGTGTTGCGCAGGGCCAGCGGCGAACCGAAGGCCAGCACCGGGTCACCGACCGCGATCGCGTCCGAATTGCCCAAGGCGACCGGGGTGAGACCCGACTTGGCGACCTTGATCACAGCGATGTCGGACTGGGGGTCACGGCCGACCAGCTCGGCCTTGGCCGTGGAGCCGTCGCTGAACGCCACCGACATCGTGTCGTCGGCGCCCTCCACGACGTGGTCGTTGGTGATCACGTAGCCGTTGGCCGACACCACGAAGCCGGAGCCGATCGCACCGGTCACCCGCACGGTCACCACGCTCGGCAGCACCTTTTCGGCCACGCCGGCCAGCGAGTCGGGGGCCCGGTTGGCCGCGGCCGGCGGGTCCTCCGCGGTCGCGCCGAGCTGGGTGCCACCACCGGTGGCGACCCCGCCGCGGACCGCGAAGACATAGCCCAGCGTGCCGCCCAGACCACCCGCGAGCAGGGCCGTGACCAGGCAGATCAACAGAATCGGGGTGTACGAGCGCCGGGGCGCGTCCGGGTCGCTGACCGGCTCGGGTGGCGGGCCGGGGGTGGCCGACGGGTTTTGCACCACGACCGCGGTCGGCGCGTAGGGATCACGCCACGGGTCGGCGAGCGCATCGGACCACCAGGGCGACCCCGGCGGCACGGACCCGCCCGAGGGTGGCAAGGGTTGACCGTTGGCAGGCGGCGGACCGGTGCGCGCATTCCAGCCGTCGGTCACGTCGGTGCCTCCACTCAGTTCCTCCTGGCTCCCCCTCCAGAATGACACGGATCCCGGACGACGCCCCGCCCCGGCCCGTTTAGCTCCGGACCTTGAGCCATAAACCTTCAGCCATCGACCGTCGAGCGCGTCGGCCGCCCCCGCCCGCCGCCCGGAAACCGGAGCGAAGGCAATACCCTTCTATCCGATGCGTGCGGCTGACTCCACACGTGTCCGTCAATCGCCCGGAGGTCGTCATCGTCCCGCCAGCCCGCCCGATCGGCCCGTCGACGGGTCAGGCCCAGCAGTTCGCCGAGGCGTACGCCAGCGAGGACATCGTGCTGCAGACCGCCCGCAGCCTGGCCCACGAGCTCGGTCTCGACAGCGTCACCCCCGCCGCGGGGTCGGTGCTGCGGCTGCTGGCCGCCGCGGGAAGCGCCAAGGCGGTGGTCGAGATCGGCACGGGCGCCGGGGTCAGCGGCGTCTGGCTGCTGCGCGGCATGCGGGCCGACGGCGTGCTGACCACGATCGACGTCGAAAATGAGCATCAGCGGATCGCCCGGCGCATCTTCCTCGAGGCCGGGTTCGCCCCGTCGCGCACGCGGATCATCACCGGCCGCGCGCTGGACGTGCTCCCCCGGCTCGCCGACGGCGCGTACGACCTGGTCTTCGTGGACGCCGACGTGACCGAGTTCGGCGCCTGCGCCGATGCCGCGCTGCGGCTGCTGCGGCCGGGCGGGGTTCTGCTGGTGCACAACGCCATGGCCGGCGGGCGGATCAGCGACCCGGCCGCCCGCGACGTCGACACGCTGACCGTCCGCGAGACGGTGCGGGCGGTGCGCGAGTCCGAGGAGTGGATCCCGGCGATCATCCCCTCCGGCGCGGGCCTGCTGGCCGCGGTCAAACGCTGAGCGCGGCGCTGCCGGCCGCGGTCAAACGCTGAGCGTGACCAGGTAACGCAGCAGCATCCGGACGCCCCAGCCAGTGGCGCCGCGGGTGAGCTCGAGCTCGGATTTCTCCGTCCAGCAGGTGGCCGCCATGTCGACGTGGGCCCACCGGTCCGCGTACGGGCCCGCGAAGTCCCGCAGGAAGAGCGCCGCCATCCCGCCGCCGTGCGTGGGCGAGCTGTGCCGGTCGGCGACGTCGCTGCGGAGAAGCTCGCGATAGTCGCCGTGCAGTGGCATACGCCACATCCGCTCGCCGGCCGCGCTGCCCGCCGTTTCCAGCGCCGCGACGAGCTCATCGCTGTCGCCGTAGAGGGCAGCCAGGCTCGAGCCCAGGGCCACGCCCGCGGCGCCGGTGAGGGTGGCCAGGTCGATCAGGACGTCCGGCTCGAGCTCGGCCGCGGCGTAGGCCAGCGCGTCGGCCAGCACGAGCCGCCCCTCGGCGTCCGAGTTGGTCGACTCGCTGGTGGTGCCGTCGTAGTGGGTGATCACGTCGCCCGGGCGGTAGGCCGAGCCGCTGACCGAGTTTTCGGCCATCGGGAGCAGGGTGGTGATCCGGACGGGCAGGCCCAGGTCGGCCGCTCCGAGCGTGGCCGCGGCGACCGCGGCCGCGCCGGCCATGTCGTTCTTCATCAGCTTCATGCCCGGGCGGTTCTTGATCGAGATGCCGCCGCTGTCGAACGTGATGCCCTTGCCGACCAGCACCACGTGGGTCGTCGCGCCGGGCGGGTTCCAGGTCATCTCGACCAGACAGGGCCGGAACCGGGAGCCGCCGCCGACGGCCCGCAGACCGCCGAACCGGGCCAGCTCGTCGCCGGAGCGGACGCGGACGCCGAGCCCGGGACGTTTGGCCGAGGCTCCGCTGATCTCCTCGGCGAACCAGTCCGGGATCTTGATGGAGGGCGGCGTGTTGGTGAGGTCGCGGGCCAGCCAGGTCGCTGCGGCCGTCACCTGCGCCCGGGTAAGGCTTTCCGCGTACGCGCCGGGGTCGCTCGTGACGATCTCGGTCTCGGCCGTCCGGGGTTCCTCCCGCCCGTCGCGATAGCGGTAGCCACCGAGCCAGAGCCCCTCGGCCACGCCGCGCACCGAGTCGTCCGAAGCCGCCGGGCCCAGGTCGAACTGGGCCTCCTCGTCGCCCGCCAGAGCGCGTGCGGCCGCGGCGCCGGCCGCCCTCCAGCCAGCCTCGTCACCGTCCCCCACATGGGCCAGCAACACCTGGGCCGGGCTCCGCAAGGGGCGGGGCAGAAGTTGTATGTCGCCGGCCGGCCGGGCCGTCTCGGCCAGAGCGGCGATCTCGGCACCCAGGGCGCCGTCGACGTGTAAGAGTGGACCCGTCTTACCGATCGGCACGATGCGGGTCCGGCCGTCGTCGAGGCGGTCGGTCAGCCCGATCGGATACACGAGAGCGTGACCTTTCTCGAAGACGTGGAAAGCCCGCCGGTCCGGGCGGTACCGTACCGGCGGGCTCGCGTGAAACGTCAGCCGGCGATTGCCTTCAACGCGTCACCCAGCGCGCTGGCCTCGTCCGGAGTCATCTCAACGACGAGACGGCCACCACCCTCCAACGGGACGCGCATGACGATGCCACGACCCTCCTTGGTGACCTCCAGCGGACCATCGCCCGTCCGCGGCTTCATCGCCGCCATCTTGTCTCCCCTCAGACCTACATCAGGGTGTCGGTGGGTTGCCCCACAGCCACTGTCCTTCGGCTAACTCAGGAATAACGTCGCGTGCTCAGCCCCACGCGACGCGGTACCTCTCGTTCCGACCGGCGTCCGAAGGCCATTGCGCGCGCTGACGCGACCCAGCCCACCGTGCCGATCAAACATTTTCCCTGATGAACACCGGCGAACCCAAACCCAGCCCGGGCGGATGTGACAGCGTCTAGCATATCGTCTTTTGGGCTGTCACAATGTGCGGTCATGCAGGCGCGGTCGGCACTCTTCGACCTGTACGGCGACTATCTTCGCCCACGGGGCGGGCGCGCGCCCGTTGCGGCCCTGGTCAGACTGCTTGCGCCGCTCGGGATAGCCCCGCCCGCGGTGCGTACGGCGGTCTCCCGGATGGTGCGCCAAGGGTGGCTGCACCCTATGCGATTGGTCTCCGGACCGGGCTATCTGCTGACCCCCAAGGCCGCTCGGCGTCTCGATGAAGCCGCCGCACGGATCTATCGGACAGGTCGGGTCGGATGGGACGGACGGTTCGATCTCATCCTGCTGACCGGCCAGCTCGGGAAGCGTGAAGCGGGACGGCTGGCCTACCTCGGCTACGGCGCGCTGGGCGAGCACGCCTGGGTCGCGCCGCGGCCCGCCGAGGAGGCCGACACCGTGCTGATCGAGGCCGGGGTGGGCTACGAGCGGTTCAGCGCCAGCCACGCGGCCGGGTCGCCCGGAGCGGCCGAGGTGGTGGGGCGGGCCTGGGACCTCACCGAGCTGGCCCGGTCCTACGAAGACTTCGTGGCCGACCTGCGGCCGGTGGTCACCGCGGTCAACGTGCGCAGCAGCGACGAGCAGGCGTACGCGGCCCGCTTCCATCTGGTCCACGCGTGGCGCTCGTTCCTGTTCCGCGATCCTCAACTGCCCGCCTCGCTGCTGCCGCCCCGCTGGCCGGGCGCCAGTGCGGCCGGCTTCTTCGACCGTCACGCGGCCCGGCTGAGGCCCGCCGCGGACCGCTATGTCGAGCGATGCCTCCAGTCGGTGACTCGCGGTCGTGTGGGATTCTCAGAGCCATGACCGCCGTCCAACCACCCCACCCGCCGCCCGTAAACAGACTGAAGACCGAGCCTCTGCTCGTCGACCGCACTGGCGCGGTTGTGACCCTCACGCTCAACCGGCCCGAGGCGATGAACGCCCTCGACGTCGAGCTCAAGGAAGCGCTGCGGGACACGCTGGCCACCCTCGAGACGGACCGGTCGTGCCGGGCGATCGTGCTGGCCGGGGCCGGGGGCGCGTTCTGCGTCGGTCAGGATCTGCGCGAGCACGCGGAACTGCTCGAGTCGGGGCGCACCGACCTCGACACCGTGCGGGTGCACTACAACCCGATCGCCCAGCGGCTGGCCAGCATGCCCAAGCCGGTCGTCGCGGCGGTGCGGGGCACGGCGGCCGGCGCCGGCGCCTCGTTCGCGCTGCTGGCCGACTTCCGGATCGGCGGGCCCAAGACCACGCTGCTGATGGCCTTCGCCAACGTGGGGCTGGCCGGGGACAGCGGGGTGTCGTGGTCGCTGCCGCGGATCGTCGGGCACGCGCGGGCGCTCGAACTGCTGCTGCTGGCCGAGCCGGTGCGGGCCCAGAAGGCGTACGACATCGGTCTGCTCTCGCAGTTGACCGAGGACGACGAGCAGGTGCTGCCGGCCGCGATGGCGCTGGCCGAGAGGCTGGCGGCGGGCCCGACGGTCGCCTACGGGGCGATCAAGCGGGAGCTGTCGATCGGCGACGCCGGGACGCTCTCCGACGCGCTGGCGGCCGAGGCCCAGGCCCAGTCGATCTGTGGCGCCACGGCCGACCACAAGGCCGCCGTGACCGCGTTCGTGGCCAAGCAGAAGCCCGCCTTCGAGGGTAAGTAGAAGGCGGGCTGAGCCTTATGGTCGCCGCTCCGCGACTCCGAGGATTTCGCCCCTCGAAGCCGATGACTTGGACACCGAAAACGCCCTCACTTCGCTAGCCGTTTTCGGCGCCCAAGTCGTCGGCGGGCGAAATTCGACATTGGTTGCGGTCAACCCAAGTCAGGCGGACGCTCAGCCGCCCAGGCTGGTGGCGGCGCTGCGGATGGCGGAGGAGAAGTAGCTGACCTGGGAGTAGACGCCGGGTTTGTTGGGGCGGGCGCAGCCGTCACCCCAGCTCACGATGCCGACCTGGATCCAGGCGTTGCTGCCGTCGCGGCGGAACATCGGGCCGCCCGAGTCGCCCTGGCAGGTGTCGACGCCGCCCGAGGCGTAGCCGGCGCAGATCTCGTCGGTCGCGATGACCTCGCCGCCGTACATCGCCGACGAGTTGCAGGTCGAGTCGCTGACGAATGGCACGGTGGCCTTGAGCAGGTAGCGCTGCTGCGAGCCGCTCTCGGAGGCGGCGCCCCAGCCGGCGATCGTGAAGGTGCCCGAGTCGTACGCCGTGGTGGTGGCGATCGGCAGCGTGGCGATCCCGGTCACCGGGCTGGCCAGCCGGATGAACGCCCAGTCCTTGCCCGAGCCGTTGTAGCCGGGCGCCCGGTAGACGTAGTTCGACTTCCGGGTGATCTTGCTGGTCGAGTTGAGGTCGACGACGCCCAGCGTGGCGGTGATCGACGTGTTCGTGCCCGTGCGGCTCACGCAGTGCGCGGCCGTGAGCACCAGGGTCGGGCTGTAGAGCGCGCCACCGCAGCCCATCGACAGACGCACCATGAACGGGAACTCACCCTGCGTGGCCCGGCTGCCGCCGACCACCGAGGGGGCCACCACACCGTCGCCGGGCGGCGCGGTCGGCGCTGCCTCGGCCGTCGTGCCCCACGCCGCCACCGTGAGCGCGGCCACCGCCGTGCTCACGAGAATTCGCCACTTGACCATCCCGGTCCTCCCCACCAACGAATGCGCCCGGTAGGACGCGTTGGGGAGGAGCGTAGGCATTGAGATCTATAGATGTCGCGATCCCAAAACCGTCATACCGTGGCGATCATCCCTCGTCTTCTTCCTCGGGGTCCTGGTTGGCTTCCTCACCGAGGACGAAGGCCTGCATGGCCAGCTCGTCGCCGGAGGGCCAGACGTAGGTCGGCAGCTCGATCGGGCCCAGCTCGAGCACGTGTGACCAGAACTGGCGCACCGCGTCGGCCGGGGTGGCCGCCTCGATCGGCAGGGCGACGCTGACCAGCCAGGTCTTTTTGTCGGCGACGCCGCCGATCGCGCCGGCCAGCCGCCGGAACACGTCGGGGTCGACGGCCGCGGTGCGCGTCTCGTCGTCGAGGCCCAGGTCGTCGGCGGGGACCGGCTGGTCGAAGGCCCGCCGGGTGTAGGCCAGCACGAGATCGTCGCCGTCGGCCCGCACCGCCTGCGCGAGGGCCACCACGGCGCCCCCCGCGACCAGCAACACCTCGTCGTCGGGCCCGACCGGACCCGCGCCGCCCGACACCGTCAGGGTGTCGTGGTGGAACAGCTGCTCGGTCGCCCACCGATCCGCTGGAATGATCACCGCCCACTGCGCCATGCGTTCCATCTCATCACGCGGATGGATCGACGCCGAGCGGTGGGACCCAGCAGCCCGCCAGGTGGTCGTCGACCATGCCGGTGGCCTGCATCAACGCATAGGCCGTGGTGGGGCCGACGAACTTGAAGCCGCGTTTCTTGAGGTCTTTGGCCATCGCCTTGGACTCGGGCGTGATGGCCGGGACGTCGGCCCGGGTCTGCGGCCGGGGCGGGCGCGGGGCCGGCGCGTAGGACCAGAGCAGGGCGGAGAGGCCGTCGGGCAGATCGGCCGCGACCCGGGCATTGACCAGGGCGGCGTCGATTTTCATGCGGTTGCGGACGATGCCGGCGTCGGCCATCAGACGGGTCGCGTCGGACTCGGAGAACGCGGCCACCTGGTCGATCGAGAAACCCGCGAAGGCGGCCCGGAACGCCGGACGTTTGCGCAGGATCGTGATCCAGGCGAGGCCGGACTGGAACGCCTCGAGGCACATCCGCTCGAAGAGCGCGTCGTCGCCGTGCACGGGATGACCCCACTCGTCGTCGTGATAGCCCACGTAGTCAGGGGTGCTGCCGCCCCAGAAGCACCGGGCCCGCCCGTCGTCGCCCAGCGTGAGGCCGGCCGCCAGCAGGTCGGCCGGGGCCACACCCGGCTGTGGGGCGCCGAATGCCGAGGTGTCTGTCATGGCGACCACGGTAGAGCCGCCGTACGACAGAAATCAGGGCAGGCGGCCCTGCTCGACCAGGCGGCCGAATTTCTTGAGGGCGCCCGTGAAGCTCAGCTTCGATCCGGGCCAGAGCACCGGCCAGGCCAGCTTGCCGACCGGGCCGGCCGGCAGGTGGAACCACTCGTGCAGCACCACCTGGGTGCGGTCGCCGGACATCGCCGTGCAGCGCATCGCGCCCGGCCCCCGCAGCACCTTTCCGCAGTGCACGACGCGGACCTCGTACGGCCGATTGATCTTGACGACCTCGAACTCGTCGCGCAGCGCGGCCGGGCCGAGCGCGGTGATCGCCTCGACCAGGCTGCCCTCGCCGCCGTCGCCCCGGACCACCCGCACCTTGGTGAACGGGATCCACTCGGACTGCTTCGGCCAGTTGAGGAACGCGTCGAAGACCCGCTCGGCGGGCGCGTTGACGATCACCGTGGCCGTCACCTCGCCCGAGCCGGGCTTGGCGGCGTCGCCGAGACCGCCGGCCGGGCCGGGCGCGCTCACCGCGGCTCCACCGGTTCGGTGCGCTGGGCCGGGGTCTCGCCCGGCTTGGCCCGCACGGACAGCGCCTCGGCCGGGACGGCGTCGTCGTCGTCGGGAACAGCGTCGGTCTCAACCGGGGTCTCAGCGGGGACCGCGGTCACCGTGATCGCCAGGTCACCGGGAGCCGGGTCGGGCGCCTCGGACGGCGATATCGCCTGCTCGCGGGCGCGGCGAAGCACGTCGGCATCCGCCGTACGCCCCTCGCGCAGCGCCACCACCTCGGCCTCGAGCACGCCGATCAGCTCGCCCTTGTAGCCGATGTCGTACGCCGCGCGCTGCAGCGCCTGGTCGACCTGGGCCATCCGGTAGCCGCGCCAGGCGGTGTCGAACTTCGTCCGGACGACGTCCTCCTCACCGAGCGGCCGGTCGCTGGGCAGCGGAACGGCCGCCCCGTCCGGCTCGACGGGCGTCAATGCGTTGTCGCCGCCACCGATCATGACGGTCACGCCGAACACGATCGCGGCCACGACCAATGCCACCACGATGAAGAGGAGAAGCTGACCCATGCGCTGAATGTTGGCATGTCGGACAGCGCGTGGCGAGCCCGCCACCCCGACCTGCCCTGTCGCCGGCGCTTAAGTCCAGGTCAGGATCTTTTTGCGCCAGGCGTAGAGAATGCCGAGCGCGAGCACCGCGACGAAGAGCCCCATCTCGGCCACGGTGGCCCAGCCGAAGCCGGGAAGATCGAAGACGACCGCCCACGGGAACAGGAAAACGGCTTCCACGGCAAAGAGCACGTAGAGATACGCGTACACGTAGTAGCGAATCTGCGCCTGCGCCCAGTCACCGCCAACCGGGTCGATGCCGCTCTCGTACGACACGTACTTGCCCGCGGGCTCGGCCGGATGGGCCGGACGCAGCAGCTTGTTGGCACCGAAGGCGCCCACGAAGACGAGCACGCCGGCGGCCACCACCAGACCCAGCGTGGCGTACGAACCCAGATACCCGTTCACGATCCGTCAGCGTAGTGGAACCCGGCGGATGACACGTGCGCGCCGGATAGTGGACTCCAGTGGTTCAGGCAAGCCTCACCTGGCTACTGTGGTCAACGGCTCACCCCGGTTCGTAAGGACCGGCGACGTAGGCTGGAAGTGACTACGCGGGCCGCCGGTCGGCGCCCCTTGGGAGGTTGCGAAACGTGTCCGCTGGAGCGAAACGGGTCGAGCAGCTGGACCGGGTCGTCATCCGGTTCGCCGGCGACTCGGGCGACGGCATGCAGTTGACCGGTGACCGATTCACCTCGGAAACCGCCCAGCTGGGCAACGACATCTCCACCCTGCCCAACTTCCCGGCCGAGATCCGCGCGCCCGCCGGCACCCTGCCCGGCGTGTCGAGCTTCCAGGTGCACTTCGCCGACTACGACATCCTGACTCCGGGCGACTCGCCCCACGTGCTGGTCGCGATGAACCCGGCCGCGCTCAAGGCCAACCTCTCCGACCTGCCGCCGGGCGCCGACATCATCGTCAACACCGACGAGTTCACCAAGCGCAACCTGGCCAAGGTGGGTTACGCGGTGAGCCCGCTCGACGACGGCTCGCTGAGCGACTTCGCCGTGCACCCGGTCGCCCTGACCTCGATGACGGTGGGCGCGCTGGCTGAGCTCGGGGTGGCGAAAAAAGACGCCGAGCGGGCCAAGAACATGTTCGCGCTGGGCCTGCTGAGCTGGATGTACTCGCGTCCGTTCGAGTCGACCCTGCGGTTCCTGGAGGCCAAGTTCGCCAAGCGCCCCGACCTGGTCGCGGCCAACAAGGCGGCCTTCCAGGCGGGCTGGAACTTCGGCGAGACCACCGAGGACTTCTCGGTCCGGTACGAGGTGAAACCCGCCCGCATGCGGCCCGGCACCTACCGCAACATCACTGGCAACCAGGCGCTCGCGCTGGGGCTGGTGGCGGCCAGCGTGCGCTCCAAGCTGCCGCTCTTCCTGGGCGCCTACCCGATCACGCCGGCTTCGGACATCCTGCACGAGCTGTCCAAGCACAAGAAATTCGGGATCACGACCATGCAGGCCGAGGACGAGATCGCCGCCATCGGCGCCGCGCTCGGGGCCTCGTACGGCGGCGCCTTGGGGGTCACCACGACCTCCGGCCCGGGCGTGGCCCTCAAGGGCGAGACGATCTCGCTGGCCATCGCGCTCGAGCTTCCGCTGGTCATCGTCGACGTGCAGCGGGCCGGCCCGTCGACCGGCATGCCGACCAAGACCGAGCAGGCCGACCTCAACATGGCGCTGTACGGCCGGCACGGCGAGGCGCCGCTCGCGGTGATCGCGCCGAAATCCCCGTCCGACTGCTTCCACGCGGCGATCGAGGCGGCCCGGATAGCGCTGAAATACCGCACACCGGTCATCCTGCTTTCCGACAACTACGTGGCCAACGGCTCCGAGCCGTGGCTGCTGCCCTCGTCGGACGAGCTGCCGGACATCTCGGTCGACTTCACCACCGAGGCCAACGGCGAGGACGGCCGGTTCCTGCCCTACCTGCGTGACCCCGAGACGCTGGCCCGGCCGTGGGCGATCCCGGGCACGGCCGGCCTCGAGCACCGCATCGGCGGTCTGGAAAAGGCCGACAAGACCGGCGACATCTCGTACGACCCGGCCAACCACGAATTCATGGTCCGCACCCGGGCCGCGCGCATCGAGGCCATCGACGTGCCGGACATCGAGGTCGAGGACGCCGACGAGAGTGCGCGCGTGCTCGTGCTGGGCTGGGGCTCGACCTACGGCCCGATCGGGGCGGCCTGCCGGGCGCTGAGGCAACGCGGCCTGCCCATCGCCCAGGCCCACCTGCGGCACATGTCGCCGCTGCCGGCCAACCTCGGCGAGGTGCTCAACGCGTACGAGAAGGTCGTGATCCCGGAGATGAACCTGGGTCAGCTGGCCCACGTGATCCGCGCCCGATACCTGGTCGACGCGGTCCCCTTCAACCAGGTCAGCGGCCTGCCGTTCACCGCCGCGACGCTGGAGAGCATGCTCGAGGACGTGGTCAAGAATGGCTAGCCCCACGCTGAGTTCGACCAATCTGCCGCTCACGCCGGTCAAGCTGACGGCGAAAGACTTCAAGTCCGACCAGGAGGTGCGCTGGTGCCCGGGCTGCGGTGACTACGCCGTCCTGGCCGCGGTGCAGGGCTTCATGCCCGAGCTGGCCATCCCGCGCGAGAACATCGTTTTCGTCTCGGGCATCGGCTGCTCGTCGCGATTCCCGTATTACATGAACACGTACGGGCTGCACTCGATCCACGGGCGGGCCCCGGCGATCGCCACCGGGCTCTCGGTCTCACGGCCCGACCTGTCGGTGTGGGTCGTCACCGGCGACGGCGACGCGCTGTCGATCGGTGGCAACCACCTGATCCACGCGCTGCGCCGCAACGTCAACTTCAAGATCCTGCTGTTCAACAACCGGATCTACGGCCTGACCAAGGGCCAGTATTCACCCACCTCCGAGCTCGGCAAGATCACGAAGTCGACGCCCGCGGGCTCGGCCGACTCGCCGTTCAACCCGATCTCGCTGGCCCTGGGGGCCGAGGCCACCTTCGTCGCCCGCACGATCGACTCGGACCGCAAGCATCTGCAGTCGGTGCTGCGCGCGGCGGCCGAGCACGAGGGTTCCGCCTTCGTCGAGATCTATCAGAACTGCAACATCTTCAACGACGGCGCCTTCGAGATGATCAAGGATGCGTCCAGCCGGGACGATCACCTGATCCGGCTCGAGCAGGGTCAGCCGATCACGTTCGGCGCCGAGCAGCAGTTCTCGGTGACCCACCCGGCCGGCGCCTTCGGGCTGAAGGTCGAGGCGGGCGGCGAGGCGATCGTCCACGACGCTACGGTGGACGATCCGGCTTACGCGTTCGCCCTGTCCCGCCTGTCGGGCTCCGACCTGGGCACCACGCCGATCGGCGTCTTCCGCAACGTGCAGCGTCCGTCCTACGACGAGCTGATCACCAAGCAGCTCGTCGACGCCAAGGCCCAGGCCGACGGCACCCCTGAGCAGATGCTCGACAACCTGCTCAGCAAGGCCGACACCTGGACGATCATCTAGGACGATCCCGTGGATCTGGTCACTGTGTGTCGCGATGGTGACCGGCGGGAACGTGCCATCCCTGGTCGACCGAGCGGTGGCAGGCGGCCGGATCGTCGCCGCACGAGACGAAGAGTGCGACGAGCATGGGCGGGGCCAGGCCGAGGGCCTCGGGCGGTAGTGGGCCGGCCGTGACCAGCGAGGCCAGGCCGTGGCCGATGACCCAGGTCTGGGTGGCCGCGGCCGGGGCATCGACGTCGTCACGGAAGCGGCCCGCCGCTTTGGCCCGCTCGACCGCCCGCACCAGCTGCTGCAAGCCTTCGTCGGCGGCGGCGGGATCCTCCAGTTCGAAGCCGGCGTCGAACATGACCCGGTAGAGGTCGGGCGCGGCCACGGCACTGGCCAGGTAGGCAGCGCCGAGGGCGGCAAGATCGCGTACGGCGTCGGTGGTCGTCTCGACGGCCGCGAGCTGGCCGGCCAGCCGGGTGAAACCCTCCTGCCGCATCGCGCGCCAGAGGCCGTCCATGCCGCCGAAATGGGTGTAGACGGCCATGGTGGACACGCCCGTGCCCGCGACGACCGAGCGCAGGGTGATCGGCTCGCGGGCGCGCAGCATGTGGGCCGCCCGCTCGATGAGCACCGTCCGGATCGCGGGGTCCTTCGTTCTGACCATGGCTAAATATTACATGGCAATGCTATGTTTAGGCGAACCCGACGACGAGGAGCAGGTCATGCCAGTCGAACTGATCAACCCTGAAGGTCTGCCCCAGCCCGAGGTCTACCGGCAGATGTCGATCGCCACCGGGTCGCGCCTGGTCTTCCTGGCCGGGCAGGTGGCCCGCGACGCCGACGGCAACCCGGTCGGCCCCGGCGACCTGGCCGCCCAGACCGAGCAGGCCTATCTCAACATCGGCACGGCGATGGCCGCGGCCGGTGGCTCGTTCGACGACGTGGCCAAGCTGACCGTCTACGTCGTCGACTGGTCGCCCGAGAAATTTCCGCTGCTGGGCGAGGGTGTGGCCCGGGCCGCCGCGAAAATGGGCGTCGACCCGGTCAAGCCGATCACGCTGCTGAGCGTGGCCGCCCTGGGCGAGCCCGACCTGCTGATCGAGGTCGAGGCCACCGGCGTGCTGGCCTAGGCCCGGCCGGCGGCGGTCTAGACGGCGACGTCGACCGCGCTCGACTCGTTGCGGATGTAGACGAGCATGTCGCCCGTCTCGATGGTGAGGGGCTGCTCGCCGCCGAGCGGCACCACCTTGCCCCGGCGGATCAAGGCGACCACCAGGGTCTGCAGCTCGCGGGGGTTGCGGCCCACCTCGGCCCGCTCGGCGCTGCGCATCGCCAGCGCCATGCCCTGGCCGGGGGTGAGCAGGTCTTCCACCACGTCGATCAGCGGCGGGGCAGTGGTCGTGAGGCCCAGCAGGCGGCCTGCGGTGGCCGACGAGACGATCACGTGGTGGGCGCCGCTCTGCTTGAGCAGGGCGGCGTTCTCCTGCTCACGGACCGAGGCGATGATCCGCACCTGGCCGGCGGTCAGCTGGCGCACGGTCAGCGTGATCAGCACCGAGGCCTCGTCGCTGTCGGTCGCGATGATGACGGCCTTGCAGTTCTTCACGTCGGCCTCGAGCAGCACCGCTGATCTCGTCGCGTTGCCCTCGATCGCCACCAGACCGTTCGCCGCGGCCTGGCGTACCCCCTCGGGCCTGTTCTCCACCAGGACGATCCGCGACTTGTCGTAACCCGTCTCCAGCAGGGCGGCGACCGCGGCCCGGCCCTTGGTGCCGTAGCCACAGATGATGATGTGGTCCTTCAAGTGACGCCTCCACCGGCTGACGCGCAGGCTGTTGCGGTACTGGTCGGTGAGCACTTCGAGCGTCGTGCCGACCAGGATGATCAGGAAGAGGACGCGAGCGGGCGTGATCACCAGGACGTTGACCAGCCGCGCGTGCGGGCTGAACGGGGTGATGTCGCCGTAGCCGGTGGTGGAGAGCGACACAACCGCGTAGTAGAAGCAGTCGAGCAGGGTCAGCCCGTCCTCGTTGATGTCGCGGTAGCCGTCCCGGTCGGCGTAGATGACCGCCACCGTGCCCAGGACAAGCATGATCGCGAGCGCCAGCCGGATGGCGAGCGCACGAAGAGGTCCCTGCCGGACCCGCGGCAGATGGATCATGTGATGCCCCGCACCGACACACCATAGCGATCGAGTCCGAGGCGACTACCCAGGACATCACATTAATAGTGGTTCAGGAACATCATCGGCGAGCTTCGGCACGTTGCGGGAAAGCGGGATAGACAACGTTGTATGCGCACGATCGAGCTTCGAACACTGCTCTGATGACCCGACGCATCGCGCTCGTCCTCGCCCTGACGCTCGCCCTGGTCCTCCCGGCCGGCCTCGCCCACGCCACCACGGCCGACAAAGCGTCCGTCCTCGCGAGCTGGACCCAGCCCAACCGCGCCAGCTACGCCGCCTGGAACGCGGCCCGGCTCGACCGGGAACCCTGGACGACGTACGGCTTCGACTGGTCGACCGATTACTGCACGGCCAGCCCGGAGAAGCCGCTCGGCTTCAACTTCACCAACGCGTGCTGGCATCACGATTTCGGCTACCGCAACTACAAGGATCTGGGCACGTTCCAGCCGAACAAGGCGCGGATCGACGACACCTTCTACGCCGACATGAAGCGGGTCTGCGCCAGTTACAGCGTCCTCGTGCGGGCCGCCTGCTACAGCGTGGCCTGGACGTACTACCAGGCCGTACACATCTTCGGCTCGCTCTCCTTCGTCCGCCCGGCCGACCTCAACCGCGCCGAGACTCTGATGCGACAGCGTTAACCGCGGAGCGTCTGGGCGAACCTCGCGGCGCCGTCCTCGAGATCCGGGTGCTCGACGGCGAGGGCCATGGCGACGATCCGGTCAAACCCGAGACCCACCCCGTCGGCGTACGCGGCGTCGAACGCGGCATCACCCAGCGAGGCTCGCAACGACAGCTGCTGGGCCGACCAGAAGCGCCCGAACATCTCCGTACGCCGGGCCCCGCGCGCCGCCTCGGCCCCGCCGAACAGCACCCCGGCGGTCACCGGGTCGCCACCCAGCGCGCAACGGACCGCGATGGCCGCCACCGCGTCGGCCGCCGCACCTCTGAAACCGTGCCGCAGCCGCGACCGCAGGGCCACAACGAGATGGTCGTGCGCGGCCACCAGGTCACCGCGGCGCAAGGCCACCATGCCGAGGAGCCAGTCGACCGTACGTTTGCCGCGGTGCTCGGGGCAGCTCGCCTCGGCCGGCCGGGCGCCACCCAGCAGCTCGGCCGCCTGGTTGAGCTCGTCGTTGCGCCAGAGCAGCTCGGCCAGCGCGATCACGGCCGGCAGCGACGACTCGGCCACGCCACCCCGGTCGGCCTCGGCGATCACGTCTCGGCACAGCTGCTCGGCATCGTCGTACCGGGCCGCCTCGATCAGCGTGGTCCGGTGACCGGCCAAGGCCCGTACGAGCAAAGCCTGATCCTGCTCGGCCCGGGCTGTCCGCTCGGCGCGCTCGAGGAAACGCGTCCGCTCGGTGCGGTCGTCCGCGAGTCCGGCGTGGATCAGATGGGCGTACCCGAGGACTGCGGGTTCCACCTCGGCGCCGTCGAGCCGCTGATAGAGACGGAAGAGCAGATCCCGGCCCTCGCCCGCACCGCCGTGCTCGCGCCACCACGGATCCAAGGCAAGAGACAACCGCAGACCGGCTCGTACGCTGCCCCGGGTCGCGGCCCAGCGCAATGCGGCCTGCCACTCGGCGACATAGGGCGCCAGCTCGGTGAGCGACGTCGTCCGGAGCAGGCCGTCGGTGTCGACCGCGACCGTGTCGAGCATGTGCATCGACCACGCGACGTGCCTGTCCCGCGCGGCGCGCTCCTCACCGGCGGCGGTCAGGCACCGAGAAGCGTATGCCCGGACCTGGCCCGAAAGCCGGTAGCGAGGCCCCGGCACCACCTCGATCAGGGACTTGTCGGCCAGCTCGGAGAGCGCGCCGAGCGCCTCCACGCCGCACCACTCGACCGTGCCGAGATCGACCGTGCCCGCGAAGACCGATAGCCGGCGCAGCAGTCCCGCCGCCTGCGTCGTGAGCGTCCGATAAGACCAGTCCAGGTTGGCGGTCAGGCTGTCGTGCCGATGCCCGATCTCGGCCTCGGCCGGGATCTCGACCGGGTCCAGCGCCGTGAGCGGGTCGTCCAGGCGGGCGGCCAGCTGAGTCGCCGAGAGCGACCGCAACCGGGTCGCGGCCAGCTCGGCGGCCAGCGGCGAACCCTCCAGCCGAGCGGCGACCTCGGCCAGGTCGGCGCTGTCGTCGGCCGGGGCCGGCCCGCCACCACGGGCCTCGGCGGTGCGCTCGGCGAGCAGCGCGAAGACGTCGGCCGGGGACAGCGGCGGGATACGCCAGACGACCTCGCCCGGAACGTTGAGCGGCACCCGGCTGGTGACCAGCACGTCGAGGCGGGGGCAGCGAGCGAGCAGGCGGCGTACGAGGGTCGCGCAGGCGGCGGAGGCGACGTCGCAGGTCTGCAGGACGATCAGCATCCGGCGCTCGGCGCAGTAGTCGAGCAGCGTTTCGAAGACCGGGCGGCCCGGCTCGGTGCGTACGCCGAGGGCCGCGGCCATCGCGGGGGCGAGGCCTGTCCGGGCGCTGACCGCGTCGACCGTCCACACCCCTTGCGGGTACGCCTCCAGGAGCTGCTCGGCGACCGCAAGAGAGAGGCGGGTTTTGCCGGAGCCGCCGGGGCCGACGACGGTGACGATGCGACGACGGCGGAGCAGGTCGGTGACCTCGGCCAGCTCGGGCCGGCGGCCCAGGAACGGGGTGAGCTGGGCCGGGAGGTTGTGGACGGCGGCGCCCGGGGTTCGGGGGCGGGGGAAGTCGCGCTCCAGGCCGGGGGCGAGGATCTGGAAGAGGCGCTCGTCGTCGTCGAAGCCGCGCAGGCGGTGCGGGCCCAGGTCGAGCAGGTCGACGCCGGCCAGTAGGGCGCTCGGGGTCGCTTGGAGTGTTGCCACCGGGCTCGGCTGGGGCTTCTGGGCGGGCTGGGTGGCCTTCTGCTGCTTCTCCGGCTTTTTGTACCCGGCGGACTTTGTCTCGGGGCCGGTCAGCGCGAACGGGACGTCGACGCCGGTGGTGACGACGGCTGTGGTCGTCGCGCCGGAGCAGAGGACCTGGCCGCCGTGCGCGGCCGCGGCGACCCGGGCGGCGCGGTGCACCTCGGCGCTGGCGTACTCGTCACCGTTCGGGCGAGCCCAGCCGGTGTGCATGCCCATCCGCACCTTCGGCGCCACGGCCGGGCTGGGCCAGTCGTGTGCGGACAGTTGCCGTTGAGCCTCGACACAGGCCGCGATCGCCGAGCCCGCATCCTGAAAAGCAATGAAAAAAGAGTCACCCTCAGTGAAGAGTTCGACACCGCCGAACTCACTCAGCGCAGCTCGCATTACGGAGCGGTGATCGCCGAGGACCAAGCCGTAGTCATCGCCGAGCATCCGGGCCAACCGCGTCGAGCCCTCGATGTCGGTGAACACAAAGGTCACCAGCCCGCTCGGCAGCTCGGTCCGTCCCAACACGGTTGAACCTCCGCCCCCTCCGGAAAGTCGAGTCTCATGCTGCCGTATCACTCTGTCACCGGCCATCGTAGAAACGGACGGTAACCATGCGCCCGTCGCGACCGACCCCGGACGGAGGACAAGGACAGCTTCTTACAGCACTACGCGTGACGTAACGAAATGGATCGAGCCGGGTCACGCCGTGGTCGGCCAGTTCCGGCCAGCCGTTCGGACACCCCCACAAGTGGGTGCCCTTTCGTACAGCTAGATCATCATATTTCCGACGCGATCATCAGGGGTCGCACTGGTGGTCCGCTACAGAGGAGGAGCAGCGTGGAATTTCGCACACGCTTGCTCCTTGAGGCATCCGTCCCGACATTCGGACAGCAACGGCGGTCAATCTGCCTGCACCGACCCCACCGACGTCCCACACTCCGGACCTCAGTGGGCCGCTACCGCTCAACCATCCCGCTCGAGCCCGGACCTTCGCAGGACACCCTGCTCCAGCCGCCCGCTCCTTGCGGGCGCTGCGCCGCACTGGCCAGCTCAGATCCCAGACCTTGCGGGCACCGTGCTGCAGTTACCCGCCCGGACCTAGCTCGCGCCGTGCTCCGGCCGTCGGCTCGGACCCCCGACTTTGTGGGCGCTGCCCTCCAGCCGCCGGCTCGGACCCCGGACCTGGCGGGCGCTGCGCTGAAGTCGCCGGCTCGGATCCCAGGAAGGTCGCCACGCTCCAGCCGGGCGCACAGACCTCTGCGGACCGACGCAGTTCATGCACTCCGGTCGTCAGCTCGGACTTCCTCAGGCCCCCACCGGGTGCCGTCGACTCGAAGTAGGTCCCTCGCGGGCCGCGACCGCACTCCACCCGCGGGCGTTGATCAACGAGTGGCGGTCAGCAACCGCAGGCGCCGCCGCAACAGCCGCCGCCCGCAGGCGCCGCAGGACGAGAAGCCTTGCTGCCCCCGCCGGTGAAGGCGACGGCCGAAAGCAGTTTCACCGTGTCGTCGTGGCCCTGAGGACACGCCGAGGGCGCAGACGCTTCGATCATCGGCCGATTGACCTCGAACGTGTCGCCACAGGCACGGCAGCGGAATTCGTAACGCGGCATGCCAAGGAGCGTAGGGCCACCACCCGCCAAAACAACAGCCAGCCGGTCCGTCGCGGCGTCGCCTGTTCCTGTTCCTGTTCGCCGCTCCCGCGAGCAGCCACCCATACCCCCGCCCACCCAGGGGCGCTGACGCTACACCGCGACGGGGAGGGCGAAGAGTTATCCACAGGCTTCAACACGGCCTCTCGCGGGGACGTCGGTTTGGGTAGTGTCGTCCGCGTGGCGGAGCGGCAGGAGAAACCGGTGGCGGGGCCCGAGTTGAGGGCTGCGGCTCCGCATCAGGGCGGGCCGTTGGCCAGCTCGGGGGCGGCGCCGGTCGAGCAGCCCCCGGCCGAGCCGACACGTGACGGCCCACCGGCTGTGCGGCCGGCTTCGGGGGGTTCCACTCCCCCGGCATCGGCTGCGGTCCGGCCGAGCGGGTTCCTCTCAGAGGTGGAGCGAGCCGCTCGACTCCGGGGCGACGAGCCCGCCGAGGGCGATGACAAGCGTGCCGCAAGTGCGTCTGCTACGGGCGCTTCGTCTCAAGACACTCAGGACAGCGCGCGGGCGGCGGCTGACCCGAAGACCTCCACCAAGAGCGGCGGTGCCCCGGCGCCCTCCGCCTCTGACGCCGCGACCGGGGCCGCCACAGCAGCTTCCGGCACGGTTTCATCGGCGCCCGGCACAGCAGGCGCGAGCACAGCGGGCAAGACCACGGCTGAGAAAGGCGCAACGCCGGCTGGCGTCGGCGGTACGAGCGCGGCTGGTACGACCGCCGGTGCGACAGGCGCAGGTGCGCCCATTGCGGGCACGTCCGGTACCGGCACGGCTGGCGCGGCAGGAGCAGGCGCTGCTGGCACGGCAGGCACGGGTGCGGGCGCGGTCGGCGCGGTGAGCCCCGGCGCGGCTGGGGCGGCTGTGCAGCGGGCGGGAGTGCTTCGGCGGGCTCGGCCTGTTCAGGCGGTGGGGCGAGCCGGGCGTAACACCGCCGCGTGGGCCAAGCGGCCCAGTGGGCGCCTCATCGTGCCTGCGGTGATCGCCGTGGTGTTGCTGGGGGCCGCGGGCACCGCGGGGGCCTATCTGGTGCCCGAGGCGCTGCAAGCCGCGCCCTCGCCCAGTGCGACGCCGGGCTTTCCTCTCGACGCCGCCGGGGGCGTGCCCTCGGCGGGGCAGCCGGGCGGGTTGCCGGGGGCCGCTTCGGGCGGGCTGCCCACCGGCTCGGTGCCTTCAGGGCCGGGCGCGACGCTTCCGCCGACCACCGTGACCCAGACCGGGGCTCGGCCGGCCGACTCGTTGCAGGGCTGGGCGGTCGAGATCGGCACCCGGATCGGCATCCCGGTCGTTGCCGTGCAGGCCTACGGCTACGCCGAGCTCGTGCTGGCCCGCACCACACCCTCCTGCCACCTGAGCTGGACGACCATCGCCGCGCTGGCCATGGTGGAGTCCACCCATGGCAGCGCCAACGGGGCTGTTCTCTCGACCGACGGGATGGCGCTTCCGCCGATCTTCGGGCTGCCGCTCGACGGCAAGGGCGGGCGGCAGCTGATCCCGGACACGGATCGGGGCGCGCTCGATCAGGACACCACCTATGACCGGGCCGTCGGTCCTTTGCAGTTCATTCCGACCACCTGGAACTCCTACAAGGTGGACGCCGACAGCAGCGGCTCGGCCGATCCCAACGACATCGACGATGCGTCACTGACCGCGGCCGTCTACCTGTGTCAGGGGGGCCGTGACCTCACCAAGCCGGAAGCCTGGTGGGACGCGATCTTCTCGTACAACGCCGTCCGGCCCTATGCACAGAAGGTGTTCGAGACGGCCAATGACTACGGGCGGCGCTCGCGGAGCTGACCGATGAACCTGCACGCAGGGTGACGATACATACACATTTACGGTCGGAGCACTTCCCAGACGGACTGCTTACCGGCAAGCTGTACGGGTGAGGGTGCGTGAATGGGATCCCCGGACCGCTTCGGCGGCGGAGATCCGGTCGCTCGTGGAGACGGTGAATGCGGTGCTCGCCACCGACCTCCCCGACGATCCTCCGTGGGTGGACGGTCAGGTGCGTGACTACCTGGCCGAGACGATGCCCGGCGAGCGGCGGATCAGCTGGGTCGCTGAGGATGACCGCTTGCCCGACGGCGAGAGCGAGATCTTCGCGCACATCAGCATGCTGCTGCTCGGTGACATCGGCGTGCTCGAGGTCCTGGTGCGGCCGAGCCTGCGCCGGCGCGGGCTGGGTCGCCAGCTCGTGGCGGTCGCCGTCCGGCGGGCCTATCTCGAGGGTTTCTCCAGCATCGGGGTCGAGGCCATCGGCGGCACCCCGGCCATCCCGTTCTACGAGGCGCTCGGCTTCGACCGCGAATACGTCGAGACCCGCAGCGTCCTCACCCTGTCCGGTGTGGACTGGCCTGCCCTGACCGTGATGGCCAACGGCATCGGCACCGGCTACCGCGTCGAGTATCACCCCGGCGGCCCGCCCGAGCACCTGCTCGAAGCGTACGCGCAGGCCAAGCTCGAGGCGCAGGACGACGACGATGACCTCGACCTGGCCCCCCGCTCGTCCGACCCGCAACGGCTGCGCGACTCTCTCGACACGCTGCACCGGCGCGGCCTGAAGCCGTACATCGTGCTCGCCCTGCACGACGAGAGCGGCGTCGTCGCCGGCCTCACCGAGGTCGTCGTCCCGGCCCACCACCCCGAGCGCGCCGACCAGTACGACACCATCGTTGTGCGCGACCACCGCGGCTACGGCATCGACCGGGCGATCAAGGCCCGCATGCTGTTCGAGCTGCGGTCGGCCGAGCCCGATCTGCGCGAGGTGCAGACCTGGAACGCGCAGCACAACGAGTCCATGCTCAAGGTCAACGCCGAGCTGGGCTATCAGGCCGACCGGGATTGGTTCGAGTACGGGGCCGACGTCTCGCAACTGGTTCAAAGCCTGGAGTCCATCGACTAGGCTCAACTTCTGCGGCCGGACGACCCAAACCGCCGGTCCCCGTGGAGGCACCGTGCTGGTCCGACATCGCTGGCTGCCGCTCCTGGCCGTTCCCCTGTTGGCCATTCCCGGCACAGCCAACGCCGCGGTCCAAAAGGCTGAAGAACCGCTCACCGTCGGCGCCGTCCAGGGCAGCACCACCGCCGCCCCTCGCACCCACCGCTCGCCCTACGCGCCGCCCACCGGCAACGGCTCGAGCAGCACGAAATACCAGGTGCGCGGCGTGGTCGCCCAGCTCGCCCGGTCACACACCAGCGCCGGCGCCGAGCAGTACGGCTTCTTCCTGCAGAGCCGCAAGGGCTTCACCGACGGCGACCCGGCCAGCTCCGACGGCGTCTTCGTCTTCCAGGGCGCGTCCACCACGCTGCTGGGCGACTACTCGCCCCGGGTCGGTGACGAGATCGTCGTCAATGCCCGCGTCGCCGAATACTTCAATCTCACCCAGCTCACCGCGGCCGAGTGGGTCACGACGCTGGCCACCGGGCTGAACGTGGCGGCCGAGGTGCAGATCGACGCCGCCGCGCCGCCCGCCGACCGGGGCGCCGCCGACCTGTTCTGGGAGCAGCACGAGGGCGCCCAGCTGCGGGTTCGGGGTGGCTCGGGCGTCGTGTCGAACACCAAGACGTTCGCGTCCACCGACGACGCCGAGGTGTGGCTGGTCGACCGCGACGATCCGCTGCTGCGGCGACCCGACCCGTACGCGCGCCGGGTCTTCCGCGACGCGCATCCGCTCGACGACGTGCCGGGCCCGGTCGACAACGGGAACGGCAACCGCATCATGCTCGGCCCGATGGGGTTGAAGGCCGCGGCCGACGACAGCAGCGTCGTGCTCCCGCCCGCCCGCACCTTCGACACCACCACCGGCGACGCGGTCGGCGGCCTCTACTACGCGTTCAACAAGTACGGCGTCCAGGTCGGCGGGGTCGGGTTCGCGGCGGGCGCCGACCCGGCGGGCAACTATCCGCCGGTGCCCGTGTTCCGCTACAGCGAGGTGGCGATCTCGACCTTCAACGTCGAGAACCTGTACGACTTCCGCGACGACCCGAACGACGGCTGCGACTTCACCGGCAACACCGGCTGCCCGGGCGTCTCTCCACCGTTCGACTACGTGCCGGCCAGTCAGTCCGAATACGACACCCGGCTGACCCGCCTCGCCCGGCAGGTGACCGCCGACCTCTACAGCCCCGACCTGATCCTCGTGCAGGAAGCCGAGGACCAGGACATCTGCAAGGTCGTCGCGGCCGCGCTGACCTGCGGGACGGCCGACAACGCCGACGGCAAGCCGGACACGTTGCAGGAGCTCGCGCTGACGATCGCCCGGAGCGGCGGCCCGGCGTACGACGCGGCGTTCGATCGCAGCGGCGCGGACGCCCGGGGCATCGTCGCCGCGTTCCTCTACCGCACCGACCGGCTCTCGCTCGTCACCGCGACGCCGACCGACGCCGTTCTCGGCCTCGCCCCCCAGGTCGCCTATCGGGGCGCCCCGCTCGCGAGCAATGCCGACGTGTCCAACCCGAAGGCGCTGAACGCGGTGCTCCCGGCGGACGTCGATCGCTCGACCGGGGTGGACGGCAGCAACGTCTACACCCGGGCCCCGCAGGTCGGCCTGTTCGAGGTGCGGGCCGCGCCGGGTTCGGCCGAGCGCTATCAGCTCTGGGCGGTCAGCAACCACTTCTCGTCGGGCCCGGAGACACGGGTCGGCCAGCGGCGGGAGCAGGCGGCCTACGCGGCGGCGATCGCGGATGCCATCGAGGCCACCCACCCGTACGCCCGGGTCGCGCTCGGTGGCGACCTGAACGTCTTCCCCCGCCCCGACGACCCTGTCCCGGCCGCGCCCGGCGATCAGCTCGGCTCGCTCTATGCGACCGGCCTGCACAATTTGTGGGACAACCTGGTCGCCGCCGCGCCCTCGTCGGCGTACTCGTACGTCTTCGACGGCCAGGCCCAGACGCTCGACCACCTCTTCGTCAATGACCCCCTGTACGGCGATCTGATCGACATGCGGTCGGCCCACGTGAACGCCGATCATTCGGCCGGGAGCAGGCGCGGGCTCAGCGACCACGATCCGCAGGTGGCGCGTTTCCAGTCGCGGGCCGGTCTGTCGGTCGGCGACGTGAGCGTGGTCGAGGGCGACACGGGCCGCGTCCCGATGGTCTTCCCGGTGACGCTGACGCGTCCGCTCTCCCGGTCACTGACGGTCTGTGCCGCGACGGTGCCCGGGCTGACCACGGTGCCGTACGCCGATTTCGACCCGTACCTGGGCTGCCGGGTCATTCCGGCCGGCGCGACCGGCGTCCTGTTCCCGGTTCAGGTGCGCGGCGACCGGCTGCACGAGCGCGACGAGCGGATCACGCTCGAGGTGGCCGCGGTCTCGGACGTCCGCATCGTCGACGGCACCGCGATCGGCACCATCGTCAACGACGATCGAAAAGAAGACTAGTAGCGCGCTCGGAGCAGCTGGGCGACCTCGGTCGCCCAGTAGGTGAGGGTGATCTGCGCCCCGGCCCGCTTGATCGAGGTCAGCGACTCGATCATTACGCGCTCGCGGTCGATCCAGCCGTTCGCGGCGGCCGCCTCGACCATCGCGTACTCGCCCGAGACCTGGTAGGCCGCGACGGGGACGGTGACCCGTTCCCGGATGGCGGCGATCACGTCGAGGTAGGGCAGGGCCGGTTTCACCATGACGATGTCGGCGCCCTCGGCCACGTCGAGGTCGACCTCGCGCAGCGCCTCGCGCAGGTTGGGCGGGTCCTGCTGGTATTGCCGCCGGTCGCCCTGCAGCGTCGACTCGACGGCCTCGCGGAACGGCCCGTAGAAGGCGCCCGCGTATTTCGCCGAGTAGGCCAGCACCGAGATGTCCTGGTAGCCGGCCTTGTCCAAGGCGTGCCGGACGACACCGATCTGACCGTCCATCATGCCCGACGGCCCCACCATGTGAGCGCCCGCTTCGGCCTGAGCGACCGCCATCTCGGCGTAGATGGCCAGCGTCGCGTCGTTGTCGACCGACCCGTCGGTGGCCAGCACGCCGCAGTGCCCGTGCGAGGTGAACTCGTCGAGGCACAGGTCGCTCATGATGACCGTCGAGTCGCCTACCTCGGAGACGAGGTCACGCAGGCCCACGTTCAGGATGCCGTCCGGGTCGAGCCCGGCCGAGCCGGTCTCGTCCTTGTTCGCGCTCTCCGGCACACCGAAGAGCATCAGCCCACCGACCCCGGCCGTGACCGCCTCGTGGGCGGCCTTGCGCAGCGAGTCACGCGAGTGCTGCACGACGCCGGGAAGCGAGCTGATCGCCCGCGGCTCGGTCAGCCCCTCCTTCAGGAAGAGGGGCAGGATGAGCTCGGCCGGCGAGAGCCGGGTTTCCTCGACGAGTCGCCGCATCGCCGGCGAACGGCGAAGGCGGCGCGGACGGACATCCGGAAACGACATGGCGACCTCTTAGCGGAATCGAAGAGCCGTGGGTCCCTGCACCTTGGAGCCACGACGCTGCTTGGCCGGCATCGCGGCCAGCTTCTCGCGCAGCTCCACCGCATATGATGCCAGCGCCTCGACCAGGTCGGGTACGCTCGCGTGCTGAGGTTGGACGTCCACCCGCAGGCCGAACTCGGTGGCCGTCTCCGCGGTCTTCGGGCCGATCACCGCGACGACCGTGCGGGCGTGCGGCTTGCCGGCGATGCCGACCAGGTTGCGAACGGTCGAGGACGAGGTGAAGAGCACCGCGTCGAAACCACCCGACTTGATGGCGTCGCGGATCTCGGCCGGCGGCGGCGCGGCCCGAACCGTCCGGTACGCGGTCACGTCGTCCACCTCCCAGCCCCGCTCGATCAGGCCGGCGGCCAGCGTCTCGGTGGCGATGTCGGCCCGCGGCAGCAGCACCCGGCCGACCGGGTCGAGGATCTCGTCGTGCGGCGAGAACTCGGCCAGCAGACCCTCGCTGGACTGCTCGCCGGCCGGGATCAGCTCGGGCTGGATGCCGAAGGCGCGAACGGCCTCGGCGGTGGCCTCACCGATACAGGCGATCTTCACACCGCCGAAGTGGCGGGCGTCGAGGCCATGCTCGTCGAACTTCTCCCACACCGCGCGGACCGCGTTGACCGAGGTGAAGACGACCCACGCGTACCGGCCGTCGACGAGGCCCTTGACGGCGCGCTCCATCTGGGCCGGGGTGCGCGGCGGCTCGACCGCGATGGTCGGCACCTCGCACGGGATGGCGCCGTAGGCCCGCAGGCGGGCGCTCATCGCACCGGCCTGCTCCTTGGTCCGCGGCACCAGGACCTTCCAGCCGTACAGCGGGCGGTTCTCCCACCAGCTCATGGTGTCGCGCGCGGAGACCTCGGCGCCCACCGTCAGCACCACGCGGCCGGTGAAGCCGAGCGCGGCGGCGACGAAGCTGTCGACCGTCGACGTGGTCGTGTATTGGGTCTCGCCGGTGCCGTCGCCGGTCACCGCGACCGGGGTGCCGGGCTCGACACCCGCGGCGAGCAGGCCGTCGCGGACGGCGGCGAGATCGCCGGCGTCCACCGCGACGGCGAACGAACCCTTGAGAGCGGCGGTGGCCAGCGCGTCGAAGTCGAGCGCGGTGACGTCGCCGACGTCGGCCGTGATGCGCACACCGGGCAGCGGCACACCGGCGTAGGTGGCGACACCCTCGGCCTGGCCCAGGCCGGGCACGACCTCGAAGTGCACGGCCGTGCGGGCGACGGCCTGCACCTCCTTGACGACGGCCTCGTGACCGAACGGGTCACCGGCCACCAGATGCACGGCGGACAGCCCCGACTTGGCCGCCGAGAGCAGAACCTTGGCGACGTCGCCGGGCGCTCCCTCGGCCGGGCTGAACTGGGCGTCTTCCTTGGCCTCGGCCCGGATCGCGGTCAGCAGCGACTCGGGGACACCTCGGTCGTAGACCACCTGGTCGGCATCGGTCAGCGCGGCGTGGGCGCGGCGGGTCAGCAGTTCCGGGTCGCCGGGGCCGGCGCCGACGAACGCGATGCGTCCTGCTGGCTTGCGGGCGGTGCGGGTGGTCATTCTGTGCTCCCGATCAGGGTGTCGGCGCCGTTGTCGAGGAGATCAGCGGCGAGCGCCTTGCCGATCTCCGCCGCGTCGGCGGGCGTTCCGGTGCGCGACAGCCGGATGGCTCGAACCCCATCGAGGCTGATCACCGCACCGCGCAGGTAAATCTCGTCGCCGTTCTCGCCCTCGGCGAGCTCGGCGTGTGCCGCGACCGGGGCGGAGCACCCGGCCTCGAGCGTGGCGAGCAAGGCCCGTTCCGCCGTGACGGCGGCCCGGGAGGGTGCATGGTCGAGTGCGGCCAGCAACTCGACCAGGTCTGGGTCGTCGGCCCGGCACTCCACGGCCAGCGCTCCCTGGGCGGGGGCGGGCAGCATGAGCATCGGGTCGAGGGTTTCGGAGATATCGGCGGCCCTGCCGATACGCACCACGCCGGCCCGGGCGAGAACGACGGCGTCCAAATCGGCCTCAGGTCCTGCAACCCGGGCGATTCGGCTGTCGATGTTCCCGCGAATCGGCGTGACCTGCAACTCTAGGCCCAAAGCATGCAGTTGCGCGATTCGACGCACCGCGCCGGTGCCGATCACGGAGCCGGGCGGCAGCTCGGCCAGGCCGAGACCGTCCTTGCTGATCAGCACGTCGCGTGGGTCCTCGCGCGGCGGAACCGCGGCGATGTGCAAGCCGGGGTGCTCGGCCGTGGGCAGGTCTTTGTAGGAGTGCACGGCGAAATCGATCTCGCCGGCCAGCAGCGCGTCGCGCAGAGCCGAGACGAAGACGCCCACCCCGAGCTGGGCCACCGGGGCCGACGAACGGTCACCGGCGGTGACGATGCGCACCAGCTCGACCTCACGGCCGGTGGCCGCGGTCAGCGCTTCGGCGGTGATCCTCGACTGGGCGAGCGCCAGCGTGCTGCCACGCGTGCCAAGCCGCAGTGCTCCTGCCGATGCCTGGTCCTTCGGACGGCGCGGAGAACCCGGGACGGGGCTGCTCACCGTTCTCCTCCGATCTCGGGAACCGCATCGGCCGGGGTGGCGTGCGGCACGTCCAGGTCGAACAGTTCACGCAACAGGGTGGCGTACTGGTCGCCACCGGGCTCGGCGGCGAGCTGACGCACCCGCACGGTCGGCGAATGCAACAGCTGCTGGACGACGCGATGCAGCGTACGGGAAACGTCGGCCCGTTGCTCCTCGGTGAATTCCGACCGGCGTGAATAGAGCTTGCGCAGCTCGGCCGCGACCACGTCCTCGGCCCGGGTGCGCAGCGCGGCCACGGTCGGCGCGATGTCGGCGCCGCGGAGCCAGGCCAGGAAGTGATCGACCTCGCTGCTGACGATCTGCTCGACCGCGGCCATCTCGGCGGCGGCCGGCAACGCCCGGCGGGTGGCGGCCAGGGTGTCGATGTCGATGACGGTGACGCCCGGGATGCCGGTCGCGTCGGCGGCCACGTCACGCGGCACGGCCAGGTCGAGCACCACCAGCGGGGCGGCGGCCTCGAGCCGGGCCTTGGTGAGCACCGGCTCGGTCGACGCGGTGGCCGAGACGACGAGGTCGGCCTCGCGCAGGGCGGCGTCGAGCTCGTCGTAGGGGACCGCGACCGCGCCGTACGCCTCGGCGAGCCGGTCGGCCCGCGCGGCGCTCCGGTTGGTGATCTGCAGCGGGCCGACACCGGCCCGGGTCAGCGTGGCGACCGAGAGCGCACCCATCGAGCCGGCCCCGATGACCAGCGCCCGGCGCCCGTCGAGGTCGCCCAGCACGGCCTCGGCCACGTCGAGGGCGGCGGTCACCACGCTCTGCCCGGCCCGGTCGATGCCGGTCTCGGAGTGGGCCCGCTTGCCGACCCGCAGCGTCTGCTGCATCAACTCGTGCAGCAGCCGGCCGGCCGAGTCGACCTCGGTGGCCACGTGGTAGGCGTCGCGCAGCTGGCCGAGGATCTGCGACTCACCCACGACCATCGAGTCGAGCCCGCTGGACACCTTGAACGAGTGCAGCACCGCCGCCTCGTCGTAGTGCACGTAGAGGTGACCGGCGAGCTCGGTGGCGGGGATGCCGGAGACCTCGGACAACACGTTGCAGATGTCGCCCAGGCCCCCGTGGAACGAGTTGACCGCGGCGTAGATCTCGACCCGGTTGCACGTGGAGAGGACGACCGCCTCGCCGACGAACGGCTGGGCGACGAGTTTCTCGAGCAGGGCGGGCACCGCCGAGTCGGGGATCACGAGCCGTTCGAGCGTGGCGACATCGGCGGTGCGATAGGACGCACCGACGCTGAGGAGATTCACGACCCGACCGCCTCCTGGTTGCCCGCCGCCGTGGCGGACCGCCCGCCCGGCAGCGCGGTCAGCGATGCCTTGCGGTGTTCGTGGAAAGAGAGAATCTGCAGCTCGATGGCGAGGTCGACCTTGCGCACGTCGACATTGGCCGGCACCGAGAGCACGCACGGCGCGAAGTTCAGGATGCTGGTGACACCCGCGTCCACGAGCACGTCGGCGACGGCCTGGGCGGCGGCGGGCGGGGTGGCGATCACGCCGATCGCGATGTTTTCCTCGACGGCGACGCGGCCCATCTCCTCGATATGACGCACGGTCAGACCGTGTATCTCTTCGCCGACCTTGGCCTCGTCGGAGTCGAAGAGCGCGACGATCTTGAACCCGCGGCTGGCGAAGCCGTCGTAGCCGGCCAGCGCGTGACCGAGATTACCGAGGCCGACCAGGCACACCGCTCGGCGCTGATCGAGACCGAGGACGTACTCGATCTGCTCGATCAGCAGCGTCACGTCGTAACCGACGCCGCGGGTTCCGTACGACCCCAGGTGGGAAAGATCCTTGCGAAGCTTGGCCGAGTTGACCCCGGCCGCCGCGGCCAGACCCTCGCTCGAAATGGTGTCCGAGCCCGTGTCGCCGAGGTTGTGCAAGGCGCGTAGGTATTCCGGGAGCCGTGCAATCGTTGCCTCCGGCAGATCCGGGAAGGCTGTGACGGCACCGGCCCGGTCGCCTGGGGTGTGGCCGGGCGTGCTTCCGTGACGCTGCTGACTCATCTGACTCCGTGCCGACGAGGTGGCGAACCTGCGAGCCCCTGTTTGCCGGACCGCACCGGCCTGCTCACAAACCGGCTGTGGTAGCGGGGCCCTTCGGCATCAAAGACTAGGCGCTTGTGAAGGCGTGCACAAATCGCGATCTTGGTGGTGCGGCTGGACAAAGATCATCCAACCTGTTATTGAGCCCGACCGTTGAAGTATGCCCGGTTCGCTCCCGCACCGACCACCCTGCTATAGCGAGCGGGCGATCGCGACCGCTTCGACCAGAGTGTCCGCGACCGGGCGACCCGACGCGCGCAGCCGGGAGGGGTCGGTGAAGCCGCCGGTGTAGAGCACGATCTCGCCGCCGACCGAGTCGGCCGCCGCCGCGTCGTCGAGCGAGTCGCCGATCAGCACGACCTGCGAGCCGGTCAGCCCCAGCCCGGCCAGGTGCTCCGCCAGATGGCCGGCCTTCAGGTGCCCGCCGATCTCGGTCCGCAGCCCGTCCACCCGGGTGAAAGCGCCGGTCAGGCCGTACGTCTCCAGGGCCGGCACCAGCTCGGCGTGAAACCACATGGACAGCAGCGACTGCGAGCCCGGCCAGTCCCGCATCGCCGCCGACGCGTCCGCGGCCAGCGTCATGTCGGTCAGACCGAGCCGGTACGCGTCGTGGAAGATCCGGTCGAGCTGCCCGAACTCCTCGTCGTCGACCGCCCGCTCGAGGATCTCGGCGTAGAACTCGGCCACCGGGCGCCGGAACCGGCTGCGATGCTCGTCGGCGTCGACCGAGCGTCCACCGACCGCCGCGAAGGCCTCGTTGGTCGACGAGACCACCAGGCTCAGGTCGTCAAGGAGGGTGCCGTTCCAGTCCCAGACAAGATGAGTGCGTGCCACGGCGATCAACCTACCGCCGGGGCTCACCCGGTTGTCTCGCCAAATCGCTGAGCAGCCGCGACTCCTCGACCCGCCAGTAGCCGTGCTCGGCCCCGTCGAGCAGCACCACCGGCACCCGGTCGCCGTAGTCGCGCTCCAGGTCGATCGACGACTGCACGTCGACCCGCACCCACTGGCCAGGGAGGATCCGGTCGAGCACCGACTCGGCTTCCTCGCACAGGTGGCAGCCGTCCCGGCTGATCAAGGTCACTCGGCCCATCGCCTTAGTTTCTTTCGGTTTTCCGCTGCGGGCAAGCTCAGTGCAATTCTCTCTTGCGGACCTTGCCGGTCGCCGAGTGGGGAAGCTCACCCACCAGCTCGACGGTCGGCAGCTTGAACCGCGCGAGCTGCGCGGCGCAGTAGACCTGCAGCTCGGCCGGGGTGGGCGGCGGGTCGATCGCGGCCACCACGAAGGCGTGCGGCCGCTGCCCCGACTCCTGGTCGGGCACCCCGACCACGGCCGACTCGGCGACGCCCGGGTGCGCGCCGAGCACCCGTTCGATCTCGGCCGGATAGACGTTGAAGCCGTGGACCAGGATCAGCTCGTCGATCCGGTCGACCAGGTGCAGATCACCGTCACCATCGGCGTACGCCACGTCGCCGGTCGCCCACCAGCCGTCGGCATCCGGGCCGTCCCGTCCGTCGGGCCAGTAACCGGAGAAGAGGTTGGCCCCGCGCACCACGATCTCGCCCGGGTCGGTGCCCGCCACGTCCTCGACGGACAGGTCGAGCTCGCCCAGGTCGTCCTCGGGCGAGGCGGTGCCGTCCTCCCAGAGCACCTGACCGGCCGGCGAGCGCAGGCGCAGCGAGACGCCGGGCAGCGGCCGGCCGATCGAGCCGGGCTTGCCACGGTCGCTGACGGCGGTCGTCGCGAGCACCGGGGCAGTCTCGGTCAACCCGTACCCGACCAGGATGCTTTTGCCACTGGCCGCGCTGAACCGGGCCATCTCGTCCGGCGCGAGCGGGGCGGCGCCACACACGGCCGTCCGCACGCTGCGCAAAGCGATCTTCACGCTCGGCTGCCGCGACCAGGCCGAATACATCCCTGGTACGCCCACCGCCACGGTCACCGCGCGTTCGGCGATCACCGCGAGCGAGGCCGCCGGGTCGAACCGGTCGATCAGCACGCCGGTCGCCGCGTGGTGCGCGACCGTCCCGAGACCGGTGTTGAGCCCGTACGCGTGGAACATCGGCATCGCCAGCAGCACCACGTCGTCGGGACCGACCACCGGCGGGTCGATCGCGTCGAGCTGATCGTGGTTGGCCGCCAGCGCCGCGTGGGTGAGCATCGCACCCTTGGGCCGCCCGCTCGTGCCCGACGTGTAGAGCAGCACGGCCAGGTCGCGCGCGGCCACCGCGGGCAGGTCAGACTCCGGAACGTCAAGATCCCACTGCGGGCGTACGCGTCCGGGCCCCGGCTCCTCGGCCACGATCAGCGCCGCACCGGAGTCGCCGATCGCGAAGTCGAGCTCGTCGGCCGTGTACCCGGGATTGAGCGGCACGGCGACCCGCCCCGCCCGCAGCACCCCGTAGAAAGTCACGACGAACTCCACCGAGTTGGCCAGCACGATCGCGACCCGTTCGCCGGGCGGCACGAGCGCGGCTGTCCGGTGCGCTGCGGCGGTGACCCGTCGATCAACGTCGGACCAGGTCAGCACGGAGTCAGTGGTGATCAGCGCGGGCCCCTCGGGGCGGCGCGCGGCGGCCCCGGCGACCGGGTCGCGGGCAGCTTCATCCACGAGGCAGGAGTCTCGCACAACGAGCACGGAAGTGGACAGCGGACATCCTGTCCGCCATTCGGACACCCGTCTCGGTCATCGTGGCAGACGTTCCTTGTGTCTTGTCTGCGCCACTTCGTACTATTTTCGCGCAGCGCACACGGTGTGCGACTCCGTGTGTTCGGAGTCCGTGATACTTCGCTTCGGTGTAACGGACTCCACAACCCTGGGTGAGGTCGGTCCAGCAGTACGGGCCACTTCACCCCTTTTGCTATGAGTTATTACCCCTCGTCCTGAGGAGGCCGCTGTGCCGCTGAACGCACGGAAACACTGCCGATCCCTGTCTGGCGGGACGGATCAGCAGTCGGAGCAGAGCCGCCGGGTTGAGGAGGCGCAGTGAGCCATGTTCACGCCGGGGACCCGTACCACCGCGATGCATTCGCGGCGCGCCTCTCCCTCGCCGACGGCTTGACGGGCATCCGTCGCTCCGTCGACGACCTGATCGTCAACACCATCCGCGGCGACAGTCCCAAACGGACCCGCAACCGCCCCCATGTCAACGAGTCACCGGGACAACGGATCCCGCCGACCGGCAACGCCAAGCCGATGGCCGGCGGGGGCCGGGTGGCCGTGCCCGGCCGTCCGCCGATGCCGGCGCAGCCCACCGCGGGCCAGCGCAGCAACATCGGCGAGACGTCGCCGCCCGGCGAAGCGACCGTCGTCGTCCCGGCGCAGAGCACCACCGGGCCGCAGCGCGACGCCGAGCCGCCCAAATACCCGGCCCGCCCCGACCCCGGCGACGCCGCGGCCGAGGTGTGGGCACTGGTCGAGCGGGCCCAGGCCGGCGAGTCCGAGGCGTTCGGGCTGATCTACGACCGGTACGTGGACACGGTGTTCCGCTTCGTCTACTTCCGGGTCGGCAACCGTCAGCTGGCCGAGGACCTCACCTCGGACACGTTCCTGCGCGCGCTCAAGCGGATCGGCAGCTTCACCTGGCAGGGCCGCGACCTCGGCGCCTGGCTGGTCACCATCGCCCGCAACCTGGTCGCCGACCACTTCAAGTCCGGTCGCTACCGCCTCGAGGTCACCACCGGCGACGTGCTCGACGCCGACCGTGAGGCCCGCGGGCCCGAGGGCAGCCCCGAGGCGTCGGTGGTCGACCACATCACCAACGTCGCTCTGCTCACCGCGGTCAAACAGCTCAACCCGGAGCAGCAGGAGTGCATCGTGCTGCGGTTCCTCCAGGGCTTCTCGGTCGCCGAGACCGCGCAGACGATGGGCAAGAACGAGGGCGCGATCAAGGCACTGCAATATCGCGCTGTTCGAGCGCTGGCCCGACTCCTGCCCGACGGGTTCCAAGCGTGACCGCACGACGGCCTCGTAACAGGGGGCCAGAAGGACGCGCCGAGCGCGAATCGAGCGCGATCGGCCGCACGCCCATTACCCGATACCGGCACTTCCTCCCCGTAACCGGGGACGCGTGTCGCGCGTTTGTCCGAGTGCGACCCCGGGCGGCATCTTCCGCCCCCGGTTTTGTCGCGACCGCCGGCCATGCAGCCGGCGAGACATTCACGAGCGAGGGGAGGTGCCCGCGGTGAACTTCGATTTCCTGGACCGCCGGAGCGCCGAGCGCTTCGCGGAGCTTCTCGACGAGAGCACCGGCGGCCGCCGGCACCACAGCCGCGGCCAGGCCGATGAACAGCTCGCCGAGTTGGTCACCATCGGCAGCAACCTGTCCGCGGCACGATCCGGGGTCCGCGTCGACCCCGAGTTCCGCACCGGGCTGCGAGCCATGCTGGTGGCCACCGCCGAGCGGGACGGCATCGGCCGGGCCGCGACCGCCGTCGAGACCGAGACCGCCACCGCCCGTGCGGCGACGTCCCGCACCGGCCTGCGCGCGGGCCGGCTGGGGCACGGGCTGCTCGGCCACAGCGGCCGCATCCGGGCTCGCGGCGCCATCGTCATCGGGGTCGCCGCCGGCGCACTGGCGGTCTCCGGGATCTCCGCGGCAAGCGAGAACGCATCACCGGGCGACGCCCTGTACGGGGTCAAGCGCTCGACCGAACGCGCCCAGCTGGCGATGGCCGGCTCGGACGTCACCCGGGGGCAGCTGTCCCTCGACTTCGCCCGCACGAGGCTCGCCGAAGCGGTCGCGATGCAGGGTGACGACGCCGGGTTCGGCGGCGTGCTGGACGACATGGACGCGGACACCCTCAAGGGCGTCAAGCTGCTCACCACCTCGGCGGTGGCCCGCAAGGACATCAAGCCGCTGACCACCATCGACAACTTCGCCGATCAGCAGCGCCAGACCCTGTCGCCGGCGCTCGGCAAGCTGACCGGCAAGAACCAGGAGCGGGCGCAGACCTCGCTCTCGCTGCTGGACTCGGTCAACAAGCGAGCCGAGAACCTGCGTACGGGATTGGGCTGTGACACCGTCACGTCGGCCGGCTCGGACAAGCTCGGGCCGAAGCTGCGCGGCTGCGCGGCCGACGCCGACTCGGACAGCCCGGCCATCACGCGCTCACCGGGGCAGACCGGCAAGGCGACGCCCCGGCCGGGCAGCAAGGGCGACGTGAAGGCCGACCCGAAGCAGATCGACCCGGCCATTACGCCGACGGCCTCGGCCGACGCCAAGATCCCGTCGGGTGAGCGCACCACGACGATCGTGCCCGAGCTGCCGCTCGGCGGGACGACGGTGCAGCCGACGACGACGGCCGACGAGACGCAGCCCAAACAAAAGCGGCAAAAGCAGCAACAACAGCAACAGCTGGACGAGCCGGTCGAAGGAGAAGACAGCGGTCTGGGCGGGTTGCTGGGGAACATCACCGGTAGCAACTAGAGCGCGGACATGGCGAGGGGCGGGACCGGGAGTTACCGGGTCCGCCCCTCACTTGTCACTATAGGCGCATACGTCGTGACTCTCCAGCAACATATGGTTACCGGCCGAACGCGTCCGGCCGCTTCTCGAGGAGCTCCAGAAGCGTGGCCTGGATCGTCTCGCGCACCTGGTCAGCGAGGTTGTAGACGACCATCGGGTCGTCCGCGAGCTCGGTCAGGTGCTCGGTCGGGATGGGCGGGCAGAACTGGATCAGCCACTTGCTGGGCAGCGGCACCAGACCCAGCGGCCCCAGCCACGGGAAGGTCGGCGTGACCGGGAAATAGGGCATGCCGAGCAACCGGGCCAGCGGCTTGATGTCGGCCAGGATCGGATAGATCTCCTCGGCGCCGACGATCGCCACCGGCACGATCGGGGTGCCCGTGCGCAGCGCCGCCGAGACGAAGCCACCCCGGCCGAAGCGCTGCAGCTTGTAGCGGTCGGCGAAGCGTTTGCCGATGCCCTTGAAGCCCTCGGGGAAGACGCCGACCAGCTCGCCCGAGCTCATCAGGCGCTCGGCGTCGGGGTTGCAGGCCACGGTCGCACCCGACTTGCGGGCCAGCTCGCTCACCACCGGCATGCGGAAGACCAGGTCGGCGCCGAGCAGGCGCAGGTGCCGCTGATCGGGGTGCTGATCACGGATGGCGGCGCCCAGCATCAGCGCGTCGAGCGCGAACGTGCCGGAGTGGTTGGCCACGACCAGGCCGCCGCCCTTGGCCGGCACGTTCTCGATGCCGAACACCTCGGTGCGGAACCAGTCGTGGTAGAGCACGCGCAGCAGCGGCTGGAAGACCGCGTCGGTCAGCTCGCGGTCGAAACCGAACTCGTCGACCTCGTAGCCGCCGGAGAGACGCCGGCGCAGGAAGGACAGGCCGCGGGCGACCCGCTGATCCCAGACGTCGATCGGGTCGAGCTCAGGTTCGGGTTCGGGTTCGGCGGGAGGGTGGTGCCCGTTTCCGTTCATCGGCGGCACCTCCGGGATCGGACGGCGGCCGTTCACCCGGACCGGCTCGGGCGGCCGGGGCAGGGTGAAGTCGGCGTGTCCCGGCAGCATGCCCCGATATTCGTCCTGACTCAACGCCGCTCACTCCCGACCCGGCTGCTCGCGGCGCCGGCCCGGACCCGGCGGATGCCGTCCAGGATGGCGCTCTCGGCCGCTTCGAGCCGGTCGGCGGTCAGCGACGAGCCGTTGGCGTGCCCCTTGATGAAGTCGTCGAAGGCCTCGGCCGTGCTGCGCGGGGCGAAGTCGAACTCGCGCAGCAGACGGGTCGTGTCGACCACCCGGCCATGCACGAAGAGGTCGATCTGGTCGAGGCCGATCTGGCCGACGCCCATGTTGCGGGCCAGCCCGGCGAACGTGGAGAGCGTGCCCTCGGGCAGCGGCACCGAGATGCGGCCGGCCCGGCGGATCGCCTGGGAGAGCGACAGGATGCCCGTCCCGGCCACGTTGAAGGTGCCGGCGTGCTCCTCGATGACCGAGCGGTGCAGGATCTCGAGGGCGTCGTCGACGTGCACGAACTGCAGGCGGGCGTCGCGGCCCAGCACGGTCGGCACGACCGGCTGCGCGAAATAGCGCGTCAGGGTCGTGTCGGCGGTCGAGCTGATGAACGGCGCGAAGCGCAGCACGGTCGCCGCCACCTCGGGACGACGGCGACGGAAACCACGCACGTAACCCTCGATGTCGAGGATGTCGCGCGCGAAGGAGCCCCGCGGCACGGCCCGCGGCTCGGTGTCCTCGGTGAAGACACCGGGGTCACGGAAGGACGCGCCGTAGGCCGCCGTGGAGGAGCGCACCACCAGCTTGCGCAGGCTCGGCACCGCTTGCGCGGCGGCGAGCAGCTGCATTGTGCCGATGACGTTCTGCTCTTTCATCGCGGCCCGGCCGTGCTGCACGTCGGGCGCGCTGGTCACCGCGAGGTGCACGATGGCCTCGGCGCCGAGGTCAGCGATGGCGCCGGACGCCGCGCGGGCGTCGGCCCGGATCAGCTCGACGTCGGCCAGCAGCTCACGCAGAGCCGTGGGCGGTTCGTGCGGATCCAGGCCAACGACGCGGTCGACCCGAGGATCTGCGGCGAGACGAGCGGCCACCCGGGCGCCGAGGTATCGGCTGACACCGGTGACCACCACGACGCTGGGCGGAGAGGTCACGACGGGCGCACCTTCCCATGCCTGTCGAAGCACAGCGTGTGCGAATCGTGCGGCAAGTGCCCTACGCGGCCGGGATCAAACCCGGCCGGCGGTCACTTGCCCAGACGACGACGCTGGACGCGGGTCTTGCGCAGCAGCTTGCGGTGCTTCTTCTTCGCCATACGCTTGCGGCGCTTCTTGACCACGGAGCCCATACGAAAGCCTCTCGAAACCTGGTGGCTCGGAGCGGGTGCGCGCGAGGCGCCACCCGTATTCCGATCTGAATCGACGGCCCCGATCGCACGCGGCAACCAGGAGCCAACCGCACCAGCCTACAAGCCCGTCGTACGCCGAACCAAAAGGGTGTAGCTATGCCGTCTGGGAGAACGCTCCTCGGAGGTACTCGTGTACTGCGTGCTCGGGCACGCGGAACGACCGACCGACCCGAACGGCCGTGAGGTCACCCCCGTGCACCAGCCGGTAGACCGTCATCTTGGACACCCTCATCAGGGCGGCCACCTCGGCCACGGTCAGGAACCGCACCTCCGAGAGCCTTTCCTCGGTCTGGGCTGGACCCGTCATCTCGTCGCACCGATCCTTTCGCAGGCACGGCCGCGGCGACCGGGGTAGGTCTTGCGACGCGGCGGAAAACGTGCGTGTCATCAGAACGGTATCGATACGGCTGTGACCAACGCGATACGTTCCGTAAAAATGGCCTGAAAAAGTCAAGGCCGACACGCCGCTTGTGTTCCGTTTTCGCCCGTATTGTTACCGATGAGGGGCCTAACGACCCACCAGCGCCCGCCCGAGAACGGCCACGTTGCCCGGGCGCTCGGCGATCCGGCGCATCAGATAGCCGTACCACTGCTCGCCATAGGGCAGGTAGACGCGCACCACGTTGCCGCCGGCGGCCAGCCGAGCCTGCTCCTCGGGGCGCACACCGTGCAGCATCTGGAATTCGTACTCCTCGGCCGTACGGTCGAACCAGCGTGCCCTGTCCTCCGCGATGGCGATCAGCCGCGGGTCGTGGGTGGCCACCATCGGATAGCCCTCGCCCGACATCAGGATGTTGAGGCAGCGCACGAACGACTTGTCGACGTCCAGCGCCGACTGGAACGCCACCGACTCGGGCTCCGCGTACGCACCCTTGCAGAGACGCACCCGGGACCCGGCCGTGGCCAGCTCGCGGCAGTCCCCCTCGGTGCGGCGCAGGTGGGCCTGCAGCACCGCACCCGTGCCGGGGTGGGCCTTCCGCAGGTCGGCCAGGATCTCGAGGGTGGAGTCGGTGAGGGTGTGGTCCTCGGCGTCGAGCGTCACGGTCGTGCCGGCCTCGTCGGCGGCCACGCAGACGGCCAGCGCGTGCTCGTAGGCGAGCTTCTCGTCGAGCCGCTGACCCAGTGCCGAGAGCTTGATGCTGACCTCGGCGGCCGGGGTCAGACCGGCGCCCTTGAGCCGGCCCAGCAGGGTGCGGTATTCGTCGCGCACCGCCACCGCCTGCTCCACGCTGCGGGTCTCGGGCGCCAGGTGCTCGAAGGACACGGCGAGACCGTCGTCGACCAGGGCCCGACCGACCGGCAGGGCCTCCTCGGCGTCACGGCCACCGACGAACCGGCGAACCATGTTCTTGCTGATCGGGGCGGAAGTGGCGAGCCGCCCGAGACGGTCCGAACCGGCGGCGGCCAGGAGGAGGGAACGGAGCATGACCCGAGCGTATCGTCCGGAACACCCGGTATCGCGGCAGTGCCACGGGAGTGGGCGCCACCCGCCCCGGCCGCGTAGTCAGTAAGAACAGCCATGTTCGACCGGCCCCGGTGCAGCTACCTTTGTCGGGTGAACTTCGATGCGTACGCCCGGACCGCGGTCGACCTTGTCAACGCGGATCTGGGTGATCTCGCCGGGCTGCGGGCCCTGTTCACCGATGAGCAGGGCTGGATGCGCGACGAGGTCGTCGAGAAAGACGTCGCCGTGTTCCGCCGCGCCCAGCGACGGCTGCGCGACGTCTTCGAGTACGGGACGTCCAGTCGCGACGCCGAGGCGGTCAAAGAGCTCAACACGCTGCTCGAGGCTTTCCCCGTGCAGCCCCGTATCTCGGGCCACGACGCCGGCGACTGGCACATGCACGTGGCCAGCCGCGGTTCCTCGGTCAGCGCGGAATACCTGGCCGGCGCGGTCTGGGGCCTCTCGGTGTGGCTCTGTGAGTACGGCAGCGCCCGTTTCGGCATCTGCGCCGACGAGCGCTGCGGCAACGTCTATTTGGACACGTCGTCCAACAACTGCCGCCGTTTCTGCTCGGAACGCTGCGCGACCCGCTCGCACGTGGCTGCCCACCGCGCCCGCAAGCGCGCGGCGACCCTTACGCCCGCGTAAAAGCCGTCTTACGCCCGCGTGACAGCCGGGCTCGCCGACTCGGCCGGCGCGAGGTGATGCCTCGCGAAGGCGAGCGACTCGCGCAGATCGGCCTCGCGCTCGGCCCGGCTGGCCGCCTTGCGGGTCGAGACCTCGAGCGCCACCGAGCCCTTGAAACCGCGCGCCGACAGTGACCGCAGCAACTCGGCGCAAGGCTGATTGCCCCGCCCCGGCACCAGGTGCTCGTCGCGGCCCTCGCCGGTGCCGTCGCCCAGGTGCACGTGCTTGAGGCCGGACCCCATCTTGTCGGCCATGCCGAGCGCATCGATCCGCGACGCCGCACAGTGCGACAGATCCAGCGTGTACGCGTCGAAGCCCGTCTCGGTCGGATCCCAGCCCGGCGTGTAGGGCACGAACCAGCGGCCGGCCATCTTGACCGGGAACATGTTTTCGATGGCGAACGCCAGGTCGGGGTGCCGGGCCTGGACCTTGGCCAGACCGCCGGCGAAGTTCTTGGCGTAGTCGCGCTGCCAGCTGAACGGCGGGTGCACCACGACCGTCGGGGCACCGAGGGTCTCGGCCAGCTGGGCGGCCCGGTTGAGCCTTTCCCACGGGTCGGGGCTCCACACCCGCTGGGTCACCAGCAGGCACGGCGCGTGCACGGAGAGGACCGGCATGGCGTAGTGATCGGCCAGACCTTTCAGCGCACCGGCGTCCTGGCTGACCCGGTCGGTCCACACCATGACCTCGAGGCCGTCGTAACCGGTCGTGGCGGCCAGCTCGAACGCGGCGGCCGTCGGCTCGGGGAAGACCGACGAGCTGGACAGAAGCACGGGAACACGGGAGCTCACGCCATCAAGCGTAGACCCGTTTGTCGCGCGCGCCGCCTCCTCGACCGGGTATATGCGTCCATACCGGGCGCCGACGCGGCTTTACTCACCTGCACGCGTACGCTGTCCCGAGTGAGCCGCCGTGACCCGATCCGTATCACCCTGGGCCCCGCGGCAGCCGCCCGCGCCGCCGAGGTCGATCTCGACTTTCCTCGTGAGTGGATCGAGTTCCTCGACCCCGATGACGAGAAACACCTCGTCCGAGCCGACCTGACCTGGCTGCTGTCCCGCTGGACCTGTGTCTTCGGCTCGGCCTGCCACGGCATCGTCGCCGGGCGCGCGCAGGACGGCTGCTGTTCGCACGGGGCGTTCTTCACCGACGCCGACGACGAGAACAGGGTCAAGGCGGCCGCGGCCAAACTCTCCCCGGAGAACTGGCAGCACTACCGTCGCGGGTTCAAGAACTACACCGAGATGGACACCATCGACGGGGCCAAGCCGGCCCGCCGTACGGCGATCCAGTCCGAGGACGGGCCCTGCGTCTTCCTCAACGACGCCGACTTCTCCGGCGGCGGTGGGTGCGCCCTGCACGCCCAGGCGCTGCGAGACGGCGTACACCCGCTGGTCTACAAGCCGGACGTGTGCTGGCAGCTGCCGGTGCGCCGCGAGCAGGACTGGATCAAGCGACCGGACGGGACGAAACTGCTCCAGTCGACGCTGACCGAGTTCGACCGGCGCGGCTGGGGGCCGGGCGGTCACGACCTCGACTGGTGGTGCACCTCGTCACCCGAGGCCCACGTGGGCAGCGAGCCGATGTACGTCTCGTACGGTCCGGAGTTGACCGCGCTGGTGGGCAAGTCGGCCTACGACAAGCTCGCCGAGCTCTGCGCCGCCCGGCTGAAGGCGGGTCTCGTCGCCGTTCACCCGGCCACCGTCGCCGCGCAGGCCGCTCAGGCGCCCAAGAAGCGCGGCGGACGTGAGCCCGCCGCGCCGCCTCAGTCCTGACCGCGGATCACGCCTGACTGCGGATCACGGCTCGAACTTGTAGCCCAGGCCGCGGACCGTGACGATGTAGCGCGGCGCCGACGGCTCGGGCTCCACCTTGGAACGCAACCGCTTGACGTGCACGTCCAGGGTCTTGGTGTCACCGACGTAGTCGGCGCCCCAGACCCGGTCGATCAGCTGGCCGCGGGTGAGCACCCGGCCGGCGTTGCGCAGCAGCAGCTCGAGCAGCTCGAACTCCTTGAGCGGGAGCTGCACGCCGGCGCCGTCGACGGTGACGACGTGCCGCTCGACATCCATCCGCACCGGGCCGGCGGCCAGCGTGGGGGTGGTGACCTCGGCCGCTTCGGTGCCCTGGCGGCGCAGCACGGCGCGGATCCGGGCGACCAGTTCGCGGGGCGAATAGGGCTTGGTGACGTAGTCGTCGGCGCCGATCTCGAGGCCGACAACCTTGTCGATCTCACTGTCCCGGGCGGTCACCATGATGATCGGGACGGCGGAGCGCTGCCGGAGCTGGCGGCAGACCTCGGTGCCGGACATCTCGGGCAGCATGAGGTCGAGCAACACGATGTCGGCACCGGTCCGGTCGAACTGCGTCAGCGCCGAGGTTCCGGTCGGAGCGACCGACACCTCGAAGCCCTCCTTGCGCAGCATGTACGACAGGGCGTCGGAGAACGACTCCTCATCCTCGACCACGAGCACGCGGGCCAATGTGGTTCCTTCCATCTTCCGGCTTCCGGGGCTAGTGCCCGGCCGCACCGGACTCGATCTCAATTGCCGTCGGTAACGGCAAGGGGGCTTCGGGGGGTCGTGCGGGTAGGCGCAGGGTGAACGTCGAACCGTCGCCCAGGCTGCTGGTCACGTCGACGCGGCCGCCGTGGTTGGTCGCGATGTGTTTAACGATCGCGAGGCCCAACCCTGTTCCGCCGGTGGATCGTGACCGGGCCTGGTCGGCCCGGTAGAAACGCTCGAAGATGCGGTCGACGTCGTGCGGTGCGATGCCGATGCCCTGGTCGGCCACGTCGATCTCGACCCAGTCGTCGCTGTGCCGCAGGGTGATCTCGACCTTGGTGTCCTCCCCCGAGTACGCGATCGCGTTCTCGACGAGGTTGGTCACCGCGGTGGCCACCTGGCTGTCGCTGCCGTAGACCATCGAGCCCTTGGGCCCGGTGTAGACGACCTCGATGCTCTTGGCCGACGACGTCGTACGGGTGCGGTCGATCACCTCGGCGATGACCCAGTCGACCGAGACCGGCTCGGGCGTGGGCAACGGCTCGGCGCCCTGCAGCCGGGTCAGTTCGAGCAGCTCGTTGACCAGCCGGCCCATCCGGGCCGACTCGTGGTGGATCCGCTCGGCGAACCGGCGGGCGGCCAGCAGGTCTTCCGACGGGTCTTCCTCGGTCTCGGCCGCCTGCAGCTCGGTCGCGTCGAGCAGCGCCTCGGCCAGCAGCTGCAGCGCGCCGATCGGGGTCTTGAGCTCGTGGCTCACGTTCGCCACGAAGTCTCGCCGCACCCGGGCCAGCCGGTGCGACTCGGTGACGTCGGCCGCCTCGACCGCGACGTGGGTCGAGTTGAGGGCGACCGCGCGCAGATGCAGGCCGAGCGGGGCCGAGGCGGCGCCGGCCCGGCCGCGCGGAAGGTCGAGTTCCACCTCGCGCCGTACGCCGGTGCGGCGCACCTGGCCGGCCAGCGTCCGCAGGATCGGGTGGGCCGCGATCGTGCCCGGAGCCCCGCCCGAGCGCAGCAGGCCCATCGCGCGGGCGGCCGGGTTGACCAGCACCGGATGATCCTCGGCGTCGAGGACCACCACGCCGACGCGCAGCGAGTCGAGGCTCTTGCGACCGAGCCCCTTCATGCCGTGCTTGCCGGCTTGCGGCTCCTCCGTGTCGATGACGCGTCCCCCCTTGTGCGGTCGGGGATCCGTCGCTTTCACCGGCCCCGTCGATCGGCGGACGCGGGCGAGCGCCACCCCGGCGGCCACGCCGGCGGCGAGCGCGACGAGGATCAGAGGGATGCCGTACGCCAGGTCCACGCTGCGATCGTAGGGTCATTGTTTACCTGGCCACTACGAGAATCCGGACAAACCGGGCGCGTGTCGAATAATGTTCACCACTGCGCCCGGCGTCGTTCATCGCCGTTCACGTGACCGCCGCCGGGCCCGCATAGTTTGAAGGCCAACTCACGGTCGTGCCTGCTCAAGGACGGCCCCACCGACCCCCGGGACGAGGACATGCGCGAGGAATTCCAGGCCGACCTCAACGAGGTCAGTCGCCTACTGGTGACGATGGCGGAAGCCGTGCAGGCCGCGATGCGTAAGGCGACCACCGCGCTGCTCACCGCCGACCTGAAGGCCGCCGAAAGCGTGATCGAGCGGGACGCCGAGGTCGACGAGATCTACAAGCAGGTCGAGACCAAGGTGGCCGACACCATCGCCCGCCAGGCGCCTGTCGCCTCCGACCTGCGGATGGTCATCACTGCCCTGCACATCTCGGCCGACCTCGAACGGATGGGCGACCTGGCCGAGCACGTGGCCAAGACGGCTCAGCGGCGGCACCCGTCGCCGGCCGTGCCGGCCGAGCTGCGTCCGGTCTTCAAGAAGATGGCCGAGGTCGCCGACCGGATGGCCGGCGAGATCACCGGCCTGCTGGCCAAGCCCGACGCCGAACTGGCGGCCAAGCTCGAGCAGGACGACGACGTGATCGACGACCTCGAGCGCGAACTGTTCAAGGTCCTGCTCCACGACGACTGGCCGTACGGCGCGGAGACCGCGATCGACGGCGCCCTGCTGGGCCGCTTCTACGAGCGTTACGCCGACCACGCCGTGAACGTGGGCGAGCAGCTGGTCTACCTGATCACCGGAGAGCCGGTGACCGACCAGAGCTGAATCTGGTCGTGAAAGAGGCCGGGACGCCACGGGGGCGTCCCGGCCTCTTTGCGTGCTAGCGGCCCTGGTTGGCCACCGCGGCGGCGGCTTCCTTGGCCGCCGCGGGGTCCAGGTATTCCCCGCCCGGCTTGAGCGGGTGCAGGTCGTCGTCGAGGTCGTAGCGCAGCGGGATCCCGGTCGGGATGTTCAGCTTGGCGATCGCCTCGTCGGAGATGCCGTCGAGGTGCTTGACGATCGCCCGCAGCGAGTTGCCGTGCGCGGCCACCAGCGTCGTCTTGCCGGCTCGCAGGTCGGGCACGATCTCGTCGTACCAGTAGGGCAGAGCGCGGACGAGCACGTCCTTGAGGCACTCGGCCGTCGGCTTGACCTCGGGCGGGAGCAGGGCGTAGCGCGGGTCGTCGAATTGCGAATACTCGGAGTCGGCCTCGATCGGCGGCGGCGGCACGTCGTAGGACCGGCGCCACAGCATGAACTGCTCCTCGCCGTACTGCTCGAGGGTCTGCTTCTTGTCCTTGCCTTGGAGAGCGCCGTAGTGGCGCTCGTTGAGCCGCCACGACCGCTTCACCGGGATCCAGTGCCGGTCGGCGATATGAAGGGCGATCTCGCTCGTCCGGATGGCGCGGCGCAGCACGCTGGTGTGCACCACGTCAGGCAGCACACCGCTCTCCTTCAGCAGCTCGCCACCGCGGCGGGCCTCGCCCTCCCCCTTGGCGTCGAGGTCGACGTCGACCCAGCCGGTGAAGAGGTTCTTGGCGTTCCACTCGCTGTTGCCGTGTCGCAGCAGCACCAATGTCCCTGTCATGCGCTCCATCCTGCCGCAGCCGCCGGTGACGCGCGCAGGGACCCGCAAGTGGCGACCACCACGTGGAAACCCGCTTGCGTCACACTCTAGGTTGTAAGGGAATACGGCTTGATCACTGCTTACGGGGAGAGTGTCGTGCGGGGTTGGTTCGATCAGGCCGTGGGTGGCTTGCCGCGGCAGTTCTGGCTGCTCTGGACCGGCACGCTGATCAACCGCCTCGGTTCGTTTGTGGTGATCTTCCTGGCCATCTACCTGACCAGTGAGCGGCACTTCTCGCAGAGTCAGGCCGGCCTGGTGATCGGCCTCTACGGCATCGGCGGCGCGCTCGGCACCACGGTCGGCGGAGTGCTGGCCGACCGCTGGGGCCGCAAGCCGACGATGCTGACCGCCCAGTTCGGCGCGGCCGCGCTGATGCTCGCGCTCGGTTTCGCCCACGACTACCTGCACATCCTGGCGGCCACCTTCCTGCTCGGTGTCTTCAGCGAGGCGGTCCGGCCGGCCTTCTCGGCGATGATGGTCGACGTCGTGCCCGAGCGGGACCGGGTCCGCGCGTTCTCGCTCAACTACTGGGCCATCAACCTGGGCTTCGCGCTGGCCGCGGTGGGTGCCGGTTTCGCCGCCAAGGCCGACTACCTGCTGCTCTTCGTGGTCGACGCGGGCACCACCCTGATCACGGCGCTGATCTGCCTGATCTTCATGTCGGAGACCCGCCCGGCCGTGCCCGTCCTGCGTTCGCCCTCGCCCGGTGGTGGCGGCATCCTCACCGTGCTGCGCGACCGGGTCTTCGTCGCCTACCTGCTGGTCTCGGTGGGCGGCATCGTCGTCATGATGCAGCACCTCTCGGCGCTGCCGATCGCGATGACCGCCGACGGGCTCTCGGCGGCGACGTACGGCTGGGTCATCGCGGTCAACGGCGTACTGATCGTCCTGGGGCAGTTGTTCGTGCCCAAGCTGATCGGCGGGCGCGACCCGTCCCGGGTGCTGGCCCTGGGCACGCTGATCGTGGGGGTCGGTTTCGGCCTCAACGCGTTCGCGAACGCGTCCTGGTTCTTCGCCCTGAGCGTGGTGATCTGGACCCTCGGTGAGATGATCCAGTCGCCGAGCAACGCGACCACCGTGGCCGCGCTCTCGCCGGCCGCCCTGCGCGGGCGGTATCAGGGGGTGAGCTCGCTGAGCTGGTCGGCCGGCACCGCGCTGGCCCCGATCCTGGGCGGCTTCACCCAGCAACACTTCGGCGACGCGACCTTGTGGGTGGGCTGTTTCGTGGTGTGCGCGCTGGGTGCGGCCGGGCATCTGATCGCCGGCCCGAGCCGCCAGCGCCGGATCGCCTCGCTCACGCCCTCCACCTCCACCTCGCCTTCGGCGCCGGCGCCCGTCCTCTCGATCGCCGAACCGGTGGCGGACACCCCGACGAAGTTCCCCACCCGGTAACGTCCCCCTCTGTTAAGACGGTTACCAATTTGGGGAGCGCCGCGTGCGGGCATTCCTGCGGGACACGGCCGGTGGGCTGCCCGCCACGTACTGGTATCTGTGGACCGGCCTGCTGATCAACAAGGTCGGCGGCTTTGCGGTGCTGTTTCTCTCGCTCTACCTGACCTCACAACGCGGGGCGGGGCTGGCCGCAGCGGGGCTCATCGTCGGCACGTACGGCATCGGTGGTCTCGCCGGAACGCTGGCCGGCGGGGTCCTCACCGACCGGTGGGGCCGCCGCCGCACGTTGCTCGCCTCGCACTTCGCCACCGTTGTCGCGCTGGCGGCGCTCGCCCTCAGCACTGATCTGGTCGCGATCGCTGCGCTCTGTGCGGTGCTGGGGTTGGTGCAGTCGATGCCTGGGCCGGCGTTCGTCGCCGCGATCATCGACGTGGTTCCCGCCGAGAAGCGGTCACGCGCATTCAACCTCCAGTTCTGGGCGCTCAACCTGGGCATCGCCGGAGCGTCGCTGATAGCCGGGGGGCTGGCCTCGTGGAGCTATGTCGGCCTGTTCCTGATCGACGCCGCCTGCACCCTGCTCACCGGGATGCTGATCGCCTGGAAGGTGCCGGAAACCCTGCGGCGGCCCCTTGCCTTCGAGCCGGGCGTCTCCTCGGAGCCGGGTGTCTCCTCGGAGCCGGGCGGGGGCGCTTTCTCCAAATCGGGCGCTGCCTCGGAGCCGGGCGTGCTGCCGCGGCAGAGAGCTGGGCTGGGGACTGTGTTGACCGACCGAGTCTTTCTGGTCTTCGTGGGACTGACCCTGCTCCAGGCGCTGATCTACACCCAGAGCAGCACGATCGTGCCGCTGGCGATGCGCGCCGACGGCCTCGGCCCCGCCGCGTACGGCTCGGTGGTCGCTCTGGGTGGTGCGCTGATCGTGCTCGGGCAGCTCTTCGTGCCCCGGCTGATCGACGGCCACCGCAAGCACCGGGTGCTGGCGCTGGCCCTGCTGGCCAACGGGATCGGCTTCGGGGTGCTGGCGTTCGCCGACCACCTGCCGGTCTATCTGCTGGCCGCGGTGATCTGGACGGTCGGCAGCATGCTGGCCGCTCCACCCAACGCCGAGATCAACTCAGAGCTGGCCCCGCTCGCGTTGCGGGGGCGCTATCAGGCGGTCTTCTTCCTGACCTTCCCCGCCGCATCGTTCCTGGCGCCGACGCTGGGCGGCGCCGGCCTGCAATTTCTCGGCGACGGCTTCTGGCTCGCCGTGGCCGGGCTCGGAATCATGGCGGCCGCTCTGCACCTGGTGGCCGGACCACGCCGAGAGCGCCGCGCCGCCGCGCTGCGAGCCGAGACCTCAGCCACCGCCGACGTGCCCTGACCGGGGTTGGGGCGCCTTTCCCAAGATCAGCCGTTCCGCCACCGCCTCCCCCGCCCACCCAGGGACGTGGGGGCAGACGTTACGCGCTGTCAAGGACCGCGGGCGGGGTTATCCACAAGGGCGTCGCCTGTCCACAGGCGGCACGAACGACCACGAGCCATCGCGGGCAGGCACGGGCCGAGTCGGGTCCTTCTCGTTCGCCCCGAGCGGATCACGTTCCGGCCGGATGGCCGGCCCGACGATCACGGCTGGACTCGTCGACGAGGCTCCCGTGCGTGCCCCGGCAGATCTTGCACAAGGCTTTGCTCGCGTCCTCGGGCCGGAGCGTCGACGGCTCGTAGGGATGCGCCTGGTAGGCGATGTGTTCGGCCACGACCGGCAGGTTCATCCGCACCGTGTCCCGGGTGAAGCAGTGGTGTGGCCGGGCGTTCGGATACGCCTGCCCGAGATTGCCGGCGCGAAACGAGAACAAGCCGGCCGGCGCCTCCGGGCACCGCGCCTCGTGGATGGTGTGCGCCGGCGGGTATTCCTTCATCGCCGCACCTGCCCACGATCGGCCGGAAGGTCAGCGGCCTGGTCAAGGATCCGGCGCACGGCCTTGTGATGCTCGGCGGCCTGGGCACGTTCAGCGTTACGCCACATGTTCACGGCGGCGACCCGCCGCCACAGCAGCCGACGTAACGCTCTGACACCCAGCGGCATCCGTGCCTCCCTGTCCCGGTTTCGAGGGAGGCGACGAGCGCAGGGCATTCCACCCACCGCCTCCGCTGACGAAGGCGACGGTTCAGGGATCTGGGGGATCGCTCCCGCCGCCTTCACCTGTGATCGTGGCGGTGCGAAGACGAACCCTGATTGCTTTCGGCAATCAGTCCTTCACCAGCTGTTGCAGGTTCGCGGCGAGCGCCGCGTGGCGCATCGGCTTGGTCACCGCGTTGCGGCGGGTCCGGCGGATGATCGACCCGACGGTGTCCCGCACCGTCGGGCGCAGACGGAACCACTGCGGGCCGACCGACTCCGACCGCAGGAACGCCGCGATTGCCTCGTCGTCCCGGCCGACCTGGGCCATCGCGGTGGCCACGTCCGCGTAGTACGGGGCCTGCCTGTTCGCCAGCGGGATCCGGCCCGGGGCGACCAAGTCAGCGGCCTCGAGCGCCAACCGCGGCTCACCGAATTCGAGCTGCACCGCGACGGTCCAGAAGCCGACGTTTGTAGGCCCGAACGCGAACCGCGCCAGCCCGAGGTTTTCCGGCTCGCCCAGCGACTCGGCTGCCTCGCCGGCCTCCCGCAGATGATCACGAGCAACGTCCGCCTGACGGTCGACCGCCGCGCGGAGAGCAGCGTGCAGGTGGAGCATGCCGTAGGCCTGCCGGGCCAGTGGATCACCGATCCGCGGCTGGATCTCGTCCGCGACCCGCTGGGCGAGCCGGGTCGGCGTGCCCGGCATCTCCGGCGGCATGGCCAGGATGCGGATGAATTCGGCGATGCCGATCCAGGCGGGATCGCCGAGCTCACGTGCCTCGGCCACCGCCAGCCGGGCCGCATCACGGGCAAGATCGGCGTATCCCAGGTGCTTCAGCGTGTAGACGCCCACGTGCGCGACCTGAATAAGGGCACCACCGTGCAGGCCGCCGAGGAGGTTCGGCAGCTTGGGGGCGACCGAGGCGAAGTCGTAGGCGCCGCCCGCCTGCATCACCTCGCCCACGTCATGCCGCGGGTCGGACAGCTCACCGACCTCACGCCGGATCAAGGCCTCGCGGATCGCTGGGACGTGCGCGGCCGCAGCAGCGCGCATCGGGTCGGTCGCGTCGCCGGGCCCGCCGGTGAGGTCGGCGACGGACACGTCCAGGGCGTGAGCGAGGGCGACGAGGGTGGCGCGGCGCTCGACCGGCCGGGTGCCGGTCTCGATCTGACGGAGATAGGGCTGGCTCATGCCGGCCAGGTCCGCGAGGACGCGCTGGCTCTTCCCGCGCCGCCGCCGCCAGTAAGCGACTTGCGCGCCGATGAAGAGATTTTCGCCGATCGTCGTGGCCACGCGGATACTCCCCGCTAGCAATCAAAGTCGGCGGCGGGCCGCCACATCCAGACTACGCGCGTGGTGATGAGACCCGGCGCCACTCCATCGGCGTAAGTCGATCTTCTAGACGACGCGCCTCACGCAAAGAAAAAGACGACCTGTAGGTCGTCTGTTGGCACCGGCGGCGGCGGACGACGCCCATCCCCATAGGCGTCGCCCGCACTAACCGCCGGTCTCGGGTCGCGCCGTCCCCCAACGGCTTATGCCACCCGTCCCCAAACGTCGGCCGCGGCGATCGTCTCCGATCAACCAGTTCCCCGAACTAACGGTCCGACGTCCATTGATTACGCTAGTTGCGGCAGTCAAGGCAGACAAGCCAACTGGCTGTCCGCCATCTGTCTGCACCATCACAGTCACCGACCATTGCCCGATCGGCGGATGACCTGTCACACATTTAGCCTGGCAAACCGCCTGATGCGGCTCGCCCATAAGGGTGTCGATCGGCTGATCGGCGAGAGACAATGCGATTAACCCACAAGATGTGTCTAATGCGCAAAGTGGACATCTAGTTGGTGGGCGGGGCCAAATGCTTGAACGCCTGCAGGTTGGCCAGTGACTCGCCGCGCTTGACCCGCCACTCCCACTCGCGCCGGATCGACGAGCCGAAACCGATCTCGAGCATGGTGTCGAACGACTCGTCGGCGTACGTCAGCACCGAGCCCAGCAGCCTGTCCAGCTCATCCTCGTCGAGGCCGGTCAGCGACACCCGCCCGGTCAGATAGACGTCACCCGCCGCGTCGATCGAGAACGACACCCCATACATGCGGGCGTTGCGCCGCAGCAGCCAGGCCCACAGCTCCTCGTGCCGCTCGTCGGGCCGGCGCATCACGAAGGCCTCGATGCGCAGCGCGTGCTCGCCGACGATCAGGTTGCACGCCGTCTTGAGCTTGTGCGTGCCGGGCAGCGTGACCACATAGGAGCCCGGACCGGTGGACTCCCATTCGAGTTCCCGGTCGGTGAGCGCCTTCTCGATCAGCTCGGTCACCATGCGTACTCCTCCAAGCGCTTCGCGATCAGCGCGCGGTGCTCGGTCACCGCCTCACGGTAGACCTGGAGCAACCCTTCGGCCGTACGGTCCCAGGAGAAGTCCGACGCGTGCGCGACCGCGCCGGCCGACAACCGCCGAAGTTCCCGGGGCGAGGCGAGCAGGTCGTCGAGCACCCGCGCCCACTCCTCGGGTTCGTGCCCGTCGACGAGCAAACCGCTGATCCCATGCCGTACGGCGGTCACCAGACCACCGACCGCGGCCGCCACCACCGGTGTGCCGCAGGCCTGCGCCTCGAGCGCCACCAGCCCGAACGACTCGTTGTGGGACGGCACCGCGACCAGGTCGGCGCTGCGGTAGAGCGCGGCCAGCCCGTCGCCGTTCTGTGGCGGCAGGAAGACGACCGAGTCGCTGACCCCCATCGACGCGGCCAGCTCGACGAGCGCGGTCGGCCGGTCGAGCCCGGTGCCGCTGGGCCCGCCGCAGATCACCAGCGTGGTGTCCGGGTCGTGCATCTCGGCCAGCGCCGCGACCAGCACGTCGGGGGCCTTGAGGGGCTGGATCCGGCCGACGAAGGCGATCACCTTGCCCCGCTCGGGCAGCCCGAACCGCGCCCGCTCGGCCGGGCCGGGACGGAACCGTTCCAGGTCGACGCCGGGCTGCACGACCGTGGTGCGGGCCGGGTCGGCGTCGTAGTAGGCGACCAGGTCTTGGGCCTCGAAGCGGGTGTTCGCGACCAGCCGGTCGGACTCGGCGACCACCTGCTCCTCACCGATGACCCGGGCCTTGGGTTCGGGCCGGTCGCCGTACGCGATCAGCCTGTTCTTGACCTTGGCCAGGGTGTGCGCGGTGTGCACGTGCGGCACGCCCCAGCGCTCCCGGGCCAGCCAGCCGACCTGGCCCGACAGCCAGTAGTGCGAGTGGATCAGGTCGTAGTGGCCCGGCGGGCGCGCGGCCTCGGCCCGGAGCACGCCATTGGTGAAGGCGCAGAGCTGGGCCGGCAGCTCTTCCTTGGAGAGGCCCTCGAACGGACCAGAGGTGACGTGCCGCACGGTCACACCCGGGGCCATCTCGACGACCGGGGGCAGCTCGCTGCGGGTGGCGCGGGTGAAGATCTCAACCTCGACGCCGAGCCGGGCGAGCCGCTTCGAGACCTCGACGATGTACACGTTCATCCCGCCGGCATCACCGGTGCCCGGTTGCTCGAGCGGGGACGTGTGAACCGAGAGGGTGGCGATGCGCCGGGGGGTCGGCCATTCTGCCACGATGGGTCCTCCTGGGGCGGGCTGATGTCACGCAAATGGTTGCGCAGTCATTAATCTTCCCCGCCGACGTGCGCTGAACCACCATGCAGTCACTCCGGGGTGACCCATGTCATCGGGAAGGATGAGGGCATGCAGAACATCGCAGTTGTCACGGGCGCGTCCAGCGGCATCGGGGCGGCTACGGCCCGCCGCCTGGCCACGGAGGGATTCCACGTCGTCGCGGCGGCCCGGCGGGCCGACCGGCTGAAGGCGCTGGTCGACGAAATCGGCCCGGGCGCCACGGCGGTCGAGTGCGACGTCACCTCCGACGAGTCGGTGGCGGCGCTGGTCGAGTCGGTGGGTGCGCTCGGCGGCCCGGTCACGCTGCTGGTCAACAACGCGGGCGGGGCCAAGGGCGGCGACCCGGTCTCGGCCGGCGCGGTCGACGACTGGCAGTGGATGTACGAGGTGAACGTGCTGGGCACCCTGCGGATGACCAAGGCGCTGCTGCCGGCCCTGGAGGCGAGCGGCCACGGGACGATCGTGACGGTCGGTTCGACGGCGGCGTTCGTGGTCTACGAGGGCGGCGGCGGTTACACGGCGGCCAAGCACGCCCAGACGGCGCTGGTCGGGACGCTGCGGCTGGAACTGTCGGGCAAGCCGGTGCGGGTGATCGAGGTCGACCCGGGGATGGTGCGCACCGACGAGTTCGCGGTCAAGCGGTTCGGCGGCGACCAGGCCAAGGCCGATGCGGTGTACGACGGCGTCCGCGAACCGCTGGTGGCCGACGACATCGCCGACATCATCGCGTTCGCCGCGACCCGCCCCCACCACGTCAACATCGACCGCCTGGTGGTCCGCCCGATCGCGCAGGCCGCGCAGCACAAGGTCTACCGGGAGAAATAACGGTATGGCGACTGCACCGGAGAGAGCGCAGCGGACGTAGGGCCAGGAGGGCATGCCTAAGCCAGCACAGCAGGCTGTCGGTGCGATCACCCGGGGGACGACCAATCCCAACCGGCTGCGTCGGGTCGACAACTACGTGGCGTACCGCTGTGGTGGTCTGCTCCTCCAGGCGCCGCAGCCGCTCGTGATCGATCTCGGGTACGGCGCCACCCCGGTCACCGCGGTCGAGTTGCGGGCCCGCCTGGCCGCGGCCGTCCGGCCCGATGTCGCGGTGGTCGGTCTCGAGATCGATCCCGTACGCGTGACCGCCGCCCAGCCGTACGCCGATCCGCCGGGTTTGACGTTCCGGCGCGGGGGTTTCGAGCTGGCCGGCCTGAGCCCGGTGGTGGTGCGCGCGCTCAACGTGCTCCGGCAGTACGCCGAGGACGAGGTGGCCGCGGCCTGGACGGCGATGACCGCGACCGGGGCGGTGCTGGTCGAGGGCACCTGCGACGAGCTGGGGCGGATAGCCACCTGGGTGGTCGTCGAGCCGGGCGGCGAGCCCCAAACGCTGACATTTTCGGCCCGATTGTCCGATCTGGATCATCCGGCGAGGTTCGCCGAGCGGCTGCCCAAGGCGTTGATCCATCACAACGTGCCGGGTGAGCCGGTGCATGAGCTGCTGCGGGCGCTCGGGCGGGCCTGGGAGACGGAAGCGACGCCCTTCGGGCCGCGGCAGCGCTGGCTGGCGACCGTACGGCGGATGCGTTCCGAGGGGTGGCCGGTGCTCGACGGGCCGGCTCGCTGGCGGCTGGGCGAAGTCACCCTGCCCTGGGATTTTCAAGGTCGGGCCGGTCCTCCGCAGCGGACCGGCCCGACCCCAGGGGGTGAGTAACGGCTGCTGTCGAGATTGCCCGGCCGCAGGTGCGGGCACGGTCGGCAGCGCGGTGCGGATCGGTTGCGGCGCAACGAAAGGGGCGCTGCCCTCATCTCGACGGCAGCGCCCCTGTTCCTAGGTCGTACGGCTTACTCGTCCCCGAGCACCCCGCGCAGGGTCTGCACGAGCACCTCGCTGCTGAACGGCTTCTTCACCAGCAGCGCGTCCTCGCCGATCAGCCCGTCCGCGACGGCGATCTCCTTGGGCAGCCCGGAAATGTAGACGACGCTCATCTCCGGACGCAGCTCGGTGGCCGACCGGGACAGCTCGCCGCCCGAGACGCCGGGCAGCCCCAGATCGGTGACCAGAATGTCGATGTCGCCGGGATGTTCGCGGCAGGCGGTGATGGCCTGCTGTGAGTCGCCGGCGATCAGGGTCGAGAAACCGCGGCGTTCGAGCATCCGCCGCATGATGTCGCGCAGGTCCTCCTCGTCGTCCACGACCAGGACCGTAGGCCGCGTCTCGGGTGCGGGCGCCTGCGACATGGATCCTCCTGGTGATTAGGACGTCACATTCCGTGCCGGTTCGGGATTCACGCTATCCGCGCCAGGTTGCACGGTCCGGCCTTTGCCGTATCAGCGCACCGGCGGCCTTCGGGCAGGTGTCGGACTTCACCGGGCCGCGGGTGCATGGCCGGGACTTTTTGCGGGCATCATTGGCTTACCTGCAGTGACCGGTATCGAGCTGGTTGCTCGCGGGTGGCAACGCATCCGAGCGCGCGCCGCGGGCCCGGAAGAAGACAAGTGAACAGCTAAAGCGGTGTCCCGCGGAGCCGATCAACACGGCGTACCGCTACACACCGCCACTGAGCAAGGAGAGCGATATGTCCAGCCTGCTGTCGCCCGAGATCACCACCGTTGCCGAGATGACCGAGCGTTGCGACCGCTGCAGCGCCGCCGCCAAGCTGACGGTCACCCTGACCAGCGGCGGCGAGCTGGCGTTCTGTGGCCACCACGGCAACCGTCACCACGAGGACATCGTGCGGATCGCCGAGCGCATCGTCCTCGAGGACGGCTACGAGTGGGCCGGAAAGTAACCGCTTGACGCGCTTACGCCGCGTTATGCTCTTTTCCTCAGCGCTTGAGGGGATTACGTGCGTGATGCGGCGCGTGATCTGGGTCGGCGCTCCCGGCTGACCGCCGGGAGCGACCACGCCCATGTCACTCATAGGGGCTCCGCCGGACGGCTTCCTCGCCGATCCGGCGGTTCTTTCTGTTTGGTCGCTATGAGCGACTTCTGTTCGAGGTCGCTATGAGCGAGGAAGACTCGCTGCGCGAAGCCAACGCGCGGCTCGAGGCCGCGCTGACCTTCAAGAACGACCTCACGTCGATGCTGACCCACGACGTCGCGCAGCCGATCAGCTCGATCGCCAGTCTGGCCGAGCTGCTCCGCGAGGACTGGGCCGATCTGTCCGACGACATCCGGTTCGAGCTCGTCACCAAGATCGACAAGAACACGCAACGTCTGATCAAGATGTTGAACGACCTTCAGCTGCTGTTCCGGCTGGACATGGGCTCGGTCACCGCGCGACAGGCCCCCGTGCCGCTGCGCGAGGTCGCGGCCAAGGTCGTCGCCGGGTCGTCCACCCTCCCCGGGGACGTGCGGATCGAGATCGACGCCGAGATCGCCGTCCTGGCCGACCGGGGCCACGTCATCGCCGTGGTGCACAACCTGGTCACCAACGCCGTCGCCTACGGCTCCGCGCCGATCGTGCTGACCGCGACCCGGGACGCCGAGCAGGTCGACCTGGTGGTGCAGGACAGCGGGCCCGGCATCGCCGCCGAGCTGGTGCCCGACCTGTTCGGGCGCTTCATGCGCGGCGCCGGCCTCGGGCTCTTCATCGTGCGCCACCTGGTCGAGGCGAACGGCGGCACGGTCCGCTACGAACAAGCCGAGCCGCGGGGCGCCCGTCTGATCGTCACCCTCGAAGCCGCGCCGGTCTGAAGACGCGCGAAAGGCCGGCTCGATCGCGAGCCGGCCTTTCGGTGCGGGTCTACAGGTCGTGGGCGCTGCCGCGGTCCTCTTCGTTGATCATGCCGTCGCCCCAGGCGTCCTTGGCCGTGGTGCGGCCGCCCATCTGAGCCGTGCCGGCGGCCGGGCCGCCGCTGATCGAGCCGGCCTTGGCGATCCGGCGGCCGGGGGCCAGCACGTCGTCGAGATCGTGGGCGCTGGTGATGCCGGGAGCCGAGGTGATGTCGACGCTGGTGCCCATCGTGGCCGCCGACATCCCGTGATAGGGCAGGTCGGCCCGGCTGGCGTTGCTGTGCTCGGCCGCGCTGGTCCCCCAGCCCGCTCCGGGGTGCGCGTTGCTGCGCACCCGGGCGGCGATCGCGGCGGGCGAAGGCACCGGCCGGCTCAGCTTCTTCGAGCTCGCCCCGCCGTTCTCGACCAGGCCCTTGAGCGCGGTCAGATCGGCCTTGAGGCGCTTGGTCAGGGTGGCCTGGCCGTGCCGGTCGCTCGGCATGAGGTACGCGATGTCCGCCTCGAGCTGGGCGACCACCTGGGTCTTCATCTCGCCCATCGGGCGCAGCGTGATGGTCTCGGCGAGCAGCGGCCCCTCCATGGTCGACCAGGAGATCCGCTCGTCCACCGAACGCTCGGTGATCTGCGCGTCGAACTCGCGGCGCTTGCCCTCGACATCCATGACCCAGTGGGTCTGATCGGGGCCGATCGCGGTGACCTCCCGCACGCCACTCATGAACCGCGGATAGTTCTCGAACGCGGCGAGTTGCTCGTACACCGTGTGCAGCGGTGCACTCACCTCGATGGCCTGCTGAACCATACTCATCGCATCTCTCCTATGCCTTCAGGTGCTGACGTCGGCATGACCGAGAGTACGGAGACGATTACGGGGCGCGTTCGGTTTTGGCTCAGACGCGGCGCAGGTACTGCCAGTGGCCGACCTCGGTGGCGTACCGGGCGTCACTCGCAGGCACCACTACCACCCCCGCCGCACGCAGCAGCGCGACGATCCGGGGCGACGGCGAGCGCCAGGCCTCGCTGATCTCGACCAGGGTGCCGGTCTCCCGGCAGGCGCCGGCGAGGGCGTCGATCAGGTCGGGGGTCAGCACGGCGTCGTCCAGGCCGACGTGGGCGAGCAGGCCGAGCGGGCGGGCCAGCTGGGTGGGCGCGTAGCGGGAGGCGCGCTCGATGCCGCGTACGGTCGCCCGCACCAGCTCCTCGGCGACCTGGTCGGCGGTGAGCCGGCCGGCGGTCAGCATGGTGCGCACCTCACGCGACCCGACGAGCCCGGCCGGCAGCGGCAAACGGGAGACGGCGACCGACAGGGCCTCGAGGTGGCTGAGGTCGGGCGGCAGGGCGAGCCAGCCGTCCGGGCGGACGACCTCGACCTCGGCCGCGATGCGCAGGCGCATCTCGGTGCGGCGCTGGGCCCGGCGCACCGCGTCGGCGTAGGCCGAGAGCCACGTGCTGTCCGGACCGACCTGGTCGGCGAAGGTGATCGAGGAGAGCCCGGCCAGGTCGGCCGCCGAGACGATGACCCCGACGCTGTCCCGCCCGGACGAGAAACCGGTGTGCACATGTGCATCGGCCGTCAGGTCCAGAGCGTCGACGGCGTCCACGACACCGATGACTGATTCCCGCTCTGCGCTCACTGTCTCTCCCCGGCCGGTGTGCCGACGGGAGTCTTCCCGTCTGACCAGAAGAGTGCGGGTGCGCCGTTGTCAGCCCCGGTCTGCGGGCGGTGCAGTCCGGGTGCGCCGGGCCACACAAAGGCCCGGGGGAATCTAGAGGCGGAACGAGCCGACCAGGGCGCGCAGTTCGTCGGCGGTACGGGCCACGCCGGTCGACGCCTGGCGGGTCTGTTCGACGCCCTGCACGGCCGAGGCGCTGGCCGACGAGACGTCCGCGATGTTGTGCGCGATCCGGGCCGAGCCGTTGGCCACCTCGGCGATGCTGCGGCTCATCTCGCCGGTCGTCGCCGTCTGCTCCTCGACGGCCGAGGCGATGGTCGTCTGGAAGTCGTTGATCTGGCCGATGACCTCGCTGATCCGCGAGATGACCTCGACCGCTCCACCGGTGTCCTGCTGGATCGCGGCGACCCGGGTGCCGATGTCCTCGGTCGCCCGCGCGGTCTCCTGAGCCAGGTCCTTGACCTCGCTGGCGACGACCGCGAAGCCCTTGCCGGCCTCACCGGCCCGCGCGGCCTCGATGGTGGCGTTGAGGGCGAGCAGGTTGGTCTGCTCGGCGATCGACGTGATCAGCTTGATGACGTTGCCGATCTCGGCCGACGAGTCGCCCAGCTGCCGGACCGTCTCGGTGGCCCGGGCCGCCTCGGCCACCGCGACCGCCGCGATCTGGGCCGATTCGCTGGTGTTGCGGGAGATCTCCCGGATGGCCAGGCCCATCTCCTCGGAACCGGCGGCCACCGACTGCACGTTGCGCGAGATCTCCTCGGCCTCGGCCGAGGCCGAGGCGGTCTGCCGGTCGGTGTTGCCGGCCGCCTCGGCGATCTGGGCCGCCACCGAGGACAGCTCACCGGCCGAGGCGGCCAGGTTGTCCGCGTCCCGCCCGATCGTCTCGAGCGAGCTGCGGATCGACTCCAGGGCGCCGTCCAGGCCGGCCGCCATCCGGCCGAGCTCGTCGCGGCTCGTGATGCCGCTCCGCCCGGTCAGGTCGCCGCGGGAGAGCGCGTCGATGACCGCGCCGAGCGTGCGCACCGGCACGAGGATCGAGCGGGCGAGCGGGATGGCCAGGCCGACCAGCAGGAACAGCCCGAGCACGGCCACCGCGACGGAGAGCATCCGGGTGCTGCTGACGGTGCTGGCCATCGAGGCCTCCTCGGTCGAGACCCGGGCGGTCACCGTGTCGACCAGGCCGCCCAGCACGTCGTCGGTGACGTTGTTGCGTTCGGCGATCTCCCCGATCCGGCTCTCGACCGAGGCCGGGCTCTTGACCGCGGCGGTCACGAAGTCGGAGATGAACGTGCCGAAGTCGACGAAGTCCTGCCGGTTCTGGGTGAAGGTGCTGAGGATGTCGTCCGGCAGCCCGGCGGTGACCACCGCGTCGGCCGCCTCGGTGGCCGACACCACGTCGTCCTTCACGTCGCCGGTCACGTCCTGGCCCAGGGCGGAGCGGTAAGCGTCCACCTTGAGCTCGCTCTGCCGGGTGTCCAGGTGATTGAGTGCGGCCAGCCCGGCCTGGAGCCGGGACACCGTCAGACCCTGCTCGGCCAGACGGTTCTGGCCGGTCAGCGTGATCGCGGCCAGACCGGCCAGCATGACCGCGCCGACCACCACGATCATGGCCAGGCGTTTCGCGATACCGAGTTCAGCCAATCGCGACATCGATCCCCCTTGAAACCGGAGCGTCACCGCTCGAGCGGTAATGAACATCTTTCAGTTCTTCCGCCCCGATGGGTGCGTTTTCGCCGGATCCGGGCAAGACGAATGCCCCGTCGCGGCTGCGACGGGGCATGCGCACTGCTTTCAGTCCGATGTGGCCGGCGGCTGCAGCATGTCGCTGACGGCCCGCACCTCGTCCTGGGTCGGCGAGGCGGCCTCCCGGTTGGATGCCTGCAGCTCCCGGTACACCTCCTCGCGATGCACCTGCACGTCACGCGGAGCCTGGATGCCCAACCGGATCACGTCACCACGCGCCTCGAGGACCGTGATGACGACATCATTGCCGATCATCACGCTCTCTCCGGAGCGCCGGGTCAGCACGAGCATCGTCGGTGCCCTCCTCCATCCGTGGACGGACAGCATCGCGAGAGAGGCGCGGCCGCGAGCGAGCGACCGCGCCCTCGGGACGTCAGTAGACCGGGTTCATGACCGCGCGGACGGGGAACCCCGAGCCGCTCAGCACGACCTGGATGGCGCGCATGCTGTCTCGGTCGACGACGATCGGGGCCATCAGGTTGGCGGTGGTCTCGTTGGTGCCGGCCGTGATGACGGTCAGCAGCAGCAGCCGGTCCGGGTCCTTCGTGTTGAGCGCGGCGAAGACGTCGGCCTCGAGCTCCGGCGCGTACTCCGGGAAGAACGGCTCCGGCGGCGCCACGAGGAAGCGCAGCTCGGGGTCCTCGACGGACGTGAGTGCGTAGAGCAGGCCGTCTTCGTTGAGACGGACCAGAACGAACTCCCGGTGAGCCGGGAACCCGGGCATGGGCACCGCCATCGTGATGGTCGGCAGGCCCAGCGACGGGTCGGTCATGGAGGCCTCAATGGATCGGGTGGCGGTGCGAGTAGACATGGTCACCTCAGGAAATCGATGAGCGAGGGCTGGATCACCTTGGCCGAGGCGGCCAGGGCGGCCTGATAAGACGTCTGCTGGATCTGCAATTCCATGATCGCCTTGGGCAGGTCGACATCCTCGATATCCGACAGCTGCGACGTCACGGACAGCAGATGGTCAACAGCGGACTGCTTCATCTGCGTAATCCGATTATATCGGGCGCCAACGTCCGAAAGGGTGGACTTTAGTAAATCGTGGGCCGTATCGAGATTACTCAGACCTGTGTTCAGCGCTTGGTCGTCGTTGCCGCGAAGCGCCGTGGAAATGTCGCTCAGCACCTTGAAGAGCTGAGTGTCGCTACCGTTCGCACCGAACGCCTCGGCGCCGGTCGTGTCGATCCGGACCTTGGCGTTCGCTCCGACGGTGCGAGTGGTCTGCCCGTCGTTGCCGACGTAGGTTCCGGTGTCGTCGAAGGCCGTCTTGCCCGGTGTCGTCCCGCCGAAGATCGGCCGGCCCAGGTACGAGGTGTTGGCCTCACTGATCAGCGACTGCTTGATGTTGTCGATCTCCACCGCGATCGCTTCGCGGGCCGACGCGTTGTTGGCCGAGCTGAGGCCCTGAACGGTCAGATCGCGAACCCGGATGATCTGGCCCGACGCGTCGCCGAGTTTGTCCTGAATGGAGCCGAGCCAGCCGAGGCCGTCGTCGGCATTGCGGGAGAACTGCTGCGTGGAACGGACCTCACCGCGTAGTTGGAGCGAGGTGACCGTGCCGGTCGGCGAGTCCGACGGCCGGCTGAGCTGCTTGCCGCTGGAGATCTGCTCCTGCAGCTTCTGGCCGCGGGCCATGCTCCGATTGAGGTCACCGAGCATGCGGTGTCGCATGCTGGTGTCGGTGACCCGGCTGGGAATGGTCATGCGAGGCCCCCTACGCCGCTGACGCCGCTCATCGGCCGACGAGGCCGGTGCGGTTGATCAGCTGGTCGAGCATGGAGTCGATCGTGGTTAGCACGCGGGAGGCGGCCTCGTAGCCGCGCTGGTAGGTCAGCAGGTTGGTCATCTCCTCGTCCAGGTTGACGCCGGACTCGGCCTCGCGTGAGGTGTCCACCTGGTCCCGGACCGCGTCCTGGATCTCGCTGCGCCGGCCCGAGGCCTGCGAGGCCACGCCGAGCTGACCGATCATCTGCTGATAGGTCGCGTCCGGGCCGCTCTGCGAGGCGCCGAGCGCGGCCAGCGCGTCGGCCTGGTCGTTGTCGATCGCGGCGACCTCGGGCAGTACGGCCTTGGGGTTGCCCGCCGAGAAGGCCACCTTGTCCGGGTTGTCGATCACGACCGCGAGGTCGCGCGCGGTGGTGCCCGAGAACATCGGGCCGCCGGGGTCGCCGTTGACGTCGTACCCGGTGGTGAGCAGGTTGTTGACGCTCGTGGCGAGGGAGTTGGCGACGTCGTCGAGCTGGCCCGAGATGCCGGGGATGATGGTGTTCATCGTGTCGAGCATCGAGCCCATGGTGCCGCCGACGGTGGCCGAGGTGGTCGTGCCGGCCCACTTGAGTGAGACCTGCGTCGTCGGGCTCCACGAGTCCAGATTGGGCGGTCCGTCGAGGGTCAGCTTGCGGGTGGAGAAATCGCTCACCAGCGGGGAACTGCCGACGTAGACGTTGATCGAGCCGTTGGTCTTCGTCTCGGCGGTCGCGCCGACCAGCTCGGACAGCTTCATGACGGCCACGTCACGCTGGTCCTGCAGCTCGTTCGCCTCGAGACCGGCGGCCCGGGCCACCACGACCTGGTTGTTCATCTGCGCGATGTTGTCGGCCATCGTGTTGACCTGATCGACGAATGCGCTCATCTCGTTCAGGTTGGCGCCGAACTGACTGCTGAGCGAGGCCTGGGTGTCGTTCAGGGTGATCGCCACGGTCCGGGTCTTCTCGAGGAGCGACGAGCGGGTCGACGGGTCCTGCCAGTTGTTGGCGACGTCGTTCCAGCCGTCCCACATGTCGTGCAGGCGAGCCTGCAACGCGGTGTCACTGGGCTCGGCCAGGACGCTCTCGATCTGCCCGTACGCCGCCTTCTGGCTCTGCAGATAGGCCGAGTTCGAGTGCTCGGTGCGACCCCGTTCCTCGAGGTACGCGTTGCGGCCACGCTCGACGCCGGCCACGGTGACCCCGTTGCCGACCTGTGTGGTCGTCGCGTACACACCAGGGTTGAGGCTGCCGGTCTGCGAGGCCATCCGCACCCGTTGCTTCGTGTAACCCTCGGTGTTCGCGTTCGCGATGTTCTGGCCCGTGACGTCCAGGCCGCGGCGCTGCGCGTAGAGCGAAGTGAGCGCCGTGTTGATACCGCTGAAGGAACTAGCCATCAGATCGCCTCATCCACCAGGCTGGAGCGGCGGATGCCGCCGGAAACGGTCTGGCCCTGTGGTCCGTAGGTTTCCACAGTTTCAGCGAACGCGAGCATGGTTTCGCGGGCCGCGCGCTGACCGGCCGTGAGCAGGTCGCGGTTGACGTCGGCGAGCGCACTGATCTCGGACGTCAACAGCAGGAATGCCTTGCGGTGCTGATGCAATAGGTCTGACCAGGGCACCGGGGCGGCGTCGCCCAGCTCACCGAGCGAGGCTTCCGGAGAGAGCCCGAGCTCGACGGCGACGTCCTGGGCGTAGGCGGCCCGGATGACCTCGGTCTGCCGGATCTGCTCCAGCACCACCTCGACCTCACGGGTGGCGTGGCTCAGCCAGCGGGACCGGCCGGCCGCGAGGAGCAGCTGCTCCTCCTCGAGCTTGAACAGCAGCATCTCCAGCAGCTCACGTGAACGCCACAGGACGCTGGCCAGGTCGGTAAGACTCACCCTGGTCCTCCGTCTCGCCTCTGGTCGGGCCCGTCCCCTCGACGAACCCGCTCATTCGGACAGGTCGGCACGTCCGCCCCGCCGCTGAGCAATTTCCCCCGATCCGGCCGTTTTGGCGGCGCTCTTTCGCTCTGCCAGTCTTTCTGATGGTTCGCCGGAAAAGAGCGAAGAAATCTCGCACACTGCTCTTGAACCGTCGGCACCGCGCCGATCGGGCCGGGCGGAACGCCACGGCTCATGGATGGGCCGGCACCAAGACCCCTCAAGGAGGAAGCAACTCATGGGTCTTCGTATCAACCAGAACATCGCCGCGCAGAACGCCTACCGGAACCTGTCGGTCACCGACAACCAGATGTCGAAGTCGCTGGAGAAGCTGTCCAGTGGTTTCCGGATCAACCGGGCCGCCGACGACGCGGCCGGCCTCTCGATCTCCGAGGGCCTGCGCTCGCAGGTCGGTGGTCTCAAGGTGGCCGTTCGCAACACCCAGGACGGCGTCAGCGTCGCGCAGACCGCTGAAGGTGCGCTCAACGAGACGACCGCCATCCTGCAGCGTATGCGTGACCTTTCGGTGCAGGCGGCCAACTCGGGCGCCACCGACTCGGCGGCCTCCGACGCCGCCAACAAGGAGATGGGCCAGCTCAACGCCGAGCTGGACCGGATCGGCAAGAGCACCGCGTTCGGCAAGCAGAACCTGCTCGACGGCAGCTTCGGCAACACCGTCAAGACCAAGTTCACCGACGCCGCGACTAACACGCTCGCCGCGGACGCCACCACCGGTGCCGCGGCCGCCGTGCCGGCCGGCGCCAACAGCGCCTTCTCCTTCACCATCGGCCAAGTCGGCGGCAGCACCAAGACGCCGGGCGGCGTGGACCTCGGCACGACGCCGATCACGGTCAACGTCGGCGCGGTGGCCGCCGACGCTTCGGCGCAGGACCTGGCCAAGGCCGTCAACGCGGCCACCGAGAAGGCCCTCAAAGCGGCCGGCTACCAGGGCAACGAGATCACCATGTCGGCCAAGGTCGACTCGCAGAACAACACGACGTACTCGATGGCCGGCTCCGGCAACTTCGAGGTCGCCGACGGCACCGGCGGCGTCCTGGCCGATGCGAAGATCGACACGTCGTCGACGGCTGCCACACCCACGCTGGACCCGACCGGCGGCAACACCGGCAAGTTCCAGGTCGGTGCGAACGCCAACCAGAAGATCGGCATCTCGATCGGTGGCGTCGACTCCGAGACGCTCGGCACCGCGTCGCTCGACCTCACCAAGGACCCGGACGCCGCTCTCAAGGCCATCGACAAGGCCCTGTCGTCGGTCACCGACAGCCGGGCCACGCTCGGTGCCATCCAGAACCGCTTCGAGCACACCATCAACAACCTGAACGTGGCGGTCGAGAACCTGTCCGCGTCGGAGTCGCGTATCCGTGACACCGACATGGCCCAGGAGATGGTCTCCTTCACCCGGTCGCAGATCCTGACCCAGGCCGGCACCTCGATGCTGTCCCAGGCCAACCAGTCGGCGCAGAACGTCCTCTCGCTCCTGCGCTAACCGAACTGCCACCGTCAGCAACTGAATCTCACCCGCAAGTGACCGAATAGGTGGGGGTAGCCGTCACAAGCGGCTGCCCCCGCTTCGTTGAGCAGTGAAAGGCAGGCTCCGGTGAGCACTTCGGTCGACGGCCTAGTCAGCGGCCTTCAGACGTCCTCCATGATCAGCTCCCTGATGCAGGTCGAGGCGGCGCCGCAGAACCGGCTCAAGTCGAAGGTGACCACCGCTCAGACGGCAGTCGCCTCCTACCAGTCGGTCAACGCCGCGCTGACCTCCCTCAAGGGCGCCGCGGACACCCTCGGGCAGCTCAGCACGTGGCGCGCGATCAAATCGACGTCCAGCTCCAGCTCCGTGACCGCGACCGCCCTGACCGGCACCAACGGCGCCGCCGGGACCACCGTCTTCAACGTCAAGAGCCTGGCCAAGAACCAGATCACCACGGCCAAGGTGCCCACCACCGGCGACATCAGCTCCGGCAGCATCCAGATCACCACCGGCCCGCTCGACGGCAGCACCAACGACAAGGTCAACACGATCACGCTCGGCGACGACAAGTCGGCCAAGGGCGTCGCCGCCGCGATCAACTCGGCCGGCATCGGGCTCAAGGCGACCGTGGTCTCGACAGGTGGCGCCAACGACATCCTGCAGATCAGCGGGGCCAAGACCGGCAGCAGCAACGCCTTCCGGATCGACAGCGGGCTCGACGGCGTCGCCTCGCCCCTGACCAACGTGGCCACGGCCTCGAACGCCCAGCTGGACATCGGTGGTGGCGACGACAACGCGGCCAACGGCGGCTACTCCGTCACCAGCGAAACCAACACTTTCAGCAAGCTGATCCCGGGCGTCTCGATCACCGTCTCGAAGCTCGAGAACGACGTGACGGTCTCCTCGGAGCAGGACGTCAGCGGCATCGCCAGCAAGATCCAGGCCCTGGTCGATGCGGCCAACGGCACGCTGAGCGAGATCAGCAAGCAGACCGCCTACGACGCGGCGACCAAGAAGGGCTCACCGCTGACCGGCGACTTCTCGGTGCGCAACATCTCGCAGAGTCTGCTCAGCAAGATCAGCATCGGTCTGACCTACAACAACCCGGCCTACGACAAGACCCAGCCGAGCGACCCGACCACCAAGACCAACCTCGAGAAGATCTCCACCTCGCTCTCGAAGTTCGGGGTGGCACTCGACCGCTCCGGCCGGCTGACGTTCGACTCGGCGAAGTTCAGCACCGCCTACAACGAGAACCCGACGCAGATCCAGGCGGCCGGCATCGAGTTCGCCGACCAGATGGAGAAGTACGCCGGCGACCAGACGACCAACATCACCTCGGTCATCACCGGCCGCAAGAACGAGATCGACGGCCTCAACACGCAGATCAGCAACTGGGACATCCGGCTCGCGGCCAAGCGGACCGCGCTCCAGAAGCAGTACTCCGACCTCGAGACCTCTCTCGGCAAGCTCAAAAACCAGTCGACCTGGCTGGCCGGCCAGCTTTCCGGCCTCTGACCCGCTCCGCCCGACCAGACCTCACGGGCCCTGACCGAGGAGACCGATGACCGCGCCGAATCTTCGCAACCGCTACATGCAGGACTCGATCAACACCGCCTCGCCGGCCAAGCTCCTGCTGATGCTCTACGACCGCCTGATTCTCGACCTGATGCAGTCCGAGGAGGCGCTGCGGGCCGGCCAGCGGGAGGTCGCCCACGACAAGATCACGCACGCCCAGGAGATCCTCATCGAGCTGCAGGTCAGCCTCGACGTCGAAGCCTGGTCGGGCGCTCCGGGCCTGGCCAACCTCTACACCTACCTGCTCACCGAGCTGATCGGGGCGAACATCGCCCGGGACGCCGACCGGGTGGCGGTCTGCCGGGGCTTCCTGGAGCCGCTGCGCGACGCCTGGCGAGAGGCGGCCGCGGCGGCGGTCGCCGAATGACGAACGGATGACCGAAGTGACCGGTGGCGACTGGAGCCACACCTGGGGCGCGGCTCTCGACGAGCTGGAACTGGACGTGTCCACGATCGAGGCGATGCTCGCGGACGAGCATCGCCACGCCGAGACGCCGCCGGCCAGCCTCTGGAAGCCACCGACCGAGCTGGGCGCGCTGCCGCTGGAACTCAAGCCGCGGGCCGACGAGATCCTCACCCGCCAGCTCAAGGCGGCCGAGGAGATCGCCCGCCGGCTCACCGCCAACCGCCAGCAGATGAACATGACCGCCCGGATCGAGACCGGAGAAGCGGTCAAACGGCCCGTCTACGTCGATCGGGCCATGTAACGCCAGCACCGAATGTCCCGGAATTCCTGAGCGGAGTTCCGGGACATTTTTGCGTGCAACCGGCTGGCAACCGTCTGACTCTCAGCGAATCACCACACAGGCCGAAATGCATGGTACGAGCGACGGAACGCTCACGGAACTGCCACGGATCGGCACCTTGGGACGACACAAGGAGCTGCTGTGTTCGACGACATCTCCACAGCTTCACTACGCGTAGCGGCCAATGGTCTCGCCGCCCGGCAGAGCGCCATCGCCGGCAACATCGCCAACGTCGAGACCCCCGGCTACCGAGCCCGTAAGGTCGAATTCGAGGAGGCGCTGCGTGGCGCCGTCGCCAAGGGCATGTCCCCGCTGGGAGTCGCTCCGCAGGTCGCGAGCTCGCTCGAGCCGACCCGCCTGAACGGCAGCAACGTCAACCTCGACGAGGAGACGCTCTCCCACATCGACACGACCATGCGCTACCAGCTGACGCTGCGGGCCATGGACACCAAGTACTCGATGATTCGCGACGCGATCAAGGGAGCCTGACGATGAGCACATTCAACGCGATCGGCGTGGCCGGCACCGGCGTCACCGTTTACCGCAAGTGGCTCGACGCAGTGTCCGACAACATCGCCAACATGGACAACACGGTCCGCACGTCCGAGAAGGCGTTCCAGGCCCGGTACGTCATCGCCCAGGAGGCCCAGGACGGCAACGGCGCCCAGGTCGGTGGGGTGGCCTTCGGCAGCGCCGAGGGTGTGCTGGTGCACGACCCGGACAACCCGCTCGCCGACAACCAGGGGTACGTCCGCAAGGCGGACATCGACCTGAGCTCGCAGATGGCCCAGATGATGATGGCCCAGCGCGCCTACCAGGCGAACCTCGCGGTCGTGGACCGGGCCAAGGACTCTTACACCGCCGCCATCAACCTCGGGAAGTGAGGTAGGCGATGACTTCCCCGATCAGTGCGATCAGCGCCCTCGGTGGCGTCAACGGGCTGGACGCGGTCAACGGCATCACCGGTGCCGGCGCCGTCTCCGGAACCGATCGTGCCGCCACCGTGCAAGGCCCCAACGAGAGCTTCGCCAGCATGCTGTCGCGCGGCCTCGAGAGCGTCTCGGCCTCGCAGGGCAAGGCGGACGACCTCGCCGTCCAGGTCGCGCAGGGCACGCTGTCCGACCCGGCGCAATACACCATGGCCGCCAACGAGGCCCAGCTCGGCATGCAGCTCACGCTGGCCGTGCGCAACAAGGCCGTGGAAGCTTTCCAGGAAATCATGAGGATGCAGGCCTGACATGACCGACCGCCTTCCCGCTCCGGTTCGCCGCGTCACGGACACGTTCCGGTCATTCACCCCGGGACAGAAGGCCGTCACGATCGCGGCAGTAGTCGCCCTCGTCATCGGCGCGTATTTCTTCGCCACGTGGGCGTCGAAACCGTCGTACTCCATTCTTTTCAACAACCTCTCGTCCAAGGACGCCAGCGCGATCGTCGAATCGCTGAAGAAGTCCGGCACGAGCTACGAGCTGGCCAACGACGGTCAGACCGTGCTGGTGCCGCAGGACCAGGTGAACGATCTCCGGCTGACGCTGAGCGGCGAGGGGCTGCCCGGCGACGCCGGCACCGGTTACTCGCTGCTCGACCAGCAGGGCATCACCACCAGCGACTTCATGCAGCAGACGAACTACCAGCGCGCGCTCGAGGGCGAGCTCTCCAACACCATCAAGTCGATCGACGGCGTCGAGGCCGCCACCGTGCACCTCGTGATCCCCAAGAAGGACGTCTTCGCCGACGATCAGGACAAGCCGACCGCCTCGGTGCTGGTCGCCTCGGCCGCCACCCAGCCGCTGAGCGGCGACCAGGTGCAGTCCATCGTGCACCTCGTCGCGTCCAGCGTCGAAGGCCTGGATCCGACCGAGATCACCGTGGCCGGCGCGGACGGCAAGATCCTCTCCACCGGTGGCGGTGCGGCCATCGGGACGGGCGGGGACAGCGGGGCGGACAGCCAGACCGTCGCCTTCCAGAACCGGATGAACAAATCACTTCAGAGCATGCTGGACAGCGTGGTCGGTCCCGGGCACTCGTCGGTGGTGGTCACCGCCCAGCTCGACTTCGACCAGACCCAGACGACCAGCAAGACCTACAACTCGGACCCGTCGGTGCCCGCGCTCTCCGAGAGCAACACGCGGGAGGCCTACAACGGCGCGCAGAACTGCGCCGGCGGCGTCCTGGGCCCCGACAACATCGCCGGCCCCGGCTGCAACACCGGCAGCGGCAGCAGCAGCGGGCCCGGCCAGTACGAGAACAGCAGCAGTGTCAAGAACAACGCGATCAACGAGACGCAGGAGGTCCGGAAGAATGCCCCGGGCAGCATCCAGCGGCTCAACGTCGCCGTCCTGCTGGACAGCGCCACGGCCGGCACCGTCGACCCGACCCAGGTGCAGCAGCTGGTCACCGCGGCGGCCGGCATCGACTCGACCCGCGGCGACACCATCGCGGTCAGCGCCATGCCGTTCGACACCAGCGCCGCCCAGGCCGCCCAGGCCGCGCTCAGCGCCTCGACGGCCGCGGCCCAGCAGGCCAAGCAGGTGTCGCTGATCAAGACCGGCGCGCTCGGTGGCCTCGTCCTGCTGCTGATGTTCCTGGCCTGGCGGTTCAGCCGGCGCGGCAAGAAACGCCGCGGTCTGACCCCCGAGGAGCGCAAGCACCTCGAGGACATGCAGGCCGCTCTGGAGGCGCAGCGCCTGGCCGAGCTCAACCAGGCGATTCCCGCCCAGATGCTGGAGGCCGGCATGGGGAGCATGGACGACACGAACGTGCAGGCTCGCGAGGAACGCCAGCGGGAGATCGAGCAGATGGTCAAGGATCAACCTGACGAGATGGCGGTGCTGCTGCGCGGCTGGCTGGCCGCGGATGTGACGCGCTGACCCTTCGCGGCGGCCGGCCCGGTGGCCGGCCGCCGCCACCGCCGTTTCGGCGCCGGCCGAACCGAAGCCGGCGCGATGATCTTCTGTTGACGGTCCGAGGGAGTACGCGTTGACCACACCGGCGCTCACCACCATGTCGATGACGGGCGTGCGCAAGGCCGCCATCATGCTCGTCCAGTTCGGCAAGGAGCAGTCCGCCCAGATCCTGTCCCAGATGTCCGAGAAGGAGGTCGAGATGATCTCGGCCGAGATCGCTCGGCTCGGCAAGCTGGAACCGACCCAGGTCGACGACGTGCTGGACGAGTTCTATGCCATGGCTACCACCCGGTACGCCGGTTCGGGCGGCATGGACTACGCCCGCGAGCTGCTCGAGGCCTCGCTGGGCAAGGAGCGCGCGGCGTTGATACTGGATCGCCTCGAAGCCTCGATGAACGACATCCCGTTCAACTTCCTGAGCCACGCCGACCCCCGGCAGCTCCTCTCGTACGTGCAGTACGAGCACCCGCAGACCATCGCGCTGATCCTGGCCCACATCCCGTCGGCCCTGGCGTCGTCGATCCTGGCCGGCCTCTCGATCGAGGTGCAGACCGAGGTCGCGCACCGGATCGCGGTCATGGACCGCACCTCCCCCGAGATCATCCGCCAGGTCGAGCAGGCCCTTCAGCGCAAGCTCTCCACCGTGCTCCAGCCGGACGAGCTCTCCACGATCGGTGGCCTGCAGCCGCTGGTCGAGATCATCAACCGGGCCGACCGCACCACCGAGCGGCTCATCCTGGAAGCCCTGGACGCCCGCAGCCCCGAGCTGGCCGAGGAGATCCGGCGCCGGATGTTCATGTTCGAGGACATCATCAACCTCGAGGACCGCGCGATTCAGCTGGTGCTGCGCCAGGTGGAACCGGCCGACCTGGCCACCGCGCTCAAGGGTGTGCCCGACACCGTGCGCGACAAGGTCACCAAGAACCTGTCCGAACGCGGCCGCGAGAACCTGCTCGAGGAGATCGACCTGCTCGGCCCGGTCAAGGTCAAGATGGTCGAGGAGGCCCAGGCCAAGATCGTCTCGGTGATCCGCTCGCTCGAGGACTCCGGCCAGATCGAGGTCCAGCGCGGTGGCGAGGCCGATGAGCTCATCGCCTGAGAGCACCAGCCCGGTCCTGCGCGGCACGGAGGCCGACTCGGTCTCCGCCGCACGGTTCGGCGTCGACCTGCGCACGGGGCTGCCGACCGGCGGCGACTCGGCCGGCCGGCTCCGGGATCAGGCCCGCACCGCCGGCTATGCCGAGGGCTGGGCGCAGGGGCAGCGGGAAGCCGCGGCCGCCGCCCAGAACTCGGCGGCCCGCGCGGCGGCGGCCGAGCAGGCTCACGACCAGCGGCGGGCCACCGCCCTGGCCCAGGCCGTGAACGCGCTCGGCCGGGCCGTCACCGAACTCGAGAACCAGCTGATGCCGACCTTCGCCGAACTCCAGGAGGTGCTGCTCGCGCACGCCTTCGAGCTGGCCGAGGCGATCGTCGGCCGCACCCTGGACGATCCGCAGGGCCGCACGGTGGACGCCCTGCGGCGAGCGATGGCGGCCACCCCGGACGCCGGTTCGCTGGTCGTCAGCCTGCACCCGGACGACTACCACACGCTGGTCGGCGACGCCGGCGAGACGGATTTCGAGTACGAGGGGCGCAGGGTCCGCCTGCGCCCGGACGGCGCCCTGCGCCCCGGGGACGCGGTCGCCGAGACCGGCATGGCGACGGTGGACGCCACCATCGCCGCCGCCGTGGCCCGCGCCCGGGAGGCGTTGCGGGTCTAGCGCCTGTTTTCACTGGAGAGACACATGACGGACGTGTTCCGCCACCGCATGTCGGCGGCGATCGAGGCGAGCCGCCCGCTCACCCGGGGCAAGGTGACCGGCGCGGTCGGCCTGCGGGTGACGGTCAGCGGCGTCAACGCCCGGGTCGGCGATCTGCTGCAGATGGGCGAGGGCGCGACCGCGGTGTACGCCGAGGTGGCCGCGATCGACGGCGACAAGCTCTCCTGCCTGCCGCTCGGCCCGATCGCCGGGCTGGGCGCCGGCACCCCGGTGGTCAGCACGGGCGGGCCGCTGCAGGTGGCGGTCGGTCCCGACCTGCAGGGCCGGATCCTGGACGGCCTGGGCCGGCCGATGGACGGCGGGCCGCCGCTGCGGGGTCACCTGGTGGGCATCGACGCGTTGCCTCCGTCGGCGATGGAGCGCCAGCTGGTCGATGCGCCGATGTCGCTGGGCGTCCGGGTGCTGGACACGCTGGTGCCGTGCGGCCGCGGGCAGCGCATCGGCATCTTCGCCGGCTCCGGCGTCGGCAAGTCGACGCTGATGAGCATGATCACCCGGGGCACCTCGGCCGAGCTGAACGTCGTCGCGCTGGTCGGTGAGCGCGGCCGCGAGGTGCGCGAGTTCATCGAGCACGACCTGGGCGAGGAGGGCCTGGCCCGGTCGGTCGTGGTGATCGCCACCTCGGACACGCCGCCGCTGGTGCGCCTGCGGGCCGGCGCGGTGGCCACCCGGATCGCCGAGTACTACCGCGACGAGGGCGCCGACGTGCTGCTGATGATGGACAGCGTCACCCGGGCGGCGATGGCCCAGCGCGAGGTCGGGCTGTCGGTGGGCGAACCGCCGGCCACCCGGGGTTATCCGCCGTCGGTCTTCGCGATGCTCGCCTCGCTGCTGGAGCGGGCCGGGCCGGGTGCGCGGGGCAGCATCACCGGGCTCTACACCGTGCTGGTCGAGGGGGACGACCACAACGAGCCGATCGCCGACGCGGCCCGCTCGATCCTCGACGGCCACATCGTGCTCGACCGCAAGCTGGCCACCGCCGGCCACTTCCCGAGCATCCAGGCCCTCGACTCGATCTCCCGGGTGGCCAACAAGATCACCACCAAGGAGCAGCGCTCGGACGCCGCCGAGTTGCGCCGGCTGATGGCGGCCCACCGCGAGGTGCGCGAACTGGTCGAGATCGGCGCCTACGTGACCGGCACCAACCCGGACGCCGACCGGGCCAGCGCCATCTGGCCCCACATCAACGCCTTCCTCCGCCAGGGCCTCGACGAGCGCGTCACCGCCGACGAAGCCTGGGCCGAACTGCGCGCACTCATAGCCGCTGCCTGACTGAACTGCCCCACCCGCGATTCACCGGTTACAAGGCGAATCGCACGCTGAGCGGAGCGAAGCCATGTCACAGCCTCAGTTGCAGGTCGGGTGCAAGAACTCAGCGATACGGGAGCTGGGCCGACCGGTCTGGTGAGTGCCTTTTTACGGCCGCGCTAGGAGGCAGTTCGTGAACCGTTTCTTCCGGCTCAGTCCCGTGCTCCGCGCCCGCAAGGCCCAGGAGGACGCCGCCAAGGGCGCCGTGATCCAGTCCCGGGCCGATGTCCGCGACGCCCAGTCGCTCGTCCGCCGCAAGCAGCTCGACATGGTCGGCTCGCAAGCGCCGACCGAGGGCACGGCCCAGGCCATCGTCGCCTCGCTGGTGGCCCGTCACTCGCTGGCCGGCGCGCTGATGAGCGCTCAGCGCATGGTGGAGGACGCCGAGGAGGTCGAACGCGAGCGGATGGCCGTCCTGGCCGACGCGGCCAAGCGCCGCCGCGCGGTCGAGATGATGGCCGAGCGGCACGCCGAGATGGTGCGTGCCAACGACCTGCGCAAGGACCAGGCCGACCTGGACGAGATCGCCGTGACCTCGAAGGCCCGGAACGCCGCCCGCGGTGGCGGGAGCCCCGAATGATCGGTGTCGCCGGGGTGCTCAACCGCAATCCAGGAGC
>CBDCJN010000036.1:0-24800 GCA_965217855.1 Actinoplanes sp. | reverse complement strand
GACGGTCAGCCAGGGCCGGCCGTCCGGATCGGCGACGATCTCGCAGTCGTGCCACTGCATGCCGGCGGGCGCGCCGAGCGCCTTGGCCACCGCTTCCTTGGCCGCGAACCGGGCCGCCAGCGACTCGGCCGAGCGCGGATTGCCCGACCCGGTCAGCCGCTCGCCCTCGGTGAAGAGCCGGACGGCCATCAGCGGCGTCCGGTCGAGGGCACGCGCGAAGCGCTCCACCAGGACCACATCGATGCCGACAGCCACGATCACGGGTCGACTTTATCGGTATCCACCGTTCGGGACATGGCGCACACCAGCCCTGTGGACAACCGCTCCCCGGTTGTCCACAGGCCGTCCCACGACCGGTCCGCAGCCCCTAACGTCGGCGCATCCCCTCGCCCCGCCCGGAGGTTGCCATGAATCCCGATCTCGAAGTCGACACCGACGCCCTGAAGCGCGCTGCGTCCGAGGTGGCGGCCACCGCTGACCGGGTGACCGCCGCGGCCGGCGACGAGCCGCCGGCCTTGACCACGCCGCGCTGGGCCACCTGCGACGCCGCGCTGCTGGCCGCCGAGGCGGCCCGGGCCCAGCTCGTGATGATCGGCGCCGATGTCGACGAGACGGCCCACCGCATCACCGCCGCCTCGGCCGATTACGAGCTGGCCGATGCCCGCGCGGTGACCCGGCTGCGGCTGAGCCGATGACCGCCGCCGTCTATGCCCGGCTGCGGGCCACCGACCCGGCGCGCTGGCGGGCGCTCGCCCGCTCGTGGCGGCGCTGGGCCGAGCTCGCCGGCCGGCTGGCCGCCGAGTTCGACCCCCGGGCCGCCGCGCTCGGCTCGTCCTGGCGCGGCACCGCGGCGACGGCCGCTGCCCGGCGGCTCGATCAGCTCCGCCGCCGGCTGGTGGTGTTCCGGCTGCGCTGCTGGCTGGCCGATCAGGCGATCAGCGAGTTCGCCGCGGCCCTGGCCCGGGCTCGGGCCCTGCTGGCCCGCGCCCTCGCGGCCGGCGTGACCGTCGGGGAGGACGGCACGGCCCGCAACGACAACGGCGACCTGGCCTCGGCCCTCGCGCTGGCGGCCCGGGCCGACGCCGAGGCCACCCGCCGGTTGCGGCAGCTGACGACGGCCATGCCGACCCCGGCGCCGCCACCGGGGGCTGAGCGGCCCGACTGCGCCACCTCCCCGGCCGGCGTCCGGCAGTGGTGGTCCGGGCTGAGCGTGGATCAGCAGCACTGGCTGCTGGCGACCGAGGCGGCCTGGCTGGCCCGGCTCGACGGGCTGCCGGCGGCCGACCGCGACATCGCGAACCGGCTGCTGCTCGACGATCGGCGGGCCGAGATCGACCGGGCCATCACGACCGCCAACGGCCACGACCGCGACCGGCTGCGCGACCTGCGGAACGGGCTCGCCGCGCTCAGCGACCGGCTGGCCGACGAGACCGGCCCCCGGGCCTATCTCCTGCGGCTCGACCTGGCCGGGGAGGGCCGGGCCGTGGTGGCGCTGGGCGATCCCGACCGGGCCGACAACGTGCTGACCCATGTACCCGGCATGACGGCCGACCTGGCCTCGTTCGGCGGTGAGCTGGCCCGGGCCGAGCGGGTGGCGGTGCGGGCCGCCGAGACCGGGCCGCGGTCCGCCACCAGCGCCGTGCTCTGGCTCGACTACGACGCTCCGGACTTCGTCGACGAGGCGGCGAGCGCGCGCCGGGCCGAGGCGGCCGCGCCGGCTCTGCGGCAGTTCCAGGAGGGGCTGCGGGCCGGACACGACGGCCCCGCGGCCCGCCAGGTCGTGCTCGGTCACAGCTACGGGTCGCTGGTGGTGGGCAAGGCGGCCGCCGCGGACGGCTTCGAGGCCGACAGCGTCGTCTTCGTGGGCTCGCCCGGGGTCGGCGTCGACTCGGCCCACGACCTGCGGGTGCGCAGCGGCGAGGTCTGGTCGAGCACCTCACGGAGCGACATCATCCAGTACGCGGCGGTCGGGCCGATCGGCCTGGCCCGCGACCTCGCCGTAGCGGGGAGCGTGCCGGTGGCCGGGCCGGTGCTGGCCTTCGGGCGGCCCGAGCGTGATCTGTGGTTCGGCCACAACCCGAGCGACCCCGGTTTCGGCGCCCGGGTCTTCGCGAGCTCGCCCGGCGGCGGCCACGTCGGCTACTGGGAGCCCGGTTCGCCCTCCCTCGACACGTTGGCCGCCATCACCCTGGGCGCAGCGCGATGACGGCCGACGGGGACGGCCGACGGGCGGCTTTACTCGACGGTGACAGATTTGGCCAGGTTGCGGGGCTGGTCGACGTCGTGGCCGCGGGCCGAGGCGATCTCGCAGGCGAGGATCTGCAGCGGCACGGTGGTCATCAGCGGCGCCAGCAGGGTCGGCGTCGCGGGCACCGGGATCAGGTGGTCGGCGTAGGCGCGCACGTCCTCGTCGCCCTCCTCGGCGATCACGATCGTGCGGGCGCCGCGCGCCCGGACTTCCTGGATGTTCGAGACGACCTTGTCGCGCATGACGCCGCGCCCGGCCGGCGACGGCACGATGCAGACCACGGGGGTGCCCTTGTCGATCAGCGCGATCGGCCCGTGCTTGAGCTCACCGGCGGCGAAGCCCTCGGCGTGCATGTAGGCCAGCTCCTTGAGCTTGAGCGCGCCCTCCAGGGCCACCGGGTAACCGACGTGCCGGCCGATGAAGAGCACGGTCGAGGCGGTCTTCAGGTCGCGGCCGAGCGCCCGCACCTCCTCCATCGAGGCCAGCAGCCCGCGCAGGCTGTCGGGGGTGCTCTGCAGTTTCTCGACGACGGCGGCGACCTCGTCGGCGTACATCACGCCGCGGATCTGGGCCAGGTGCAGGCCGATGAGGTAACAGGCGACCAGCTGGGTGAGGAAGGCCTTGGTCGACGCGACCGCGATCTCGGGGCCGCCGTGGGTGTAAAGCACCGCGTCCGACTCGCGCGGGATCGTCGAGCCGTTGGTGTTGCAGATGGCCAGCACCCGGGCCTTCTGCTCCTTGGCGTGGCGCAGCGCCATCAGCGTGTCCATCGTCTCGCCGGACTGGCTGATCACGATCACCAGCGTCGAGCGGTCGAGGATCGGGTCGCGGTAACGGAACTCGCTGGCCAGCTCGACCTCGCACGGCAGGCGCACCCAGTGCTCGATGGCGTATTTGGCGACCATGCCCGCGTTGTAGGAGGTGCCGCAGGCGATGATGAAGATCTTGTCGACGTCGCGCAGATCCTGGTCGGTGAGCCGCACCTCGTCGAGCACGATTTCGCCGCGCTCGGAGAGGCGGCCCAGCAGCGTGTCGGCGATGGCCTGGGGCTGCTCGGCGATCTCCTTGAGCATGAAGTAGTCGTAGCCACCCTTCTCGGCGGCGGCCGCGTCCCAGTCGACGTGGAATTCCTTGCCCTGCTGCTCGGCGCCGTCGAAACCGGTGATCTCGATGCCGGCCGGCGTGATCAGGACGACCTGGTCCTGGCCCAGCTCGATCGCCTCGCGGGTGTGCTCGATGAAGGCCGAGACGTCGCTGGCCAGGAAGTTCTCACCGTTGCCGCGGCCCACGACCAGCGGCGAGTTGCGCCGGGCGGCGACCACCGCGTCGGGCACGTCGACGTCGATCGCGAGCAGCGTGAAGGCGCCCTCGAGCCGGCGCACCGTGCGGCGCATGCCCTCGGCCAGCAGCTGCGGCCCCTCGGCGAAACCCGACTCGCGCAGCGCCCGCACCTCGGCCGCGAGCAGGTGGGCGGCGCACTCGGTGTCGGTGTCGCTGGTGAACTCGATGCCGGTCGCCTCGAGCTCGGCCCGCAGGCGGGAGAAGTTCTCGATGATGCCGTTGTGGATGACGGCGACCCGGCCGTCGGCGGAGAGATGCGGGTGCGCGTTGCGGTCGGTCGGACCGCCGTGCGTCGCCCACCGGGTGTGCCCGATCGCCGTGGTGCCGGAGGCGATGTCGGCGGCGGTCCGCTCGGCCAGGGCCTTTTCCAGGTTGGCGAGCTTGCCGGCCTTCTTCTCGGTCAGAACGGTGCCGTTGTCGACGACGGCCACACCGGCGGAGTCATAGCCGCGGTATTCCAACCGGCGCAATCCGTCGAGAACGATGCTGAGCGCCGGTCGACCGCCGACGTACCCCACGATGCCACACATGGCCGTGAGCGTAGCCGACGATCGCTCACCCGTCATGCGCAAGAGGCACCCTTTCGAGCACAAGGACTGCGCAGAACAGACCGAATGGCCGACCGTGCCATCGATCGGCTGGCGCCACTGGCGTACCGTCGGCTACCGCGCCACGACAGCGCGCTCGCCTCGGGAGAAACGTTGAGCAATCAACCCGACAATCGGCCGCCGGACGGCCCATCTGAGCCGGCGTTCAGACCCGGGTTCGCGCCGCTGCCTCAGCCGCCGACCCCCGACTACCCACCGACGTCGGAGTTCCCGGCGACGCCGACCGATCAGTTCCCGCAGGCGTACGCGCCGCCGGGCTATCCCCCGCCCAGCTACGGCTCGCCCGGCTACGACCCGTCGAGCTACCCGCCGGCCCCGGGCTACCCGCCGCCGTCCTATCCCGGCCCGCCTGGGCCGGGCGGGCCGCCGCCCGGCCAGTTCGGGCCGCCCGGCAGGCCGCCCCGCAAGAGCAGCGTGCCGATCGTCGCGGTCATCCTGGCGGTCACGCTCCTGCTCTGCGGCGGCGTCGCGACCGCGGGTGTGCTCATCGCGCGCAACGTGAAAGACCGCGCCGAGAAGGCGGTCGAGGGCTTGCCCACGGCCCTGCCCACGATCGCGCCCGACCTGCCGGGCCTGCCGACCGACCTGCCGCAGCTGCCCACCGAACTGCCGAGCCTGCCGGCCGACGCGCCCGACGTGACCGGTCGCACGATCTCGGTGACGTACGAGGTGACCGGCGACGGGCAGGCGTCCCAGATCCTCTACGTGGAAAAGCTGGGTGAGACGCCGAAGCGGCTGCAGAACGTCACCCTGCCGTGGAAGTTCACGGCCCAGATGGAGACGCCTGCGCTGGTTTCCGTGGTCGCCATGCGGATCGGCACGTCGGAGGGCACGATCAGTTGCCGGGCCCTGGTCGACGGGGCCGAGGTGAAACAGAAGACCTCCAGCGCCGGCACGGTCGCCACCGCGTCCTGCACTCATTTCGCACTCGATTGATCAAGAAGCGCTGGACTGAGGGGAAATCTTGACGACCGACCCGCTGGTCGAACGGATGCGGCCGTTCGGCACCACGATCTTCACCGAGATGTCGGCCCTGGCCACCCGCACCGGCTCGATCAACCTGGGTCAGGGTTTCCCCGACACCGACGGCCCGGCCGAGATGTTGGCCGCCGCCGCCCGGGCCCTGCAGGAGGGGGCCAACCAATACCCACCGCTCCCCGGCACCCCGGCCCTGCGGGCCGCCATCGCCGAGCACGAGCGACGTTTCTGGGCCCTCCCGCGCGACCCCGACACCGAGGTCGTGGTGACGGCGGGCGCGACCGAGGCGATCGCCGCCACCATCCTGGGCCTCTGCGAGCCGGGCGACGAGGTGGTCACTTTCGAGCCCTACTACGACTCATACGCGGCTTCGATCACGCTCGCCGGTGCCGTCCGGCGGCCGGTCACGCTGCGGCCGGGCCCCGACGGGCGCTACCGGTTCGACGAGGAGCAGCTGCGGGCCGCGTTCGGCCCGCGCACCCGTCTGGTGCTGTTCAACTCGCCGCACAACCCGACCGGCAAGGTCTTCACCGCCGCCGAGCTGGCCCTGATCGCCGAGCTCTGCCAGACCCACGACACCTACGCGGTGACCGACGAGGTCTATGAGCACCTGGTCTTCACCGACGCCGCCGAGCCGCACGTGCCGCTGGCCGCCCGGCCCGGCATGCGCGAGCGCACGCTGCGCATCTCCTCGGCCGGCAAGACCTTCTCGTGCACCGGCTGGAAGGTCGGCTGGGCCACCGGTCCGGCCCGCCTGGTCTCCGCGGTGCTGCGGGTCAAGCAGTTCCTGACCTTTGTCAACGCCGGCCCGCTGCAACCCGCCGTGGCCGTCGCGCTCGCCCTGCCCGACGACTACTTCACCGGCTTCCGCGACACCCTCCAGGCCCGCCGCGACCACCTGGTGGCCGGGCTGACCGAGGCGGGCTTCGCCGTCCAGCCGTCGGAGGGCACCTATTTCGTCACCGCCGACATCACCGCGCTGGGTGGCCGGGACGGCATCGAGTTCTGTCGTGAGCTGCCCGAGCGGTGCGGCGTGGTGGCCGTGCCGACCCAGGTCTTCTACGACCATCAGGAGGAGGGCCGCCACCTGATCCGGTTCGCCTTCTGCAAGCGCGAGTCCGTGATCGACGAGGCCGCCCGGCGCCTGGCCAAACTGAGCCGGGCCTGACGAAGGGCCGGCCCGAAGAGCCGGCCCCCTACGACACAGGCGCTAGGCCGGGCTGGCCGACCGCACCTCGTCCGCGATCCGCTCGGCGACCTCGCGGGCCTTCTCCTCGGTGGCGGCCTCGACCATCACCCGGACGAGCGGCTCGGTGCCCGACGGGCGCAGCAGCACCCGGCCGGTCTCGCCCAGCTCGTTCTCGGCCAGGGCCACGGCCGCCTGCACGGCGGGCGCCGCCGCCCCCGCCTCGCGGTTGCCCACGCGCACGTTGATCAGCACCTGCGGCAGCTTGTGGACCACCGCGGCCAGGTCGGCCAGCGACTTGCCGCTGGAGGCGATCTGGGCCATCAGGTGCAGCCCGGTCAGCACGCCGTCGCCGGTGGTCGAGAAGGCCGGCATCACGATGTGCCCGCTCTGCTCGCCGCCCAGGGCCAGACCGCCCGCGCTCAGCTCCTCGAGCACGTACCGGTCGCCGACCTTGGTCTCGAGCAGCTTGATGCCGGACTGCTTCATGGCGATGCGCAGCCCCAGGTTGCTCATCACGGTCGCGACCACCGTGTCGTCGGTCAGCGTGCCCGCGTCCCGCATGGCCAGGGCCAGGATCGCCATGATCTGGTCGCCGTCCACGACCTCGCCCGAGGCGGTCACGGCCAGGCAGCGGTCGGCGTCGCCGTCGTGGGCCAGGCCCAGGTCGGCCCCCTCGGCCAGCACCGCGTCGCGCACCTTGTCGAGGTGGGTCGAGCCGCACTCCTCGTTGATGTTCAGCCCGTCCGGGTCGGCGTGGATCGCGATGACCTCGGCCCCGGCCTCCTCGTACGCGGTGGGCCCGACCTCGCTGGCCGCCCCGTTCGCGCAGTCGACCACGACCTTGATCCCGGCCAGCGGATGCGGGACCGAACCGACCAGGTGCTTGATGTAGTGCTCGGCCCCGTCCAGCAGGTCGTGCACCCGGCCGATCCCGGCGCCCGTGGGCCGCCCGACCAGACCGTGCCCGTCCTCGACAGCTTTCTCGATGCGCGCCTCGAGCTCGTCCGGCAGCTTGGTGCCGCCGGCGGCGAAGAGCTTGATGCCGTTGTCGGGCATCGGGTTGTGCGAGGCCGACAGCATCACGCCGAGGTCGGCGTTGGTCTGCCCGACCAGGTAGGCCACGGCCGGGGTGGGCAGCACGCCGACCCGCACCACGTTGGCCCCGGCGCTGGTCAGCCCGGCGACGACGGCCGCCTCGAGCATCTCGCCGCTGGCCCGCGGGTCACGCCCGACGATCGCGAGCGGCTGGTGGCTGCTGTCGCTCTCGACCAGGACCCGCGCGGCCGCGATCGCGACGTTGAGGGCCAGCTCCGGGGTGAGATCGCCATTGGCGAGCCCGCGTACGCCGTCGGTGCCGAACAGTCGCCCCATGGCGGTTTCCTTTCGCCGGTCGCCCGAGGAACAGCGGGGCGAGGCCGGGTGCGTCGAAAAAAGGGGAGGGAACGCAAACGGCCGGGCCGGCCCCTGAGGAAATCCAGGGACACAACCCGGCCGTGTCAGCTTCGGCGCAAGATCAGCGCTTCGAGTACTGCGGAGCCTTACGGGCCTTCTTGAGACCGTACTTCTTGCTCTCCTTGACCCGGGAGTCTCGGGTCAGGAAGCCGGCCTTCTTGAGGGCGGGACGGTCGTCGGGCTCGTTGGTGATCAGCGCCCGCGCGATGCCGAGGCGCAGCGCACCGGCCTGACCGGTGGTGCCGCCGCCCCGCAGGTTCGCGATGACGTCGAACTGCTCGGCCTTCTCGGTGGTCTCGAACGGCTCACGGATGAGCTGCTGGTGGACCTTGCTCGGGAAGTAGGCCTCGAGGTCGCGGCCGTTGCAGGTGATCTTGCCGGTGCCGGGGACGAGACGCACCCGGACGATGGCCTCCTTGCGGCGGCCGACGGTCTGGATGGGACGGTCACCGGGACGCGGGGCGCGGACCGGGGCCGGCGCGGGCGTCTCGACGACGACGACCGTCTCAGCGGGCTCCTCGACGGTCTCGACGACCTCGGGCTCGATAACGTCGGACATGCTGCTGCCTTCTCCCGCGCTCACTGCGCGATCTGAGTGATGACGAACGGCTGGGGCTGCTGCGCCGCGTGCGGGTGCTCAGCGCCCGGGTAGACCTTCAGCTTCTTGATGATCTGCCGCGCGAGCTTGTTGTGCGGGAGCATGCCCTTGACGGCCAGCTCGATCGCCTTTTCGGGGCGCTTGGTCAGCAGCTCTTCGTAACCGATCTGCTTGAGACCGCCCGGGTAACCCGAGTGGCGGTAGGCGACCTTGGTCTGCCGCTTGTTGCCGGTCAGGGCAACCTTGCCGGCGTTGATGATCACCACGAAGTCGCCGGTGTCGACATGCGGGGCGAAGGTCGGCTTGTGCTTGCCGCGCAGGAGCGTCGCGGTGTGGGTGGCCAGCCGGCCCAGAACGACGTCAGAAGCGTCGATAATGTGCCACTGACGCTCGATCTCACCCGGCTTCGGGCTGTACGTACGCACAGAATTACCTTGTCTTGTCGTCGGTCTGGGGTCGCGCGCTGGTCCGCCTCGAGCACGAACATGCCGAGCACGAACATCAAGCCTACCCCGGAGGGGCAGGCTCGCAGCTTTCGCACAACAGCAGGCAACAATACCCGGCCGCGCGGCGCGTGGTCAAAACGTGCAAGGGTCAACACGATCGGTGGCCCCGCACGCCACTCCGAGAGAGGAGCTTGGGCGCGACCTCCAAACATAACCACCTGCCACCATACCCGCCCTCGGAGACGCGCCCGACGCCGGGATCCAAGGTCACGAACTCTCGGGGGCCGATCGTCGTCTAGGTCACAGGTCGATGCCTCTTAGCAGGCTTGAAACAAACGGGACGCAGGGGCGAAATTCCTCGACGGCACGCTTCCGGCATGGCCAATGGTGCTGACACCTCGACGACGTGGGTCCGGCGTAGCCCCCACGTGTCAGGAGGACGCACTATTAACAAGCCACCGTCAGGGTTGAGGACGGACCTGACGGTGACCGCCGGACCGGCTTCCCGGTGCGGCGAGGAGGAGTCGTGGCGCGTGTCGGCCGGAGGTACGGCGGAGAACGCAAGCGTGACATGGGAGCGGGTCGACGCTGAGGACGGCGGACTCCGAGCGTGCCCTTCGGTGGACCGGTCGGCCGCGCCGCGACTTCTCGAAAAATCAAGATGACCGACCGCACGGGGGGAACGCGCCGGACGGTCATCACGGCCGCCGCGCTGGCCGAACCGACGGCGTCACTCTCGGGCTACACGATCGGGGTGACGGCCGACCGCCGCCGCGACGAGCTGGCCAACCTGCTCGAGAGCCGTGGCGCCCGGGTGGTGCTGGCCCCCGCGCTGCGCATAGTGCCGATCGCCGACGACGCCGAGCTGCGGGCCGCGACCCGCGCCTGCCTCGAGACCCCACCCGACATCGTGCTGGTCAACACCGGCATCGGCATGCGCGGCTGGCTCGAGGCGGCCGAGGGCTGGGGCCTGGCCGAACCGCTGCGGGCCGTGCTGGCGCACGCCTATCTGGTCGCCCGCGGGCCCAAGGCGCGAGCCGCCATCCGGTCGGCCGGCCTGCACGACCAGTGGTCCCCCGAGGGCGAGAGCTACGAAGAGGTGATCGACCACCTCAAGGCGCGCGGGATCGCCGGTCTCACCGTCGCCATGCAGCTGCACGGTGAGAGCCAGCCCGAATACACCGACAGCCTGGTGCAGGCCGGGGCCCGGGTGATCGAGGTGCCCGTCTACCGCTGGGCGCCGCCCACCGACCCGGCGCCGCTGCACCGCCTGGTCGATCTGATCACCGGCCGCCTGGTCGACGCGGTCACGTTCACCGCCGCGCCCGCCGTGCAGGCCCTGCTGCGAGCGGCCGGGCCGAGCTCCGACGCTCTGGTCGAAGCGTTGCGGTCCGACGTGCTGGTGGCCTGCGTGGGCCCGGTGACGGCCGCTCCGCTGCGCCGCCACAACATCCCGGTCGTCGCGCCTCACCGCGCCCGGCTGAGTGCCCTGGTCCGCGCGATCGTCGACGAGCTGCCCCAGCGCGCGGTCTCACTCGAGGTGGCCGGCCATTCGCTGACCCTGCGCGGCCATGCCGCGATCGTCGACGGCGAGCTGCGCCCGCTGGCCCCGGCTCCGATGGCCGTCCTGCGTGCGCTGGCCGCGACACCGGGTCGGGTGCTCTCCCGGGCGGCCCTGCTGCATGCCCTCCCGCGCGGAGCCGACGAACACGCCGTGGAAATGGCCGTCGCCCGCCTGCGCGCCGGCCTCTCAGCCCCCGGCGTCATCCAGACCGTCGTCAAGCGCGGCTACCGCCTGCCTGTCTAAGGCCTTTTCGAGCGTCACCACTCACTCACGTCGCGCGGGTGGGGTGAGCGCTCTGGACGCGTCAGCGGCCAGCTCGCCTCGCCCGCGTCCCCGCGGGAGCGACGGTCGGCAACCCACCACCCCGCCGGGACATCTTGAGGTGGTGGGTTTCGAAACCGTCAGCCGACCGACGTCGCGTAGCCGCCACTCTGCTCGGCGACCAATGTGGCCATGGCGTGTTCGACGACGCCGACCAGCACCTGCTTGACCGAGTCGCGGTGGCGGGCGTCGCACATGACCAGCGGGACGTGGGCCGGGATGGCCAGCGCCTCCCTGACCTCGTCGGGCTCGTACCGAGGGGCGCCGTCGAAACAGTTCAGCGCGACCAGGTACGGCAGGTGACGGTTCTCGAAGTAGTCGAGCGGGGCGAACGCGTCCGCGATGCGCCGGGTGTCGACCAGAACGGCCGCACCGACCGCGCCACGGATCAGCTCGTCCCACATGAACCAGAAACGGGTCTGTCCGGGGGTGCCGAAAAGGTAGAGGATCAGGTCGTCGGCCATCGTGATGCGGCCGAAGTCCATCGCCACCGTGGTGGTCCCCTTGCCGGGCACCTTGGAGGCGTCGTCGACCCCCTGACCGGCCGAGGTCATCACGGCCTCGGTGGTCAGCGGCTCGATCTCGGAGACCGCTCCGACCAACGTCGTCTTACCCACGCCGAAGCCACCGGCGACAACGATCTTCGCGGAGGTGATCTCTTTGGGTTGCGCCCCCGCCCGCTCAGAGCTTGCGAAGTCCACTCAACACCCTTTCCAAAAGACCCATCCGCTCCGTGAACCCAGTCTTAGGAGCGGCGCTGTGCAACGACAGCAGCCCGTCGGCCACCATGTCCGCGACCAGCACCCGAGCCACACCCAGCGGAAGCCGGGTCAGCGCCGAGAGCTCGGCCAACGATTGCGCCTTCGCCTCGCACAGCACGGCGATGCGGTATTTGTCATGCCCGGCGAACCGGGACTCTTGCAGACCAGCCTGGCTGGCGACCAGGACCGCCTCGATCGGGATGTCCCGGCGCGGCTCGGTCCGTCCGCGGGTGACCGCATAAGGACGAACCAGGTTGCCTCGCGGGTCCTGTGGCTGCCCCATGCGCGATCACCCCCTTCCGTCGGGCCGGCTGCTAATGATTGACAACTTCGCGGGGTGCGGGCGACAGCGCCGCACCGACCCGCTCGACCACGAGAGCCATCTCGTAGCCGACCTGCCCCACGTCACAGCTGCGCGCGGCCAGCACGGCGAGCGAGGAACCGTCGCTGATCGACATGAGGAACAGATAACCGCTGTCCATCTCGATGATCGTCTGCTGGACGGTGCCCGCGTTGAACATGCGGGACGCGCCGTCGGTCAGGCTGACCACGCCGGAGGTGATGGCGGCCAGTTGGTCGGCCCGGTCGCCGGGCAGGTCGCGCGACGAGGCCAGCAGCAGTCCGTCCGCCGAGACCGCCACGACGTGGGCGATGCCGGCCACGCTGTTGGCGAAGTTGTTGAGCAGCCAGCCCATGTCCTGCATGGTGGGGGGCCTGGTCACTGTTCGTTCTCCTTAGCCTGGGTGACGGACTCGGCGGTGCCGTCCGTCCGTCCACGTTGCACGCCCCGGTGGTACGCGGAAAGCAGGCCGCGAACCTCATCGGGGCTGCGCTTGTTCTGGTTGCGTGGTCCGGACTGCACGCCACCAGGCACGAGCTGCGCCTGAGGCACACGCTTGGGCAGGCCGGAGCGCGTCGTGCCGGCGTCGACCGGTTCCGCCGCTGCCATCGCGCGCTGCCACCCTTCGTCGGCCGTGGTCTTCCACCTGTCCTCGGCCGCACCGCGCGGCTTGGGGACGGACGGTCCATTGTGCCCGTTGCTCGGCGGGGCGTTGACCGGCGGGGCCGCGGGCCGGCTGGGCGCGGCGACCGGGGCTGGAGCCGGGGCGGGCGTGCGTTGCGTGGGCGCGGGCTTGGGGGCGGCGCCGTTGCCGTTGCTGTTGGGCGGCGGGGCGTACCCGGCCGTCGGCATGCCCCACTCCTCCTGGCTCGCTCCCTCGTGGTTGCGGAACCAGCTCTGCTGCATCTGCACGAAGATCGGCGCTTCGTTCCTGTCCTCGGCCGCGGGCACCACCGGCGGCGGCGGAACAGGGGGCATCGCGGCCAGCGCGGCACCCCAGCCGCTCCCGGTCGGGGCGGGCGGAGCCGAGACGACCGGCGGAGCCGAGACAACGGGCGGCGCGGACACCACCGGCGGCGGGCCGGCGATGATCGGGGTTGCTGCCGTCGGGGCGGTGAACCCGTTCATCGTCGTCGAGCTGTTGGTCGACTCGATCGTCTTGGACACCCGGGTCGGCAGCGGAGGCCGGTTCGGGGTCGGTCGCGAGTCGGGTTCGGCCGGCGGGCGCTGCGACGGGAACATCGGCAGCTGCGGGTGCGCGCTGTGCGGCGGCGGCGTGGGCTCGCGCCACGGCTCGGGGGCGATCGCCGGCAGCGTGGCGGTGGCCGCCCGGGACGACCGCCCGTCCCAGCTCCCGCCGCCGTACGGCGTGGTGCCGAGCTCCTGCGGGTGTCCGCCGTTGGGGTCGGTGCGCCGGGTCGGCAGGACCACGATGCTGCTCGGCAGCGTCACCTGCGCGACCGTTCCGCCCTCGAGGTTGGCCCGCAGCTCGACCCGGATGCCGTAACGCGCCGCGAGCCGGCCGACCACGGCCAGACCCATCAGCCGGAACGCGGCCACGTCGACGCTCGGCGGCTCGGACAGCCGGCGGTTGAGCTGGTCCATCTGCTCCTCGGACATGCCGAGCCCGCGGTCCTCGACCTGGATCACCACGTAGTCGCGGATGCGCCGGCCGTCGGCGACCACGATGGTGGTCGGCGGCGAGAAGCGGGTGGCGTTGTCGAGCAGCTCGGCGACCAGACGAACCACGTCGTTGACGGCGAGCGCGGCGATCGAGATGTCGGTGTCGACCGTGCCGAACTCGACGCGGTTGTAGAGCTCCACCTCGGACTGTGCGGCGCGCAGCGCGTCGACCAGCAGCGCGTCCTCCCGGCGGGGAGCACTGGAGTCGGCGCCGGCGAGAACGAGCAGGTTCTCGTCGTTGCGGCGCATGCGGGTGGCCAGGTGGTCGAGCTCGAAGAGCTGGGCCAGACGCTTCGGGTCCTCCTCGGTGCGCTCGATCTGGTCGAGCTCGCCGATCATCCGGTCGACCAGCGACTGGCTGCGGCGGGCCAGGTTGAGGAACATCGTCGAGACGCTGGTGCGCAGGGCGGCCTGCTCGGCGGCGATGCGGACGGCCTCGCGGTGGACCACGTTGAACGCCTGGGCGACCTGGCCGATCTCGTCCCGGTTGGGCAGCTGGATCGGGTCGCGGACCGCGCGGACGATGTCGTCGGCGCCGCCCTCACCCAGGTTGCGGGCGTCGCGCAGCCGGGCCACGGCGTCGGGCAGGTCGCGGTTGGCCACCGCGAGAGCGCCTTCCCGCAGGCGGCGCAGCGACATGTTGAGCGAGCGGGCGAGGATGACGGCGAGCACGATCGCGACGATCAGCACGATTACGACCAGCGCCGACTCGATCGCGGCCTGGCGTACGACGCTGTCGCTGTCGGAGACGGCCTGGTCGACGACCGCGGACTCGAGCTCCTGCTCGGCCCAGCGCATCAGGTCGACCACCGCGCCGAAGGACTGGATGATGTCGCCCGACGGGACCTGCTGGCCACCGGCCCGGATGAGACGGGTGGCCACGTTGTCGACCAGGTTGACCGCGTCGCCACTGACCACGTTGTCCACCAGCGAACGCTGCTCGGGGCTGGCCACCAGGGAGAACGCGAGGAGCGCCTCCTGCTGGCTGGTCTGGGTCGCGATGAAGGTGGTGCGCTGCTCGTTGCTGAAGTCGTTGGTGACCCGGGCGGCGTACGAGACCGCTTCCTGCTCGGCCGTGCCGGCCTTGGCCCGGGCGAACGCCGCGATCGCGCGCAGCCGGTCGGCGATGTCACCGTCACCGGCGAACTGGCTGACCGATTCGCCGTACGCGACCAGGTCGGTGATCACGACGCTGTAGCGGGAGACCGCCTCACCGACCGCGATGCCGTTCCGGTCGCCGACCGCGCTGCGGGTGGCGTCCAGCGTGTTCAGGTGGTCGTCGATGCGGGCGATGCGCTCCCGCACCGTGCCCGGCGGCTCGTCGATGTCGGCCCGGTGCGAGCGGTAGACCTGGATCTGGGCGTCGCTGGCCCGGACCGCGGCCGGGTAGGCCTTGGTCGCCAGGTCGTACGCCTGCCGGTCGGACTGCGGCGTGCTCAGATAGACCGCGGAGGCCATCCGCTCGACGTGCAGCAACTGGGTGAGCGCCGAGACGTCCGTCTCCAGCTTGGTCAGTTCCTCCACCTGCGCCGCGTCGGCGGCGCGTTGCCCGACGTCGATCAGCCGCGTGGTGGCGAGAGCAATGACCGCGACCAGCGGGACGACCAGAATGAGAGCCAGCTTGGCGCGGATCCGGGCGTCTCGCAGGCGGGGAAAGACACCACGGCGCGTCACCTGGGTCGAAGATCCGGTGCTCACGACTTCTCCTCCGTGGTCATCCCCGTGGCTCTTCGCCCGCAGAACCTCGCGAGGCCCGGGAATTTCATCAGAACGGCCATCCCTTTGGGAAGTCTGGAAACAACCGGAAACGAACCCGGTGTCCGACTGCGGGGAAACGTCACCGTTCCACTTTCGACAGGTGAAGGGCTTTGACGTGCGCGAATATCTCTATCACCACCATGCGTGAGGCCACGGTCACTCCAATCCCCTAAGATTCCAACCATTATGTGAGACAACCGTCTCGTTCCATCGATGGTGTGCCGCTTGACCAGGGGCCTTCACGTTGGCAAGGTTTGGCGCGATCGAACGGACACATTGTCCGTATCGGCGCGTCCTCCGGCAGACCAGGATGCTGTCAGGGCTTCTCGCCTTCCCGCCCCTATAGGAGGCACCGCAGTGCGGCTCCCCCGCATCACCGCGGCATCTGCCGTGGCATCGATGCTCCTCGTCGCCGGTGCGGCCGGCTGCTCCTCGGACGACAGCGACGCCCCGGACGGGGCCGGCGTCGTCGTCATCGCCGCCGACCTCAACAATTCCTCACCGGTCGATCGCGCGTACGCCCGCGCCCTTCAGTTGCGAATCGAACAGATCAACGCGTCCGGGCAGCTGGGCGATCGCGAATTACGACTGGACACCCAGGACAACCGCAACGACCCAACCGTTTCGCTGCGGAACATCAGCACGTTCGCCGACAATCCGGCGGTCGCCGCGGTGGTCACCGGCATCTGCGACCAGTGTGTGGTCGACGCGGCCAAGACGATCAACGACAAGACGATCCCGACGATCTCGCTCGCCTCGGCCGACGAGGTCACCTCGCCCGTCCGCGAACGGCAATACATCTTCAAACTGGGCCCGAACGCCGCCGACAGCGCCGCCGCGCTGGTCAACGAGCTCGATCGGGTGAACACCAGCAGCGTCGCCGTGCTCTACACCGACGACCCCTACGGCCGGGGCGCCAACAAGGCGTTCGACGATGCACGGAAAGGCGCCGGGATCAACATCCTCGGCACCCGCGTGATCAAGCCGGGTGCCACCGACATCGCCCAGGCCGTCGGCACCCTGACCGACACCGAACCGGCCGCGCTGGTCGTGCTGGCCCCGCCCGAGCAGGCTCAGCTGGCCGCCGTCGAGGCGCGCCGGGCCGGCTCGCGCAGCCGCCTCTACTTCGACGCGGCCGCCGCGGGCGACCTGTTCATCCCGGCCAAGGCGGCCGTTGCCACCAACAACGCGACCATGGTCTTCACCCAGATCCTGGCGATCGACGACGTGATCGCGACGACCCCGGCCAAGTCCTCGCGCAAGCAGTGGTTCCGCGACTACACGTCCCGGTACGGCAGCTACTCGGGTGTCGCCTCGTTCGCCGCCGACGCCGCCGACCTGATCGCCGACGCGGTCGCCCGGGTCGGCACCGACCGGCCGCGGATCCGCGAGATCATCGAGACGTCCCAGGTGGACGGTCTCTCCGGCCCGATCCGCCTCACCCCCGACAACCACTCCGGTCTGATGCCGCAGGCACTCACCCTGCTGGTGGCCCGCAGCGGACGCTGGCGGCTCTCGTCATGATCCGCGTCAACCAGGTGTCCCGGACGTTCACCGGCCGTTCGGGCACGGTCGAGGCGCTGCGCGACGTCAGCCTCGAGGTCGCCGACGGCGAGTTCGTGGCCGTGGTGGGCCGCTCCGGCTGTGGCAAGTCGACGCTGCTGCGGCTGATCGCCGGGCTGCTCCCGCCGACCGCGGGCGGCATCGAGGTGGGCGGCGAGCGGGTGGTCAAGCCGCGGCGGGACGTGTCGATGATGTTCCAGCGCCCGGCCCTGCTGCCGTGGCGCTCGGTGCTCGACAACGTGCTGCTGCCGGTGCAGATCTTCGGCTGGCGCAAGGCGGAGTATCGCGACCGGGCCCACCAGCTGCTGACCGTGACCGGGCTGACCGGCTTCGAGAAGAGGCTGCCGCACGAGCTCTCGGGCGGCATGCAGCAGCGGGTGGCGCTCTGCCGGGCACTGATCGGCCGTCCTCAGGTGATGTTGATGGACGAGCCGTTCTCGGCGCTCGACCCGCTGATCCGCGAGGAGCTGTCGGGCGAGCTGCAGCGCATCCACATGGAGCAGGAGGCGACCACCGTCTTCGTCACCCATTCGATCGACGAGGCGGTGCTGCTGGCCGACCGGGTGGTCGTGCTCAGCCCGCGACCGGGCCGGGTCCGCGAGATCGTGGACGTTCGCATTCCCCGTCCCCGCACGCTGGGCCGGACGGCGCACTCCGACGAGGTGGCGCGTTGCAGCGCCCTGCTTCATGATCTTTTGATGGCCTGACCGGTCACTCTTTGTATAAATAGCTAAGCGGGATTTTAAGAATTCGGTCCCGCTGTTGAGCGGGTAGGCGGGGAAACCGTAACGTGCCGAGCATGGCTTTTCGGACCTGGGCGAAGTTGTTGGGCGTCACCTTCGGTGCGGCGGCACTGGTGGGGGCCGGGCAGCTAGGCCTCGCCTACGGGCTGGGCATTCTGCACTTCTCCCGTGTCGTCGAGGTCACCGCCCGTGACGAGTGGACCGCCCAGCTGGCCTGGGTGGCCTGGTTCGCGATGACCGCGGCCGCCGCCGGTGGGCTGGCCGGCCGGGCCCGGCTCCCCCAGCACGCGGGCGCCGGCACCAGGCTCGTCGCCGGGGTCGCGGCCGGTCTCGGCGCCGCGGCGATCGTCCCGCTGACCATGCAGCCCGCGCGGGGCGCCGCTGTCGCCGGGGTGAACGCGGTCTTCGTGATCGGCGCGTGCTCTGTCCTCGGTGCGGCGGCGGGCGTCTTCGCCGCGTACGCCGTGCTGGGCCGCTCTGCCGCCCGCTGGAGCCTGGTCACCCTGGGCAGCACGATGTGGCTGATCGCGCTCGTCTCCGTCGCGCCCTCCTTGCGGTCGGGCCACGACCCGGCCGCCGTACGTCTCGGGGTGCTCGACGCCGATTTCGTCCCGGACGGCCTGGCCGAGCGGGCCGCCCTGTTCACCATGCCGGTGATCGCCCTGATCTGCGGTCTCGCACTCGGCCTGGCCGCTCGGCGCCGGCAACTGTCCACGGTGGCCATCGCCCTGGCCGGGCTGCCCGGCCCGGCCCTGCTGACCGGCGCCTACCTGGTCGCCGGCCCCGGAGCGAGCCGCTTCCAGGAGTTGCCCTACTGGGCCGCGATGACGGCGGCCGGCGCCGGGGTCTTCGGCTCGGTGCTCGCCGCGGTGCTGCGTCGCGGCCCCGCCACCGAGGGCCGCCCGGACGACGAGCCCACGCCGGACCGCCCGCCCCTGCCCCAGCGCAACCGGGACGCGCAGCCCGATTCGGCGATCGCCAAGGCCGCCGCCGGTCCGCCCCCGGCCGCCGGGGCTATCACCGGTCGAGCCTCCGTGGCCGGCCGTGCCTCGGTCGCGGCTCGCGCGGCGGTCGCCGCCAAGCGCCCCGAGGACGAGCTGCGGCCGTCCGACACCGGCGTCATCACGATGCCGCCGTTCGACGGCTTCACCCCGCCCCAGCCGCGTCCCAACCAACCCGACGGCGAGATCTCGGACTGGGTCAGCGGTCTCGGCCGCAGCTGAGAACAACCGGCCACGCAAAGACGAACATCAATGGAATGACCTACCGGGGAGGTACCGCGCGGGCCGGTCGGCGGCCGACGATGAGGGGCAACCGGGTCATCACCCCCTGACCCCGACGGCAACGGAGTCCGATCATGAACGTTGACCGCCAACCCCGCCTCCGCCGGTTCTTCGCCGGCCTCGCGCTAGTTTTCGCCCTCTCCGGCACGGCGCTGATCGCCCCCGCCGTGGTGGCGCCCACGCACACCGACGCGGCCCAGGCGGCGGTCTACTCGACCTGCACGATCTCGCGCTGCTCGGCGGCTCGCACGGCCCGCACCGGCTGGAGCTCGCTGGGCTGGCCGACGAGCTCCGGCTGGTACTCGTGGCCGTACGGCCAGTACAACTACACCGGCGGCACGTTCCAGAACCGCGAGCGGCAGCTTCCGCTGAACGCCACCTACAACGAGTACGACGTCTACTCCCGCGCCCGCGGCGCCTCCCGTGACGCCTACCGCATCGTGGTCAATCGCTCGACCCGCGAGACCTGGTTCACCCCCGACCACTACGTGACCTTCTACAAGCTCTGATCCACGAAGGCGGCGAAGTCTCCGTGAGACTCCGCCGCCTATTCGGGCCGCCGGCCACGACGCTTGCGTTCCAGGACGGCGATCCGCCTTTCGTAAGAGACCACCCGACGCCGTTCAAGCCAGTACACGTTCGGCTTGCGAGCAACAGCCAGGGCACAGATCTCTGCAAAGTTGCCGGTCAAAAGAACCAGGATCTCGGCCAAAGATGCCGACCCGGGCAGAAGGAACATATGTACTCGAGCAGCCAGGTACGCCTGCAACTCCGCCGGACGATCAAGAATCCGCTGATCCCGGCCGAACACTGCCCACCCGTGAGCGCCGATCACCGGTAGCCAGTCTTCATCGCTCAGTCTTTGTGCAAGGCGCTCGGCGCCGAACACCGATGCGGGCGTATGCACGAGGTAGCCCAGATCATCGAGAACTCGCCGGACGGACCGCCCAGCCATGTTCTCGTCGATGTAGAACTCAGGCGGCGCGGCCCAAGAGGATGCGTGCGGCGGTACGGACGTCACTGACAGGGATTCCGAACTCTTCGGCGACTGTGCCAGCTTGCTCACCCGCTTTCAGCAACCCGGCGACATCGGCGACACGAACACGCGTGCCGGCGAAGATCGGCTGACCGAATGACTGGCCCACGTCGACGATGACCTTGGAGGGCGCCCAGTGACGTAGCTCGACCTGAATGGGAACCCCGTGGTTGTCCCACGCGATGTAATCCATCTGATCAGCAACGATCTCCCGGATGACCTGTTGCCCGGTGTCCGCGGCGATCAGCCCTTCCCCCTCGGCGCTGCGTGCAAAATCCCAAAGCACGTCGATGCCGTCTGTCGCCAGCTCTGGCGCGACCAGGACGTATTCGCTGCCGAACTCAGCCCTCAGCCTCTGAAGTGCCGGCCTGATCTTCTGCGGACGCACTCCGGCGTCTCGGAGCGCATCCATCACGTGCCCTTCGGCCAATGCGATGAACGTGACCGGAAGACGCCGATGCTCCGGCTCCAGGACATGGAGGATCGGCTCGCCAAGACGGTATCCGCGAGCCCAGCTGTGGAACGTTTGCTGCGGCACGCGGAGATAGCGACTGGCCTGAGTCAGGTTCAGCAGGCCTTCGGTAAACCGGGCGTCGCCGTCCACTGCCGCCCCCTCTCAGTCCGCCCAGATTGCGCTCTGGGAGCCATTGTCGCACTCCAGCTCCGCAAATACTGATGGCTTCTGAGGCAGCAGGTGCCAGTGGAGGCAGGCGAACGTCACTCGCTGGAACGCCGAGATCGGTGTTTACTGCAAGGTTGACCTCGGGTTGCCTGGCGGGCTCACCGGGACGTAGACCTTGCTGCCGCCGGCCAGGAACTCGGCCGACTTCTGGCCCATCCCCTGCGCCTTCAGTTCGTGGCTGATCTTCATGGAGCAGAACTTCGGCCCGCACATCGAGCAGAAGTGGGCCGTCTTCGCCGCGTCCGCCGGGAGCGTCTCGTCGTGGTAGGCGCGCGCCGTGCCCGGGTCGAGGGCCAGCTCGAACTGATCCTCCCAGCGGAACTCGAAGCGCGCCTTGGACAGGGCGTCGTCCCAGTCCTGCGCGCCCGGGTGCCCCTTGGCCAGGTCGGCCGCGTGCGCCGCGATCTTGTAGGCGATCATCCCGGCCTTGACGTCGTCCTTGTCGGGCAGGCCCAGGTGCTCCTTCGGCGTCACGTAACAGAGCATCGCCGTGCCGAACATCCCGATCATCGCCGCCCCGATGGCCGACGTGATGTGGTCGTACGCCGGGGCGATGTCCGTGGTCAGCGGCCCGAGTGTGTAGAAGGGCGCGCCACCGCACAGTTCGACCTGCAGATCCACGTTCTCCTTGATCTTGTGCATGGGCACGTGACCCGGCCCCTCGACCATCACCTGGACGTCGTGCCGCCAGGCCCGGTGGGTGAGCTCGCCCAGGGTGCGCAGCTCGGCGAACTGGGCCTCGTCGTTGGCGTCGGCGATCGACCCGGGCCGCAGGCCGTCGCCGAGCGAGAACGTGATGTCGTACTCCGCGAAGATCCGGCAGAGCTCCTCGAAGTTCGTGTAGAGGAAGTTCTCCTCGTGGTGCGCGAGACACCAGGCCGCCATGATCGACCCACCGCGCGACACGATCCCGGTGACCCGGTCGGCGGCCAACGGCACGTGCGGCAGCAGCACTCCGGCGTGGACGGTCATGTAGTCCACCCCTTGCTCGGCCTGCTCGATGATCGTGTCGCGGAACAATGGCCAGGTCAGCTTGACCGGGTCGCCCTTGACCTTCTCGAGCGCCTGATAGATCGGCACGGTCCCGATCGGCACCGGCGAGTTCCGGATGATCGCCTCGCGCGTCTCGTGGATGCGCGGCCCGGTCGACAGGTCCATCACCGTGTCGGCGCCCCACCGCGTGGCCCAGGTCAGCTTCTCGACCTCCTCGGCCACCGACGAGGTGACGGCCGACGTGCCGATGTTCGCGTTGACCTTCACCAGGAACCGCGACCCGATCACCATCGGCTCCGACTCCGGGTGGTTGACGTTGGCCGGCAGCACGGCCCGGCCCGCCGCGATCTCGGAGCGCACCAGCTCGGCCGGCGCGTTCTCCCGGATCGCCGCGAACTCCATCTCGGGCGTCACCACACCGGCCCGCGCCGACGCCAGCTGGGTGCGGCCGCTCGCCCACGGCCCGCGCAGCGGCGGCAGCCCCTGTTCCGGGTCGCTGCCCGGTCCCGACGTGTCGTACAGCCGGACCGGATCGTTCCCGCCGCTCAGCTCGACCGACGCGAACGGCACCCGGATCTCCGGACGCGACCCTTCGACGTACACCTTGCGCCTCACGGTTTTTCCTCCCCAATCGCCACAAACCCGGCAGCGTCCGGCAGCACGAATCCCGCGTGCCCGGCCACCGGAAACCTAGAAGTGGTTCAGCGGACCGGGCCCCGCACCCAGCCGCCAGTCGCGCCCACCGGCGAGCGCCGAGGCCACATAGCGTTTGGCCGCCCGCACGGCCTGCGGCACCGGTTCACCCAGCGCCAGCCGCACCGCGATCGCCGACGAAAAAGTGCACCCCGACCCGTGGTTGTTGACCGTCGCCACCGGCGCCCCGCGCAGCGTCTCGGTCACCCCGCCGAACCGCAGCACGTCCACCGCCAGCTCGCTCCCGGTCACCACCACCGCGCGCGCACCCTTGCTGACCAGGCTCTCCGCCGCAACGGCCATCTCCTCGGCCGTCTCGATCACCCCGCCGACGAGGGCGCCGGCTTCTTGCCGGTTCGGGGTCAACACATGGGCGTACGCGACGAGGGGCTCGACAGCCGCAGTCGAGGCGAGCCGGGCCCCTGACGTGGCGACCAGCACCGGATCGACGACCAGGCGGGGCAGGCGATCGGCCCGCATGGCGATCAACCGTGCCACTTCCGGGTCCCCGATCATGCCCACCTTCACGGCCGCGACCGGAAAATCGTCCAGCACCGCATCCAACTGCGCCGCCACGATCTCCACCGGCACGGGATGAATCGCGGTCACCCCCAGCGTGTTCTGCGCCGTCACCGCCGTGATCACCGAAACGCCATAAACACCAAGCGCCGCAAACGTCTTGAGGTCGGCCTGGATCCCCGCTCCCCCACCAGAATCCGACCCGGCAATGGTCAGCACTACGGGCGGCGTCACCACGAGCCCACCTCAGCCCGGCCGGTCGCCTGTGGATAACTCGGGTCGCCCGCTTGACAGGCGGTAACGTCATTCCTCTCCCCAGGGCGGGTGGGGGCTAGGGATGGCTGAACAGCAGCAGCATCGAAAGCGCAAGTCAAATTCGCGGCGACCCGCTCCGGATCGGCGGCCCGCATGATCGCGCCCATCACCGCGATCCCGCCGGCCCCGGCGGCCGCACACTCGGCGGCCCGCTCGGCCAAGTCCACCCCGCCGAGCGCCAACCAGGGCACCTCCCCGGCCAGCCGCCCGGCCACCGACGGGCCCAGCGCCGGCCCATACCCCGGCTTGGAGGCGGTGAGATAGACCGGTGACAGCGTCACGTAATCCTCTTTGGACGTCCGGGGCACACCGTGACACGACCGGCCGATCAACCCCACGTCATCGGCCGGCCATGGGTCCGACGACGCCAGATGCACCGCATCACCGCCCAACGGGTCGGGCCCGGCCACGATCAACCGCCCGGCCGGCAGCACCTCCCGCAGCGACTCCGCGAGCGCGGCCCTCTCGGCGTACGGCAGGTCCTTCTCCCGCAGAATGACCCACGCCGCGCCGCCGCGGACCGCCGCCCGCACCACCGAGATCAGCGGCTCGGCCGCGAGTGACCGGTCGGTGAGCACGACCAGCCCGCCCGGCGTCACCACTGCGCGAGCCCGTCGTCCGAGGTGGAGGCCAGCGCGTGGAACCGCCGCGGAATCCGTCCCGCGGTGAACGCGAGCCGCCCGGCCAGCACCGCATGCTTCATCGCCGAGGCCATCGCCCCCGGGTCGTCGGAGCGGGTGATCGCGCTGGCGATCAGCACCGCGTCGCACCCGAGCTCCATGGCCAGCGCCGCGTCCGAGGCCGTCCCGATGCCCGCGTCGAGCACCACCGGCACGTCCACGCTCTGCCGGATCAGCCGGATGTGGTGCGGGTTGGAGATGCCCAGCCCGGAGCCGATCGGCGACCCGGCCGGCATCACCGCGGCGCACCCGACGTCGGCGAGCCGGCGGGCCAGGATCGGATCGTCGCTCGTGTACGGCAGCACCCGGAACCCGTCGCCCACCAGGGTCTCGGCCGCCCGCAGCAGCTCTATCCCGTCCGGCAGCAGGGTCCGCTCGTCGCCGATCACCTCGAGCTTGATCAGGTCGGTTTCGAAGGCGTCCCGGGCCAGCCGGGCCGTCTTCACCGCGTCCCCGGCCGTGTAGCAGCCGGCCGTGTTCGGCAGCACCTGGACGCCCAGTTTGTCGAGCATGGGCAGCAGCCCGGGCCCGGCCGCGTCGACCCGGCGCAGCGCCACGGTCACCAGGTCGGTCCCGGAGGCGATGATCGCGTCCTCCAGGGCGGCCAGGCTGTTGGCCCCGCCCGTCCCGAGAATGAGCCGCGATTTGTCGAAGAGCATCGTCAGCCTCCCTGCGCCGCGGTGAGCACCTCGACGACGTCGCCGTCCGCGAGCGACTGGGCCGCCCAGATCGATCGCGGCACCACCTCGCCGTTGACCGCGACCGCCACCCCGCGCCGGGCCTCGGTGATCGACTCGACGAGTTCCTGCACCGACAGGTCGCCGACAAAGCTGTCCGAGCTCCGCCCGTTGACCGTCAACCGCATCAGAACCTCCCCGGCGCGAAACTGGCCAGCATCGGGTCGGCCTCGCCGGTCAGCACCAGCCCGGCGATCAGGTCGGCGGTGACCGGCGCCAGCAGCACCCCGTTGCGGTGGTGCCCGGCCGCCACGATCACCCGGTCGTCG
>CBDCJN010000035.1:0-114936 GCA_965217855.1 Actinoplanes sp. | reverse complement strand
AGGTCCCACGTGTCGTGCCCGCCACGCAGATTTTCCACCACGAGATCGAGCTCGTAGCGGTTCTCGGGCAGCGGGTCGATGTCGGTCGACTGTACCCGGTCGGCCAGGTCGGCCCAGGAGCCGAGTTGTGCGAGATCGTGCGGAGCACCCGAACGAATGAAGGAGACCAGCGACTCGGGGGTCTTGAAGGCGATCAACCGGCCCTTGTGGCTGAGGAACGCGGGCTGTTCCTCATCGTCCGCCTGGGCGTCGGACTCGTCCGTCTCGTCCTCGAAGTCGGCCGGGTCGGGCTCGTCGGCCGACCGGACGGTCTTGCCGTCCTCGTCCGTCTCGCCCTGGGCGAGCAGCGCCTGGAACTCCTCGTCGACGAGGACTTCTTCCTCATCCTCGGCCTCGCGGGCCTTGCGGCGGGCCTCGAACGGGTCGTCGTCGTCGACGGCGGCCTCGGTCGGGGTCAGCTCGGACGCCTTGCGGTAGGCCCGCAGGGTGAGCGCGACGCCACCGGGCAGCGCGATCTCGACCGGCTCGACGCCGGACGAGTCCCAGAGCTCACGCCCGGAGAGCCCGCCGGACTCAGTCTGCGCGGCGGACTGCGCGGCCACGGGCGCGGACGCCTCGGGCTCGTCGGACTGGCTGGTCACTGTGACCTCCGGGGATCGCTCTGTCGGGTGGGACGGATGGGACGGTGATTCTGCCGACACACCCTAATGGGCGCGCCTGGGCGCAGGCTGACCGTCCCCCCGCAGTTGCGCATTGACCGGGGGGAAACGGTCAGAAACCCTTCGGGTGCCAGACCGTCTTGATCTCCAGCAGAGCGGTCATCGGGTGGGTGCCCGGGTCTGCTGTGTAGTCAACGCCTGGAACCGGGCGAAGGATCCGCTTGAGGGTGCCGGCGGCCGCCCGTTCGAGGTCGGTGGCGAGCTCGGCGTCGTCGGCGCCGGCCAGGTCGAGTGCGTTCACGTCGTCGTGCGAGGCGAGCCACGGCGCGATCTCGGCCGCTTTTCCGGTGAGGATGTTCACCACCCCGCCCGGGACGTCGGAGGTGGCGAGCACCTCGGCCAGGGTGATCGCGGCCTGCGGGTTCGAGGCGACCACGACCACCGTGTTGCCGGTGACGATGGCCGAGGCGACCACGCTGACCAGGCCGAGCAGCGACGACGGGGCGATCACGCCGACCACTCCGGTGGGCTCGGGGGACGAGATGTTGAAGAACGGGCCGGCAACCGGGTTGGCGTTGCCGGTGACCTGGGCGATCTTGTCGGCCCAGCCCGCGTACCAGACCAGGCGGTCGATCGCGGCGTCCACCTCGGCCGGGCCGACGCCGACGGTCACGAACTCGGCCCGCCGGGCCTCGAGCATCTCGGCGATGCGATAGACGACCTGACCCCGGTTGTACGCCGTGGCGCCGGCCCACTTGGGCTGGGCGGCCCGGGCGGCCAGCACGGCGTCGCGCGCGTCCTTGCGGGAGGCGAGGGCCACGTTGTCGCCGTTCACCAGATAGGTCCGTCCTGACTCGCTGCGCGGGAACTTCCCGCCCACGTACAGCTTGTAGGTCTTGCGCACGGCAAGGCGTTCCGCGACGGCCACGGCGGCCTTGGGTGACTTAGGCAAGGTACGCCTCCAGGCCCTGACGGCCGCCCTCGCGACCGTAACCGGACTCCTTGTAGCCGCCGAACGGCGACGTGGGATCGAACTTGTTGAACGTGTTGGCCCAGACGACGCCGGCCCGCAGCTTGTCGGCCACGGCCAGGATCCGCGAGCCCTTGTCGCTCCAGATGCCGGCCGACAGACCGTACGGCGTGTTGTTGGCCTTTTCGACGGCCTCGTCGGGGGTGCGGAAGGTCAGCACCGACAGCACCGGCCCGAAGATCTCTTCGCGAGCGATCCGGTGGGCCTGGGTCACGCCGGTGAAGATCGTCGGGGCGAACCAGAAGCCGCGGTCGGGCAGCTCGCAGGGCGGCGACCATCTTTCCGCGCCCTCGTCGGCCCCAATTTCCGACAATTCAGTAATCCGGTCGAGCTGGGCGCGGGAGTTGATCGCGCCGACGTCGGTGTTCTTGTCGAGCGGGTCGCCGACCCGCAGCGTGGCCATCCGCCGCTTGAGCGAGGTGAGCAGCTCGTCGGCGATCGACTCCTGCACCAGCAGCCGCGAGCCCGCGCAGCAGACGTGGCCCTGGTTGAAGAAGATGCCGTTGACGATGCCCTCGACGGCCTGGTCGATCGGCGCGTCGTCGAAGACGATGTTGGCCGCCTTGCCGCCCAGCTCGAGCGTCAGCCTCTTGCCGGTGCCGGCCACCGAGCGGGCGATCGCGCGGCCGACCTCGGTCGAGCCGGTGAAGGCGACCTTGTTGACGTCGGGGTGCTCGACCAGGTAGCGGCCGGTGTCGCCGGCCCCGGTGACGATGTTGACCACGCCCGGGGGCAGGTCGGCCTGGCGGCAGACGTCGGCGAAGAAGAGCGCGGACAGCGGGGTCGTCTCGGCCGGCTTGAGCACCACGGTGTTGCCGGTGGCCAGCGCCGGGGCGATTTTCCAGGCCAGCATGAGCAGCGGGAAGTTCCACGGGATGACCTGGCCGGCCACGCCCAGCGGGCGCGGGTCGGGGCCGAAGCCCGCGTATTTCAGCTTGTCGGCCCAGCCCGCGTAGTAGAAGAAGTGGGCGGCGACCAGCGGCAGGTCGACGTCGCGCGACTCCTTGATCGGCTTGCCGTTGTCGAGCGACTCGAGGACGGCCAGCTCGCGGGAGCGTTCCTGGATGATGCGGGCGATCCGGAAGAGGTATTTCGCTCGCTCCGCGCCGGGGAGGGCGGACCAGCCGGTGAAGGCCCGGCGGGCGGCGGCCACGGCCCGGTCGACGTCCTCGGGGGCGGCCAGGGCGACCTCGGCCAGGACCTCCTCGTCGGCCGGGTTGATTGTTTTGAACGTGTCCTTGGCCTCGCCGAACTCGCCGTCGATGAACAGCCCGTACGACGGGGCGATGTCGACGATCGACCGGGACTCGGGGGCGGGGGCGTACTCGAAGATCGACATCACTCAGTCCAGCGTGAAGTAGTCAGGACCGGCGTAGTGGCCGGTGGTCAGCTTGGTGCGCTGCATCAGCAGGTCGTTGAGCAGCGAGGAAGCGCCGAACCGGAACCAGTCGGGGCTCAGCCAGTCGTCACCGACGGTCTCGTTGATCATGACCAGGTATTTGATCGCATCCTTGGTCGTCCGGATGCCGCCCGCGGGCTTGACCCCGACCTGACGCCCGTAGCGATCGCGGAAGTCGCGCACCGCCTCGAGCATCAGCAGCGTGACCGGCAGCGTCGCGGCCACCGGGACCTTGCCGGTGGACGTCTTGATGAAGTCGGCGCCGGCCAGCATCGCGAGCCAGGACGCGCGCCGGACGTTGTCGTACGTCCCGAGCTCGCCGGTCTCGAGGATGACCTTGAGGTGGGCCGGGCCGGCCGCCTCCTTGACCGCGACGATCTCGTCGAAGACGTGGCCGTAGTCGCCGGCCAGGAACGCGCCCCGGCTGATCACCATGTCGATCTCGTCGGCGCCGCCGGCCACCGCGTCACGGGTGTCGGCCAGCTTGACCTCGAGCGGCGCCTGCCCGGACGGGAACGCGGTGGCCACGCTGGCCAGATGCACCCCGGAGCCGGCCAGCACGGCCGCGGCCGTGGGCACCATAGCGGGATAGACGCAGACCGCGGCGACCGCGGGACAGGTGGGATCGGCCGGGTCGGGCCGCAGCGCCTTGGCCGAGAGCGCGCGCACCTTGCCCGGGGTGTCGGCGCCCTCGAGCGTGGTCAGGTCGACCATGCGGATGGCCAGGTCGATCGCCTGTGCCTTGGCCGTCGTCTTCACCGATCGGGTGCCCAGCGCCGACGCCCTGGCCTCGATGCCCACCTGGTCGACCCCGGGCAGACCATGCAGGAAGGTCCGGAGGTCGGCAGGTGAGTCGGGGCGGGCGGGCAGCCTTGTCTTTTCAGGCGTGGTCATGAACCCAGCCTCGACGTCGCTGTCGCAGTCATGAAAGCGATTCTACGCGGGCCCCCGACAGTTGATCTTGATTGACCGGTAGGTTGGCGGCGTGGACGTACTCGTCGTAGATCACCCGCTGGCTCAGACCCGGCTCACCGCCATGCGCAACGCCGACACCGACTCCGGTGTCTTCCGGGCCTCGCTGCACGAGTTGACCACCATGGTGGTTTACGAGGCGGCCCGCTCGTTCGCCACCGAGACCTACCCGATCACCACGCCGGTGGCGCCGACCGAGGGCATCCGGCTGGCCACCCCGCCGCTGATCGTGCCGGTGCTGCGGGCCGGTCTCGGCATGGCCGACTCGGCCCTGGCGCTGCTGCCCGAGTCGTCGATGGGGTTCGTGGGTCTGGCGCGCGACGAGCACACCTATGAGCCGCGGGCCTACATGGAGTCGCTGCCGGGCGACCTGACCGGCCTGCCTGTGCTGGTGCTCGACCCGATGCTGGCCACCGGCGGCTCGCTGCTGCACTGCTGCAAGCTGCTGGTCGACCGCGGCTGCACCGACGTGATCATCTGCTGCGTGCTGGCCGCGCCCGAGGGCATCCGCCGCCTCGAGGAGTCGGGTCTGCCGCTGCGCCTGGTCACCGCGTCGATCGACGACGGCCTGAACGAGAAGATGTACATCGTGCCCGGCCTCGGTGACGCCGGCGACCGCCAGTTCGGCGGCATGCGGAGGTTCTAGACCGCCGAGTACGACCAGCTCAGCGCCTTGCCGTCGGCGAACGGCATGACGCCGTGGAAGACGGTCGGGGAGTCGGCGAAGACCAGCGGCAGGAAATGCCGGTCCGACTCCCACATCGGCACCCGCCCGGCCAGCACGTCGGCCAGCGGCACCCAGTGCAGGCTGCCCTCGTCGTTGCCGCTCAGCGGGGTGCCCGTCCAGGCCGGGACGCGGAAGAGGAAGCCGAACCAGTTGGCCCCGTTCCGGCCGAAACCGGGCCACGAGATCGTGCCCGCGAGCTCGACCGCCGTGCACTCGAGGCCGGCCTCCTCGCGGATCTCCCGGCGCAGCCCGGCGATCGCGTCCTCGTCGGGCTCGAGCTTGCCGCCCAGCCCGTTGTACTTCCCGAAGTGGAGGTCATCCGGTCGGGTGTCCCTCCGGACCATGAGAACCTCACGCCGATCGGGTGACAGCACGTAGCCGAGGGTCGCGATGATGGCCTGCACGGCAGCGACTCTAAGGGGTTCGTCCGCAACCGGGATATACCGGCCTGGCGACCGGACTGCGTGACTGGGGCCACTATCGTTGCCATCCATGACCTCCATGCCTCTCGCCGAGGAACTGCTCCTCCTCGCGTACGACGACCAGACCGGCAAGGCGACCGGTTCCCGCATCGGGCTCGACCTCGGCATGGCCGCGGCCGTGTTGGTCGACCTCGCGCTGGCGGGGCGCATCGCGTACGTCGATGGGTACCTCAAAGTCATCGACCCCAACCCGATCGGTGACTCGATCGCCGACGCCGTGCTCGAGAAGGCGGCCGCCGACGAGCCGCACACGCCCGCTCAGTGGTTGCAGCGCATGCGCCACCGCCTGCGCACCCGCGTCCTCGAGGACCTGGTGGCCCGGGGCATCGTGCACGACGTGGACGAGACCCAGATGGGTGTCATCCACGTGCACCGCTACCCGACCACCGACCTGGCCTTCGAGACCGAGATCCGGGGCCGGCTCGCCAACGCCCTGATCAGCGACACCACCTGTGACGAGCGCACCGCCGCGCTGGCCACGCTGCTGGTCGCCTGCCGCATGGAACCCAACCTGCGGCTGCCCGCCGAGGACGTCGCCAAGGCGCACGCGCGGCTCGAGCAGATCGCCTCGGGCGCCGGCTTCATGGCCGGCGGCAACCTGGAGGACTCGATCGTCCGGCCCAGCGTGGCCCTGGTGGTCGCGACGCTGGGCAAGGCGATCCAGGCCGCGCTGGGCACCCCGAAGGCCGTCTGAGTCAGACGCCGAGGGCGGCCGCCGCCTCTCGGCGCAGCACGACCAGGTCGCCGCCCGCACTTGCCCGGGCGGCGGTCAGGTCACCGTCGGCGACCGGCGAGACCACTTCGAGGTACGCCTTGAGCTTCGGTTCCGTGCCCGACGGCCGGATCACCGCGCGCGCCGTCGCCGTGCGGAACGTGAGCACGTTGTTGGCGGCGTCGTCCGACACCGTGACGGGGGAGCCGAGCAGCGTGGCCGGCGGCGCCTGCCGGGCCCGGGTCATCGCCGCCCCGATCTCGGCCAGGTCGTCCACCCGCACCGAGAGCTGGTCGGTGGCGTGCACCCCGAACTCGGTGGCCAGCTCGTCCAGCCGGTCGGCCAGCGTGCGACCCTCAGCCTTGAGCCCGGCCGCGAGCTCGGCCACGGTGAGGGCCGCCGTGATCCCGTCCTTGTCACGCACCATCGCGGGCGCCACGCAGTAGCCGAGCGCCTCCTCGTAGCCGTACGCCAGCTCCTCGGCCGCCCGCACGATCCACTTGAACCCGGTCAGCGTCTCGGCGTAGGGCACGCCCCGGGCGGCGCAGAGCCGGCCCAGCAGCTGCGACGAGACGATCGTGGTCGCGTACGTCCCCGGGACGCCGCGCCGGATCAGGTGGTCGCCCAGCAGCACGCCCAGCTCGTCCCCGCGCAGCGCCCGCCACCCGCCGTCCGCGGTCGGGATCGCCACCGCGCACCGGTCCGCGTCCGGGTCGTTGGCGATCGCCAGCTCCGCTCCGTGCGCGGCGGCCAGCTCGAGCAGCAGGTCCATCGCGCCCGGTTCCTCCGGGTTGGGGAACGCGACGGTCGGGAACTCCGGGTCGGGTTCGGCCTGCGCGGCGACCACGGCCGGGGCCGGGAAGCCGGCGGCCGCGAACGCGGCGAGCAGGGTCGAGCCGCCGACCCCGTGCATCGGCGTGTAGGCCACCGCGAGATCGCGCGGGCCGTCCTCGGAGAGCACGGCCGCGGCGCTCTGGGCGTACCCCCGGACGGTCTTGTCGTCGATCAGGGTGCCGGTCGAGCCGAGCGGAATGTCGGCGATCTGAGCGACCGCCCGGATGGCCGCCTCGATGCCCGCGTCGGCCGGGGGCACGATCTGGGCCCCGTCGCCCGCCGGACCGCCCAGCTCGCGGCCCAGATAGACCTTGTAGCCGTTGTCCTGCGGCGGGTTGTGGCTGGCGGTGACCATCACGCCGGCCACCGCGTCGAGCGTGCGCACCGCGTAGGCCAGCACCGGGGTCGGCAGCGTGCCCGGCATGACCAGGGATTCCCGGCCCGCCCCGGTGGCGACCCGGGCGGTCTGCTCGGCGAACTCCTTCGAGCCGTGCCGGGCGTCGTAGCCGATCACCAGCGGGCCCCGGCCGCCCTGCTCGGCCAGCCAGGTGACCAGGCCGGCCGCGGCCCGCGTGACGACCGCGAGGTTCATCCCGTTCGGGCCGGCCCGCAGCCGGCCCCGCAACCCGGCGGTGCCGAAGGTCAGCGGGCCGGCGAACCGGTCGCGCAGTTCGGCCGCCGTGCCGGGCAGACCGGCGATCAGCCGGTCGAGCTCGGCCCGGGTGGCGGGGTCGGGATCGTCCGCCCGCCAGGTCGCGGCGAGGGAGCGGAGTTCGTCGTCAGGGGCCATCAGGGATTGATAGCACGCCCCGCTCGGTCAGGAGGCCGAGAGGGCGTACGTCTTGATCATCTGGTCGAAGATCGGCTTGCTCCCGGCGAACTGCGATTCCTTGGTGGTCAGGTAGAACGAGTAGGCCTTGCCACCCGAGATGACCGCGCCCCAGAGCCCGTGCCGGGCCTCGTCACCGCTGCTGCACGTGTATTCGAGCACGCCACCGTCGCGGCCCGCGATCTTGGTGTCGGTGATGCCGACCCGCGCGTACGGGGCGGGGCAGTTGGCCGACTTCTTCAGCCCGTTCTCCGCGACGCCCAGGAACGTCTGCGGCGTGGCCCGTGAGGAGGCGTCCTCGACCAGGATCCGCACCTTGCGCTTGGCGTCGTTCGGGTCCACGTAGTCGACCCAGTTGCCCCCGGCCTTGCGGCTCCACGCCTTGGGCACCAGCACCGTGATGCCGCGGCCGCTGTACTGCTGGGTGGCGAACGAGGCCGGCTTGGCCGCCGCGTTCCCGGTCGGCGCGGCGGTCACCGGGCCGTCGTCGCCACCACCCGAACCGACCAGTGAGAAGACCACGATCAGCAGGACGACCACGGCGAGCGCGCCGCCGCCGGCGATGAGCTGCTTGTTGCGCGGCCAGCCCCGCACCGTGGCCACGGCCTTGGCGGTGGTCTCCTTGGCGGTGCCGACCGTCTTGTCGATCATCGCCCGGCGCTTGGCCGCCGGGCTCGACACGACCGTGCCCGGCATCGGGTCGTGGGCTGCCCGGTTGGCGTCCCAGGCCGCCCGGGGCGGGAGCACGTTGGTCGCGTCGCCGCCCCGCGGCGGCAGCAGGCTGGTCGGGTCGTTGTGCCCGGACGGCATCATGCCGGTCGGGGCCGGCTCGGCGGCTCGGCGGCGCCCGGCGCCCGAGGTGGGCGCGTTGTCCTGTTGGAGCTTGCTGAGGTGGTCGGTGAGCGAGTCACCCGGCGCGAGCATGGCCCGGCCGCCGATCTGACCGCTCGGCGTGGGCGGGATCGGCTGGGTCTCGATCGGCGCCGCCGGGGGCCGCTGGGCGGGGACGACCGAGTAGGGGTCGGTCATCATGTGCGGCGGGCTCTTGCTGGCCAGTGGGCCGGCCAGTTGCTGCCGCAGCATGGTGCGGGCGGTGCCCACGTCCATCCGGCGGGCCGGGTCCTTCTCGAGCAGGCCCATCAGCACCGGGGTGAGCGAGCCGGCCCGCACGGCGGGGGTCGGCGGGTCCTCCACCACGGCGTGCATGGTCTCGATCGGGTCGCCCTTGTCGAACGGCGGACGGCCCTCGACGGCGGTGTAGAGCGTGACGCCCAGCGAGAACAGGTCGCTCGGCGGGCCGAACTCGCTGCCCATGGCCCGCTCGGGCGAGATGAAGTGGGGTGAGCCGAGCACCATGCCGGGCGTGGTCAGCTGCACGTCGGTGGGCATCCGCGCGACCCCGAAGTCGGTCAGCACGCAGCGGCCGTCACCGCAGATCAGCACGTTGGCCGGCTTGACGTCGCGGTGCAGCACGCCGTGCGCGTGGGCCACCTCGAGCGCGCCCAGCAGCGCGATGCCGATCTTGGCGACCACCCGGGGCGGGACCGGCCCGTCCTCGATCACCATGTCGGCCAGGCTGCGCGCGTCGAGCAGCTCCATCACGATCCACGGCCGGCCGTTCTCGTGCACGACGTCGTAGACCTGCACCACCGCGGGGTGCTGGAGGGCGGCCGCGGCGCGGGCCTCGCGCATGGTCCGCTCGTACATCGAATCGCGGTCACTCGGCGCCAGACCGGGCGGCAGAATGACCTCTTTGATGGCCACGTCGCGTCGCAGCAGCGTGTCCGCCGCGCGCCACACCGTGCCCATGCCACCGTGGCCCACCGCGGCGCGAAGCGTGTACCGCCCGCCGATGAGCGTGCCCGGGGCTGCGCGTCCGCTGGCCGGAGCGTTGTTGCCACCGCTCCACGTCGGAATCTGAGTCACTGAGGATGCCACCGAGGGGGTGTAGGGGCCGTCGACAAGAACCCCGCTATCTTGCCGGGTATCCGCCCCGATTTGAAAGTCACCGGAGCCGTGTTCTGACGAACTCGACAGTAGGTGACGAAGAAATCGCATTGTGTGGACAGTTTCGGACGCTGAGTGCCAAAGGGCTCACGCTCCAGAGGCGGGACCTCCCGGGGAAGCGTCTTACCGTTGAGGAGACAACCATTGCGCCGCCGTGGCACGGTTGAACCGCGTCACCTCGCTGCGCGTAACCGGTTGTAGAGAGGTGAACAGGGGTACCCCTATCAGGGATTTCGTCACCAAGCGCGATCCACTGAGCACGGGATTGGCGTTGCACAGCGTTACCTAAAACGGTCTAAGCTGTCGCGCGTCGCAGGAAAGGCGACAAAACTTCGAGTGCGCTGCTGTACGGCGTCAACAAGAACTGGAAGCCGACGTGACTACTACTCTGACGGAGCCCGAGGGGGCCCAAGCGGAGTGGCCCGGGCCGTTGCCCGGCGCCGAGCCCCTGCCCGGCCAGCTCGACCGCTGGCTCGCCAAGCACGGCGCGGAGCTCGTAGCGATTCGACGGCACATTCACGCCCACCCCGAACCGTCCTACCAAGAGTTCGAGACGGCCGCCCTGGTCGCCCGTGAGCTCGCCGTGGCCGGCCTGTCCCCGCGCGTTCTGCCCGAGGGCAACGGTGTGATCTGTGACATCGGCGAGGGCGACCGAGTGATCGCGTTCCGCGCCGACCTGGACGCGCTGCCGCTGCAGGACCTGAAGGACGTGCCCTACAAGTCGACCGTGCCGCACGTCGCGCACGCCTGCGGCCACGACGTGCACACCACCGTCCTGCTCGGGCTCGGTCTGGCCCTGGCCCAGCTGGCCGAGCGGGGCGAGCTGCCCGGCCGGGTCCGGCTGATCTTCCAGTGCGCCGAGGAGACGGTCCCGTCCGGAGCGCCCAAGATGATCGCCGCGGGCGCCCTCAAGGACGTCACCGCGATCTTCGCCCTGCACTGCTACCCGCAGCTGCCCGCGGGCCTGGTCGGGGTGCGCTCCGGCCCGTTCACCGCGGCCGCCGACACGGTCGACGTCAAGCTGACCGGCCCGGGCGGGCACACCGCCCGGCCGCACCTGACCGCCGACCTGGTGTACGCGCTGGCCAAGGTCATCGTCGACACCCCCGCCCTGCTCGGCCGCCGGGTCGACGCGCGGGCCGGGCTCTCGATGGTCTGGGGCGCGGTCCACTCGGGCGAGGCCTTCAACGCGATCCCGGGCGAGGGCGAGGCCCGCGGCACCGTGCGGATCCTCGGCCGTGAGGCCTGGCGGCAGGCCCCCGAGCTGGTCACCCAGCTCATCAGGGACGTGGTCGCGCCGACCGGGGCGCACGTCGAGGTGGCTTACCACCGCGGCGTCCCGCCGGTGATCAACGACCGGATGGCCGCCGCCGTCATCGCGGGTGCGGCCGGGGCCGCGCTCGGCCCCGAGCGGGTCGTCGAGGCCGAGATCAGCATGGGCGGCGAGGATTTCGCCTTCTATCTCGATCAGGTGCCGGGTGCGATGATCCGGCTGGGCACCGGGGTGCCCGGCTCGGACGAGAAGCACGACCTGCACCAGGGCGACTTCGACGTGGACGAGCGCTGCATCGGCTACGGCGTGCGGGTCATGGTGCACACCGCCCTGGCCGCTCTCGCCACGGCCGCTTTCTGAGCGGTCAGGGCGCGGGCGGGCCGGAGACCGGCGGTTGCTGCGTGGGCGGCGCCGCCGGCGGGCCAGGAACGGCGTAGACCGCGGCCCCTCGCCGGGTGCGGTTGTACCGCCGTACGGCGTAGACGATCGCCCAGGCCGGCAGCCCGAACGCGAGCAGCCAGGGCAGCAGCGCGCCCAGCACGGTCAGCAGCACCTTGAGCGAGGCGAGCAGCGCGTCCCAGCCCGCGCCCAGACCGGCCAGGAAGCCGGGCGGGTCGTCGTCGGGCACGGTCGCCGCCGCCTCCGGGTCGAGCAGGTTGACCGTGATCGTGGAGAGCGCGGTCAGATCGGCCAGGCGCCGCTTCTTGGCCTGCAGGGACGCCAGGTCGGCCTCGCGGGTGGCCACCTCGCGCTCGAGCATGACCAGGTCGTTGAGCGACTTGGCCTGGGCCAGCAGCTTGCGGCCGCTGTCGACCCGAGCCTGCTGCACGGTGATCCGGGCGTCCAGGTCGATGGTCTGCTCGGTGACGTCCTCGGTGTTGATCTCGCGGTTCTCCTCGGTGCCCAGCTTGGACAGCTGGTCGACCACCGCGCCGAACTTCTCGGCCGGGATCCGCAGCTCCATCGTCGCGGTGTCGGCCCCGGAACCGCTGCTGCGGTTGTCGCCGCTGACGAAGCCGCCGGCCGTCTGGGCGATGCCGGTGGCCTTACCGGCCGCCGCCCCCACGTTCTCGACCCGCACCGCCACGGTGCCGCGGTAGATGATCGAGCGTTGTTCGACCTTCAGATCCGGCGCCTGGGCCTGGGTGTCCTGGCCCTTGGCGGCCCCGCCCTCGGCGGGAGCCGGTTCGGCCTCGCCCATGGCCGGGGCGTCGGCCGCACCGGCGTCCGACGATTGCGAGTTGGTGGAGCCGTCGGCGCCACACCCGGCCAGCAGGACGCCGGTGATCAGTGCGGTGCCTACCAAATATGTTGTTCGCCTGCGGATCGCGCGCATCTTTCTCCCATCCCCGTTCAGTTGTGCACCCTGGGACGTACGGCGGAGGTTCTCCGGTTCCGGCAGACTGCGTGTCGGGTGGTTACGAATCAGCAGCGGAGGGGTCCCGTGCGCATCACGAAGTACACGCATTCCTGTCTTCGGATCGAGGGCGCGGGCGTCCTCGTGGTCGATCCGGGGTCGCTCAGCGAGCGGTCGGCGCTCGACGGCGCGGACGCGGTGCTGATCACCCACGAGCACATCGACCACCTCGACCCCGAGGCGCTGGCCGAGGCGATCGCCCGGCGGCCCGATCTGCGGCTCTACGCCCACGCCGACGTGCTGGCCCAGCACCCGGGCTTCGCCGGGGTGGCCACCGCGGTCGAGCCGGGCGGCGAGTTCGAGGCGGCCGGTTACCAGGTGCGGGTGTACGGCGGGCAGCATGCGCTGATCCACCCGGACATCCCGCGGATCGCCAACGTGGGCTATCTGATCGCCGACGAGAGCACAAATCTCTACCACCCTGGGGACTCGTTCACCGTGCCGGGGGACACGACGGTGGACACGCTCTTCGCGCCGTTGAATGCTCCGTGGATGAAACTGCTGGAGTCGATCGACTTCGTCCGCGCGGTCCAGCCGGGCCGGGCCTACGCGTTGCACGACGCCCTGCTCACCGAGGCCGGCGCGAAGATCTCGGACGGCCACCTCGAACGGCTCTCCGGCACGAAGTACGCGCACCTCGCGCCCGGCACTACCATCAGCTGACGTGCCCAGCGCCACCGACGACCTGATCCAGCGGCTCTACGAGTCCCCGCCGGAGGGCTTCGTCGCGGCCCGCACGGCCGCGATCGAGGACGCCCGCCGAACCGGCGACAAGGCGACCGCCAAGCGCCTCGCCGCGCTCAAGAAACCGACCGTGGCCGCCTGGGTGGTCAACCTGCTCGCGCTGCGCCGGCCCGAGCTGATCGAAGAGCTGGTCGAGCTTTCCTCGGCGCTGCGCGAGGCCCAGCGCGGCCTGGACGGCAGCGCGCTGCGCGAGCTCACCGCCCAGCGCCGCCAGGTGGTGTCGGCGCTGGTCACGGCGGCGGGCAAGCTGGCCCGGGCCGAGGAACCGTCGATCAAGCTCCCGCTGGGCGAGGTCGAGTCGACGCTGACCGCCGCGCTGGCCGAGCCCGAGATCGCCGTGCAGGTGCGCACCGGCCGGCTGATCCGGGCCGCCACCTACGCCGGCTTCGGCGAGGTGCCCCGGCCCCGGCTGCGCCTGGTCACCGACGAAGCGGGCGACGAGGTCGAGGACGACGACGAGGAGGGCGATGCTGACGAGGGTGGCGCCGAGGTCGTCGAGTTCCCGCAGGCATCGGCGCGCGAGAGAGCTGCCGACGAGCGCCGGCGCCGCGAGCACGAGCAGCGCAAGCGCGAGCTCGGCCGCGAGCTGACCGCCGCCCAGGCCGCCGAGAAGAGGGCCGACACCCAGCTCGAACGGGCCGAGGAAGCGGAACGTGACGCGGGTCACGTTGTCGACGACCTGGACGCTGAGCTGGCAGAACTGGAACGTAGGCGTACCGAGGCGCAGGCCGACGTGGCCCGCCGCAAGCAGGCGCGCCGCCTCGCCGAACGGGAAGCGGCAGCGTCCCGCCGTCAGGTCGGCGACGTCCAGGCGGCCTTGGAGGATCTTGAAGCGGACGAGCCGGATTGATCTGATTTGCCGGTCCAGACGGGAAGAATATTTTCCAGATCCGGCTCGGGGGAGCAGAATCGGGCAGGTGACACCCGAACAGGCTGCCGCCACTGCCAAAACGGGACTCGCGACGATCGTTGGCGCATTTGCCGAGTCGCCTCAGACTCTTCGCCGGGCCCGCCTCCTGGGGCTGTCCGGCTGGGCCTACCACGTCTCGGCGCGGGCCGGAGCGCTCGGCGACGTGCGCCCGGAGACCGTTGCTGCCTCGATCGGCCTCATCGCGCCCGAGGCCGTCATCGACGGCTGGGAGGCGACCGCCAAAGCCTCCGCGCCCCTGGAAGTGGCCACCTGGCATCTGCACGAGCTCTGCACCTGGGGGGTCGAGCAGCTCAGCAGCTTTCCCCGGCTGACCCGGCTGCACGAGCTGACCCGGCGGGTGGTGGCCGCCGTCGACTACGCGGGGCTGCCGCTCTTCGCCGCGTGGCGGGCGATGCCGGTGCCCGACCAGACCCCCGGCGCCCAGGCCGCGGTGCTGCTCCACCTGCTGCACGAGCACCGGCTCGGCGTCCAGCTGGTGGCGGTGCGGGCGAGCGGGCTGACTCCGCTGCAGGCGATCATCGCCGGTCCCGAGGGCGAGACGGGCGCGGTGGCGTTCGGGTGGCAGCCGCCCTATCCGCCGGCCGGTCCGATCGTCCGGCGTCTGATGTGGGCCGACTCGGCCGCCGACGCGATGGCCGGGCAGGCGTACGCGGCGCTCGACCTGGGCGAACGGGTCGAGCTGATCGGCCTGCTGGAATCGCTCAGGCACCGGCTCAGTCAATAAAGGCTCGCCCCGGAACCGTCCTTCATGGTCCGATGCGCGGGTGACTGAGCTTCCCGACGGCTGGAGCATGCGCCGGCCCACCCTCGACGACCAGCCCGCCCTCCTCGCGCTGGTGCATGCGAGCGACATCGCGGCCATCGGCTACCCCGACTACAGCCCCGAGGACCTGCGGGAAGCGCTCACCGAGGCCAACACCGACCTCGCGCGGGACTGCTGGGTGGCGCTCGACGGTGACGGCACGATCGTCGGCTGGACCTATCCGAGCAACGCGACGGCGAGCAACCGCGAGTTCATCGAGGTCTACGTCTGGCCCGAGCGGGGTGTGCCCGCCATGCGCCCGCTGTTCGAGCTCATGCTGGCCCGGGTGGTCGAGCGGGCGGCCGAGTTCGGGCACGACACCTACGACGTCCGGGCCGGGGCGGTGCCGACCGAGACACCGTGGATCGAGCTGCTGACCGGCAGCGGGTTCGGCTTCCTCAAACAGCACGCCCGCATGCAGATCGCTCTGGACGAGGCGTCGGCCACCCTGACCGAGCCGCCGGCCGGGGTCACCCTCCGCCCGGTGCGGCCCGACGACGAGACCGACATGCGCGCCTTCCACGGGGTCATCGAGCAGGCCTTCCTCGACTCCGACCACCGCAGCGCCGACTACGAGTCGTGGCGCAAGCACATCGACGACGAGCCCGAGAACGCGTTCGACGAGTGGTTCGTGGCCGAGGTCGACGGCCGGGTCGCCGGGGCGCTCGAGTCCTCGTACGACAGTGACGACGACAACAACGAGGGCTGGGTCAAGCGGCTCGGCGTGCTGGGGGCGTACCGGAAGAGGGGTCTGGGTGAGGCGCTGCTGCGCCGGGCCTTCGCCGTCTATGCCGCCAAGGGCCGCACCCACGCCGGGCTGGGCGTCGACATGGCCAACCCGACGAAGGCAGCCCGGCTCTACCTCGTGGTCGGCATGACCCCGCTCTACGAGGCCAATATCTATCAGAAGGTGCTCTAGCCTTCCGGCGGCGCCACGTGGGTGGGGCGGCGGCGCAGGTCCTCGACGTAGTCGTCGGGGGCGCCCGCCTTCTCCGCGGCGTTCGCTATCTCGCTCAGATACCAAGCCGTGGGCAGGCCGCCCTCGTAGCCGGTGAAGACGTAGACCCAGGCGCTGAACTCGCCCTCGAGCGTCGAGACACGGACCGTGACCTTTTGATAGACCCCGGCCGTGACGCCCTCGACCTCGTCGAGTTGTGACGCATCCCATGGATGCACGTCGTAGAGCGAGACGAAAACCCGGTCGCCGTCTGCTTCCACGATCGTGGTGACGGTGCCTTCGCTGCCCAAATCCCCCTCACCGGCAAAGGTCAGGCGCCAGCCTTCGATCCACCCCACGCCCACCATGGGCGAGTGCGGACAGTAGGCCCGCATGCGGGCGGGGTCGAGGTTTGAGCCATACGCGGCGTAATGACGCACGGCGATGACGATAGCCGGATCGGGCGGTGGTGGAGAATACAAGGAGTGCGTGTCGGCACATCTGCCGCGCGGGAAGAGGTTGGAGCGTCGTGAGTCGGATCGTGATCATCGGTGGGGGACCGGGCGGGTACGAGGCGGCATTGGTCGCCGCGCAACTCGACGCGGACGTCACTCTCGTCGAAGCCGACGGCCCGGGCGGCGCCTGCGTGCTGACCGACTGTGTGCCGTCCAAGACTTTCATCGCCAGCTCCGAGATCATGACCGGGTATCGGCACAACGAGCGGTTCGGCATCCGCTCGGCCGGGCTCGAGGGCGTCTCGGTCGACGCGGTGGCGGTCAACAACCGGGTCAAGAGACTGGCGCTCGCCCAGTCCGCCGACATCCAGGCCAAGCTGGTCAAGGCTGGGGTCGACGTGGTGCACGGCAAGGCGCGGATGGGCGAGGACACGCTGGGCCACACCCACCAGGTCCTGATCACTCCGCACGAGGGCAGCACGTACGCGGTCGAGGCCTCGACGGTCCTGCTGGCCACCGGGGCCACCCCGCGGGTGCTGGCCACCGCCCGGCCCGACGGCGAGCGCATTCTCGACTGGCGCCAGCTCTACGACCTCACCGAGCTGCCGTCGCACCTCATCGTGATCGGCTCGGGCGTGACCGGGGCCGAGTTCGCCAGCGCCTACCTGGCCATGGGCGTGCAGGTCACGCTGGTCTCCAGCCGCGAGCGGGTGATGCCGCACGAGGACGCCGACGCCGCGATGGCCATCGAACGGGTCTTCCGCGAACGCGGCATGACTATCCTCAGCCAGAGTCGCGGCAAGTCCGTGGTCAACACCGGTTCCTCGGTGCAGGTCACGCTGGGCGACGACCGGGTGATCGAGGGCTCGCACGCGCTGATCGCGGTCGGCGCCGTGCCCAACACCGCCGAGCTGGGTCTGGCCGAGTACGGCGTCCAGGTCGGCGACGGGGGTTACGTCACGGTCGACCGGGTGTCGCGCACCAACGTGCCCGGCATCTACGCCGCCGGCGACTGCACGGGCGTGCTGCCGTTGGCCAGCGTGGCCGCCATGCAGGGCCGCATCGCCATCTGGCACGCGATGGGCGAGGCGGTCAACCCGCTGCGCCTGCGCACCGTCTCGGCCAACGTCTTCACCGACCCCGAGCTGGCCACCGTCGGCGTCTCGCAGAACGACGTGGACGCCGGCCGGGTGCCCGCCCGCCAGGTGATGCTGCCGCTGACCGGCAACGCCCGGGCCAAGATGGCCGACCTGCACGACGGTTTCGTCAAGCTTTTCTGCCGCCCGGCCACGGGTCAGATCGTCGGCGGGGTGGTGGTGGCGCCCAAGGCGAGCGAGCTGATTCTGCCGATCACGATGGCCATCGAGAACAACCTGACGGTGGACCAGCTGGCCCACACGATCACTATCTACCCGTCGTTGTCGGGGTCGATCGCGGAAGCGGCCCGTCAGTTGATGCAGCACGAGCTGCAGTGACGTCGGCCGCGCCCGCCTCGGCGGCGAGCGCGATCTCCGCGGCCTCCTTGCGGCCGCCGAAGAGGGCCAGGATCCAGCCGGCGGTGCCGAAGACGACGGCGGCGGTGGCGGCGATCGCGAAGAGCCGCCAGGCCGACTGGGTGATCGCCGTGCCGCCGACGTGGCCGACCAGCCCGCCGTAACTGCCCCAGGCGAGCGCGGCCGCCCCGTCGTACAGGATGAAGAGTTTGATCGGGTAACCGCTGCGGCCGGCGTGGAAGCCGGCCGCCATGCGCCCGCCCGGCACGAACCGGCAGAGCAGCAGGACGAGCGGGCCGGGCCGGCGCAGACCCCGGGTGAAGCGGGCGGCGGCCCGCTTGGTCTTGGACTCTTCCTTGTCCTCGTCGTGCTTGGGCCCGTATTTCGCGCGTAACGCGGCGAGCCGGCCCGAGCCGAGGTCGCCGCTGGAACGGCCGAGCACGTAGGCGATCGAGTCGCCGGTGAACATGCCGAGCGCGCCGACCACGATCACGAGCGCAAGATCGAGATTTCCGTAGACAGTCAGAGCGCCGGATGTGATCATGATCGCCTGGATCGGGACCACCGGAATCATCGCGTCGACGGCGAGAAAGCCGAACAGAGCAAGGTACGCCCAGGCCGGTGTTGCCATCATGGTCAACAGTTCGGTCATCGGTCACGCCACCTCGCGCCTTGAGGGCCTACGACATTGTCCGTGGCCGTACCTGAGAAAGTGCTGTGTTCAGCATGCTCCCTGATCAGAGCCGGTCGTCGGTGATGCCGAACACGGTATTGTCTCGATCCCGGCGGCGCCTGCCAATTTCTCATCGACCAGACACCGTGTCTGATTCGTCCCGAGACGTGCACCACAAATTTTCGGCCCGAGCATCCCGGGCGTACCGTGAAACCAACCGGAACGCCGGGTCCCCCGTTCTCGGTGTGCCGGCCGGTGGGCCGTCCGTAGGTCCCGTACGGGCGGCCTGCCCCTTCAGTCGCTCGCCACCAGCGCGTTTCGCTTGTTACACCTGCGAAATCGACCGTGCGTAGATTCACCGCATGGCGGATCTTTTCGAGGACTACCGCCTCGGCCCCGGCTGGGACGAGATGTTCGGCGAGCTCGGTGTTCCTCGGGAAAGCTACGAGGCGCTGAACGCCACCCTTCAGCCGTTGTCGAGTGCGGAACTGGGCGTGCGCGCCGAGGTGCTGGCCCGGGCCTTCCTCGAGCAGGGCATCACCTTTGCGCTCAAGGGGGTCGAGCGGCCCTTCCCGCTCGACATCGTCCCGAGGATCATCGCGGCGGCCGAGTGGCGGTCGGTCGAGATCGGAGTGGCCCAGCGCATCCGGGCCCTCGAGGCGTTCCTGGCCGACGTCTACGGGCCCGGTCACGTGTTCGCCGACAAGGTGGTGCCGCGGCGGCTCATCGCGACCAGCGCGCACTTCCTGCGGGCCGCGGCCGGCATCAACCCGCCCAACGGCGTACGCATCCATGTCGCCGGGGTTGATCTGATCCGCGACGAGCAGGGCACCTTCCGGGTGCTCGAGGACAACGTGCGGATCCCGTCCGGTGTCAGTTACGTGATGGAGAACCGCCGGGCCATGGCCCAGGTGCTGCCCGAGGTGTTCGCCGCGACCCGGATCCTGCCGGTCGAGTCCTACCCGGCGATGCTGTTGCGCGCGCTGCGGGCCGCCGCGCCGACCGGCGTGAGCAGCCCGACCGTGGTCGTGCTCAGCCCCGGCGTCTACAACTCGGCCTACTTCGAACACGCGCTGATCGCCCGCGAGATGGGCGTCGAGCTGGTCGAGGGGCGCGACCTGGTCTGCGTGGGCAACGACGTGGCCATGCGGACGACGGCCGGGGAGCAGCGCGTCGACGTCATCTACCGCCGCATCGACGACGACTTCCTCGACCCGGTGCACTTCCGGGCCGACTCCGTGATCGGCGTGGCCGGCCTGCTCAACGCGGCCCGGGCCGGGCGGGTCACGATCGCCAACGCGGTCGGCAACGGGGTCGCCGACGACAAGCTGCTCTACACGTACGTCCCGGATCTGATCCGCTACTACCTGAACGAGGAGCCGCTGCTCCCGAACGTCGACACCTATCGGCTGGACGAGCCCGGGGTCCTCGACGACGTCCTGCCGAAACTCGATCAGCTGGTGCTCAAGCCGGTCGACGGGGCCGGCGGCGCGGGCATCGTGATCGGCTCGCAGGCGTCCTCGCAGGAGCTGTTCGCCGTACGGGAGAAGATCGTCGAAAACCCCCGGGGCTGGATCGCGCAGCGCGAGGTGAAACTGTCGATGGTGCCGACCCTGATCGGCAACCGGCTCCGCCCGCGGCACGTCGACCTGCGGCCGTTCGCGGTCAACGACGGCGAGAAGATCTGGGTGCTGCCCGGCGGCCTGACCCGGGTGGCCCTGCCGGAAGGCGCGCTGGTGGTCAATTCCAGTCAGGGCGGCGGCTCCAAGGACACGTGGGTGCTGGCCGCCGACGACGACGTGGTGCCGTTCGAGGTGCCGCACCTGCCGGCCGACCCGGCCCCGCTGCCGCCCGCGGCCCGCCCCGATCTCGGCCCCGGCGTCGCGGACGTCGAGGAGCAGCAGCAGCAGCAGCAACAGCAGCAGCAGTCTGGGGGTGTGCAGTGCTGAGCCGCATCGCGGAGTCGCTGTACTGGATCGGGCGTTACGTCGAGCGCGCCGAGGACACGGCCCGCATCCTCGACATTCACCTGCAGCGCATGGCGGCCGACCCGTGGACCCAGGAGGACGCGGCCTGCCGGGCCCTGCTCGCGGTGATGGGCACCCGGGTCGAGGACGGCCCGGTCACCTCGGCCCGGGTGGTCGAGCTGCTCGGCCTGGACGACCGCAACGCCAGCTCGGTGGTGGGCGCGCTGGCCGCGGCCCGGGAGAACGCCCGCGGTTCCCGCGAGACGGTCTCGTCCGAGATGTGGGAGTGCCTCAACTCGACGTGGCACGGCCTGCCCAACGCGCGGCGCCGCGTCGAGCAGCAGGGCGTGCACGCGTTCTTCCGCTGGGTGCGGGAACGCTGCGCGGTGATGGCCGGGCTGACCGAGGCCACCATGAGCCGCGACGAGGGCTGGACGTTCCTGGTGCTCGGGCGCAACATCGAGCGGGTCGACATGACCGCCCGCCTGTTGCGCACCCACGAACGGGCCGGCGGCAGCATCCCGTCCTGGCTGACCCTGCTGCGCTCCTCGGGGGCGTGGGAGACGTTCCTGCGGACGTACCGGGGGTCGCTCGACGACCGGCACGCCGCCGAGTTCCTGCTGCTCGACCGCCTCTTCCCGCGCTCGGTCTTCGCCGCGCTATCGGCCGCCGAGGGGTGCCTGGCCGACTTGGAGCCCGACCCGGGCCGGGCCGGGGTGGCCACCGACGCGCAGCGGATCGTCGGCCGGGCCCGCACCAACCTGGAGTTCCGGGGCGCCGACGAGCTGATCAGCGACCTGCCGGGCGTGCTGTCCCGGCTGGAGAAGACGTGTTCGCAGGTCAACGACGCGGTCTCCCGGCGGTACTTCCGCCAGACGACCGCGGTCAACTGGGTCCGGGGAGCGGTGGCGTAGGTGGTCGACAGTTGGCGTTTGAAGATCCAGCACAAGACCGGGTACGACTACGCCGGTCCCGTGTCGTCCTCCTACAACGAGGCGCGCATGTGGCCGCGCAACGGCTCCCGTCAGGCTGTGCTCGACGCGCGGGTCGAGGTGTGGCCGCCCGCCCGCACCTACCGTTACGAGGACTACTGGGGCACCGTGGTCACGGCGTTCGACGTGCACGCCCAGCACGAATCGCTGACCGTCACCGCCACCTCGACGGTCGAGACGCTGCCGCCGGGTGACCAGATGTCCGCCTCGGAGGGTTGCTCCTGGGCCGACCTGCGCGACCCGGACGACGCCGACCGGTGGTACGAGCTGCTCACCCCGTCCAAGCGCACCCACCTCGACGACGAACTGAACGCGATCGCGGCCGAGCTCAAGGGCGTCCACGAAACCCCGCACGCGGCGGCGCTGGCGGTCTGCGCGTTCGTCCGGGACGAGGTCGCCTACCAGCCCGGCTCGACCGGCGTGCAGAGCGACGCCTTGCACGCGTGGGCCCAACGTGCGGGCGTCTGCCAGGACATCAGCCATCTCACCGTGGGCATGCTGCGCGAGATGGGCCTCCCCGCGCGCTACGTCTCGGGCTATCTGCACCCGAAGGCGTCGGCCGAGATCGGCGAGGACGTGGTCGGCCAGAGCCACGCCTGGGTCGAGTGGTGGGTCGGCCGGTGGACGGCGTTCGACCCCACCAACGGCGTCCTGGTCGGCGAGCGTCACGTGGTGGTCGGGCGGGGCCGCGAGTACGGCGACGTGCCACCGCTCAAGGGCGTCTACGCCGGGCCGGCGAGCACCGGGCAGGGCGTCGAGGTGACGATCACTCGCCTACGCTGAGCGGGTGCCCGCCCTCGTTCCGCCCACAGTCGACGCTCACGATTCCTACCTGGCTGCCATGGCCGAATACGTGGCCGAGGGGCGCGGTGGGCTCGACGACTTCTCCAACATCGGGACAGACATTCGCGCGTACGCGTCGACGTGGTCCTCGCCCGCGGGTTTCGGCCGCTACGTCGACTTCCTGCTCGCGCAGCGCCACGAGGACGCCCCGCGCCCGCCCGGCTATGTGCCGACCACCGTGCTGTGGTGGCTCGACGGCCCGGAATTCCTGGGCCGCCTCAACATCCGGCACCGCCTCGCGCCCGGTCAGGCCGGCGAGCGCAACGGCCACATCGGGTACGACGTACGCCCCGGCGCCCGCCGGCAGGGCCACGCCACCGCCATGCTCGGCGCCGCCCTGCCGCTGGCGGCCGCGGTGGGCCTCGACCGCGTGCTGATCACCTGCGACTACGACAATGTGGCGTCCCGCCGGACGATCGAGCGCAACGGCGGCGTCCGCGCCGACCGCCGCGACGAAAAGCTCCGCTTCTGGCTATCGGTGATCCCGGTTGAGCTGCACGAAGAGTGACCGGGCGAGCTCGACCGGGTCTTGATCGCCGGCCGGGAAGGCACCGGTGAGCCACAGCGTGGCAAAGCCGTGCACCATCGACCAGGCCGCCTGACCAGCCACCTTGATCTCCCCTCCGTCGGTGAGGGTGCCGTCGGGCAGCTCCTGGACGCCGGCATAGAGCGCGTCGGCCGACCTCGCCTTCGCCGCCAGCAGCGCGGGGTCGTCGGCGTGGAAGAGCTCCGGCCGGAACATCACCTCGAACTGGGCCCGCCGCTCGATCGCGAACCGCACGTAGGCCAGCCCCATCTCCAGAAAGCTGTTGCTCGCCCGCCGGGCCGTGGTCAGCGCCTGGGCCAGCTGCTCGAAGCCCTCGGCCGCGAACGCCGTGAGCAGCCCCGCCTTGTCCCCGAAGTGATGCGTGGGCGCCGCGTGCGACACGTTGGCCCGCCGGGCCAGGTCACGCATGCTCAACCCGGCGACGCCGTGCTCCTCGATCGCCTCGTCGGCCGCTTCGAGGAGAACCCGCCGCAGGTCACCGTGGTGATAGCTCTGCCTAGCCATGCCCCGAATCCTAACTAGTCATTGACAAGATGCCGCACCGCGGTGCATCTTTGCAGTGTAAAGATTCTAGGCATCGACAAGATTGGAGCAGGGTGATGGCACCTCTGATCGCTTTGATCGCCGGCAGCGTGGTGGCCCGCCTGGCCGGATTGCTCGGTGTGGAGGCGCTGGACGGCTGGTGGCCGGCCCTCCGCGTCGGCCTGGCCCTGATGTTCGTCCTGACCGGGCTGGCGCACTTCGGGATGGGGCGTCGCGAGGGTCTGATCGCCATGGTCCCGCCGTCGCTGCCCCATCCGGGTCTGCTGGTGACGGTGACCGGCGTTCTCGAGCTGGCCGGGGCGGCGGGGCTGCTGTTGCCTGCGACGGCTCGTATCGCTGCGGCTTGTCTGGCCCTGCTGATGCTTGCCATGTTCCCGGCGAACGTCTCAGCGGCCCGCCGTCAGCTCGAAATGGGTGGCCGCCCGGTCACCCCGCTGGCCCGGCGCATCCCGATGCAGCTGCTCTTCGTGGCCGCCGCCGTAGCAGTGGCCCTCGGCTGACCCCCCGGCCTCAGTCGATCGTGCAGACCACGGCACCCGCGGTGACGGTCTCGCCGACCTTGACGGCGAGACCGGACACCGTCCCGGCCTGGTGTGCCTGCAGAGGCTGCTCCATCTTCATGGCCTCGACCACCACGATCACGTCCCCTTCGGACACCGTGTCGCCGTCGGCCACCGCCACCTTGACGATCGTGCCCTGCATCGGGGCGGTCAGCGCCGCCCCGCCCGCCTGAGCCTGCGCACCCCCGGCCCCGCGGCGAGCAGCCGGTCGGCCCGGAGCAGCCTTCGGCGAGCCCTGCAGCAGCGTGGCCGGCAGCCGCACCTCGAGCCTCTTCCCGCCCACCTCGACCACGACCGTCGAACGCTCCTCGGCCTCGTCGGCCGCCGCGCCCGCCCCGAACGGCGGCACCTCGTTGGCCCACTCCGTCTCGATCCATCGGGTGTGGACGGTGAACGGCGACTCGGTGAACGCCGGATCCCGCACCACCGCCCGGTGGAACGGCAGCACCGTGGCGATCCCGGTGATCACGGTCTCGTCGAGCACCCGGCGCGACCGCTCGAGCGCCTCCTCCCGCGTCCGCCCGGTTACGATGATCTTGGCTAGCAGCGAGTCGAAGTTGCCCCCGATCACACCGCCCGCCTCGACCCCGGCGTCGACCCGGACGCCCGGCCCGAACGGCCACACCAGCGTCTCGACCGTGCCCGGCGCGGGCAGGAAGTTGCGCCCCGGATCCTCGCCGTTGATGCGGAACTCGATCGCGTGACCGCGCGGCGTCGGATCGGCCGTCAGCTCCAGTGCGTGACCGTCGGCGATGCGGAACTGCTCGCGTACAAGGTCGAGGCCCGCGGTTTCCTCGCTGACCGGGTGCTCGACCTGCAGGCGGGTGTTCACCTCGAGGAACGAGATCGTCCCGTCCTGGCCGACCAGGTATTCGACCGTGCCCGCGCCGTGATAGCCGGCCTCGCGGCAGATCGCCTTGGCACTCTCGTGAATGGACGCCCGCTGCTCGTCGGTGAGGAACGGGGCCGGCGCCTCCTCGACCAGCTTTTGGTGGCGCCGCTGGAGCGAGCAGTCGCGCGTGCCCACCACGATCACGTTGCCGTGCGTGTCGGCCAGCACCTGCGCCTCGACGTGCCGCGGCCGGTCGAGATAGCGCTCGACGAAGCACTCGCCCCGCCCGAACGCCGCCACCGCCTCGCGGGTCGCGCTCTCGAACAGCGACGGGATCTCGTCGAGCGTGCGCGCCACCTTGAGCCCGCGCCCACCACCGCCGAACGCCGCCTTGATCGCCACCGGCAACCCGTGCTCCTCGGCGAACGCGATGATCTCGCTCGCGTCGGCCACCGGCTCGGCCGTGCCCGGGACCAGCGGCGCGCCGGCCCGCTGGGCGATGTGCCGCGCGGTGACCTTGTCACCCAGGTCGCGGATGGCCTGCGGGGTCGGCCCGATCCAGGTCAGCCCGGCATCGATCACCGCCTGGGCGAACTCCGCGTTTTCGGACAGGAACCCGTAGCCCGGGTGGACCGCGTCGGCTCCGCTGCGCGCGGCGACGTCGAGAAGCTTGTCGATGCGCAGATAGGTCTCGGCCGCGGTCTCGCCCCCCAGCGTGAACGCCTCGTCGGCGAGCCGGGCCGGTGGCGCGTCACGGTCGCTGTCGGCATAGACGGCGACGCTGGTCAGACCCGCGTCCTGGCAGGCCCGGATGACCCGGACCGCGATCTCGCCCCGGTTGGCGATCAATACCTTGCGCACGGCCTGAGCCTATAACCAGCGGCCGACAGTTTTACGCTGTAGAGGTGTCCGCGACCCGCATGATGATTCTCGGCCTGGTGCAGTGGTTGCAACCTGTGCACGGCTACGACGTACGGCGTGAGCTGCTGAGCTGGAGCGCCGACAAGTGGGCCAACGTCCAGCCCGGGTCGATCTATCACGCGCTGCGCAAGCTCACCGACGAGGGCCTGCTGCACGAGGTCGCCACCGAGCAGGTGGGGGGCCGGCCGGCCCGGACGACGTACGGCATCACCGACAAGGGCATGGCCGAGTTCCAGTCGCTGCTGCGCAACGGCTGGTGGAACGTGACGCAGCCGATCGATCCGTTCATGGCCGCCTTCTCGTTCCTGCCGGCGCTGCCCCGCGAGGAGTCGGCGGCCGCGTTGCGCAGCCGGGCGACCCAGCTGCGCGCGGGCGTCCAGCAGTTGGAGGCGGCGACGGCGGCCGACTGGGCGGACAACAAACCGGCGTACGTGGCCTGGATGTGGGAGCGCAGCATCGTGATGGCCGAGGCGGAGATCGCCTGGTGCGAGCGGATGGCGAAGCGCATCGAGACGATGGGCGACGAGTGGGCGAGCATCAACGACGACCGGAAGCCCGATAATCAAACTTGACTAGTAAAATTTGATCGTCGTACGCTACCCGCATGATTGAGACTCGCGGGTTGCGCAAGTCGTTCGTGTCGCGCCAGGGGCGCGAGAAAAAGACCGTCGAGGCCGTCCGCGGCGTCGACCTGGAGGTGGCCGCGGGCGAGATCTTCGGCTTCCTCGGTCCCAACGGGGCCGGCAAGACCACCACCCTGCGCATGCTGGCCACCCTGATCGTGCCCGACGACGGCGCGGCCACCATCGCGGGCGCCGACCTGCGCTCCGACCCCGGCGAGGTGCGGCGCCGCATCGGCTACGTCGCGCAGGGCGGCAGCACCTGGGACGACTCCACCGCGCGGGAAGAGCTCGTCCTGCAGTCCCGGCTCTACGGCGCGTCCAAGAGCGACGCGCTGGCCCGAGCCGAGCGGGTGCTCGAGGGTTTTCAGCTGACCGAGTACGCGGACCGCAAGTGCAAGACCTACTCCGGTGGCCAGCGCCGACGCGTCGACATCGCGCTCGGCATCATCCACGAGCCCAAGGTCGTCTTCCTGGACGAGCCGACCACGGGCCTCGACCCGCAGAGCCGGGCACACATGTGGGACGAGATCAGACGGCTGCGTGCGGAGGGCATGACCGTCTTCATCACGACCCATTACCTCGACGAGGCCGACGCCCTCTGCGACCGGATCTCCATCATGGACAACGGCGAGATCGTCGCCTCCGGCACGCCCGCCGACCTCAAGCGCGAGATCTCCGGCGACGTCGTCCGGGTGGGCCTGCCGGTTCACGCGGTGGCCGCGGCCGCCGAGGCTCTCAACACCTACAAAATCGAGACGTACGAGGACAACGTGCGCCTGTACGTGGAGGACGGCGCGGTCGCGATCCCCCAGATCCTGCGCGCCCTCGACGCGGCTGACGTCCCGCTCGGCACGATCGAGCTGCACCGCCCCAGCCTCGACGACGTGTTCCTCACCAAGACCGGCCGATCGCTGCGGGAGAGCTGAACCATGAAGTTCCTACGCGACATCTCACTGATCTTCAACCGCCAGATGCAACTGCTGCTGCGCAATCCCGTGTGGATCCTGGTCGGCGTCTTCCAGCCGGTGATGTACCTGCTGCTGTTCGCGCCGCTGCTCAAGCCGGCCCTGCAGGTGCGGACGAACGCCGAGGCGTACGAGATCTTCGTGCCCGGCCTGCTGGTTCTGCTGGCCATCTTCGGCGGCCTGTTCCAGGGTTTCGGCCTGATCGCCGAACTGCGCGCCGGCGTGATCGAGCGCTCCCGCGTGACCCCCGTCAGCCGGGTGGCCCTGCTGCTCGGCCGCTCCCTGCGCGACGTGGTGTCGTTGATCGCCCAGGCCGTGATCATCACCCTGCTCGCGCTGCTGTTCGACCTGCGCGTGTTCGTGGGCGACCTGCTCCTGGCCTACCTGATGCTCGCCCTGATCTCGCTGATGACCTCGGCCGTGAGCTACGGCGTGGCGCTGGTCGTGAAGAGCGAGGACGCGCTGGCCCCGCTGATGAACACGGTCGCCCAGCCCGTGCTCCTGCTCAGCGGCATCCTGCTACCCCTGACGTACGCCCCCGGCTGGCTCCAGGGCGTGGCCGACTGGAACCCGTTCTCCTGGGCCGTGAACGGCACAAGAGCTTTGTTCCGAGGTGACCTGGGCGCCCCCGCCGTCTGGCAGGGCCTCCTGATCATGGCCGTCCTGGCCGTGGCCGCTGTGGCCTGGGCCGCCCGCGAGTTTGCCCGAAGCGTGCGCTGAGCTATTTGCTCTCTGGCGTGCTCCACAGCGCGATGATCGGCACGCCCATCTCGGCCAGCAGATTCCGCAACAAAGGAAGAGAAAGCCCGATCACGTTGCCGGGGTCGCCTTCGATCCGCTCCACGAAGGCGCCCCCGCGACCGTCCAGCGTGAACGACCCGGCCACCTCCAAAGGTTCACCACTGGCCACGTACGCCGCGATCTCTTCATCGCTGATGTCGGCGAAATGCACCGTGGTGGTGCCGACCGCCTCGGCCTGCTTGCCACTGACCAGGCTGGTCACGTGATGACCGGTGTGCAGCACGCCTGAGCGCCCGCGCATGCGCATCCAGCGCTTGGTGGCTTCCTCGGCGTTGGCCGGCTTGCCGAAGACCTCACCATCGAAGGCCAGAACAGAATCACACCCGAGAACCACAACCCCCGGATCCGCGTTCAACTGAGCGGCGATGGTGCGAGCCTTCATCCGCGAAAGAGCCAGACACAGCGTGTACGCATCCTCGGCGTCAACGGTCGACTCGTCCACGCCGCTGACCATCACCTCAGCCTCAATGCCGGCCGCACTGAGCAGCGCACGCCGAGCCGGGCTGGCCGAGGCAAGAATCAACCGGTACACGATGTCTTTCTCCACGTGAGGAAGGCTACAAGCCCCAGAGGTGGGAAAGGTGCACACAACCCGGCGTTTCAACCCCAAACTTATGCGTACGCCCTGATAAGGCCCTACCCCCGACGCCTACGCAGAACCAGCACAAGCCCCACAGCCCCCGCCACCACAAGCCCGGCAAGCCCGGCAAGCCCTCCCAGCACCAAAACGCTGTTGCTCCCCGCCTGCTCAACCTCAGGAGCAGCCGCCGCTGAACTGGCCGCACCCCCAGTCGCAGGCGCCGTCACAGCAACAGACGCAGAAGCCTTAGGCGACCCGCCCCCACCTTCCTCAAGCGGCGGCACATCAGCAGTAAGCGCCTTAACTATGTTCAGACGCCCAAACCCACACTCATCATCCCGCCCCACCGGCCCAATATCATCCGCCGTCGCAGTCAACCGATGAACAACTTCTTTCGCGGAAAGCTGCGGGTATTTAGAACGGACGAGCGCAGCGGCGCCGGAAACGATGGCGGTTGAGTCAGACGTGCCCGTCGCAGATCCGTACCTGTTCGTTGGCTGGGCTGAAATTATGTCCACCCCGGGGGCGCAAATCTGAACTTTGTCGTCCTTGACAGAGGCTGAAGAATATTTTCCGTTCCGGCCGGTGGCGCCAACCGCCAGAACGCCGTCAAATGCGGACGGATAGTTGATGATTGCGTCCGATGAGGTGTTACCAACGGCTGCAACAACTACGATATTGCTATCGATGGCCGCGTTGACTGAATCCTGCAGTTCGAATCCTGGACCGGTGGCTGCTGAAATGTTGATTACCTTCGCGCCATGACTGGTTGCCCAAGTCACGCCCTTGGCCATTACGGCCGAGTCCAAGTTTTGGCCAGTCTTTGAGATCTTGACAGGCAATATCTTGGCCGTTGGTGCTATACCTTGAATGCCGGAACTTGATCCATGCCCATGGCCGGCGATCAATGCGGCCATCCGGGTTCCGTGCCCGCTACTGTCCGACCGCCCGCCTGATTTCCCCGGCCTTGTCTGATCGCTTCCATTTAAGAGGTTCCGGCGGATGTCGGGGTGTGGATAGGTTCCTGTGTCCACTACGGCGACGGTTACGCCAAAGCCCATGGTAATGCTGCGTGTTTGCGATATATGCAAATCCTGAAGATACCATTGTCGATCACGGATTGAATCCGCGAATGCGGGACTTGCCGGGGCTGATGAAGCGACCAGGAATGCTACTCCGGCCACGACTACGGTTTTGTGTAAGACCTTCAACTGAGGCCGATCGCAGGTCCGGGGTCAATGCGTTGTTCACGAGACGGAAGCACTACAGGATCGACGCCAGAGGCTGTCTGCCATGGATTGTCAGGATCCCAACGGGACTGTTCTTCCTGGCTCCGCTTGCCAACGCCGCGTCCGGCCGGCTGGCCTACGGTACTGCTTGCGCCGGGGTGCTGACTTGATGCGTGAGCTCCGCCGCCCTTGGTTGGCGATGTGCCCCCGCCGATGACTCCGCCAATTGGGTTAACTCGCTGAGTGCCAGGCCGAGCAGACCCGGGCTGACCAATGCCAATGCCGGGCGCGCCGCCGATCATCCCGCCTGGTGGCAGAACGTGCATGCCGCCTGGTGTGGGACCGCCCGGGCGAATGAGGCCTTCGCGAGGTAGTCCAGCATTGCGACCCACGCCCGTCGTGGGCGGCACGACCCCAGTACTGCCGGCGGGGATGAAGGTGTTCGGAGTCGTTGGAGGGAGAAGGCCCAGGCCAGGACCAGGGGTGCCCCCAGGTACTGCCGGCGCGAGGGGGGAAATCCCTACCGTTGGTGGCGCAGCTACCACGGGCGGAGCACTGCCCAAGACCAGACCCGGCTGCGGCGCGGGTGGTTGGGGTGCAGAGGCCGGCAAGGTGCTGGGTGACGTCGGAAAAGTCACAGATGGGCGTTTGGAGGCCGTCGACGATGACGTGTCAGTGGCGAAGCTGGGTGTAATTGGTGGGATCGGCGGAGCCACAAAGCCGCCGCCTTCCCCGCCGCCAGTGTCATCGCGAATTCCGCCCGGCTTGTAGGGCGTTGGCGTCCGGATGCTCATTTGAGCCGTTGCCAGTTCGCCGCTTACGCCGCTCAGCAGCACCACTGCTTGGCGATGTAGTTCCTCCTGCCGCCCAGTCGCCACCGGCGGCTGTTCGCCGCCGCTTGGGCTTGGGCTTGGCGTCGGAGTCGGGCTGGAGGCCTTCTCCTGCTGTTGGACTGCGAAGTCCTGCAGAAGCTGGTTGTTGATCGCGTACTCGTCTGCGATCTTCTGCATGTCCTTCTGGGCGAGGCTGATCGACAGCGTCGCAGTCGCGAAGGCGTCGTGGTTTGCGATGGCGGCTTCGTAGGTCTCATCCAGGTTGACGATGAGCTCGTCGAGGCGCCCCACGTAGGCCTCGGCGGCAGCATTCGTCTCAGGGGGCCAGGCGGCCGCGAGGTTGTCGCGGTAGTTCTTCACCTGCCAGCGGTGCTCATTGATCAGGTCGGCGGACTGCTTCCAACCGGTGAGGAGCTCGTAGTGCTTGTCGGTGTCGGCGCTCTTGATCAGAAGAAGCATCGTCTCAACCGACTTGGACGTCCAGGCCGTTCCGCCGCCACCGCCGCCACCATCTGCGATAAGCATCAGAGGTCTCCCTGGCTGAAGTCGGGGTTTTGAACGTCGCGGAAGGCCCTCTCCACGTCGCTCACCTTGGCGTGGGAGAAGGCGTCGGAACCGCGGTACCTCTTGCTGATGTCGGTAGCCGCGTTGGCGAGATCTTGAGTGCCGTTCGCGTAGCTGTACACGTTTTGATGGGTGACGTTCTGGGCCTGGTTGTGAGCAACCAGGAACGACGACAGTTCGATGAACTCACCCGACGGAGCGGGCAGCCGCGTGGCCATCGAGTCGCTGACGTTGGCCATGTGGGGGGCGTAGCTGTCCTGGACGTTGGCGGCCAGCTTGGCTGCGAACTGTTCCATGGCCTGGATGTCGGCTTCGATCGAGCCGAAATCCGTCGTGCCGTAGTCACGCAGCCATGCGGGACCGCGATCCTCCTCAGGAATCACTGCGACCTCCCCCAACCGACCAAATCGTTTGTGAGAGTAGTCGGTCACTGCCAGCGTTGGGGGACCCTGTGGACAGTGCGGGAAGAGGATCTAGCGGGGGAGGGCCGACGTTCGCCAGGACGTGGCAGCCATCGATGGGCGTGCTGATCTCGCCCAGTTCGACTGCTGTGAAGATCCCGGGTCTGCATCAACTGTGCTGGATGCGGCGACCAGCACCGTGACCAGCGCAGCCAGCTCTTCCGGGGTCGGTTTGCCCCGCACGACGCTGACCAGCGGTTCCTCATTCATCGACCGAGCGTACGACGCGGTGGGGGGAGATCGGTGACACGCGTCCCACACTCGGCTGATCGATTCGCTGTGGCTCGACATGACCGGGTATTTTCTCCGTGATGTCTTCCTCTCCCCCGCTCGTAGTCGCTGACCGTTACCGGCTTGTCTCGCCGCTCGGTCAGGGCGGGATGGGTCGTGTCTGGCGGGCGACCGATGTCGTCCTGCACCGTGAAGTCGCCATCAAGGAGCTGGTGCCGCCACCCGGCCTGACTCCGGCCGAGCGGCAGGAGATGCGCGAGCGCTCGCTGCGTGAGGCCCGTGCGATCGCCCGGCTCAACAACATCAACGTGGTTCGTGTGTTCGACGTGCTGCGCACCGACGCCGACCCGTGGATCGTCATGGAGTACGTGCCGTCCCGCTCGCTGCAGGACACGCTGGCCGCCGACGGGCCGTTCAGCGCCGTCCGGACCGCCGAGATCGGCCTGGGCGTGCTCAACGCGCTTCGGGCCGCTCACCGCGCCGGCGTCGTGCACCGGGACGTCAAGCCGGGCAATGTGCTGATCGGCGCCGACGGGCGGGTCGTGCTGACCGACTTCGGCCTGGCCACTGTGCCGGGCGACCCCAACGTCACGCGTACGGGCCTGGTGCTCGGCTCGCCGGCCTACATCGCGCCCGAGCGGGCCCGGGACGGGTCGGCCGGTCCGGCCGCCGACCTCTGGTCTCTCGGCGCCACTCTTTACGCCGCGGTCGAGGGCGCCTCGCCGTTCGCGCGGCCGTCCGCGATCGCCACGCTGGCCGCGCTGGCCACCGAAAATCCGCCGCCCTCGCGTAACGCCGGCCCGCTCAAGCCGGTGCTCAACGGCCTTCTCCGGAAAGATCCGACGCACCGCATCAATGCCGAGGAAGCCGAGCGTCTGCTGCTGCGCGCGTCGGGGCGCCGGTCCAAGCTGAGCTTCCCGATGAGCCCGACCATGCGCCGCCCGGGTGTGGGCCGCGACCGCTCGGCGTTGACCAGCGGCACCGCGTCGACCCCGGTCGTGCCTGGTCCGCGCGTCGCCCGGCCGGCCAGTCCGCCCGGTCAGCCTCCGGTCAATCCTGGTCGCCCGGCGGCCGGCGAGGGCCGGCCGCCGGTCTTCACGCCGGGCAAGGCGCAGGTGGGCCGCCCGGCCGAGACGCCGACCCGGGTCGACAGCCCCAAGGTCGATGCGCCGCGGATGGACGCCACTCGCGTCGACGGCCCCAAGATCGACGCCACCCGTGTCGACGGCCCGCCGGTCCAAGACGGATCAAACGTTTTCGGTACGCGACCTGGATCCCCAACCGCATCGGCCCGGCCCCCGGCCTCTGAGTCGGCCCGGTCCGGCCCGCATGCGAGCGGTGGCCTTTCCCGGACGACGCGTGGCCCGCAGCCCGGCTTCACGGCGGCCGACGTGGCGGCTAACCGCCGGAAGACGGCCGCCCCCGAGCACGAGAAATCGCTGTCCGACGCGACGTCGCTGCTCCCGCGCGTCGTCGAGTCCAAAGCACCCGCCGAGCCCAAGACAGCGCCCGACTCCAAGACAGCGCCCGACTCCAAGACAGCGCCCAAGACGACGCCCGAGCCCCAAGCCAAGGCGCCGGTCAAGGACGCGACGCCCGCACCGGCCGATCCCACCACCCGGATCGCGGTGCCGGCCAGGCCGCGGGAGACCAAGCCCGCCGAGCAGGCCGACAAGACCACCAAGATCTCCGAGCACGTCGACCGCACCACCAAGATCTCGGATCAGGTCGACCGCACGACCAAGATCTCGCAGCCGAAGTCCACGACTCCCACCAAGGAGCCGAAGCCGCCTGCTGCCGAGCCCGAAAAGGCGGAAAAGCCCGAAAAGGCAGAGAGGCCCGAAAAGGCCCAGCCGGACGCGACTCAGGTCGTGAGCCCGGCCAAGGCGGCCGCCCTCAAGGCCGCCCCCGCCAAGACGACCCCGGCCAAGGTCACACCGGCCAAGGGCCGCAGCAAGGGCAAGACTGCCGCCGCCGTCACCAGCGACGAGGCCACCGCGGTCGAGGCGCCGTCCGACACCGCCGCGGCACCGGTCGAATCGCCGGTCACGCCGGCGGCGCCGGTGGAAAAGCCGGCCGAGACGCCGGCCCCGTCCGAGGCCGCCGCCGAGCCGGCGACGACGAAGCAGGCCGAGTCTGAGAAGACGGCGGAGTCCGAAGAGGTCGAGGACGCGCCCAAACCGGAAGCGGCCACCGCGCAGGCCGACGAGACGACCAAGGTCGCCGAGCCGGTGGAAGACCGGAGCAGCAAGAAGGACGTCCCCGTGGTCGTCCCGGCCGCCCGCCTTCCCGAGCGCGACCGGGCCGAGCCGCACGAGGACGACGTCCCGCCCTCGCCGATTCAGGGCTTCAGCCGCCCGAGCCGCCCGGCGTGGGCGCCCATGCCCGCGGCCCGCACTCCCGGCATCACCGTCTTCGGCACGAGGCTCACCTACGTCCAGGCCGCGGTGGCCGGCGGCGTCATCCTGCTGATCATCGTGCTGGTGGCCGTGGTGGTTGGCCGCTCGGTCGGCGACAACGGCGACGGCGGGACGCAGGGCCAGCAGCCCCCGGCCGCGCCGGTCGCCTCCGGCACCGGCGACGCGGCCAAGCCGTCCAACGCGGCCACGACCAGCCCGGCCCCGTCGTCCGCAGCCCCGTCGTCGGCGGCGCCTTCCTCCGCGCCCGCGCTCACCCTGCCCACCACGTGGAAGGTCTATACGGACGGCTCCGGCTTCAAGGTGCCGATCCCGAAGAGCGCCGACGTCTCGCAGAGCGGCTCCGAGACCCGCATCCGGTGGAACAACCGCCTGCTGCTGATCGATCAGACCAACGACCCGAAGCCCAGCGCGATGGCCGATTACCAGCAGCAGGAGCGGGACAGGGCGGGTGGCTCGTACCGCAACTACCGCAAGGTCCGGCTCGAGGCGGTCAGCGGTTACTTCAAGGAATCCGTGGACTGGGAGTTCTACTACACGACCAGCAACGGCAACGACCAGCACGCGGTGAAGCGCAACATCATCGTCAGCGACAACCAGGCGTACTCGCTGTCGTGGTATGTCTCGCCCGCCGACTGGGACGCCGCGAAGGCCGATCTGCAGCGCGTCTACCAGGGGTTCGAGCCCAAAAAGTAACCCATGTGAGTGACGAGCGGGATGAATGGGTAGTTCATCTCCACCACTCACGGAGGTGCGACATGAACCGCCGACCGCACGGCAGGAAGCCCACGCTGGCGCTTTGGATGCTGGTCGCTATCGCTGACCTGGCACTTTTTACCGCGGCCACCGGTGTGCTCGTCATGCTCACGATCGTCGCTCTGCTGGCCGTGTTCGCCGGCGGCATCGCCGCCGCACGCCTGATCAGCCGCCGTCCGGAAGAGGCCCCGGCCCGACGCCGCGCATGAACAAGCCGGCCGTGAACAAGCCGGCCATGAACAAGCCGGGCTTGAAGGAACAGTACGCATAGCGTGATCGGATACAGTTCCGCGCTGTGGCGATCGATGGCGTGACTGACCTCTGGGACCAGCTTCTCGGCGCGCAGCCCGACCCACCCGGCCTGCTCGTGCTGCTCACGGCCGTGGCCGCCTTCCTCGCGGTGTCGATCCGGGGAGTGTGGCGGGTCGCCCGCAACGCCGTCACGATCGCCCACGAGGGCGGGCACGCGCTTTTCGCCCTGCTCACCGGGCGTCGCCTGCGCGGCATCCGGCTCGAGTTCGACACGTCCGGTCTGACGCTGTCGTCGGGCCGCCCGACCGGTCCCGGCATGATGCTCACGCTGCTCGGCGGCTACATCGCACCGTCGCTGGTGGGGGTGCTCGGCGCCTGGCTGCTCGGCGGTAACCGGATCACGCTGCTGCTCTGGCTGGCCGTGGTGCTGCTGCTCCTCATGCTGATCAACATCCGGAACCTGTTCGGGGTGTTGTCGCTGGTGGTCACGGGCGCGATCGTGTTTGCCGTGTCCTGGTTCGCCTCGCCGCAGATCCAAGCCGTCTTCGCGTACGCGGGGGTGTGGTTCCTGCTCTTCGGCGGTGTGCGGCCGGTCTTCGAGCTGCAGAGCCTGCGCCGCCGGGGCCGGATGCCGGAGTCGGACGCCGATCAGCTCGCGCACGTCACCCACGTACCGGCGCTGTTCTGGGTCGGTGTCTTCCTGATCGTCAACCTGGTGGCGCTCGTGATCGGCGCGTTCCTGCTGGCCGGCCAGTGGCTGCCGGAGGTATCCGCCGGCTGACCGATGCGTTCCGGATCGTGTCCTGCCTAACGTCACGCCATGACGCCGTCACAGGGCATGGTCTGGACAACCGCCCTGGTGGCGTGGGTTTTGGCCGTTCCGCTGGGGCGGTTCACGATGCACGCGATCACGGTCGCGCACGAGGGCGGTCACACTTTGCTCGGGGTGCTCACCGGGGTGAAGGTCGGCCGCATCAGGATCGACGGCGATGGCGGGGGCGAGACCGGCTTTCCGGAGAAGATGCCCTGGTTGGCCGACGTGCTGATCACGCTGGCCGGCTATCTCGCCCCGTCCGCAGTCGGCCTGGGCGGCGTCTTCCTGCTGCTGCACGACCACCCCGAGTGGGTGCTCTGGCTGGGCGTCGGCATGCTCGCGCTACTGGTCTTCAAGATGGGCAATCCGCTCGGCTTCATCGCCGCCATCGGCACCGGCGTGATGCTCTGGTATGTCGCCACGCGCTGGTCGGACCCGGCCCAGCTGGCCTTCACGTACACCTGGGTCTGGTTCCTGCTGATCGGTGGGGCCCGGACGATCACCGGTCTGTTCTGGGCCGTGCACCGTGACGACAAGGGCTCGGACGCCGGGGAGATGCAGCGGCTTACCCTGGTCGGCGACATCGTGTGGCTGGGCTTCTTCTGGCTCGCCGCGATGTCGGCCCTGATCTGGGGCGGGGTGAAGCTGCTGCACCTGTAGACGCGCCGGTCAGAGCGGGATGTTGCCATGCTTCTTGGGCGGCAGCGTCTCGCGCTTGGTCCGCAGCGTCCGCAGCCCGCGGGTGATCTGGGCCCGGGTCTGGGACGGCATGATCACCGCGTCCACGTAGCCCCGCTCGGCCGCGATGTACGGGTTGGCCAGCGTGTCCTCGTACTCCTGGATCAGCTCGGTGCGTCGCACGGCCGGGTCGTCGGCCGCCGCCAGCTCACCGCGGTAGAGAATGTTGACCGCGCCCTGGGCCCCCATGACCGCGATCTGCGCCGTGGGCCAGGCGAAGTTCAGGTCGGCCCCGAGGTGCTTCGAGCCCATCACGTCGTACGCGCCGCCGTACGCCTTGCGGGTGATCACTGTGACCTTGGGCACCGTCGCCTCGGCGTACGCGTAGATCAGTTTCGCCCCGCGCCGGATGATGCCCTCCCACTCCTGCGACGTGCCGGGCAGGAAGCCGGGGACGTCGACGAAGGTCACCACCGGGATGTTGAAGGCGTCACACGTCCGGACGAACCGGGCCGCCTTCTCCGAGGCCGCGATGTCGAGCGTGCCCGCGAAGTGCAGCGGCTGGTTGGCCACCACGCCGACCGGACGCCCCTCGACCCGGCCGAAGCCGACCACGATGTTCTGCGCGTAGAGCGGCTGCACCTCGAGGAAGTCGTCGACCACCGTCTCGACGACCTTCTTGATGTCGTACGGCTGATTGGCCGAATCGGGGATGAGCGTGTCCAGCGCCAGGTCGTCCTCCGAGGGCGACAGCGAGGCCGGCATCTCGAAGATCGTCGGGTCGTCCAGGTTGTTCGACGGCAGGTAGGAGAGGAGCGCCCGCACGTAGTCGATCGCGTCGTCCTCGTCCGAGGCCAGGTAGTGCGCGTTGCCGCTGCGCGTGTTGTGGGTGCGCGCGCCGCCCAGCTCCTCCATCCCGACCTCTTCGCCGGTGACCGTCTTGATCACGTCGGGGCCGGTGATGAACATGTGCGAGGTCTGGTCGACCATCACGGTGAAGTCGGTGATCGCGGGGGAGTACACCGCGCCGCCCGCGCACGGGCCCATGATCAGCGAGATCTGCGGGATCACGCCGCTGGCCCGCACGTTGCGGAAGAAGATGTCGGCGTAGAGGCCGAGCGCGACCACGCCCTCCTGGATGCGGGCGCCGCCGGAGTCGTTGATCCCGACGATCGGGCAACCGATCTTCATGGCCAGGTCGAGCACCTTGACGATCTTTTCGCCGAAGACCTCGCCCAGCGAGCCGCCGAAGATCGTGAAGTCCTGGGAGAAGACGCAGACCTGCCGGCCGTCGACCGTGCCGTAGCCGGTCACCACGCCGTCGCCGTACGGCCGGTTCTGGTCGAGGCCGAAGGCGGTGGAGCGGTGCCGGGCCAGCTCGTCGAGCTCGACGAAGGAGCCCTCGTCGAGCAGCATCTCGATGCGTTCGCGGGCCGTTTTCTTGCCCCGGGCGTGCTGTTTCTCGATCGCTCGGGCCGAGCCGGCGTGCACGGCCTCGCCGGAGCGCCGGGCGAGATCGTCGAGCTTGCCGGCAGTCGTGTGGATGTCGGCTCGGACCGCGTCGTCCTGATGGGTGGTCACGGGGAAACCTCACGCTTTCCGCGAGTGATACTCGTCGGTAATGATCGTAGTGCGGTAGCAGAAGCCGCGCCGCTACGCGTGCGTTTCGCACTCAATGCCCCATTCGTTACCAGTGTCGTGACGAACTGGATGACCGCGACCGGCATCACCCTCATCGCCGGTGGGCTCGCCACACTGATCTGCTTCCGTTCGGTGTTGTTCAGTGCGGGCAGCCGACGGGCCAAGCGGAAACAGATGCGAGAGGACGCCGGCGCCTTGCCCAAATCGCGCCGCGCGCGGGGCGGCCGGCGGCGCAACCAGACGGTGGCCGCTGTCACCGCGCCCGAGCCGGTGGCCGAACCGGCCGCCGAGCCGGTCGAGGAGGACGATCCGCTGGACGGGTTGGCCTTGATCGGGCTGGCCGAGTCGCGTGACGATCATGAGATCTTCCCCGGGTACGCCGAGGACGAGGTCTACGAGAGCGACTTCCTGGCCGGGGCCGAACCAGAACTGGAGCTCGAGCCGGAACTGGAGCTCGGGCCGCAACTGGAACTCGAACCGGAGATGGTCGTTCCCCACCAGGTCGAACGGCACGGTGATCGGATCGAGGGCTGGGTCCGTCCCGAATACCACCACGTCCCCGAGCAACCGCCGTCCGGCGAATACTGGACGCCGATCGCGGTTGAGCTCGAATCCGACCACGAGCCGTCGGCCAAGGGTTACGGCTGGCCGGCCCCCGTCGAACGCCTCCCGGCGGTCCCCTCCTACGAGCCGGCCACCGGGTTCGAGCTCGTCGAGCATGAACCGACCGAGCCGGTGGCGCTCTCCTCCGACGAGCGCCGCGTCCGGCTGCCCCGCAACTGGTCGTCGCGCAACGACAAGCGGGAGGCCCGCCGGGAGAGCCGCCGGTTCTCCGACGAGACGTCGGCCCGCGAGTGGCGCACCGACAACGATCACCTGCCCAGCCGCCGCCGCTCCCGGGTCCCCGCCGAGTCGACCCAGCTCTTCGCGGCCGTGACCGAGGACGTTGCCCCCGGCCGGCGCCGCCCGCGCCCGCGGCCCCGCCCGTCCGCCGCGCCGGCCGCGGCCGACCGCAGCACCACCGTCTACGTCAGCCGCCACGCCGCCGAGCCACCTCCCCAATAGGCCGGTCCGGCTGGGGATACGCTCGGCGAATGGGCTCGCCGTTCACCGACCTCGACCGACCTCCGCTGTCCGCCCGCTCGCTGGAACGCGCGCTGGTGACACCGGGCAGCCTTTGGTCGAGGGTCGACGTCCGGGCCCAGACCGCCTCGACCAACGCCGACGCCACCGCGGCCGCTCACAAGGGCGAGCCCGAGGGGCTGGTGGTCGTGGCCGAGCAGCAGACCGCCGGTCGCGGCCGCCGCGATCGCCAGTGGACGTCGCCGCCCCGGGCCGGGCTCACGCTGAGCATCCTGCTGCGCCCCGGCCAGGCCGACCGCGAGCGAGACTGGGCGGCCCTGACGCCGGCGAGTTTCGCCTGGCTGCCGCTGCTGGCCGGGGTGGCGCTGCGGGAGGCCGTCGAGCGGGTGGCCGAGGTCGAGGCCGGCCTGAAGTGGCCCAACGACCTGCTGGTCCAGGACGGCAAGTGCGCCGGCATCCTGGCCGAGGTGGCCGGTGACGCCGTCGTGGTCGGCATCGGCCTGAACGTCACCACCCGCGCCGAGGAGCTGCCCGAGACCACCGGGCTGCCTGCCACCTCACTGCGGCTGGCCGGCGCCGTCGTCACCGATCGTGATCCGCTGGTGCGGGCCCTGTTGCGCAGCTTCGCCTCCTGGTATGCGGGCTGGCGTGAGGCGGCGGGCGATGCGGAGATGTCCGGCCTGCTCGCCGCGTACCGGCGGGGGTGTTCGACGATCGGGCAACAGGTGCGGGTGCTGCTGCCCGATGGCTCGACACTCATCGGCGAGGCGACCTCGGTCGACGGCGACGGTCAGTTGGTCGTCCGGACGGCGGACAGCACCGACTATCGCGTCTCGGCGGGTGACGTGCTCCACGTACGCTGACCGCGTGGCGTTCCCGGAGGAAGTGCTGGCCGACGAGGAGGAACTCGTCCTCCACCTGCATCCGCATTGGAAGGCGGCCGTCCGGCCCGGCTTTCTGGTGCTGCTCGCGGTGGTGGTGACGGCCGGGTCCTGGGTGATGCTGCCCGGCACCGAGGGCGGGCGGATCGCCTTCTTCGTGATCGCCGCCATCATGCTCTACCAGGGCATCCGTTACGGCGCGGCGCCTCTGGTGGTCTGGCGGTGCACCCACTACGTACTGACCGACGAGCGGATCCTCCTGCAGGACGGGGTGATCGCCCGGGAGCGGCGGGACCTGCCTCTCAACCGGATCAACGACCACGTGGTCAACCAGTCCCCGATCGACCGGCTCTTCGGCTCGGGGACGCTCAAGGTCGACTCGATCGGCGAGTCGGCCGCCGTGCTGGCCGCGGTGCCGCGGGCCCAGCAGGTGCAGACGTTGCTCTACGAGCTGATCGAGCAGGACCGTGAGCGGCACCCGGACGACGACGAGGAAGAGGTCGAACCCGAGGTGCCCGTACAGCGTCGGAAGGGTCTTCTGCGGCGTAAGGCCAAGGGCTAGCGGGACGCGTCGAGCGGCGCGTCCTCGGTGCTCAGCTCGGCCAGGCCCGCGACCGCGTCGAGCTCGGTGAGGTCGGCCTCGTGCCCGTCGACCGGCGGCTTGAGGAAGACGAAGGTGCGGTAGGCCCAGAACCGGAACACGGTGGCGACCACGATGCCGACCAGCGTGACGGCCATGAAGGCGACCTCGTTGTGCTCCTCGGTCAGCCCGAAGCCGTACTTGCCGATGGCGATCGACCCGGACTGGATGACCATGCCGACCAGGTTGAAGCCGAAGAACAGCGTGTACTCCCGCCGCAGCGCCGTACGGCTGTGGTTGCGGTAGGTCCAGTACCGGTTCGCGATGTACGCCAGCGTCGTCGTGACGACGGTGGCGATGACGCTGGCCTTGACGGCGCCGATGGGCAGCGCGACCCAGGTGATCGCCAGGTAGAGCAGCGTGTTTCCGGCACCGATGACGCCGAACGCCAGTACTTCGGGAGCGAGACGGCGCAGGTGTTCCGTCAGCGCACGAGCTGAAGGCATTGATTAACCTTACGGGAGAGTGGGCGGTTACGCCGTGTCACGGACGGGGGACGGTGGGGAGACGCCCGCTCGAGACTCCTGTCGTGGTGGCGTGCTGCCCGGCGGGGTCGACGCCGGGAAAACGAACCGGCGGTACGACCAGAAACGGAACAGCGAGCCGGCGGCGGTGCCGACCAGCTGCCCCGAGATGTTGTCGGCGAGCTGGGTCTGGAAGACGGGAGAGAGCTGACCGAGACCGTAGTGACTGATCGCCAGGCAGGCGAGGCCGATGCCCAGGCCGATGGCGTTGAGCACGAAGAATGTCGTGTACTGCCGGGCCATGTGGGTGTGAGCGCGGTCTCGCCACGTCCAGAACCGGTTGCCGGCGAACGCGAACGTGGTCGCGATGACGGTCGAGATGGTCTTGGCGATCAGGGTCTCGTAGCCGGCCTGGAGCAACACGTTGAAGATCGCGACGTCGGTCGCGAACGCGATGCCACCGACGGTGCCGAACTTGCCGAGCTCGCGGACCAGTGCCCGGAGCCGGTCACGCAGGCGGGTGCGCTGCGTCGGTGAGGTCTCGGGCACATTCCGAGAGTACCGGGGGCAGTCACGGACCGCAGTTTTCGTTGGCGAGTCTTAACCGCTGGAACCCGCATGGTGACGCTGCCGGTACGGAGGGTGGATCTCGCTGACCTCGGCGATCTCGGCCACCCTCTTGCGGCACTCGGCACACCACCCCAGGTGAACGCGCATCCGGTTGTTGTCCCGCGGGGCCAGCCGTCCGCGCAGATGGACGCCGAGACGGTCGCCGGCCCAGCGGCACTCGGGGTGGTCGGCTCTCGTCACGTGCTGCTGGAGATAGAGGCTGCGCAGGCCTTCCCGGGCGCGGTGGGCCAGCACGGCCACGGCGTTCGGGGTCATGCCGAGCATCCCGGCCACCTGGGCCGGGGTGTTCCCCTCGACGGCGGTCTGCCAGAGCACGTCGCGCCAGCGCTCGGGCAGCTGGCGGAAGGCGGCCGCCGCGTACGCCCGTTCCAGCCGGTCGAGCGCCGGGTCGGTGTAGGGCTCGCCCTCGTCGTACCGGGTCAGGTCGTCGGTGAATTCGAGACGCCGGTCACGCTTGGCCCGGTGGTAGCAGACGTGCCGCATGGTCGTGTGCAGATAGGCGCGGAAGGCGACCAGCGGCCCCCGCCCGGCGCGCAGGGTGGCGAACACCTTGGCGAAGGTCTCGGCGACCAGGTCGTCGACGTCGGCCGGGTCGCTGGTGAGTCCGTACGCCAGATGGCGGGCCGCCACCCGGTGCCGTTCATAGAGCGTTCCGTACGCCGCAGTGTCGCCGGCCCGGACGGCGGCCAGCAGATCGGTGTCCGGCGGTTCCGTGCTGTCGGCCGAACTGCCCGGGATCGTCATTCCTGCCTCCTGCGGCGGGAGTAAGAGGAAAGCCCGATACCCGTAGCTTAGGGCGTTAAGTCCGGTTTGTGAAAGCCGACGTTTGGTGGGTTGCGCCACCAGCCGTTCGGCGAATTTGCGCAGAACTGCGCCCTTGGTCGAAGGATCGATCGTCTATGCGCAAAGCGGCCGAGGATTGTGCGGTTATCCACAGCAACAGCCGATGAACTGAACGTGTCTGCCACCTAGGCTGAGCGAACTCCCCCAAGACCTGAGGCCGATCGGATCGGCCTCTTCGGTCATTGGTCAACGCCGACCGAAGGAGAACGTCTTGCCCGCTTCCTCTCATCTCCGGCTGCTCGCCTGGATCGACCAGGTGGCCGCTCTGACCACTCCGGACCGCATCGTGTGGTGCGACGGCTCGCAGGACGAGTGGACCGAGCTCACCGATCGGCTGGTCGACTCCGGCGCCCTGGTCCGCCTCGACCCGGTCAAGAAGCCGAACTCGTTCTGGGCCCGCACCGATCCCGACGACGTCGCCCGCGTCGAGGAGCGCACCTTCATCTGCTCGGTCGACGAGGCCGACGCCGGCCCGACCAACAACTGGATGGACCCGGCCGAGATGCGGTCGACGATGACCGAGCTCTACCGGGGATGCATGCGCGGCCGGACGATGTACGTGGTGCCGTTCTGCATGGGCCCGCTCGACGCGCCGCAACCCATGTTCGGCGTCGAGCTCACCGACAGCCCGTACGTGGTGGCCAGCATGCGGATCATGACGCGGATGGGCGCCGAGGTGCTCGAGGCGATGGGCGACGACGCCGATTTCGTGCCCGCCCTGCACTCGGTCGGCGCGCCGCTCGAGCCCGGCCAGGACGACGTGGCCTGGCCCTGCAACGAGACGAAATACATCTCCCACTTCCCCGAACAGCGCGAGATCTGGTCGTACGGGTCGGGCTACGGCGGCAACTCGCTGCTCGGTAAGAAGTGCTACGCGCTCCGGATCGCCAGCGTGGCCGCCCGCGACGAGGGCTGGCTGGCCGAACACATGCTGATCATGAAGCTGACCTCGCCCGAGGGCCAGGTCCGCTACATCGCCGGCGCGTTCCCCTCGGCCTGCGGCAAGACCAACCTGGCCATGCTCGAGCCCACCGTGCCCGGCTGGAAGGTCGAGACGGTCGGCGACGACATCGCGTGGATGCGCTTCGGCGAGGACGGCCGGCTCTGGGCCACCAACCCCGAGTTCGGGCTGTTCGGCGTCGCCCCCGGCACCGACTTCCACACCAACCCCAACGCCATGCGGACGCTCGCCCGCGGCAACTCGGTCTTCACCAACGTGGCCCTCACCGACGACGGCGACATCTGGTGGGAGGGCATGGGCACGCCCCCGTCGCACCTGACCTCCTGGCGCGGCGAGGACTGGACGCCCGACTCGCCGACGCCGTCGAGCCACCCCAACAGCCGCTTCTGTACGCCCATCGAGCAGTGCCCGATCCTGGCCGACGAATACCACGACCCGCGCGGTGTGCCGATCGACGCGATCCTGTTCGGCGGCCGCCGCAAGACGACGATCCCGCTGGTCACCGAGGCCCGCGACTGGGTGCACGGCGTCTACCTCGGCGCCACCCTGTCGTCGGAGACCACGGCGGCGGCGGTCGGCCAGGTCGGTGTCGTGCGGCGCGACCCGATGGCCATGCTGCCGTTCATCGGCTACCACGCCGGCGACTACTTCCAGCACTGGATCGACATGGCCAAAGGCGCCTCGGGCGACGCGGCCAAGCTGCCCAAGGTCTTCTACGTCAACTGGTTCCGCCGCGACGAGGACGGCGGGTTCCTCTGGCCCGGCTTCGGCGAGAACAGCCGCGTCCTCAAATGGATCGTCGAGCGGCTCGACGGCCGGGGCGAGGCGATCGACACGCCGATCGGCCACGTGCCGACGGTGGCCGCGATCGACCGGACCGGCCTCGACCTCTCCGACGAGGCTCTGGAAGCGGTGCTGCGCGTCGACCGTGACGAGTGGCTGGCCGAGATCCCGCAGGTCAACGAGTGGTTCACCAAGTTCGGCGACAAGCTGCCGGCCGTCCTGTGGTCCGAACTGGACGCCCTGAAGGCCCGCCTCGCCTGAGTCGCTGATCCGGGCCCGCCCCTGGCGTGGGGCGGGCCCTGTTCGGGTAGTTCATTCCTCGTGACGACGATCGATCCGGCGCGGCCGCGCGTGCTCGGCGTGCTGACCACGCTCCTGGTGGCGACGGCCGCGGCCACCGTGGTGGTCGAGGTGCTCAACTACTGGTACGCGCCGGAACACGGCTTCGGCCTGGCCGTACGCACCGGGTGGGCGCTCCTGCGCACGCTGGGCTGGTTGCTGCTCATCCGCCAGGTGCGCCGCAGCCGCGCCGTCGCCCGCCCGCTGGGCCTGATCCTCGCCGTCACCACCGTCTTCGCGGTCGGCCGCCTCGTCGTGCCCCGCTCCGGCCTGCCCCCGCTGCCCGGTGTGCTCGGCTTCGCGGTGCTGCTGATCCTGTGCGTCACCGTGGTCGCGCTGCTCTATCGCCACCCGGTGGTGCGCGACCATCTCGTACGCCACCCGAACCGCCTGGTCCTGACCCGCCAGGGCCTCCGGATACAGGAGGCCGCACCCCGCCGAGCACCGGTCACCGGCTGGCTGCTGACCGCCCGGATCGCCTCGTTCACCTACAGCCCGCTCATCCTCGTACCGTGCCTGATCTCTTTCGCCGAGGTGCCCGCCCGCCCGCAGTGGCTGCTCGCCGTGATGTTCTGGCTGGTCCTGGGCATCGGGGTCAGCTACGCGGTGCTGCTCGGCACGTACTTCCTGCTGCGCGGCCGCCCCGGGGCCCGGCGGTTCCTCGGCTGGCTGACCGTCTTCGTGCTGGCCTGGGACTTGCCGCTCTGCTACTTCCTGCTCGGCGTCGACGGCCTGATCCGCGACGGGGCTCCGCTGCTGGCCGCCGCCGTGCTCACCTGGTACGCCCTGCACCGGGCGGCCGCCGCTGCGAATGACGATGGCGCGGCAAATGACGCCGGGCCCGTGATTGACGTCGCCCGGTAAGACGCCCCGCAGATGTCACCCGCCCTGTGGACAACGTCGCCCCTGTGGACAACCCGACCGAACGCCTTGACACGGCGTAACGTCCTCTTCCTCTCCCCGGGCGGGTGGGGGTTAGGGATGGCCGAACGAAATGCTTGAAGTTGATGTTGCAGTGGTGGGGGCGGGGCCGGCCGGGTCGGCGGCAGCGCTGGCGGCGTGTCGGGCCGGCGCCAGAGTCCTCCTGCTCGACCGGGCCGACTTCCCCCGCGACAAGCCCTGCGGCGACGGCATCGCGGCCGAGGCCGTCACCGTCCTCAAGGGACTCGGTGTCAACGGCGTCACCGACGGCTACTCGGCAGTCGAGCGCCTGCGCCTGGTCGGCCCCGGTGGCTCATCGGTCGCCCGCCCCCTGCCCCGCCCGGCCCACACCGTCCCCCGCCGGGTCTTCGACGAACGCCTGGTCAACGCGGCCACGACAGCCGGCGCCGAGCTGCGGAAACACATCGTGCGATCGATCCGCCAGGACGCTGACGGCGTCACGATCGACGACCGGTTCCGGGCCTCCGTGGTGATCGGGGCGGACGGCGCCGGTTCCGTCGTGCGGCGTGCCCTCGGTCACCCGGTCAACCCACCCGGCCACCTCGCCGTCGCCATCCGCGGTTACACGCCCACCAGCAACACGACCGAGCAGATCATCATCACGACCCGCCACCGCTGGCCCGCGTACGCGTGGGAGTTTCCGCTCGGTGACGGCACCGCCAACGTGGGCTACGGCGAGGTGTTGCGCGGCGAGCCGCTCTCCCGGGCGTACCTGCTGGAACGCCTGCGAGATCTGCTGCCCGAGAGCGAACCGGCCGGCCTGCGCGGTCACCACCTGCCGTTGTCGACGTGGCGGCCCTCGCCGGCGAAGGGTCGCGTCCTGCTGGCCGGCGACGCGCTCTCCCTGATCAACCCGTTCACCGGCGAGGGCATCTTCTACGCCGTTCTGTCCGGTGCGCTGGCCGGCGAGGCTGCCGCCCAAGGGCCGCAGCAGGTCGCCGCCCGCTATCGCCGTGCGCTGCGCCGAAGACTCGGCCGTCACCTGCGGCATTCCGGATTCGCGGCCGGGCTCACCCGCCAGTCGCGTGTCGTCGACGCAGCGGTGGACGCGGCTGCCCGGGATGGCGCGGTGTTCGACCGGATGGTGGAGCTGGGCCTCGGTGACGGGGTTTTCGACCTTCGCACTATCGGGCGCATCGTCTCCCGGTTAGGTCACCGTCACCCGGCCACCCTTGAGTAGCCGCCGTCGAGGGCAAGCCCCTGTTTTGGAATGGAGCCGGGGCGCGCCGAGGCCCAGCCGCCGCCTGGCCGCACGCCGGAATCACCCAGATACAACACCGGTATCAGGGCAATTCCGGCGCGCACCCAGACGACACCTGGACCACACCGCCCCTCGACCCCATTCCAAAACAGGGGCTAGGGTTTGTGGCGATGAGTCTGCGGTCCTTGATTTCCACTCCGTTCTACCGCGTGTACGAGCGGCGGCTGGCCGGCAAGCTGGCCGGTAAGCCCGTGCCCCAACACGTCGGCATCATGTGTGACGGCAATCGCCGCTGGGCGCGCGAGATGGGTTTCGTCGACCCCAACGACGGCCATCGGGTCGGCGCGGCCCGCATCAAAGAGTTGCTCACCTGGTGCGACCAGGCCGGCATCAAGCACGTGACGCTCTACCTGCTGGCCACCGACAACCTGCGTCGCCCGTCGGCCGAGCTCGACCCGCTTCTCGAGATCATCGAAAATCTCGCGACCGAGCTGGCCGAGGAGGGCAACCCGTGGCGGCTGCGCCTGGTCGGGTCGCTCGACGTGCTGCCGGCTTCGACGGGCACGGCGCTCAAGGCCGCCCAGGAAAAGACCCGCAGCCGTACGGTCGGGGTCGAGGTCAACATGGCGGTGGGTTACGGCGGGCGGCGTGAGATCGCCGACGCCGTGCGTTCGCTGCTGCACGAGCAGGCCGCCGCCGGTCGCACGATCGAGGAGATGGCCGAGATCCTCGACGTCGAGCACATCGCCGAGCACCTTTACACCCGAGGGCAGCCCGACCCCGACCTGGTCATCCGCACCAGTGGGGAGCAGCGGCTCTCGGGTTTCCTGCTGTGGCAGTCGGCGCACTCGGAGTTTTACTTCCACGACGCCAACTGGCCCGATTTCCGGCGCATCGACTTCCTGCGGGCGCTGCGGTCGTACGGCAACCGGCAGCGCCGTTACGGCGCCTGAAAAGGCGACGCCTAGAAACGCCCGAGGCCTTCGGCGAGGAACTCGGCCACCGCGTCGGGCGAGTCGAGGGTGAGGTCGGCCGCGCTGGAGACCTCGGCCCCGGTCTCGGGGTTGGCCACCGCGACCGCGACCCCGAAGAACGATGGGTCGACGGCCTCCCGGGCCCGCAACGCGTCGAACGCCTTGATGTCGGACATGTCATCCCCGAAATACCACGCGCAGCCCGCGTCGCGGACGCCTTCGGTGATGACCATGCCCTTGTCCTGGTCGACCGGCGGCTTGAGCTCGACCACCATGCGGCCCGCCTGGATGCGCAGCCCGAGGCGTTCGGCCTGCTCGTGACCCCAGCGCTCGACCGTGGCGGCCTCGTGCGGGGCCGTGCGGTAGTGGAGGGCCACCGAGAGCCGTTTGTATTCGATCAGGACCGACGCGGGCAGCTCGGCCTTGGCCCGCTCGGCCAGGTCGGCCATCGCCGGCACCCAGGGCAGCGCGGCCGGCTCGGTGACGACCTCGCCCTCGTGCCACACCTCGAGCCCGTAGAGGCCGTAGAGGTCGACGCCCTCGAGCGAGCCGAACCGCGAGCGCAGGAAGCTCACCGGCCGGGCCGACACGATGGCGACGCGCTGGACGGAGCCGGCGAGCCTTTCCAGCACCCCGGGCACCGACGGCACCGGCTGTGAGGCGTCGGGGTCGTCGGTGACCGGCGAGAGCACGCCGTCGAAGTCGAAGAAGAAGGTGGTCGCCGAGGCATGGGCGGCGGTGAACGCCCAAGCGTCGGCGATGCTCAGCGGATGGGTCGGACGCGGAGTCTGTGCCACGTCGTCAGATTACCCGCCGGACGTCCCGTTGCACGCCGCAAGAATTAGCCAAGAGTCCAGCGTCACCCGTTTTTGCGTACTACCGCGTAGCGCAGTTGACCGCTAGCGTTTGAGTCATGGCACGGGGTCATCCCGGGCCAACCGGCCGGCCCGGACCTGCGACAAGTGCGCCACGGGGCCCCGCAATCCGACCCCGTGTTTCTAGGACCGGGCGCCGGAGGTGGCGGACCGCGGGCGTAGACGGGTTGCATCGCCCGCGCTGGAGCAGGCCTGTGACTCTTCGCCGATCTGACGCCGACGTCTCGTCCCGCGACGCGGCTGTCGAAGTCTCCAAGAACAGCGGCCGTACGGGACGTCAGTCCCGGGACAGGCACGCTGACGCCGAACCGGCCCCGACGGGCCGTGTTTTTGTTCTGGACACTTCGGTCCTGCTGTCCGATCCGGCAGCTTTCCGCCGGTTCACCGACCACGAGGTGATTGTTCCGCTCGTGGTCATCTCGGAGTTGGAGGGCAAGCGTCACCACCCTGAGCTGGGCTGGTTCGCGCGGCAGGCGCTGCGCTTCCTCGACGAGCTGCGGGTCAAGTACGGGCGGCTCGACCAGCCCGTGCTGTGCAACGACGAAGGCGGCACCCTGCGGGTCGAGCTCAACCACGCCGATCAGAGCGTGCTTCCGCAAGGCTTCCGCAACGACTCGAACGACACCCGCATCCTCTCGGTGGCCCTCGGGCTCGCCGCCGAGGGGCGCGAGGTCACGCTGGTCAGCAAGGACATGCCGCTACGGGTCAAGGCGGCGTCGGTCGGTATCACCGCCGACGAATACCTCCACGGCCAGGCCAGCGACCCGACCTGGACGGGCATGGCCGACCTGAAACTCGGTGAGGACCAGGTCAACGCGCTCTACAGCGGCGACGAGCTCGAGCTGGAGGAGGTGGAGAATCTTCCCAGCCACACCGGCCTGGTGATCCACTCGACGCGGGGCTCCGCGCTGGGCCGGGTCAATCCCGACAAGTCCGTACGGCTGGTTCGCGGTGACCGGGAGGCGTTCGGCATCCGTGGCCGCTCGGCCGAACAGCGGATCGCCCTCGATCTGCTGCTGGACGAGTCGATCGGCATCGTCTCGCTGGGTGGCCGGGCCGGCACGGGCAAGTCGGCGCTCGCGCTGTGCGCCGGTCTCGAAGCCACCATGGAACGCAGCCGCCACAAGAAGGTCATCGTGTTCCGCCCGCTGTACGCGGTCGGCGGCCAGGAACTGGGCTATTTGCCCGGTTCCGAGTCGGAGAAGATGTCGCCCTGGGCGCAGGCCGTCTTCGACACCCTGGGCGCCGTGGTGCACGCCAACGTGGTGGAAGAGGTGCTGGCCCGCGGCATGCTCGAGGTGCTTCCGCTGACCCACATCCGCGGCCGCAGCCTGCACGACGCCTTCGTGATCGTCGACGAGGCCCAGTCGCTCGAGCGCAACGTGTTGCTGACGGTGCTCTCGCGCATCGGCCAGGGCTCGAGGGTGGTGCTCACCCACGACGTCGCCCAGCGGGACAACCTGCGCGTCGGCCGGCACGACGGCGTCACGGCCGTGATCGAGGCCCTCAAGGGCCACCCGATCTTCGCGCACGTCACGCTGACCCGTTCCGAGCGGTCGCCGATCGCCGAAGTGGTCACCGATCTGCTGGAGGAGTTGCCACTTTGAGTGATGGCAGTGATTCAGGAAGTAACGACGATGTCCTCAAGGGAGTGACGTGAACGCCGGGGCCTTTCACCCGGTTTAGGCGGGAAATTGTTGTGAGCAAAGTCACAACAGCGCGCCGCCGTTTCACATCCACCTCACCTTGGGTCATGGTGGCTTCCGAGCGCCATGCGTGGTCATCGACGTCGGAGATCGACTCCGGGCCACCGCTCCGACCGGCTTCCGGTCGGGGTGGTCGGCCCCGGTCTGCCCTTGGTGGTCGCGGTGCTCGCGGCACGACTTTTCGCCATTTTCCCTGGTGGAAGCCGTGCCGCGTCATTGCCCCCGACGAAGGGATACTTCGTGAATCGGCTCTGGAGCCGGGTCGGAGTACGAGTCACCTCGGTCAGCCTGCTCGTGGCAGGTGCGGCCGGCGGGATCTATCTCGGACAGGACCGGGAAGTCCAGCAGCAGAGCGCGAATGCGGGTCTCGTCGCCCAGGCGGCGGTCGACGACACGCAGCTGCTGAAACAACGTCAGGCTGAGCACGCCGCCGCCCGCGCTTTCCAGCGTGAGGCGACGAGCAGCGCCGCCGAGACGGCGGCCTCCGCGGCGAAGGCAGCCGCGACGAAGGCCCACCAGAACGAGCTCAAGGTGATCGCGCAGAAGAAGGCCGCCGCCGAAGCCGCGAAGAAGAAGGCCGAGGAAGAGGCGGCTAAGGCCGACTCGGACAGCGGTGGCAGCTCGAGCGGCGGCGGCGCCTACACCGGGCCGATTCCCGCGTCCTGCAGCGAATACAGCGGGACCCGCGAGACCGGGTGCGCGCTGATGATCGAGGCCGGCTTCAAGATCTCCCAGTTCCCCTGCTTGGAAAAGCTGTGGAAGAAGGAGAGCGGCTGGAACCCCAAGGCCGAGAACAAGAGCTCTGGCGCGTACGGGATCCCGCAGGCGCTGCCGGGCAGCAAGATGGCCTCGGAGGGTTCCGACTGGCGGACCAACGCGGCCACTCAGATCAAGTGGGGTCTCGGCTACATCGAGGGTCGCTATGACACCCCGTGTGGCGCGTGGGGACACTCGCAGGACGTGGGCTGGTACTAAGTAGACAACGCCCGTCAGGGCAGGCATCGAAACAGGCCGCGCGGCTAACCGCGCGGCCTGTTTGCTTATGGTCAAATGTCTTTATGGTCCGAAATGCCGCGTCGCTGATCCTGATCGGAGTGCTGGCCGCCGTGCTCACGACCGGCGCCGGACCAGCTCAGGCCGCCAGTCACGCGCGCTCGTCAGCCGGCGCGCACACCGTCACCGAGGCCCTCCCGGCCCGGGACGTGGTCGGTGGGCTGGTGGCGCCGCAGGGCAAGTTTCCGTGGGCGGTGCGGCTCTCGATGGGCTGCGGCGGCGCGCTGACCGAACCGCGGGTCGTACTGACCGCCGGGCACTGCGTCGACGGCACCCGCACGAACGACAGCATCGAGGTCACCGCCGGGTCGGTCGACCTCAAGTCGCACAGCGTCCAGACCGCCCGCTCCGAAAAAGTGATCCGGGCCGAGGGCTTCGTTGACGAGATCAGCGGCGACGACTGGGCGGTCATCCGGCTCGACCGGGCGCTGCACCTGCCGACCCTGCCGCTGGCCGAGGACGCGATCGGGGTCGGACGCTACGTGGTGATGGGCTGGGGGCAGACCCGCGAGGATTCCCTCCAGCAGGAACAGCGCCTGCACTACGCCACCGTGCCCACCGTGCCGGATGAGAAGTGTGCGGCGGCGTACCAGAAGGCGGGGGTGAAGCTCGTGCTCGACGAGCAGCTCTGTGCCGGGTCGCCAGGGGTCGACACGTGTCAGGGCGACAGCGGCGGACCGATGATCGGCCGTGGGCGGCACGGCGAGTGGGTGCAGGTGGGCATCGTGAGCTGGGGCCTGGGGTGCGCGCGGGACGGTTACCCGGGCGTCTACACCCAGCTCTTCACCTTCCGTCCGGCGATCAAGGACGCCGTACGGAAGCTGCGGTAGATCTGGGCTTTCACAGGCCCAAAGTCGTGTCGACCGGGCGGGCGCGCTTGCGACGGAAGAAGACCGCGGCGATGACCCCGCCCAGCAGGCCGAGCAGGTGGCCCTGCCAGGACACCGGCTGGTCGGTCGGCAGGATGTTGTAGAGCTGATACCAGTAGAGCAGGCCGATGAAGGCGGCCACGCCGAAGTTCCACCAGCTGCGCTCGACCAGGCCGCGGGTGACGAGCAGGCCCAGATAGCCGAAGATCACGCCGCTGGCGCCGACGACCACGCTGTTGGGGTCGCCCACGAACCAGACGCCCAGACCACTCACCAGCATGATCACGAAGGTCGACCAGATGAACCGCCGGACGCCGCCGGCCAGCGCGAACGTGCCGACCAGGATCAGCGGCACGGCGTTGCCGTAGAGGTGGTCCCACCCGGCGTGCAGGAACGGGCTGAACAGGACGCCGTCGAGGCCGTCGATGCGGTGCGGGATGATGCCGCCGGCCACGTCGAGCTGGCCGCCGCCGATGCCGACGTCGATCGCCTCGATGAGGAAGAGCACCGGGATCACGGCGCACATGGTCACGAAGGCTCGCCCCAGCGACGCGTAGAAAGCGTCGGTGCCGAACTTCGCTTCTGCTTCGGTTCGCGCCTCGGATGCCCCGTAACTCATCTTTGAATAGTTCCAGGCCCCGGCCAGGCTCGCCAAGCGGTTCCGCCCGGCCGGGGCCTTTCACAGCTCACTCTCAGATGGCCGGGTCGCTGTCGCCGAGCGGGACAGTCGGCAGGTGGCCGTCGAAGTCGACCGCCGAGTAGAGGGCCAGTTTCTCGAGCCGGTGGTACGAGTCGATGACCCGGATCGTGCCGCTCTTGGACCGCATGACGATCGACTGGGTGTGTGCGCCGCCCGCGCGGTAACGTACGCCCTTGAGCAGGTCGCCCGAGGTCACGCCGGTGGCCACGAAGAAGCAGTTGTCCCCGGTGACCAGGTCGTCGGTGGTGAGCACCCGGTCGAGGTCGTGCCCGCCGGCCAGCGCTTTCTCCCGCTCGGAGTCGTCGAGCGGCCAGAGCTTGGCCTGGATCATGCCGCCGAGACACTTGAGCGCGCACGCGGCGGTGATGCCCTCGGGGGTGCCGCCGATGCCCATCAGCACGTCCACGTCGGACTCGAGCCGGGCCGCCGAGATGGCGCCCGCGATGTCGCCGTCGGAGATGAAGCGGATGTTCGCCCCGGCCTGGCGCACCTCCTCGACCAGCTTGCCGTGGCGCGGCCGGTCCAGGATGCAGACGGTGACGTCGGAAACGCTCGACTTCTTGGCCTTCGCGATGCGGCGCAGGTTTTCCCTGGTGCCGGCGTTGATGTCGATGACGTCGGCACAGTCGGGGCCGACCGCGATCTTCTCCATGTAGAAGACGGCGCTCGGGTCGAACATGGCGCCCCGCTCGGCCACCGCCAGCACCGCGACCGCGCCCGGCATGCCCTTGCTCATCAGCGTCGTGCCGTCGACCGGGTCGACCGCCACGTCGACCTCGGGGCCGGTGCCGTTGCCCACCTGCTCCCCGTTGAAGAGCATGGGCGCCTCGTCCTTCTCGCCCTCGCCGATCACCACCGTGCCGCGCATGTCGATCGAATTGATCAGCTTGCGCATGGCGTCGACGGCCGCACCGTCACCGCCATTTTTGTCGCCGCGGCCGACCCAGCGGCCGGCCGCCATCGCGGCGGCCTCGGTGACCCGGACCAGATCGAGGGCGATGTTGCGGTCGAGATCCTGTGGGAACCGTGCGGGCATGGGCGCCTCCTCGCGACGTTGCGGGGTGCGGGGCCTGGCCGGCCCCGGGAAACGATCCTCACATGTGCGGATGCGCAAAGTCCCGTGTCAGCGACATGGTTAACAATGGGTGAGTGGAACCCGCCTCGCCCGTACCCGCCGGCCCCACCGCTCCCGCCGCCCCGGTCACCCCCGAGGTGGAACAGGAAGAGCCGGTGCGGCTTCGCCGTGGCCAGGAGCGGTCGCCCAGAGACATGGTCATGTCGCTGGCGATCCTGCTGATCCCGATCGCGCTGCTGCTCACCTTCTACCGCCTCGTTCTCGACGGGGACAAGCCGGTGGCGGTCGACGTGGCGCCCACGATCCAGACGGCGCAGCAGGCCAAGCTGTTCAGCGTGCTGGTGCCGCAGGGCCTCGGCGACGACTGGCACGCGTCGAGCGCCACCTTCAAGCGGGCCGAGGACGGCGCGACCCTGCGGATCGGCTATGTCGACCCGGACAAGGACCCGATCCAGCTCGTGGAGAGCAGTGTGCCGTCGGCGACCCTGCTGCCGATCGAGCTCAGCAAGCAGTCCGAACAGATCGGCAACTTCCGCGCCGACAGCGGTGTGTGGCGTCTCTACAACGGCCGGCCGGGGGAGAAGGCGCTGGTGCTGGCGGACGAGAGCCGCACGGTCGTCGTCGTCGGCAAGACCGACGTGAAAAATCTTGAGGCTCTGGTCGGCTCGCTGCGCTGATTTACTCCTCGCCGCGGGCCGCGCGGGCGGTCTCGATGCGCGCGCGGGCGCCGTCGAGCCAGCGTTGGCAGACGTCGGCCAGCTTTTCGCCGCGCTCCCACAGAGCCAGCGACTCCTCCAGCGAGCTGCCGCCGCGTTCCAGCTGCTCGACCACTGTGGCCAGCTCGGTGCGGGCCTGCTCGTAACTCAGTTTCTCGTCGCTCATTTGCTGTCCTTTACTTCTGCCGCTGTCTGGACCACTGCTTGCAGCTCGCCCTCGGCGAGCCGGACCCGGAGCAGGTCGTCGGTCTGGACGTCGCCGGCCGCGCGCACCACGTGGCCGTCGGCGCGCTGGACGATCGCGTAGCCGCGTTCCAGCGTCGCGGCCGGGGACAGGGCCCGCAGCCGGGCGACCGTGTGGCGCAGCTCGTCGTCGGCCCGGCGGAGCCGGTTTTCCAGGCTGCGGACCGAACGGTCGCGCAGCCCGGTGACGTCGGCCGCGCGCTGGTCGACCAGCAGCTCGGGCCGGGCCAGCGAGGGCCGTGAGCGCCACGACTCGACCCGGTGGGTCTCGCGGTCGATCAGGGTGAGCACCGCGCGGTCGAGCCGGCGCCGGGCCACTTCGATGAGCTGCGTCTCCTCGCCCAGGTCGGGGACGATGCGCTTGGCCGCGTCGGTCGGGGTGGAGGCGCGCAGGTCGGCCACGTAATCGATCAGCGGCGCGTCCGTCTCGTGGCCGATCGCGCTGACCACGGGGGTGCGCGCGCCGAAGACGGCCCGGCAGAGCGCCTCGTCGGAGAACGGCAGCAGATCTTCCACGCTGCCGCCGCCCCGGGCGATCACGATGACGTCGACGGTGTCGTCGTTGTCGAGCACCTTGAGCGCGTCGATGATCTGGGGCACCGCGGTCGGGCCCTGGACCGGCACGTTGATCACCTTGAAGTCGACCGACGGCCAGCGACGGCGCGTGTTCATCAGCACGTCGCGCTCGGCGGCGCTGGCCCGGCCGGTGATCAGCCCGATGCGCTGGGGCAGGAACGGCAGCCGGCGCTTGCGCTCGCGGGCGAACAGGCCCTCGGCGCCCAGCAGCTTTTTCAGCCGCTCGAGCCGCGCCAGCAGCTCGCCCAGGCCGACCTGGCGGATCTCGTCGGCCCGCAGGCTCAGCGTGCCCCGGGCCGGATAGAACTCGGGCTTGGCGTGCAGCGTGACCCGGGCCCCCTCGGCCAGCTCGGGTGCGCCGGAGTCGAGCACGTCACGGTGGGCGGTGACGGTGAGGCTGAGGTCGGCCGAGGGGTCACGCAGGGTCAGGAAGACCACCGTGGACCCGGGGCGGCGGCTGATCTGGGCGACCTGGCCGTCGACCCAGACCCAGCCGAGCTTGGCGATCCACGAGCCGATCTTCTGACTGACGACGCGGACCGGCCACGGCTCGTCGGCGGAACTTTTCGTCGGCTGGCTCGGTGGTGGTGTCGCGGTCGGCTCGGGCTCACTCACCCGGCCAGACTACGGAAGGCCCCCGACATTCTCGTCGTCCGCCGCCCGGGCCTCGCGCGGGCGGTCCTGCTCCCGGGCGACCCGGCCCTCGGCGTGCGCGTTGTGCCGCGGTGCGGTGGCCGGCCGCGTCGGCTCGGCCGGTGCGGCCGGGACGAGGTGGGCCACCACGACCGCGACGATGGTGCCGGCGCACGCCCAGAAGAGCAGGTCGGCGACCGCCTGCCCGGCGTCGAGATGCCAGCTGCCGGGATCGCGGGCCAGCATGGTGAACGGGTAGCCGTGCCGGACGGCGTAGCCCCGGGCGCAGCATTCGACGGTCAGGGCCGGGATCGCGCTGATCACGAGCCCGAGCACGGCGACCAGGCCACCGGCCAGCAGGGTGATCCGGCCCGGACGGCGGCCGACCCGGCCGAGACCCAGCAGGAGCAGACCGGTGAACAGCAGCACGACGTGGAAGACCGTGTACGCCACGGTGGCGAGCCCCATCGCCAGGTTGAGCACGCCGAGCGCGATCAGGGCCCAGCCGACGATCAGGCGCAGGGTCGTCACCGTCGAGGCGAGGAGGCCGGGTTCGTCGTCCCCTGCGGGCTCAGGCATGCGTCCGAGTATCCCGGCGAAACCGCCGCATCACCGGCGAATCGGTCTTCTTTCGGCCTCCGGAGCGTGCGCGGGGTCAGGCCGCTCGGCGGGAGCGCTGCACCTGGACGACGACGACCACGAGCACCAGCCCCACGTACGACCAGAGCAGCAGGTCGGCCGTGAGTGAGAGGACGTCGACGCTCCAGCCCGAGGACTGGGCCAGCCGGAACGCCGTCTCCGGATCGTCGGCCACCCCGCCCCGGGCGGCCCAGTGGAACGGCCAGCCCCGCTCCGACACATAGGCGAACATGCAGCACTCGCGAGACCGCTCGAAGAGAAGCCCGGCCGCGGTGCCGGCCAGCGCGAACCCGGTCATCACGATCGCCGTGGCCCGCCGCGGGAGGCGGATGCGGTGCGGCATGAGCAGCACCAACCCGCCGGCGGCGAGCACCGCCCCGACCGCGGTGTCGAGCATCGCGCTGCTCGCGTGCAGGTTGAGCAGGACCCAGGTCAGACCGCCGACCAGCGACAACGCGCCGAGAATGAAGCGCAGGGCGCGGCCGGTGACGACCCACCACGGCGCCAGTTCGACCTTTTCATCCTTCTGATCCTCGTCTAGCACCCGACGAGTATCGCGGTCGAGGGCCATCCGGTCGAGCCCCCGGACGGGCCTGTGGACGACGGCTGTGGCGCTGATCGCAGCTGGGCAGCGCCGCGACCTTCCCACGTACCATGGCCGGGTGAGCGAACCTCGGAAGCGTGTGTTGCTGGCCAAGCCGCGCGGTTACTGCGCGGGCGTCGACCGTGCGGTGCAGACCGTCGAGGAGGCGCTGAAGCTCTATGGCGCCCCGGTCTATGTGCGCAAGCAGATCGTGCACAACAAACACGTGGTGAGCACGCTCGAATCGCAGGGCGCGATCTTCGTGGAGGAGAACGAAGAGGTGCCCGAGGGCTCGACCGTGGTCTTCTCGGCCCACGGCGTCGCGCCCGAGGTGCACGAGCAGGCCCGGGCGCGCAACCTCAAGGCGATCGACGCCACCTGCCCGCTGGTCACCAAGGTCCACCACGAGGCCAAGCGGTTCGCCGCCGACGACTACGACATCCTGCTCATCGGTCACGAGGGTCACGAAGAGGTCGTCGGCACCGCGGGTGAGGCGCCCCGGCACATCCAGCTGGTCGACGGCCCCGACTCGGTCGACCAGGTCGTCGTGCGCGACCCGGCCAAGGTCGTGTGGCTGTCGCAGACCACGCTCTCGGTCGACGAGACGATGGAGACGGTGGCCCGCCTCAAGACCCGGCTGCCGCTGCTCCAGTCGCCACCCAGCGACGACATCTGCTACGCGACGTCCAACCGCCAGCACGTGATCAAAGAGATCGCCCCCGAGTGCGACGTGGTGATCGTCGTCGGCTCGACCAACTCGTCCAACTCCGTCCGCCTGGTCGAGGTCGCGCTCGACGCCGGCGCCCGCGCGGGCCACCTGGTCGACTACGCCTCCGAGATCCAGGACGAGTGGCTCGAGGGCGCCACCACGGTCGGCGTCTCGTCCGGCGCCAGCGTGCCGGAAGACCTGGTCATGGAGGTGCTGGGTCACCTGGCGACCCGCGGCTACGGCGAGGTCACCGAGTTCACGACCGCCGACGAGCGCCTCGTCTTCTCGCTCCCGCAAGAGCTGCGCCGAGACATGAAAAAGGCTGCTGCCGCGGCGGCGGCTGAGCTGGCTGGCTCCGCTTCGCTCCGCGGGCAATCGCCCCCTCTGAGCCGATGATCGGCTGTCCGCTCATCGACGGGGCGATTGCGGCCTAGTGAGGCTCGAGTAGTTCTGGGGCCTGGGGCTGGCGGGGGGCGACCTCGAGCTGGGCCGGGGTGGGGATGTCGTCGTCCGAGACGCCCATCTCGGCGAGCTTGCGCGCGCTGACCAGCACGCGAGACTCCAGAGAGCCGACGGCCCGGTTGTACGCGGTGACGGCCCCGCCCAGCGAGGCGCCGAGCTTGCCGACGTGGTCGCCCAGCGTGGCCAGCCGGGCGTAAAGCTCGCGGGCCAGGCTGTGCACCTCGACCGCGTTGCGGGCCAGCTCCTCCTGCCGCCACGAGAAGGCGACCGTGCGCAGCAGCGCGATCAGCGTGGACGGCGTGGCCAACACGACGTTGCGCCGGAAGGCGTGCTCCATCACGGTCGGGTCGTGCTGCAGGGCCGCGTCCAGGAACGGGTCGGCCGGCACGAAGAGCACCACGAAATCGGGCGCCGACTCGAACGCGGTCCAATACTCCTTGGCCGCCAGCGCGTCGATGTGCAGGCGCAGGTGGCGGGCGTGCTGGTCGAGGAAGCCGTCGCGGGTGCGCTCGTCGCGGGCCTCGAGCGCCGAGAGGTAGGCCTCCAGCGGGGCTTTCGCGTCGACGACGACCGAACGGCCGCCGTGCAGCTTGACGACGAGATCGGGGCGTACGCCCGAATTGTCGGTCGACGCCGTGACCTGCTCAGCAAAGTCACAGTGTTCCAGCAGCCCGGCCGCCTCCACGATCCGGCGCAGTTGGTGCTCACCCCACCGGCCCCGAACCTGAGGCGTCCGCAGGGCCGACACCAGCTGCTTGGTCTCGGTGCGCAGCTCGCCCGAGACCGTGGTCATCATGCGTACCTGCTCGCGCAACTCGGCGTACGCGTCGACCCGGTCGCGCTCCAGCTCAGAGACCCTTTCCTCATAGCGGCGCAGGGTCTCGTGCAGCGGCCCGATGGCCCGGGCGACGGCCTCCTGGGACTGCGCGGTGGACTCGTAGGAGAGCGCGCGCAGCGACTGTTCGAGGCGTTCCTCACCCTCGGCGCGGGCCTGCACGGTGGCCTCGAGCCGGGCGATGTCGGCGGCCGCGCGCAGCCGGGCGGCGAGCCACCCGAGGGCAGCGCCGACGGCCAAGCAGACAAGCACTACGACCAGCGTCGAAACAGTCACATAGCGGAGCCTGCCAGACGGCTCCGGGGAGAAACGCGAGGGTACCGTGGAAACATGAGCGTGTTGCTGATACTGGGCATCGTCGTCGTTGTCGGCCTTGTCATCCTGGTGGCGAGGCGCAGCGGCGCGGCTTCTCAACAGACCCGGCTGGAAGACGCGCGGGCTGAGGCCCAGAGGTGGTACGAGCGCCTCGGCGGCCAGCTGATGAACCTGCACGGTGACGACACGGCGGCCCGTCAGGCGCTCTCCGACGCCGGCGAGCGCTACAACGCGGCCGGCGGTCAGCTGCAACAGGCCAACACCGTCCGGCAGTACGAGCTGGCTCGCGAGTCGGCTCTCGAGGGCTTGCAATACGTGCGGGCGGCGCGGCTCGCCATGGGCATCGACCCCGGCCCCGACCTGCCGGCGCTGGCGTCGGCCCAGGGCGCCGGGCAGATCACGCGGGAGCGCGAGGTCAACGTGCAGGGCCAGCACTACAAGGCCGGTCCGCAGCCGGGCGCCGACACTCCCTACTACTACCCCGGCGGCCGCGTCCAGGGCCGGCCGGTGCCCTCGGGCTGGTATTCGACGCCCGTCTGGAAGACGGCCCTCGGCGCCGGCGCCGGTGTGCTCGGCGGCATGCTGATCTTCGACGCGTTGCTCTCACCCGGCTTCGGCGACATGGGTTACGGCGACGGCTTCTCCGACGGCTACGCGGACGCCGCGCAAGACTTCGGCGGCGGTGACGGCAGCGACATGAGCGCCGGTGACTTCGGCGGCGGTGACGTCGGTGGGGGCGACTTCGGCGGAGATTTCGGCGGCGACTTCTAGCCTTATCGGTCGGCCGGCAGATATTTGGCCAGCTCGCGGCGCAGCCGTCGCGGGCCGGGCCAGAGCTCGCTGAGGTCGGCGGTGAACGACTGCCCGTCCGGCGTCTCGGCCAGCGCCGGCGGCCCGACCTCCTCGCCCTGCACCGGGTGCACGTCGTCGAGATCGATCGGCGTGACCTCCAGGACGTTGCGCAGCCGCTCCCGGCGCACCGTCACGTGCTTGATGTCCGTCCAGGTCAGCAGGATCGGGTCGCTGTCCTGGGCGGCGAGTTCGAGCCCGCCCGACGAGATGCGCACCCACGTCTTCAGCGAGCCACGCGTCGAGTAGGCGTAGGCGGCCGAGGCGAGACCCGCGATGACACCGGCCTGGAGCGCGGTGTGCCACCACGGCTTCGCGGTTCCGCCCGCCACCAGCGCGACGATCGGCGACACCAGGGCGAACGACAGCATCAACAGCAGGAAGAGCACGACGAACGTCCGCACCGGCGACGACCGGAACAGCACGGCGTCACGGGCGGGCGCCTCGACCTGCTCGGGCGCGATCGGCATGCCTTCATGCTGCCTTGCCGAGGGCCCCGACTCCGGCTGTTTGGCCAGAGCCGAGGCCCGTACGACGCGTGAGCCGGCGTCAGAACGCGCAGGCGATCACCAGTTCGGAGGTGCGGCCGGGCCGGGCGTCGAGCTTGGCGATGCGGCCGGCCGACTTGAGGTCGCCCTCGACCAGCGCCAGCCGGTCGAGCACGTCGGCCGGCCCGAGCGCCTCGGCCAGCGGCACGTCGGCCTTCATCGACAGTTTCCGGTCCGATTTCGCCCGCCGGACCTGGCGCAGCGCGTCCCCGGCCAGGTCGAGCAGGCTCGCGTCCCCCTCGCCGGCCACTCGGGTCAGCTCGTGAGGCGTGGGCCAGGTCGACTGGTGGACCGAGCCGTACCGCCACCACGACCAGACTTCCTCGGTGACGTACGGCAGGAACGGCGCGAATAATCGCAGCAGCACCGACAGCCCCGCCGCGAGCGCCGCCCGGGCCGAGTCGGCGGCCGGCCCCTCCGCGTAGGCGCGCTCCTTGACCAGCTCGATGTAGTCGTCGCAGAACGTCCAGAAGAACGTCTCGGTCGCCTGCAGCGCCTCGGTGTGGTCGTACCGGTCGAACGCCTCGGTCGCCCGGGTCACCACGGTCGCCAGCCGGGTCAGCATCGCCCGGTCGAGCGGCTCGGTGACCGGCTGCCGGAGTGCGTCGGCCGCACCCAGGCCGAGCGCGAATTTCGACGCGTTGAGCAGCTTGGTCGCCAGCCGCCGCCCGACCTTGATCTGGGCCGGGTCGAACGCCAGGTCGGCCCCGGGCCGCCCGTTGGCCGCCCAGTAGCGGACGGCGTCCGAGCCGTTCTGCACCAGCAGGTCGATCGGGGTGACGACGTTGCCCTTGGATTTCGCCATCTTTTTGCGATCGGGGTCGAGGATCCACCCCGAGAGGACCGCGTTGCGCCAGGGCAGGACGCCGTTTTCCAGATCGGCCCGCAGCACGGTGGAGAACAGCCAGGTGCGGATGATCTCGTGGGCCTGCGGCCGGTGGTCCATCGGGAAGACCCGCCGGAACAGGTCTTCGTCGTCGTGCCAGCCGCCGACGATCTGCGGGGTCAGCGACGACGTGGCCCACGTGTCCATGACGTCGGGGTCGGCCGTGAAGCCGCCCGGGACGTCACGCTGGGTCTCGTCGAAGCCCGGCGGGCACTCCGACGATGGGTCGACCGGCAGCGCTGATTCATCCGGTATGAGAAACTTGTCGTAGTCCGGCTCGCCAGCGTTGTCGAGCCGGTACCAGATCGGGATGGGCACGCCGAAGAACCGCTGCCGGCTGACCAGCCAATCCCCGGTCAGCCCGTTCACCCAGTGCTCGAAGCGGTGCCGCATGTGCTCGGGGAACCACCGCAGCTCCTGGCCCCGGGCGATCATGCTTTCCCGGATGCGCGGCTCGCGGCCGCCGTTGCGGATGAACCACTGCCGGCTGGTGACGATCTCGAGCGGCGAGTCGCCCTTCTCGTAGAACTTGACCGGGTGTGTGATCGGCCGGGGCCCGCCCAGCAGGTCACCGGTCTCGGTCAGGATCCGGACGATCTCGCGCCGGGCCCCGTTGACGGTCAGCCCGGCGAAGTCGCGATAGGCCGCCTCGGAGACGCCGGCCGGCCGGTCGGGCAGGAACCGGCCGTCGCGCCCGAGGACGACCCGGGTCTCCAGTTGCAGGTCACGCCACCAGGTGACGTCGGTGAGGTCGCCGAACGTGCAGACCATCGCGATGCCGGTGCCCTTGTCGACCGCGGCCATCGGGTGCTCGTAGACCGGGACCTCGACGTCGAAATAGGGCGTGCGGACGCTGGTCAGGCCGGTGTAGCGCTCGTCGCCGGGGTGGTGGACCAAGGCGACGCAGGCCGGCAGGAGCTCGGGTCGCGTCGTGTCGACCTCGACCGGCCCGTCCGGCCCGTGGAACCGCAGCCGGTGATAGGCGCCGGGACGATCTCGATCCTCCAGCTCGGCCTGGGCGACCGCGGTGCGGAAGCCGACGTCCCACAGCGTGGGGGCCTCGGCCGTGTAGGCCTCGCCGCGGGCCAGATTGTTGAGGAAGGCCCGCTGCGAGATGGCCTGGGAGCGCCGCCCGATCGTCGTGTAGGTCAGCGCCCAGTCGACGGAGAGCCCGAGCCGCCGCCACAGCGACTCGAAGACCTTTTCGTCCTCGGTCGTCAGCCGCCCGCACAGCTCGACGAAGTTACGCCGGGAGATCGAGACGGCCTGTTTCGGCGGGGTGGCCGGTGGCTCCCACGAGGGGTCGTAGGGCAGGGCCGGGTCGCACCGGACGCCGTACACGACCTGGACCCGGCGCTCGGTCGGCAGGCCGTTGTCGTCCCAGCCCATCGGGTAGAAGACGGCCTTGCCGCGCATGCGCTGGAACCGGGCGACCGTGTCGGTGTGCGTGTAGGAGAAGACGTGCCCCATGTGCAGCTCGCCCGATACGGTCGGCGGAGGGGTGTCGATCGCGTATACGTCCGCCCGCTCCTTCGAGCGGTCGAACGCATACGTGCCCTCCTCCTGCCAGGTGCGCGCCCACTTGTCCTCGAGGCCGTCCAGCGACGGTCGCTCGGGGAGACCGGCGCGCCCGGTCGTTCCCGTATCAGTCATGGCTGAATGTTAGAGCCACCCGCTGCGATCGACCCGTGAATAAGGCTCACGCCGCACCCTCGTGGTCGAGCAGGAAACGCTTGACCGGCAGGCCCCACCGGTAGCCGCCGAGCGACCCGTCGAGCCGCAGCACCCGGTGGCACGGGGTGAAGAGCGCGACCGGGTTGCGCGCGCAGGCCGTGGCGGCCGCCCGGATCGCCGCGGGCCGGCCGCTGAGCCGGGCGAACTCCGAATAGGTCACCGGGGCGCCCGGCTTGATCTCGCGCATGACCTGCCACGCGTGCCGCAGGTAGTCGCCGTTGGTGTGCTGCTCGACCACCACGGCGTCGAGCGCGGCCTTGTCACCGTCGAAATAGGACCGCACGAGACCGGTCACCGGCCCCACGTCGTCGGCCTGCTCGGCCGGAGCCTGCAGGCGGGGATGGATCAGGTCGGTGAGCTCGCTCAACTCTTCGGTGAAACCGGCGGCGCGCACGGCGCCCGTGCCGGCCACGACGACGGTGAGCGGACCGGCGGGAGTGTCCAGGGTGCGGTATTTCAACATGGCGTCCTCCAGGGGGTTGCGACACAGCTTGGCCTGGGCGGCCGCGCCGTGGGAAAGATCTTGGGTAGCTGTGGACAACCGGCTCAGGCCGCGCGCCACAGGCGGATCAGGGCATAGGAGCGCCACGGTCGCCACCTCTCGGCGTACGCGGAAAGGGTCTTGGGGTTGTCCGGCAGGCCGAGGGCCTTGGCGCCGCGGCGAACGGCCAGGTCGGTCGGGAGAAAGACGTCCGGGTCGCCGATCGCGCGCATGGCCACGTAGCCCGCCGTCCACGGGCCTATCCCGGGCAGTTCGACCAGGCGGGCGACCGTTTCCTCGCGGTCCGCGCCCGGGTCCAGATCGATCTTGCCGTCGGCCACCGCGGCGGCCAGGCCCCGGATCGTCTCGCGCCGGGCCGCCGGCATGCCGAACGCGCTGTCCGGCAGATCGGCCAGCACGGCGGCGGACGGGAAGCCGACCAGCTCGTCCGGCTGTCCACAGGCCCGGATCAGACGCGTCAACGTCGTCCGCGCTCCCGATACGCTGACCTGTTGGCCCACGATCGCGCGCACCGCCATCTCGAAGCCGTCCACCGCGCGCGGCACGCGTACGCCCGGCTCGGCCTGCACCACCGCGCTCAGCGTCGGGTCCGCGCCCAGCGTCGCGTCGACTGCCTCGGGGTCCGCGTCCAGGTCGAAGAGCCGCCGGCAGCGGGCCACGGCCGGCGCGAGATCCCGCACGTCGCTCAGCCGCAGCGTCGCCGAGACCCAGCGGTCGGCCGGGGTCAGCGCGACGGTCGCCGTCCCGTGCGGCAGGGACAAACCGCGGCGGTACGTATTACCGTCGCGCTCCTCGATGCCCGGGAGCGCCCGCAGCTCGAGGAAATCGAGCAGCGAAGCCACGTGCAGGGGCGACCGGTACGCGAGTCGCAGGTTGATCGTCCCCGCCTCGGCCCGCGCGACCGGCCGACGCTCGCGAAGCCGGCCCGGCGCCTGCGCGTACACCTCCTGAATCGTGTCGTTGAACTGCCGCACGCTGCCGAAACCCGCCGCGAAGGCGATCTCGGCCAGACCCAGGTCGGTGGTCTCGATCAGGATCCGGGCGGTCTGCGCGCGTTGCGCCCGGGCCAGGGCCAGCGGACCGGCTCCGAGCTCGGCGGTGAGCAGCCGGTTGAGGTGCCGCTCGGTGTAGCCGAGGCGACCGGCCAGACCCGGCACGCCGTCCCGGTCGACCACGCCGTCGCCGATCAACCGCATCGCGCGGCCGACCAGGTCGGCCCGCACGTCCCACTCGGGCGAGCCGGGGGCCGCGTCCGGTCGGCAGCGCTTGCAGGCGCGGAAACCCTCCCGCTGGGCGGCAGCCGCGCTCGGATAGAAGCGGACGTTCTCGCGTTTCGGGGTCATCGCCGGGCAGGACGGGCGGCAGTAGATGCCGGTGCTGGTCACCGCGGTGTAGAACCAGCCGTCGAAGCGCTGGTCCCGGCTGTCCGCGGCCCGATAGCACCGATCGAAGTCCAGTTCCATGTCCACGAGTCTGCCCCCGGACAGGCTCGGTTGGCTGGCGGGATTCGGACATGAGAGTGGGCTGTCAACTTTGGTTGACGACGCTCGCAGTGTCAACTACGGTTGACGAATGGAAACCAGGAGCGCGACCGACATCCAGTGCCGGACCTTCGGCGGGGGCGACCACAAGCTGGTCCTGCTGCACGGCGGGATGCAGACGTCCCGCAACTTCACCCGGCTGGCGCGGGAACTGGCCGGCACGTTCACCGTCTACGTGCCCGATCGGCGAGGGCGCGGCCGCAGCGGGCCGGTCGGCGACGGCTACGGCCTGCGCACCGAGATCGACGACCTGCGGGCGGTGCTCGACGAGACCGGCGCCGGCAACGTCTTCGGGCTCAGCTCGGGCGCTGTCATCGCGGTGCAGGCCGCGCTCGAACTGCCGCAGATCCGGCGCCTCGCGCTCTACGAGCCGCCGATCTGGCATGACGGGACGAACCCGGTCGCCTGGCGCACCCGCTTCGAGAAAGAGCTGGCCTCCGGGCGTACGGCGGCGGCCTTTGTCACCACGGTCAAGGGGACCGGCGACCTGCGATTCGCGCCCCGGGCCGTGCTCACTCCGCTGGTCCGGCTGGGCATGCGGCTCGACGACCGCAGCAACCGGCCGGCCGACTACACGCCGTTCGGGCGGCTCGTGCCGACCATGCGCCAGGACGCCACCGTGGTCGAGGAGGCGGCCGGGCCGCTCGACCGTTACGCCCGGGTCGAGGCGGAGACGCTGCTGCTCGGCGGGGACCGCTCCCCGGCGTACCTGAAGGGGGTCTTGAACGGTCTGGAAGTGGTGTTGCCGCACGTGCGGCGGGTGACGCTGACCGGCGTCGGGCATCTTGCCGCGGACGACCGGGGCAAGCCTGAACTGGTCGCGGCGGAACTGCGCAAGTTCTTCCGGTGAGGCTTGCGTAGACTCACGTTCCGTGAGCCTCACCATCGGAATCGTCGGCCTGCCCAACGTCGGCAAGAGCACCCTGTTCAACGCCCTGACCAAGAACGACGTGCTCGCCGCGAACTACCCCTTCGCGACGATCGAGCCGAACGTCGGCGTGGTCGGGCTGCCCGACGAGCGGCTGGGGAAGCTCGCCGAGGTCTTCAGCAGCGAAAAGATCATTCCCGCGCCGGTGAGCTTCGTCGACATCGCCGGCCTCGTGCGCGGCGCGTCGAAGGGCCAGGGCCGCGGCAACGCGTTCCTCGCCAACATCCGCGACGCCACGGCGATCTGCCAGGTCGTCCGCGCGTTCTCCGACCCCAACGTGCTGCACGTCGACGGCAAGATCTCGCCGGCCGACGACATCGAGACGATCAACACCGAGCTGATCCTGGCCGACCTGCAGACGGTCGAGAAGGCGCTGCCCCGCCTGCAGAAGGAAGCCAAGCTCAAGAAGGACAAAGCCCCCACGGTGGCCGCCGCCGAGGCCGCGTTCAAGCTCCTCAACGACGGGGTGACGCTGCACGCGGGCGCCGCTGCCGCGGGCATCGACGTGGCCCTGCTGAGCGAGCTGCACCTGCTGACCACCAAGCCGTTCCTGTACGTCTTCAACGTGGACGAGGACGAGCTCGGCAACGCGGCCTTCCTCAACGAGATGCGCGCGCTGGTCGCCCCGGCCGAGGCCGTCTTCATGGACGCGAAGATCGAGTCCGAGCTGATCGACCTGCCGGCCGACGAGGCGCAGGAGCTGCTCGAGTCGACCGGCCAGACCGAGCCCGGCCTCAACCAGCTCATCCGGGTCGGCTTCAACACGCTGGGCCTGCAGACCTATCTGACCGCCGGCCCGAAAGAGTCCCGCGCCTGGGTCGTCCCGGTCGGCGCCACGGCCCCCGAGGCGGCCGGCGTCATCCACAGCGACTTCCAGCGCGGCTTCATCAAGGCCGAGATCGTCAGCTACGACGACCTGATGAGGGCCGGCTCCATGTCCGCCGCCAAGGCGGCCGGCAAGGTCCGCATGGAGGGCAAGGACTACATCATGAAAGACGGCGACGTCGTCGAGTTCCGCTTCAACGTCTAGCCACTCGGCCCCACTTTGATGCGGTAATACCGTGGTATGGTCGCGGTATGGCGAAGACGAGGAAGGTCACGATCACGCTGCCGGTCGAGCTGCTGGAAAGCATGAAGGCGCACACCGACAACGTCTCCGGTTACCTTACCGAGTTGGCCGAGCGGGCCGAGCGGCGCAGGCTTCTGAGGGAGGAACTGGACCACTACCAAGGTGAGTTCGGCGCATTCACCGATCAGGAGATGGCACAGGCTCAGGCGCTGTTGCACGGAAGCGAGGGAGTGGAGCACGCGGCGTGAGCATCGAATCGCTGGTGCTCGATTCGCAAGGCCTCGCTTCGTGGATCGACCGGGACCGCAAGGTGATGCTCCTCCTGGAGCAGGCAGAGCGTGACGCCGCCGATCTCGCCATATCGGCCGCCACGATCATTGAGGTTTCCTATGACGGCGTGGACATCGCGCGCCTGAACTGGCTCTTGTCCCGGATTCGCGTGGAGCCGGTGACGAAAGAATCCGCCCGCCGAAGCGCCGCTCTCCTGAAGGAGACGAGGCTGCACGGGCACAAGTACGCCATCGACGCCATGGTTGCCGAAGTGGCACTGCGGCTGCCGGGACCAGTGGCGGTTCTGACATCCGATGTCGACGATATGACCAACCTGTGTAGGCGACGGGTCCGGGTCATCGGTCTGTAAGTAGTGCCCGGCTCAGCTCTCGCGACCGGGCAGCAGCGCGTCCAGGTCGAGCGTGATCTCGAACGGCTTTGACGTGCGCATCTGGTGACGATGGATTCCGGTCGGCACATACGACCGCACGGGGCCGTCGATCTCGTAGGCGTGGACCACATGTGATCCGTCCTCGTCCTCGACGCGCCAGTAGTGGCTGATGCCGGCTTCCGCGTATTTTCGCAGCTTGACCGTCCGGTCGCGGTGCGCGGACTCCGGCGAGACCACCTCGCCGACCAGGAGAACCTGGTCGGGTGTCAAAAACGTGAGGTCCAAGGCGTAGTCCCCCGTCGTCACCAGAAAGTCCGGCTCGGGACGGTTTCGGTCGTCCAAGCGGATGGTGATCTCGCGTTCGACCCCGATGCCTGGCGGCGCTGCCCTCCTCAGGGAGCTGACCAGCGCGTCGATCACCCGAGCATGCCAGATTCGCTGGGGAGACATCATGAAGACGAGCGCTCCATCGATCAGTTCAGTGTGACGAGGCGCTTCGGGAAGATGGTCGAGATCGTCGGCGAACCACCCCTCAGGGCGGGGCGGGCGCATCCACTCGGGCACCGCGGTCATGAATTCACCGTAGCATTCAGTAACGGCGCTCCGGCCGGTCCGCTTCTAGGCCATAGGCGGGATGAAAGGCCTAGTGAGCAGGGGCTTTGATTGTCTCGGGAATGGTGTAGTCGGGGAAGGGCTCCTCGTCGGGGTCGGTGCCGACCATGGCGCCGGTGGCCTGGGCGAGCAGGAGCATCTTGGTGTTGTCGGCACAGGTGATGCGGAGGCCGCTGGGGAGGGCGCCCAGCCTGTCTTTGGGCCCGATGACCGGACGGGCGACCAACTCCCACGAGGTGAAACCGGCCGGGCGGGCCGCGTCGAGAAGCTGCGCGACAAAGATCGGCAGGCGGAAGGCACGCTGGCTCGGCGGCGGCATCTCGTCCGGCGCCGGCACGGTGACCACGTCCGGTGAGATCGCGCCCCACAGCATCGCGCCGGAGGTGGCGGTGTAGATGACGCGGACGCCGGAGACGGTCTTGGTCTTCGACCGTTCGGCGTTCGGCCCCCAGGGCTCGGTCGCCGTGCCGTAACGCTCGACCTTCACGATGTCGGGGTGCTCACTGGCGACGAGCAGCCGTTCGATGATGCCGAGAATCTGGGGCAGTTGCACGCGGGCAGTCTAGCCGGGCCCCTCATGACTAACTCGCTCTCGATTGTTCGGCTCTTATCAGGCCTCGGCGTCGCCGGCGATTTTGTCGAGGACTGTGGCCAGCTGGACCAGGTCCAGGCCGCCCAGGTGGTCGAAGATGTGGCGGCGGACGCTGGCCAGGTGGGTGGGCCAGGCCTCGCGCAGGCGGGCCAGGCCTCGGTCGGTCAGGACGGCGTTCCAGCCGCGGGCGTCCTCGTCGCATTTGACGCGCTGGAGGAAGCCCGACGACTCGAGCTTGGCCGCCAGGCGGGTCATGCCGCTCAGGGACATGTCGCAGGCCTGGGCCAGCTCGCTCATCCGCATGCGTCCGCTGCCGGACTCGGACAGGTGGCGCAGCACGTTGTATTCGCTGGCCGACATGCGCTGTTCGGTCTCGAGGTCGGCGTTCATGGCCCGGGGGAGCACGAGCAGAAGCCGGCCGAGCCCGCGCATGATCGCCTCCTCCGACGGGGTGAGTGCGGTCAGACCCGGGGGCAGCTCCGGATCGGGTGATGTCGCCGACATGAGGTTGATCGTAGGCTGACCGCGCAGGAATAGTTGCTTGACGAAGCAAGTTTGATGCCGCGGACACTCCCGCAAGCTAAGGACGAGAAAATGACCAAGATCGGAATCATCCTCGGCAGCACCCGCCCGGGCCGTAACGGCGAGGCCGTGGCCAAGTGGGTCCTGGACGTCGCGTCCAATTGCACCGACGCCGACTACGAGCTGGTCGACCTGCTCGACTACAACCTGCCCCACCTCGACGAGGCGATCCCGCCGTCGATGGGCCAGTACTCCAAGCCGCACACCATCGAGTGGGCCAAGAAGATCGACTCGTTCGACGGCTTCATCTTCGTCACCCCGGAGTACAACCACTCCACGTCGGGCGCGCTCAAGAACGCGATCGACTTCCTCTTCAAGGAGTGGAACAACAAGGCCGCGGGCTTCGTCGGCTACGGCTCGGTCGGCGGCGCCCGCGCGGTCGAGCACCTGCGCCTGATCGCCGGCGAGCTCATGCTGGCCGACGTACGCGCCCAGGTTCTGCTGTCGCTCGCGACCGACTTCGAGAACTACAGCACCTTCCTGCCGAGCGAGCGCCAGGAGCAGGCCCTCGGCGCGGTCCTCGACCAGACCGTGACCTGGAGCAAGGCCCTCGAGACGGTCCGCCGGGCGGCCTGACCCAGGCCCGCCCACGCATATGTAACGAAAAAGGTCTTAAGGCACAAACGGGGCTCGGGATGCTTGCATCGCGAGCCCCGCGCTGCACAATGCTTGGGTGCAAAACGAGACAACTAGTGACTCTTGGCAGCAACTGCTCGAAATGCCACGAAAGTCTTGGTGGGCTCGGCTGCCGTTCGGCGTACGGATGGCGGCCGGCGCCAGTGTGCTGCTCGTCGTGGTCGGCGGTGTCGCCGCGGGCGTGGCCGTGCTGACCAAGGACGGGCCCGACGCCCCGCGCATCGTCACCGCCGTCGGCGACGCCGCCCAGGTTGCGCCGCCGGCCGGGATCGCCGCCGACGGGCCCGAGCAACCGCACGGCGCGCCGGCTCAGCTCGGCATCGAGCCGGGGAGCGTCTTCCCGCGTACGTCCGACGAGGCCGACCGGACCGCCACGCGCGATCCGCGGCAGCAGACCGGCACTCCGCAGACCGGCACTCTGCCGAACGGCGCCACGCAGACCGGCACCTTGCCGAACGGCAAGGCCACCCTGCCCAACGGCAAGACCACCCTGCCCAACAGCAAGACCACCCGGCAGGACGGCAAGACCATCCTGCCGAACGGCCCCCCGCCGACCGGCAAGATCACCCCGGCGCCCGTACGCCCGATCGTGCCGGCCATCCCGCAGAAGCCGGCCTCCGTCCCCGCCACGCAGGTGCTGACCACCCGCACCGAGCTCGAGAAGCGCCCGGTCCCGTTCGAGACCCGTCTCGTGCGCGACCCGTTGCTGCCCCCGGGCTTCCGGGAGGTGCAGAAGGCCGGCGCGCCCGGCGAGGAGACCCTGCGCTACCTGGTGTCCTTCACCGACGGCAAGGAGACCGACCGCAAGCTGATGGACGTCTCGGTCACCCGTCAGCCGCAGGACCGGATCGTCGCGTTCGGCACCGGCCGTGGCCTCGACCGTCCGAACCGCCGGTATCCCGACCGCCCGCGCCTGAGGGAGTGCGGCCCGGGCCTCAAGATCTGTATGCCGTTCGGCCGCAGTGCCTGCCCGCCGGAGGTCGACAGCACCCGGGAGGAGAACTCGCTCGCCCTGGGCGGCTCGATCACCGTGCTCGACCAGGACATTCAGCTGCTCAACGGCGAGGCGCTGGGTGATCTGACGCAAATGAATTGCGCCCGCAAGTAGCGGCTCGCGAGACTGCCTGGGTGAAGGACTTCGACGCTCTGCTCGACGAGGCCGCGGCCGTCCCGGTCGAGGGGTGGGACTTCTCGTGGTTCGCCGGCCGGGCCACCGAGGCCCGGCCCTCCTGGGGTTACGCCGATCTGGTGGCCGAGCGGCTCACCCACGCCGGGTCGGCCCTCGACCTCGAGACCGGCGGGGGCGAGGTCTTCGCGTACGCGATCGGGAAAGCACACGCTGAGGGCAAGACGCTCGCCGCCGTCGAGTCGTGGCCGCCCAACCTCCCCGTCGCCCGTCGCCGTCTCGAGTCGCTCGGCGCTCAGGTGCTGGCCACGACCGACGAGCCCGCCCTGCCGTTCGGCGACGACACGTTCGACCTGGTGGCGAGCCGTCACCCGGTGCACACGTGGTGGGACGAGATCGCCCGGGTGCTGCGGCCCGGCGGTCTCTTCGTGTCGCAGCAGATCGGCGCGGGCACCAACCGCGAGCTGTCCGAGGCCATGATGGGCCTGCTGCCGGAGCCGAGCCGCCAGCACCCCGAGCAGATCGCCGCCGCGGCCGAGGCGGCCGGCTTCGAGATCGTCCAGGTCCGCGGTGAACGCCTGCGGGCCGAGTTCTACGACGTCGCCGCCGTCGCGTACTTCCTGCGCAAGGTCGTCTGGACAGTGCCCGGTTTCACGATCGAGAAGTACCGCGATCATTTGCGGGCGGTCCACGAGGAGATCACCGTGAAGGGCATGTTCGTCTCGCACGCCGCCCGGGTCTTGATCGAGGCGCGATGGCCCTGACCGACGCCCGTCTGGCTGAGATCGCCGCCGAGGTCGCGCAGGTGCCCGGCGTGGTCGCCGTCGTGCTGGGCGGCAGCCGGGCCCGGGGCACGCACACCGCCGAGTCCGACACCGACCTGGGCCTCTATTACCGCGGGCCGCTCGACACCAAGCGACTCGGCGAGGTGGCCCAGGCGGTCGCGGGCCCGTCGGCCACGGTCACCGAGCCGGGCGGCTGGGGCCCGTGGGTGGACGGCGGCGGCTGGCTCGAGGTCGACGGTCACGCGCTCGACCTCATCTATCGAGATCTTGATCGTGTACGCGAGGTGTGCGCCGACGCCGAGCAGGGCCGGTACGCCTTCCATGCACAGGGCGGCCACCCGCTCGGGTTCGCCTCCCATGCGTACGCGGGGGAACTGGCCCTGGCTCAGATCTTGACCGACCCGACCGGCGAGGCCGGCCTGGTGCGCGACAGCCTGCGGATCTTTCCTCCGGCGCTGACCCGGGCCTTGATCGACGGGCTGTGGGAGGCCGATTTCCTGGTCGCGCTGGCCCGCAAGGGGGTCGTCCGGGGTGACAGCGCCTACGTCGCGGGGTGTCTGTTCCGGCTGGTCGGGGTGTGCACGCACGCGCTGCACGGCGCGGCCGGCCGCTGGCTGATCAACGAGAAGGGCGCCGTGGCCGCGACCGCCGCTCTGCCCGGTGCGCCGGAGCGTTTCGCCGAGCGCGTCGACCAGGCCTTCGGCGCGATCGAGAGTGATCCGCTACGGTTGCGGCTGGCCATCGACATCGCCGCCGACCTCGTGCTCGACACCGTCGATGCGTGCACGATGATGGTGCGGTGACCGCCGACCAGCCCACCATCCTGGCCACCAGCGCGTTCTTCGAGGTCGGCCCGCACGGACGCTACGACTGGCGCCCCGGCAAGATCCATCGCTTGGCTGCCGAGCTCGCGAACGCGACCACCCGGCCCCGGATCTGCGTGCTGACCCAGGCCACGGGCGACCCCGAGGAGCTGATCGGCGCGCATTACCGGGCGTTCGCCGGCAGCGAGTTCGTGGCGTCGCACCTGCAGCTGTTCTCGATGCCGAACGTCTCGGACATCCGCTCCCACCTGCTGAACCAGGACATCATCTGGGTCCACGGGGGGAGCGTGGCCAACCTGTGCGCGGTGTGGCGGGCGCACGGCGTCGACGAGATCCTGCACGAGGCGTGGCAGTCGGGCGTGGTGCTCGCCGGTGTCTCGGCCGGTTCGATCTGCTGGCATCAGGGCGGCAGCACCGACAGTTACGGGCCGGAGCTGCGCGGTTTCACCGACGGGCTGGGCTGGCTGCCCTTCAGCAACGGCGTGCACTACGACGCCGAGGAGCAGCGGCGGCCCAGGATGCACGAGCTGATCGCGAACGGCACGCTGGGCGACGGCTATGCGACCGACGACGGCACCGGGCTGGTCTATCGCGGGACAGCTCTGGCCGAGGTGGTGGCCGACCGGCCCGGGCCGCTCGGTTACGAGCTTCGCCGGGCCGCGGACGGCTCGGTGGTCGAGACTGCGCTGCCCACGCGGCTTTTGTAAACGATCAGCTGGCGTAGTGCAGGATCACGTTGTGCACGTGGTGGGTCTTCTCGGAGCCCCGGAACTCGACCTCGTACGTGTGCGTGCCCACGGTGATCGCGATGATGCCGGTGGAGAAGAACTGACCGGCCCAGCTCTTGTTGCTCACCACGCTGACGCTGCTGACCTTGGAGTACGGGATGCTGGTGATCGCGACGCGCTTACCGACGAAGGACTTGTCCTGGATGATCACGCGTCGGTTGGTCAGCCCGATGAAGCCCGTGCCGGCGCCCACCGCGTCGTAGACCGCGATGATCTGCTCGCCGTCCAACAGGCCGCTCTCGATCTGCTGGAGCTGGCCCTTGCTGTCGTAAATCACTTCGCTCATGGTTCGAGCGTAACGATCGAGGGCTACTGCGGACCGCGAGCCGACGACTCCTGGGAGCTGATCACCGTACGGTAGAAATCCTCTATCCGGGCGGCCAGGGTTACCTCACCGTCGGTGAGGGCCTCGCCGTCACGATCACCCAAACAAATCTGTGTGTGACCGTCGGTTCGCCGGATACTAGGGCGAATGCGCAGTGTGTCCGCGGCGACCTTGATTCGCTCGGTCAGTGCGGCATGCTGACTGTCGTCGCAAACGAGCTCACGCTTGATCTGCACACCGTCGCGGGTCCACCCGCTCAACAGTGTCAGCGCGTCGCTCAGGTAGTCGGAGCGGTTGACCCGCTGTCTTCTGGCCCGCATCGCCGCACCCCCTAGGCGTCGTTGCCGGCTTGTGGCCAAACTGTCGCCGTGTCGTCATGGTCGGTGCTCACAGTCTTGCTTCCGGAGACAACCATGTCCACGCCCACATATACGTGTTTGCGTGACGATCGGGACGCCTCGGGCACCCGGACCGACAAACTTTTGTGGGAAGCTCTGATCTCATGCCGCCGAAACAGCACGTCAAGGACCCGATGTCACGCAAAGTAATCGTTGCGGCGGTGATCATCACCGATGGCCGGGTTCTGGCCTGCGAACGATCCGCTCCGGCCGAGGTGGCCGGCCGCTGGGAGTTCCCCGGGGGCAAGGTCGAACCGGGCGAGACCGACCAGGAAGCCCTGGCTCGCGAGTGCGCCGAGGAACTGGGCGTACGCGTCGAGGTCGGCGACCGGGTCGGCCCCGATGTGCCCCTCGCGCACGGCCGGGCCGTTCTGCGCGTCTTCGCCGTACGCCTGCTGGAGGGCGACGTGCCGCGGGCGCTGGAGCACTCGTCCATGCGCTGGCTCGCCGAGGACGAGCTGGACAGCGTGCACTGGCTGCCCGCGGACAAACCGATCGTCGCGGAGCTACCCGCTCTGCTCGTTTGAGTACGTCTTGCGCAGCTCCCGCTTGAGCACCTTGAAACTGGGGCCGAGCGGGAGCGACCCGGCGAAGCGGATCTGCCGGGGGTATTTGTGCTTGCCCAGCTTTTCGCGGGACCACTCGATGAGTTCCTCGGCCGTGACGCCACCCGGATCGGGCACCACCACCGCGCAGATCTCCTCGCCGTGCACCGGGTCGGGCACGCCGATCACCGCCACCTGCAGCACCGCCGGGTGCCGGGCCAGCGCCTCCTCGACCTCGCGCGGATAGACGTTGAAGCCGCCCCGGATCACCAAGTCTTTCTTGCGGTCGACGATCGTGATGAAGCCGTCCGCGTCCTTGGTGCCCAGGTCGCCCGTGCGGAACCAGCCGTCGACGACCGCCTCCCGGGTGGCCTCGGGGTTGTTGAGATAGCCCGCGAAGACGTTGTGCCCGCGGATGACGATCTCGCCGAGCTCGCTGGTGTCCATCAGCTCGATCCGCTCGTCGATCTCGGGCCGGGCGATCTCGACCTCGACCCCCCAGATCGAGTGGCCGACCGTGCCCGGCCGCGCGCCGAACGCGGGCTGGTTGGTGGTCGCGGTCGGAGACGTCTCGGAGAGGCCGTACCCCTCGTAGATCGTCGCGTGGAACGTCTCGGTGAACTTCTCGAGCACCGCCACCGGCAGCGACGCGCCGCCCGAGACGCAGAGCCGCAGCTGGGGCAGGCTGTCCGCCTTGGCCGCCGCCTCCAGCAGCCCGATGTACATCGTCGGGACGCCGTGGAAGATCGTCACGTTCTCGCGGACCATCAGCTGGATCGCGGCCTCGCCGGTGAACCGGGCCATCAGCACGATCGTGCCGCCCAGCCGGAACGTGCCGTTCATGCCCACGGTCTGGCCGAACGTGTGGAACAGCGGCAGGCAGCCCATCACCACGTCGTCCTCGTTCAGGTCATGGATGTCGAAGACGTTGACCATCGTGTTCATGACGAGGTTGAGATGGGTGAGCAGGGCGCCCTTGGGCTTGCCGGTGGTGCCGCTCGTATAGAAGACGACCGCCGTGTCCTCGGCCTCGCGGCTCTCGTACGTTCGCAAAGCGGGCGCCTGGACGTCTTCGAGCCGGGTCACTCCCGGGACGGCGGGGCCGACCGAGGCGACGGGGATCTCGGCCAGCTTGCCCGCGGCGACCGCATTCTCCAGCTGGCTGGAGTGGGCGATCAGCAGCTTCGCGCCGCTGTCCTTCAGGACGTACGCGTTCTCCTCGGGGGTGAGGAGCAGGTGCATCGGCACGATGGTGGCGCCGGCCGCGAGCACCGCGTAATAGACCCGGGGGAAGTCGGCCAGGTTGGGGATCTGGATAGCGACCACGTCACCGGGCTGAATGCCCAGGCCCTTCAACCCTCCCGCGTACGCGAGGGTCTGCTGCCACAGATCCCGATAGGTGATCCGCTCGGTGGTCAAGCTGTCGATCACAGCAAGCTTGCCCGGATATTTCCGGGCCGCTTCGGCCAGGACGGTGGCCAGCGACAACATTGTCATGCTGAGCCTCCTGGGGCATGCCCTCCTGGCCCTACGGCCGCTTCGCTGACTCCGGTGCAGTCCGTCATGCCAGGTGCCCTCCGATCTTTGAGTACCCGCGGAGCAGGTCCCGAGAGATGATCAGGCGCTGCATCTCGTCGGTACCCTCATAGATACGCATAAGTCTGACCTGGCGGTACCACCGTTCGATCGGAAGCTCGCGGGTGTACCCCATGCCGCCGTGCACCTGCATGACCCGGTCGACCACGTTGTTGACCATGCCGGCGCCGTAGAGCTTGGCCATCGAGGACGCGTGCCGGGGGTCTTCGCCCTGGTCAACCGTCCAGGCGGCGCGCAGGATGAGCCAGCGGGCGGCCTCGATCTCGACCTCGGAATCGGCGATCATCCACTGGATCGCCTGATTGTCGCCGATCTTGCGGCCGAAGGTCTCGCGCGTGTTGGCGTACTCGATGGCCATGCCGAGAGCCCGCTCGGCGATGCCCAGGGCGTTGGACGGGATGAGGTAGCGGCCCTTGCCGATCCACTTCATGCCCAGCTCGAAGCCCTGGCCGATCTCGCCCAGAATGTTGCGCGCGGGCACCCGGACGTCCTCGAAGATCAGCGACGCCGGGCCGCCCTCGCCCATGGTCTGGATGAACTCGGAACGCCAGCCCATCGCCCGGTCGACCAGGAACGCCGTGGTCCCGCCGCCGCGTACGCCCTTCTCCCGATCGGTGACCGCAACGACGATGACGAAATCGGCGTCGTTCCCGTTCGTGATGAAGGTCTTCTCGCCGTTCAGGATCCAGTCGTCGCCGTCCTGGCGCGCGCTGAGCTTGATGTTGGCGGCGTCGGAGCCGGCGCCGGGCTCGGTGATCGCGAAGCAGGAGATCCGGTCGCCCTCGATGGTGGGCCTCAGGAACTCCTCTTTCTGCTGGTCGTTGGCGTAGTAGAGGATGTTGTCGGCCTCGCCGCCGAACTTGAACTGGACGAAGGTGCGGCCCACCTCGGTCCAGATCAGCGACTGCACGAGGGCGGGGAGGGCCATCCCGCCGTACTCCTCCGGTGTGGACAGGCCCCAGAAGCCGAACTTCTTGGCCTTTTGCTGGAGCTCGCGCAGTTCGCTGTGGTCGAGGCCGGGCTCGTGCCGGCGTTCCCGGAGCAGAGCTTCCTGCTCCAGCGGCATGACCTCGCGGGTGATGAACTGGCGGGCGGTGTCGCGAATCGCGCGTTCCTCGTCGGTGAGCGAGAAGTCCATACCGTTAAACTAGCGGTGTAAGTTTTAGCGCGTCCAGTGCAAGTTCTTGGGGGTTCTCGCATGGCTCGTCCCCGGCAGACGCTGCTGACCCCGTCGCGGATCATCGAGGCCGCCTCGGCCCTCGTGGACGCGGAGGGGCTCGACGCGCTGTCCACCCGGCGGCTCGCGACCGAGCTGGGCGTGCAGGGACCGTCGCTCTACAACCATTTCCCGACCAAGGCCTCGATCGTCGACGCGGTGGCCGACGCCGTGATCGCAGAAGTCGATTTGTCGGCTTTCGGAGTGAAGCCCTGGGACGAGGCGCTGCGGCGCTGGGCCCGCTCCTATCACGCGGTGCTCGTCGCGCACCCGAACATCGTGCCGGTGCTCGCCCAGGGCCCCGGGCGCCGGCCCGGCGGTCTGGCCATGGCCGAGGCTGTGTACGGGGCCCTGGTCGACGCCGGCTGGTCCTACGCCCGGGCCACACACATCGGCGCGCTGATGCGTTACCTGGTCACCGGCTCGGCGCTCGGCTCGTTCGCCCTCGGCTTCGACGTCGATCCCGACCTCTACGAACGTTATCCACACCTGGGGCACGCACCCCGTCTGGCGGAGCATCATGAAGCCGTGGACGAGGGCGCCTTCGAACTCGGACTGGACCTGCTGATCAACGGCCTGACGGCCCGGCAAGAGATGGGGACCCGCTGATGACATCGCTCGACCGGCCACGCCTCTACATCGGCGGAGAGTGGGTCACCCCCGCCTCCGCCGAGACGATCCCGGTGGAAAATCCGGCTACCGAGGAGGTGTTGGGCCACGTGCCGGCGGGCACGGCGGCCGACGTCGATCGGGCTGTCGCGGCCGCTCGGACCGCCTTCCCTGCATGGGCTGACTCCTCGGAGCGGGCGGCGATTCTCGACCGCCTGCACTCGGCGCTCTCCTCGCGTGCGCCGGAGATCGCCCGCGTCGTGGGGCTCGAGCTGGGCACGCCACTCAAGATCGCCAAGGCGGTCCAGGCCGGACTTCCCCTCACGGTCCTCCGGTCGTACGCCGATCTCGCGGCCACGCCCGTCGCGGCGCAGACGATCGGCAACTCGCTGATCGTGCACGAGCCGGTGGGTGTGGTCGGCGCGATCACGCCGTGGAACTATCCGCTCCACCAGGTCGTGGCCAAGGTGGCCGCCGCGCTGGCCGCCGGGTGCACGGTCGTGCTCAAGCCGAGCGAGCTGACCCCGCTGGTGGCGTTCCTCCTGGTCGACGCGGCTGAGGAGGCGGGCGTGCCGGCCGGCGTGCTCAACCTGGTGACCGGCACCGGCCCGGTGGTCGGCGCAGCCATCGCGGGTCATCCCGACGTCGACATGGTCTCGTTCACCGGCTCGACCGCGACCGGGCGCGCGATCACCCACGCCGCGGCCGACCGGATCGCCAAGGTCGCCCTCGAGCTGGGCGGCAAGTCGGCCAACATCATCCTCGAGGACGCCGACGTGACCCGCGCGGTCAAGGTGGGCGTGGGCAACGCCTTCCTCAACTCGGGCCAGACCTGCACGGCCTGGACCAGGATGCTGGTGCACCAGAGCCACTACGACGAGGCGGTTTCACTGGCCGCCAAGACCGCCGGTGGCTACACGGTGGGCGACCCGTTCGACGAGGCGACCCGGCTCGGCCCGCTGGTCTCCGCGGCGCAGCGCGAGCGGGTGCTCGGGTTCATCTCGCGGGCCACGGCTCGCCAGGTCGCGGGCGATGCTCCCGTTCCGTCGAAGGGCCATTTCGTCGCGCCGACCGTCTTCGCCGACGTCGACCCGGACAGCGAGCTCGCCCAGGAGGAGATCTTCGGCCCGGTGCTCTCGATCATCCCGTTCTCCTCCGACGAGGAGGCGGTCACGATCGCCAACAACTCGAAATACGGCCTGGCCGGCGGCGTCTGGGGCTCCGACGAGCGCGCGCTTTCGGTGGCCCGTCGGCTGCGCACCGGCGCGGTCGACGTCAACGGCGGCTCGTTCAATCCGCAGGCGCCCTTCGGCGGCTACAAGCAGTCCGGCGTGGGCCGAGAGCTGGGCGAGTACGGTCTGGCCGAGTTCCAGCAAGTGAAGGCGATCCAGCGATGACGGCTTACTTCAACGGCCTGGTGCTCCTCGACGCGGGCGAGCGGCCCGCGGTGGCCGAGCTGCACCGGCCCGAGGTCGGGCCCGGCCAGGTCCGGGTGCGGGTGCGCGCGGCCGGCGTCTGCCACTCCGATCTGTCCATGGTGAACGGCACGATCCGCCCGTCGTACCCGCTGGTGCTGGGGCACGAGGCCGCGGGTGAGGTCGTCGAGGTCGGCGAGCACGTGACCCGCGCCGAGGTCGGCGATCACGTGGTGCTCAACTGGCAGCCCGCCTGCCGCGCCTGCTGGTTCTGCTCACACGGGGAACCATGGTTGTGCTCGACCTCCTCCGGGGTGGCGTCGCTGGAGAACGGGGTGACCCTCGACGGCGCGCCGGTCCATGTCGCGCTCGGCCTGGGCGCGTTCGCCGATCAGGTGGTCGCCCCTGAGAACGCGGTCGTCCGCGTGCCGTCCGAGCTCGGGTTCGAGACGGCCGCCCTGCTCAGCTGTGGCGTGCTGACCGGCGCGGGTGCGGTGCGCAACACGGCCCGGGTGCAGCCGGGCGAGTCGGTCGTGGTGATCGGGCTGGGCGGCGTGGGCCTGTCGGTGGTCGCGGCGGCCCGGGCCGCGGGCGCCTCCGACGTGATCGCGGTCGACGTCTCCGAGGCCAAGAAGGGCCTGGCCGAGGTGGCCGGCGCGACCGACTTCGTGGTCTCCTCGGACGCCCTGTCCAAGGAGATCCGCAGCCGCACGTCGGGCCGCGGCGCCGACCACACCTTCGAGTGCGTGGGCCGGGCCGTGACCATTCGGGCCGCCTGGCGGGCCACCCGCCGCGGCGGCCAGGTGACCGTGGTCGGCATGGGCTCGAACGACGACGTGGTGCAGCTGTCCGCTTTGGACATCTTCTCGTCGGCGCGCACGCTGCGTTCGTCGGTCTACGGTTCGGCCGACTTCGACCTCGAGATCCCCCGCCTGGCCGACGACGTGCTCTCCGGCCGGCTCTCGCTCGATCACCTGATCACCGACCGCATCACGCTGGCCGACGTCCCCGACGCCTTCGACCGGATGGCCCGCGGCGAGGGTGCCCGGTCGGTGGTCACGTTTTAGATCATCCGTCGTTTCTCAAAAACACGGTCAAATGGCTCAGTGTCTCGCCCGTGAAGGTCGGGATGTGCAGGGCGTGGTCGTGCCGGCCGACGTGGGCGATGAGGGCGGCCTGGCCGTTCGAGCGCGTGTCGGTGAAACGGAAACGACCGGGCTCGAGCACCTGAGCCGTCAGGAAGGCGAGCACGTCGTGGCGGCCCTGGAACCAGGCCGGAAGCGGCGGCATCTCGAGGATGATGTCGGCCCGCATCAGGGCCGACAGGGCGGTGATGTCGGCCTGCTCGAAGGCGGCTACGTAACGGTCGAGCAGGTCGCGGCGCTCGCGCTCGGCCGGCTCGGCCAGGACGTCGGCCGCCGGTGATTTCTCGGCGATCTGGCGGCGGGCCCGCGGCAGGGCACTGTTCACCGCGGCCGGCGTGGTGCCGAGGATCTCAGCCGTCTCGGCGGCGTTGAAATCGAGCACGTCGCGCAGGATCAGCACGGCCCGGCGCAGCGGCGGCAAATGTTGCAGGGCGGCGATGAAGGCCAGCCGGATCCCGACCCGGGCCTGCACGGCGCCGGCCGGGTCGGTGGTCAGCCGGGCATCGGGCATCGGCTCGAGCCAGAGCGGATCGTCGTCGCCCGGTGGCCGGGCGGCCGGCATGATGCGGCGGCTGCGCTGGTCGAGCGCGGTCAGGCAGACGTTCGTGGCGATGCGGTAGAGGTAGGTGCGCGGCGAAGCCCGGCCCTCGAAACGGTCCTGCGACCGCCACGCCCGCAAATACGTCTCCTGCACCAGATCCTCGGCGTCCTGCACCGAGCCCAGCATGCGGTAGCAGTGCGCGAGCAGCTCGGTGCGGTATTCGCCGATCACGAGAGTCCCCATACCGGTTAGACCGGCGACGGGCGCCGAACTAAGCACCGTGCGGCTGCTGATTTTCGCGGGCCGCGGTGGTCGGTATCGGCATGAAGCTCAACGGCAAGAACATCATCGTGTACGGCGCGAGCGGCGCCATCGGGGGAGCTGTCTCCCGGGCGTACGCCGCGGAAGGGGCCCGGGTCTTTCTGACCGGCCGAAACCTCGAGCCACTGACCCAGATCGTCAAGGAGATCGGCGACGGCCACGCCTCGGCGGCCGTGGTGGACGCGCTCGACCCGGCGGCGGTCGAGAACCACGCGGCGGAGGTCGCGCGGCAGCACGGCGGCATCGACGTCTCGTTCAACGCGATCGGCATCCCGCAGGAGGGGATCCAGGGCACGCCGCTCGACGAGTTACCCCTCGACCGCTTCCAGGCGCCGCTGCACGCGTACCTGACCTCGCACTTCCTCACCGCGACGGCCGCCTCCCGGCACATGAACACGGGGGTGATCATCACGCTGACCGCAGGGCCGGCCCGCACGGCGGCACCGCTGGTCGGGGGCATGGGGCCGGCGTGGGCGGGGATCGAGGCGCTGACCCGGGGGCTGCCGCCGAGCTGGGGCCGCGCGGGATCCGGGCGATGTGCCTGCGGGCCGACGGCCTCCCGGAGACGGCGACCATCGACACCGTTTTCGGGCTGCACGCGCGGGCGCTAGGCCTCTCGACGGCCGACTTCACCACCGCAATGCGCGATCGAACGCTCAACGACCGCCTGCCCACGCTGGCCGAGGTCGCGGCCGCGGCGGTCTATCTGGCCTCGGACGAGGCGGCCGTGATGACCGGCAGCGTGCTCTCCCTCTCCGGCGGAGCCCTCTCCGATTAGTTCCTTTTAGTTCTTGGAGCAGCCACCGCCTCCCCCGCCCACCCAGGGACGTGGGTGACGCTACGCCGGCCGGGAGCTGCGGTTCCCGTTATCCACAAGCGGGCGTTATCCACAAGGGGAGAGCGGCGGCCGGAGATGATGCGATAGAACCGGGGGATGCGTCCTCAGCCCGGCGAAGTGCTGCACTTCAGTGAAGACCCGACGATTGCGCGCTTCGTGCCGCACGTTGCGCCGACCTCGACCCAGAAAGGGGCCTACGTCTGGGCGGTCGACGAGGTCCGCGCGCCTGACTACTGGTTTCCGCGCCAGTGCCCGCGCGTGATGGCGTGGGTGGTCGATGGCATGTCCGATGTGGACCGCGTTCGGATCCTCGGGGCCGGGTGCGGGGTCCGGGTCCATGCCATCGAGTACGGGTGGCTGGAAGCGTTACGCACCACCAGGCTTTACGCCTATCGACTCCCGGCGGGGCCGTTCCACCCGATCGCCTCGCCGGGCTCCGACCCGCACGCGATGGTCGCCACCGAGGCGGTCGAGCCCCTGGGCCCAGCCGTCCCGGTCGGCGACCTTCTCGCGTGTCACGCCGAGGCCGGCATCCAGCTGCGGGTGCTCGACAACCTGTGGCCGTTCTGGGACGAGGTCGTCACCAGCTCGCTCGGCTTCAGCGGCATCCGCCTGCGCAACACCCGCCCCCGCCCGGTCGGCAACCCGGGCTGACGGGCCGCCGACCGGGTCAGGTGACCTTCGGCGTGAGCGGGTCGAGCAGGGCCGTCACCGTCCGGATGAGGATCGCGCGGGCGTCGGCCACCGACAGGCCCATCACCTCGCGCCACGTCGACCAGGTGGGCCACATGCTGACCGCGACCAGGGCGCTCAGCAGTTGCTCGTCGCCGTTGATCTCGGGGAACAGGGTGGCCAACTCGTCGTGCACGCGGGCCACGTGCAGCTTGCGATAGCGCCGCAGGGTCTCGGAGAACGGCTCCTTCAGTGCGGCCGCCTTGGCCGTCGGTCCTATCTGTTCCAGCAGCCCGGCCCGCTGCCGGCAGTAGGCCGTGATGCGGTCGGCCATCGGCAGGTCGGGCTTGATCGGGCGGTACGCCGCGTCGCGGATCTCGAGCACGCGTTTGCCGCTCGCCGTGAAGAGGGCCTCCATGTCGGCGAAGTGGCTCCACAGCGCGCGCAGCGAGACGCCGGCCAGTTTGGCGATGCGGTCGGCGGTGGGGCGCAGGTCGCCCTCGCCGATGAGCTGCAGGTGGGCGTCGACGATGGCGGTGCGGGTGCGCTCGGAACGGGCGGTGCGCCCGTCGACGCGCTGCGGGGCTGGGGTCACGAGGCGCTCCGGTAGCGGTTCAACTCCCGCCGGGCCAGCGAGCGCTTGTGCACCTCGTCGGGTCCGTCGGCGAGCCGCAGCGTACGCGCACCGGCCCACAGCGCCGCGAGCGGCGTGTCCTGGCCGACTCCGGCGGCGCCGTGCGTCTGGATGGCCTTGTCGACGATCCACTCGACCGTCGACGGCACGATGATCTTGATGGCTTGGATCTCGGTGTGCGCGCCCCGGTTGCCGACCGTGTCCATCAGCCAGGCCGCCTTGAGCACCAGCAGGCGAGCCTGTTCGATGCGCACCCGCGACTCGGCGATCCAATCCTGCACGACGCCCTGCTCGGCCAGCGGCTTGCCGAACGGGGTGCGGCTCAGCGCGCGCAGGCACATCAGCTCGAGGGCGCGCTCGGCCATCCCGATCAGCCGCATGCAGTGGTGGATGCGCCCGGGGCCGAGGCGCGCCTGCGAGATGGCGAAACCGCCGCCTTCCTCACCGATCAAGTTCGAGACCGGCACGCGTACGCCGTCAAAAATGACCTCGGCGTGCCCACCGTGATCGCCGTCGGAGTAACCGAAGACCGTCATGCCGCGCTTGACCGTGAGCCCGGGGGTGTCGCGGGGCACGAGCACCATGCTCTGCTGGACGTGCCGGGCCGCCGACGGGTCGGTCTTGCCCATCACGATGAAGATCCGGCAGTTCGGGTTCATGGCGCCGGTGATGTAGAACTTGCGACCCGTGATCACGTAGTCGTTGCCGTCGCGTTCGATCCGGGTGCCGATGTTGGTGGCGTCGGACGAGGCGACCTGGGGCTCGGTCATCGCGAAGGCCGACCGGATCGTGCCGTCGAGCAGCGGCTGCAGCCACTGGGCCCGCTGCTGCTCGGTGCCGAACTCGGACAGCACCTCCATGTTGCCGGTGTCGGGCGCGGCGCAGTTGAGGGCGGCCGGCGCGATGGCCGGACTGCGCCCGGTGATCTCGGCCAGCGGCGCGTACTGCAGGTTGGTCAGGCCGGCGCCGTGCTCGCCGGGCAGGAAGAGGTTCCACAGACCGGCCAGCCGGGCCTGCGCCTGCAGGCGGGCCACGATCGGCGGCGGCGACCACCCCTCGCTCTCGAACCCGGCCTCGGCCGGATAGACGTGCTCGTCCATGAAGGCGAGCAGCCGCTTTCGGTAGTCCTCGGTCCGAGCGTCGAAGCCGAAGTCCATCAGTGTCCTTCCAGCGCTTCGTGGCCACGCATGACCAGCGGGCCGACCAGGTTGCCGATCGTCTCGAAGCCCTCGCCCACGGTCTGGCCCTGAACGTATCGGTAGTGCACGCCTTCGAGAATCACCGCGAGCTTGAACGCGGCAAATCCCACATACCACTGCAGATCGCTGACATCGCGCTTGCTCCGTTCGGCGTAGCGCGCGCCCAGCTCGGCCAGCGTCGGGTGACCGGGCACCCGCAGCGGCGTGGTCGGCCGGCCCTCGACGACCACGGTGAGCGGCATGTCGGCGTAGATGAACATCAGGGCGACGTCGCTGAGCGGGTCGCCCAGGGTCGACATCTCCCAGTCGAGCACCGCGTTGACCTGTAGTTCCTCGCCGATCAGCACGTTGTCGAGGCGGAAGTCGCCGTGCACCACGGTGCCTGGGCCACCGGCCGGGATGTCGACCGCGAGCCGGGCGTGCAGCTCCTCGATGCCCGGCACCTCCCGGCTGCGGGACGCGTCGAGCTGCTTCTTCCACCGGCTGACCTGACGCTGGTTGAAGCCCTCGGGACGGCCGAAGTCGGCCAGGCCGATCGCCGCCGGGTCGAGCGCGTGCAGGTCGGCCAAAGTGTCCACGAGCGACAGGCTGAGCGTGCGCATGGCCTCGGGGCCGAGCGCCTCCAGGTCGGCGGGCTCGCGGTAGATCTTCCCGTCGACGTGCTCCATCAGATAGAACGGCGCCCCGATCACCTCGGTGTCGGTGCACAGCAGCACCGGGCGGGGCGCGGGAAAACCGGCCTTCGAGAGCGCTTCCAGTACGCGGTGCTCGCGCGCCATGTCGTGCGCGGTCGGCAGCACGTGGCCGAGCGGCGGCCGGCGCAGCACCCAGCGCTGCTCGCCGTCGGTGATCGCGTACGTCAGGTTCGAGCGGCCGCCGGCGAACATCTGGCCCGTCAGTTCGCGCGATGAGCCGAGATAGGCCTGCAGCCGTTCGAGGTCGAGGCCCCTCACCGGGAGCCGCCCCCGAAGGCGCGCTGCATCTTGTTCATGCCGCCCAGCCACCGGTCGGGGTCGTCGGCCCGCAGCCGGTAATACTCGGCGACCTCGGGGTGGGGCAGGATCAGGAAGCTGTCGCCCTCGAGCGCCTCACCCACCTTGGCCGCGACCTCGTCGGGCTCGAGAGCACCGTCGGCCAGCAGCGCCGCACTCGCGCTGCCGCGCTCGTTCCCCCTGGTCAGCATGTCGGTGCGGACGCCCTGGGGGCAGAGCGCCTGGACGATCACCCCGCGATGGGCGTACGTGGCCCGGAGCCATTCCGCATATGCCAGGGCGGCGTGCTTGGTGACGGCGTAGGGCGCGCTGCCCAGCAGGGTCAGCAGCCCGGCCGCGCTGACCGTCATGACCAGCCGTTTCGGCTCGCCCTGCCCGTCGCTCTTGTCCAGCCAGCGCGGCAGCAGGGCGCGGGTGACGTAGACGTGGGACATCACGTTGACGTTGAAGTCCCTCAGCCAGACGTCGTCCGGGGTGTCCTGGTCGCCGGCCGTCAGCACGCCCGCGTTGGCGCAGAACAGGTCGATGCCGCCCAGTTCGTTCCAGGCGGTGTCGATCAGGCGGCGGGTGTCCTCCTCGTTGGCGGCGTCGCCCGGCACCGGCAGCCCGCCGATGTCGCTGGCCACCGCCTCGGCCGCGTCCGGGTTGATGTCGTTGACGATGACCTCGGCCCCCTGGGCGGCGAACCGGCGGGCCAGGGCCGCGCCGATCCCGCCGCCGGCGCCGGTGACGACGACCCGTTTCACTGCATTTTCCCGGTCAGCGTGACGCCACCGTCGATGACGATGGTCTGGCCGGTGATCCAGGCGGCGTCGGGCGAGGCCAGGAACGCGACCGCGCCCGCGATGTCCTCGGGGACACCCAGCCGGGCCAGCGGGTAGCCGGCCGCGACCTCGTCCTCCCGACCGTCGAACAGGGCGGACGCGAACTTGGTCTTGACCACGGCCGGGGCGACCGCGTTGACCCGCACCTTGGGCGCCAGCTCGATGGCGAGTTCCTCGGTGAGGTGGATCAGCGCGGCCTTGGTGACCCCGTAGAAACCGATGCCGGGTGCGGGGCGTACGCCCGAGACCGACGAGATGTTGACGATCGAGCCGCCCTCGGTCAGCCCGCCGCGCAGCGCTTCCTGCACCCAGCCGAGCGTGCCGAGGACGTTCACCTCGAAGATCTTGCGGGCCGCACCGAGGTCGAGCGAGCCCAGCGGCCCGTAGACCGGGTTGATCCCGATGTTGTTGACCAGCGTGGTGACCGGCCCGAACTGGCCTAGCACGGTGTCGATCACCGCCGACCGGTGATCGGGGTCGTCGCCCTTGCCGGCCACCCCGATCGCCACGTCGGCCCCGCCCAGGTCTTTCGCGGCGGAGTCGAGCGCGGCCGCGTCCCGCCCGGTGATGCACACCTTGTAGCCGTCGGCCACGAAGCGTTGCGCGATGGCGAACCCGATTCCCCTGCTGGCCCCGGTCACGATCGCCACTTGGTCCGCCATCGACGCTCCCTCTTTACGCAATGATCAGCTTTTGGTCCCCAACCCACCTTAGGCAGCCGGGATGCCATTCTGCGGCGGGGCCACCGCCGCTTGTTCGAAGACTTCCACGGCACCGTCGCCGTCGTCGGTGCGATACGGCTTGCCGATGTACTTGGCCGCGCCGCCCTCGATCGTCGTGAGCTGCTCACCGCCGTACCCGGAGTGGTCGGTGGCCGAGTAGCGGACGGGCACCAGACCGGGCCCGGTGAAGCCGCCCTTCTTGACCGCCTCGATGATCCCGTCGCGGGTCAGATCCTTGCCCGCGGCCTGCAGAGCCTGGACGAACAGGTAGGCAACGGACATCCCGTACACCGTGTTGTTGTCCATCTCGGCGCCGGCGTTGTACTCCTTGTTGACCTTGGTGTAGAGCTGGATCCACGGGTTGGCCGTGTCGTTGACCAGCGGCAGGTAGTTCGCCGCGACCACGCCCTCGAGCAGTGGCGCCGCGGCACCCAGCGTCTTGGCCAGCGTGGCCGGGTCGGAGCCGACGTTGCTCACCACGTACTGCGCCTTGAACCCGATCTTGGCGGCGGTGCCGATGGCGAGCGCCGTGAAACCGGGGATCGTGGCGAGCATGACGACCTGGCAGCCGGCCGCCTTGAGCGCGCCCATCTGGGGGCCGACGTTGGGGTTGCTGGTCACGTACGACTGCTTGGCCGTGACCGGGCCGAGCACCTTCTCGATGCCGGCCAGGCTGTCCCGGCCGAAGTCGTCGTCCTGCCCGAGGAAGCAGATCTTCTTGCCGGCGTGCGTCTCCTTGACGTGGGTCGCCAGGACCTTGCCCTCGACGGTGTAGTCGGGGTTGAAGCCGAACGTGCCCGGATATTTGTCGGGCTGGTTCCAGCTGCGGCTGCCGCTGGCCACGAAGAGGTCGGGGACCCGGTTGGTCTTGAGGAAGTCGAGCACGCCGCTGTGCGTCGGGGTGCCCAGGCCGTTGAGGATGGCGAAGACCTTGTCCTGCAGCACCAGCTGGCGGACGACCTGCTGGGTGTTGGCCGGGTTGTAGCCGTCGTCCATGATCTTGTAGGTGATCTTGCGGCCGTTGATGCCGCCGTTCGCGTTCACATAGTCGAAGTAGGCCTTGGTGGCGGGCGCGATCTTGGAGTAGCCGGCGGCGGCCGGACCGGTGAGCGGCATGTGCGTGCCCACCACGATCTCGGTATCGGTCACCCCCGGAGTGTCTGCGCTGCTACTGCCGCTGCTGCTGCCCGAGTTGCTGCAGCCGGCCGCGGCCAGCAGGACGGCGGCGAGGACGGTCGCTGTGCGTTTCATCATCGGCCTTTCTGCGCGGTTGGGATCAGTGCTTCTCTGCTCGCTGCTTGCGCAGGCGGGCCGTGAGTTTCAGTGCTTCTCTGCTCGCCGCTTACGCAGGCGGGCGGGGAGTTTCAGGGTTGGCTCGCCGCTTGCGCAGACGGGCCGGGATTTTCAGGGAGGCGAGCCCGCCGGGAGCGGCGAGCATGACGACGACGAGGACGACGCCGAAGAAGGTGAGCGCGAGGTTGCCCTCGAGCCGTTGCGAGCCGGCCGCTACGCCGATCTCATGGGCCACCGCGGGCAGCGCGACCAGCAGCACGGCGCCGAGCAGCGCGCCGGACAGCCGGCCCAGACCGCCGATGACGATCGCCATCAGCAGGAACAGCGACAGGGTGAGTGGGAAGGCGCCGGGGGAGACGCTTTGCGCGATCACGGCGAACAGCGCGCCGGCGAGACCGGCGCAGGCCGCCGAGACGACGAACGCGGCGACCTGCGTTCGCGCCACGCTGATGCCGGCGAGACGGGCTGCTGTCTCGTCGTCACGCACGGCGCGCATGTCCCGCCCGAACCGGCCCCGGGTCAGCAAGGCCAGAGCCAGCACGGTGAGCAGGGCCCCGGCCCAGCAGACCCAGGCCTGCCACTGCTCGACGGTCATCGACTCGGGCGGCGGGTCGAGGACGACCGACAGGCCCTGGTCGCTGTTGAACGTCTCGTCGAACGTGCTGGTGATCGACGGGACCACGACCGCGACGGCGAGGGTGAGGCCGGCCAGGTAGGGACCGCGCAGGCGGGCGGCGGCGAGCCCGATGACGGCGCCGACGACGGTGGTCACCAGGATCGCGACCAGGATGCCGACGACCAGCAGATTGAATTTGTTCTGCCAGAGCGCCAGCGTGTAGGCGCCGGTCGCCATCAGAGCGCCGTGGCCGAGGGAGAGCTGGCCGTTCAGTCCGGTGAGGACGGTCAGGCCGGCGGTGACGCAGAGGTAGGCCCCGACGGTGGCGAGCTGATAGGTGCGGAACGGCGGCAGCGTGTAGGTCAGCGCGACCACGATCGCGGCGCCGACGGCCACCACGATCAGCGGATGAATGCGCCGCCGCATGGCCGGCGCGACCATCCTGGTAGCGACCCGATCCCGGACGACGGTCATGCTGAGCCTCCCTTGGCATGCGCTCCTGGCCCTACGACCGCTTCGCTGACTCCGGTGCAGTCGCTCATGCCGCCCTCGCTTTCGATCGGGCGAACAAACCGTCGGGCCGGCTGAGAAGAACGACCACGAGCAGGGCCAGTACGGCCATCGGGGCGACCGTGGCGCCGAGATAACCGCTGATGTACGAGAGCAGCAGGCCCACCAGGAGGCCGCCGAGGACCCCGCCGATCGGGCTGTCGAGGCCGCCCAGCACGGCTGCGGTGAACGCCGAGATGAAGACGACGTCCATGGCCGTCGGGTGCAGGCCCAGCTCGGTGGGGAGCACGAGCATTCCGGCCAGCGAACCGACGGCCGCGGCCAGTGCCCAGCCGAGCGTCAGCATGCCGCCGACCGGGACACCGAGCAGCCTCGAGACGTCGGGCGCGAACGCCGCGGCCCGCATGCGCAGCCCAGTGGGCGTACGGGTGAAAAGAAGCGTGAGCAGGACGACCACCGCGCCCACCGCGCCGAACACGAACAGGTCGTAGCGGGAGAGCAGGGCCACCCCGCCGATCTCGAACGCGTCCCGGCTGAACGGGGCCTGCGCGGGCCGGAACTCGTTGCCGTACGTCATGCCGAGCACGCCCTGGATGATCAGCACCAGCCCGAGCGCGACGACCACCCCGTTGAGCGGCGACGAATGGTCGACGAAACGCATCACCACCCGTTCGACCCCCGCCCCGAGCAGCAGCCCGGCCACGATCGCGACGACGAAACCCAGCCAGTACGAGCCGGTCGCGTCGGCCACCGAATAGCCCACGTACGCCGTGGCGACCGCCATGGCGCCCTGGGCGAAGTTGACGATGCGCGCGGCCCGCCAGATCAGCACCAGGGCCAGCGCGAACGCCGCGTAGACCGCGCCCCGGCTGAGCCCGTCGAAGGTGAGGAACAGGAAACGGTCCATGTCAGAACCCCAGGTAGGCGTGCCGGAGGTCGGCATCGTCGACGAGCGTGGCGGCGTCGTGACGGGTCACGATGCGGCCCAGCGACAGCACGATGCCCTGGTCGGCGATCGAGAGGGCGCTGCGCACGTTCTGCTCGACCAGCAGCACGGCCAGGCCGGTGCTGTCCCGCAGGTCACGCAGCAACGTCATGATCTGGGTGGTGATCTTGGGAGCGAGGCCCAGCGAAGGCTCGTCGAGCAGGAGCAGCCGGGGTTGCGCGGCCAGCGCGCGGCCGATCGCGAGCATCTGGCGTTCGCCGCCGGAGAGCTGATGGCCGAGGTGGTTCTTGCGCTCGGCGAGCCGGGGGAAGAGCTCGTAGATCGGGGCCAGCGGCGGCTGGGGTTTGCGCCAGAGGCCACCCAGCCGCAGGTTTTCGTCGACGGTCAGCTCGGTGACGACGCCGCGGCCCTCGGGCACATGCGCTATGCCGTGGCGGACCAGGCGTTCGACCCTGATCCCGCGCAGATCTTTGCCGTCGAAGACGACCCGGCCACTGGTGGCGGGTAGCAGCCCCGAGAGCGTCCGCAGCAGAGTCGACTTGCCGGCGCCGTTGGCCCCCAGCGCAGCCACAATCTGCCCCGGCTCCACAGTGAGGCTGATGTCGTGCAACACCGGCGCCGCCCCGTAACCGGCAGTAAGCCCCTCGACCTCAAGCAGCGCGCTCACCCTCGAACCTCCCCGGGCCGTACGGCCGCCTTGCTCGCTCCGGTGCAGTGGCTCATGCGGGGGCTCCGAGGTAGGCCTCGGCGACTTTGGGGTTGGTGCGGATCTCGCCCGGAGGGCCGAACGCGATCGGTTTTCCGAAGTCGAGCACGAGGATTTCGTCGCAGACCGACATGACCAGCTCCATGTGGTGCTCGACGAGCAGAACCGTGCACTCGGCGCCCTGGATCAGCTCGGCCAGCCAGCGGATCTCGTCGGCGTCGAGGCCACCGGCCGGTTCGTCGAGCATGAGGATGCGCGGCTTGCTGGCGAGGGCGCGGGCCAGCTCGACGCGCTTGCGCTTGGCGTAGGGGAGCGAGGCCGGCAGCGCGCCGGCGTGCTCGGCGACGCCGCACCGTTCCAGCGCTTCCCAGGCGTCGGGCTCGGGCTTTTTGGAACGGGCCCCGACCAACACGTTTTCCAGGACGGTCATGCCGTTGAACTGGCCGACCCCCTGCAGCGTGCGGGCGATGCCGCGGCGAGTGAGCTGGTGGGGCCGGGCCCGGAACGGCTTCCCGTCGAGCGTCATGGCGCCCGACTGCGGCGCCACGAACCCGCAGATGACGTTGAAGAGAGTCGTCTTGCCCGCGCCGTTGGGCCCGATCACCCCGACGACGCGCCCGTGCGGAACGCGCACCGAGACATCGTCGAGAGCAAGCAGCCCGCCGAAGCGAACGGTGATGTTGTGCAGGGAAAGGCCCTGATCGGTGGAGTCGTTCGGCGAATCCGTTGACATGGTCACCTCGGCTCGGGGGCGGCGGAGTGGCCGGACGAACGGCAGCGCCAAAAAACGCCGCCGTCCTCTATGGAGCGTGAAGGTCAACTATTTACACTGGGAGTGTAACTTTCTCCGCGACCAAGTCAACCGCCTGTTTCCATGTTGTTTCCAATCACGTTCAGCACATGGTGCGCCTCCCCCTCCGAAACAGCCTGACCTGCGCATGCCCTGCCCGCCGCACCCTCGGCAGGTCGGCCCGCGGTGGCCCGCCGGACGGCCCCGACGGCAGGACGCCCCGGCGCCAGCGCGGCAAAGCAGACCGCGGAAGGGGTGCAGGGCGGCAGCGCGCCCGCGGATACGCCAGGCGACAGTGCGCCAGACGCCGGGGCACTCGGTGCCCGGCGCCGGATGGCGAGGGCGAGCGGTCAGGCGGCAGTGGCCAGTCGGCAGTGCGCCCGGCCGATAGCGCTCCGGGCACCTGACCGACAACGCGCCAGGCACTCGGACGGCAGCGCGCCAAGCGGGAGTGCGCCAAGCGGGGTGCGCCGGACGGAAGTGCGCCGACGGAAGTGCGCCAGCGGGAGTGCGTCAGACGGGAGGGCACCAGCGGGAGTGCACCAGCGGGAGTGCGCCAGCGGGAGTGCGCCAGCGGGGAGTGCGCCGGACGGGGGTGGGGGCCGGGTTGTCAGACTGCTGGGTGGCAGGGTGGCCAAGCCGCATGGTGACGGCGCACCTCCTGCTGCAGGATGGCTGCGGTGGGTGCGTCGCCCGGGGGCTTAGTCAGGCGACATTGATGGGCCTGAACTGGACACTTATTCGGGGGCCGACCGGCTTGGCGGTCTTGAGGATGGCGTGTTCCCACGTGCGTTGGCAGGAGCCGCCCATGACGATCAGGTCGCCGTGGCCCAGCGGGAAACGCAGGGTGTCGTGGCCGCCGGCCCGTGGGCGTAGCGATAGGTTGCGCGGTGAGCCCAGGGACACGATGGCGACCATCGTGTCGTGGCGGGCCGATCGCCCGATCGTGTCGCCGTGCCAGGCGACGCTGTCTCGGCCGTCGCGGTAGAGGCACATGCCCGCGCTCACGAACTCTTCGCCCAGCTCGTCGGCATAGTGGGCGTTCAGCGACGCTTTCGCCTCGGTGAGGGTGACGTGCGGCAGCGTCTCGTCGCCACCGAACCAGCGCAACAACCGCGGCACGTCGACGACGTTGTCATACATCTGCCGTTTGTCGGCCCGCCAGTCGATGCCGAGCAGCGCCTCGAAGACCTCGTCGGACCCTTGCAACCAGCCCGGCAACACGTCGACCCAGGCGCCGGCCGTGAGTTGGTGCCGGGTGATGCGGTCGGCGAGCTCACCGATGCCGGAGGCGGAGCCACCCCCGGCGTCGCCCGCCAGGTCGAACATCGACGGCTGATAGGTGCTGGTCATGCCGCCATGTTAGTACGGCTGTTCGAAGATTGTCAGGGCTGTCCACAGGCTGCGAGTTATCCACAGATCCGGGTTCCTCGGTTGTACCGCCGGTTTCCGAGCCGCCATCGTCGTGGGGTGCACAAGGCGGCGTGACGACATCGAGAGGTAGGTGGTTTGGGGGTGGCCCAAAGGGGTCTCCTCAGTGGCGAGGGGGTGTTTGCCCGGCCGGGTTGGGTAGGGCGTCTGCTCGCGGAGCGTGGCGAACAGGACGTGGCGCTAGGTCATTGAGGGCGCGGTTGTCGCGAGTGACGGGGGCCAGGGCGGCACAGAAGATCGAGTGTCCAAGTGTTTGAGGCGGTGCGTCGACGACTTCGAGCAGGGACCCGGGCCCCGATGCCCGGCATCGAAGTCAGTACCCAGGTCAGAGGGGAAGCATTACGCATCCCCGACCCGGACAACCCCGGCTGGGGCATTCAAAGAAGGAGTCAGGGAGCGGAGGGCGAGTGGTGGGGTCGGGACGGGTCGTCCGAAGTGGAGGCGGCCGGCGCCGGGGGTTTCGGGCGTAGGACGGAGACGGCGACTACGGCGGCGACGATTCCGCCGATGACGCCGATCAGCGAGGTGGCGGCGATCGCTGAGACGAAGGAGTCCTGAGCGACGCGGGCCAGAGCGGCGTCACCGGTGGCGGCGGCGATGCGTAAGGCATCGCCGATGGAGGCGCGGGCCTGGTCGGCGACGTCGGTCGGCATCGCGGCGCGGTAGGTCGCGGTGAGCACGCTGCCCAGGACGGCGACGCTCAGTGCGGTGCCGACCTGCTGCACGGTGTCGTTCACGGCCGAGCCGACGCCGACCCGGTCCGGTGGGAGCGCGGCCATCAGCGTGCCGTAGGCGGCCGGTCCCGCGGTGCCGCTGCCCATGCCCATGACGACCAGGGCGAGTGTGAGCTTCGCGTAGCCGTCGCCGGGTGCGAGCGACGCCAGGATCGCGAAGCCGCCCGACATCAGCAGCAGACCGGCCGCGAGCGCGACCCGGGTGCCGAGCTTCTTGTCGATCACGACGCCGACGCCGTTGAAGACCATGGCGGTGACGATCATCGGGATGAAGGCCGTGCCTGCCTTGAGGGGCTCGTAGCCGAGGACGAACTGGAGGTATTGGGTCAGGGCGAGCAGGACCCCGCCGGCCGAGAAGGACAGCAGCACGATCGACAGGCTGGCGCCGGCGAAGTTGCGGTCGCGGAAGAGCTTCAGCGGGAGCATCGGCTCGGCGACGCGGCGTTCCCAGAGGGCGAACGCGGTCAGGCCGATCGCGGCCACGCCGAAACCGCCGATGGTCGACGCCGAGGCGAAACCGTCCTGGGCCGACGCAATCACGGCCCAGACCAGGGCGGTCATGCCGATCATGGAGAGCAGCGCGCCGAGCCAGTCGGGACGGCCCGCCGTGCCGTGCGACTCGGGGATGATTGCCAGGGCGGCCACGATGCCGAGGGCCGCGATGGGCACGTTGAGCAGGAAGATCGAGCCCCACCAGAAGTGCTCGAGCAGCAGGCCGCCGAGGCTGGGGCCGCCGAGCGCGCCGAGCATCAGCACCGAGCTCCAGATCGCGATGGCCTTCTTGCGTTCGTCCTCGGCGAAGACGGTGGTGAGGATCGAGAGCGTGCCCGGCATCAGGAACGCGGCGCCGACACCCATCAGGCCGCGTACGGCGATGAGTTGCTCGGGGGTTTGGCAGAGCGTCGCCAGCACCGAGGCGCCGCCGAACACGACGAGCCCGATCACCAGTCCGCGGCGGCGGCCGTGACGGTCCGACAGGCTGCCCGCAGTCAGCAGGAGACCGGCGAAGACCAGGATGTACGCGTCGATGATCCACTGAATCTGGGCGGTGCTCGCGCCGAGGTCGCGGATGAGCGACGGGATCGCGATGTTGAGCACCATGTTGTCGACCACGACCACCAGCAGGCTCAGGCAGAGCACGCCGAGGATCAACCAGCGCCGGGGATTTCGGTCCGTCATGACGGCCTTTCTCGTACGGTGTTCGAGTAGCTCGCACACCGTACCATCGGAATCGAACACTGTGCGAGAGTCGATACGATGGCGAGGGCCGGTGCTGCCGATCACGCGCGGGTGTGGTGAGGTCAGGCCACAGGTCGAGAGGAATCCGCATGCCGTCGAAGTCCGACTCGTTCATCGGTTCGGTGTGGCTGAAGCCGCCGCGGGCCCCAAGCGGCCAGCCCAGCCTGAGTCGCGATCAGATCGTGCGCGCGGCGATGGAGATCCTCGACGCCGAGGGGTTGGCCGGGCTGAGCATGCGCCGGCTCGGCACCAAGCTCGGGTCGGGTGCGACCTCGCTCTACTGGCACGTCGCCCACAAGGAGGAGCTGCTCGAACTGGTCGTCGACGAGGTGCTGGGCGAGGTCTACGTGCCCGAGCCGGGCGATACGAGCTGGCGGGTCGGAGCCTCGGTCTGGGCGAACGGGATGCGCGCGGCGCTGCTGCGGCACCCCTGGGTCATCGGCTTGCTCGGGCTGCACCCCACTCTCGGGCCGAATGCCATGCGTCTCGGCGAGCGGATGATCACCCTCTTCACCGCGGCCGGCTTCACCGGCATCGAGTTGTCGCATGCCTCGGCGGTGCTGAACTCGCACGCCATCGGTTCGGCCACTTCCGAGGCGGCGATCAAGGGGGCGCTCAAGCGCACCGGCAAGACCTATGCCGACGTCGCCGAAGAAGTGGAGCCCTATCTCGAGGCGCTCGCACCGGAGAACCCCAACTACGAGAAGTGGCGGCGCGAGGTCGGCCCGATGCAGCGCGACCCCGAGCAGCTGCTCGCCGACTCCTATGCCTTCGGGCTGGAACGGGTGCTCGACGGCCTCGAATTTTGGCTGGAAGCCCACCAGCGCGAACAGTAGAGCGAGAGGCTCGCCGGCGTGGACGGCAAGGCGAGAAGCCCACCGCGCGAGGGGTGAGACGGCCGCCGGACGGTGAGGCCCGGCGGCCGGCAGCAGCGTCAGTGGTGGCCGTCGGAGCCGTTCTGCGGTTCGGGCTGGTGGTAGGAGATTCGCTCGGGCGGCAGGGGGAACTGCACGTCGTCGCCGAAGGGGGACGGGCCGCCCGGGATCGGCAGGGAGATCTCGCTGACGTTCAGCTTGCCGTCCTCGCGGACCGCGGGCGCCTCGGGCAGCCGGGCACTCGAGAACGGCGTCGCGTCGCCCGCCCCGGTCACTCCGGCCGACACGCTGGGCGCCATCGACTCGGACTCCATCTGGTCGCGACGGAAGATCTTGCGGCCGAGCCACACCAGCGGGTCGTAGCGGCGGTCGACCACGCGCTCCTTCATCGGGATGATCGCGTTGTCAGTGATCTTGATGTGCTCGGGGCAGACCTCGGTGCAGCACTTGGTGATGTTGCACAAGCCCATGCCCTGGCTCGACTGCGCGTACTCCTTGCGGTCTTCCCGGGCGTCGAGCGGGTGCATGTCGAGCTCGGCGGCACGGATGAAGGAACGCGGCCCGGAGAAGGCGGCCTTGTTCTCCTCGTGGTCGCGTACGACGTGGCACGTGTTCTGGCAGAGGAAGCACTCGATGCACTTGCGGAACTCCTGGCTCCGCTCGACGTCGACCTGCTGCATCCGGTAATCGCCCGGGGCCACCCCGGCCGGCGGCGCGAAGGCCGGGGTCTCGCGCGCCTTCTGATAGTTGAAGGACACGTCGGTGACCAGGTCGCGGATCACCGGGAACGTCCGCAGCGGGGTGATCGTGACCGTCTCGTCCTCCTCGAAGGTGGACATGCGGGTCATGCAGCCGAGCCGCGGCTTGCCGTTGATCTCGACCGAGCACGAGCCGCACTTGCCGGCCTTGCAGTTCCACCGGCAGGCCAGATCGGGCGTCTGGGTCGCCTGCAGCCGGTGGATGATGTCGAGAACGACCTCGCCCTCGTTGACCTCGACGTCGAAGTCCTGAATCTCGCCGCCGGCCGAATCGCCCCGCCAGACGCGGAAGTGGCGCTTGGTGCCCATTACTTCGCCTCCGTCTTGCTCTGTGCCGCCACGTCGAACTGGGAAATCTCGTCCTCGGTCAGGTATTTCGACAGCTCGGTGCGTTCGAACAGCGAGATCAGCTCGTCGCGCATGCGGGGCAGTGGCTTGCGCTCGAGGTGGACGTCGCCGTCGTCGTCGAGCGAGCAGACCAGGTTGACCAGCCGCCACTGCGGGTTCATCTGCGGGAAGTCCTCCCGGGTGTGGCCGCCGCGGGACTCCTCGCGTTCGAGCGCCGCCTTGGCCGTGCACTCCGAGACGATCAGCATGTTGCGCAGGTCGAGCGCGAGATGCCAGCCCGGGTTGTAACGCCGGCCGCCGGTGGCGCCGACCTGGGCGACGCGCAGCTTGAGCTCCTGGATCCGCTTGAGGGCGTCGGTGAGCTCGCCCTCGCGCCGGATGATGCCGACGAGATCGCCCATCACGGCCTGAAGATCTTGTTGCAGCGTGTACGGATTTTCGCCGTTCGGCCTCTGCAGCGGGGCCAGCGCGGTGGTGACCGCGGACTCCACGTCGGACGTGGCGACCTTGGGTCGCTTGGTCAGCGAGTCGGCGTAGGCCGCGGCGTGCTCGCCGGCCCGCTTGCCGAAGACGAGCAGGTCGGAGAGCGAGTTGCCGCCCAGCCGGTTGGAGCCGTGCATGCCGCCGGACACCTCGCCCGCCGCGAACAGACCCTGGACGACGCCCATCGCCGCGGCCGAGTCGGGTTCGACCTCGACGCCACCCATCACGTAGTGACAGGTGGGCCCGACCTCCATCGGCTCCTTGGTGATGTCGACGTCGGCCAGCTCTTTGAACTGGTGATACATCGAGGGGAGGCGCTTGGTGATGGTCTCGGCGGGCATCCGGGTCGAGACGTCGAGCAGAACCCCGCCGGCCTTGGTGCCCCGGCCCGCCTTGACCTCGGAGTTGATCGCGCGGGCGACCTCGTCACGGGGCAGCAGCTCGGGTGGGCGGCGGTTGTTGTCGGGGTCGTTGTACCACCGGTCGGCTTCCTCCTCGGTGTCCGCGTACTGCTTGCGGAACACGTCGGGGACGTAGTCGAACATGAAGCGCTTGCCCTCGCTGTTGCGCAGCACGCCGCCGTCGCCCCGCACCGACTCGGTGACCAGGATGCCCTTGACGCTGGGCGGCCAGACCATGCCGGTCGGGTGGAACTGGAGGAACTCCATGTTGATCAGCGTCGCGCCCGCCCGCAGCGCCAGGGCGTGGCCGTCGCCGGTGTATTCCCAGCTGTTCGAGGTGACCTTGTAACTGCGGCCGACGCCGCCGGTCGCCAGGATCACGGCGGGCGCCTCGAGCAGCAGGAACTCGCCGGTCTCGCGGTAGTAGCCAAACGCCCCGGCGACGCGGTCACCGTCGAGCAGCAGCTCGGTGATCGTGGTCTCGGAGAAGACCCGGATGCGGGACTCGTAGTTGCCGGTCTCGGCGAAGTCCTCCTGCTGCAGCGAGACGATCTTTTGCTGCAGGGTGCGGATCAGCTCGAGGCCGGTGCGGTCGCCGACGTGCGCGAGCCGCGGGTATTCGTGCCCGCCGAAGTTGCGCTGCGAGATCTTGCCGTCCTTGGTGCGGTCGAAGAGCGCGCCGTACGTCTCCAGCTCCCAGATGCGCTCCGGAGCCTCCTTGGCGTGCAGCTCGGCCATGCGGAAGTTGTTGAGGAACTTGCCGCCGCGCATCGTGTCCCGGAAGTGGACCATCCAGTTGTCGCGCGAGTTGACGTTGCCCATGGCCGCCGCGGCGCCGCCCTCGGCCATCACTGTGTGGGCCTTGCCGAAGAGCGACTTCGAGATGATCGCCGTACGCTTGCCGGCCAGCCGGGCCTCGATCGCCGCGCGCAGACCGGCGCCGCCGGCCCCGATCACGACGACGTCGTAGTGGTGTCGTTCGATCCGTGTGGTGGTGGTCATTCTGTGCGCCGCCTTCAGCCGATGAATCGCAGATCGTGGAACCAGCCGGCCGACACCGCCATGACGTAGAAGTCGGTGAGCGCCAGGGTGCCGAGCGTGATCCAAGCCAACTGCATGTGGCGGACGTTGAGCTTCGACACCAAGGTCCAGAACCGGTAGCGCACCGGGTGTTTCGAGAAGTGTTTGAGCCGGCCGCCCGCGATGTGGCGACAGGAATGGCAGGACAACGTGTACGCCCACAGCATGATCACGTTGATCAGCAGGACGACGTTGCCGAGCCCGAAGCCGAACGAGTCACCGCTGCGGAACGCGATGATCGCGTCCCACGTGTTGATCAACGAGATGATCGCGGCGGCGTAGAACGCGTACCGGTGGATGTTCTGGAAGATCAGCGGGAACCGCGTCTCACCGGTGTATTTCTGGTGCGCGTCGGGGACGGCGCAGGCCGGCGGCGAGAGCCAGAAGGCGCGGTAATACGCCTTGCGGTAGTAGTAGCAGGTCAGCCGGAAGAGCAGCAGGAACGGCAGCGTGAAGGAGGCCTCGGGGATGAGCCAGAAGCTCGGCAACGGGCGGCCGAAGAGAGCCGACTCGGGGACGCACCGGTCGGTGAGACAGGGCGAGTAGAACGGCGTGAGGTAGTGATGCTCCTCGACGAAATAATACTTGTGCATGAAGACCCGGACGGTCGCGTAAGTGACCCATGCCGCGAGCCCGACGAAGGTGATCAGCGGGGCGAGCCACCACCGGTCGGTGCGCAACGTCTTGGCCTTGATCGCCGCGCGTGGTCGCTCGGGACCGGAGGGTCCCACGCCCGGCCTCGTTGCCGTCGTCGTCATTACTTCTCCTGACGTGCCTGTCCAAAATGACCCGGCCGGCACGAGCGAGGAGAGCCCGGCAGCCGCCATGTGTCCGTGATGTGGGGCACACGTTACGCCGAGGGTCAGACAGTTTCGCGCCCAGGGATGGGGTCTGGATCACAAATTTCGACCCCGATCACATCAAGACGTGGGAACACATTAATGGATCTTGGTCCTGCTGATCCAAAACGGACAGGTGGGAATGGGTCGGACAGGCGTCAGAGGTCGGGGGCGGCGATCCGGCGGATGGGGCCGGCGCACGGGGCGGGCGACCAGGCCTCGAGATCGTCGGCCAGGGATTCGTTGGCGTTCTCGCTGCGCGGGGCGACATAGAAGGCAGGGGTACGCGACTTGGACTGGCGGTCGAGCGCGTCGGCGAAGACGGCCCGCGCGTCGAGGAGCTGGCGCCAGGCGTCCTGGGCCCGCTCGTCGCGGATCTCGCCGAGGTAGAGGCGGACGGCCGAGTTCTCGTCGCGGATCGCCACCGCCCGACCGGCCGGGCCGGCGGTGGCGCCGGGCGGGGTGAGGCGGTTGAGCCGGCGTTCCAGGTCGAGGCAGTTGAGGTCGCGCAGTTCGCGGGTCTCACGGGCCTCGGAGGCGCGGTCGCGCACACCGTCGACGGCGCGGAAGATGGAGAGGACGCCTGCGCAGAGCGCGATCACGATCAGCGCGGCGCCGATCGAGATGCCCGCGACCCACCACCGCCGCTTGCGGCGCTGCTGCTCGCTCGGCGGCGTCGCCGCGTCGCCGCCACCCGACATGCGCCGCCACCACGACTGCGGCCTGGCCGCGGCCGTATCCCCGCTCGCAGGGGGTGTTTCGCGGCGGCCGGCAACCGGCCCGGCTCCCGCAGCCGCACCAACACCGTGCGCGTCACTCGTGTCGGCGCCGCCGGAAGGAGCACCGCCGGAAGGGGCGCCGGAAGGAGCGCCGCCGCGGCCGGCGGCTGGGGTGGGAGAGCCGGTCGGCCGGTTCGCCGGTGAGCCGGCGTGGTCGGGCCTCGGCAGGCGGCCGGTGGCGTCGTCGTCCTGGTCAGGGTCGCGCGGCGTATCGCTCACGGGCCCAGTCAAACACGCCGGTCAATGGGCTGCTCGTGGTGTGACCCGCCGTTGGTGATCAACCGGAGCAACCACCACATACCCCCGCCCACCCGGGGCGCGCGCGACGCTACCGGGTGGGGTGCAAGGTCACCAACGAGCCTGCGGACAACGTCGCTGACGGCCTGTGGACAACGAGGACGAACGGCGTTGGCGGATAGCTCAGCCGGAGGCGTTTCCGGTCAGGTTCCAGCTGGCCAGGTGCAGGGCGGGGGCCGCGTAACGGGTGCCGGACCAGCGGTCGGGCAGCAGCACCGACTCGCTGCCCATGCCCTTGACCATGCCGGCGCCCAGGGCCTGGGGATAGGACTGGGTGAACCGCATGTTGCCGACCGCGGCCGTCACCTCGCCGTTTTCCACCAGCCAGACGCCGTTGCGGGTCAGGCCGGTGATGACCAGCGCTTTCTGGTCGAGGACCCGCGTGTACCAGAAGTCGGTGATCAGCAGGCCGCGCTCCATGCGGGCCACCAGTGGGCGCGCGGACTCGGCGGTGGGGCCGCCCGGCTCGGCCGGCGGCAGCACCGGCTCGGTGGCGGCGGACGCGGCCTCGAGGCGCAGGTGCGAGGCGAACGGGCCCCACGTGCGCGACGCCGGCGACGCGTGACCGGTCGACCGGGCGCCCACCTCGGCGGCCGAGGTGCGGTCGTGGGTCACCGCCTTGGTCACGCCGTCGCGCACCAGCACCAGCGACTCGCGCGGGGTGCCCTCGTCGTCGAACGGCAGGCCGGGAGCGGGCTCGTCACGGCTGCCCAGCGGCTCGTCGACCAGGGTCACGGCCGGGTCGAACTGGTCGGCGCCGAGCTCGGCGAAGGACTGCCGCTGCGCGTACGACTTGCCGTTGAACCCGAAGACCGCGAGGTTGTCGAGCAGGTCGGCGACCGCCTCGGGCTCGAGCACCACCTCGTAGCGGCCCGGCGGCAGCTCGATCGGGCTCTGACCGGCGCGCGCCTTGGCCGCCGCCCGGGTGCCGAGCACTGCCCCGTCGAGATCGGCCAGCCGGCCGCTGGCCAGCCGGGCCACGCCGTCGGAGCCGGCGACCCGGGCGATGCCGTCCATCGCCGCCTCGGCCGCGCGCCCCTCGACCGACTGGCCGGCGCTGTTGGCGAACGCCGCCGAGTTGTAGGTCGTGCGGCAGTAGCCCGCAGTCTCGAGACCCTCGGCGGCGCGCACGAAGTCGCGGACCCGCTCGGCCCGCTCGCCCGGGGTGGCCCGCGCGGTCGCCTCGTCGAAGCCGAAGTCGAGCCCCGACCGCTCGCCCGAACCGTGATAGCCGGCCGAGCGGTGCAGCGGCGTGACCGGGGTCAGGCCGGGCCACGTCGCGTCGGGCGGGCTCAGCCGCACCGCGGTGACCGTACGGTCGACCAGGCCGCGCAGCCCGTTGGCGTCGACGACCGTGGTCGAGCCCGAGGCCGTGCGCCCGTCGAGGTGCAGCCGCAGCCGGACGGTCGTGGTCGCGTCGGCCACGTTTTGGTGGATCATCGAATTGGCGAAGCGGGTCAGCGCCTCGGCATCGTGCTGCACCATCACCTCGGCCTGGGCCGACGGGCCCGCCACCTGCCGCACCAGCTCGACGACGCGGGCGGCCAGCTCGAGCTCGGCCCCCTGCCTGATGATCTCGGCGGTCATCCGCGCACCCCCACACGTACGTCGGTGAACCGGGCCGGAGCGGCCGGATGGCCGGTGTGACCCACCTGGCCGGGCTGGCCCTTGCCGCAGTTGGGCGTGCCCCAGGCAACCGACTCGGAGGAGAGCATGTCCATCGACTGCCAGAATTTGGGACCGATGCCGGTGTAGGTCGGGTTGCGCAGCATGCGGCCGAGCTTGCCGTTCTTGATCTCGTAGCCGATCTCGCAGCCGAACTGGAAGTTGAGCCGGCGGTCGTCGATCGACCAGGAGCGGTTGATGTCCATGAACACGCCGTCGTCGGTGTTGGCGATGATCTCGTCGAGCGTGTGCGGGCCCGGCTCGAGGCCGACGTTGGTCATGCGGACCATCGGCAGCCGCGCCCAGCCGTCGGAGCGGACGCTGCCCGCGTAGTCGAGCCCGGCCACGGCGGCCGAGTCGCGCCCGGCCAGCACGCCGACCCAGATGCCGTCGCGGACGGCGTCGCGCTTGGTGGCCGGGGTGCCCTCGTCGTCGTAGCCGAAGCTGCCCAGCGCGCCCGGGATGCTCGGGTCGATCGTGATGTTCATCAGCTCGGAGCCGTAGCGCAGCGAGCCCAGCTGGTCGAGGTCGAGCCAGCTCGTGCCGGCGAACGCCGCCTCCCAGCCGAGGATGCGGTCGAGCTCGATGGCGTGCCCGACCGACTCGTGGATCTGCAGGGCGAGCTGCTCGCCGCCGAGCACCAGGGTCGTCTCGCCGGACGGGCACAGCGGCGCGGTGAGCAGGGCGCGGGCCTCCTCGGCCATGCGCGGCGCGTTGCCGATCAGGTCGATGCTGTCGACCAGCTCCCAGCCGCTCGTGCCGTATTGGCCGCGGTGCGACGGCCAGGAGCGGCGCTGGATCTCGCCGTCGCCGAAGACGCTGGCCGTGACGCCGGCCCCGCACTCGCGGGTGTGCTGGTCGATGCGGTGGCCGTCGCTCGAGACGAACCACTTGCGGGTGTCCCAGATCTGGTAGATGCCCTCGGCCAGGTCGGCGCCGGCCTCCTTGGCGGCGGCGGTGGCGCCGACCAGCAGGTCACCCTTGGTCGACAGAGGAACGTCGAGCGGGTCGACCGCGCACGCGCTGGCCCAGCTGGCCTCGCCCGCGCCGGTGGGCACCAGGTCGATCGGCGGGCCCGGCACGGTGGCGCTGGCCTTGGCGATCTGCACCGCGCGGCGGCCGGCGGCCCGGGCGGCGGAGTCGGAGAGGTCGGGCACGGCGTAGAAGCCCCAGCTCGACCCGACGAGGGCACGCACACCCAGGCCGGCGCTCTCGCCCGAGTCGAGCTCCTCGACGTCACCGTTGCGGGCGCTCATCGACTCGGTGCGGCGGAGCATGATGCGGCAGTCGGCATAACGCGCCCCGGCGTCGAGAGCGGCCTGGACCGCCGAATACGCCTCATCGAAGTGACTCATGAAGCGACCCTATGGGACCGGTACGACAATCCGCAGACCGCATGATCACCTCTTGCGTGACAGCAGCCTCGTCGGTTCGATCTCGACGGCGACCGGCTCAGTGAGCGTCAGAACCTCGCCGGCCTGGGTAGTTGAGTGCTTCTTGTACGCACTTCCGGCCAACTCGTACAAATGGAGAGTGGGGCCCTGCGGGTCGATCACCAGGTACCACGGGATGCCGGCCTCCGCGTAGCAATGCATCTTCAGCACTTTGTCGGTGGTCGCATTGGACGGCGAAAGAATCTCGCAGACCAGCGCAACGGTGTCGGCTTCGATGAATAGCTCGGTGTCCTCGACATCGGCGGAGAAGAGCACGAGGTCAGGAATGAAAATCCGGTCGGAATCGAGCCGGAGGTTCACGGCATCCTCGACCTGAAGGTGTGCGGCGTCCGCATTCCTCTCGAGCGCGTCGGCGAGATGCCGGGCTATCCGTTGATGTCTGACCGTGGGGTTGGGTGTCACGAGAAGGCTCCCGTCGAGGAGTTCGACTCGGGGGGAGGTCTCGCCCAGGGCGAAGTACTCGTCGCCGCTCATGGGCCGGCCGTCGCGAAAAATCGTGCCGGCAGCAGGCGGCTTGTCCGCGGTGAGCACTGTGGTCATGGCGTCTCCCGAGCTGTCGGGTCCGGACTCTCTCACAAAGACTAGTCTCATGCCAACTCTTCCTGCGACTACCCCTTATCGGTAGGGGATTCCCTGCAGGAAGGCTAGCTCCTTGTCAAGGGACGCGACTGCCGTCGTTGTCAGGCCGGGCACCTCGGCGCCGATCAGGAGCAGGGTTTCGGGGTGGCCGGCCTCGGTAGCGGCTTCGTGCAGGCTGTGGTGGGCGTAGACGTCGAGCGAGTCTCGGCGGTCGCCCAGGTAGCGTTCGGCCAGCGGGGACGGGACGTCGTGCCAGTCGACCAGCGGCGAGCGGGCCACGCCGCGGTGGAAGGCGTCGGGGCGGCGCAGCACGGCCATCGCGGCCAGCCAGCCGCCCAGCCCGGTCCCGCGTACGGCCACCGAGGTCAGATCGAGGTCGGGGTGTTTGCCCTGCAGCGCCAGCAGCGCGTCGGCCTGGTCGCCGAGCGAGACGTCGACCAGACGGCGGTGCACCACCTTTTCGAAGCTGGGCGCGACCCCGGGCGTGCCCCGGCCGTCGATGGTCACCACCGCGAAACCGGCATCGGCCAGCCACTGCCGCTCCTGCCAGGCCGCGGGGTCGTGCACCACCTGCTGCCGGCCGGGGCCGTCGCCCAGGCTGACCAGCACCGGAAGCTTGGTGCCGACGACGTATGCCGTGGGATAGAGGACCGCCGCGGGCAGACGCCGGTCGGTCACGCGTTCCAGGACGGGCGCCGGCTTGTACGGCAACGGGGACGAGAAGTTGCCCAGCGCGGTCACCCGAGCCGCGCCGCGCCACACCACGCCGTCGATGACCAGCACGTCGCCGCCGGTCTCGGCCCGGTGCCAGCCGTCCAAGGGGGAGATCGCCCGAGCCTCGGCGCCGCCTCCGCCCAGCGACGTGCGGACCCGGAAGACCGCCTGCGACGCCGGATCGCCCTCGGTCCCCTCGACCACCAGATCGGGTGAGCCGCCCGAGCGCGGCAGCGTGCCCACCACCCGCCGCACGTAGAGGCCGGGCGGGGTGAGCAGGCTGCCGTCGGCGAACAGGCAGCGGGCGTCGAACCCGTCGTGGGCCAGTTCGCCGCCGACCAGCACCCGGCCGTCGGGCAGGTGGCGGGGGGTGCCGGCGACCGGTTCGACCCAGCGGGCGTCGGCCAGCTCGGCGTGCACCTGGGTCTCGCCGGTGCGCGGGTCGACCGCCAGCACCAGGCCGTGCTGCTGCATGCGGCGCAGCACGGTGATCAGCGGGCCGCCGCCGTCGACCCAGCGCACGCTGACCAGGTGGGGATAGGTCTCACGGTCCCAGTGCACGTCGACCCAGCCGTAGTCGAGGTCGAGCAGGTGCAGGCTGGTCGACGCGGCCGTGCGCGCGGCGAGGATCTGGCCGCCGTCGGGCGACCACCACCAGCCGCGGGTGCGCCCGAACTGGCGGGCCGTCTCGTCGGTCGCACCCCAGACGATCGTGCCGCTGTGTTCGCGCCAGGCGCTGCCGGCCTCCCCGGCGAGCAGGCGGTCGCCGTCCGGGCCGACGAATCGCAGCGAGGCGGCGCCCCCGGCCCGGCTCAGATAGCCGATGGCGGCGCCGAGCGGGTCGGGCCGCGGTTCCTCGGCCGGTTCCTCGGTCGGCACCTCGGTCGCCGTGCCCTGGGTCAGGTCGGCCCGGAACAGCCGGCCGTCCCGGGCGAAAGCTGCGACACAGGCATCACGATCCATGCCGTACGCGTGGATGGGCCCCGCCGCGACCAGGGTCTCGACCGCGGTCGAGACGTTCAGCACCCAGAGCGCGGCGTCCTGATCCTCGGGGCCGGTCGAGCGCAGGAAGGCGACCCGGCGGCCGTCGGCGCCGACTTTGACCTCGTGCGGTGCGCCGTGGCGGAAGTGACCGGTGCGCTCAGCGAGTCCGGGGTAGTCCACCCGGACAGCATCGCTGATCAAGGCCAGTTCGCGCGCCCCAAACCGGCGCACGGCGTTGGAGAATGCGTCCGAAGATCCCGCGTAGAGTGGCGCGGGTGACTGACGCCCTGCCCGCGCGCCGCCTGCTGCTGGTGCACGCTCATCCTGACGACGAGGTCACCGGCACCGGCGCGACCATGGCCCACTACGCCGCCTCCGGTGCGCACGTGACTCTCGTGACCTGCACGCTCGGCGAGGAGGGCGAGATCCACGTCCCCGCGCTGGCGCAGCTCGAGGCCGCCCAGGCCGACCAGCTCGGCGGTTACCGGCTGGTCGAGCTCTCCCAAGCGTGTGCCGCGCTGGGCGTGACCGATCACCGGTTCCTCGGTGGCGCCGGCCGCTATCGCGACTCCGGCATGATGGGCCTGCCGACCAACGACCACGCCCGCGCCTTCTGGCAGGCCGACCTGGACGAGGCGGCGGCACCGCTGGTCGAGATCATCCGCGAGGTGCGCCCGCAGGTCCTGATCACGTACGACCCGAACGGCTTCTACGGTCATCCCGACCACATCCAGGCCCACCGGGTGGCCATGCGCGCGGCCGAACTGGCCGGCGACGACGGCCCGGCGAAGATCTACTGGACCGCGATGCCGCTGAGCGTGCTGCGCAACGGCATGGACGCGTTCCGCGAGCTGGCCGACAACCCGTTCGCCGGTGTCGAGAATGTCGAGGATCTGCCGTTCGGCCACCCGGACGACGAGATCGCCGCGCGCATCGACGGCACCGACTACTACCAGCAGAAACTCGCGGCTATGAAGGCCCACGCCACGCAGATCCCGGACGACTCCTGGCTGTACGGCATCGCCGGTGACTTCGGCGGCGAGTTCATGGGCGTGGAGTACTTCACGATCGCCAAGGGCACCCGCGGTCCGGGCGAGGGCCCGCACCGCTGGGAGAGTGACCTGTTCGGCGGGCTGGGCCTCGAGCAGCCCGCGACCGCCGACTCCGCCGAGCGATGAACCGGGCCGACACGGGAGCCCGACGGGTGCCGGCGGCCCGGGTGGCGGAAGATGCGCAGGTGGATCACGACGAAACGACCGGCGACGAGGGAGCTGGGGTGAGCACGGTGGACGGGACGCCGGCACCCGAGGTGACCCCGCTGGAGCGGAAGGACCCCTGGGCGGGCTGGGAACCGATCATCCGGGGGGCCGGGCTGGTCATCGCCGTCCTGGCCGCGCTGATCAGCGGATTTTTCGAGATCGCGCTCAGCACGCTGCGAGCCGGTGACGTGGTGTCGATCTGGCGCGGCGACGCGATCGGCTCCGGCGGCGGTCCGCTGCTCGGCGTCTCGATCCTGCTGGCCGCGGTGCTCAACTACGCCATCGCCTGGTTCGCGGTGAGCACGACCCGGCGCCGCTGGTCGCTCGCCCCGCCGTGGGCCCTGTGGACGCTGCTCATGCTGGGTGCGGCGGGCGTGCGCACCACCGAGGGCGACTACCTGCTGGGCGGCGAGAACTGGATCGCGCTGGTCATGATCCTCGTCGGGAGCCTGACCTATGCTGTGTACTCCTATCGCCTGATCTTGAAGCGTCAGCTGCCGTAAAGGCGGCGGCCGACCGGCATCCTGATGCGGCCCGGCCCGGCCCGGCCCGGCCCGGCCCGGCCCGGCCCGGCCCGGCCCGGCCCGGCTCCGCGAGCGGTGAGGTGAGCACGTGACGTCCCAGCAACGCCGGCCGGGTGTGCGGCCGGACGACACCGTCATCCTCAACGCGCTCCCCGACGGAACCGTTACGCCGTCGGAAGACGTGGACGCCACACAGCCGCTGCCGATGAGTTCGAACACGATCATCATGCCGCCGGTGCCCCGGTCGGCCCTGGATGACGCGGCGCCGCCGCCGGCCCCCGCGCCGCCGCCGCCGAAGACGCGCCGGCCGGGTCGGAAGGGGCTGGTCGCGCTCGGTCTGGTCGCGCTGCTCACGGTGGGTGCGGGCGCGGCCGGCGCTTACGTCACCGTCGGCGACATCCCGCGCGGCACCGAGGTGCTCGGCCTCCATCTCGGCGCGCTGACCAGGGCCGAGGCCGAGAAGGAACTCGGTGCGCTGGTCGCCACCCGGGCCACCGAACCGGCCCGGGTGCGGCTCGCCGGCAAAGAGGTCACGGTCAAGCCGGGCGCGGTCGGGCTGACGGTCGACGTCCCGGCCACCGTCGAAACCGCGGCCGACAGCGGCCTGCGGTTCTTCCAGACCAAAAACATCACCCCGGTGGTACGCGTCGACCGGTCCGAACTGGAGGCGGTGCTCCGAGCTCAGGTGACCGCCGAGCAGATCACGATGCGCCGACCGGCGATCGCCTTCCGGGGCCTGACGCCCGTGGCCGCGTACCCGCAACCGGGTCTTGATCTTGATGGTGGGTTGGCCGCCGACCGCATCCGGGCCGCGTGGCCGACCGGCCAGGTCGCCGACGTGCCCCTCACCCCGCGCACTCCGGTCACGACGAAGGAGCAGGTCGACGCGCTGATCACCGATCTCGCGAAGCCTGCCGTGGCCGCGCCGGTGACCGTGACGGTCGGCGCGAAATCGTTCCGGCTCACCCCGGCCGCGATCGCGGAGGGCCTGGTCTTCCGCTCGGACACGACGGGCAAAGTGACCCCGGCGATCGACGCCGCCCGGCTGCGGGCGGCCGGCGCGACCGAGTTCGCCAAGGTCGAGACGCCCGCGAAACCGGCCACCATCCGGGTGCGTGACGGTAAGCCGCAGATCGTGGCGGGCACGCCCGGCCGCCTGGTCGACGTGGCCGCGCTGGCTCCGCAACTGCTCACCGTGCTGGCCACTCCGTCGCCGCGGGCGGTGACCGGCGTCCTGGCCCCGGGCGGCGCCGACCTCGGCGCGGCCGAGGTGGCCAAGCTCGGCATCAAGGAGCAGGTCTCGACCTTCACCACGTACTTCACGGGTGGTCGCCGCTCGCCGCGCAGCCAGAACATCATCACCGTGGCCAAGGCGGTGGACGGGGCGGTCGTGCGGCCCGGCGCGACCTTCTCGCTGAACGGGCACACCGGCGACCGGAACTACGCCAAGGGCTACCAGGACGCGCCGGTGATCGTGAACGGCGTGCTCGAACCGGGCGTCGCCGGCGGGGCCTCGCAGTTCACCACGACGCTGTTCAACGCGGCCTACTACGCCGGTCTCGAGGACGTCGAGCACAAGCCGCACTCGTTCTACTTCTCCCGTTACCCGGCGGTCATCGAGTCGACGATCTTCTACCCGACCCTCGATCTCAAGTTCAAGAACACGACGCCGTACGGGATCCTGATCCACACCGCCACGACCGGGCGCTCGGTGACCGTCACGATGTGGAGCACGAAGGTCTACGACAGCGTCAAGACCGTGTACGGGCCCAAGCGCAATCGGACGAGCCCGCCGACCGTGCACCGGCCCGCCGGCCCGAAGTGCATAAGTTCCAGCGGACTCCCAGGTTTCACCCAGGACGCGTGGCGCGTCATCCGCAAGGATGGCCAAGAGGTCGAGCGCGAGAAGTTCAGTTGGCGTTACGATCCCGAGCCACGATTCGTCTGCGGCGGGGAGTAGCCGCAGGGCAAGTCCCGGGGAGGGGCAATGAGGCAGCAGCGGTGGTTCCCGATCGCGGCGCTGGCGGTCGGTCTGTTCGCGATCAACGTGGTGGCCCGGCTGGTCACCCGGTTCGGTTTCGACGACAGCGACACTGCCGGCAACCGGGTCACGATCGTCATGTTCTCGGTGCTCGGCCTGGTGCTCGCGATCTACGTGTTCCGCGCCTCGCACCACCGCCGGCCGTCCGAGTGGCTCGTCCCCGACCTGGTGCTCGGCGCGGGCATCGCCATGCTGCTGACCGTCCTGGTGGGACCGTTCGTCAGCGGCGACCAGCCGTTCTCGAACGGCTCCGACAGTTTCTTCGGGCAGATCGCGCTCTATCTCGGCTTCGCCGCGGCCGGCACGCTGGTCGGTTACTGGGTCTCCGTGTTGTTCGGCCACGACTACCGGTCGCGTTCACTCAAGGCCTACACCGAGTCGCGCCAGATCAAGCCGCGGAAGGTCGTCCGGCGGTAGGAGCCTCGCGGGTCAGATAGGTGTGGTGGGTGGTGAAGCCGACCCGGCCGTAGAGCGTGACCGCACCCGTGTTGCGCTCCTCGACCTGCAGATAGACCCGGCTGCTGCCGTGCTGGGCGCCCCACTGGGCCAGCCCCCGCATCACGTGCTGGGCGAGGCCCCGGCGACGGGCGTGCGGCGCCGTCTGCAGCAGCGAGAGGCCCAGCCAGCGGCCGGGCCCGGTGACCGCGCCCCGGCCCACCGCGAGCAGGTCACCGTCGGCGTCGTGGACCTGGGCGAAGACAACCTCGGCGGGGGCGGTCAGGATGCGGGTGGCCGTGGCCGGCAGGGTGCCCTTGTGCTCGGCGACCATGGCGAACCACGCGTCGCCGGGGCTGTCGGCCAGCTCGACCGGCGGCAGATCGTGCCGCACCGGGAGGCCGGCGATCAGCGATGTGACCGAAGAGACTTGAACGAGGGTGAGCGGGCGGGCCGTCCAGCCGCGGGCGTCGAGGGCAGCGTTGACCGGAGCCGCCAGCGGCAGGGGCGTATTGATCAGAGCGCGCTGGCCGTGTGCCGAATACCACTCCACCACCGCGTCGATGGCGGCCTCGAGCGGACGATCCGGGTCGCCGACGGCGAGTGCCGAGTTTGCCCTACCTGTCCAGTTTTCCGCAGCGCGCAGGATCCAATTGCCCTGTCTGGCCTGAGTCGGGGCCGGCCAGGCATCGTTCGCGGCCAGCTCGAGCGCGATCACATCAGCCGCGGGAGGGCGCCGAGCGGCCGGAACCCGCTTGGCCCGGTGCACCTCACGGAGCGGAACGCGCACATTGCCCTTGTCGGTGGCGATGGTGAGTTCTGTCTCGTTGAGGTCGACCAGCTCACCGAGGGCATCGGTGTAGAGCGTGCGGTTCTGAGAAACGCCTACAATGCGGCGTACCACCACCCGGTGTCCCACATCCTGCCGACGGAGCACGTGTCACCTCCTCCGACGGGGATACTAGGCTCTGCAACTGTCGCCGGCGGTCCCCGCGGCGTGGCTTTGGAGGGAAAGACCCGTGACCTACATCATCGCTGAGCCGTGCGTCGATGTGCTCGACAAGGCATGCATCGAAGAGTGCCCCGTCGACTGCATTTACGAGGGCAACCGGATGCTCTACATCCACCCCGATGAGTGCGTCGACTGCGGGGCCTGTGAACCGGTCTGCCCGGTCGAGGCGATCTTCTACGAGGACGACGTCCCCGACCAGTGGAAGGACTACACCACCGCGAACTACGAGTTCTTCGAAGACCTCGGCTCGCCCGGTGGTGCGGCCAAGGTCGGCAAGATCGACAAGGACACCCCGTTCATCGTGGGCCTGCCCGCGATGAACGGCGAGCACTGAGCGTGCTCTCCGCGGCTCTGCCGGACTTTCCGTGGGATCTGCTCGAGCCGGCCAAGGCCCGTGCGGCCGCCCACCCGGACGGCATAGTCGACCTCTCGGTCGGCACACCGGTCGACCCGGTCCCGCCGCTGATCCGGCGCGCCCTCGCGGAGGCGTCGGACGCTCCCGGCTACCCGCTCACCGCGGGCACGCCGGCCCTGCGTACGGCGATCGCCGAGTGGTTCGCCCGGGCCTGCAACGCCTCGGGCGCGCCCGGGGTGCTGCCCACGATCGGCTCCAAGGAGATGGTCGCCTGGCTGCCCACCCTGCTCGGGGTGGGGCCGGGCGACGTCGTGGTGATCCCGTCGGTCTGCTACCCGACCTACGAGGTGGGGGTGCGGCTGGCCGGCGCCACCGTGGTCCGGTCCGACTCGCTGACCGCGGTCGGGCCCACCTCCCGGGTCCGCCTCGTCTGGATCAACTCGCCGTCCAACCCGACCGGCCAGGTCCTCCCGGCCGAACACCTGCGCAAGGTCGTCGACTGGGCCCGTGAGCGCGACGCCGTCGTCGTCAGCGACGAGTGCTACCTGGCCCTGGGCTGGGAGAAAAAGCCCGTCTCGGTGCTCGACGACGCGGTGACCGGCGGCGACTACACGGGCGTGCTGGCCGTGCACTCGCTCTCCAAGCGGTCCAACCTGGCCGGTTACCGGGCCGGCTTCGTCGGCGGCGACCCGGCCCTGATCAGCGAGCTGCTCGCGGTCCGCAAGCACGCCGGCATGATCATGCCGGCGCCGGTGCAGGCCGCGATGATCGCCGCGCTCGGCGACGAGGAGCACGTGACCGCGCAGCGCTCGCTCTACGCGGCCCGGCGTGAGTTGCTCAGGACGGCGCTGACCAAAGCGGGCTTCGAGATCAGCCACTCCGAGGCCGGTCTCTATCTCTGGTCGACCCGCGGCGAGGAGTGCTGGAAGACGGTCGAGTGGCTCGCCGAGCGGGGCATCCTGGCTGCTCCGGGCGCCT
>CBDCJN010000034.1:0-96945 GCA_965217855.1 Actinoplanes sp. | reverse complement strand
GTCGGTGGTCTTCTCCGGCGGCGGCCGGCGCCGGCGACGGTGACCGAGCCGCAGGAAGGGCCGCTCGACGAGGTAGTAGCTGAGCGAGGCGAGCAGCAGGCCGCCGGCCACGGTGGCCAGGTAGATCGCGAGCGGGCTGCCGGTGAACTCGGGCCGGCCGGTGACCACGTAGATCATTTCGAGCACGAACGGGTGCCACAGGAACAGCCCGTACGAGACGAGACCGAACCAGCGGGCCAGGCCGGAGCCCAGTGCCGCCTTGGTCCGGGTCGGCGGCCCGAACGCGAGCGGCAGCAGCACCAGCGCCGCGACCACGGTGTAGAGCACGACCTTGAGCCCGAACTGGGCCGCCGTGGGCTCGGTCAGGTCACGCGGCCCGGCGATCGGGGTGGTGGCCACGGCCAACACCGCGAGCGCGGTCGCCCAGCAGGCCAGCGGGGCCCGGCCCAGGTCGTCCAGGAAACGCCAGCGCGGCAGGTAGCCGTTGCTCAGCGACACGTGCACCGACGCCAGCGCCATGCCGGCCCCGAACCAGATCGCGTACGACGGCAGCCAGGTGGTGTGCCGGCTCAGCGACAGGACGCCCGCGCCGAGCAGCGCCAGCCAGGTCGCCGTGATCAGCGCCGACACCGCGAGGATGGCCAGCGGCCGCCCGGCCCGGCGCCGGCCCCGCAGCGCCAGCACGGCGACGGCCGGGAGCAGCAGGTAGAACACGGCCTCGGTGGCCAGGCTCCAGGTGTGCCCGAGGGCGTGCCGGAGCCCGTACGTCTCGTAGATCTGGGTCAGCGTCAGGTGCCGGGCCCAGTCGGCGGCCGAGGCGTCGTCGTTGCGCGGCACCACCAGCAGGCAGACCACCACGGTCAGCCAGTACGCGGGCAGGATGCGCAGAGCCCGCCGCCAGAGGTAGGTCCGGGCGCTCGGCAACGGCTGCGCGGTGGCCCGGGCGTGCGCCCACGGCCGGTAGAGCAAAAAGCCGGAGAGCACGAAGAACACGGCCACGCCGACGTCCAGCCGGGCGAACCAGCCGGCCCACGGCCCACTGCCGACATTGACGCCCGTGGCGAATCCGACGTGGTGCGCGACCACCGCCAACGCCCCGATCACGCGCACCGCATCCAGCGACGGAAGCCGATGAAGGTGACGATCGGAAACCGGTGCAGACATAAACCGTCCCAAGGGTCGCGCAACTATGTGACTGGCGAGTAACCTGCGGCCATTATGGGCGATCGGGCCGCGCATGGACACCGGCCGATTATTTTTTGAATGGAGGACCTGTGAAGGCTCGCTGGGGTGCCACGCTGTTCGGCATCGGCGTCTTCGCCGTGGTCATCGCGGCAGGATGCGCGTTCTACGTCGCACCGTCGGTGGCACGACTGCCTTACGACCTGGCTATGTGCACGCCGAAAAAGACGGAGGACTGCCTGCGGCCAAGCGTGGCCGAGGCCCAGGGCGCCAAGTTCTTGCAGACCAAGGGCGGCGACACGCCGGTCGTGGCGGTGCAGACGGGCACGCTGCGCTCGACGACCGAGATCTCACCCCGGGCCGACCTGACCGACTCCGAGATGAAGGGCGCGCTCGAGGGCGAGGCCGTGGTCTGGAACGGTTACGGCACGGTCACCTGGGTCGAGACCGGCGAGATGGTCAGCCAGTACGAGGCCGGCCTGGCCATCGACCGCGACACCGCGGCCGCGGTCGACTGGTCGAAGCAGTACCTGCAGGCCGACGGACCCACCGAGCCGTCGACAGTCAACTTCGCCGGGCAGCTCTACAAGTTCCCGTTCGGCACGGAGAAGAAGGACTACCAGTACTTCGACCGTGACCTGCGCAAGGCGCTGCCGATCCAGTACCAGGGCACCGAGAAGGTCGACGGCCTGGAGACGTACCGGTTCCAGCAGGTCGTCCCGGAGACCCCGCTGAACTTCTCCACGACCCGGCTCGAGGGCCTGCTCAGCAAGTTCGCCCCGGACGCGACCGGTGGCCAGGTCAACTACAGCAACACCCGGACCATCTGGGTCGAGCCGGTCTCCGGCACCTTCATCAAGGTGCAGGAACAGCAGAAGAAGAGCCTGGTGCCGGACGCGGGCACGCCGACCCAGCTGCTGGACGGCAACTTCATCTACACCGACGAGACGGTCGCCAACAACGTCAAGTCGGCCGGTGACACCAAGAGCCAGGTGCTGATGATCAGCCGCAACCTGCCGATCGGCCTGGCCGTGCTCGGCGCCCTGCTGCTCATCATCGGCCTGTTCATGGTCACCACCGCCCGGCGCGAGACCGCGCGCCACCGGGCCGAGGAGATCACCGACAGCGAGGCCGAGGTCAAGGCCTGACCGTACGACGACGGCGCCCGGTCACCCCTTTTCCGGGGCGGCCGGGCGCCGTCGTTCGCGCCGAGGATCAGGCGAGGTCGAAGCGGTCGAGCTCCATGACCTTGGTCCACGCGGCAACGAAGGCGGCCACGAAACGGTCGTTGGCGTCGGCGCTGGCGTAGACCTCGGCCACGGCCCGCAGCTGCGAGTTGGAGCCGAAGATGAGGTCGACCGCGGTGGCGGTCCACTTCACCTTGCCGGTGGCGAGATCGCTGATCTCGTACACGTGCTCCTCGGTCTCCGACGCCTTCCACTTGGTGCCCGGGGAGAGCAGGTTGGCGAAGAAGTCGTTGGAGAGCGTGCCCGGGCGGTCGGTCAGAACGCCGTGCTGCACGTTGCCGACGTTGGCTCCCAGCGCCCGCAGACCGCCGAGCAGCACGGTCATCTCGGGGGCGGTCAGGTTGAGCATGTAGGCCCGGTCGACCAGCAGGATCTCGGGCTGGGTCTTCTCACCGGGGCGCAGGTAGTTGCGGAACGCGTCGGCCCGCGGCTCGAGAACCTTGAACGACTCGACGTCGGTCTGCTCCTGGGTGGCGTCGGTGCGGCCCGGCCGGAACGGCACGGTCACCTCGGTGCCGGCGTCCCGCGCGGCCTTCTCGACGGCTGCGGAACCGGCCAGCACGATCAGGTCGGCCAGCGAGATCTGCGCTCCGCCGGCCTGGTTGAACTCGCGCTGGATGTCCTCGAGGGCCTCGACCACCGGCAGGGCCGAGGCGTTGACCTCCCAGCCGCGCTGCGGCTCGAGACGGATCCGGGCGCCGTTCGCGCCGCCGCGCTTGTCGGTGAAGCGGTAGCTGGCAGCGGACGCCCAGGCGGCCCCGATCAGCTGCGCGGTCGACAGGCCCGACGCGAGCACCTTCTCCTTGAGCGCGGCGATGTCGGCCTCGCCCACGAGCGCGCCCTCGACGGCCGGCACCGGGTCCTGCCAGAGCTGCTCCTCGGGCACCCACGGGCCGAGGAAACGGCTGACCGGGCCCATGTCACGGTGCAGCAGCTTGTACCAGGCCTTGGCGAAGGCCAGCGCGAACTCGTCCGGGTTGGCCAGGAAACGACGGGAGATCTCGTCGTACGCCGGGTCGACGCGCAGCGACAGGTCGGTCGTCAGCATGGTCGGCTTGTGCTTCTTCGACGCGTCGTGGGCGTCCGGGATGATCGCCTCGGCGTCCTTGGCCACCCACTGCTTGGCCCCGCCGGGGCTGGTGGTCAGCTCCCACTCGTAGCCGTAAAGGATCTCGAAGAAGCGGTTGCTCCACTGCGTCGGCTTGTCGGTCCAGGTGACCTCGAGGCCGCTGGTGATCGTGTCGCCGCCCTTGCCGCTGTTGTAGCTGCTGAGCCAGCCCAGGCCCTGCGACTCGATCGGCGCGCCCTCGGGCTCGGGGCCGACGTGGTTGTCGGCGACACCGGCGCCGTGCGTCTTGCCGAAGGTGTGGCCGCCGGCGATGAGCGCGACGGTCTCCTCGTCGTTCATCGCCATCCGGGCGAAGGTCTCGCGGATGAAGTGGGCCGCCGCGAGCGGGTCGGCGCTGCCGCGCGGGCCCTCGGGGTTGACGTAGATGAGGCCCATCTCGGTCGCGCCGACGCCCTCGGACATCGTGCTGTCGGTGGCGTAGCGCTCGTCGCCCAGCCACGTGTCCTCGGGACCCCAGAAGATCTCCTCGGGCTCCCACACGTCGACCCGGCCGAAGCCGAAGCCGAAGGTCTTGAAGCCCATCGACTCGAGCGCCACGTTGCCCGCCAGCACCAGCAGGTCGGCCCACGAGATCTGCTGGCCGTACTTCGCCTTGACCGGCCACAGCAGGCGGCGGGCCTTGTCGAGGTTGGCGTTGTCGGGCCAGCTGTTGAGCGGCGCGAACCGCTGACCGCCGTCGCCGGCGCCGCCCCGGCCGTCCTCGATGCGGTAGGTGCCCGCGGCGTGCCAGCTCAGCCGGATCATCAGGCCGCCGTAGTGGCCGAAGTCGGCCGGCCACCACTCCTGCGAGGTGGTGAGCACCTCGGTGATGTCGCGCTTGAGGGCGTCGACGTCGAGCTTGGCGAACTCGGCGGCGTAGCTGAAGCTCTCGCCGAGCGGATTGACCTTCGACGAGTGCGCGTGCAGCACCGAGAGGTCGAGCTGGTTGGGCCACCAGTCCCGGTTGGTGTGCGGGCGCCCGCCCGTTTTCGGGGTGGGCGCGTCGATCGCCGGGTTCTCGCTCTCGCTGCCGTGGGCGGTCGCCGAGTCGTGGGCGACCGGGCAGCCGGACGCCTTCGGGTCCTGGGTGTCGCTCATCTGCTTCCTTCCGGACGTGCTGGTCACTGGGGCATGCGTGCGGTCGCGCAGTCGGGGCAGGTGCCCCAGTAGACGACCTCCGCCTCGTCGATCACGAACCCGTGGTCGTCGGAGGCGGTGAGACAGGGGGTGTGGCCGGCGGCGCAGTCGACGTCGGCGATCGCGCCGCACGAACGGCACACGATGTGGTGGTGGTTGTCGGCCACCCGGCACTCGTACCGGGCGGTCGCGCCGGCGGGCTGGATGCGCCGCACCAGACCGGCGTCGGTGAGCGCCCGCAGCACGTCGTAGATCGCCTGGTGGGACACGGCGGGCAGATCGGTGCGGACCAGGGCGATCACCGTGTCGGTGTCGACGTGCGGGTTGTCCCGCAGCGCGGCCAGCACCGCCAGTCGCGGCCTGGTCACACGCAACGAGACCGCCCGCAGCTGCGCCTCGAAGTCCGACCTCACGCGATCACCTTAGGCCGCTTTTCTGGAACAAATCAAGTTTAGAAGCGGCACGCGCCGGCGTCCCAGCCCCACCAACCTAAAACGCCGTCAGTCCCGGACGGCCGACAACAAGCCGAGAAGTTGCAGGGCTTCGGCGCTGCGGCTGCCCGGCTCGGCCCGATACACGATGAGCTGCTGATCGGCCGCGCCGCGCACGTCGAAGGCGTGGTACGACAGGGTCAGCTCGCCCACCGAGCCGTGCCGGAAAGTCTTCGCCTCGTGAGTCTTGCCGCGCACGTCGTTGCGCTCCCACAACGCCCGGAACTCCGGCGCCCGCTCGCTCAACTCGGCCACCAGGGCGAGCGCCGGACGGTCGTGCGGGTCGTGCCCGAGGGCCAGCCGCAGATGGGCCACGCAGGCCTGCGCCGACCGCTCCCAGTCGGCGAAGAAGGTGCGCCCGGCCGGGTCGAGAAAGGTCATCCGGGCGTAGTTGTCGGCGTCCGCGAAGTCTCGATAAAAGGCTTCGGCCAGGGCGTTACGGGCCAGCAGGTCGAGCCGGTGGTTGAGCACCAGGGCGGGCGTGCCCGGCCACGCGTCGAGCAGCTCCCGCAGCCCCTGGGCCACCTGCGGCGCGGGAGCGGCCCCGACCGGCGCGCCGGCCAGGCGGAACAGATGCTCGCGAGCATCCGGGCCGAGGTCGAGCGCCCGGGCGATCGCATCGAGGACGGCCGCCGACGGATTCTGCTCACGGCCCTGCTCGAGCCGGGTGTAATAGTCGGCGCTCACCCCGGCCAGCACGGCGACCTCCTCCCGGCGCAGACCGGCCACCCGCCGCACGCCGGTCGAGACCAGGCCCGCCTCCTCCGGGGTGAGCCGGGCCCGCCGGGCCGCGAGGAACGCACCGAGCCGGGTCTGAGCCATGCCAATAGCGTAGGCAGCTCCCGGACCCGGCAACCAGGGAGCGGCGCACCCAGGGAGACCTCGGCCTGGTTGCTGACGCCCCGCCCGCCCCACGATGGCCCTCATGAACACCTCCTCGACCCTGTTCACCGGCGGCGCCGTCGTCACCATGGACCCGCCGACCGGCGACCTGGCCCGCGGCGACGTGCTGATCACGGGCGACACGATCACCGCGGTCGGCCCCGACCTGCGCCACCACCCCGGGGCGGCCGGGGCCACCGTCGTCGACACGACCGGCCGGATCCTCGCCCCCGGCTTCGTCGACACCCACCGGCACGCCTGGCAGGCCCAGATGCGCCGGACCATCCCCGACGTGGGCGACCTCGGCGCGTACGTGTCGTCGACGCTGGCCCGGATCGCCCCGGCCTACACCCCGCACGACATGTACGTGGGGACCAGGCTGGCCGCGCTCACCGCCCTCGACGCGGGCATCACCACGATGCTGGACTTCTCGCACAACTCCCGCACCCGCGCGCACTCCGACGCCGCCGTCCGCGGGCTGGCCGAAACCGGGATCCGCGGGGTGCACGCCTCGATGGGCCCGCACTTCGGCGGCTGGGACCGGCAGTGGCCGGCCGACCTGGCCCGGCTCCGGTCGTCGCTGCCCGGCCTGGTCACGTTGCGGCTGGCCGCCCTGGCCACCGACGAGGTCGCCGGGCCCGGCCTCGCCTACGGCCCCGGACTGGCGGCGGTGGCGCGCGACCTGGACATCGAGGTCAGCGTGGACGCGGTCTTCGGCCGGCCGTCGTCGGACGCGATCCTGGGCTGGGAGAAGGAGGGGCTGCTGGGCCCCGGCCTGTCGCTGATCCACGCCACCGGGCTGACCTCGCAAGCGTGGCGGGCGATCGGGGGACACGGGGACGACGATCTCGCTGGCGCCCAGCTCCGACACCCAGATCGGGCTGGCCACGGCGATCCCGGCGATCGACGAGGCGCTGCGGGTGGGCGTACGGCCGGGTCTGAGCGTGGATGTGGAAGTTGCTCTGGCCAGTGACATGGTCACCCAGATGCGGGTGCTGCTGGCGGTGCAGCGGATGCGGGCGGTGGCGTCGTCGACGGCGCGGATCACGACCCGGGACGTGCTGGGCTTTGCCACGGTGGACGGGGCCCGGGCGATCGGGCTCGGCGGGGTGACCGGGTCGCTGACGCCGGGGAAGCAGGCCGACCTGCTCGTGGTCGAGGCCGAGGCGATCAACACGATGCCGCTGAACGACGCGCCCACCGCAGGGCCCACCCTCCCTGAGGGGGCCGCCCGCCTCGCCGATCATTGTGGACGAAAACGCTGATCTTTGCGGGCGGCGAGGGGCCGGCATTGTGGACAACTCGAGACTGTGGACAACCGCGGACGGAGGTGCGGCGGGGCCTATTCTGGCCGCGCTGCCATCGATAGGAGGGGGAAGCCATCCCCCTTCCTGTGGATGGGGCGGCGCGCACCGCGGTGGAAGGATCGGGGTGCGCGCCGATTCGCCGGGCCCGGGCCGTCACCGTTGTGGCGGGTCTTCGTTGTCCGGTGCGGCGTAGTCGACAAAATCCCTCGCATTTCTGGACGGCATCGATGATCGGCGTAAACGGCGGGCGGACGGCCTTGGTCTCGGCCGCAGCCCTGGCCGCGTTCGTGCTGATCGTGGCGTTCGTCCTGCGCAGACCGGATGCGGTGGCGGGTCTGCTGACCGCCTGCTCGGCGGTGACCGCCATGGTGATGGCGCGGGCCGCCCTGTCCGGGCGGGCGGCCGGGCCACGCCTGCGGGTGCTGGCGCTGGCCGGTGGCATCGGGATAACCGCGGTGGCCGGCGCGGCCAGTGGCATCGCCGGCAAGTGGGCTCCGGGCGTCGAGGTCGGCGGGGTTCCGCTGCCGGCCGAGATCGTGCTGGTCAGCATCTTCCTCACCGCGGCGCTGTTCCTGCCCGCGATCCTGCGCCCGCACCAGCGCCGCGACGTGCTGGCCGGGCTGCGGGTCGGGCTCGACGTCCTGGCCCTGGCGTCCAGCCTGCTCTACGCGTCCTGGCTGTCGTTGTTCGGCGACCGCAGCGAGCTGCGCGGCGCCTCGATCACCGCGCTGATCTTCGGCGGGAGCGCGGCCGCCACGGTGGCGGTGGCCGGCATCAACGCCCTGCGGCATCGGGCCGCGCTGCAGTGGTGCGGGCCGGCCGCGGCGCTGTCCCTGATCAGTTCGACCGCGCTGGTCGTCGCCTTCGACTTTCCGTGGGTGCCCAACGCGGCGATCGCGGCCCTGGTGGCGGCGGCCGCGATCAACGTGGCCGCCCTCCTGCTGTGGCACGGGTCGGTGCGGGTCTCCCCCGACCTCGGGCCGATGCCGCCGCCCGGCAGTGAGCCGTCGGCGGGCTTCCCGCTGCTCGCCCTCCCGGTCGTCGGCGCGGCGCTCGTCACCGTCTACCGCCTGCTGAACGGGCAAGGCCTCGACCCCACGTCGATCATGCTGGGCACTGTCGCGATAGCGGCCGTCGCGGGCCGGGAGTGGGTCTCCGCGGTGGCCCTGCGCCGCCAGGCCGGTCACCTCAACGACCAGGGCAACCGGCTGCGCAGCCTGATGTTCGGCTCGGCCGAGGTGGCGATGGTGCTCGACGCCAACCTGGCCGTCCGCTGGCAGTCGCCGGCCGCGGCGCGCCAGTTCGGGCTGTCCGATCAGGAGGTGCTCGGCCGCACGGTGTCCGTCCTCGTGCACCCCGGCCAGGTGGACGACCTGCACGAATATCTGCTGGCCCGGATGGCCGAGACCACGGCGAACGGGGCCGGGCGGGCGGTCCGGCTGCGCGACGGCTTCGGGCGGTGGCGCGAGACCGAGTGGACGACCAACGGCGCCGACCCGGCCGAGCCCGGGCACACGCTGGTCGTGCACATCCGCGACGTCACCAACATGCGGCACCTCGAGCAGGCGCTGCGCGACGTCACCCACCTCGACCCGCAGACCGGGCTGGCCAACCGCGAGGGGCTGCTGCGGGCGGCCGAGCTGATCCCGGACGCGGGCGCGATGATCGTGGTCGAGCTGGGCGGGCTGACCGCGATCAGCGACGTGCACGGTCGTGACCTGGCCGAGCTCGTGCTGGTCGAGGCGACCAACCGGCTGCGGACCAGGCTGGCCGAGGCGGACGTCCCGGCCCGGCTGAGCGAGACACGTCTCGCCGTGCTCACCCACAGCGGGGCCGTCCGCGCCCACCTGCTCGCCGGTCAGCTGGTCAACGCGGTGTCCGCGCCCTACATGGGTGCGGGCAAGATCTCGCACCTGTCCGCCTGGGCCGGCCTGGCCGACGTGACCAATCGGGACGACACCGACGAGGTGATCCGGCGGGCCGCGCTCGCGCTGCGGTCGGTGCGGTCCGGGCCGCCCGGCGCGGTCGAGTGGTACGACGCCGAGATGGAGACCCGGCTGCTGCGCCGGTCCACTCTGGAACAGGATCTGCCCGGCGCGGTCAGCCGCGGCGAGATCGACCTGACCTTCCAGCCGATCGTCGACCTGCCCGGCCGTCGCCCGGTCGGGGTCGAGGCCATGCCGGCCTGGCGGCACCCGACGCTGGGGCCGGTGCCCGCGAGCGAGCTGCGGCCGCTCGCCGAGGAGCTGGGCATCCTGGCTCACATCGAGCATTCGGTGCTGCACCGCTCGTGCCGGCTGCTCGCGGAGTGGCGGCAGCTGCACACGTCGCTGTGGCTGGCCGTCGACGTGCGGCCGCGCGTGCTGGTCGACCCCGCATTCCAGGCGAGCCTGCAGATCGGGCTGGAGAACAACAGGCTTCCGCACTCGGCCCTGGTCGTCGAGATCGCCGAGCACCACCTGGTCGACGTCCGCGATGACCTGCACCAGCCGGCGGTCGACGAGGTGGCCGCTCACCTCGGGCAGTTGCGGGCCCAGGGGGTACGGACGGCGGTGGCCGACTTCGGCACCGGCCCGACCTCGCTGACCCGGCTGCGGATCCTGCCGATCGACCTGCTGAAGATCGACCGGGCCGTGTTCGGGCCCGAGGGTGAGGCCCGCACCGGCGCGATCATGGATGTGGCGGTGACCCTCAGCCGCAGGCTCGGCATGAAGGTGATCGCCTGCGGCCTGCAGGGGCCGGCCGACGTCGACACCGCGCTCAGCGCCGGGTGCCGGATCGGCCAGGGCGACTTCGTGGGCCGCCCGATGCCCGCGGAACGCTTCGAGGCCCTGCTCGACCGCTCCCGCGCCACCCAGAAATAGGGCTCACGAACGGCCCGGATCACCAGGCCGTTCTCGTAGCCGAAGACCACCGCGTGGACGCGGTCGCGCGGGCGCTCCCATCGACAAGCTGGTCCGCCACCTGCGCCACCGTCACCCGAAGCGGGTGGCGCTCCCGGCCGAGGGGGCGGGCACGCACTAACATGCCCTCATGCCGGCTCAGCACCGCCGAGAACTGCGCACCCAGCTCGTGGAGCTCCTCGAAGGATCACCGACCCTGCGCAGCCCCGGCGGCCGTCAGCTCTTCCTGCAGGAGCTCGACGCCACCCTCGGCGGGCCGCCGCTGCGGCGCGAGCACGACACCCTCCACCTGCAAATGATCGAGGTGGTCAACTCGTGCGCCCGGCAGCCCGGCGGTCTGCGGGCGATGGCCGAGTGCCTGGAGCTGCTCGAACCGGACCAGGCCCGCATCGGCGAGCTGTACCGGCTCGTCGGCGAGTGGCCGGCGACCGCGGAGGATCCCCGACCGGAGAGGCCCAGCTCGGACAGGCCCAGCTCGGAGGCGGCCGGGCCGGACAGGCGGAAGGTCTTCGTCATCCACGGGCGCAACACCGAGGCGCGCAAGGCCCTGTTCGCCTTCCTGCGCGCGATCGGCCTGCACCCGATCGAGTGGTCACAAGCACTGTCGCTGACCGGCAAGGGCTCCCCCTACATCGGCGAGGTGCTGGACGCGGCGTTCACCGCGGCGTGGGCCGTGATCGTGCTGGAGACGCCGGACGACATCGCCTACCTGCACCCCAGCCTGACCCACGACGGCGACCCCGACACCGAGCCGAAGCCCCAGCCGCGCGCGAACGTCCTGTTCGAGGCGGGCATGGCGATGGGCCGCCACCCCGAGCGGACGGTCGTCGTCGAGCTGGGCCAGGTGCGGGTCTTCAGCGACATCCACGGCCGGCATGTCGTACGCCTGGACAACAGCATCGGCAGCCGCCACGAACTGGCCCAGCGCCTGCGGACCGCCGGCTGCGCGGTCGACGTGTCCGGCACCGACTGGCACGAAGCCGGCAACCTGCAACCGCCGCCGCCACCCGCCCTCACCGGAGCGCGCAAACCGCCTTCGACCAGGGCCACCACGCCACCCGAGCTGGACGCCCGATACATCGACAACGCCGTCGAGGTGACCAACCTCGGTCCCGGCGACGTCTACGACCTGGACCTGCACGCCGGCCCGGACGCGCGCCTGGTCCTGCGCAGCTACGACTTCCCCGTCCCCAAGCTGCCCGCCGGCAAATCCGTCCGCGTCCCACGCGAGACCGGCGCCCCTGACGACCGCTCCTACTTCACCGTCTTCGCCACCGCCAAGACCGTCGACGGGGTCGCCCTCTCCGCCGAGCTGTTCGTCAGCAGGTCGTAGCCGCCCTTCTCCCGCTCGGTTCATCAACGACATGGCTGCGAGGTCTCCCGTGCAATTCACCTCGGTCCGGGTACGGAATTTCCGTTCCATCGAGGACTCCGGGGCGATCCCGCTCGGCCCGGTGACGGTCGTGGTCGGCCGCAACAACTGCGGGAAGTCCGCCCTCCTGCACGCCGTCTACCGGGTGCAGCACGGCGCCGACCTCGACGCCGCCGACGTCCGCCTGGGCGCCAGGACCTTCACCGTCGACCTGACCCTCGGTCCGTGGGCGGAATTTCGCGAGGAACGCGGCCCAGTCGTCCACGCCGCCGAGATCCTCGAGGTGAAGGGCGGGGCCAACGTCCGAGCCCACTTTCGGAGCGAGGGCAAGGAACGGCCGGTCGCACCGGCGGCCGGCACCGAGCCGGACAACGCGATCCATCCGGTCTTCACCACCCGCCGCCAGCCGCGCTACGAGGAGCAGGTCCGCCGGGATTCCGCGTTCACCGTGGGCCCGACGGACGGGAACCTCGTCTCTCGCGTGATGGCCGTATCGAGGTCTTGCCGGCGCCCCTCGCCTGCCCCGCCTGCGCACGCTGGCCGCCCAGGGAACCTCACCCGACCTGGCCGGGCGACCGTTTCCGAGGACGGAGCCCGGACAGCCCTTGCCCGGTCCGCGGGCGAAGTCATCACGGTTCTGCGGGAGATCGAGCAGAGCCTGGTCTCCCTCGGCCGGGTCGATCCCGCGCCGGCGTCCTGACGGCGAGAGTGCCTCACGCTCGGACCTGCTCGGCGATGGCCCGGCCGAGTTCGGCCGTGGTGCCTTTGCCGTGCAGGTCCGGGGTGAGTGGGGCGCCCGCGGGGCCGAGGGCCAGGATGCTCTCGACGGCGCCGAGGAGGTGGGCCGCGGCGTCGGGGTGGCCCAGGTGGTCGAGCATCATCGAGCCGCACCAGATCTGGCCGACGGGGTTGGCGATGCCCTGGCCGGCGATGTCGGGGGCGGAGCCGTGCACGGGCTCGAAGAGGCTCGGGTGCTCGCGGGACGGGTTGATGTTGGCGCTGGGGGCGATGCCGAGCGTGCCGGTGCAGGCCGGGCCGAGGTCGGACAGGATGTCGCCGAACAGGTTGCTGGCCACGACCACGTCGAACCACTCGGGGTGCAGCACGAACTGGGCCGCCAGCGCGTCGATGTGGAACTTGTCGACGCGTACGCCGGGGAACGACGTGGCCATCTCAGCCACGCGCTCGTCCCAGTAGGGCATCGATATCGAGATGCCGTTGCTCTTGGTGGCCGACGTCAGGTGAGCCTTCGGGCGGCGGGCGGCGGGCGGCCAGCTCGAAGGCGTACCGCAGCACCCGGTCGACGCTGACCCGGGTCATCACCGTCTCCTGCAGCACGGTTTCCCGTTCGGTGCCTTCGAAAATGCGACCGCCCACACTGGAGTATTTGCCCTCGGCGTTCTCCCGGACGACCACGAAGTCGATGTCACCCGGCACCCGATCGGCCAGCGGGCTGCGGACGCCGGGCATGAGCCGGCACGGGCGCAGGTTCACGTACTGGTCGAACGTGCGGCGGAACTGCAGCAGGCTCCCCCACAGCGACACATGGTCGGGCACCACGGCCGGCCAGCCGACGGCGCCGAAGAAAATGGCGTCGTACGCCCGCAATTGCTCTTCCCAGTCCGGCGGCAGCATCGTGCCGTGCTTCTGCCAATAGCCGACGCTCGCGATGTCGAAGGTGTCGAAGCCGAGCCGCAGGCCGAAGCGATCGGCGGTGGCCTGCAAGGCTTCCACCCCCGCCGGTACGACCTCGTGGCCGATGCCGTCGCCCGGAATCACAGCGATCTTGTACGACGTCACGACGCCTCCCGGAGGGCGAGGAGGCCGCCCTGCGCGTCCTCCAGCGTGATCGCCTGGGCGGGCAGGCCTTCTGGTCGTTCGGCGAGTTCGCCTTCACCGCCGACGCCGTCGTGGTCGCCTCGGGCGGCATCGGGGGGCAACCATGACCTCGTACGGCGGCAATGGCCGTCGCGTCTCGGCACGCCCCCCAAGCACATGATCAGCGGCGTTCCGGCCCACGTGGACGGCCGGATGCTGGGCATCGCCACCGACGCGGGCGGGTCGGTCATCAACCCCGACCGGATGTGGCACTACGTCGAGGGCATCCAGAACTGGGACCCCATCTGGGCCGGGCACGGGATCCGCATCCTGCCCGGGCCGTCGTCGCTGTGGCTGGACGCGCTCGGCCGGCGGCTGCCCGCACCCCACTATCCCGGCTTCGACACGCTGGGCGCGCTCGCCCACCTGCGGACGACCGGGCACGACCACAGCTGGTTCCTGCTCAACCAGAGGATCATCGAGAAGGAGTTCGCGCTCTCCGGCTCCGAGCAGAATCCCGACCTGACCGGCCGCAGCGTCCGCGGAGTGCTGGGCCGCATCCGCTCCGGCGCGCCGGCCCCGGTCGAGGCGTTCAAGCGCAACGGGGCCGACTTCGTGGTCGCCGACGACCTGGACGACCTGGTCAAGGGCATGAACGCACTCACCACGGCGCCGCTGCTGGACCCGGTGGAAATCCGCCGCACGGTCGAGGCGCGCGACCGGAGGCTCACCAACGACCTGCAGGTGGCGGCCATCCGCCAGTTCCGCCTGTCCCGCGGCGACCGGCTGATGCGCACGGTCCCGCCGCACCGGCTGCTCGACCCGGCGGCGGGGCCCCTGATCGCCGTACGGCTGCATGTGCTGACCCGCAAGTCGCTCGGCGGGCTGCACACCGACCTCGACGGCCGGGTGCTCTCCCCGTCCGGTTCACCCGTCCCCGGTCTCTACGCCGCCGGCGAGGCCAGCGGCTTCGGCGGCGGTGGCATGCACGGTTACCGCGCTCTGGAAGGCACTTTTCTCGGCGGCTGCCTGTTCTCCGGTCTCCAGGTCGGCCGTGCTCTCTCCCGATAGGACACTCATGGATTCGGTACGCATTCTCACCCCGACCGGCATGCTCGGCGGCGGCTTCCCGCCCGAGACCCTCACCCGCGGCATCGAGATGGGGGCCGACGTCATCGCGGTCGACGGCGGCTCGACCGACTCGGGCCCCTACTATCTGGGCTCCGGCACGGCGAAGACCGCCGCGGCCGCCGTGGCCCGCGATCTGCGCCTGCTGCTGCGCGCGGCCGCCTCGGCCAAGATCCCGCTGATCATCGGCTCATGCGGCACCAGCGGCACCGACTCCGGGGTCGGCTGGGTCGCCGGCATCACCCGCGAGATCCTGGCCGCCGAGGGGCTCTCGCTCCGAGTGGCCACCATCTACAGCGAGCAGCAGCCGGACGCCCTCAAGGAACATCTCGACCAGGCCGGATCCACCCGCTGCCACCGGCCGGCGACCTCGACCCGGCCACCCTGGAGAGCTGCCGGCACATCGTCGGCATGATGGGCCACGAGCCGATCGCGACCGCCCTGACCGCCGGGGCCGACGTGGTCCTGGCCGGCCGGGCCACCGACACGGCCCTTGCCGCCGCCTTCCCGCTGCTGCACGGCCTGCCCGCCGGCCCGACCTGGCACGCCGCGAAGATCGTCGAATGCGGCGGCCAGTGCACGACCAATCCGCGGGCCGGCGGGGTGCTGGCCACCATCGACGCCACGGGTTTCACCATCGAGCCGCTCGACCCAGACGCCCGGTGCACCCCCACCTCGGTCGCCGCGCACATGCTCTACGAAACCGTGAACCCGTTCTCGATGCGCGAACCGGCCGGCACGATCGTGGTCAGCGACGCCACCTACACCGCCTTGGACGACCGCCGCATACGCGTTTCCGGCTCCCGCTTCGAGCCGGCCGCCCAGCACACGATCAAGCTCGAGGGCGCCCGCATCACCGGCTACGAGACCATGTCGTTCACCGCGATCCGCGACCCCCACATCCTGAGCCAGATCGACACCTGGGCCGCCCTCCTACGCCGCATGATCACGGAGTGGGTCACCGGCACGCTGGGCCTGACCCCCGACGAGTACGCGTTCGACGTCCGCCTCTACGGCCACAACGCCATCCTGGAAGACATCGAGCCGGCCCGCGCCGAGGCGCCCCGCGAGGTAGGCGTGATGCTCCTGGTCAACGCCCCCGACCAGCAGACCGCCACCGCAGTAGCCAAAGTCGCCAACCCGCTGATGCTGCACCTGCCCACCCCCGACATGGACTACCTGCCCAGCCTGGCCTTCGCCACCTCCCCCGCCGAAACCGAACGGGGCGCCGCCTACGAGTTCGTCCTCAACCACGTCGTCGTCGACTCGCCGACCGCCCTGTTCCGCACGAGCTTCCCGGAGGGCCTGACGATGCTTACTGTTGCCGATCTGGCGCTTGAGGTCCGTTCCAAGAACGCCGGCCCGTTCTGGGTAACGATGGAAATCTTCCTGAAAGACGAAGCCGCCTACGCCGCCGTCCTTTTCGTCGACGCCCCCACCATCGCCCACCTCTACAACGTCCCCGCCGACACAGTCCAGATCTTCCGCATCCCCTCCCTGAACGTCGTCAAGATCTCGTTCCCCCGCCCGGTAACCCCGGGCAGCCTCCAAGACAGAGACATCCACGCCGGCCAGCACCACGTCCCCTTGGCCCTGTTCCCGTCCCGCCAGCGGCATAGCAACCGCTGCTCCGCAGAGGAGACGCGACCACCCCCACGCCCCACAGCAATGGCGTGGGGGTTCAAGTCCCCCTCCGGACACGCTGACCCCTACGCAGTCATTCACTTTATGTGAATTTCGATGGGTGTCTCATCCTGTCCGGCCCGGCCCGAGTCGAGAGCTTCGGCACAGACGCATAGCGCGCTGGTGCCGCTCGTCGAATACTTCTTCGGTGTTGCCACGGTCGGGCTTGAGAAGGTCCACCAAGTCAGGGGAACTCAGTGACGTTCCGGGGTCAGCCAACAGCGGTGACAGTCAAGGTGTCGCCGCGCGGGCAGACCAGAAAGCCGGACGCACTCTGGCAGGCCTGCTCGGCAAGGCGGTCAAGCGTGCCGAGGACGGCCTGTCGGCCGTCAGCCAGGTCGAGGCGGTTCACGGCGGTGCGATCGTCGGGCGTTCCGGTCGCGCGCAGCAGGAGCAGCGAACCGGGCGGGCCGGCCACGAACGCTTCCTGGCCGCCGAGTGGGCGGCCGATCGTGTGGCCGGTGGTGGCGTCGACCAGGACAGTCGTGGCTGAGGCCAGGTTGGCGGCGGCGGAAAGCAGCAGGCGGTCGGCGCCGAGGTCCCACACGAAGTTCAGGTCGTCGCGCCGCCAGGTCTGACTACCGGTGGCGGGATCGCGGCCGACCACACCGCGTACACCGGCCGTGCAAATGAGTGGGCCGCAGCCGGTGACGTAGCCGATCAGTTCGTCGGAACGCCACAGCGGGCGCAGGTCGGCCGCGCGGTAGACGGTGGCGACGGTCTGCGCGGACGCCGTGCGGATCACCACGAGCTGGGCGCCGACCGGGAAGAGCGTTGCGGAATACACGCCGTTCCAGGGGATGCGGCTGCGGTGGCGTACGGCACCGTCGTTGTAGCCGTAGACGGTGGCATCGCCGGTGGGGGTCACCGTGACGACCGAGGTGGGTAGGTCACCTTCAGTGACGGTTGTCCACTCCTCGGCGGGGGTGATCGACCGTCGCCACACCTGGCCCCCGTCGCGCAGCCCGACCAGGCGCAGGCCGGTGATCGCACCGGATTGGCTGGTCTCGGCGAGCAGCACCTCGCTACCCACCGACGACGGCGAGGAGGCGCCGGCGGACTGCCAGAGTTGGGTGCCGGTGGCCGTGTCGAGAGCGATCGTGCGGGGGCCCGGCGAGAACGAGGCCGAGCCGATCGGTAACGGGCCGGTGGTCACCAGCACGACGTCTCCGACGGGCCGGATGCCGTACGCGTCGCCGGTCGGTGTGCTCCATCGCAGGCGGCCGGTCTGCAGGTCGTAGGCGACCACCTCGGCCGGCCCGGGAGGACTGCTGCGATTCAGGTAGACGGTCCGGCCGTCGACCGCCACGGTGTCGCTCGGCTGCAGCGCCGTCGTCCAGAGCGGCCGCACCAGGGACGGCGGAGGCGGCGCCGAGGCGGTCAGGGCGGCCAGACCCACCGCGGTCAGTACGGCCAGGGCCAGCCGGCGCAGCCGCGGGAGGTTGACCGGCGCGGCAGCGGCCTCCGTGGCAGCCCCGGCGTTATCGAGGTCGATCAGAGTCATCGCCAACCGACCATCGTCACCGCATACGCGTCCCACATCTTGTAGGCAAGATAGCCCGGCGGCGCGGCTGCCGGCTCGTGTCAGCACCACCTGCCCTGGTTCCGACCCAAGAAGCGCGCGAAAAGCGATGCATCGACTGATGCCTACGCCGGAGGCCGATAACTCCCTTTGGCCCCATCGGTTCGACGAACCGAGGCAACGAGCAGCGCGGGCACGCCCAACACGCGTGGCCGGATCGACCGGAGCAGAAGGCCGATGTGGGCCTCGCCGTTCGCGCGGCTCCCATTCGGCCTCCACACCCGGACGGCCTTTGCCTGCCCGCCTAGCGCCACGCGTGGCCCACGAGCCAGAGCAAGTCGATGAGGCTGGCACCGGTCTGACACATCGATCCCTGTGACAGTAATGTGCTCCGGGGTCCGAGTCGGGCCGTTCATGGGGGAAGCAGGACTTTGTTGTGAGACTTCAGCGGAGGGTTCGTGCCGTGCTGGTGGCGGCGCTGGGCCTGACTGTGGCGGCCGCGGGGCCGGCCTTTGCGGTTGCGGGTGGCGCCGATACGGCCGAGGGGGCGATGCCGTTCGTGGTTCGCCTGGACATGGGTGACACTCAGCGGTCGTGCAGCGGGGTGCTGGTCAGCCCGCAGCTTGTCCTCACCGCCGCGTCCTGCTTCGCGGGGGCGAACGGGGTGGCGGCCACCGGAGTGCCGCCGCTGACCACCACGGTCACGGTCGGGCGCACCGTTCCGACCGGGGGCGCCGGCGGGGCGGTGTCCAACGTCGGGCAGGTGGTCGTGCATCCGCAGCGGGACCTGGCCCTGGCTCGTCTCGAGACGGCGGTGACCACGGTCGCCCCCGTGGCGATCGCGGCGGAAGCACCGGCGGCCCGGGACGAACTGACCCTGGCCGGTTTCGGGCGTACCGACGAGGACTGGGTTCCCAACCGGCTGAAGTCGGCCGACTTCACCGTGGACACGGTCGCGGCGGACAGCCTGGCGGTGACGCCGGCCGGTTCGGGCAGCGTCTGCAAGGGCGACGCGGGCGGGCCGGCGCTGCGCAAGTCGGGCGACACCTACCAGCTGGTGGGGCTGCACTGGCAGTCGAACCAGGCCGGCTGCCTCGGGGAGGCGAAGGGTGCGCCCGTGGTGACCGAGACCCGCGTCGATGACGTGCAGGACTGGGTGACGGCCAACCTGCCCGGCTTCAGCACCGGGTTCGAGACGGCGGACCCGCGTACGAACTGGGTCAGCGCCGCCGACTCCGGCACCAATGGGCACGGCAACGTGACCGGCGTGGTCGGCATCATCTCGACGGTCACGGGCCCCGAGCTGGTCACCCGGGCCGAGAAGGCGCACACGGGCACGACGGCGCTGATGTACTCGGGCAAGGACAACAGCGCGACCAAGTCGTACGCGTACCTGAAGGCCTTCAGCCTGCGCAACCTCAAGGTCCGCCCGACCACGAAGCTGTCGTACTGGATCTTCCCGCAGAGCGTCACCTCGAACAGGAACGTGACCGGCAGCAACAGCACCTGCGTCGCGGTCGACCTGAGCTTCACCGACGGCACCAACCTGCGCGGCTCGGGGGCGACCGACCAGAAGGGCAACCGGGCGCACCCGTCGTTCCAGTGCGGCAAGCTGACGCTGGACACGTGGAACCAGGTGATCGTGCCGCTCGGGACGGTCGCGAACGGCAAGACGATCGACACCCTGGTCGTCGCCTACGACCAGGCGGCCGGCACGGGTGGATACCGCGGCTACGTCGACGATGTCGCGATCTCCGATGTGCTCGCGGGCAATCACTTCGGTTCCGGCCTGGAGACCGGACAGACGGCCCTGGGCTTCACGAGCACGGCCGACACCGGTACGTCTCCGCACGGCGGCCTGCTCAACGTGGGCGGGATCATCGCCTCGGTCAGCGGACCCGAGCTGGCCACCCGGGCCGAGAAGGCGTACAGCGGCACCTCGGCTCTGATGTACTCGGGCAAGGACACGAACGCCACCAAGTCGTACGCGTACCTGAAGGCCTTTGTCCCGGGCAATGTCTTCGTCCGGCCGGGCACCCGGCTCACCTACCGGATCTTCCCGCAGAGCACGAGTTCGAACGCCAATGCCGCCGGCGCCAACAGCACCTGCGTGGCGCTCGACCTGATCTTCCTCGACCAGGGGAACAACACCCAGGCCAACCTGCGCGACACCACGGCCGTCGTCGACCAGAAGGGCATCCGCGCGCACCCGGGCGCCCAGTGCAACAAGCTGACCCTGGACGCCTGGAACGAGATCACCGTCGACCTGGGCTCAGCCTTCAACGGCAAGCAGGTCACGCTGATCGACGTCGGCTACGACCAGGCGGCCGGCACCGGCGGCTACCGCGGTTACATCGACGACGTCCGCATCACCGACTCGGGCGTCGCAGCCTCGTGAGCAAGCGGGCGGCCGGGCCATCCCGGCCGCCCGCGGGCGCCGTCAGATGGGGCGGCGGGCTCGTTCCATGACCTGCTCGTCGGTGAGTGGGCTGCTCGGGTGGTGGCTGAGGCAGAGCGGGGTGTTGACCTTCTGGGGCACCTCGCCCTCCAGCGCCACGTAGAACTCCCCCGACGTGAGGCTGCCGATGTCCGGCACCTCGCCACCCTTGACCCGGGCCATCTCCTGGGCGGCGGCAATCTGCACCGGTACGGTCAGCCGCCCGAACACATGCGTCGCGGCGTTGCCGGAGACCCGGTTGTGCAGGCCCTTGGGCGTCTGGGTGGCGAAGAGCAGCCCCAGACCGTACTTGCGGGCCTGAGCCGCGAGGGCCAGCGTGCTCGCCGTGCAGGCGGTCATCACCCCGGACGGCGCGAAGTTCTGCGCCTCGTCCATGACCAGCAGGCCGAGCAGCGGCCGGTCCGACGCCGGATGCTTCCTGATCCACGCGAACAGGCTCATCTGCAACTGGTTGACGAAGCTCTGCCGGGCGTCGTCGTTGAGCCCGATCATGCTGATCACCGAGATCCGGGCCCGCTTCCCGGCCGACGGCGTGAGCAACATCGAAGGATCGGCCGGCGTCCCGGTGCCCCCGAACATCGGGTCGTTGTCCATCGAGGCGGTGAGCGTCTGCCCGAGATCGGACGCGAGTTTGGTGGCGTCGTGGAGGTCGCTGACGCCGTCGGGCAGGTCGCCCAGCACCTCGATCAAGCCGCGCAGGCTGTTTCCGCCCCGCCGCCCGTAGTACTCGATCGTCTTGCGCAGGACGGCGAGCCCGAGGAGCGCCTTCTGGGAACGGCCCACGACGTTGGCCCGGGGGGCCAGTGCGGAGGCCGCCGCCTCGACGGCCGCCCCGAATTCGTCGGGGTCGTCGCGCACGCTCGCGAAGTCGGGCAGCGGCTGGAAGCTCAGCGGGCGGCCCGTCTCCCGGCGTGGGGTCCACACCACGACCTCGGTGCCGGCCAGATAGGTGGCCGCGCGCTCGGCATCGCCCTCGCGCCAGCCGTCCGGTTCCTGCGGCCAGGGGTCGCCGAGCCGGGCGAGGTCGTTGTTGGGGTCGAGAACGATCGCCGAGACACCGAGCAGCGCGCACTCCTCCACCAGGTGCCGGATCAGCACCGTCTTGCCGGAACCCGAAGCCGCGAAGATCGCCGCGTGCTTGCGCAGCGATTCGAGCGTGATCGGGACCGGAACGCTGTCGTCGCGATACACCCGCCCGATCGCGAACCCCGCCGCCGGTGCGGGCTCCGGGTCAGGCTCGCGCCGGGCCGCGGCCGGCATCGTCCACGAGTCGACGTCAGCCAGCGCTTCCTTGAACAGGGTGATCTGCTGGGTCGGGCGCTCGCGCACCAGCCAGGCCTGCAGCTCGGCCGGATTTTCCTCGCGCAGCCCGTGCAGGGCGGCGAGCACCCGCAGATCGTTCTCGTCGATGCTGAGCGTCACCCCGCCGTCTGCCTTCAGGGCGGCGATGACCTCCTGCGTCTTCGCCGCCTGCGACCACGGGCCGTTGCGGATCAGGAACAGCTTCCGCTTGGCCACCTCGGCGTTGAGACCGGCGGCGGTGCGGGCACGGCGGATCCGGTGCAGGGCGGCCAGGCCGTGGTGGGTGTCGCTGATCGCCCGGAACGACCAGTGCACCTGGTCCTCGGAGCTCACGTCGTCGTCGTTCTCGTCGCCGAGCGCCCGCTTCAGGCGAGCGTGCAGACCAGCCTTGGGGCTGGGCGGCGGATCCACGCCGAAGGCCCGGCCGGCGTCGCCCCGCTCGGCGATCCAGGCGTTGAGCCCGGCCGCGAGCAGGACCGGGAACCACTGGTCCTCGGTGTCGTCCTCCAACGGCGAGGTGACATCGGCCGTACGCTTCAACTCCTCGAACCTGTCCTCGATCCGCTGCAACACCTCGTCCGGGACGACCGGGGCGGTCCTGGTCGCCGGTTGGACGACCTGGTCCTCGGGCGGCACCTCGGCCAGGCTCGTCAGCTCCCGCACCTCGTCGTCGAGCAGGCACCGGCGGATGTGCCGGTTGATATCGACCAGCAGCCGACGCGGGGTGTAGTTGAGTGCTTCGTCGAAGACCTGCGGCTGCACCGGCCAGGTGGGGTAAGGCGGTTCGAAGCCGACCGACGCGTACCGTGCCGCGAACCGCTTCTCGATGATCTGCCGAGCCAGCTCGGCGCTGCGGATGCCGGCCAGGGCCAGGTTGTGCTGGAACCGGTCGCGGAACGAGGACGGCACCCGGCTCTCGAGCAACTTCCAGGTCGTGGCCAGCGTCGTGGTCAGGGTGAGCGTCCGGCGCGTGGTGTCGCGTAGATCCATCAGTCCGGTGGCGAGACCAGCCACCACGTTCGCGGCATGGAGATCGACAGTCTCGGTGGAGACCTTGGCCAGGTCCTCCTGAATCGCTGCCTGGGCAATCGGCGTGTCCAACTGGTCGAAGGCGACGACCGTCGGCCCGGTGATGGCAAGCAGCCACGAGATGTCCCGGACGAGGTCCTGGGGCTTTCGCTTCCTCGGTCCGATGCCCCAGTCGCGACGTTCCCCCTCGACCGCCTCCTCCTCACCGCCGAAGTAGCTGTCGGCGATGTCCTGATGCTCGTCGTTGTCGGAGGCGAGCAGCACGAGGGCCCGCGCCGTGTCCCGGCACTGCCGGTGCACATACCCGTCGTAGTGCTTGAGACTTTCGAGATACGAATCCAGGTCGTCGCGCGTCAGCTCTGTCTCGCTCAGGACCGCGCGACGGGCGTGCCGGGTGGCGCCGGTACGGCCGGACAGCCGGCGCAGCATCAGCCGCAACTGAGTGTCGTCGTCAGAGACCTTCCGTGCCAGACCGTCCATGACGAAGAGCAGCAACCCGTCCCAGAACTGCCGCTCGTCGAGCAGGCCGATCAGGAAGAAATAGCCGCCGCGCTGCTGCACCTGCTCGCGAACCCAGCCGAGCAGGTGCGTCTTGCCCGACCCGGCCGGGCCCTGCAGCGCCAGGCCGACCGGATTGCCGACGGTGTCTCCCTCCTCCGCCGCCGCGATGCCGTCCAGCACGTCCTGAACGATCGTCCGATGCAACCCGTCGACGTGGAAGGGCGAGCTCTGCCAGACGTCATCGGGGGCCTGCACCCAGTTGAAGCTCAAGGCAGCGAGCGCGGAGCGATGATCCTCGTTCATCGCATCCCGATCGCCAACTTGTGCCTGTCCTCGCCGCCGATGCGGACGGCCGCCTCTCGTTCCTTCCTGCCGAGCCGGTGTCGGTGGACCTCGGGGTCGAGCCGCACGTCGGGTGCGTCGAGCATCTTCTCCAGCGCCGTGTCGAGTTCGGACTTCGCGACATCCGGGAGCAACGGCCGGATCGCGGTGAGATCAACCCACTCGCCCAGCCCAGTGGCCACCTCGGCGTAAGCGGCACGAACCCGCTCGTCCAGGCTGTGTGTGTCCGGCGGGGGAACTTCCTCGACCGTCCGGCCGACGGCGTTCTTCTGGTGTTCCGCTGTGAGTGCCGCCCACAGCACCCTCTCCCGGAACGTGCGCTTCTCAGTGGCGTCGACCTGTTCCTCATCGATCACCATCTGGGTTGACAGCGCATTGACGCCCTTCTGCGAAAGCAAGTGACGGTAGGGGCGGTGCTGCGTATTCGTGATGACATACCCGAAACCGTTGAGCTTTGCGTAGATCGGCCCCTTGAGCCGGAACCCGTACCGGTTGTCGAGTTCGGTGTTGGAGATCTCCCCCTTCTCGTTCTTGAGCAGCAGCAGGATCGCGTAGTCCGAGGGAGTCAGATCGTCCGACATCAAGGGTCCTAATGAGTTTCTGGGAGTAAGCCATCCGGCAGACTCCTGGCTGGTAGCCGCTGACAGGTGAGCACTCTGAGGTCCTGGACGTTGAGTCCTGATGAAAGACCGTGCCCCTGCCAGTCGGCCGGGAGAGTTGATCGCTGATGGGATGTCGTGCCCGCCGGTTCGGCGTGAGCACTGATTCATTAGGTCGCTGATGGTTCTCCCGCTGGCTGCTGACGGTGATCGGTTGCGGGGACGGGAGAAGAGTTGCTGTTCGTTGGAGACGACTGGGCCGAGGACCATCACGACGTCGAGCTGATGGACGCCTCGGGTAGAAAGCTGGCCAAGGCCCGCCTCCCGGAGGGTGTGGCGGGCATGGCCCGGCTGCACGCGATGGTCGGTGAGCAGCTCGGCGAGGATGCCGACGAGCTCGCCGATCAGGTCGTGGTCGGGATCGAGACCGATCGGGGTCCGTGGGTGCAGGCGCTGATCGCGGCGGGGTACCGGGTGTTCGGGATCAACCCGTTGCAGGCGTCGCGGTATCGCGAGCGCCACGGCGTGTCGGGTGCCAAGAGCGACGCCGGCGATGCGCACATGCTCGCCGACATGGTGCGTACCGACTCCCACCAGTTGCGGCAGGTGGCTGCCGACAGCGCCGACGCTGCGGCGGTCAAGGTCGTGGCGCGGGCGCATAAGACGTTGATCTGGGAGCGGACCCGTCACATGCAGCGGCTGCGGCACGCGTTGCGGGACTACTTCCCGGCCGCGCTGCAGGCGTTCGAGGACCTGACCGCGGCCGACACGCTTGAGTTGCTGGCCAAGGCCCCCGACCCGGCCTCGGCGGCACGGCTTTCCACCGCGCAGATCGGTACGGCGCTCAAGCGGGCCCACCGCCGGGCGATCCCGGAGAAGACCGCCCGGATCCAGGCCGCGTTGCGGGCTGCGCATCTGGGCCAGCCCGACGTCGTCGCGAGCGCTTACGCCGCGACCGTCCGATCGGCGGTTGCGGTCCTGACCGTGCTCAACGAGCAGATCACGATTCTGCAAGGGCAGGTCGAGGCCCATTTTGGGGCGCACCCGGCCGCTGAGATCATTCTGTCCCAGCCCGGGCTGGGACAGATCCTCGGTGCCCGGGTGCTTGCCGAGTTCGGCGACGCGCCAGGCCGCTACGCCGACGCCAAGTCCCGTAAGAACTACGCCGGCACCAGCCCGATCACCCGGGCCTCCGGCAAGAAGAAAATGGTCATGGCCCGCCACGTCCACAACGACCGGCTCGTCGACGCGCTCGGCGTGCAGGCCTTCGCGGCGTTGCAAGCCTCGCCCGGCGCCCGCGCCTACTACGACCATCTGCGAGACCGTGATGTCAGCCACTTCGCCGCCCTGCGTCAACTCGGCAACCGGCTCGTCGGCATCCTGCACGGCTGCCTCAAGACCGGCACCCTCTACGACGAAACGACGGCCTGGTCGCACCGCAGCACCGAGGCAAAGCCCATCGCTGCTTGACATTCAAACTCCTGGGATGTCTTTCACGGGGAGGTCATCGAGGGAAGGAATCGGGGCCGAGCAGCTCCGACCCGTCGGCGTTGAGGCCGAAGGCCCGCAGGCGAGCCGTCCACGCGGGCGGTGTGTTCCTCGCGGTGTGCAGCGCCAGGAAACGGTCGGCCGCGCCTTCGGTGCCGGCGTCCAGTTCGGCGGTGAGGCCGTCCAGGTCGCGCAGTTCGAACAACAGCGCCGACAGCTGCAGCGCCGCCTCGGGCTTGCCCTCGTCGACGGCGGCCTGCAGCTCGTCCCGTTCGACCTTTGTGCCGGCCGCCCGGGCCTTCGCCGAGCGCACCCGCGACAGCCGTCGCTCGGCCGGGCGGTCACCGTTCTTGGCCCGGATGCGCAGCAGGTCGACCTCGCCCCAGACGACGTAGAGGTCGGCCAGCGCCTCGGCGGCGAAGACCTGGCCCTGGTCGGCGCGTTCGCGGATCTCGTCGACGCAGCCGCGCTCGACGAGACGTTCGATCAGGCGCTCGGCCGCGTTCAGATCGCCCTGGCCCTCCCGCAACCGCAGGTCGTCGCTGAGGCCGCCGTCGACCAGGATCTCGGCGATCCGGTCGTGGGCGGCCGGGTTGCCGGCGCCCGCGGACGGCCGCAACCGCTCGACCCTGTCCCACAACTCCTGGGTCCGGGCGAGCTGACGGCCGATCGCGCGGTCTCGCGGGTCGGCGTCGAGCCGTCGCCGCAGGACGGCCACGGCCTCCTCGAACCTGTTCTGCCGGATCAGGAGGTCGGCCAGTTCGGTCGCCGCCCGCGCGTCGTCGCCGTCGGTGGCCAGCCGCCGCAGCGCGGGTTCGGCGTAGCAGAAGCGCATCCGGGCCATCGCGGCGTCGGCGAGCCGGCGCAGGTCGGCCGGGCTGTCCACGCCTCGGACGAAGGCCTGCCAGGCCTCGTCCGGCACCGGTGCGGTCCGCCGGACGTGCCGCAGGTGCTGAGCGAGATAGTCGGCGACGACGTAACCGCCGTGGCTGCCCGCTTCCCCGGCGTCGACCGGCGACAGCGCTGAGACGTCGCCGTACAGGAGCTGGGTGGCATGCGGTTTGGCGTCCTCGATCCAGGCTTGCGCCGGGCGCACCCGCTGGTTCGGCCGCAGATAGCCGAACATCGCCCGGGCCAGGAGGTCTTCGCGCAGCGGGGCGTGCACGCCGAGGCGGTGACCGTCCGCGGCGGCCGTGATCATCGCCTTCGTGTACGGGTTGGCCGGCTGCTCCCAGACCATCACCAGTTCCGGGCCGCCGGCGAGCGCCTGGGTCAGCCCGGCGTCGCGGGTGTCGAGGGCCTGCCGGATCCGGCTGTCGTGTTCGGCGACGCCCCTCGCCTCGTTCAGCTCGCCGGTCGTCAGTTCGTCCGGGACACTGATCTGGACCGCGGTTTTCATCAGCCGCTGAACGTCCTCCGAGGCCGACGTCCAGACCCTGAGCTGGTTGGGCCACACCGTGCCGACCACGACATTTCCCCGGCGAATGAGGATGCGCACGCATTCGGCGGTCAACGGTGAGCGGCCGCCGAGGTATTGGTGAAGTTCGTCCAGCCAGAAGACCGTCCGGCCGGGCGGATCATTCTTGAGTTCGAGCAGATATTCGGCGTGCGGCGGCTGGATCAACCACCAGTCCGGATACATCTCCCGCACGGCCTCGTACAGCGATCGTGTCTTGCCGGTCGAGGACGAGCCGAGCATGACCACGAACGGTCCGCGGTCGGCGTTGGGGCTGAGCGCCGCCCGGAGCTTGAAGTCAAAATCCCGTTCCACGTACGTCGGGAGGTCGTCGACCGCGTCCGGCGTGGTGATCGCGCTGTGGATGCCCAGGTCGCGCGGGATGGCCTCGTCGACCCGCTGGCGGTCGGGCGGCCTGGCGCCCCCGTTCGACCCGGAGGCACCGATGCGGGTCACCAAGCCTTCACCCCCACGATCGCCGTCACGAGTAATTGTTCACCGATGGCAAGAATTGCTGGATAAAGGCGTCAGGAATTGATCTGCCAAAAGCAGCAGCCCGGACACTACCGCACCCATTTACATGATCACCACAGCCCTGGTCGCATGATTCGGGCCAGGAACGTGCCGAATTAAGGCCAGCCGGAATGCCATCCACCGAACAGTCATTCAGCAATTCGAATATTTGTACGAGGGCCACTCGAGGGCGTTCGTGGCAAGCCGGACGCAGAGGACCGCGGCATCCGGTCGGTGACCGGGTCGGCCTGACGATCACCCAGAAACGCGCGGTGTTCCGCTACTGAGCGGGGTGGGTCTGGAGGAGGGTGAGGAGTTCGGCGGTTACCTCGGCCGGGCGCTCGATGTGCGGGGAGTGGCCGCAGTTGTCGTAGACGACTTCGCGGAAGCTGCCGCCGTTGTCGGCGTACCGTTCCAGCACCGCGCGGGTCTGGCTGACCATCGGCTGTGGCGGGCAGGCCTCCGCGCCCGGCCAGCCCGGCACCGCGCCGAGCGAACCCAGGTAGGCCAGGTCGAACAGTGACGTGTCGGACACGATGGCGTCCCGGTCGCCGCGGATCCAGACGATCGGCGGCTTCGAGGCGGCGCCGACCAGCTCTTCGGCCACGTTGAAGTGGTTGGGCGTCATGGTGTTGAGCACGCCGCGGTCGCCCGGGGCGACGCCGGGCCAGGTCGGGACCGGTTTGAAGTCGCCCGGGTAGTTGTCCTCGCCGATGGCCGTGCTCAGCACCGTGTCGAGCAGCAGGGCCTCGTCCTCGCCCAGGGCGGACGGGTCGGCCACGTAGGCCGAGCGCAGCACGGAGAGCGGGCTGGTCGGCGCGTCGGTGCTGCGGTCGCCGGCCTGGATGCGGGCCACGAAGTCCGGGTTGGCCGTGCCGCCGCCGGTGCCGGCGAAGTCGGCCGTGGTCGGGGTGCCGGTCAGGTCGCGGGTGCCGCCGAAGCCGTACGGGCTGAGCGGCGCCTCCAGCAGCGCCGCGGAGAACCGGCCGGGCCGGTCGGTGAGCAGGTGCATCGCCACCCCGCAGCCCATCGAGTGCGCGGCCAGCACCACCGGGCCGCCCTGCGGGAACAGGCTGCGCTCGTCGAGCAGGGCGCTGACGTCGTCGGCGAAGTCGCGCAGCCCCCGCCCGGCGTCCACCGGGGCGGTCTCGCTGCGGCCGTAGCCGCGCAGGTCCGGCGCGACGACGCGGATGCCGTCGGGGAGCCGGCGGGCGAGCGGCCGCCAGAAGTCGGCCGAGGAGCAGTTGCCGTGCACCAGCAGCACTGGCGTGCCGTCCTCGGGGCCGCCGACCAGCACGTTCTGGGTGATGCCGCGGGCCTCGATGCGCAGATCACGGATCTCCATCGCCCGATCCTGACACACCCGAGCGGGCCGGCAGAGGGTCCTCGGGGAATGAGGTGGACCTGCAGGGCGGACGGGGCGGTGATCGTGGGTGAGGCCGTCAGTGGTGGATCGGGGCCTCGAGGTCGGTGAGGCGGCGGCCGGAGCCGTTCCAGCGGAGCGCGATGATCTCGGCGGCGATCGCCACCGCGGTCTCCTCGGGGGTGCGGGCGCCCAGGTCGAGTCCGATCGGGGCGGCCAGGCGGGCCAGGGCCGAGGCGGGCACGCCCAGCTCGTCGAGGCGTTCGCGGCGGTCGGCGTGGGTGCGGCGGGAGCCCATCACGCCGATGTAGGCCGCGGGGGTCGTCAGGGCCGCCTCGAGCAGCGGCACGTCGAACTTCGGGTCGTGGGTGAGCACACAGATCACCGTGCGCTCGTCGACCGTCGCCGAGGACAGGTATTTGTGCGGCCACTGCACGATGACCTCGTCGGCCTCGGGGAAGCGCTTGCGGGTGGCGAAGACCGAGCGGGCGTCGCAGACGACCACGTGGTAGCCGAGGAACTTGCCCATCCGGGCCACCGCGTGGGCGAAGTCGATCGCGCCGAAGACCAGCATCTTCGGGGGCAGGGCGAAGGACTGGACGAAGACCGGCACCTCGCACACCTCGGTCATCGCGGTGCTGCCCTGGGCCAGCATGCCGGTCGCCAGCCGGGCCGCCGACCGGGTCAGCTCGGCCTCGCCCAGATCGCCCGAGAAACGGTCGGGGCGGACCACCAGGTGCCGGCCGGCGGCGGAGACGAAGGCGACCGGCTGGTAGGCCAGGATAGCGCCCAGGACGTCGGCGAACTCGAGCCGGTCGGCCGGCTGGACCAGGATGTCGATGGTGCCGCCGCAGGTGAGCCCGACCTCGAACGCCTCGTCGTCGCTCACCCCGTACCGCTGCAGGGTCGTCTCGCCGGTGGCCAGTGAGGCCATGGCCAGCTCGTAGACGGCGCCCTCGACGCAGCCGCCGGAGACGCTGCCCAGCACCTCGCCGTTCTCGGCCACGGCCATGGCCGCCCCGGGGCCGCGCGGGGCGGAGCTGAAGGTGCGCACCACCGTGGCGACGGCGAAGCGCAGCCCGGCCGCCCGCCAGGAAGCGAGGCCGTCGGCGATCTCACGCATGGCCGGAGCATCCGAGGACCGTCGGCCGAAGTCAACGACGACCTAAGCGATCACTTAATCCATTGTTGACATCAGTTGTGGCCCGGGACACATACTGCGGACGATCAACCACAGAGGAGCGGACGCATGCAGGTACCGGCGCCCTTCGAATACGAGCGCGCGACCAGCGTCGACCAGGCGATCGGCTTGATGGAGCGGCTGGGCGGCTCGGCCCGCCTGGTGGCCGGCGGGCACAGCCTGCTGCCGATGATGAAGCTTCGGCTGGCGAACTTCGAATATCTGATCGACATCAACGATCTGCACGGCGAGCTGGGGTACATCCGGGTCGGCCCGGACGAGGTGCGGATCGGCGCGATGACCCGGCACCGCGAGCTGCTGGAGTCCGACGAGCTGGCCGCGGTGTTCCCGATCTTCCGGGACGCCGAGCGGGTGATCGCCGACCCGATCGTGCGCAACCGGGGCACGCTGGGCGGGTCGCTGTGCCAGGCCGACCCGTCCGAGGACCTGTCCGCCGTGTGCACGACGTTGAACGCGAGCTGCGTGATCCGCGGGGCCGGCGGCGAACGCGTGGTCAGCATGGAGGACTTCCACCGTGGCCCGTACGAGACGGCGGTCGAGGACGGCGAGATCCTGACCGAGGTGCGGTTCCCGGTCCGCCCGGGCGGCGGCAGCGCGTACGAAAAGGTCGAGCGCCGGGCCGGCGACTGGGCCGTCACGTCGGCCGGTTCGGCGGTGTGGATGTCCGGTGGGTTGATCACCGACGCCCGGGTCGGGCTGGCCGCGGTCGGCCCCAACACGACCGGCATTCCGGCGATCTCGGCCGCGATGCGCGGGCAGGCGCCGTCCGAGGAGCTCTTCACCGAGGCCGGGCGGATCGCCGCCGAGAACTGCGACCCGGCCACCGACATGCGCGGCTCGGCCGACTACAAGCGACACCTGGCGAACGAACTGACCCGGCGGACGTTGCGCCGCGCGGTCGAGCGGATCGGGGGCTACTGATGCAGGTCACCATGACCGTCAACGGCGAGGAGGTGACCCGCGAGATCGAGGGCCGGCTGCTGCTGGTCCACTTCCTGCGGGACACCCTCGGCCTGACCGGTACGCACTGGGGCTGCGACACCAGCAACTGCGGCACCTGCGTCGTGTGGATGGACGGTGAGCCGGTCAAGTCGTGCACGGTGCTGGCCGCGATGGCCGGTGGGCACGAGGTGCGCACCGTCGAGGATCTGGCCCAGGGCCCCGTGCTCGACCCGATCCAAGAGGGCTTCATGCAGTGTCACGGGCTGCAGTGCGGTTTCTGCACGCCGGGCATGATGATGACCTGCCGCGCCCTGCTCGACAAGAATCCCGACCCGTCCGAGCACGAGATCCGCGAGGCCATCTCGGGTCAGATCTGCCGCTGCACGGGTTACGCCACCATTGTCCGTTCGGTGAAGTGGGCGGCACAGCAGGAAGCGGCGGCGAACTCATGACCACTGTGGAAGAACGCGTCGAGAGCAACGACCAGCACCCGATCGGCCACGGCCGGATGCTGCGCAAGGAGGATCCGCGGTTCATCCGTGGCCGCGGCCGCTACGTCGACGACATCCAGCTGCCGGGCATGCTGCACCTGGCCATCCTGCGCTCCCCCGTGGCCCACGCCCGGATCGTCAGCATCGACACCTCGGTGGCGGCGGCCCAGCCCAAGGTCAAGGCCGTGGTCACCGGCGCCGACCTGGCCGAGCAGGGCCTGGCCTGGATGCCGACGCTCTCCAACGACGTGCAGGCCGTGCTGGCCACCGACAAGGTGCGCTTCCAGGGCCAGGAGGTCGCCTTTGTGGTGGCCGAGGACAGGTACGCGGCCCGGGACGCGCTCGAGCTGATCGACGTCGAGTACGACATCCTCGACCCGGTGATCGACGCCCGTAAGGCGCTCGAGCCGGGCGCCCCGCTGATCCGCGACGACCTCGACGGCAAGGCCGACAACCACTGCTTCGACTGGGAGACCGGCGACAAGGACGCCACCGAGGCCGTGTTCGCCGCGGCCGACGTGGTGGTCCAGCAGGACATCGTCTACCCGCGGGTGCACCCGGCGCCGATGGAGACGTGCGGCTCGGTGGCCGACTTCGACCCGGTCGAGGGCAAGCTCAAGCTGTGGTCGACCACCCAGGCCCCGCACGCCCACCGCACCCTGTATGCCATCGTGGCCGGCCTGCCCGAGCACAAGATCCAGGTGATCTCGCCCGACATCGGCGGCGGCTTCGGCGGCAAGGTGCCGATCTACCCCGGCTACGTCTGCTCGATCGTCGCCTCGATCGTCACCGGCAAGCCCGTGAAGTGGGTCGAGGACCGCTCGGAGAACCTGATCTCCACCGGTTTCGCGCGGGACTACATCATGCGCGGGGAGATCGCGGCCACGGCCGACGGCAAGATCCTGGCGGTACGCACCCACGTGCTGGCCGACCACGGAGCGTTCAACGGCACGGCGACCCCGGTCAAGTTCCCGGCCGGCTTCTTCGGCGTCTTCACCGGCAGTTACGACCTGCAGGCGGCGTACTGCAGCATGACGGCCGTCTACACCAACAAGGCGCCGGGCGGGGTCGCGTACGCGTGCTCGTTCCGGATCACCGAGGCGGTCTACCTGATCGAGCGGATCGTCGACTGCCTGGCCTACAAGCTCGAGATGGACCCGGCCGAGCTGCGGCTGAAGAACTTCATCAAGCCCGAGCAGTTCCCCTACAAGACCCAGACCGGGTGGGAGTACGACTCGGGGAACTACGAGCCCACGATGCGGCTCGCGATGGACATGGCCGGGTACGCCGACCTGCGCCAGGAACAGGCGGAGAAGCGTACGCGCGGGGAACTGATGGGTATCGGCATCTCGTTCTTCACCGAGGCGGTCGGGGCCGGCCCGCGCAAGCACATGGACATCCTCGGGCTGGGCATGGCCGACGGCTGCGAGCTGCGGGTGCACCCGACCGGCAAGGCGGTCGTCCGGCTGTCGGTGCAGTCGCAGGGTCAGGGCCACGAGACCACGTTCGCGCAGATCGTGGCCGAGGAGATCGGCATCCCGCCGGCCGACATCGAGGTGGTGCACGGCGACACCGACCAGACGCCGTTCGGGCTGGGCACGTACGGCAGCCGGTCGACCCCGGTCTCGGGCGCCGCGGCCGCATTGGTCGCCCGCAAGGTGCGCGACAAAGCGCGGCTGATCGCGGGCGGCATGCTCGAGGTGGCGCCGGACGACCTGGAGTGGGAGAAGGGTCATTTCCACGTGGCCGGTGACCCCGGCAAGTCGGTCACCATCCAGGACATCGCGATGCGCGCGCACGGGGCCGGTGACCTGCCGGACGGCGTCGAGGGCGGTCTGGAGGCGCAGATCGTCTACAACCCGCCCAACCTGACCTACCCGCACGGCGCGTACATCTGTGTGGTGGACGTCGATCCGGGCACGGCCCAGGTGAAGGTGCGCCGGTTCATCGCGGTGGACGACTGCGGCACCCGGATCAACCCGATGATCATCGAGGGTCAGATCCACGGCGGGCTGACCGACGGCGTCGGCATGGCGCTGATGGAGATGATCGCCTTCGACGAGGACGGCAACTGTCTCGGCGCCTCGCTGATGGACTATCTGATCCCGACCGCGCTCGAGGTGCCGGACTGGGAGACCGGGTTCACGGTCACCCCGTCGCCGCACCACCCGATCGGAGCCAAGGGTGTCGGCGAGTCGGCCACCGTGGGGTCGCCGCCGGCCATCGTCAACGCCGTGGTGGACGCGCTCAAGCCGTACGGCATCATGCACGCCGACATGCCGCTCACCCCTTCGCGGGTGTGGGACGCGATGCAGGGGAACCCGAGGCCGCCGGTATGAGTGTCTCCACTGCGGAGCGGGCGGATGCGCTGGTGCGCCGGCGGATGCCGTTCGTGCAGGCCACCGTCGTCCGGGCGCAGGAGCCGACCTCGGCCCGCCCGGGCGACTCGGCGGTGATCCTGGCCGACGGCTCGATCGAGGGGTTCGTGGGCGGGGTCTGCGCCGAGAGCTCGGTCCGGATTGCCGCGCTCGACACGCTGCGCGACGGCAACACCCTGCTGCTGCGGGTGCTGCCCGACCACGACAGCGACTTCCCCGAGACGCCCGGCGCCCGGGTGGTGGTCAACCCCTGCCATTCCGGCGGCGCGCTCGAGATCTTCCTGCAACCGGTGCTCCCCCGGCCGGTGCTGCGGCTGGCCGGCGACACCCCGATCAGCCGGGCCGTGGCCACCCAGGCCGGGTTCCTCGAGTTCGACGTGCACACCGGCGGAGACGACTGGGCCGGCGCCACGGCGGTCGTCGTGGCCGGTCTGGGCCGCGGCGAGCAGGACGCCATCCGGTCGGCGCTGGACGCCGGTGTCGGCTTCATCGCGTTGGTGGCCAGCCACGCCCGGGGCGCGGTGGTGCTGGACGAGATGGGCGTGACCGACACCGAACGCCGCCGCATCCACACCCCGGCCGGGTTGACCATCGGAGCCCGGACGCCGCCGGAGATCGCGCTGTCGATCATGAGCGAGGTGATCCAGGCCGTACGGATGGAGGGCCTGGCCGCTCCCTCGCAGCCCCGGCCGGTGACCTTGCCCGACCACGCGCTCGAGGCGGTCGACCCGATCTGCGGCATGACCGTCGTGATCGGCGAGGACACCCCGCACGCCGTACGCGACGGCCAGGACTTCTGGTTCTGCCGGCCCGGCTGCCGCGACACGTTCCGGCAGCAGGCGGCCTGACCATGGTCGTCACAGGACTCGTCCTGGCCGCCGGCGGCTCGATGCGGCTCGGTGAGGCCAAACAACTGCTCGCCTACCGGGGCCGCACGCTGCTCGACGCCACCCTCGACATGGCCCGGGCCTGCGGGTTCGACCAGCTGCTGGTCACCCTGGGCGGGTCGGCCGACGCCGTCCGGGCGAAGGTCGACCTCTCCGGGACGACCGTGGTCGAGAATCCGGCGTTCAGCTCCGGCTGCGGCTCCTCGATCAGCGCCGCGGTGGCCGCCGTCGACGAGCGGGCCGACGCGCTCGTGCTGCTCCTGGGCGACCAGCCGGGCGCACGGGCCTCGGACGTCCGCCGGTTGACCGGCGCCCCGCTGGGAGTCTGCCGTTACGACGACGGGCTGGGTCACCCGTTCTGGTTCCGGCGCGACGTGTTCGGCGAATTGTCCACGTTGCACGGCGACAAGGCGGTGTGGAAGCTGCTGCACTCCGGCCGCTACCCGGTCACCGAGGTGGCCGCCGACGGGCCGGTGCCGATCGACGTGGACACCCGGGCCGACTACGAGCGTCTGCTGGCGGCCTCGTGACCGTGTTCGCCTCGGCCGGTGACACCGCCCACCGCCTCGACCGCGTCGACTATCTCGTCGACGAGGGCCTCGCGATGGCGCTCTACCTGGCCGTCCGCCTGGGCAAGCCGCTGCTGCTGGAGGGCGAGCCCGGGGTCGGCAAGACCGCCGCGGCCAAGGCGCTGGCCCGCGCCTTGGACGCGCCCCTGCTGCGGTTGCAGTGCTATGAGGGGCTGACCGCGGCCGAGGCCCTCTACGACTGGAACTACCAACGCCAGATGCTGGCCATCCGGCTGGCCGAGTCGCGGTCGGAACGCTTGGCCGACGCCGACCTGTTCACCGAGGAGTTCCTGGTCGAGCGGCCGATCCTGGCCGCCGTCCGGCACCGCGGCGAGACCCCGCCGGTGCTGCTGATCGACGAGATCGACCGGGCCGACGACGAGTTCGAGGCCCTGCTGTTCGAGTTCCTCGGCGAGGCCGCGGTGACCGTGCCCGAGCTGGGCACCTTCGCCTCGGCCGCGCCGCCGATCGTGGTGCTCACCTCGAACCGCAGCCGCGAGCTGCACGACGCGCTGCGCCGCCGCTGCCTCTACCACTGGATCGAGTTCCCGGCCGCCGTGCGGGCGGCCGAGATCCTGCGCCGGACTGTGCCGGCCGCGACCGAGCCGCTGATCCGGTCGGCCACCGAGTTCATCGGCGAGGTCCGCACGCTCGAGCTCGACAAGGCGCCCGGGATGGCCGAGACCATCGACTGGGTCAGTGCCCTGTCCGCGCTGGGCGCGACCGAGCTGGTGCGGGCCGACGCCATCGCCACGATGGGCACCATCGCCAAGACCCCCGACGACCGTGACGCCGTCCTCGCTGTACTGGAGCAAAGATGAAGATCGCGAACGAGTTCACCGTGCACGTGCCGATCGAGGAGGCCTGGAAGGTCCTCACCGACCTCGAGGGGATCGCGCCCTGCCTGCCCGGGGCGCAGCTGACCGGCGTCGAGGGCGACGTCTACCAGGGCAAGGTGAAGATCAAGGTCGGGCCCGTGATCTCCGAGTTCGCGGGCACGGCCCGGTTCGCCGAGAAGGACGACGACGCCTACCGGGCCGTCATCGACGCCAAGGGCCGTGACAGCCGCTCGGCCGGGAACGCGGCCGCGCTGATCACCGCGTCGCTGCGGCCGGAGGGCGACTCGACGGTGGTCACGGTGGACACCGACATGAAGATCTCGGGGAAGCTGGCCCAGTTCGGCAGCGGCATGATCAAGGAGGTGTCGCAGAAGTTGCTCGGCCAGTTCGTCACCGCGCTGGAGGCGAAGATCGGCACCGATCCGGGCGGCACCGGCCCGGACAGCACCGGCCAGGACGACACCACCCCGGCCGGGTCGGCGATGGATCTGCCGCCGGAACCGTCCGAACCGGACCCCCAGCACGCCAAGACCACCCAGTCGCAGACCGCTCAGGATCTGCGCGAGGCCCGGCTGGACGCTCGCCGCGACGCGCAGCCGGAGTCGGTCGAGGCCGCATCCGAGGGCGTCACCGACACGCCGATCCTGCACCCGGGCGGGACCGGCTCGCTGTCCGCGGTGGCCGACGACTCCCGCGTCCGCGAACCGGGCCCGGCCACCGCCAACGGCTCGACCACACACATCGCGGGCAGCCAGAACGTGACCCCCAAGCTTTCCCCGGCCGCGAGCCGGCCCCGCGACCTCGCCGCGGCCGAGGAGCCGGAACCGCTCGACCTGATGGAGCTGGCCGGCGGCTCGATCCGCCGGCGGGTCCTGCCGGTGGCGATCGGCGCGGTCGTCGTGGTGGCCGCGATCGTCATCTGGCGGCGCGTTGCCGGATAGCCCGTCGCTTCTGCGCGGGGTCGACCGGGCGTCGTTCGCGGCCGCCCTGGTGGCCCGGCTGCGCGAGGCCGGGGTGCCGGTCGGGCTGACCGGCGCCCAGGATCTGGTGCAGGCGCTGGCGGCCGGGTTGCCGGTCACGATCGGCGGCCTGTACTGGACGGCCCGGATCACCCTGGTCCACCGGGTGGAGGAGCTCGGCTCTTTCGACGCGGTGTTCACCGGCATGTTCGCCGCCGATGGGCTGCTGGTCACCGCCCCGGTCCAGCGCGGCGTGGGCGGCGACCGCACGGTGCCGGTCCCGGCGGCCAACCGCAGCCACGTCGACCAGAGCAACGATCTGCCGTGGTCGGTGCTACCGGCCGCGATCGCCGAGCATGACGGCGCGACCGGCGCCGAGCAGGGGGTACCGCTGCGCCTGCCGTCGGCGATACCGGCCAGCGCCGACCGGCCGTTCGCCGCGCTCGACCCGGCCGAGCTGGCGCTGCTCGGCACGTGGTTGCGGGACGCGGTGCGTCACTGGCCGACCCGCCGCAGCCGCCGCCTCGAGCCGCACCATCAGGGGGCGCGGATCGCGTTGCGGCGTACGCTGGCCCGGTCCTTGCGCACCGGCGGAGAGCCGTTGCACCTGGTGCGGGTGAAGGCGGTCCGCAAGCCCCGCCGGGTGGTCATGCTGTGCGACGTGAGCCAGTCGATGCAGGCCCAGGCGGCCGCCTATCTGCACCTCATGCGAGCCGTGGCGCTGGTGACCGAGGCGGAGGTGTTCGCCTTCGCCACCGCGCTGACCCGGCTGACCGCGGTGCTGGCCGATCGGGAGCCGATGGTCGCCGTGGCCGCGGCCAGCGAGGCGGTCGACGACCGGTTCGGCGGCACCCGGATAGCCACCAACCTGCGAGCGCTGCTCTCCTCCCGGCACGGCGACGCCGTCCGGGGCGCGGTGGTGATCATCGGATCGGACGGCTGGGACAGCGACCCGCCGGCCGAGCTGGCCGCCGCGATGGCCCGGCTGCGACGCCGGGCCCACCGCGTGATCTGGATGAACCCGCGCGCCGCGGCCCCGGGCTTCGAGCCGCGGGTGGCCGCGATGGCGGCGGCCCTGCCCTACTGTGACGCGCTGCTGCCGGCCGACACCTTCCGCTCACTGGCGGCCGTGCTGGAGAGCCTCAGCACCACAAGGGGTCTCAGCTCCACAGGGTGACGTGGATGGACGGCTTGAAGTGGCGGACGCTGACCCCGCGGCCGCGGACCATGGCCTGGATGCCACGTGGGGTGGAGGCGAACCGGGCCAGCTCGGCCGCGGCCGGCGGGGTGGCCCGGCCGGCCAGCATCGAGGCGTGCCAGACCGAGTCGAGGTGGGTCTGGGCGCCGTTGAGCCGCACCAGGTTGCCGCGGGCCAGATCTTGCGCCACCGCGTAGGACAGCACGGGGGCGACGCCCTTGTTGCGCTTGGTCTCGTCGATCGCCGCGGAGTGACTCTGAAAGATCTGCTGCTTGTCCTCCGGGACGGCCAGGCGGCGCAGCAGGGCCGGCACCGCGCCCAGATCGGTGACCGCCGACGGGCCCAGCAGCCACAACTGCTCGCGCAGCTGGTGCGGGGTGGCGGGGCTGCCGGCCAGCGGATGGCCCGGCCCGACCACGAGCACGACCTGCAGGTTCATGATCGGCTTGGTGATCACCGCGTCGTCGGCGGCCGGCGGCTCGGGCCCGATCGCGATGTCGGCCGCCCGGGTCAGCAGCAGCGTGTTGAACTGGCCCGGGCTGCGCACGCTCAGCTCGACGTCGAGGTCGTCGGCGCGCGACGCGAACAGCTCGATCAGCCCGGGCGCCCCGTACTCGGCGAACATGCTCGACGCGGCCAGCCGCAGCATCCGCTTGCCCCGGGCGGCCTCGCCGACCTCGATGATCGTCCTGTCCTGCAGGCCGAGCAGCTCGCCCGCCCGGCCGGCCAGGCGCAGCCCGCCGGGGGTGAACGCGAGACCGGCCGCGGTGCGGGAGAACAGCTGGTCACCGAGCTCGCGGCGCAACTGTCCGATGTTGAGCGACACCGCCGACTCGGACACTTTCAGCTCGGCCGCGGCGTCCTTGACCGAGCCCAGCCGGACCACAGCGGCGAAAGCACGCAGCTGCGTCGGGGTCATGGATCGAGACTATCCCGCAGCGGTCGGCCCCGGCCGCCCCGCCGGGCCACCAAAGATCAACGGGTGGGCCCCCGGCGGCTCCCCCGATGTGTATGGTGACCGCGTCCGGATCGACGGCAATGACTGTCCGCCGATCCGATTTCGATGTTTTCAGCACGGGGGAAGCAACGCCATGAGTGTCCGTCTGCGTAAAATCATGTCCATAGTCGCCGGGGTGTTCCTCGTGACCGCCGTCGCCGCCGGCTCGTCGTCGGCCGCCCAGGCGGTGCCCGCGGCCGACGCCTACAAGATCGTCTCCAAGATCCAGTTCGGGACGCCGGGGGCGGAGGGCAGCACCAGCTGCTCGGCCGTCCTGATCGCGCCGCGCTGGGTCGTCACGGCCAAGGCCTGCCTCACCCCGGCCGGCCGCACGGTCACCGACGGGGCGCCCAGCCAGAAGACCACGGCCCTGATCGGCTGGTCCGCCCTGTCGCAGACGACCGGCGGCCAGGTCGTGCCGGTGACCCGGGTCGTCCCGCACCCCGACCGCGACGTCGTGCTCGCCCGGCTGGCCGTCGCGGTGACCGACGTGGCCCCGGTCGCGCTGGCCACGACGGCGCCGGTGGACGGCGAGACCCTCACGGTCGCGGGCTTCGGGCGTACGGCCTCGGCGTGGGTTCCGGACCGGCCGCACCTCGGCACGTTCACCGTCGGCGGCACCACCGCGACCGGGCTGGAGGTCACCGCGACCGACTCGGCGCAGGCGGGCCCGTGCAAGGGCGACGCCGGCGGCCCCGGGCTGCGCGAGGCCGTTAACGCGGTCCAGCTCGTCGCGATCACCCGCACGGCCGACGGCCAGGGCGGCTGCCTGGGCGAGGCGGCCACGGCGGCCCGCGGCGGCAGCCAGACCCGGGTCGACGACCTCGGCCCCTGGTTCGGGCAGTACCTCCCCGAGCGCCAGGTCAGCACGATCATGAACGACAACAGCGACCTCTGCCTGGCCATCAACGCCGGCTCGACCGAAAATGCGGCCCGGGCCATCCAGTGGACCTGCCAGGGCGGCACCGAGCAGGACTGGCGGCTCAAGCAGCGGCCGAGCGGCGCCTACGAGATCCGCAACGACCACAGCGGACAATGCCTGGCCATCGGCGGCGGCACCAAGGTGCCCGGCGACGAGGTGCTGCAGTGGCCCTGCAGCGGCGACAGCCACCTCGAGCAGACCTGGGCCCTGATCCCCGACTCGACCGGTTACGCGGCCGTGCAGAACGTCAACAGCAAGCTGTGCCTGGCCATGGGCAGCGCCTCGAAGACGCCGGGCCAGATCGTGATCCAGTGGGACTGTCGGGGCACCGCCAACCGTGAGCAGCAGTGGAAGGTCACCGCCCGCACGGTCGGCACCCGCCTGATCAACCAGCACAGCAAGCTCTGCATGAGCGCCGCCGGCGTCAAGACCAACGGCTCCGGCCTGGTTCAGACGACCTGCAACGACGCCAACGACGCCGAGTTCCACCTCAGCGCCCGCCGCGGCGGCTTCGCCCAGCTCACCAACGACCGCAGCGGCCTGTGCCTGGCCATCGGCAGCGGCTCGACCACCGAGGGCGCCCAGGCCATCCAGTGGACCTGCGGCGACACCACCCACGGCGAGCAGGAGTGGTCGGTCGACACGACGACCGCCGGGGTGACCCGGCTGTTCAACCGGACGACCGGCAAGTGCCTGGACATCGCGGACGGCTCCAAGGCCGTCGGCGTCGCCCTGACCCAGCAGACCTGCTCGGCCACCGACGCCGGCCAGTCCTGGCAGCTCGCCGACAACTGACCCCCCACCGCAGGTCGAAGCCGCCCGGCCCCCACGCCCGGGCGGCTTCCCTCAGGCGGTGAGATCGGCCCGGGCGAAGGCGATCTTGTCGTGGCGCAGGGTGACGTCGAAGGTGCCGCCGGTCTCGCCGCCGGGGAAGTCGCCGGTGAAGTGCACCTCGACGCGCACCCGGTCCTGCTCGGCGGTGAGTTGTCACGCCGACCATGCTCCGCCCGCGGCGGCCCGGGTGGAAGGCCGCCGTTGCCTAGGTGCGGGGCTCCTGGGACCAGCCCATCAGCGCCTTCTCGGCGGCCGAACCCGGCTCGGGGGTGCCCACCAGCAGCTGCTGACCGCGGGCGTCGTGCACGTCGAAGGTCTGGCAGGTCAGCTCGATCCGCCCGGCCACCGGGTGCACGACGGCCTTGAAGGCCCGGGTCAGGCGGCCCACCCCGTGCCCGGTCCAGAGCTCGGCGAACTCGGACGATGCCGCGGACAGCTCGGCGACCAGCGCGGCGATCAGCGGGTCGTCCGGGAATTTGCCGGCGTTGAGCCGCAGGGCCTGCACGGTGCTGCGCCGCAGCAGTCCCCCCTCGGCGAACACGACCTGGGTCTGCGGGTGGGCGCCCGCCCGACGGCCTCGGCCACGTGGGCCGACGGGTTCCGCTCGCGGCCCTGCTCGAGCCGGGCGTAGCAGTCGGCGCTCACCCCGGCCAGCACGGCGACCTCTTCGCGCCGCAGCCCGCGGACCCGGCGGCCCGACGGGCCCCCGGCCAGGCCGACGTCGCCCGGCTCGCCCGCAGAAGCCGCCGAGCTCGTTCTCCCCCACCGCCATGACCTCAGCCTAGGCTCCGGCGGTCGCGACCTCGGCTTGCGCGGCGGGCAGGGTGAACCAGATCGAGGCGCGCACCCGCTGCACGTCGGCGGTGATCGCCGCCCGGCCCCCGGTCGCGTTCAGGGTCTCGTGCCCAGCTCCTGCTCGGCCTTCACCCCCCGCTCGTACGGCTCGAGGTTCTTGGCCGAGCCGCTCAGCGCGAAGCCGCGGACGCCGGTCTCCTGGTCGAGGTAGGCCGCGCTGAAGTCCTGGCCGGCCAGCCGCATGGGGCCGGTCTTGTCCAGGATCACGTCCAGGTTGTCGTTGCTGTCCACCGCGACCGCCGCGGCCAGCACACCGATCCCGGCCAGCAGGACGCCCGCCACGGTGAACAGCAGAACCACCCGCCGCCGCACCGTCCAGGTCGAAACCCGAAGCCAGCTCATCGGTCTCCCTCGTCGTCGGCAGAATTTCCCAGCAGGGATAGTGGCACGGACGGGCCGCCCGTACGAAATAACTTCCGGCCGGGTGTCGAGCGGGCCCGCCGCCGTTCGACGCGTAGGCGAGCACCCGACAAACGAGGAGACAGCGATGCGGTTCATGGTGATCACCAAGGCCACGGCGGCGACCGAGGCCGGCACGCCGCCCGACACCGAGGATTTCGACACGATCGGCGCCTTCATCGAGGAACTGGTCGACGCCGGGGTGCTGCTGGCCGCCGACGGCCTGCACCCGAGCAGCCAGGGCGCCCGGATCTATTTCGACGGCGAGCAGAAGACCGTGGTCGACGGGCCGTTCACCGAGACCAAGGAGCTGATCGCCGGCTACTACCTGGTCGAGATGAAGTCGCTCGAGGAGTGCGTCGAGCGGTTCAAGCGCTACCCGGTCCTCAACCCGGGCGGCGAGCGGACCAACATCGAGATCCGGCGGGTCTTCCAGGCCGAGGACTTCGGCGCCGAGTTCACCGCCGAACAGCGCGAGACCGTGGAGAAGCGCCACGCCACGGTGGCCGATCCGACTGCTTAGTTGGCGTTCGGTCGCACGGTGGGGTAGACGGAAGCGTGCCCACTGACACCCACCGTGCGATCGACGCCGTCTGGCGGATCGAGGCGCCCCGGCTGATCGCCGGACTGACGCGGCTCGTCCGCGACGTCGGCGCGGCCGAGGAACTGGCCCAGGACGCGCTGGTCGCGGCGCTGGAGCAGTGGCCGGTCGACGGCGTCCCCCGCAATCCGGGCGCCTGGCTGATGACCACGGCCAAGCGCCGGGCCATCGACCGGATCCGGCGCCACGAGACCTTCCAGCGCAAGGTCGAGGAGATCGGCCGCGACCTCGAGGAGGCCACCCCCGACATCGGCGCGCTGGTCGCCGAGGACGACGGCATCGGCGACGACCTGCTGCGGCTGATGTTCGTGGCCTGCCACCCGGTGCTGTCGACCGAGGCCCGGGCCGCGCTGACCCTGCGGCTGCTCGGCGGTCTGGCCACCGACGAGATCGCCCGGGCCTTCCTGGTGCCGGAACCGACCGTGGCGCAACGCATCGTGCGGGCCAAGAAGGCGCTGGCCAAGGCCCAGGTGCCGTTCGAGGTGCCGCAGGGCGACGAGCTGGCGGCCCGGCTCGCCTCGGTGCTCGAGGTCGTCTATCTGATCTTCAACGAGGGGTATTCGGCCACCGCCGGCGACGACTGGATGCGGCCGGCGCTGTGCGAGGACGCGCTGAGGCTGGGCCGGGTCCTGGCCCGGCTGGCTCCGCGCGAGCCCGAGGTGCACGGCCTGGTGGCGCTGATGGAGATCCAGGCCTCCCGGGCGGCCGCCCGCACCGGCCCGGGCGGCGAGCCGATCCTGCTGGCCGACCAGCAGCGGGCCCGCTGGGACCAGCTGCTGATCCGCCGCGGCCTGGCCGCACTGGAGCGCGCCGAAAGCCTGGCCCGTCCGGGCCCTTACGTGCTGCAGGCGGCCATCGCCGCCTGCCATGCTCGCGCGAGGCATTTCGAGGACACCGACTGGCCGCGGATCGCCGAGCTCTACGAGCAGCTGGCCCGGTCGGCGCCGTCCCCGGTGGTCGAGCTGAACCGGGCGGTGGCGTTGTCGATGGCGTACGGGCCGGAGGCCGGGCTGGCGTTGCTCGACCAGCTGATGGCCTTCCCGGCCCTGGATGGCTATCACCTGCTGCCCAGCGTGCGCGGCGACTTCCTGGCCCGGCTGGACCGGCCGGCCGAGGCGCGGGCCGAGTTCGAGCGGGCGGCGGCGCTGACCCGCAACGAGCGCGAGCGAACCCTGCTGCTGGCCCGCGCCGCCGCCTGCTCTGCTTCGTGAGTTGCTCCATGAGCTACGACGCCACCACGGTGAATCCGCCGGGCAGGACCAGTGCCCGGACGGTGCCGCCCGAGGCGGTGGTGCGAGCCCGCCGTACGCCCGTGGCGTCGTATGTCTCGGCCACCGGAGAGCCGACGCCGGTGAGGGTCACCGTCTGCGCGGTGCGGGCGGCGCTGCGCAGCATGGTCGTCGTCCGCCCGGCCCCGCCGATCGCATAGCGGGACACGAGCGGTTCGAGCATGACCGCGTCCAGCACGGCCTCGCCCCCGGTGGCGGTGGCCACCAGCTCCGTGCGGCCGGCCGGCAGCTCCCCGCGCAGGGTGACCGGCAGCAGCGCGCCCGGAGCCGGTGAGGCCCCCTGCGCGCCGATCTGCCCGTGCCGGACGGTGCCCAGCTCGCGGCCTGTGGACGACCAGCGGGTGACCGCCGTGCTGCCCGGTCGCAGGTCGGCCACCGGCAGCACCAGCTGCGCCTGGCCCGACGTCGGGAGCGCCCAGCGCACGGTCGAGCCGGCCGGCATCCGGACGTAGGCCCCGCTGAACTGCGACTCGCCCGTCCACGCCGAGGGCGGGGTGACCGCCGCGGCGCCACCGGCGAGGACGCCCTGCTCGGCCTCCACCGTCGTCGAGCCGACCCGCTCGACGATCCGGCCCTGCCGGGCCAGCGCGGCCACGTCCGGGTGGGCGTCCAGCGCCAGCATGCTCAGCAGGCCGTGGATCGTCGATTCGGCGCCCGCGTTGCGGTTGACCGTGCCGTCGACGGCGATCCCGTCGACCGTCCGCCCGGTGGCCGGATCGTAGCCCGGGGTGCCGGCCGCGTTGGCCCCGAAATACCAGGCCGCCACCATCCCGGCCAGCTGCCGGAAGCCCGTACGCGCGGTCGCCGTGGCGACGGCGAGCAGCGACTGCAGACGTGAGTCCACCCCGTACGCGATCTGGCTGCGGTCGATCCGGGTCGGCAGCCGGCCGTTGTCCGGGCCGCCCGAGGTGAGCAGCCACGGCGTGAAGACGGCGGCGTCGGTCACCGCCGGGCGCATCAGGCCGCCGTCGCCGAGGACCTGGCCGGCCCGGGCCAGCGCCACCGGCATCTGCGACGCCCAGGCATGCCAGTCGGAAAGCGACAGGGCCCAGGGCCGGACGGCACCGAACGGCCACTCGCGCACGCCGCCGTCCGACAGCGCCGCGATGCCCTCGGCGAACTGCCGCAGCGGCCGGCGCGCGTGGCCCCCGGCCTCGACGTAGGCGGCCAGGCCGAGCACCGCCTCCGCGGTCGCGTCGGCGCCGTCGACGATGAGCCAGGCGGGCGTCCGGGTGCCGTCGATGTTCTGGTATCGGCCGTAGCGGGTCAGCACCTGGCGGTCGAGCGCCGCGATGGCCCGGTCGAGTCGCTGCCGCAGGAACGTGGCGAAGGCGGGATCGGCCTTGCGGAACGCGGCGTAGCCCTCGCCGAGGGCCCACACGGCCCGGGCCAGCCAGTACGACGGCCCGCTGTCGGACGGGTCGGGCAGCTCGACCGGTACGGGGCTGGGGTTGAACGTGCCGTCCGGCTGCATCCAGAGGATGAAGTTGCCGTTGGCCGACTGGAAATAGGTCAGGCCGCGGAGCAGCTCGGACGCCGTGGCCCGGCTGCTCGCCGAGCCGGTCTGCCGCCAGTGCCGCAGGTAGACCACGGCCGCGCGGGCGATGTCGTCGGAGTTGAAAGCGCCCTGGCCGTACGTGTCGGTGGCCGCGTCGTAGGGCCCGCCCCCGATCCGGCGGTAGGAACCGTCCGCGTTCGGCTCGGCATAAGTCCACAGGACGCCGAGCGGACGGCTCGGAAGGTACGTCGTGTGGCCGGCCTGCGCGGGCGGCGTGACCCGGTCGGTCAGGAAGTCGAGGTGGGCCAGGTTGGTCAGCGCCGAGGCAGCCTCAGCCGGGGTGGACGCCAGCAGCGGAGATGTCAGGGCCAAGCCGCTGCCGACCAGGACGGACCGTCGCTTCATCGGGTTCTCCTTCGGAGGAAAGTCGGTCGAGCCGGGCGACGCCGATCTTGGAGTCGGCCATGCCGTAGAAGACGAAGTGGACGCCGTCGACCTGCTCGATGGCGGTGGGGAAGACGACCTTGGGCACCACACCGGACAGCTCGTCCGCGGTCTCCGGGACGAAGATCGGTTCGGCCGTACGGGCGATCACGCGGCTCGGGTCGGCCGGGTCGAGCAGCATGGCGCCGGCCGCGTAGGTGACGTCCTGCCCGGTCGGGTCCCATCCCGGCGGGATGTATCCCGTCACGCCGTGATGGATGACCAGCCAGCCCTCGGGCACCCGCAGCGGTGGCGGCCCGGCCCCGATCTTCAGCGCCTCGTAGGAGAACTCGGGCATCGCCACGCACCGGTGCTCGCGCAGGCGGACCAGCGCGGTGATGTCGGCCTCGACCTCCTCGGCCGGCACGTAGGAGATCCAGATCCCGGCCCGCTCGTCGGTGATGCCGGCCGGCAGGTGCACCCCCTCGCCCGGCCGCAGCCAGCCGAGGTCCCACATCGGGCGGTGCAGCATTGCGTAGCTGGGCCGGCCGTCCGGCCCGGGCACGACCTCGGGGAAGAAGACCGCGTCCTTGTTGGGGAACAGGTTGAGGTCGGTGTCGAGGTCGGGTTGGTAGACGAACTGCACCGGCCCGAGGCGTTGCCACGACTGCAGATCGGTCGAGACGGCCAGGGCCAGGCGGGGGCCGAGCGGCCCGAAGGCGACGTACGTCATGAGGTGCTTGCCCAGGCTGGGCACCCACGTGGTCCGCGGGTCCTCGACGCCCGCGTTGCTGAGGCCGCGTTCCCAGCCCTCGTCCGGGGCCAGCACCACGCCGCGGCGGTGCACCCCGACGGGCACGCCGTCACGCAGCTCGACCTCGGCCAGCCCGACCCGGGAGACGTTGCCGGGCGCCACGAGCCGGGGCAGCAGGTGCAGGCGGCCGTCCGGCGTACGGCCGCTGGCCGGGTTGAGCACGCCCTCGGACTCGAGGAGGTCGCCCGGGTCGGGCGACATGACGACGCCGAGCCGGGTCATCGCGTACGGGATGGAGGTGGAGACGGTCATGTCAACCTTTCACGCCGGAGCCGAGATCGGTGGAGATGAACTTGCGCTGGAAGGCGATGAACAGCGCGACCGCGGGCGCCGCGAGGACGCACGCGCCGGCCAGGATCGCGCCGAACGGGTTGGCCGCGCGGGCCGACACGTTGCTGATGTAGTTGGCCAGCGAGACCGCGAGCGGCTGCATGCTCGCGTCCTTGGTGACCAGGAACGGCCACAGGAACTCGTTCCACGGGCCGATGAAGGTCAGCAGGATCGCGGTCAGCAGGGCCGGCCGGACCAGGGGCAGCGCGACCGACCAGAGGATCCGCAGCTCGCCGGCGCCGTCGAGCCGGGCCGCCGCGAACAGGTCGTCCGGCAGTTGCAGGAAGAACTGGCGGAACACGAAGACGGCGGTCGTGTTGATGGCGAACGGCAGGATCATGCCCAGGTACGAGTCGGCCAGGCCGTAGCCGCGGACGATCAGCACGTAGAGCGGGATCAGCAGCAGCTGGAACGGGATGACCTGCACCAGCAGCACCACGACGAAGAGCGTGCCCCGGCCCCGGAAGTGCAGCCGGGCCAGCGCGTAGCCCGCGAGCACGCCGAAGACGACCGTGCCCAGCAGCACCCCGCCGGTGAAGATGCCCGAGTTGAGCAGCGAGCCGAGCAGGTCGACCCGCGAGTTGATGTCCTTGTAGTTGTCGAGGGTGAGGCCGCCGGTCGGGAAGGCGCCGCCGATCGACGTGTCCGGTTCGGACTGCAGCGAGCCGATCAGCATGTAGTAGAAGGGAAAGAGGAAGATCAGCGCGCCGGCGAACAGGATGACGTAGCGCAGCGCTGCGGGCCATCGGCTCATGTCAGTCCCTCTCGATGAACCGGCGGTTGAGGTAGGCGACGATGAGCACGCCGATCACCAGGATCACACCGAGGGCGGCCGCGAAGTCGGGCTCGCCCTGCTGCACCCCGCGCTGATACATCACCAGCACCGGCGAGGACGACGCGCCGTTCGGGCCGCCGCCACCGGTCAGCAGGTAGGGCTCGGTGAACAGGTTGGCCCCGGTGATCAGGGCCAGGATCACTACGAGGGCGGTGGCCGGGCGGACGGCGGGCACGGTCACCGACCAGAAGCGGTTCCAGCCGTTCGCGCCGTCGACCGAGGCCGACTCGTACAGCTCCTTGGGCACGTTCTGCAGCGCGGCCAGGTAGAGCAGAATGAAGAAGCCGAGCTGCTTCCAGGTCACGAAGACGGCGATGACCGGCATCGCGAGACCCTCGTTGACCAGCCACGACGGGTCCGGCGCGAGCGGGCCGAGCACCGAGTTGACCAGGCCGCCCGAGTTGAACAGGAACAACCAGACGCCGACCACGGCCACGCTGGCCGTCACGTACGGGACGTAGAACGCGACCCGCAGGAACGACCGGGCGTGGACCACCCGGTTGAGGGCGACCGCCAGCACGAGCGCGAGCCCGGTGGTGAGCGGCACGTTGATGACGAGGAAGACCAGGATGTTCAGGAACGACTGCCGTACGGCGGGGTCGGTCAGCACGGCCCGGTAGTTGTCGAGCCCGACGAACGGGTGGTCGACGATGGCGCCGGGAGCCGCGAAGAAGTAGTCGTGGAAGCTCATCCAGACCGCGAACCCGAACGGATACGCGAAGACTATGGCGATGTAGACGGCGTACGGGGCAGCAAGAACCATCCCCACCGGGTGGCGGCCGAGCACGGTCGCCACCCGATTCCGTTTCACACCGCCCACCGGGGCGGCCGTCATCAGGATCCGCTGGCCAGCTGGTCGACCTTGGTCGCGGCACCCGACAGGGCATCGTTCACCGGCTGCTTACCGAAGATCACCGATTGCGAGTACGCGTCCCGGAAGGTCTGCCAGATCGCGACCGAGTTGGGCACGTTGGGCACCTCGACGGTGCGCGCGGCCTGGTCGGCGAACTGCTTGTAGGCGGGGTTCTTGGTGAAGTAGTCCGGGTAGGCCGTCTGCAGGTCCTTGCGCAGCGGCATCTGACCGGTCTTGTCGAGCAGCGAGCCGTCCTGCTCCTGGCTGGTCGCGAACTTCATGACCTCCCAGGCGGTGGCCCGGTTCTGACAGGCGCTGTACATCGCCACGTTCTTGGCGTCGCTGAACGTCTTGACCTGCTCGGCCGGCTTGCCGGTGGAGGTCGGCACGGGCACCGCGCCCCACTTCACCTTGTCGCCGTAGACCGAGATGGCCCACGGGCCGACGATCGCCATGGCCGCCTTCTTGTCGGCGAACGAGTCGCCGTTGTACTGCTCCTTGGGCGCCAGGCCCTCGTCGTACAGCGTCTTCCAGAACGTCGCGACCTTCTGGCCCTCGGGGCTGTTGAACGTCGACTTGTTGTCCTGCACCAGCTGCTTGCCGTCGCTCTCGGCGGCGAACAGCGGGTAGAAGTCGAACCAGGACTGGAAGAACTCGCTGGTCGGCGCCGGGTAGATGGCGGCCGGGGCGGCACCCGAAGACTTGATCTTACGGGCGGCCGTCAGGAACTCGTCGTACGTGCCCAGGGCCGGCTTCTCGGGGTCGAGCCCGGCCTTGGCGAAGATGTCCTTGTTGTAGAAGATCATGACCGGGTTGGACTTCCACGGCAGCTGGTAGAACTTGCCGTCCGGCGACTTGTACTGCTCGGCGGTCTCGCCGGTGCGGTCGGTGATGTATCGCGTGGCGCCGTCGAACGTGTCCAGCGCGACCAGCCCGCCCTGCTTCTGGAACTGCGGGATGGCGGCCGGCGCGGTGTTCCAGATCAGGCACGGGGCGTTGCCCGCGGTGATCGCGGCCCCGATGACCTCCTCGGAGGACTTGCCGGCCGGGATCTCCTGCGCGGTGATCTTCTGGTCGGCGTGCGCGGTGTTCCAGGAGTCGACCATGGCCTTGCCCCAGGCCAGCTCCTCCTGGTTGTTGGAGAGCCAGATCGTGATCGGCCCGGAGGCGGCGTTGGCCTCCGAGGCGTCGCCACCGCCGCTGCCGTCACAGCCGGCGGCGAGGGCGAGGGCGAGGGTGAGAGTGAGAAGGACGGCCGGGAGCGTGCGTTTCATGTTCCTCTCCGATCAAATTCTCAGCGCGGCGGTCAGCGAGGTGGACGTCGCCGTCGCGCGGTGGGGGGTGCGGGTGCGGTGGAGGCCCGGATCACGAGCTCCGAGGGCGGCACGTCGATGTCGCCGACCGGGCCGCCGTCGATGAGGTCGAGCAGGGCGTCGGCGGCCGACCGGCCCCAGACGTACGGGTCGGTGCGGACGCTGGTGAGCGGCGGGGTGACGTACCCCGCCAGTTCGGTGTTGTCGAAACCGGTGACCGACAGTTGCGCCGGGACGTCGATGCCGCACTCCAGCGCGACCGACAGTCCCGCGATGGCCATCAGGTCGTTCGCGTAGACGATCGCCGTGGGCCGTTCTGGTTGTTGGAGGAGTGCTCTGGTCGCCTGGGCGCCGCCGGCGGCCGAGAAGTCGGCCTCGACCACCGCGGTGGCGGGCAGACCGGCATCGGCCAGGGCCTGCTCCCACGCCTGGCGGCGGACCGAACCGTGCAGGAAGTGGGCCGGCCCGGCGACGTGCGCGATCCGGCGGTGGCCCAGCTCCACGAGGTGGCGGACCGCGGCCGCGATGCCCGGGCGGTCGTCGACCAGCAGCGCCGGATGGCTGCTGGGCACGTCGGGCCGGGCGATCGTGACGGCCGGCAGGCCGAGCTCGGCCAGCAGCGGGATCCGGTGATCGGCGACCTGCAGGTCGAGCAGGAAGACCCCGTCCACCCGGCCGTCCGCGGCCAGCCGGCGGTAGCCCGCCTCCTCCTCGTCCGCCGACACCACCTGCAGGACGAGGGCCTGGCCGCGGTCGGCCAGGGTGCGCTCGACGCCGGCGATGAAGTTGGGGAAGAACGGGTCGGCGCCGAGCAGCTCCGGCGGTCGCGCGAGGACCAGGCCGACGGCGAAGGCGCGGGAGACCGACAAAGCGCGGGCGCGGTGGCTCGGCGTCCAGCCCAGGGTGCGGGCGGCGTCGAGGATGCGTTCGCGGGTCTCCTCGGCGACGCCGGGCCGTCCGTTGAGGGCGAACGACACGGTGCCCTTGGAGACGCCAGCGACACGGGCGACGTCGCGAATGGTCGGTCTGTCGGGCCTGGTCACAGCACCTCCTCGGGTCACTGAACCGGTTTGAATCAAACCGGTTTGAATGCGAACCTAAGACGGCCCCGGAGGCGGCGCAACTCGTGGCGAAGAAAAAGTTTCCGGCTCGTTACCGGATCGGCACCCCTAGATGGGGGCGCCGCCGAGCTGATCGAAGATCTGCTTCACGATCGCGCGGATGTGCTCGTCGGACGATTTGCCCTGCTGGGACGGCAGCCGGGTCGGGCAGTCGGGGCGGTCCGAGATGCAGTAGACCCAGCGGCTCTCGTCCTGGTCGAGCTTGGCCGGCCGGGTCGGCGCGCGGCAGTCCGAGGCGACGGTGCTGTAGATGCGGTCGACCGCGCAGAGCGGTTTCGTGCCGACCAGGACGAAGAAGACCTGGACGCCGCTCTCCCGGTAGCGCCGGATCCGGTCGACGTCGCGCTGCTGCTCCCGGGAGCTGCCCGCGCCGGCCTGCTCGCCGTCGGTGATCACGATGACCGCCTGCTTGCGCGGGTTGTCGTCGTCGGCGCCGACCTCGTCGCGCACCAGGTCGGCCGTCTCCCGGACGGCCTCGATCACCGGGCTGCCCCCGCCGCGTTGCGGCACGTCGGGCACCGCGATCTGGGTGGGGTCGCCGAACCCGTCGCCCGACAGCGGCTCGTAGACGGCGCCGGCGCGGCCCGGGAAGCCGAAGAACGCGACCCGGTCGGTGCCGGACAGGCTGCGCAGGGCGGCCGTCATCGCCTCGTTGACCTGGCGCTTGTAGGGTTCGGTCGAGCCGGACTGGTCGATCGTGACGGCCAGGCTGATCCGTTTGCGCAGCGTCTCGCGCCAGCGCTCGAGAATGGCCTCGACCACCGCGCCGTCACGCTTGGTCAGCGGCTGCCCGGCTGTGCCTCCCTCGAAGCCGGCCTCGTCGAACGCGTCCTGCCACTTCCCGTCGGTCAGCGTCTTGTGAAAGGCCTGGGCCAGGTCTTTCTTGTCGTCGTCGAGCTCAGGACCGAGCAGGAACGGGTGGTCGAGCGTCGGGTCGGGGCCGGCCAGGTCGACCGGGCGGTAGTAGTGGCTCAGGTCGGGGAAGCCCTCGTAGACGGCCTCCTCCACGATCATGGCGTTGGGCAGGTCGGCCACGTTGACCGGCGGCTGGAACGAGCTCAGGTAGTCGACGATCTCGCCCGGGTACGAAGCCACGGAACGCTCGATCGGGGCCGCGAAAGTGTCCAGCTTGCCGGCCCGTACGTCGTCGGCGGTGATGCCGCTGCTGCCGCCGGCCGCCGCCTCGAAGGCCAGGATCGTGGCCATCGCGCCCGACGTCGAGTTGAGCGCATTTTCCTTGACCAGGGTGAGCCGGCCCGCGGTGGCCTGCGCGGCGAGCTCACGCCAGGTGACCGACTGGGCGCCGCCCAGCTCCGAGTTGAACGGCGAGCCCGACTTCACGTACAGCTTCATCCGGCTGGTGGTGAACGAGCCGAGGCTGTCGTCGTAGCGGCCTTTGCCCTCCTCCAGCAGCGAGTTCCAGAAGGAGTGGGTGGGCAGCCAGACGTCGGGCAGATCGGCCACGTTGTTGTGGCCGACCGAACTCTGGATCGCCTGCTGGGCAAAGCCCGAGCTGATCGGCACGATGTCGATGCACGGGTACTCCTTGGCCGCCTTCTGCAAGACGCCCAGATCCTCGTCGTCCCCGCCGGCGGGGACAGCGCGGGCCATGCCCGGCTCGGTCGACGACCAGACCGTCAGCGAGGTGCCGTGGCACTTGTCGCCCGACGGCAGCACGAACTGCCAGGCCACGTAGCCGACGATGAGGACCATCAGCCCGCTGACCGCGTTGGCCAGGAACCGGGCACCGCGATAGGAATCCATCGTCACCTCAGGAACCAGATGGCGGCCGCGGCCCGGACGGCGTAGCCGACCAGGCCGCACACCAGGCCGAGGAGGAGAACGGTGACGAACTCGTGGGGCGCGTCCGTGCTGGCGATCCGGACGGCGAAGATCACCGAGGCGGCGAAGGCCGCCGCCGCGCCGATCAATAGCGCGCTCCGGTCGAGCAGACCGTCCATGATCCGCGACTGCTCATACATGTCGCGGCGTCTCTCGCGGACGGCCGCGGCGACCTCGCGAGCCAGGTCTTCGGGCCGGCCGGGCAGTTGCGCGGGGCTGAGCTCGAACACCCGCCGGCGGAGGACCCGGATCTTGCTCGTCATGTTCTTGTAGTCGTCGTCGAGAAGATCGGGACTCCAGTGCTGGCTGTCGAGAACGATCCACAGTCGCAGCTTCGAGCTGCCGTGCCGGGTGTAGGCGTGGTCGAGTTCCTGCCGGCTGATCGACTCGCCGGCGGCGTCGACCGGCGCGTGCTGCCAGGCGTAGAGGCCGACGAACAGGTCGGCCTTGTCCATCTGGGCTCGGTCGCCCGGACCCTCCAGGACGACGACCCCGCCCTGGAGCTTCTCCAGCACCGCGGCCCGGTGATCGGCCAGACCGTCCTCGGTGGACGCGAGATAGACGGCCACCGGGCGCTTGGCCTTCTCACGGAACGGCCGGAGGACCCTGTTTCCGGCGAAAACGAGCGCGGCGACCACGACGGACCCCAGATAGGACCCGATGTGGTCCCCGATGTGTCGCAAGAGATCGGCAACCACGCACAGGCCTCTTCACCGAAGGATGAAGCGCCAATCCTAGGGCGCGATGGCTACACCGTGTGTCCCGGCCTGATTACCATCGGATGACCTTGGTCAGCGGCAGGTCCACTGCAGAGGGCGGTTGGCCACGGCCTCGGTCGCCGTGGTGTCGGTGGTGTGACCGGTGGCCACCTTGCCGTCGGCGCTGAGACTGCTCACCACGTACTCCTTCATGCCCTTGCACTTCGGTAGCTTCACCACCTTCGCCCCGGCGATCAGGACCGGCTCGTCCGTCCCGGTGACGCCGAGCACCCAGCCGTTCTCGGCGCCGATCGCGGGCGGGCCGAGCTGGGCCGGCAGCCGTTCGTACCTGCCGGTGGAGATCCGGTAGCGGTACGAGGCGAACTCGCGGGACCCGCCGTCCGCGCCGAGCAGGACGGCGCGCCCGATCACCCAGCCGTCACTCGTCGACTCGGGCCAGAAGTAGGTGGCCTTTCCGCCGTTCACGGTCGGTGGCGGCATGAGGCGGGTGGCGCCGCCGGCGAGCCAGAGGTAGCCGGTGCCCTCGCCGGTCTTGCGGTAGACGCGGCCGACGACCGTGCCGTCCTCGCCGATCGCCAGGCCGTCGCCCTTGGTGAAGCCGGCCGGCAGGGGCAGCTTGACCGGCGCGGCCGTGGCAGACGGCCAGGTGACCGGCACCCCGCCGAAGAAGGGCGCGCCGAGCGTGCCGGCGATGACGCCCGCGTCGTTGATCGCGGCCGCGGCGGCCCGGCCGCCGGCCAACCTGGTCGCGGCGCCACCCCGAGCAGGCGTACGCCTGCTGGTGCCCTTGATCGTCGAAGCTCGTGCCCACCGCCACACCGGCCGTGTTGATGTCGTCGAACGACGCGTCGCCCCCCGGGCATCGCCGTGCACAGTGCCTTGGTCACTCCCCCGGTCGGCAGCAGCGTGACCTTGCAGCCGGTCGGCACCGGCACCGGTTTCGCGGCGACGGGTGCGGTCGTTGGCCTGGTGGGCGTGGGCGTCGGCGCCTCCCGCCGGGCCGACACGGCCACGGTTCCTCCGCCCGCCGCGACCGCGGTCACCGCGGCCAGCGCCACTCCGCCCGACCAGTGCCGCACCCGGCGACGGCGGCGGCCCTCGGCCATCGTGCGGGGCACGTCGATCGTCGACGGCACGGGCGGCTCGTCCGGCAGCGTCCGCAGAATCCGTACGGCGCGATCGTCCTCGGTCATGTCCTTCTCCTCCTCCGTCATCGTCGATCCCGGACGGGCAGCTCGGCGTCGAAAACCTGGCGGAGACGGTCGAGCGCGTGCGCGGTCTGGCTCTTGACCGTAGTCAAGAAGCGAAAGAAGCCCATCCACTCCGTTGTTCAGGCGGAGTTGCCGATGCCGTGGACCTCTGACGGGCAGTCGCTAACGCTCGCGCCACGACAGAGGCGACGTCCTCGTAGCCGCCTCGGCCATCTTGCGGCCAGTTTCTGTACGAAGAGCGCGAAAGCCGGATTCAATCCAACCCTCAGTCCGGTGGTTGCCCGCGTCCTTATACTCTATTGCCTGAAAAATCATCTCTAGTTTATCTGCGTCTTTCGCACAGTGGGATTCGAGCGTTTTTAGCGCCTCATATTCATCTACAGCGGCGCGGATTGCATCCTTCGATCTATCTGGAAGCTGTGCGGTTTGATCTGCGGTAATCTGTCGAGCATCAGGCTTTTCGACGTAGGCATGAGCCGTATGCGGTAGGTCGCCAGTTCGGGTTTCCTGGGTGTCATGCCATAGTGCTAGAAATGCGGCTCGGACCGGGTCGGCTCCTTCTTCGGCCGCAATTAGCGCGGCGAGCTGCGCGGTGCGCATGGAATGATCGGCAACCGACTCGGGATCTTTGATTCCTGCTTGCCACCATCCAGATCGGCTTACCCTCTTGAGTAGACCGAGCTCGTACGCAAAGCTAGCGAGACTTTCTGCATCTTTAGCCATATTGACCTCTTACCTACTAGTAGTGCGCAACGCGTAACGGATACTCGCTAGCTGGCCTTGTTCAGATCTCGTTAAGGAATCGCTCGAACCAAGCCGTTCCAGAACCCCCGCCAAAGCTTCTCTGCCGCCGGAAGGATCGGTCAGTAAGCTTGGGCGCGAAGCTATCAGTGTGTGCAGTGTGGCGAGGTTCAACGGGCGGTGTGGAGAATCGGGGTCAAGACGCGGCAATAAATGATTCAACATCCGAGTCCCCGACCACGAACGTATGTCAGCGTCGAACATGAAGTCATCATTGGACTGCTCATCACTGAGTTCGCCAATCCAGTAAGCCCAGTAATTCAAGTTTGCCACTTCGTCGGACTCGTTGGCCATGTGGTTGACGAAGTCGTAAAGGTATGTGCTGTCACCCGTGACTGCTAACGCAACGGAGGCTGACCGGGCCTCTAGGAGTTCTGTAATGTTGCCTCGCGCCGGTTGGCGACGCCCTGCCCGATGCCAATCGGCGCGAAGCCAGTCAACCGATTTCGGTCGGCGGTCAAACCCTAATAGGTAGACGGCTTGACGACGCAGTAGCGCCTCGTCATCTGACGACGCCCGTTCCGCAACGGTCAGCAGATGATCCAAAAAGCGTTCGCGCTGTTCCGGATTAAGTTCAGGACCTTGTGCCACCGGTCCTCGGCGGATTGTGCGCGGAGTGAACTCGTGCAGATGTTGAGGCGTCTTGCCGACGATCGGCCAAAGAATCAAATTGGTGATAGTCCATCTATGGACGCTCGCCGCGAGAGGGTGGCTATCGGGGTCGACCCAACTGTCGGCAGCCGCGATTCCTGTAGCGAGTACCTGATCCGCCTCGATCGCCTCGCGTAGGTGCCGTCCGGTTGACGCCGGAGCACCGAGACGCGAAAGCCGGCCGCAGAGGCGCAGGAACTCTCCCGCCGTCATGGCCGAAAGAGGGCGACGCCCAGACTCCCATCCCTGGATGGTATTCACGTCAACTCGCATAGCCTCTGCGAACTTCTCCTGCGTCAACGCAGTTGATTGACGGGCAAGTTTCAAGACATAGCCCGAGACAGTGGCGTTCTGGCGCGACCCTCGACCACCCATGAGGGCCGACGACATGCCTGTCATCGAACTTCTCCTTCTCGGCTCCTGCGTGGACTAACCCGTACTGCTGGTCAGTTTTTCGGTCGTCAACCTGATCGTACCGTGACCGGTAGGTGCACGAGAGACGGCGCTGAGCAGGGCGGATGCGGCTCTGCAAGTGCTCAAGGGAGGTGTTCTGGATGCCAGAGGTGCATACGGGAGCGGCGCATCGAAGCCAGGTGGGCGACCCGACACCGGACTTGCGGCCACCCGCGCCGATGTACTACGCGGCTAGCGCTGGCCAGCAACTCAACCAGGCACAAGCTGTCCTCGATCTACACGTGACGTCTAGTGGCACAGGCCGATGCGTAGCCTGCGACTCGCCGGGGCCGTGTTGGCGGCGTGAGAGTGCGGTCGCGATCTTCTCGCGCAGTTTCCGGCTTCCGGCTCGTCGCCCGGGTGCTAGCCATCCTGAGCTGATCAACGCGCGTCGGGTCTCTCCGCGCCCCCTTCCGCTGGCGAGCTAGCGATGACCAAGAAGAATCGCAGGACACAACCGAACGAGCTACTGCGTCTCGCACGTCTGCGGCTGCCGTCTCCGACTGGCTCGGGTACCCGCATGTCGCGCGAGGAACTGGCCGATGTGGTGTCACGCAGGCTCGGAGATTTCTACGCTTTCGATGCGAACTACCTGGGCAAGCTGGAACGCGGCCAGGTTCGTTGGCCTTCGGTTGCGCGCCGTAACGCGTTTCGAGACGTTTTGGGCGTCGGCAGTGACGCCGAGCTGGGCTTCTATCCGTGGGGTAGCTCGGCCGATGAGGCTTTCGTCGCCGAGCATGAGGTGCCGCTGTTGACGGCGGTCCCTGCCGTGTCGTGGCGGGAACCGGTGCCGATGGTGGCCTCCGTTGCAACTCCTTCGGTGGTGGGCGGGGATCGCGCGGGTGCTCATCTGCCGATGTTCACCTTCACCGTTCGACCCGCGCCGGATGGCGGGATCGAAGTGGCGGTTCATGCTGCTGACGATCGTGTTCCTGTTCGGCTGGTGCCAAGCTCTTCGGAGCGTACGGCGTGATCTTCGCTGGTTCGAGTCTGCAACTTTCCCCGTTCCGGTACGCCTGTCTGGCGTGGCGGACGGCGGGCGCGGTCGTGCCCCCGGTTTCGCGACCGCGCCCGCCCATCCTCATTTCTGTTCCGACCCTTTGATGAACGGGTTTGTCTGATGAGTCCCATGCGGCCCGACAAGGTCATCGCGAACGATCTTCTTCGTGACGCGCGCCTTGGCCAGGTTTCGGCTTCTGGGTCGGGCCGGGAAATGTCACGGGAAGAACTCGCCGACGCGGTCAACAGGTGGGTCTACGACAATCTTCGAGAGGGGATTGCCTGTACCGCCCTTTCGATTGGTGTGCTGGAGCGCGGTCAGACGCGTTGGCCTCGTAAGAGCGTGCGGAAGGGTTTGTGTGGTGTCTTCGGCAGGAGTGAGACCGAGTTAGGTCTTTACCGCAATCGTGATTTGACCGTGCGGGAGTCGGGCTCTTCGCAAACGGCAACGGACCTTGTGAGATCAGAAGCCGGCTCCGGTGGGGATGAGGTAGTTGAGGCAGTGAATCCGGATCGGGTTGAACCAGCACCACCCGTGACAGTCGGTCAGATTGACCGGGCTTTCAAGGACCTCGGTCTACGGTTGAGGCAATGTCGTATAGAGGCCGACTTGAGCCAACAACAAGTCGCGGACGCCACCAAGTATTCCCGTAGCACCGTGGCGAATGTCGAGACGGGTCGCCAGAACATTACCCGTGACTTTTGGAACCGCGCCGATCAGGCGTTGGCCGCCGAGGGCTCTCTGGTGGTCGAATTCGATCACCTCTGCGATTTGAAGCGCCGCCTGCGGATCAGGCAGCTTGAAGAACGCACAAGTGCGGCAGAGGTGCACGACGCCATGCCACCCCCGGAACCGGTGATGGTTTCGGACAGCTTTTCTCTGATGGTGAGCGCTACGCCTATGGGCGGTGTGCGGGTGGTCATAGAGACCGGCCCCTCGGGCTTGGTGGGAAGTCACGCCGCCTGGGAGGCCGGGGACGCACGTGTTCTTTCTATCGATCAGGCGCGTCGTGATCGCATTCGTCGGCTGCCGTGATGGTCCGACCGTCACCTTCGGGTGTTCCCTCGTTGAGGTTCCCGGCCCGATCGACTGTTTGGTGGAGAAGGTGGAAGGAGAATTTCCGTGCTGGCTAATGGTCTAGGTAAGTGGCGGTTTGACCTCGGAGACGTGTGCGAAGAGGTCGCGGCTCGCGGTTACGTCAATCTTCGGACGGATGCCAGCGATGCGGCTATGGCCGAGTTGGCGACCTTGGTCGGGCAGGCAGGGGGAGCCAGTTCTATCGGAGTGTTTACGGTGCGGGGCAGGAGCGCCCGTTCCTGGCTACCGATGCATACGGAGAGCCTCGTTCTGGGTGAGTCCAATCTGAATCAAATGTTCGCACTCGGATGTCTGGAGTCGGCAGCACTCGGTGGGGCAACATGTCTCTACGATGGCCGGCGAGCGGCGCACGCCCTGGCGGCCCAGTTCCCCGAGTTGCTAAACGTTCGCATCCGCTATCGCACTCACCACTATCCCGGAGAGGAGGCGACGCACCCCCTGATCTATGACGACCCGGAGTATGGGCTGGTGCTGCGCTACCGATCCCAGGTGGACACCAACACGGTCGAGAACCTTCCCCCGACCATGAGTGAGGACGTGCTGTACCGGACGGTGGACGAGGCGGTGCGTAAGGGCGTGGCAGTGGTGCACCGGTGGCGGCCGGGGGATTTCTTGCTCGTCAACAACCGGTTCATGATCCACTCAAGGGAGCCCTATGACGGTTCGCGAACTCTGGTGCGGTGCCGATACGATGATCCGCACCATACAACCATCAAACTCGGCAGGTAGATTTGCAAGTACCACAATTCGCCGTTCGTTTCGCCAGCAAGGCTCTGCAAACGTACTGGCGGATCTTCAAGCCCCAATCCCACGGGGTGAAAGCGTTTATCTTGCACCCATTCGACCCGGCAAGGTGCTTAATGATCAGACATTCCTATGCCGATCAGCAGCGGTGGGGTTTGCCTGGTGGCGGATATCGTCCCCGAAGAGAGCAAGCCGAAGACGCTATTCGCCGGGAGTGCATGGAGGAATTAGGCGTAAAACTCCGCCCAGCAATTGATGTCCTCGATCAGTTGGTGACAGAGCTTGAGGGAAAACGGGACCATCTGATCATCTTCAGGGGTGCCGCATTGTCGGCCGAGCTTCGGCCAAATCGGGAAGTTGCGGAAGCACGCTGGACCCCATTTGACTTGTCCGGGCTTCCCGATGGAGCGCTCGTCTCCCGATGGGCAAGGATCGCCATCGCTGCCCACTTGGAAGCCAAGGCTGCGGGCGACGGCCGTCCGGCGAATGGTGAATCCCCGTCGTGACAGCCGGGCGGTATGCCATCGAGAAGGGAACCAACCACGCCGCGCTGTAGGTATGCGTAGCGAGTTGAGCTGGGGTGGGGGCGTCAAGCCGAGCCCGCCAAAGGACACCGTCATATTCGGTAAGGGCGTTCATGACGGCTTCATCATGATGGCGGTACCTTTCTGAGCCGAGACGTACCTGCGCCCCCACCCCTACCCCCTTCGAGTTGCAGGGCCGCACCCATTACGCCCCGGGTGCGGCCCTGCTGCCGTATCCACCGTAGAGACCTGCTAGCCGCTTTCCCGGTACTGGTATCGCCACCAGTACGGCTATATGTGTCCGTAAATGGGACCAGCAATAGCTCTTTTGAGAGGACCGTGACCAGCAGGAACCACCCGGGACAGCTCGGGACAACCGAAGACCACCCCTTTTTCATTGTCGATGGCGGCAGCTCGGTTCTACCGTTTCGGGCATGGACTCATCGCACGGATGTCGGCCCATCGCCGCCCCAGCCGCTCGCCTCGTCGGCTCGCTCAGCTCGGCCGCGGTCGTCGAGGGCAAACCGGGCTTGCCCGGTGCGGCAGCACCTCAAAGCGCACCCCGCCGCCCACCTGACACCGGCCTGCCCACCTCAAATATCGGTGAGCCTCATCACGTCCAGCCCTATTCCGGGGCTTTTCGGCGTGGACGGAGGCGACATTTCCGGGACTCGCTGACACTAGGCCGCACTGAAGCCGCCTATCTGGACACTCCTAGGAAGCGCCCTAGATGGCGTGTCCGTTATAGACCCCTTGCTTCATCGGCGGGATCGAGCGATCCTGGTGATCAGAGCGGCTGTTCCGGCGACTCAGGGCCGGGCGGCACAGTAATAGAGGGGAGGACCTGAAATGCGGTCTGGAGCTGACCTGTCGTAGCGGAGTAATCCGCCTGACCGGTGATTCCGATGGCAATTTTTGTTGCCATTCTCTCTCGTTCATATCGTCTCTTGCGGAAAGGGTGGTGCTCGTCCTGATGTCTATCGCCGATACCACCCGCACGGGTTCACAGGCATAGCCGGCCACACGACCGGTAAACCGAACAGTCACCAAGCCGGGTGTCTGACCGGGCTACCGGACGTGGTGATGGCGCTGCCGTGACGGGGTGCGGACACGGGCGGCTCCCGGTGTCACCGGTGGTTCACCGATGCCACGGGCTGTCCGGGATGCGGGTCGGTCCGCCGTGCTGGTCTGCGTGGCCCGCTCGTGGTTGTCCACTGTGTCAACCGGCCTTGTGCTGTGTTGGCCTCACTTGCGGGTTCCGGTGCCTGTCTTCCCTCTTTTCGGGGGTGGGAGGGGGACCGGGCCGTAGGCCCGCATGCCCCCTCCGCCCCCTCCCTTCCCTTTCCTTCTCTTACTGCGCAGTCTTCTGCTGGCCTTCCCACCCTCTACCTCCCATCTGCCTTCTCTTGACCAAGTAGGGAAAGTTGTACGCACCGCCCACCCCGACGATCTCCGAGGCCATCACCTCAGCTCCCCGGCCATAGCTGACACCCGATGGACTCCAGCACGATCCCGGCACTCGCATGATGTGTGACGGTGGTCACCATCCTGTACTCCTCGGCGTGCCCGATGCGCTTGGTGAAAGTAGGAGGTGAAAACCGCAGGGAGCCGAACCGCGTTTCCGAACCCCGATCCGGGCACGTGATATTTGACACGTCAATAGTGTTGGTTGTAGTTCCCTAGTTTCCCCCGGACTGCGATCCCGTGTCGTTAGTGCGCCGTCTTTTACCGCACCCCAAAACCCTGGATTGCAGTGCCGTCGCTCGATGGCTTTACTGGGATCGGTTACCGAGATCCACTCGCCCGCGAAACCTTTCCTGCCCGGTTGGACAAATTATCCCGGAAAGAGATTCATGCCACAGTCATGCCCTGATCGGTCCAAAACAGGCCCGGAATTTGTATTCCCCTTATGACGGCTTGATCCGCGACGACGCCCACGGCCAAGTCTGCCCAAGCACCCGGCCCGTCGAAGTGAACCCCTGTACGGCCCCGGCCCGCACCGCCGAACACCTGCACTGTACCCCTACAAAAAGGCCGACGTTTCCGCAGCTCAGAGGCACGGATGTCGAAAACAGGCCTCAAATCTGTATCTACATGTACAGGCATTTCACGGAGGACACCATGATCGCCACCCCGCACCGCATCCCACCAGCAGCACCCCGGAGCAGAGGCCCACCACCCCCGCCGTCCCGGGACGCCGGGAATCCGACCCGCCCCGGCTCCAACCCGCTATCTGCCCAACCGCCGATTCGCTACCGACCTTGCTTCACCAGCACGACACCCGCTTTACCACTTTCCTGCATCACACCCTTTCTTTTTGGAGTTTTAACCGTGAACAGCATTCCTGTAGACCTGACCCGCTTGACCGGTGTCATCTGCGTAGCCGCACCCGAGGAACGCACCGACCTGGAAGGGCAAATCCGTAAAGACCGCGAAGGAAACACGTTGTGGGTGACCGGTGTGGCCGTGCGCCGTACCGGGACCCGTAAGGCATCCGTGATCGATGTGCAGACCCCGGCTGAACCCCTCGGCGTCACCGAGGGCCTGCCGGTTGGGGTCACCGAACTGGACGTGTCGCTGTGGGAGATCGAAGGACGACACGGCCTGTCGTATCGGGCCGCGTCCATCTTCCCCCGCACCCCCGGCAACCCCGGCAGCACGGGCGCTGCTGGCAAGTCCGGCCCCACCCCCGGCCCCTCCTCGGGGTCGCGTAACACGAAGGCGGACAACTGATGATCGCGCTCAAACCCACCCCCACCCCGTCTCCGTCGCCGTCGTGGTCCCCTGAGCTGCCGGGCTTCCTGCCTGACGGCTCGGGGGTCACCCCCGAAAAACTCGCCCAGCTCGGTCACACCCTCGGCCCATACGTGAGGCTGGCCGGCTGTCTGGCCCTGGTCGTGCTGACCGTCTGGATCATCACCGGGATGATCCTGGCTCGGCTCGCTCCCCGGGTGTGGTGGTACCTGTACGGGTTCGGCTTCCTACGCTTGCGGATGCGGCTGTCCTGGAAGCGGTTGTGCCTCAACGCCGGGCTGACCGCCATCGACCGCCCCACCGCAGGGCAGAGCACCGGTACCCGGTCGGGCTACCGCAACAACACCGCCCCGGTCCTGCCCTTGCTGCGCCGTATCCGCCGCCGCCGTCTCGGCGCATCAGCGGTGATCGCGTTCAGCGCCGGGCAGACCCCGGATCAGTTCATCGAAGCGGCCGACGCGATGGCCCACGCCTGGCGGGTCCACGCCGTGCGGATCACCGCATCCGGCCGGGGCTCCGTGGCCGTGACCATCCTCAACGTCGATCCGCTGTGGGAGGTCAGCGACGAGTTGTCGGCCAAGTTCTACCAGGCCATCCACCTCAACGATTCTCCGGTGGCACCCAAGCCGGAAGACCTGGTTGCGCATGTCGGCAATCAGGAGGACGGCGACCGGTGGGCCATCGACCTGCGAGTGTTCCCGCACTGGCTGATCACCGGGGCCACCCAGTCCGGTAAGTCCACGCTGATCAACGCGGCCGTAGCCCAATGGGCGGCCCACCCGATCGCCCTGGTCGGCATCGACTGCAAAGGCGGCATGGAACTCGGCCCACACGCACCGCGTCTGTCCGCCCTGGCCACCGACCGGCAGCAAGCCGCCGACCTGCTCACCGAACTTGTCAGCGAAGCACAACAGCGGATGCGGGTGTGCCGCCAGCACGGGGCACGCAACATCTGGCAACTGCCCGAAGCGGTGCGGCCGGTGCCGGTGATCGTCATCGTCGACGAACTCGCCGAGCTGTACCTGGTCGCCTCCCGCGACGAGAAGGAAGCCGCCCAACGGGCCACGACGAATCTGCTGCGGCTGGGCCAGCTCGGCGCGGCCCTCGGAATTCACCTGATCGTGGCCGGGCAACGCGTCGGCTCGGACTTCGGCTCCGGCGTCACCGCGCTGCGGGCACAGCTCGGCGGCCGGATCTGCCTCGCCGTCAACGACAAAGAAACCGCCCTGATGACCCTGGGAGACCTCTACCCCGATGCCGTGGAAGCCGCCCAACTCATCAGCCCCACCGAAAAAGGCGTTGCCATCACCACCGCCGGGGCTGCTGGGTGGATCCGCGCCCGCTCGGTGCACTTCACCCCGGACCTGCTCGACGCCGCCATTCAGGTCACCGCGCACCTGACTCCGCAGCTGCCCGGGATCACCGCACCCGCCGAGTCCTAACCCACCCGGCGGATCCCAACCAAAGCCTCATGACCTGCGAAGGAGAGCCCGCATGAAGCGACCACGACCAGCCAGCCGGCCAACCCCCGGCCGCCCGAACACCACCGCATGCGCCTCGGTCCGGCTGCCGCACATCCACGCGACAGCCGGGCCGCAGGCCCCACCCCACCACGCCATTAAGCCCGGCCCACGAGGCCCGCATCCCAGAGGACCACCATGCCCGCGCACCCCGCGAACAGCCCCACCAACGGCCTGTCGTTCACCGACCACGAAATCCTGACCACCGCCACCCACCCCGACTTCCGGGCGTGGCTGGCCCGCATCCGACATATCGGCGGCTGCCAGCACCCGATCCACCTCACCGGCGAAACCCTCACCATCGAGGCGTCCACCGGGCGGGTGCTGGCATCGCTGTCGTCGGCCGATCAACCCCACCAGCGTTTGACGATCGCCTGCGGTAACCGGCGAGTGTCGCAATGCGAACCCTGCGCCCGCCTACACCAGGGCGACACCTACCACCTGATCGCCTCCGGTCTGGCAGGCGGCAAAAGCGTCCCCGACACTGTCCGCACCCACCCGCGCGTCTTCGTGACCTTCACCGCACCCAGCTTCGGCCCCGTCCACCGCCACACCCCCGGCGGGGCCTGCCGACCCCGCACGAAGGCTCTCAACTGCCCGCACGGGCGGTCCCTGCGCTGTACCGAGCACCACCCGGCCGATGCGCCGATCGTCGGGGCTGCACTCTGCGCGGACTGCTACGACTATCAGGCCGCGGTGCTGTTCAACAACCGCACCCGCGAACTCTGGAAAAGCCTGCACCGCAACCTGTATCAGCACCTCGCCACCACTCAGGGCGTGTCCCGTACCGCCGTCCGCAAGCTGGTGCGCCTGTCCTACGCCAAAGTCGCCGAATGGCAGCGCCGGGGCACCATCCACTTCCACGCCGTGATGCGCTTCGACGGCCCGGACGGACCCGCCGACCCGCCCCCGGCCTGGGCCACCCTCGGCCTGCTCATCGACACCATCCGCACCGCCGCGCGACGCGTCGGAATCCCTGTCGACGGCAGCGCTACGGTTCTGCGTTTCGGTGCCCAGCTCGACATCCGCCCGATCACCCCCGGCCGTACCGGTGACGACCTGACCGAACGCGCCGTGGCCTCATACATCGCGAAGTACGTCAGTAAGCCCGAACTCGCCGGGGTCACCGTCGCCCGGCCGGTCCGAGACCTCGCCACCATCGCAATCCTGCCGGTCACCGAGCACACCCGCACCCTGATCCGCACCTGCTGGAGACTCGGCCGGCTACCTCAGCACCGTGACGCCGGGCTGCACCGGTGGGCACACCAACTCGGCTACCGAGGCCACACCGCCACCAAAAGCCGCGCCTACTCCACCACCTACACCGCCCTACGGCAGGCCCGCGCCGAGCATCTGAAAGCTTTCTACGACGACGACATGCCCGAGACGGATGCGGCCGTGATCGTGGAAAAGAACTGGCGCTACACCCACGCCGGACACACCGATGGGCAAGCCATGTTCGCCGACGGTGTCGCCGACGATCTCCGCGCTGCCCGGGAAGCGGCCCGCGAGGCACGCTCGGACGGTGATCGCTAAATGAGCCGTCACACGGGGGTCACCGAACACCGCAACCCGCACGCTGACACGCCGGGGCATCCCGACGCGTCCGGCACCCTGCCGATGGCCCGCAGACTCCTAGACCCCGCCACCGAAGCCGAAATTCAAGCCCTGGCCGCCGAAGCACCGCTACCCACACCCGACCAAGCAGCCCGTCTCGCCCGGCTCCTGCGCCTCGGACACCGCCGCCCCACCGAACCGGACTAACCCACACCTGCTTACCGGACACAAGCCACTGGGCGGTGCGACCTTCATCAGGTCCCACCGCCCAGCGCTGTTCCGTCTTGCTAAACGATCAGGCCGCAGCCGTTGTCTCGCCGTTCTGCGGTCCGTACTTCCATCGCCAGTCCAGGCGGTGCCGGGTAAACGGCTCCCGCACCCCTTTACCGGCCGGTCGTAGCTGGATGTCGGCCACCAGGCGGATGATGTCGCGCTTGACCGCCACCTCATCACCCAACGCCGCCCACGCCGCGACCGCCTCAGCACCGATCCGGCCCCGCAACACCGGAGGAATACCCGCCTGGGCCGCGCGTTTCTCGTGCCCGGCGATAGCCTCCAACAAGCCTTTCTCGGCGCGGGCGAAACTGATCGGGGTCACCTCGCCCGCCTCAGCCAGAGTCCGCCACTCCTCCAAGTCGGCGCGGAGTCTCGCCGCTTCCGCCCGCGCGTGAGTGAGATCTGCGTCGGTAGCCGTCTGCGCCGCCAGTACCTCGTGGATGTCCTCGCGAGACAGCCACGCCACCACCACCCGCTGCACGTACTCATCCAGCACATCCATCGGCACCGCCGCGCATCGCCTCTTCAAACACGAGTACAAATCGCCGGTCCATGCGCCCTTCTTCGCGGTCTGCTTCGAGGTCTCCCCACCGCACACCGCACACCTGACGATGTAGGACAGCAGATGCACCGCCCGGCCCGGCCGCGTTGTGGTCCGCTCCGGATCGCTGAGCAACCGCACCACCGCCCAATACGCTTCATCGGTGACCAACCCCGCCCACACCCCGTCACCGACGATCTCCCCGCGCAACACCCGCTTACCGATATAGGCCGGGTTCAGCGCCATCTTGCGGATCACGCCACGCCGCCACGCCTTACCCTCCGGCGACGGAATCCCGCGCGCGTTCAGCTCGTTCTCAATGGTGATCAGCGGCTTACCCGAACCGATCTTGTCGAAGATCTCCCGGACCACCCCGGCCCGCGAATATTCGACCGGTGTGCCGTTCTCGGCGGCGGCGACGCGTTGTTCGTCATCGGCTTCCTGACCGAGGAACGCTCGTGTCCGGGAGTCGTACAACCGCCGGTAGCCGTAGGTCACTTTGCCGTGCGGTCGACCCGCCTCAGCCGCTCCGACAATTCCACGTAGGACGTTGTCGCGGATCGAGTCGGCCAGCCATTCCGCCTGTACCGCCTGGAAACCCAGCATCATCCGGTCGTTCTTGTCGCGCAGGTCGTAGAGCACCCCGCCGACCAGCCAGAAATTCAGACCAACCCTGATACAGGTATCCCGGATTTGCACGTACACCGCGAGATCGCGCTGATTGCGGGAAACCTCCCAGATCACCAGCACGTCACCCTGACCGGACTCGATCGCCTCGATCAGCTTGACGAACTCCTCGCGTTCCTTCACCGCGTGCCGCGACGCCGACCGGTTGTTATCGGTGAACGACTGCGCATCCTTCCACCCGCGCGACCCGATCTCCTTGATGTTCAACACGCCCTGATCGCCGACGCTCTTACCCTGCTCCTTCTTGTCCTGACTGGCCCGCTGATACCGCAACGCGCGCACCTCAAGCCCACCCGCCAGCAACGCCGCCTTACCATCGAACCGGACCGTGTTGCGCTTCCTGACCGACTGCCGCACCATCGCGCACCCTCCCCGAACACCGCTCGACCTGCGGAAACAAGGTTAGCTTATAACGCTCCTTGAGTGTGCCCTCGGAGCAGCCGAGCTGGTGGGCCACGTCCTTCACCGGCTGGTCGCAGAGGTAGCGGAGCACGACCACGGCGCGCTGCCGCGGCGGCAGGCTCATCAACGCCTGGCGCACCACCGACCTGTCCTCCGAGCTGGTCCAGGCCGGCGCCGGGGCCCGCTCGGGCAGCCGGTCGAGCAGCGCGACCTTCCACCACCCGCGCCGCCGTTCGTCGAGGAAGACCCGGACCAGCATCGTGTTCACGTACGCGTCGAGGTTCTCCACGTGGCTGATCCGCGGCCAGCGCGTATACAGCTTGGTCAGCGTCTCCCGCTTGATGTCGTCCGCGGCGTGCGAGTCACCGCAGAGCAGATACGCCGCCCGCCGCAGCGCCGCCACCCGGCCCGCCACGAACGCCAGGTACTCCCCGTCGGTTCTTTTCGGCATCCGCCGCCCCGCTCCCTGTCACCGTCACTGCGTAACCGACGCGATTCCGGCCGCATTCGGTTGGCTCCCCGGCGAACTTTTCCGGATCGGCCTTCGACACGAACGGATGACGTGGCGAAGTTCTGGAGAATGGCGTGAACCCGGTCGGCCGAGGGCCCGTGGTGGTGGCGTCAGACCCCATCGTGAACGGAGAAAGACCATGCGTTTCGTGTCTCGCATCGCCCTTGCCGCGGCCGCCACCGGTGCCGCGATCTTCGGCCTGGCCGCCCCCGCGTCCGCCGCCGACTACGACTTCTCGGCCGAGGACTGCGCCGTCGTCCGGCACGACGTGGGCTACTTGAAGCAGACGGTCTACGTCCGGAACATCTGCAGCCAGCCGATCACCTTCCGGGTCCACCGTTCGCTGGAGACCTCGCCGTGCCTGGAGGTCGCGCCGGGCAAGCAGGGCGGCTGGCGCTGGACCAGGGCACAGCCCTACTACTACACCGAGATCGACTGCTGAGACCGTCGTGACGACCGCAGGGGGGGGCAAGCGGGCTTGCCCCCCCTGCGCGTTCACGCGGACGGCGGCACCGCACGCTGCCAGATCAGCCGCCAAGACAACGCCGGCGGCGGAACGCTCCAGCCAACGGCCGCCGGGTTCCACGAGCAGACGCCGCAGTGCGGGCAGGGCAAGGACGTACGGGTGGTTCCGCAGACCGGGCACACCTCGGGGCTCATGGTCTCGGCGTGGTAGGCGGAGATCAGCCGGCCCACCACGGTGATGAGGCGCTCGGTCGGGTGGATCGCCGGCTCCGGGCAAAAGGCCAGCAGAGGCACCGCCGTACGCCATCCGTCCGCGCGACGCGGCTGCCTTGTGCCCGCCGCCTTCTCGCGTAGCCGCCGGGTCGTGTAGGCCCCGACCTCGGCGAGCCAGAGCCGGCGCGCCTCCTCGATCTCGTCGACGGCCCGCACCAGCGACTCGGGATCGTCTTCCAGCCGCACCGGAATTCCCGCGCTGACGACCAGATGATGCCAGGTCGCCCGGAACCCGTAGGGCGCAAAATGCAGGGCGCACTCGCGCAACGCGAGAATCCGTCGCTGTTCCGGCCGCCGGGAGTCACGGACGCGGGCGGCCTGCGACGGAAAGCTGCTCACCACAACGACCCTACCCAGTCGAGCCGGCCGACCTGTTCGGGGCGGGGCCGTCGCCTGCCGCCCTTTGCCTGTCGCCCGTCGTCCATTCCGTCGCGCGAGTGGCGGGCGGCGGCACAGGGACTTGCTCTCTGTGCTGGAGCCGATCGGGGAGGCCAATCCTCTCGGCGTGCGGCATTTGCCGGGTCCTTCATGGACTCGCGGTCGGCGGCGCCATTTCTGACTCGGCAGCCGCATGCCCCCTGCTAGCCGGTAGTCGAAGATGCCCGCAGGCTTCGACGACAGGGCCGCGGGGCGCCGGAAGGATGAATCACACGAGCGCGGCTGACCCTGGGGAGGGTGGCGATGACGGTGGCGAGCCTGGCCCGGGAGATCGGTGGTCCGCTGCGGGCGGCGGAGACGGCGGTGATCGACCGTCGGGTGGCCGGGGGTGGCGGCGTGCTGCTGGTTTACGGGCCGGACGGGGCCGGTAGATCGCGCCTGACCAGGGAGCTGGTGCATCGGGCCGAGCGGGCCGGGGCGCGGGTGCTGCGAGCGGGGGCGAGCCGGGGCCGAGGTGCGCCGTTCGCGCCGCTGCTCGAGGCCGCTCTGGGCGCCGAGCCGCCGATCGGCGACCTGTGGACTCTCCGCAAGCTCACCGCGCAGCCGGACACCGAACGGGTCGGCGTGGCCCACTGGGTTCTGCACGACCTGCGGTCGGCGCTGCGGGCGGCCGCCGCGAACGGGCCGATGGTGATCGTCGTCGACGATCTGCAGTGGGCGGACGCGGACACGGCGATGGCTATCGGGGCGCTGGCGGCCGATCTGCGCGACGCGGGGGTGCTGTGGGTTCTCGCCGCCCGCCGCGCCGAGGTCAGCCCGGTCGTGGGCGATCTGCTGACCGAACTCGAGTGGGGCGGCGCCGAAGTGCTGCGGCTGGGCTGACCGGCCCGGAGTCCCGGGCCGGCAGCCCTTCCGTCAGTGCACGTCCTTGCCGGCCTGCGCGGCGTCGGTCTCGGCCGCGGAGGTCGGCTCGCTGTCCGTGGGGGGCACGGCCGTGCTGGCCGGCTTGTACTTTGCCACGGGTTCGGCGGCGGCTGCCTGTCCGGTTGAGGTGGAAGGCACGGGCGGGGAGTCTGCGGCGGGCTCGGCCGGATCGGTCGGCGCGGAACTTGGAGTGGGAACCGGAGCCTCGGTCGTGGCGGCCTGCTCGGTCGCCCCGGCAGGCCGGGTGATGGCGCCCTCAGTCGTGGCGGTCGGCGCGGACGTTGCCTCGGTGGCGGGGGCGTGTGCCTCGGTGGCGGGCTTGCGGCGGTGGGTGGTGAAGGTCATGACCAGCACGATCAGGGCGCCGACGAGGAAGCCGAGGACGGCGCTGAAGAAGGTGTTGACCAGCCAGCCGATCACGCCGCCGAGGGCGCCCGTGGCGTCGTGGGCGGCTTCCTCCATGTGGTGCACGGCCGAGTAGAGGAAGTGCAGGCCCAGCTCGTCGGTGCCGACCAGCAGGATGTGGCCGCCGACCCAGAGCATCGCGGCGGTGCCGATCACGGTGAGGCCGGTGAGGACCTTCGGCATGGCCTTGACCAGGCCGTTGCCGAACGCGGCGACCGGGCCCGAGTTCTCGCCCAGGCGCAGGCCGACGTCGTCCATCTTGACGATCAGGCCGACCGCGCCGTAGACGGCCACGGTCATGACCAGCGCGACCACGGCCAGGATGGCCAGCCGGGACCAGAACGGCTCGTCGATGACCTCGTTCAGCGTGATGACCATGATCTCGGCCGACAGGATCAGGTCGGTGCGCACCGCGCCGGAGATCAGCGTCTTCTCGTCGGGCGCCTTCTCCTCGGCCGCGTGGTCGTCGGAGTGTGCGATCTTGTGCCAGACCTTTTCGGCGCCCTCGTAGCAGAGGTAGGCGCCGCCGAGCATCAGGATCGGCGTGAGCAGCCACGGCACGAACTGGCTGAGCAGCAGGATCGCCGGCAGGATGATCAGGAACTTGTTGCGCAGCGAGCCGATCGCGATCCGCTTGATGATCGGCAGCTCCCGCTGGGCGGCCAGGCCGCGCACGTACTGCGGCGTGACGGCAGCATCGTCGATGACGACCCCGGCCGCTTTCGCACCCGCCTTCACAGCGGCGACCCCCACGTCATCGATGGACGCGGCCGCGGCGCGAGCCAGCACCGCCACGTCGTCGAGCAGGGCAACGAGTCCACCGGCCAAGACAGTTCCTTCCAGAGGGTGAGCAGCGTCCGTGCGTCACCATTCTCGCCTAGAGGTGCATCAGTTCGTTGTGCCCACCGACCGGCGAGATATTACTGAAGCTGAACATCGGAGAAGGGACACATCGATGGCCAGGACCTGGTTCATTACGGGCACGTCGCGCGGTTTCGGGCGCGAATGGGCCGAAGCCGCGCTCGATCGGGGCGACCGGGTGGCGGCGACGGCGCGGGACGCGGCGTCGCTGAGCGAGCTCGTGGACACGTACGGCGACAAGGTGTTGACCCTCGCCCTCGACGTCACCGACCGGGCGGCGGTGCTGGCCGCCCTGGCGCAGGCGCACCAGCACTTCGGGCGGCTCGACGTGATCGTCAACAACGCGGGGTACGGGCAGTTCGGCATGATCGAGGAGCTCAGCGAGCAGGAGGCGCGCGATCAGCTCGAGACGAATCTGTTCGGGGCGCTGTGGGTCACCCAGGGCGCGCTGCCCTACCTGCGCGAAAGCGGCGGCGGCAACATCATCCAGGTGTCGTCGATCGGCGGCATCTCGGCGTTCCCCAACATCGGCATCTACAACGCGTCGAAATGGGCGCTCGAAGGCTTCAGCCAGGCGCTGGCACTGGAGGTGGCCCTGTTCGGCATCAAGGTGACGCTGGTCGAGCCGGGCGGGTTCAGCACGGACTGGGGCGGGTCGTCGGCCAAGCACGCGACCAAGACCGAGACGTACGAGAAGGTTCGCGAGCAGGCGGCCGAGGCGCGGGCCAAGCGGGTCGCCGGCCCGGGCGATCCGAAGGCGACGCGCAGCGCGACCCTCAAGGTGGTCGACGCCGAGAACCCGCCGCTGCGGATCTTCTTCGGAACGGCCCCGATCGGGATCGCCACCGCCGACTACGAGTCCCGGCTGGCCGAGTGGCAGGCCTGGCAACCGGTGTCGATCGAGGCGCAGGGCTGACGGAGTTCTCAGGCTTCACCCGGCCCGGCCGACAAGATCCAGGCAGGGCGAAGGGAAGGAGCTGGGCGGGCCGAGCAGAACGGTCGACGATTACGACACCTATGACTCGACGCTGTCGTACCTGCGCCGGCTGCGCGACGCCCGGGAGCTCAAGGAGTGGGGCTGCGACGTGGCCCAGGGTTACCACATCGGCCGGCCGCCGCGATGACGTCGTTGACGCCGGCCTGAAGCACTCGCGGCGGCCGTGCGGCGGAACCTACTTGCTGATCTTGCTGAGGTCGACGATGGCCTGCGCGGCCAGGACGTACTTGTTGCCGGCCAGGTCGGCCACCGTCTTGATGTTGAAGGCCTTCTTCAGCGCCTCGGCGTCGGCCTCGCTGACGCCGGCCAGCGCGGACACCGGTGCCGCTGCGACATCGGCCAGTGACTTGGACTCGAATGCCTTGTCGAGCACGCTGTCCAGATTCACGGTGATCGCCATGAGGCTCCTTCGTTGAGGTTTCGGCCGGGCCGCGTTGCCCAGCCAGGTTCATCCTTTGCCGAGCCGAGCGCGGCCCAAACCTGATGCTGACGTGAATCGGGAGCACCCCCGCGCACACCCGGTGCGGGTGAACACCCGGCCTACGGCATCCTAGGAGGCTAGGTATCTGAAGGTCCGGCGCGGTCGACGCCGCCTACTCGCCGGGCTTCTTGAACTCCTCGACGTCGGCGCCGTCCATGTAGTCGGCCAGGGTGCGGTAGACGACCGGGTTGATGATGTCGTGACGCATGCGGTCGGTGTGGTTGGCCCAGTCCGGGTTGACCATGTAACCGGCCACGACCAGGCTGCGCGAGCCCACGACCAGCGACGCGGTCTTGTCGGCGTCAGTGGTGCCGGTCTTGCCGAAGACCGGGTGTCGCACCGTGCGGTAGGCGTTGCGCTCGGTGGCGCCGTTGCAGTTGCCCAGCTGGGCCCGGTCGCCGACCGGGCACCGGGCCGCGTCGAGCGCCTTGCGGGCCACGTCGGCGTCGGTGACCCGCCGGCACGACGGCTGGCCGGTCTTGAGCTTCGAGCCGTCGGCCGCGGTGATCTGCTTGATCGGGGTCGGCGCGCAGTACATGCCGTCGCCGGCCAGGGTGGCGTACGCGTTCGCGATGTCCAGCGGGGTCGACGCGGTCACACCGAGGGTGAACGCGCCGAACTCGTGCGCGGCCTGCTCGGTGGCGATCAGCTTGCGCTCGTCGGAGGAGCGGAACTGCATGCCGAACCGCTGCGCCACGTCGACGACCTTCTCCGCGCCGACCTGCTCCTGCAGCGGCACGAAGTACGTGTTGACCGACTTGCCGAAGCCGGTCCACATGTTGAACGTGCCCTTCTCGTTGGGCGACGAGTTCGACGGGCAGTACAGCGTGGTGCCCGGGCAGGCCGCCGGCGAGTCGGCCGCCACCGGATAACCCGACCGGTAGGTCGAGCCGGAGGTGATGTTGTGGTCGAGCTCGTAGCCGTTCTCGAGCGCGGCCACCATGGTGAACATCTTGAACACCGAACCGGCCTGATAGCCGTCGATGTCGCCGCCCCCGGTGATGATCGGGTTGGTGGTGTTCGGGTAGGTCGCCCGCACGCCGGCCTTACGGGCGGCCGGGTTCGAGCTCTTCGGGTTGGTGCCGTCGTCGAGCTTGTATTTCCGGTTCGCGGCCAGCGACTTGACGTGCCCGGTGCCCGGCTCGACCCCGGCGATCAGGACGGCGTTCTTGTTGTCGTCCTTGATCTTGCGGGTGATCTCGTGTCGGGCCGACTCCTGCGCCTTGAGATCGAGCGAGGTGACCACGGTGTAGCCGCCGGTCTTCAGCTGACGTTCCCGCTCATACGGGTTGTCACCGAAGGCCTTCTGCTCCAGCCACCAGCGGTAGAAGTAGTCGCAGAAGAAGCCCCAGTTGTTGGTGGTCACCTGGGTGCAGCCGTTGCCGGGCCGGGTCGTGGTGTGCTTGAGCTTGACCTTCTTGGCCGCGTCACCCTGGGCCTGGGTGATCTGGCCCAGCGCCACCATGTTGTCGATGATGTAGTTGCGCCGCTCGAGCGCCTGCGGATAGCCGGTCTTGGTGGTCGGGTCGAACGCGCTGGGCGCCTTCACCATGCCGGCCAGCAGCGCGGCCTCGGCGATCGTCAGGTTCTTGGGCGACTTGCGGAAATAGACCTGACTGCCGGCATAGACGCCGTACGCGCCGTTGCCGTACGGGGCCAGGTTGAGATAGCGCTCGAGGATCTGCTTCTTGTCCAGGTCCTTCTCGATCTGCAGCGCGTACTTCATCTCGGCGATCTTGCGTTCCGGGCTGTCCTTGGTCGCGTCGATCGCCGCCTGCGGGGTCTTCGCACCGTAGGCCTGGGCCATCCGCACGTACTGCATGGTCAGCGTCGAGGCGCCCTGCTGCGAGCCGCCCTGGCTGTTGTTGACGAAGGCGCGGGCGATGCCCTTCACGTCGACGCCGTTGTGCTCGTAGAACTTGTGGTCCTCGGCGGCCACGATCGCGTTCTGCATGTTGACCGAGATCTGGGTGATCGGCACGTCGTGCCGGAACTCGTCGTAGAGCACCGCGATCTGGGTCTTGCCGTCGGCGGCGTAGACGCGCGTCACCTGCGGGGCGGACTGCTCCTCGAGCGAGCTCGGCAGCGAGGCGAACTCCTGCGCCCCGGCCTTGGCCACGAGGCCGCCCAGCGCCACCGCCGGGAACGAGGCGGCGGAGAGCACCACCGCGGTGAGGAGGCCGCACATGACCAGCAGGCCGGCTTTGGTCAGGAACGAGCGGTTACCGCGGGCCACGGATCTCCAGGCCACCTTTCGCGTACGGGACAGGGTCTCAGCGCCCGGAAAGCCTACGGGATCTTGCTGTGCCACCCCTGGGAGCGTCGGACTTCGATGCCCCACCGCAGGCCGGGGCAAACTTTCCATCGACCCTCGTACCCGTACGCGTCGCCCGTCAGGTGCGTTGGCGGGCGATCCACTGCCAGAGATGGGTGCCGTTCTGGCTGGGGTCGTTGCGGGCCGCGTAGATCCAGGACCAGTGGCCCGGGAAGCGGTGCCCGTTCCAGGTCACGGTGTCGTAGAGCGACATCAGCGAGCCGGGGATGAGGTCGTGGGCGTGGACGGTGTTGGCCGGCGGGGGCACCGTGTCGTCGTCGGCCGAGGCGACCAGCCAGGTCGGGGTGCGGATGGCGCGTAGCTCGGCGTCGGTGATCATGGTGGGGCCGCCGGGCTGGAGCGACTCGACCACGCCGCAGATGGGCACCGAGGCGGCGAACACGTCGGGGTAGACGGTGGTCATCTTGAGACTCATGTAACCGCCGTTGCTGCAGCCCACGACGGAGATGCGCGAGCGGTCGACCGGGTATTTGCGGGCCACCTCGCGGACGATCTCGCGGATCTGCGGGGCGAAACGGTCGCCGTCCTCGAGCCAGAAGGACGTGCTCTGCGGGGCCACCACGTACGCGCCCTGGAAGATCCTCTGGGCCTCGGGGGTGGCGAAGCCCAGCGCACCCCGGTTGGCCCGCAGCGTCGTCTCGTTGTCGTAGTAGTCGTCGGGCAGCGACGCGCCCTCGCCCCCGCCGTGCAGCCACACCACCAGCGGGCGGCCGCCGCGCACCGGATGCCGGGACGGCGAGTACAGCCGGTATTTCATCCCCGAGCCGGAGACCCGGTAGCTGAACGCGTCGACCTCGGGGTTGGCCAGCCGGCCCTGGACGAACTCCTGGATCGTGACCGGGCGGCCGCGTACGGCGAAGGGTTTGTTCTGGGTGATGGTGTAGACGAGGTCGAGCCGGACGTTGCGGCCCTTGCTCGCGATGTAGCCGAGGGTGCCGCCGCCGGTCTGCCCTTCGGCGTACGCGAGGTCGAGCACGATGTTCCCGTGGCGGTCGAGCCGGACGGCGGTGACCGCGCGGTCCAGGTCGTACTCGCTGAAGATCTGGTCGCCGGGCGCGATCGGGATCGGGCTCGTCGCCTGGGCGTGCACGCTGAACGTGCCGGTGGTGAGCCCGGCCGGGTCGGCGTGGCCGAGGCGGGCGGTGCCGAGGGTTACCGAGACGACCTGCTCACCGCCGTCGAGGGTCACCGCGTCGAGAGTGAACCCGACCTTGACGCGGGAATGCCCGCCGGCCTGGGCCGCCGCTGCGGGCAGGGTGAGCCCGACCGCGGCGCCGGCGCCGGCCGCCAGGAGGGAACGTCGGCTGGCCATGCGGCCTCCCTGTTTCGACTCTGTTAATAGACAGTGACGTCGGTCTATCACAGATCACTCGCCGGGCGGAAGGGCCGGGGAGTTGCCGGAACGGACCGGCCGATCGGACCGTTCCTCGATCGAGGGATATCGCCGGGCCGGACCGTCCACTAGGAAGAGGGCCATGCTCCGACTGTCCCGGTTCTCGGCGGGAGCTGCCCTCCTGGTGGTGGCAGCCCTGCTGATGGCGGCCGGTCCGGCCGCGGCCGAGGATTCCGCGCCGACCGTGCTGAGCACCTGGGCGCCCGACGGCCTGGCCGGGAAGTGGCAGGCCCAGGAGCCGGCCGACCTGGGTGACCGCACGCTGAACGGCCGGAACGAGTGCCCGGGCCGGGAGCGCTCCTGGCGGCAGCCCGCGACTGGCCGGGGCATCGCCGTCGACTGGTGGTCGTGCGCCGACAGGGACAGGCGCCTCTGGCTGTCGGCCCTGGAGAGCTCGATGCCGGCCTCGTCCCCGGGCTGGCAGGAAACGGCCCCGGTCTTCGCACCGAACCAGGAGATTCTGTACTCCGACGGCCCGGTCTACGTCCGGGAGTGGATGGCCGGCCGCTTCGTGATCCAGGTGCGGACCGTCTGCCCCGGCGAGTCGCGCCACCAGTGCCTGCGCCTCAACCAGCAGATCGCCCGCGAGCTCGCCGCGAACATGCCGCAGCGCCCGGGCACCATCACCGGCAGCCGGGCCTCTCAGCTCACCGCGGTCCTGGTGGTCGCGCTGATCGTCACCCTGGCCGGCATCGGCGCGGCCCACCTGGTCGCCCGCGCCCGGCGGCAGTTCTACCAGGTCAGCGCCACGTCGGGCACGCGCTTCTTCACCGTCGGCGAGGACGCCCGGCGGCAGCGAAGGCAGGCCCGACGGCGGCGCTTCGGGTTGCTCCTGGTCACACCGCTGGCCGTGGTGGTCGTGGCCGTGCTGCCGCGCACGCTCACCGGCACCGTGTCGCTCGGCGACGCCGCGAGCACGCTCCTGCTGCTGCCCCTGGCCATCGGCGGCATCGTGCTGCTCGCGCTCTCGCGTGACCCGTTCCCCCGGCTCGTGTGGCCTCCGCTGCCGGGTGCGGGCCGCTGGTTCACCCGCGCGCTCGTGCTGATCTCGCACGTCCTGGTCGGGCTCGTGGTCCTGCTCAGTGCTCTCCGGTTCGGCGGCGCGCTGGTGAGGCCGCTCTCCGACGGGATGTCCACGCTGGTGGGAGCGCTTCTCACGCTGGTCGCCCTGCCCACCTTCGGGCTCGCCTGGTGGCTGCGCCGCCGGCTCGCGCGGGAGGCCTGGCAGCGGCTGGCGAACCGGCCCGGGCCCCCGTTCGCGTACGTCCAGGGCTTCTTCGACCAGAGCCGCAAGATCGCCGCTCCCCCGCTGGTACGGCTGGGTGCTCCGGCCCGGCTGCGGGCTCTCCGCAAGCCGCTGCTGCGGGTGCCGTTCGACGAGTTCGTGGCCGCGCAGGCCGCCGTGCACCGGCCGGTCGTGGCGGTCGACGTGCGACGGCCGGCCCACCCGCCACCGGGCCTGCACCGGGTGCCGATCGGGTACGCCACCACCGGGGAGTCGTGGGCGCACACGCTCGTGATCACCGCGGGCCCGTACGCCGGGGAGCCGGCCGACGCGGAGCTGGTCGGCCGCCTCGTGGCGTCGCATCAGGACCGGCCGATCGCCGTGGTGCTGCCGCCCTGGCCACCCGATCAGGTGGCGGCCGAGCTGAGCCGGTGGCGGGCGCCGCTGGCCGGGGTCGCCCCGTTCGACGAGCTCGGCGAGCTGCCGATGCCCAGCGGCACCCTGGTCGCCGTGCACGTTCCGGGCCGGGGCTGGCACGCCTGGGGCGCCACCGAGCACCACGTCTGGGCCTACGTCCGGGCCCTGCACGACGCGCTGGCCTTCGCCGCGAGCCATGTCGAGGACAAGTCCGCACCGGCCGGCACGCCGAGCGCGGACCGGCTGACGGTGAGTCTGGTGAGCTCGGACGACCGGGTCGCCGACGATCTCGCGACCGGGCTGCGGACGCTGGGCCTGGCCGTGCAGCGCACCCCGTCCGACGACCCCGGCGTCTCGGCCGTCGTGGTGCTGTCCCGCGCGGCCCTGGCCGATCCGGCCTGGCTGTCCACCGTGGCCGGTCTGGACGCGGCCGGGGTCAGGGTCATCCCGGTGCAGGCCGAGGACATCGACGCGGCCGCCGCGCCCGCCGTCGTGACCGACGTGAACTGGATCCGCTGGGCCGGCCCGGGCTCGGCCCGCACGCTGGCCGACGTCTTCGCCGCCGTGACGGCCGACCCGGCCCGCTACCGGCGGCACCGGTCGCTGACCGGGCAGGCCCGGGCCTGGGCGGCCGCCAACCGGGATCCGGCCCTGCTGATCACCGACCACCGCGACGCCGAGGAGGCGGCCGACCACATCGACGCCGCGGCGGGGGACGGCATCGCCCGGCCGAGCGGCCTGACCCGGGAGTACGTGATGGCCTCGGCCGTGCTGGCGCGCCGGCGCCGGGGCGGGGCGCGGAAGGGCTGGCTCGCCGGCACGGCGGCCGTGCTGGTCTTCGCCGGGGTGATCGCCCTGACCGTGGTCGCGGTGCGCGGCCGGGGCTCGGCCAACCGGCTCACCGGCCTGGTCAGCTCGGTCCCGATCATCGCGGGCGACCGGCCCGACTGGGCCGGCGAGCTGTCCGGGGCGATCCTGCTGCAGGGCAACGACGAGCAGCGTGAGACCGCGCGCCGGGCCCTGCGCACCATGCTCGACCAGCCGTGGCCCGGCACGACCCTCGGCGCCGGTCACGACGTCCTGTTCACCGACACCGTCCCGGTGGCCGGCGGGGCGCTCACCGTCGACGGCCTCGGCACCCTGACCCGCTGGGAGACGGCCGGCGGCTCGGTGCGGTGGCGGCGTCAGCTGACCGGGATGCCGACCGTGCTCGACGCCACGCCGGACGGGCGGACGATCGCCGCCGCCGACGGCCGGAGCCTGCAACTGATCACCGAGCAGCCGTGGCGCCGCGAGACCGTGACGCTCCCGGCCGACGCGATCCGGCTCGCCGTCCTCCCGGCCGCGCAGGTCGTGGTGGTCGCGACCAAGGACGGCGGGCTGACCTCGATCGGCCTGCGCGCCCCGCACGCCCGCACCCCGATCGGCCGGTTCACGACGGTCCTCGACGTGCGCCGGGTCACTGGCGGGGCGACCGCGCGCGCTGTCGTCGTCACCCGGGGCGGACGGGTGGCGCTGGTCGACACCAGGAGCCACCGGGTGGCCGAGCAGGCGCCGATCCCGCTGCCCGGCGATCTCACGTCGGCGGCGGCCGCGATCGGCGCCGACGGCAGCACGGTCGCCGTGACGGGCGGCAACCGGACCCTCTACCTCCGTACGGCCGGCTCGCCGCTGCACTCGACCGGCGCGCTCGTCGGCGAGGGGGCCGTCCTGACCGTGCTGCCCGGCGCCCAGATCGTCCACGGCAGCGACCAGTACGGCACCCGGGTGCTGGACGGCCGCACCGGGACGACCACCGACCCGTTCCGCGCCGCGTCGCCCAAGCCCACGATCATGCGGACGTCGGACGACGGGCACACGGTGCTGCTCTCGAACGGCCTGGGGACCGAGGTCTGGTCCGGCGACACCCTGGCCCCGATCGCCCGGCCCGGTCCCGTCGGCGGTCTCGGCACGACCACCCGATCCGCCGTGGACGGCACCACGATCAAGGGGACGGAGGACGGCATCGTCGTGATCACCCATGGTGACACTCAGCCGTACCGGGTCCGCGCGGTGCGGGGCGCCGTCACGACGGTCAAGCTCTCGGCGGGCGGCGCCGCGGCCGTCGTCGGCTCCGCGCTCGGCGAGGTGACCGAGGTCGACGTCGACCACCGCACCGTCGTGACGCGCTGGGCGGCCCCGGACGGCCGCCCGGTCACGGCGATCGGCTGGGCGGCCGCGCCGGGCCGGCTGACGGTCCGCACCGCGGGCGGCATCTGGTGGAGCCCGCGCACCTGCGGCGGCTGCGGGACGGACGGGCCGCTGCTGGCCGCGCTGCGGGACCGGATCACGGGGTGCTCGCGCGAGGACAACCTGGCCGAGATGACCGAGGACACACGCCGCGACCTGGGCCTGCGGGTCTGCCGGAAGTCGCCGCCACCGGAAGCGGGGTGAGCCGTGCATACCGTGTTCGTCTCGTACTCCCGGCGTGACCTGGAGGTGGTCGATCAGGTAGCCGCGGCGCTGACCCGTTCCGGGGTGCCCATCTGGATCGACCGGCGCGACATCCCGGTCTCCGTGCCGTGGTTCGAGGAGGTGACCGCGGGCATCGAGGAGGCGGCGCTCTTCGTGGTCTGCGACTCACCGGACTGGCGGGCCTCGACCGCCTGCGAGCTGGAGCACCGGGCGGCCGAGGACGCCCGCAAGGCCGTCCTCGTTACCGACCTGCGGGAGCTGCCGCCGGAGGCGACGGCCGAAAGGATCATCGCGGCCTATCGCGCGCTGCCGCCCGAGGTGCGGACTCACACCGAGGTGAGCGTGCGGGCGTCGACCTGGCGTCGCAGCGGGCGGGCGGCCCGCGCGCTGATCTCGGGCAGCCTGCTCAAACAGGCGCGCGCATTGTCCCGCCGGGGCACGCCGCCGCTGACCCCGGATGGGCTCGACTTCGTCCGGAGCAGCCTGCGGCGGCAGAGCCGGCGCCGCTGGATCGCCTGGCCGCTGGGCATCCTCGGGGTGCTGACCCTGCTCAGCTGCGGGACCGCCACCGTGGTGCGGGGCTACGCGAACGCCACCTTCCGCTCGGCCGACACCAGCCTGTCGAACTTCGTCCCGGCCGAGGAGGACTACGGCCGCGGCCCGTACGAGATCCTGGCCGAGGCCCGCGGCCGGTTCGCCGACGGGAGCACCGGCTATCTCGGCTGGATCGCCCTGACCGACGCGCTGAACACCCCGGTCCCCGACCTCTCCTTCACCGTTCCCGGCCGCACCCTGCAGGGCTTCGGTTCGGCGGTCGTGCCCGACGACGTGACCGTGGTCGACACCCAGGGCCGCCACTACGGCGCCCGGGGTGTACGACCGGCCGGTAAGAACCAGCTTCGGCCGGCCACTCCCGGCCGGGCCGTCAGCCCCGACGGCACCCTGGTCGCCGTGCGGTCGGCGGCCGGCACGGTCCGGGTGACCCGGGCCTCCGACGGGACCCTGCTGCGGGCGGTCGCCGTGCCGGGCGCGGGCCCGGTGCTCTCGTTCGGCCCGGACGACCGGACGCTCGCCGTCGGCACCGGCCCCGACGTAACGCTGATCGACGCCACCACCGGCGTACGGCTGACCACGCTGGCCGGCTCGATCGGCGACGTCCGCGCGCTGGCCTGGTCGTCCTCCGGCCGCCGGGTGTGGGCGATCGCCGGGACGGACCGGGTGACCGGCTGGCGCTGGCGGACCGGCACCGTGGTCAGCTCGGACCCGGCCCGGTCGTTCACCGCCGTCGCCGGGCCCCGCCCCGACGGCACCCTGGTCGCCGCCTCCCGCGACGGCCGTCTGACCACGATCGACCCGGCCCGGCCCGCGGCCGTCACGACCGTGCCGACCTCGGCCCGCGACGTGGTGGCCCTCGCGGTCTCGCCGACCGGGGACGTCGCGCTGGGCGGCACCGGCAAGATCTGGATCCGATCGGCGACCGGCCGCGAACGAATGATCGCCGGCGGGTGCGGCGGCGTCCGGCTGGCCTACGACGGCACCGGGGCCCGGCTCTACGCCACCTGCCTGACCCCCGAGGTGACGGCGTTCGACGCCGCCACCGGTCAACCGGCCGGCTCGGCCCGGCTGGACGCGAACTCGCAGGCCTTCGGGATCGCGGCCGACCACCGCGGCAACGTCTTCGTCGGCACCAGCTACGGCGAGATCGTGCGCTTCGACGCCGGCCTGCGGGAGCAGACCGTGCTGCGGTCCAGTTCGTGCGGGATGCCGATCCGGTCGCTGGCGGCCAGTACGGACGGCCGCATCGTGGCGGCCGGCGGCGACGGCTCGGCCCACCTCGGCTGCGTCGGCGAACTGCTGGCCGACGGGCACGGGTGGGACTCCCACCAGCACCAGCAGCCGCCGGGCAGCGGCGAGCTGGTCCGCGCGGTCGCGGTGACGGCCGACGGCGGGGTCGGTGTCCGGGTCTTCTCCGACGGCCGGGTCCGGTTCTGGCGACCGGGCGAGACGCTCGACCCGGGCGGCGAATACCACCAGCTCGGCAGCGAGGCGCTTGCCGTCACGTTCACCGGCGACGGCAAGCAGGTGCTGGTCGGCACCCGGGACGGCGTGCTCGAGCTGCTGCCCGCCTGCCCGCTGTGCGGCACCGAGGCGGAGCTGAGCGCGAAGGCGGCGGCCGTGCTGGCCCGGGCGCACACCCTGGGGCTGACCGAGATCAGGAACTGAGCGGCGGGCGCAGGGCCGAGGCGATCGCCGGCAGGTAACGGCGCACCTGCTCGCGGTCGCTCTCCTTCTCGGCCTCGGTCAGATCGGCGTACGCGGTGGTGATCTGCTCGGTCCAGCGCAACACCAGGCCGGCCGGGATGGTCAGCGATCCGTCGCCGCCCGGCACGCACTGCGAGTGCACATAGCGCTGCCAGTGGGCCCACCGCTCGTGCTCGATCGCGGCCAGCTCCTCCATCAGCTCGCCCGAGCTGAGCGGGTCGGGCAGGTCCGCCATCTCAGATCAGTCCCTTGTCGACGAGTCGCCAGTAGTGCCGGCCCAGAGCGGTCAGCTCACACTCCTTGCTCTCCATGGCGGCGTGCCACATGTGCGGCGCGCCCACCGGACGGAGCAGATTGACCTTCGCATAGTTCTGCAGCGCCCGGAAGGTCTCGACGTGGGCGGCGTCGGGCGGCGGGATCGAGGGGTCGGCGAGCTGGTCGGAGAACCGTTCCGGCTCGAAGCTCGGGTCGAGCCGGAGCCGGGCGTCCGCGGCCGGGAAGTGCTTGGTCAGCGCCTGCAGCTCGGCGAAGGGGATCGGCGGCTCGGTGCGGCGCAGCGACACGAAGGTCCGGACGTTGGTCTTGAACACCGGGCGCTGGGCCCACGGGCCGAGCGACTGGTCGATGTGGGCATAGACGCTGCCCGGCGTGATGTCGCCGGTCACGTTGGCCGCGGCCCCGTTCAGGGCGTCGGTGAGCAGACCGGTGAACAGCCCGGAGCCGCCCGGCACCTCCACCGCGTACTGGTTCTCGGTCGAGGCGGTCAGGATCGTCACCCCGTCGGAGATCTCGGCCAGGCCCCGGGCGATCGTCCGGTTCCCGGCCACCCCGCTGTGACAGCTGTCCAGCAGGATCACCTTGTTGCGGGCCCGCGACTCGTTGACCCAGGTCATCACCTCGGACAGGGCGAGCCCGTCGTCGCCCGCCTCGGAGTCGCTGGTGCAGAGGAAACCACCGGTGTCCTCGAGGTAGCCGTGCCCGGCGAAGTAGAACAGCGCGATTTCGGCGTCGTCGCTGAACACCTCGCGGACCGCGGCCTTGAGCCCGTTCTTGGAGACGCCGACCGAGTTCCTGGTCGCGGTCAGCATCCTCGGCGCCGGGAAGTTGAGCGTGCCGTCGGCGTGCCGCACCAGGACCGACCGCACGGCGTTCGCGTCGCTGACGCATCCGCGGAGGTGGCCGATGTGCGGATAGTGGTCGATGCCGACGATGAGCGCCTTGCGCATGAACTTCCCTTCCTGACCCGGACCCCGTCCGGCCAGCATCCCAAGTGGCCGGTCCCCGGTCATCCCTCCGTGCGGGTGACCGCCGATGGCCCCTTCAGAGATCGGGGTGCACCATCCAGACGTTCGGTTCCCAGTACGAGCCCCGATCATGCTCGACGTCGATGTGCACCGTGGCCAGGCCCTCGGGGACGTAGTCAGGTGAGCACCGGCAGGACGAGGTGGGACGGGCGGGTGTCGTCGTGGAAGACCTCGAAGTGGCACGGGCGGCCCTCGGTGGCGGTGCCGAACGGCTCGGCGGTGCCCAGGTTGCGGGCGTAGCGCGGGAACGCGCCCCCGCTCACCTGCACGCGCAGCCGGTGGCCGGCCCGGAAGCGGTAGGCCGTCGGGAAAAGCTCGACGTGGACGGCCAGCACGCCGTCGGCGCCGGCCTCGATGTCGGGCGCGTCGATCGTGCGCGGGTCGAGGCGGCGGATGCCGTCCACCACGTTGCGGGAGACGCCCTTCTCGTCGACGTCGCAGAGCCGGACGAAGACATCGGCGTACGGCAGGCCGGTGCGCACGTGGATGGTCGCGCGGACCGGGCCGACCACGTCGAGGTGGCGCTCCAGCGTGGGGCCGGTGAAGACCAGCACGTCGTCGCGCTCCTCGACCTCCTTGTTGTCGGCCTGCTTGCCGGGCGGCTGCAGCAGCGGGCCGCCCACGGTCGGGGTCGGATCGGCCGGGTCGTAGGTGAACGTGCTCGACGACGCCGGCGACGGCAGGTTCAGCACCGTCTCCCGGGCGCCGGCCGGCGGCCACTCGTCGAACTCGAGCCACCGGCCCGCCTGCTGCAGGTGGACCCGCACCGGCTTTCCCGCGGGCGCCGGGCCGCCGTTGAGGTGGTGGTCGAGCCACTTCACGTCGGTCCGCACGATGGTCCGCAGCTCGCCGGGCTCGCCGTGCAGCCACGGGCCGACGACCAGCCGGGCGGGCACCCCGGCCGCCCGCAGCGCGGTGTAGTCGGCCAGATTGCCGCCCAGGAACAGGTCCCACCAGCCGGTGACCATGCTGACCGGGGGCATCCGGGCGAAGTCGGCCCCGTCGTGGTCAGCCTGCGACCAGAAGTCGTCGCCGGGCTCGCCGTGGGCGGTGAAGTCGCGCCAGAACGGCACCGCGGCGTCGGCCACCGCCACGTCGACCGCCTGCAGCGGCAGCTTCTTGAGCGACCGGCCGACCTTCGCCTTGACCCGCGGGTCGGGCAACCCGCCGAGCAGGCCGGGGCGCTCCTGCCGGCCGATCTGGGCCGACCAGGTCAGGCCGGTGTGAATCTGCGGCGCGCCGTTGACGTAGAACAGCCGGTTCGTCACGTTGGCCGAGGTGATGTGGGGCGCCACGCAGATCAGGGGCGGGTCGGCGTACGGCGCGACCGCCCACTGGGTGTGCCCGAAGTAGCTGCCGCCGGCCATCGCGATCCGGCCGTCGCACCACGGCTGCTCGCGCAGCCAGGCCACCGTGGCCAGGCCGTCGTCGTGCTCGGTGGTGAACGGCCGGAACTGGCCGCCGGAGCCGAACGTCCCCCGGGTGGCCTGCACGAACACCTGCATGCCGCGGCGGGCGAGCGGGGCCGCGAACAGGGCGCCGAAGGCACCCGACTGGCCGTACGGCAGGCGGATCAGCACCACTGCCCGCGGGCGCTCGGCGCCGGCCGGGCGGTAGTGGTCGCCGACGAGCACGACCCCGTCGGGCATCGGCGTCGGGACGTCGCGGCGCACCTCGTACGCGGACGCCTTCACCGGCAGCCCCAGAGCCACGTCCGCCACCACGCCCGCCACCCGCGTCAGTCTCGCCATGCTCCGAACATAACCTCGACGGCAGCCGCCCGCCCGGACAAGATCAGGGCATGGCACTGTTCGACCTCTCGTCAGACGCTCTGGCGGACTACCGTTCCGCCGTCCAAGATCCGGCCGGCTTCGACGACTTCTGGGCCGGCACGCTGGCCGAGGCGCGCGACCGGGCCACCGAGCCCGTGTTCGCCGACGTCGACACCGGGCTGCGCACCGTCCGGACCAGCGACGTGACCTTCAGCGGCTTCGCCGGCCAGCCGGTACGGGCCTGGCTCCACCGCCCGGTGCAGGACCCGCTGGGAGTGATTGTCGAGTTCATCGGGTACGGCGGCGGGCGGGGCGACCCGCACGACTGGCTGCTCTGGTCGGCCGCCGGCTACACCCACCTGATCATGGACACCCGCGGTCAGGGCGGCAGCTGGCAGCGCGGCGACACCCCCGACCCGGACGGCTCCGGCCCGCAGACCCCGGGCTTCCTCACCCGCGGCGTGCTCGACCCGCACACCTACTACTACCGCCGGTTGATCACCGACGCCGTGCGGGCCGTGGACACCGCGCTCGACCTGCCCGAGGCCGGTCCGGTGATCGTCACCGGGATGAGCCAGGGCGGCGGTCTCGCGCTGGCCGCCTCCGGCCTGAGCGGCGATCGGGTGGCGGCCGCGGTGGCCGGCGTCCCGTTCCTGTGCGACATCCGGCGCGCGGTCACGATCACCGACAACGACCCGTACGCGGAGTTCGCCCGTTTCTGCCGGCTCGATCCGTCCCGCGCGGCGGCCGCCCTGCACACCGTCGATCATGTGGACGCCGTCAACTTCAGCCGCCGGGCCACCGCCCCGACCCTCGTTTCCGCAGCTCTGATGGATCTGACCTGCCCTCCTTCCACTGTGTTCGGCGCCTATCACGAGCTTCGGGGCGAAAAGGAGATCCAGGTGTACGAGTGGGAAGGCCACGAGGGCGGACGGGGCCACTGGAAGCGGCGGGCGATCGATTTCGTCGCGGAGGTGGTCTCGCGCAAGCACCTGGGCGTACCGTCCGGGTAGCCCGTCGGAAATGGAAGGACACGTTGACCGCCATCTTTGGGACGACGCCCGGGTCGGTCTCCGATCTCGAGGTGATCTCACAGCTCGGCCGTGGGGCCGAAACGGTGGTCTACCGTGTCCGTCGTCATGGCGTGGAGTACGCGCTCAAGGTGCTCTCCGCGGCCGACGGCACCGCGCTGCGCCGCGAGGCCGCGCTCCTCGGCTGCGTCGGCCATCCCCTGCTCCCGCAGATCTTCGAGGTCGGTCAGTCCGACGCCGGGCCCTATCTGATCCTCGAATACATCGAGGGTTCCTCGCTGGCCCAGACGCTGCGCCGGGGCCCGCTCGACGAGCCGACCACGGTGCGCCTGGCGGTCGACCTGGTGGGCCCGCTGGCCGCCGCCCACCGGGCCGGCCTGGTGCACCGCGACGTCAAGCCGGACAACGTGATCGTCGACCGCGGGGGCACCGGCCGGCTGATCGATTTCGGACTCGCGGCTCGCGGTGGGGTGAACGACGAGATCGCCGGGACGCTGGCCTACAGCGCGCCCGAGCAGACCGGCATGCTCAAGCGACCGATCGACGGCCGCTCCGACCTGTACGCGCTGGGGGTGCTGCTGTTCGAGTGCGTCACCGGCCGGACGCCCTACTCCTCCCAGGACGTGGGCGAGCTGATCCGGCTGCACGCCACCGCGCCGGTGCCGGACGCGCGGGCGCTGACCCCCGGCCTGTCGCCGACCATGGCCGCGATCATCGCCACCCTGATGGCCAAGGACCCGGACGACCGCTACCAGAGCGGCGAGAGCCTGCTGAGCGACCTGCGGCGGCTGACCGAACGGCCGGGCGAGCAGTTCCCGGTCGCCTCCGACCACCGGGGCGTCCGGCCGCTCGGCCCGACCCTGCTGGTCGGCCGCGACCAGGAGGTGATCGCCCTGGCCAACCGCTGGCTGCGGGCCCGCGACGGGGCGGGCGGCGCGGCCGTGGTCGAGGGTCCGGCCGGCGCCGGCAAGACCCGGCTGGTGCGCGAGCTGACCAACGCCGTCAAGTCCGACGGCGACCTCGTGCTCTACGGCAAGTGCGTGCCCGACGACCCGGTGCCGCTGGCCCCGTTGCGCGGCGCGGTCGAGCGTTACCTGCGGACGGTCGAGCGGCTGCCCGGGCCCGAGCGCGACCAGGCAGTCCGGCGGCTGCACCGGGCCGCCGGCCGGGGCGGTCCGCTGCTGCGCACGCTGTCGCCGCTGCTGGCCGACCTGATGCAGGTGCCGCGGATAGGCGAGGTCAACCGGCAGGAGCAGTTCGTCAACGCGGTGGCGGCCTTCCTGGTCGGGCTGGCCGACGAGTTCCAGGGCGCGGTGCTGCACCTGGACGACGTGCAGTGGCTCGACGGCCCGACCCGCCGGGTGCTGCAGCAGGTGACCAGCCGGCTGACCGGCACCCCGCTGCTGGTCATCGCGACCAGCCGGGACGACGCCGACAGCGCGGCCGCGCTCGACCGGTTCGGCGCCGACATGGACGCCACCCTCGACACCCGGCTCCCGCTGCGCCCGCTCGACGCCGGCGCGGTGATCCAGCTGGTCGAGGAGCATCTGGGGGCCGTGAAACTGCCCGGCGAGCAGGTGACCGAGCTGGCCGAGCGGGCCGGCGGCAACCCGTTCATCGTCGGCGAGTACGTGCGGGCGGTCTTCGACGCCGGGCTGCTCGCGCCGACCTGGACGGGCTGGCGGCTCGATCTGGCCGGGCTCGACCGGCTCGAGCTCTCGGGCGACGCCGTCGACCTGGTGCTGCAGCGCATCGGCGGCCTGGGCGAGGAGAGCCGCCGCCTGCTGGTGGCCGGCGCGGCGGCCGGCCGCTGGTTCCCGGCCGAGCTGGTGGCCGCGGTGTGCGGCATCGACCTGCGGCACGCGGGCGCGCTGCTGGCCGAGGCCGAGTCGCGGCGGCTGGTGACGGCGGCCGGCACCGGCGGTTACCGCTTCCTGCACGACCGGATCCGCGAGGCTCTGCTGGTCGGGCTGGACGACGCGGCTCTGCGCCGGCTGCACCAGCGGATCGCCGAGATGCTGGACGCCTCCACGTTCGACGACCCGCGCTACATCTACTCCACGGCCCGGCACTACGCGCGGGGCGAGACCGGGCGCCGGCCCGACCGGGTGCACATCAGCGGGCTGGCCGCCGGGCGGCTGGCCCTGGCCGAGCACGCGCCGGACGAGGCCCGCACCTTCCTCGAGGCCGCCGCGCGGGCGGTCGAGAGCGCGGGCCTGACCCCGCAGCCCGGCTTCTGGGTCGCGCTGGGCACCAGCTGCGCGCGCACCGGCCGGTTCGCCGAGGCGCTGCACCACCTCGACCAGGCCCTGCGCGACGAGCCCGACAAGCTGGGCCGGGCCGAGATCCGGGCCCAGGTCGCGCTGGTCCACAACAGCTCGTGGAACCCGGACCGGGCGTTCGACGCGGTCCGCCGCGGGCTGGCCGAGCTGGGCGCGCCGCTGCCCCGGGGCCGGTTCGGCCTGGTCGTGACCACCCTGGTGTCGGTGCTGCTCGGGCTGGTCGTCGGCCGCACCAAGATCGGATTCGGCGGCGCCCAGGGCCGCCGCCGAGAGCGGTACAGGCTGCAGGCCATCCTGTACGACCTGGGCACGTTCGCGCTGTCGATGCGGATGCGCCGGTTCATGCGCGCGCTGATGAGCCTGCGCGCGCTCTACCCGATCAACCGGCTCGGCCCGGGGCGCGAGTACGCCCAGCACATGGCCGGGCTCGGGGTGATCGCCGACGTGGCCGGCCGGCCCAAACTGGCCGGTCAGCTCTTCGACCGGGCCGCCGCCGTGGCCGCCGAGATCGGCGACCCGCAGCTGGTGGGTTACGTCGAGTGGAAACGCGGCGCCGGCAGCCACCTGAGCGGCCGCGACGACGACGGGCAGATCTGGGGCAAGGCGCTGCTCGAGAACGAGCGCTGGCTCGAGCTGGGCGACTACCTGACCGCGGTCGGCGGCGTCTGCATGCAGTATTTCAAGCGCGGCCGCACGGCCGACGCCGAGGCCTGGCTGCAGCGGGCCAAGGCCCGGCTCGGCCCGGGCGCCGAGGCCGAGGGCAACGCGCTGCGGGCCGTGGCCGCCGTGATCGCCGCCCAGCGCGGCCGCCCCGAGGAGGCGACCGCCCACATCGAGGCGCTGCGCCGGTTCCTGCGGGCCAACCCCGACAACCCCATGCAACTGATCAACCTGTACGGCGCCCGGATGGTGGCCCTGGTCGAGCAGGGCGAGCTGGGTGAGCCGTTCGAGCAGCTCACCGCCGAGTTCGCGGCGCTCGGCCTCAAGCCCACGACGATCGTCCCCGAGCAACGGGTGATCTACGTGTTCGAGGCGCTGGGCCGGCTCGCCCGCTGCCACCGGGCCGGTCCCGCCTCCGGCCCGGAAGTCCGGGCCGCGGCCGAGGAAGCGGTCGCCCGGCTCGGGGCGGGGGCCTCCGACAAGCCGCTGCGGGCGTTCCACCGGGTCGCCCGGGCCGACCTCGAGCTGCTCGCCGGGCGGCCCGAGGAGGCGGTCCGCACGCTGGCCGCCGTCGAGGCCGACCTGGTGCCGCTGGACGCGCCGCTCATCGAGTACGAGGCGGCCCGCGTCCGGGCCCGCGCGCTGCAGGCGATGAACCAGCCCGCCCCGGCCGCGATGCAGGCCAAGGACGCCCGGACGATCGCCGCCGACCAGCAGTGGCCGCAGCGGGCCCGCTGGGTCGAGGAGGAGTTCCCGGCCAGCCGGCCCGAACCGGCCAGTCCCGTCCCGCTGGTCACCACGGGTGGGCGGCACGCGGCCGAGGGCGGCGCGGCTGCCCTCTACCGGCGCCGGCTCGAGGCCCTGCAGCAGGTCAGCCTGGCCTCGGCCACCGTGCTCGACCCGCGCGAGCTGGCCCGCGTGGCGCTCGACGAGACACTGCGGATCCTGGGCGCCGAGCGGGCCTTCCTGTTCCTGCTCGACCGCGACCTCGGCCGGCTCGTGCCGCACGTGGGCCGCGACGCCGAGGGCCGCGACATCCGGCAGCTGACCGGCTACAGCGCCACGCTGGTCGACCGGGTCCGCGACACCGGCGAACCGCTGGTGGTGACCGGCAGCGAGGAGGGCGTCGCGCTGGGCTCGCACAGCATGCAGGCGCACGGCCTGCGCAGCATCATGATCGCCCCGCTGCAGTTCGACGGCCACCTGCGCGGCGTGGTCTACCTGGACAGCCGGGTCGCCAAGGGCGTGTTCACCGGCGACGACGTCGCGATCCTCAAGGCCATCACCAACCACATCGCGGTGTCGCTGGAGACCGCGCGGGCGGCCCAGCTCGAGGTCGCGATGCAGACCGCCAGCCGGCAGCGCGACGTGGCCGAGACGCTGCGCGCGGCGATGGCCGACCAGAGCTCGTCGCTCGACCCCGACGAGGTGATGCGCCGGCTGCTGGGCAGCGTGACCCGCACGCTCGGCGGCAGCTCGGCCGCCCTGCTGACCCGGCTCGACGGCGACGAGCTGGTGGTGGCGGCCTCGCACGGCGGCTCGGCCCCGGTCGGCGCGACGTTCTCCGTACCGTCCGATCTGCTCGGTCTGGCCGGCCCCCGGACGCGCTCCTCGGCATCCGGCGAGGAGTCGATCGACGAGCTCCTCGGGGCGCCGCGCAGCTGGTGGGCGATTCCCGTGTCGGTGCGTTCGGAGCCGTTCGGGATCCTGGTCGTCGGTTCGGCCCGCGAGCAGACCATCACCGAGGCGCAGGCACAGATCGCGGCGGCCATCGCCGGGCAGGGCATGACGGCATACGAGAATGCCCAGCTCTTCAGCCAGGTCCAGGTGATGGCGACCCGGGACGGCCTGACCGGGCTGTTCAACCGCAACCACTTCTTCCTCGAGGCCGACCGGCGGCTGAGCCTGGCCCGGGTGCAGGCCACGCCGGTCGCGGCCGTGATGGTCGACATCGATCACTTCAAGAGCATCAACGACACGTACGGCCACCCGGTCGGCGACGAGGTCATCCGGATGGTCGCCGATCGGCTGCGCGACGCCCTGGGCGACGGCGACGTGCTGGGCCGCTACGGCGGCGAGGAGTTCGCGGTGGTCAGCCCGCTGGCCGGCCAGGCCGCGACCGACCTCGCCCTGCGCCTGCACCGGGTGGTGTCGGGCGTGCCGGTGCCGACCGCGGCCGGCCACCTGCCGGTCACCATCAGCGTCGGCCTGGCCTGCCGCGACGACGAGGACCCGGACCTGCGCCAGCTGCTGGCCCGCGCCGACCGCGCCCTCTACGAGGCCAAACAAACCGGCCGCGACCGCGTCTGCATCGCCCCGTAACGTCCCAGGTCATGCTGCGGCCCCGCCGCGATGACGGCTAGCTCACGGCCGCCTGTTCCGGCACGGGTGGGGCGAGGCCGGCGGCGCGGTCGTAACGGTCGCGGAGCAGGCGGACCTCGATGGCGGCCAGTTCGGTGCGCGGGTTGGCGCCGGTCTGGCCGTACTCCATCACCAGGTGCAGTTGCTTGCGCTGGAGTTCGTGGTGGAGCCGGCCCCGCCTTGCGGCCGTGCTGTTTGCGGGCCTGCCGGCGCAGGTGCCGCCGCCGGCGCAGCGAACCCAGGGCCGGGCGTTCCTCGGGGGTGATGACGTCGTCCGGCACGTAGTGGTCGGCGATGGCCAGGAGGGTCCCGCCCTCGTCGCGGCCGGCGAGCCACCACAGCAGGGCGCCGACGACCAGGATCGGGATGCCGCGCAGGGCGAGCAGGAAAATGTTGCCCTCGCCGATCGGTGAGTTCCAGAAGAAGTGGCAGCCCCAGGCGATCGCGAAGGAGCCGATCGCGACGGCCAGCCGGGTCGCGAACGGCTTGGTGCGCCGGGTGACGAAGTAGCCGACGCCGAAGGCGGCGATGGAGGTGAACATCGCGTGGCTCCAGAGCCCGGAGAGCACCCCGCGGAACGCCAGCATCAGGAAAACGGGTGTGACCTGGTTCGGGCCGGGGTAGGCGACCGCGGCGTTCAGGGTGTAGCTGAAGTCCTCGATGACCTGGAAGCCCAGACCGACCAGGACGCCGTACCCCGTTCTTCCTGCTCGAACACCTGGTGAAACGGTCCTTGACAGAGCCCACCGGCCCGCTACGGCCGCGGTTTGAGCAGGGTGATGCGGGAGGCGCCGAGCTCGGTCACGTACAGGTAGCCGGTGGTTTGATCCTGGGTGACGTCCAACGGCTGGCTGAAGCCGGTGAACCCGGTGATCCCGGTGGTCCGGTTGGAGAGCGCGCCCGAGGGGGCGACGTCGAAGGTCTCGATGTCCTGCCCGGCCGAGTAGCGGACCACCAGCAGCTTGCCGTCGAGCAGGCCGCCGCGGTATTCGACGGCGCCGTTGGCCGAGGCGTGCAGGCCCGCGTCGTACGTGCCGGCCAGGTCGAAGTCGGGGTCCGGCGCCGTGCCGACGGGATAGGCGCCGACCTGGTACGGGTCGGTGCCCGCGGTTGGGTTGCCCCCGGCCAGCACCCATTCGCAGCGCACCGGGTTGGGGTGGCCGTAGTAGCGGCCCGCCTTCACGTCGAACACGTAGTCGGTCTCGGCGGTGGGCACGTTGGTCAGCGCGGGCACGGCCGGGCCGGCATAGCCGCGGCGGGTGCAGGCGGGCGGCAGAGTGGCCGGGGTGGCCGGGGTGTTCCCGCCCGCGGCCGAGCCGTTGGTCGGCGCGTACAGATGGCCGTTGCGGTGCCACACCAGGTCGAAGGCGTTGCGTACGCCGGTGGCGTAGAGGGTCAAAGGCGCATCGGCCGCGTACGGGTCATAGGTCCCTCCTTCTTCGGTCTTGACGTCGAGCGGCAGCGTGGCCGGCAGCCGGGCCGGGTCCAGGCGCAGCACGGCCGCGCTGAGCAGCCGCTCGGGCCGGTTGCCCCAGGTCGAGTCGGCGGCGCCCATCGCGTTGTTGGCGCCCTGCGACAGATAGAGCGCGCCGCCCGGGCCGAAGGCCAGCGAGTTGGTCTCGTGGTCCTTCACCGAGCGCGGCAGATTCACCACCATCGGCGTGTACGTGCCCAGGTCGGTCCCGCTGAGGCGGCCGATCCGGCCGGACCAGTCGGGCACGTTGAGCGGGCCCACGTACTCGTAGTTGTCGGTGACCCACAGGATCGGCGCGGCCGCCGTCGACGTGGGGTCGAAGGCCATGCCGATGACGGTGCGGGCCGGGGCGCCCGGCAGACCGAGGGCGGTGGCATTGCTGCGGACGGAGTTGATGATCGTCGGGCTGCCGAGGTGCCGCCCGCGTTGATCGGGAAGCGGAAGATCCGGCCGTCCAGGGTGCCCGCGTAGAGCCGCCCGTCCGGGCCCTTGACCACGGTGGTGAACGAGGCGCCGGTGGCCACCCCGACGGTCTTGTCGAAGGCGACCGTGCCGCCGGTGGGACTGCCGCTGCCGGTGGTGAAGACCATCGAGTACGGCGCGAACGGCTGGCCCGTCACGTCGGTCACGCCGCTGGTGACGGTGAAGCGGTAGGTCGTGAGCGGGGCCAGCGGGCCGGTCGGCGACAGGTTGATGACGTCGCCGCCGCCGCTGGTGATGGTGGTCGCGGGCACCGCCCCGCCGTCGCTGAGCCGGGTCAGGGTGACCGTCGAGCCGGTCAGCGACGCGGCCCGCACGCCGCCGTTGGGCAGCACCAGATCCTCGACGATGCTGCCGGTCAGCGACACCCCGGTGGCGCCGTTGGCCGGGGTGCTGGTGCGTACGGCGGGAATGGCCGCGTCGCCGGCGACCGCGGTGATGTCGGCGTACGCGACCTTGGTGTTGCTGCCGCCGGCCGGGCTGATCGTGAGCTTGCCGTCGGTGACCCGCACCGTGCGGGTGGCGGTGGCGAACTTGACCGAGGCGGTCGGGGTGAACGCGGCGATGGCGTTCTGGTCCTCGATGGACACCCAGTTCGTGCTGTCGACCGCGGTGCCGGCGTCCCCGACCGCGACGGTGACCGTGTAAAGCCCGGCCGGGACGGCGGCCTCCCATGCGCCGGGTGTGGCCACGCCGGCCGAACCGGCTGGGAGCTGCGCGTGCACGAAGGTGGCGAGCCGGGCGTCGGCCTGCCCGGCGGCCGGGTTGCGGTTGCGGCCGTTGCCGGTGAGGTCGACCGGGGTGCGCTCACCGAGGTCGACCCAGCCGTAGCCCCGGGCCGCGGTGTAGGCGCCGCCCGAGTCGTGGACGTAGCCGGTGGCCGGGGCGGTGGCCGCGTCCGAGAAGTCGACCTTGAGCGGCGCGAAGTCCGCGGTGACCCGGCTGAGGTCCACATAGTTCAGTTTGGTGTTGGTGCCGCCCAGCGCGTCGACGGTGAGCCGCCCGTCGGTGACCGCCACGGTGACGGTGGCCGCGCGGAACTCGGCCGCGGCGGTGGAGACGAAGCCGTCGACGGCGACGACCCCCTCGACCCGCACGGTGTGCCGGCTGTCGTACGCGGGCTGGTCGCCCACGGAGACGGTGACCTGATAGGCGCCGTTGGCCACCGCGTACTCCCAGGCGCCCTCGGTGAGCACCCCGGCGGTCCCGCCGACGTCGCCGTACTGCAGGTGGATCAGCGTGTTGAGCCGCGCGTCCACGCCGGGGCGGGCGCGGTCGCGGGTGTTGCGGGTCAGGTCGAGCGGGGTGCTCGTGCCGCGCTGCACCCAGCCGTAGCCGCGGGCGGCGTCGAAGGGGGCGCCGGTGTCGGCGCTGTAGCCGGCCGGGACGGTGGATCCGGCCGGCTGGAAGGTGACTTTCGAGACCGGGGTGACCGCCGCGGCGGCGGGCGAGGCCGGTGCGGCCAGGCCGATGAGAAGGAGGGCAACAATGACGATCCAGGGACGACGGCGCATGGCCGAGAACGTCGCACGTCGATCACCGGCCGTGACTGTCGGAAATCGGCCCGGCTCGCGCCGCCCGGCGCAATTCGGGACGGACTCCCCCGGTACCGCCGTCGTTTTCCGGTCAGGCGGGAACTCTCGCCATCGGTGCCATCAGCGCCATCGGCCGCATCGGCGGCAAGTCGGATCAGCCGGTTACCGGAGGAATGCGTTCTTGGCGGCGGTGAGCCAGATCGCCTGCCCGGCCGCGTTCGGGTGGGTGCCGTCCGGGACGAGCGTCTTGAGCGGGCGCTTGTCGACGGTGAACGGCCGGTAGGCGTCGATCGTGCTCCAGCCGGTGACCTTGGCCCGGTTCCGGATCGCGGTCAGCCGCTTTAAGTGGGCCGCCGACTTGGGCAGCGACTTGCTGGGCGTGCTCTCGGGGTTCTGCAGGACCGGCACCACCTCGGGTCCCGACCACAGCGAGGACAGCCTGTTCTCGAGCGTCGTGTAGCTCGGATAGGTGGTGACGCTGCCCTCGTTGTGGCTGTAGCTGAGCA
>CBDCJN010000033.1:0-15837 GCA_965217855.1 Actinoplanes sp. | reverse complement strand
CGCCGGAAAGTGTCCGCACCGGACGGTGGCGCACCTCGTCCCACGTCTTGCCGAGGATCGCCACCGCGACCGTGTCGAACAGGACCTCGACGTCGTAGCCGCCGGCTTCACCCCACTGCGCCAAAGCGTTCGCGTACGCCAATTGGCTGCGCTCGGTCTCGTCGAGCCCCGCCGCGGCGTCGGCCAGCCGCTCCCCGGCCGCGCCGAGATCCGCTTTCACCAGCGACAGAGCGAGGTCCTCGAGGGTACGGTCGTCGCCGATCATGCCGATGAACTGGCGCATCACGCCGAGCCCGCCGGACCGCGCGATCGTGCCCTCGTGCATCGGCAGGTCGCCCACGACCAGGCGCAGCAGTGTGGTCTTGCCCGCCCCGTTCGGCCCGACCAGCGCGACCTTGGCCCCCTCACCGACCCGGAACGCGACGTCGGCGAAGAGCCGCCGCCCGTCGGGCAGCACAAAACCGGCTCCTGTGACATCCACGTAGCCCATGGCCGCCATTGTCGCTGGCCCCGGGCCCCTTCGTCAGTCTTTTTTCCGCCCCACCCGGAGCACGCGGAAGCCCTTCTGGCTGGCCATCCGTTCGACGTGCCAGCCGCCCTCGACAAGCCATGCGTGAAGAGAGTCACCACCGAGGTGGCGGTTGATCACCAGCCAGGCCACGCCGTCCGGCGTCAACCGGGGCAGCCAGCGTTCGAGCAGCGCGTGCAGCTCGGCCTTGCCGACGTGGGTGGGCGGGTTGCTCCAGATCTCGTCGAAACTCACGTCGGCCGGCACCTCGTCCGGCGCGGCCACCCGCACCCGGTCGGCCAGCCCCAGCGTCTGGGCGTTCAGCGCGGTGAGCTCGCGGGCCCGGGAGTTCACGTCGATCGCGTGCACGACCACCTGCGGGGCCTCGCTGGCCAGCACGCAGGCGATCGGCCCGTAGCCGCAGCCCAGATCGAGGAAGGTGCCGGTGGACGCGGCGGTGGGCAGGCCGCCCTTGCGCAGCAGCACGGCGGTGCCGGAGTCGATCCGGCCCGCGCTGAAGAGGCCGGTGGCGACGGTCAGCCGGTAGGCGCGGCCCGCGACGCTGAACTCGATCTCGCGCCGGTGATCGGGCGCGGTCGGCTCGGCGCTGAAGTAATGGTCGGCGGTCACCACACCAGTTTGCCGCCGGGTAACGCGCGAGCGGACATCGGGGTGCCGCACACTCTGTGCGTTCATAGATCAGGGTGCGCTTCTAGCGTGGTCGCCATGCGGTACGGCATCCCTCCTCGTCCAGCCCACCGCGCGACCGCCGACGGCGGCCTGGTGCTGCTGGTTCGCGGCATCGGATCAGGTGGACAGCACCGGCCGCCGCCGGTTTCGGCCCCGCCCCGCGCGGGTCGCCGGCGGGCGGCCCTCGCGCGCCCCACCGTCGAACCCCAGCGGGCCGTGCAGTGGCTCACCCAAGGTCTGGCCGCGCTGATCGTTCTCGGCCTGGTCCTGATGATCGGCTTCCTGGTCCTGGGGTCCGACCGCCACCAGCGCGACTCGGTGACCACGCTCGCCGACGACAGCGCCGGCACCGCCCCAGCACCGGCTCTGCAGCAGGTCTTTCCCCGCGGTGACGAGCTTCGACCGGCGGGCGCCACGGGGGCCTACCGGATCGAGATGCGCCACTTCGACACCGACTGCCGCCAGGCCACGACGGGTTCGCTGGGCGCGGTGCTCGCGGGGCACGGCTGCAGCGAGGTGGTCCGGGCCGGTCTGACCGCGCCGTACGGGGGTTACCAGGTCACCGCCGGGATGTTCACCCTGGCCGACTCGTCCGCGGCGGCCCAGGTCGACGAGTTGGTGCGGGGGCTGGTGGAGAGCGGGGACGGCGGGTTCACCACCCTCCCGGCCGACACCGGCGGCGATCCGGCCACGGCCCAGGTCGGCTGGCACACCCGGGGCAACTTCCTGCTGTACGCCGTGATCACCCGGCCCGACGGCGCGGTCGTGCCCGGCGACGACCCTTACGCGGCCCGGATCACCGCCGAACTCGTCGACAACCACCTCGGCGACTCGGTGCTCGGCCGCCGGGCGGCTCCCCCACAGCCGCCCGGCGCGCTGGCGTCGGTCCCCTGGGCTAGCTAGTCGGCGACTCGCTGATCGGCCGGCTGCAGCGCCCGCAGCCGGCGGGTGGCCTCGGCCCGCGCGGCATAGTCGGTCTCGTCGGGATAGCCGATCGCGATCAGGGTGAGCCCACGCGCGGGGGCCACGGTGACCCGGTTGGAGCGTTGCGGCAACGAGAGCAGCGTCGACGGCCAGCCCGGGTCACGCCGCCCGTCGCCCACGGCGAACAGGGCGCCGACCAGGCTGCGCACCATCGACTGGCAGAACGCGTCGGCCTGCACGGTCGCCACGATCACGCCGTCCGGGTCCCGCCGCCAGTCGAGCCGGTTGACCTCCCGGACCGTGGTGGCGTGCTCCTTACGCCGGCAGTACGCCGCATAGTCGTGCTCGCCGGTCAGCCCGGACGAGGCCGCGTTGAGTCGGTCGACGTCCAGCGGCCGCGGCCACCCGACGGTGTCGCTGCGGCGCAACGGCTCGGGCCCCCACACCGTGTCGGCCACCCGATACTCGTACCGCCGGAACGTCGCCGAGAACCGGGCATCGAACGTCTTCGGCATCCGCGTCACCGCCCGCACCCGGGCATCCGCCGGCATGAGCGCCCCCAGCCGCCGCAGCAACGTCGCCTCGAGCGGGGCATACAGCTCGACCGGCAGATCGATGTGACAGACCTGCCCCGAGGCGTGCACCCCGGCGTCGGTACGCCCCGCGACCGTCAACCCGACCGGAGTGTCGGCGCCGACGAGCCGCCCGAGCGCCTTGAGGAGCTCACCGGCCACTGTGCGCTGTCCGGGTTGGATCGCCCACCCCGCGAAGGCACCGCCGTCATACGAAACGTCCAGTCGCAAGCGGATGGATGTCATGACCCGCAACTCTCCCAGAAGACCGTAAGAAGCAAGATGGCCCGGCACCCCGATGGGGTGCCGGGCCTTCCCTACGAAAATCAGGCCTTGGACTCGGTGTCCTCGCCCTTGTCGCCGGAAGCGCTCACCGGCGGCTCAGCGTCCTGGTCGGACTCGGTCGCGTTATCGGCGGCCGTGGAAGTCGTGGCCGTGGAAGTCGCGGCCGTCGAAGTCGCGGCCGTCGAAGTCGCGGCCGTCGAAGTCGTGGCCGGAGCCTCGTCCTCGCGGGCCAGCGCCTCGACCTTGTCCTGCTGCGCGGTGGCCTTGCGGGCCGCCTTCTTGGCCGGCGCGGTGGTCGCGGCGACCTGCAGCTCCTCGACCAGCTCGATGACGGCCATGGGAGCGGCGTCACCCTTGCGCGGGCCGGTCTTGGTGATCCGGGTGTAGCCACCCGGCCGGTTGCCGTAACGCGGAGCGATCTGCTCGAACAGGGCGTAGACGACGTCCTTGTCCCGCACCGTGGCCAGCACCCGGCGACGGTTGTGCAGGTCGCCGCGCTTGGCCTTGGTGATGAGCTGCTCAGCCAGGGGGCGCAGCCGGCGGGCCTTGGCCTCAGTGGTCTTGATCTTCCCGTGCCGGAAAAGCTCGGTGGCCAGGTTGGCCAGGATGAGCTTCTGGTGCGCCGGGCTGCCGCCGAGGCGGGCTCCCTTGGTGGGCGTGGGCATTCAAATGCTCCTTGTAAAGGCGGCCGGGCTCTTAGAGCTGCTCGGTCTCGCGGTAATCGTCGGTGTCGTAATCCACGTCGCCGAACGAGTCCACGACGTGAGCGGGGTCGAAGGACGGCGCGCTGTCCTTGAGGCCCAGCCCCATTCCGGCGAGCTTCATCTTGACCTCGTCGATGCTCTTCTGACCGAAATTCCTTATATCCAGAAGGTCGGCCTCCGTCCGCCCGATGAGTTCACCAACGCTGTTGATGCCCTCGCGCTTGAGGCAGTTGTAAGACCGGACGGTGAGGTCCAGCTCCTCGATCGGCAGCGCCAGGTCGGCAGCGAGCTGCGCGTCCTGCGGCGACGGGCCGATGTCGATGCCCTCGGCGGTCTCGTCCAGCTCGCGGCACAGACCGAACAGCTCGACCAGGGTCGAACCGGCGGACGCGAGCGCGGTGCGGGGCGAGATGGACGCCTTCGACTCGACGTCGATGATCAGACGGTCGAAGTCGGTGCGCTGCTCGACACGGGTCGCCTCGACGCGGTAGGTCACCTTCATGACCGGCGAGTAGATCGAGTCGACCGGGATGCGGCCGATCTCGGCGCCGGCGCTCTTGTTCTGCGCCGCCGTGACGTAGCCACGGCCCCGCTCGACGGTGAGCTCCATGTCGAGCCGGCCCTTGCTGTTGAGCGTGGCCAGCTTGAGGTCGGGGTTGTGCACGGACACGCCGGCCGGGGGCTGGATGTCACCGGCGGTGACGTCGCCCGGGCCCTGCTTGCGCAGGTACATGCTGACCGGCTCGTCGTGCTCGGAGCTGACGGTGAGCTCCTTGACGTTCATGACCAGCTCGACCACGTCCTCCTTGACACCGGGGATCGTGGTGAACTCGTGCAGGACGCCGTCGATCTTGATGCTGGTGACCGCTGCGCCGGGGATGGAGGACAGCAGGGTACGCCGCAGCGAGTTGCCGAGGGTGTACCCGAAACCCGGCTCCAGAGGCTCGATGGTGAACCGGGAGCGGGTCTCGCTGATCGACTCCTCGGAGAGGGTCGGCCGCTGGCTGATGAGCACGCAAATCTTCTTTCTGTCAGGCCATCCGCTATTTGACGGCCATCCGATGATGCAGCCCAGGGGCGCCTCGTGGCGCCCCTGGGCAGAGCGCTACTTGGAGTAGAGCTCGACGATCAGCTGCTCCTGGACCTGCGTGTCGATGACAGCGCGGGCCGGAAGCGTGTGAACGAGGACCTTCATCTCGCTCGGGATGGGCTCGAGCCACGCCGGCACGGCGCGCTGGCCGGCCTGAGCCTGGGCGACGACGAAGGGGGTCATCTCCTTCGACTTCTCCCGCGTAGTCACGATGTCGTGCTCCTTGACGCGGTACGACGGGATGTCGACCTTGACGCCGTTGACCAGGAAGTGGCCGTGCTTGACCAGCTGGCGGGCCATGTCCCGGGACTGCGCGAGGCCGGCCCGGTAGACGACGTTGTCGAGACGCGACTCGAGGATCTGCAGCAGCACCTCACCGGTCTTGCCGGGCTTGGTGACAGCCTCCTCGTAGTAACCGCGGAACTGCTTCTCGAGCACGCCGTAGACGCGGCGGGCCTTCTGCTTCTCGCGGTGCTGGAGCAGGTACTCGGTCTCCTTCGTGCGACCGCGGCCGTGCTGGCCGGGCGGGAAGGGACGCGACTCGAACGGGCACTTGGGCCCGTCGCACTTGCTGCCCTTGAGGAACAGCTTCATCTTCTCGCGGCGGCAGCGCTTGCAGTCCGCACCTGTATAACGAGCCATCTCTATCTCTCTCTCAGACCCGGCGGCGCTTCGGCGGGCGGCAACCGTTGTGCGGCTGGGGCGTGACGTCACTGATCTGCCCGACCTCGAGGCCCGCGGCCTGGAGCGAACGGATCGCGGTCTCGCGGCCGGAACCGGGACCCTTGACGAACACGTCGACCTTGCGCATGCCGTGCTCCATCGCCCGGCGCGCGGCAGCCTCGGCGGCCAGCTGAGCGGCGAACGGGGTCGACTTGCGCGAGCCCTTGAAGCCCACCTGGCCCGAGGAGGCCCAGGAGATGACCGCACCAGTCGGGTCGGTGATCGACACGATGGTGTTGTTGAAGGTGCTCTTGATGTGCGCCTGCCCGTGGGCGACGTTCTTGCGTTCCTTGCGCCGGACCTTCTTGACTGCGGCCCCAGCGCGTGCCTTCGGTGGCATAAGTCAGTGCGCTCCTATTACTTCCGACCGGGCTTCTTCTTACCGGCGACCGTGCGCTTCGGGCCCTTGCGGGTACGAGCGTTGGTCCGGGTCCGCTGACCGCGCACGGGGAGGCCCCGGCGGTGGCGGATGCCGGCGTAGCAGCCGATCTCGACCTTGCGGCGGATGTCGGCAGCGACCTCGCGGCGCAGGTCGCCTTCAACCTTGAAATTGCCCTCGATGTAGTCGCGGAGCTGAACCAGCTCCTCGTCCGTGAGGTCCTTGGCGCGCTTGTTCAGGTCAATCGCGGACGCGGTCAGTGCCTCGACGGCACGCGTACGACCGATTCCGTAGATGTAGGTGAGCGCGATCTCCATCCGCTTGTCACGGGGAAGATCCACGCCGACGAGTCTTGCCATAAGTGGGCGTACTCCTCAGGTGTCTCACGGAGGTCTGTGCCCTTCCCTCCCCGCCTGCCCGGGCGGGCCCCGGCCTCCGACCAGGGGTGTGGCCGCGTCTTCTCAGCGCGCGACCGGGACGAGCTTGTTCAGTGGTACTGGATCTGTCGCAGCGTGCGCGGGCTGGATCAGCCCTGGCGCTGCTTGTGGCGCGCGTCGGTCTTGCAGATGACCATGACGCGGCCGTGCCGCCGGATGACCCGGCAGTTGTTGCAGATCCGCTTGACGCTCGGCTTGACCTTCACGGTTTGCCTTAACTCTCAGTCGGACGGGAGAAAGCCCGCCCCCCACTCACTTGTAGCGGTAGACGATGCGTCCGCGGGTCAGGTCGTACGGCGAGAGCTCGACGACGACCCTGTCCTCGGGAAGGATGCGGATGTAGTGCTGCCGCATCTTGCCTGAGATGTGTGCCAGGACTCTGTGACCATTAGCGAGCTCCACGCGGAACATAGCGTTCGGCAGGGGCTCGATCACTCGGCCCTCGATCTCGATGGCTCCGTCTTTCTTTGGCATGTCCTCCGCTACCTGACATTGGGGTTCGGGGTTGGCTGCAACGTCTTATCCGTGGTCGTTTTCGACCTCGGACCAGCCGCGGCACCCGCAAACCTCGAAGCGCTGAGGACATGCGGGAGTGGACGCTGCGCGCCAGCTAGCCAGTGTACGCGCGCCTCAGCAGCGACACCAAACCGAGGTCGCCGTTACCCGTGGTCGGGTGTGTCACGCCTCGAAGAACCGGACAAAGGTGCGGTTATCCCCCGGAGGACTGAGGCTTTCGGGGCTTCGGCGGCAGATCACCGCGGGCGACGGCTTCGGCGATGAACGCCTTGCGCTGCTCCTTGGTCGGCTTGTCGGGCAGCTCGCCGGCCGCGATCGCCCGGGCCTGCAGTGCCCGGCGGTCCCGCTTGTGCTCGCGCAGCCGGCGCCGGTGCAAGGCCTCCTCGGCGTGCTTGCGCGGCTCGCCCTGGGCCAGTCCCACTCCGGTTCGCAGCACGAGCAGCACGGCCCACGGCCCGAGCACCCAGACCGGCCAGTAGAAGTCGGGGTGGCCGTCGGCGATCCAGGAGATGGACCAGATGAGGGTGAAGAACGCCACTGCCTTGGCCCAGGGCGTCCAGACGTGCCCGAGCCACTCCTTGCGAACCGCGGTGCCCGCGGTGCCCGCAGCGACCGTCTCAGCGGACGGCGATGAAGACACCGGCACGAGGGGCGCGGCGTTCGGGAGATCGGTCAGCAGATGGTCGAGGTCGGCGTAGGTCTTGGCCGCGTACGCGCCCTGGACCCGCTCGTCGTACTCGTTCAGGTCGAGCCGGCCGTCCTCGAGGGCGAGGCGCAGCTGCTCGGCCACGTGCCGGCGGTCGTCGTCGGCCGCCCGCATGCGCAGCCGGCCCGGATCGTTCGGCAGCACAGGTTCCAGCATGGCAGCCCCCTTCCAGCCCGCCGCGGCTCAGCGACCCCGGCCGCCGCCGAACCGCTGCCCGAAGAAGCCCAGGATCAGCGGAATCAGCATCCAGACCGGCCAGAAATAGAGCAGGTGACCCGAGGCGATGCTGGTGATCAGCCAGATCAGTGTGCAGACCAGAACGACACCGCCGTAGGGCCCGACCCACTGCAGAGGGTTGTCGCGGCCCGGCTCGCGGGTCTTGCCGGCCGGAGCGACCGGTGCGGCGGCGGGCTGGATCTGCGAGTGCTGCACGGGCACGGTGCCGGGCAGATCGATCAGCAGCCCGTCCAAGTCGGCATAGGTCTTGGCCGCGTAGGTGCGCTGCAGCCGCTCGTCGTACTCGTGCAGGTCGAGACGCCCCTCGTCGAGAGCCGTCTTGAGCTGTTCCGCCACTGCCTTACGGTCACCGTCGCCGGCTCGCATGTCGTCGCGCCCCATGCGTCCCAGCATGCCCGAGAGAACCACCGAACCGGTAGTGAGGATCGAGCGGACGATCAGCTCTGGCGCGCGGTGACCAGATCGCCGAGCCGGGCCCGGCCGCCGTCCACCGCGGTCGTCACCCAGACGCCGTCCTCGAGGAGGCACATCGTGTGCTCGACGTGCGCCGCGATCGAGGTGTCGCGGGTCACCACCGTCCAACCGTCGGAGAGCTCGGTGGTGCGCGGCGAGCCCATCGTGATCATCGGCTCGATCGCCAGGCACAGGCCGGTCTCCAGGCGCGGGCCCTTGCCGGGCTTGCCGTGATTGAGCACGTGCGGGTCCTGGTGCATCTCGGTGCCGATGCCGTGCCCGCCGTAACCGTCGACGATGCCGTAGCGACCGCCCTTGCGGACGACCTTTTCGACGTTGAACGAGATGTCGGTGAGGCGGCCCCGGCCGTTCGCCGCGCCGCGAGCCGCGGCCGCGATGCCGGCCCACATGGCGTCCTCGGCGACCTCGGCCATCTTGAGCAGCGCCGGGTCGGTCTCGCCGACGCCGACGGTGATCGCCGAGTCGCCGTGCCAGCCGTCCAGGATCGCCCCGCAGTCGAGCGAGATCAGGTCACCCTCGCGCAGCACCTGCTCGGTGCTGGGGATGCCGTGCACGACCTGCTCGTTGACCGACGCGCAGATCGACCCCGGAAAGCCGTGGTAGCCCTTGAACGACGGGATCGCCCCGGCGTCGCGGATCACCTTTTCGGCGATGGCGTCGAGATCGCCGGTCGAGACGCCGGGCGCGACCGCGTCCCGCATCGCGTCCAGCGCGGCCGCGACCACCAGGCCGGCGCCGCGCATCTTCTCGATCTGATCCGGGGACTTCAGCTGAATGTCCAGCTGGGGGCGACGCATCTCAGCCTCCGTACGACCGCAGGGCGTCGATGGCGCGCACGGTGACGTCCTCGACCGGCCCGGTCGCGTCGATACCGACCAGTTTGCCCTGTGCGCCGTAGAAGTCGACCAGCGGCGCGGTCTTGTCGGCGTACTCCACCAGCCGGTTGGCGATGGTGTCAGCCTTGTCGTCGTCCCGCTGGAACAGCTCCGACCCACAGCGGTCGCAGATGTTCTCCTTGCTGGTGGGATCGAACTCGACGTGCCAGATCTTGCCGCAACCGCGGCAGGTCCGGCGGCCCGACAGCCGCCGGATGACCTCGTCGTCGTCGACCACGAGCTCCATCACCAGGTCGAGTGCGGTGCCCAGGTCGGCCAGCAGCTTGTCGAGCGCCTGAGCCTGCGGAACCGTGCGCGGGAAACCGTCGAGCAGGAAGCCGTCACCGGCGTCCGGCTCGGCCAGCCGGTCCCGGACCATGTTGATGGTCACTTCGTCCGGAACCAACTGACCCGCGTCCATGTAGCGCTTGGCCTCGACACCCAGCGGCGTCCCCTGGGAGACGTTCGCCCGGAAGATGTCTCCGGTCGAGATCTTCGGTACGGCGAGATGGGCAGCGATGAACTCAGCCTGGGTCCCCTTGCCGGCCCCCGGAGGGCCCACCAGTACCAGCCGCACCTACATCGCCTCGCTTCGGTGAGAACGAGCCACGCATACCGCCGACGCAGAAGCCCCCCGGCTCCGCGTCCCCACTACCGGAGGAACCCTTCGTAGTTGCGCTGCATGAGCTGGCTCTCGATCTGCTTGACCGTCTCCAGACCCACACCCACCATGATCAGCACAGCCGTACCGCCGAACGGGAAGTTCTGGTACTGCTGCTGATCCAGCCAGATGAAGAAGAAGTTCGGCAGGACCGAGATCAGACCAAGGTACAGCGCACCCGGCAGCGTGATCCGGCTGAGGATGAAGTCCAGGTAGTCGGCGGTGGGCTTGCCCGGGCGGATACCCGGAACGAATCCACCGTACTTCTTCATGTTGTCCGCGACCTCGGTCGGGTTGAACGTGATCGAGACGTAGAAGTAGGTGAAGAAGATGATCAGGAGGAAGTAGACCCCGATGTAGAGCTCACTCGTCGGGTCGGCCAGCCACTTCTGGATCCAGATCTGGTAGCCCTTGAGGTTGTTCGGGTCGAAGAACTGCAGGTACAGCTGCGGCAGATAGAGCAGCGACGACGCGAAGATGACCGGGACGACACCCGCCTGGTTGACCTTCAGCGGGATGTAGGTCGACGTGCCGCCGTACATCCGGCGACCGATCATGCGCTTGGCGTACTGCACCGGGATGCGACGCTGCGCCTGCTCGATGAAGACCACCAGGCCGATGATGACCAGGACCAGGACGATGACCAGGACGAACTTGCCGACGCCGCTCGACTCCTTGATCGTCCAGCCTTCGCCGGGGAGGCGGGCCGCGATCGAGGTGAAGATGAGGACGGACATGCCGTTGCCGACGCCGCGGTCGGTGATGAGCTCACCGAGCCACATGACCATGCCGGTGCCGGCGGTCATCGTGAGCACCAGGACCGACAGCGTGAGCCAGACCGGCAGGCCGGTGTTCTCGGGGATGATCTGCAGCGTCGCGTCGTTCTGGTCGCAGGCGTTGCCGAACAGCTGTCCGGTTCGCGCCAGGGCGACGAACGCCGAGGACTGCAGGACCGCGAGGCCCAGGGTGAGGTAGCGGGTGTACTGCGTGATCTTTGCCTGGCCGGACTGGCCCTCCTTGCGGAGCTGTTCGAGGCGGGGGATCACCACGGTCAGCAGCTGCAGGATGATCGAGGCCGTGATGTACGGCATGATGCCCAGCGCGAACACCGACAGCTGGAGTAGGGCGCCCCCTGAGAACAGGTTCAACAGGTTGAGGACGCCGCCGCTGTCGGAGGAGTTCACGATGTCCAGGCATCGCTGCACGTTGGTGTAGGACACACCAGGGCTGGGCAAGGTGGCGCCCAACCGGTACAGCGCAATGATGAAGATCGTGAACAAGAGTTTCTTGCGCAGGTCAGGCGTCCGGAACGCACTGGTAAAGGCGGAGAGCAACTTCTTCCTCCTGCGCGACAGTACCGCCGGAAATGGCGGGTGGGGGAAGGCATCGGTCCGGACGACCGATATCCCTAGCTGGGAACGGACTCTAACAGTCTTGCTGCACCGCGGTGTGTCACGGTAGCCGTCACCGCGGGTAGGCATTTGGCCGGCCGAAGAAAGGCCAGGTCAGACGCCACAAAGGGGATGCTGCCCGAGCGACGCGTTCGCGGCGCCCGGGCAGACACCCCCACAAGCCTCACAGCTCGGTGGTAGAACCACCGGCTGCTGCGATCTTCTCCTTGGCCGACTCGCTGAACGCGTGCGCCTTGATGGTGAGCGACACGCCGCCCAGCTCGCCCGAGCCGAGGACCTTGACCGGCTGGTTCTTGCGAACCGCGCCGGCCTCGAACAACTCGGCCGGTCCGACCTCGCCGCCGTTGGGGAACAGCTCGGCGAGACGGTCCAGGTTGACGACCTGGAAGACGACCTTGTTACGGGGCCGGTTCTTGAGCCCCTTCAGCTTCGGCAGCCGCATGTGCAGGGGCATCTGGCCACCCTCGAACGCCGCGGAGACGTTCTTACGTGCGCCCGAGCCCTTGGTGCCGCGACCGGCCGTCTTGCCCTTCGAGCCTTCACCACGACCCACGCGGGTCTTCGGCGTCTTGGCTCCCGGTGCCGGCCGGAGGTGGTGGACCTTGATCGCCATTACTCGACCTCCTCAACAGTCACGAGGTGGCTCACGGCGAAGATCATGCCCCGAATTTCGGGCCGGTCCTCCTTGACCACCACATCATTGATCCGCTTGAGCCCCAGAGAACGCAGCGAGTTCCGCTGGTTCTGCTTGCGGCCGATGTGCGAGCGGATCTGGGTGACCTTCAAGCGTGCCATCAGCGCACCGCCGCTTCCGCACGCGCCGCCAGCATGGCCGCGGGCGCCACGTCCTCGACCGGGAGACCACGGCGAGCCGCGACCTGCTCCGGCGACTCGAGGCCCTTCAGCGCGGCCACCGTCGCGTGCACGATGTTGATCGGGTTCGACGAGCCGAGGCTCTTCGACAGGATGTCGTGGATGCCGGCGCACTCGAGCACGGCGCGCACCGGGCCACCGGCGATAACACCGGTACCAGCCGACGCCGGCTTGAGGAGCACGACACCCGCGGCGGCCTCGCCGGTGATCGGGTGCGGAATGGTCGCACCGATCCGCGGAACCTTGAAGAAGTGCTTCTTGGCCTCCTCGACACCCTTGGCGATGGCCGCGGGCACCTCCTTGGCCTTTCCGTAGCCGATACCGACGGTGCCGTCGCCGTCGCCCACGATCACCAGAGCGGTGAAGCTGAAGCGACGACCACCCTTGACGACCTTGGCGACACGGTTGATCGCGACGACCCGCTCGAGATGCGGGGTCTTCTCGACGGGCGCGTTGCCGCGACCGCCCTCACGGCGGTTGTCCCGGCGGTTGCCACCCTCGGTGTTACCGCCGGACCCGCCGCCTCGGCGCTGCTGACCAGGCATTGGTCAATTCCTCCTAGAACTCGAGTCCGGCTTCGCGAGCGGCATCCGCCAGCGCGGCGATCCGCCCCGCGTACTTGTTGCCACCGCGGTCGAAGACCACCTTGGAAACGCCCGCGGCCTTGGCCCGGTCGGCGAGCAGAGCGCCGACCTTGCCGGCCCGCGCGCTCTTGTCACCCTCGCCACCCCGCAGGGAGGTGTCGAGCGTGGAGGCCGAGGCCAGCGTGTGGCCCTGCAGGTCGTCGATGATCTGCGCGGTGATGTGCCGCGAAGACCGGGTGACGACCAGGCGGGGGCGCTCCGCGGTACCGCGGAGGTTCCGACGGACCCGGAAGTGCCGACGCGCCTTTCCGACAGCCCGCTTGGCAGCGGCACCCGCGCCGTTGCGGCGCTTGAGCAGCGTGGCGGTCACTTCTTACCTGCCTTTCCAGCCTTACGGCGGATGACCTCGCCCTGGTACTTGACGCCCTTGCCCTTGTAGGGCTCCGGCGGGCGGATCTTCCGGATGTTGGCGGCGACCTCGCCGACCAGCTGCTTGTCGATGCCCGAGACCGTGAACTGCGTCGGCCTCTCGACCGAGAAGCTGATTCCGGCCGGCGGCACGACGTTCACCGGGTGCGAGAAGCCCAGGGCGAACTCGAGGTCCTTGCCCTTGGCCGTGACCCGGTAACCGGTGCCGTTGATCTCCAGCGTCTTCTTGTAGCCCTCGGTGACGCCGACGATCATGTTGGCGACCAGGGTACGGGAGAGGCCGTGGAGCTCCTTGGCCTTGCGCTCGTCATTGGGGCGGTTGACGTGCAACTCGGCACCCTCGTGAGCGACCGTAATCGGCTCGGAGACGGTGTGCGACAGCTCGCCCTTGGGGCCCTTGACCTTGACAGTCTGGCCCGTGATGGTGACATCGACGCCGGCCGGGACCGGGATCGACTTACGTCCGATTCGCGACATGGTTTCTCAGTCTCCAGTTACCAGACGAAGGCGAGGACTTCCCCGCCAACGCTCCGCTTGCGGGCCTGCCGGTCGGTCAGCAGTCCCTGGGACGTCGAAATGATCGCGACGCCCAGGCCGCCGAGTACGCGAGGAAGCTCGTCGGACTTGGCGTAAACCCGGAGTCCGGGCTTCGAGACGCGCTTGATGCCGGCGAGGCTGCGCTCGCGGCTCTGGCCGTACTTGAGCTCTACGACCAGACGCCTGCCGACAGCGCCTTCCTCGGGCTCCTCAGCCGACCAGGAGGCGATGTAACCCTCGGCCTTGAGGACCTCGGCGATGTTCGCCTTGATCTTCGAGTAGGGCATTGTCACCTTGTCGTGGTACGCCTGGTTGGCGTTACGCAGACGCGTGAGCATGTCTGCGATCGGGTCCGTCATCGTCATGGGTATTCGTCAACCTTTCTCGCCGGGGTTCCCGAAAGAGGGCCTACGGCGAAGCGGTATTGCTTGGTTACCAGGAAGCCTTCGAGACGCCGGGGAGCTCACCGCGGTGAGCCATGTCCCGCACGCAAACGCGGCACAGGCCGAACTTGCGGTAGACCGAGTGCGGACGACCACACTTCTGGCAGCGGGTGTAGGCACGCACGGCGAACTTCGGCTTCGCGGCCGCCTTGATGATCAGCGCCTTCTTAGCCATGCTCAGTTCTCCTTGAACGGGAAGCCCAGGAGCTTGAGCAGCGCCCGGCCCTCGTCGTCGGTCTTGGCGGTCGTGACCACCGTGATGTCCATGCCCCGGGTGCGATCGATCCGGTCCTGGTCGATCTCGTGGAACACCGACTGCTCGGTCAGACCGAAGGTGTAGTTGCCGTGCCCGTCGAGCTTGCGCCCGTCGAGCCCGCGGAAGTCACGGATACGGGGCAGCGCGATCGACAGAAGCCGGTCGAGGAACTCCCACATCCGGTCGTTGCGCAGGGTCACCTTCGCGCCGATCGGCATGCCCTCACGCAGCTTGAACTGCGCGATGGACTTGGTCGCCCGCCGCACGAGCGGCTTCTGACCGGTGATGGTGGTCAGGTCACGCACGGCGCCGTCGATCAGCTTGGCGTCGCGGGCGGCCTCGCCAACACCCATGTTCACGACGACCTTGACCAGGCCGGGAACCTGCATGGGGTTGCCGTAGTTGTACTGCTCCTGAAGCGCGGAGATGACCTCGCCGCGGTACTTGAGCTTCAGGCGGGGCAGCGTCTTGGTCTCGGTGGGCGCAGTCATCAGAGTTCCTTACCGGTCGTACGCGCGATACGAACCTTCTGGCCGTTCTCGTCGATCCGGTAGCCGATCCGAGTCGGCTTGCCCTGGTCGTCCACGATCTGCACGTTGGAGATGTGAACGGGGGCTTCCTGGGTCACGATGCCGCCGGTCTTCGAACCACGCTGCGTGGTGCGGATGCGTTCGTGCTTCTTGACGCGGTTGACGCCCTCGACCAGGACCTTGTCACGCGTCGGGTAGGCCGCGATGACCTTGCCCTTCGCGCCCTTGTCCTTGCCGGCGATGACGACGACCGTGTCGCCCTTCTTGATCTTCACGGTCAGAGCACCTCCGGCGCCAGGCTGATGATCTTCATGAACCGCTTGTCGCGCAGCTCGCGCCCGACCGGGCCGAAGATGCGGGTACCGCGGGGGTCCCCGCCGTCCTTGATGATGACGGCGGCGTTCTCGTCGAAGCGGATGTACGAGCCGTCCGGACGACGACGCTCCTTGGCGGTGCGGACGATGACCGCCTTGACGACGTCACCCTTCTTCACACCCGCGCCCGGAATGGCGTCCTTGACGGTGGCCACGATGACGTCGCCGATGCCCGCGTAGCGGCGACCGGAGCCACCGAGCACACGAATGCACAGGATCTCCCGGGCACCCGTGTTGTCAGCGACGCGCAGTCGCGACTCCTGCTGAATCACGTCTGTCTCCTATGTCTGCCAGTTCTCCGGTCAGCGACCGAAGCTTGGCGGAACGATGGTGGGCCGGGCCGGCCGGAGCCGGCCCAGCGCACTCACTTGGCCTTTTCGAGGATCTCCACGACACGCCACCGCTTGGTGGCGGACAACGGACGGGTCTCCATCAGGGAAACCCGGTCGCCGACGCCGCACGCGTTCTGCTCGTCGTGCACGTAGAGCTTGCGCGTACGCCGCAGAACCTTGCCGTAGAGCGCGTGCTTCACGCGGTCCTCGACCTCGACGATGACGGTCTTGTCCATCTTGTCGCCGACCACGAGGCCCTCGCGGACCTTGCGGTTCGCGCGGGCTT